>CAWEGH010000017.1:0-6509 GCA_963808785.1 Candidatus Dormiibacterota bacterium | reverse complement strand
AACGGTCGGGGGGGCCACGTTCGCGCTGCTGGTCGCGTTCTCCGCTGAGGCTGGCGGGATCGGCGGAAAGGGCGTGCTGACGATCGCCGCGCTCTGCTATGCGGCGGTCACCGGCCTGACCTGCTTCGGTGCCGCGCTGACCGGCCGGAGGCTTTCCGCCCGGGGCCTCGACCTTCTCGACCGGGTGGCGGGGATCCTGCTCACCGCGATCGCGGTCACGCTTCTCGCGAGCGGTGGGACACGCCTCGTCGATGCGGTGCTACAGTCCCTGCGATAATCGCGGCGCCAGGAGTCCCCTCGGATCTGGTCGGCGCCGGGGCGCATGACCTTGGCATGGATGAAGGAGGAGTGAGTTGAACACCGGCCCCCTGGAGTACATCATCCTGCACTTTCCCGACCACGAATTCCATGCCGAGATCGCGCCCGCGATCGCCGGTCTAGTGGATTCCGGGACGGTTCGGATCATCGACATCGCCTTCATCCGAAAGGAGCCGGACGGTAGCCTCGGCACCTTCGAATTCGACGAGCTCGAGGAACTTGCGCCGTTCGCCAGGCTCCCGGGGGAGGCGGGTGGTCTCATCGCCCAGGAGGACATCGACTACGTGTCGGCGACGCTCGAGCCCAACGCAGCGGCGGTCATCATGCTGTGGGAAGACGCCTGGGCGCTCCAGCTCGACGAGGCCGTTCGCCGGGCGCACGGCACGATCGTGGAGGGGGCGCGTGTGCCGCCGGCTCTGGCCGAGGCCGCCCTCGAGTCCCTCACTTCCCGTTGATCAAGGAGGAGTCGGAAGATGTTTCGCAGGGGGATCGGTCGCACGATGGCCCGAACGGCGCTGATCGCGGGAACCGCAACCGCCGTCAGCGGGCACGTCGCACGCCGCCAACAGGCCCGTTTCGCACAGGAGGGAGCAGCGCAGCCGCCGCCGTCGTTCGACCTTGCCGAGGAGCTGACGAAGCTCGCCGGGCTGCACGAGCGCGGGATCCTCACCGACGAGGAGTTCTCGACGCAGAAAGCCAGACTGCTCGCAATCTGAGGGCGTTCGCATTTTGCGAGCGGCCTGGAGCTACTGTCCCATATCCGACACGCGAGGGGGATCTGACCCCCCGGACAGCAACGAGGAGGAGCGATGAGCTTTGGTCAGTTCCTATGGGACCTGGTGGCAATATGGGTCTGGGTAGTCGCCGTGTTCGTCTGGGTCTTCGCGATCTTTGATGTCTTTCGCCGGCGGGACCTGGGCGGTTGGGCGCGCGCGCTCTGGCTCCTTGTAATCGTCTTCCTCCCCGTTTTCGGCACCTTCGTCTACCTCATCTTCCGACCTTTTGGTCGTGAACCGTCTCTGGCCGAGCTCGATGCGAAGCTTGCGGCCGCCCCAGTTCATCACGCGGCCGAAGACCTGAAAGTCATTTCCGACCTCCTCGACGCCGGGAAGATCACCCAAGCGGAGTTCGATGCCGTCAAGGCTCGCATCCTCAGCTCCGCCAGCTGAGGCACGCCGTGAGCGACTCCCGGCGTTGCTGCTGAGCGGAGCCCTAGACCGGGATATTGCACGCCTGCCGCTGGCGGTGACGGTGACCGCTGAGATGGCAAAGACGACGGGGCGGCCGCGCCGAGCCTTGGTGGAACAGGTGATCCCGGGCCTGGGCGCGGCACAGGCCGGCCTTCAAGACGGGGACGTCATCACCGGCATTGCCGGGGGCCGGTGACAGGTCGACCAGCTACTGGTGAAGGTACATCGGCTCGCCTCAATGCCGGCTGCGGCGATCGGATTGCGATTTCCGCCTATCTCGGGAGGGGCGACTACTTCGATCGGGCGATCGCACTCTTCGCGGGTGCATACGCCGATCAGAACGAGCGCGACTACGAAAGCTTTGTCGCGGCCGTACGGAAAGGGCGGATCGAAGCGGGCCCCAGACCTCTGACACAGCAGTGCGGTGCATGGCCCTTCCCATGCCGGCGGCGACCCTTCCGCTCTCATGACAGAAGCCGCCCCACTGCAAGGCCGATCAACATGGTGCCCACCCCGATGATCAACGCCCGAGCGAACGTCCGCAGGACGCTCGCCTGCCCAGCACGGGAGAGGAGCATCGAGGTGAAACACAGACCAAGGACCGTCGCGGCAAAGATCACTGCCACGCGCCAGGCTGCGGGTGCGAACAACACCGCGAGGAGAGGAATCAAGGCGCCAACCGCGAACGCCCCCCCGCTCGCCACTGCGATGACAGCCGGACGGATTGACCGGTCCTCGGCGGAGATCCCGTATTCTGTCTCAATGTGGGCTGTGAGGGCGTCGTGGGCTGTGAGTTGGGCCGCGACCTGCTTCGCGACGTCGGCTGACAGACCGCGAGCCACGTATAAGCCCTGAAGCTCTTCCAGCTCCACATCGGGTAGGCTGGCCAGCAGGCGACGCTCGGTCTCGATCGTCGATCTGAGCGAATCTCTTTCCGCCGCGTGCTCCGCGTACATGGCGCCCCCGAGCGAAAGTCCACCGGCTACGAGGGCCGCGACCCCCGCCAGGATGATCGTGTGTCCCGTCGCCGGGCTGGCCGACAAGCCCTCCACTATCCCGGCCGCGGCCACGATACCGTCATTAGCGCCCATCACACTTTGAGGAAGCACCTGGCCGTTGAGGACCCGCTGGGCCGGATCCCTCCGGGTCAGTCGTGGATGGGACATCCCGAGACCCACCCCGGAACCTACCCCGCAACCTGCTGCGAACGCGCCATCATCACCGGTAAGGCTATACGCTCCGGGAGGGCGTATCGAGATCCCGCCAGTGCCCCCACCACGACCGGAATCTGGCGTCGCAACAGGCCTCGTACAGGCGCCCGCGGGGTAAGCTTTGCTCTTGCCAATGCCAACAAGGATGCGACGCCGCGGGTACACCCGGCTTTCCCGCAAGCTCCAGGCGAACTTCCCGAAGGACGCTGTGGAAGCGGCGGGCCTGCGCCCAGGCGACGAGCTGCGGGCCGAGGTCGTCGGTCCAGGCCAGATCCGATTCGTGCGGGTGAACGATCCGCTGGAAGTGCTTGACGAGCTCGCCCACGAGTTTGCCGGTATGTACCCGCCGGGCTACCTCGAGGAACTGAGGGACGAGTGGGACGACCGCTGAGCGTCCTGGATTCCAGTGTCCTTATCGCACTCTTGGACGAGAAGGACGTGGGTCGGCCCGTCGCCCGGGCGGCCGTCGACACGTCCAAACGCGACCATGACATGCTCATCCCGATCACGGCTTTCTCGGAGTCGATTGTCGCGCCATACCGACGTAGCCTCCAGGATGGTCAGCGAGCCGAGGCGGCCTTGGCCGCCCTCGGAAACCTGGTGGATGTGACGCGGGATATCGGCAGTCGGGCCGCTCAGCTTCGTGCAACGCGGCAGATAAAGCTGCCGGCTGCGCTCGTCCTTGCGACCGCGCTGCAACTGGACGCTGACCAGATCCTCACGCTGGACCGGCGCTGGCGTGGAGTGGACTCGCGCGTTCGACTTCTGGAGCCCTGATCCGAGGCCGAGCGGAGTGCCGCCAAGAGCCTCCGAATCGAGCCCGTTGCGATGCGCCCCGCGAGTCCAGCCATGCGCGTCCACGCCGCGTTCAGCAATTCGGGCGAGAGGATGCAAACGTCCACGAGCCGACGGGATCGGTTGCGCGGTCAACCTGATCCTCGCGTGCGCTGCTGGACAAGATCAGCCGCCGCCCCGCCGCCACTCGACAGGTCTTCACCGACGAGCTGATGGGCGTCATCGACGACATCGCCTCGCGCCTTGACCCGACACATGCGGAGGCGGCTCGAACCGACGCGCTGACACTTTTCGGACTGATGGTCGGCACCATGCAGCTGGCCAGGGCACTGACAGCCCACGACCTGTCCGACGAGCTCCTCGACCGGGCCCTGGAGACGGCGCTGCAGCTGGTCGAGGACCGGCCGCGATGGCGGCGCTGTGCAGCTGGCTAGGCGGAGCGCACGAGCTGCTCGACGTCTCCCGGGCCAGGAACCGCTTTGACGTCCTGCGCGCCGATCGGCTCACCGCAGCCAGAGCAGACCAGCACGGGCTCGGAGATCTCCCCGCAGGCCTGGTGGAGCAGGCGCAGCGGCGGGCCGTCTGGCGCGGCGTGCTTATCGCCCCACTGGCGCATGGCGTCGATCACCGGCCACAGGTCGCGGCCACGTTCGGTCAGGCGGTAGTCGAAGCGCGGGGGGTGCTCGCTGTAGGGGACCTTGGCGACCACCCCGCCCTGGACGAGGCGGGCGAGACGCTGATCCAGCACGTTGCGCGAGATCCCAAGTCGCTTCTGAAACTCGTCAAAGCGGGTCACGCCGAGGAAGGCGTCGCGGACGATCAGGAGGGTCCACCACTCGCCGACCACCTCCAGGCACTGCGCGACCGAGCAGTGCATGCCGGCGAAGCTCTTGTGCTCCATGAACCTCAGAATAGTGGGTTGCATCATGGAACGCAATACGGTAGCATGTGGGTTCCTTCAAAGAACTCATCCATGCGAGGTCCCCATGGCTCTCAGCGCGCATCGCTCGCCAGGCAAGCAAGCCGGCTTCCACGCCGAACGGCCGCGTGAGGTGTCGCCGCGGCTGACCCTGGTGGTCGTGTGCGCGGGTGTGGTCCTGGCGAGCCTTGACCTGTTCATCGTCAACGTCGCGCTGCCGCAGATGGGCAGGGACTTGCACCTGCGGAGCGGGGCCCTGGGTGATCTCTCGTGGGTGCTGAACGGCTACGCGATCGTGTACGGCGCGTTGCTGGTGTTGTTCGGGCGCCTTGCGGAGCGCTTCCGCCGCGAGCGAGGTTTTCTGCTCGGTGTGGCCGTCTTCGTCGCCGCTTCGGCGGCGTGTGGGGTGGCGACCAGCCTGCCGATGCTGGTCGCCTTCCGGCTCGTGCAGGCGGCCGGGGCGGCGCTCTTGACTCCGACCTCGCTGGGCCTGATCCTCGCCAGCTTCCCGGCCGAGCGCCGTCAAGGCGCCGTCCGCGCTTGGACCGCGGTCGGAGGGCTCGCGGCCGCGCTCGGTCCCATGATCGGCGGCCTGCTGGTCGCCGCGAGCTGGCGCTGGGTTTTCTTCGTCAACGTTCCGATCGGCCTGGTGGCGCTGGCGGTCGGCTGGCGCCGCCTCCCGCATGTCGCCGGCCAGCGGGTCCCGGTCCCGGACGCGCTGGGGGCACTCCTGGTCACCGGGGGCGTCGGCTTGCTGTCGCTGGGCCTGGTCAAGGGGGGCGACTGGGGGTGGGCCGACGTACGGACGATCGGCTCCCTCGCGCTGGCAGTGACCGCGCTCGGGCTGTTCGCCGCCCACCTCGCGCGGCACCGCAACCCGCTCATCGACCGCGCCCTGTTTCGCTTGCGGCCGTTCACCGGCGCGTCGGTGGTGGGGTTGCTGTTCTCCGCCCCGTTCGGAGCGATGTTGCTGTCGCGAGTCCTGTGGGCCCAGGACGTCTGGCACTGGTCGCCGCTGATCACGGGGCTGTCGATCGCACCCGGGCCGCTGATGGTACCGCTGTTCTCGTTCCTGGTCGCGGGCCGGCTCAGCGCCAGGTTCGGAGCGGGACCGGTGGTCGCCGCAGGGTCGACCATCTTCGCCGCCGGCTCGGCCTGGTGGGCGCTGGCGGTCGGGCTGCGACCCGACTACGTCCGCGAAATGCTGGGTGGGGTGCTGCTGACGGGCATCGGTGTCGGGCTTACTCTGCCCACGCTGATGGCGACCGGCGCTTCCTCGCTGCCCCCGCATGCGTTCGCGACCGGCTCGGCGGTCGTCAACATGCTTCGCCAGGTCGGAATCGCCATGGGCGTGGCGGCACTGATCGCCGTGCTCGGGACCCCGCACTCGCCGCTCGCGACGCTCGTCGCCTACCAGCGCGCGACCTGGATGATCGCGGGGATCGCCTTCCTCTCCGGAGTGGCCGGGATCGCCTTGCTGGCGAGAGGGCGTCAGGCCGGCCTGACCGAAGCCGGCGGGGAGACGGGCGCTCGCGCGATCGAGATCGCCACCTCGGGCGGAAGCGACAGGACATGACCCAGAGTCCGAACCGGGCCGAACTCGCCCGCGCGAGCGAGCTGGTGCGACTGCTCGAGATCGACTTCGACCGGATCGGACCCGCGCTCGTCAGCGGCTCGGTCGCCGCCGACGAGCGGCACCATCAGCCGTCGGGGATCGTTCACGGTGGCCTGTACACCACCGTGATCGAGACGTTCCCCACCGTTGGCGCGGCTGAGTCGGTCAAGGACCGCGGTCAGCGAGCGGTCGGTGTCACCAACGTCACCGACTTCCTGCGCCCCCACCGGGCAGGTCGCCTGAATGTCGTCGCGGTCCCGATCCAACAGGGCCGCACCCAGCAGCTGTGGCAGGTCGAGATCCGCCGCCCGCACGACGACAAGCTGATCGCCCGGGGCCAGGTGCGCCTCCAGAACGTCGAGCCATGACCCAACGCCGGTTTGCGATCCTCGGCCCGGGACGCGCTCGTCGCGGTCCAGCGAAGTGATCTCAACCCTCCTCGTAGCCATACCGGAGGCTGA
>CAWEGH010000016.1:0-150366 GCA_963808785.1 Candidatus Dormiibacterota bacterium | reverse complement strand
CTGGAGCAAGTCCCACTACGGCACCCTGAGCTCCAAGCTCGGCGAGTGGCGGGATGCCGGGCTCTTTCCCTACGGCGTCTTCGGTGACGGTTCCGGTGGCCGCTCACGCCCACTCACGGCGAGCGAGATCGAGGAACAGATACGCGCCTGGCAGGAGACCGACCCGGCCACGCTGCCCCAGGACGGCTACCTCCGGGCGCTCCTGGTCGAGCATGAGGCCCTGGTCGCTCAGATCGAGGACTGGTGCGACGACCGGGCGCTCGTCGTCTCCTCGGCCGGCCAGATCCGGCGCGAGAACCTGTGGACCGCGGTCTCGGAGTGGAAGGCGATGGCGGCCGAGTTGGGGGCCAACGGGATCCGCGCCTACGCGCTGGTCGACCGCGACAAGGGCGGTGACACCATCTACGAGGCGCATCGCCGCTGGTTCCGCAACGTCGCCGACCTGGATCTCGACTTCTTCGGGCTGACCGACGCTCAGCTTCGCCGAGCCCAGTTGGACCCGACCGAGGACTGGCAAATCGACGGCCTGATCGGTCTCGACCCGGCATGGTGGCGATCCCAGGTCCGCGAGCTGCTGGCGGTGGCACCATGACCGCCCGCCTCGCGATCGGCAGTTGCCGCCCGCTGCACGAGGTCGGCGCTCTACCCGTCCGCGCCTGCCCCTGGTGCCGCTCGAGCGACTCGCGACGCTCTGGGCGCTGGTATGAATGCCGGTCCTGCGGCGCTAGTTGGCAGTACACGCGCCGGTGGCTCTGGGCGCTCGAGGAGTTCCTGCCGTGACGGGGATCTCAGCTGCACTCGCCTGCGGCAAGCCAGGCTGCCCATGCGCCGCAACTGCGAAGCGCGGGACGGGCGTTACCCATTGCCCTGCCCATAACGACCGCACGCCGTCCCTCAGCCTCTACGCCGGGCGCTCGGCGGTCCTCTGGGACTGCAAGGCCGGATGTGACCACGACGCTGTGACCGAGGCGCTACGCGCCCGGGGGTTGCTGCATCCGATTCGCGACCGGGCCGGTGACCTGGTCGCCTACCACGAGCGCAAGGGCCGCTGGTTCAAACCCAACCTCACCCCTGGCCTCAACGGGGTCGGAACCAAGGACATGCTCTATGGCCTCGAGCGCCTCACCAAGGACCGCGACACCGCCGTGATCGTCGTCGAGGGTGAGAAGGCCACCGACGCGCTCCAGGACCAGGTCGCCGCCCGCGCCGTCGTCCTAGGCACCGTCTGCGGCGCCGCCGCCACCCCCAGCGATTGGGTGCTCGACGAACTCCGCGATCGCCGAGTCTTCCTGTGGCCGGACAACGACGAAGAAGGACGCCAGCACATGGCGAGGATCGCCACTCGCCTTCACCACCTCAAGGCGAAGGAGGTGCTGGTCGTCGAGTGGCCGGAGGCGCCGGACAAGGGCGATGCGGCCGACTACTGCGCCACCCACAAACCCGAGGATGTCTACGCCCTGCTCCGCGAGGCGCACGGACTCGAGCCAGCGGACACCACCAGCCCGCTCAGCGACGAGGGTCCCGATGAGAAGGACGATCCCGGCATCGAGCGCTTTGGACGCGCCCTGCTTCACGACCTCTGGGCTGACGGACGCTGTGGCGGCCTGGACGGTCCCGACTTTCACGTCCAGGGATGGGTCGTCCGCAAACAGATCACCCTCTTCGTCGGAACCGACAAGCTGGGTAAGACCACACAGTCGATGCGCCGGGCCGTGACTCGCGCCACCGCCGGCGACCGCGTCCTGGTCGTCACCGAGATGGACGAGGAAGGCTTTCGCCAACTGCTCCAGGACGACAACATCGAACCCCCACCGCCGGAACACTTCCGGGTGCTGTTCCTGGCCGACTCCGAGCGCGGGGAACGCCTGCAGGCCCTCACCGACGCCTGCCGCGGCTGGAAACCCGACTACGTCATCCTTGACCCGCTCGACGAGGCTCTCGGCTTCGACGGCGACCAGATCAAGAACCCCGAGGACGTGGCCGGTGCCTTTCTCTCCCTGCGCGCGCTCGTGGTCACCATTGAAGGGCTCTACCACCCCAACAAGGCCGGCCAGGTCGCCAACTCCTACAAGTTCACCGCAAAGGCTGACCACTACTACCTCCTCACCGGCGACGACCCCAGCAACGTCATCTACCGCTATAAGGGCCGCAGTCGCCTCATCCCCAAAGCACGCCGAATCACCGGCAACGGATGGGAGGGCTACCACGTCACCGAGCTCGAAGCGGCGCCCCGCCAACCAGGCCGCCCTGCCGAGTCCTCGGCGCGGGTGCTCGACGCATTGCCCGTTGACGGTGCCGAACTCTCCCTTGAGCAGGTCGCCGCCAAACTGGCTCCGATGAGCACCGCGGCCGTCACCATGGCGCTCGAGCGGCTGCACCTCAAACGCCTCGTCGAACGGCCGCGGAAGGGCTGGTGGCGACGAACTAACGAAAACCTCCCCGGAATTTCGTTAGATCCGTCTCCGAAGGACAAAAACGATCTCGAAATAACTAACGAAACCCCCCCTATACCCTCTCAAGGTATTTCGTTAGTTGAGGGAAACGGCGCTCCTGCGGACAAGAAATCGGACGAACTAACGGAATTGAACGAGAGGGAAGGAGACGGGTTTCGTGCGTTCGTTCCGCCCGTCGTCCCTTGTCCCGTCTGCGGCTGGCCGCTCCCCGATGGCGGCCGCGGTCCCTGCGCCAACCCCAGCCACCGCACAAAGGAGACCACCACATGACCGACTCCCTCACCGACGACATCCTTACCGAGCCGCAGCTGGCACCGTACTTGCGCGGGCTCGTCGCCGACTCGAGGACCAGATGGCGTCCGGCACCCATGACGACGTGTTCATCGCCATCGCCGGCCACCTCGACCGCATCGCCACCGCGCTGGAGAACAACCGATGACCGACGCTGAAAACCCCTACGAGCCAAATCCACGTGGCTATGAGCGAGCGGTCCTGGCCGACCGTCGCCTTCGCGCCATCGACGGCCTCGTCAGCTCCCTGTGTCTGCTCGTGAGGAGCGATGACACCCTTTGCCACTCCTGCGTTTGGGAGTCCATGGTCCAGCCGTTGCTCACCCCTCTGGTCGGCCACGAACGCGGCTACCTACCCGATGTCGCAAAAGATCCTGGGGACGACTGGAAGCCGATGACCGCCAAGGAGCTCTCTGAGCTACCGGATGGCCCCCGTGCCGAGGCGACGACGGAAACCGAGCGCTGGATGCGAACGTCGGACGCTTGGGATGCGGTTACGCAAACTCTGCTGTCCAGGCTGTGGGATGCCGATCCGGGGAACGGCCATGGCGTGGCGAGGGCGACCTGATGCGGATTACCTGCCACATCGAAGAGATCGACATGGACGGCGACTACACGGCCAGCGTGGAGGGCGTTCAGGCGACCTGCAGCCGGTGCGGTCACACCGTCGAGAGCTACGGAACCGACGAGCGCAGTGTCCGGCGCTGCCTGGCGGTGATGCGCGAGGAGTGTCCGGAAGGCGAGAACAACTTCTACCGGTCTGAGGCTGGCGCGCCATGACCACCAACACCACCGGGCTGCGCCCAGCGTCGGGTCGCTGCTGGCACAGCGGCAAGACTGCGTACGCGTCCAAGGAGGACGCGCAGCTGGCCCTGAGGGCGCTGCGACAGCGCGGATCCGAAGCTTGGCGGGTGTACCGATGTGGGGCATGCTCCGGTTGGCATACATCCCACCGGAGGCACTGATGTCACCTAACCGCATGGCGCTTCCGTGCAGCTACCCAGGATGCGTCGAGCTCAAGCCCTGTTCCATTCACGGCCGTCGTCCAGCCGACTACGGCCGTCCCTATGACCCGTTCTATTCCGGTGCCGCTTGGAAGCGGCTACGCGCCAAGGTGAGGCAACACCAATCTATGTGCTGCGTCTGCCTGGCGGAGGGTCACACGGTTCCGTCGGCGATGGTCGAGCACATCATTCCGCGTAGCCGGGATGGTGACCTTGAGCGCGAGTACGCGAATCTGGCGGGGCTGTGCAAGTCCCACGCCAACCGAAAAACCGCATACGAGCGCACGGGGAACATGGCTGCAGCGGACGATCTGGTACGGCTGATCCGCATCGGTCGCGCCCAGCAGGAGGAACCGTGGAGTGGCGCGAACTGGAAGCCCATGGTCGGATGATGACACTGCCGGTATCACACAATGGCACACCCCACCGACCGCCCGGGGTCGGCAAACCGTCAGCCATTGCTAATCCAGCGGATTTCGGGCATTTTCGCGCTTCCGCAGAAAACGGGCGAAAGGGCGGCAGTGGACAAATTGTGGGAAGATGAAGCCATGAATGTGGCCGCCGTGTCCAAAGCGACGTGTCGCGTCTGTGGAGGGCCAGTTGCCAACCAGGTAGGCGCGGGCGCGCCGCGCGTCTTCTGTTCGGGACTCTGCCGACGGCGGTCTGAATTTGCGCTGAGGCGGATTGACCGACTGCAGGCCGACCTGGACCGGCTGGCGACTCGTCGCATCGACCTTGAGGGTGACCTCGACCTCGGCCATCGCCCGAAGATCCATGTGCAACGAGATTTGGACCAACTGGAGCGGCAGATCGCGGTCCGCGAGGAGCGGATCCGGGAAATTGCCGCAGAAGTCAATTTGGAGGTTCGATGAGTAACGGATTCGACGTACCGCGACGCGACTCCCACAACAACCCGCAGGGACTGACCGCTCAGGAGCTCGCAGCTCGCCTGCAGGCGGCGCGAGAGGCCGGCGCGCGGAAGCTCGCCGAGCGGATCGTCCGGCCCAAGCAGAAACCGGGAGGTGCAGGACGATGACCGATAATGAGGAGCGCGAGGAGCGCGAGGCGGACGTGGCGGCGATCCTCGAGGAGATCGACCGCGACGGTATCGACCAGTGGAACGTGGCGCATCGGTGCCCGATGTGCGGTGCCCTGCACCTCAATCGGAAGTTTGAGTGATGCCGCTCCACGATGCGTTTTTCGTCTCGAGCGACCAGGATCTACGGGAGATCAACGCGGCGACGATCGGCGGCTTCGTCGGTGGTGGGTGGCGCTGCGCGGGATGCCGCCGGGATTGGGGGACGCTCGACGGCGAGGACCGATGTCGATTTTGCGGCGGCGTCTATCAGGAGGAGAAGCCGCCCGCCGAGACCCTGTTGGCGGTCATCGGCGGCGGCGTTCAGAAGGTCAAGAAGGCCCTGCGGCCGGCTCCCGACAAGCCGGCACCGCTCGCCGAGGACCTGGCGCCCGCTGTGTGGCTCAGAGACGCCCTACGGAACGTCTTGGAAGCCCTCCCTGCCGGCGACGAGGCGCTGGGCCGACTGAAGGGGCAGGGCGACGCCTCGGAACGCCGATGGGGGCGCGCTCGGGCGATGGTCCAGGCCGCGACACCTCAGGGCGGCGACTTCTACCCGCTCTTGGGTCGCTGCCCGGTTCGTGGCCAGCTGGAGCAGCTTCGCATCGCGATGGTCGGCCGCGCTCGATGACCCCGAGGAGACGCGGCGACGGGCGGTGATCGAGGCGACTCTGGCGGAGCACGGCCACGGAGACCCGCACATCGTCGCCGCGGTGATGGTGGCGACGTCCGAGGGCACGCCGATGACGCCGCTTGACGTCGCCACGGTGGCAGATCTCATCGGCAAGATCGATGACGCGCTGGCGGCGCTTCCAGAGGCATCACACGGCCTCGGACGCCTCGCTGCCCAGGATCCCGAGCGGTGGGGTTACTTGTCGGAGGTGGCGCGGCAGATGATCGAGATCCCCAGCGTGACCGTCGACCAGTTGGGCGTCGAGCTCCGCACGGTGGCCGGCTTATTCGACATGACATTGAAGGAGATAATTTCGGATGGGTGACGACGAAGGTATAGGTCTCCATCGGCGTGAAGATGATGCCAGGGTTCAGCGGTAGGCGGCGCGATGATCCGCTCTGGAAGAAGGGCGACCAGCAGCCGCTCAATTGGCTTGACGTCGAGCGCGTCCAGCGCCAGGTCAAGCTCGATCGAGGATCGGCTGCCGCAGGATCAGCCGAGGTCACGCGCAGTCGCTGGTCGAGGAGATCCACCGCATCTATCGCCGGCGCTGAATTTAGAAACTCACTCTCCTGACGTGCCGGCCCCCGTCGACGTGGCGGGGGCCTTTCCATTGTTGCCCTGACGGGGCCGACCGGCCGGTTACGACGGTCCGTACGCAGCGGCTCAGACCTTGAGCGCAACCGTTCGGTTGACGGTCAGCGGTTCCGGTGGTGATGGTCGGATGGCGGCAGCGGTGCGAGTGGATCCAGCCAGTGACAATGTCAAGATGGCATAACCTGATAGGGGGGGTATCAGGTAGCCGTGACCGGTCAACCGCCCTCCGAGCCAGTCTGGGCCACGCGCAAGCGGTGCCAGTTCAAGAAACGCCTCGCGGCAATTCCGGCAAATGGCGGAAACTGGGGAAGATCGATGAAAAAGGACGTTCCCGGTTACTTTCCGAAGGATTGGCGTGAGCGGCTGGATCTGCACGCTCAGATGGGCCATTTCAACGCCGACGAGCACGAAGTCTTGAACGCCGCGATCCTCGATGGTGAGCGTTGGGGCATCACGCGGGAACGCGCAGAGGATCTCCTGCGCCGCGGCAAGGCTGTGAGCTCGGCACGGCGCGAATCTCCGACCCTGGACCCTGGGTTGGAGGTCAATCCTCAGGCTTTGCCTGTCGATGAGCGGTTCCGCCGGCGGGGACGCTGAAAATCGTGCCAAATCCGCCCGTTCCGAACGAAATCAAGCGCCTTCGCGGGACGCTTCGCCCTGGTCGGATGGCCAAGCCGGGGCCGTTGCTGACCTATCGCGTCGAGTGCGGGTTCTGCGACGAATCATGTGGTCGCTACGGCTGACCAGGTGCGGGCGATTCAGGCCGGCCTAGCTGACGCCGGCGTGCCCAGACTGCGCTGAATCGCAGAAAAGAGCCTCTCTCTTAGCCATCGCGGCCACATAACCGCGCCCATTTCCGGCCATCGAGTCGGTATGCTTGGCACATGCCAACAGAGTGGTTGCAAGCTGGTGAGACGGCGCGGCGGCTTGGGGTTTCGCGGGAGTCAGTCCGTCAGTGGGCTCACGCCGGGCGCATCCCCCATCAGCAGACCTCGACGGGCACGCTCCTGTTCGCCTCGACGGACGTGGAGAAGCTGCGGAGTGGTGACGCCGGCGTCGAGGTGGATTGGCCGGCGGTCCTGATCAAGGAGCGCGTCTGGAACCAGCTGGACACCCACGACGGCGGCGAGCTCGGCGGTTGGCTGTTCGGTCAGGACCTCCGCGACCGTCTGGTCGTCGATGAGCTCGCCGAGGAGAGCGACGCCGAGCGGACCGGCGGGACGATCGACCTCGACCTGAGCCATGCGCTGGAGATTTCCCGGTCGATGGGGCCGTCCGGCCGGGTGCTCGGCGACTGGCACGGGCACGATCGCTGGGGGCGGCGTTGGCGCTTCCGATCAGGACCGGTCCGCGTGGCGGTCCACGGCGCGGGTCCTGCGCCGGGTGTGGCTGGGCCTCGTCGTGACCGAACCCGAATCACGTGTCTGCGCCGCTCAAGGTGGCCGCCTATCTGACGTCAGCCGACTGGCGAGACGCAGTGGCTTCCCAACCCGCTCAGGATTCCGTGATGGCGAAAGCCGTAGCCCGACCCGAACCCGCGCCCGCCGGTGCCTGGCGCCGTGAAAAAGCACGTCATTTTGGGCGGCGGTGGCGAGCTGGGCCGGATTCCCGACTCGACCGCCAAGCCTGTTTTGCCGCCGGATGGCTCGGCGCCGCTTCCGAGGCCGAAGAAGTGAGGCCGGCGGCGCCGGCCGGGCGGGGGCTTTCTTTCCTCACCCCGCCCGGTCGGCACCACTGATCGAGGCCAACGGGATCGAGGTGGGGGCTGATTAGGGTCCCCACCTCACCCGGTAGAGTCTGAGCCGGCCCTGCCCGTTGGCTCGCGACCTCGGGCGGGGCTATCTGGCCGGCCTCTTGAAGACCGCCTGAGCGCCGGTCTGGGAGAAGTCACCGGGGCTCTGCGGCCTGATCATCGGCACCACGGAGACGAGCTCCCACCCGCTCTGGGCCCGAAGGACGTCCATCAGCAGCCAGCGCCCGGTGTGGACATCGGCCTTCACGTCGACCACTCGATACAGAAAGTCAGACATCAGCCTTCCCCTGATGGTGGCGGTCCGTCGAGGCCTAGGTCCTCGACTTCGACGCCAAGGGCCCGCGCCAGGGCCTTCGCCTGACGCTTCGGCGGCTTGTGGCGGCCCAGTTCCCAGCTGCGCAGTGTGTCGGGATTCACGCCGAGCGTCCTCGCCAGCGCCGATTGCCGGTAGGTGGCCGGTAGCCGCTTGGCGAGTTCCTCCCGCAGCTCCCGGATGCGATTCGGCGCGGACTGCACGCGTCAAGTCTAACTAGGCGAACTTCGAACTCCATTTCTGGCCGTTTCCTTTCCGTCTCCATCATGCTATGATTCCTGCCGAACTTTAGTTCATTATCCGGCAAGATTGAAGGAGGCGGAATGAGTCTTACGAAGTGGTTGCTGATCGGCCTGGCGGTGTTCGCCGCGTATGCGATGCTGCCGGCGGTCGGAGCGATGGTCGGCGGCATGACCGACGAACTGATCACCGTCCTCACTGGCCTCGCCCCGCGGGTCGCGATCGCCGCCGCCCTGGTTGCGGTGTTCGCGATGGTGCTGCCGCATACCCGGCATCACGCCGGCGGTCTGATCCGCGGCGCCCTATGGGTGGCCTTCGGTGCCATCGCCATCACGGTCGCTGTGCCGTGGATCGAGGCCCACACCGGAGGCCTGACCACCACGATGCTCGGTGCCGGCGACGCGCTGATGGCGAACATTACTCGCACCATTCAGAGCGCCGGCGGGTGATGGTCAAGAAGGAGCCGGGTCTGGGGTTTGTGGTAGCCGGCTGGGAGCGACTTCCGCGCGAGGTGCGCGCAGGAATCGCAGCTGGCATGATCGTGGTGGCCCTGCTGGGCGCCTACGGCGGCCAGTGGCGCGCTGCGGGGGTGCTCGGGCTGCTCACGACCGTCGTCGTCGCCGTTGCGTGGCTTTCAGCGCGTCGCTTTGGCTTCCCGCGCCTGGTGGGTCCCCAAAAACCCATGCGGGAGCGCGGCGGCGCGACCGTGGCCGTCCGTCAGTGGCCGCAGCTGACCGAGCCACCGTCACCCCTGAGCAAGGCGCTGGGCGGATCGACAGCCGAGGTGTGGAAGAAGGACGCCGTCTCCTGGACGCTGCGCCTCGAGCTAGCGCCGGGACGCACGGTCGACGAGGTGCAGGGGCTCTCGGGAGCCCTAGAGTCGGCCCTCGACGTCCGCAGGGGATCCCTGCGCGTCCTACCCGATGAGAGGGCCCGCAGGGTAGGGCTACGCGTGATCTCCAAAGACCTGCTTGCCGATCCGATCAAGTGGTCCCCGCCGGCGTCGAGGTCGATCACCGATCCGATCCGACTCGGCACCTTCGAGGATGGCGATACCTGCGAGCTCCGTCTCCTGCCAGCACCCGGTGCAGGCCTCAATGTCGCGCTCGCCGGCCAGCCAGGCTCTGGCAAGTCGGGACTACTAAATGCCCTGGTGGCCGCTCTCGCCCGCTGTGAGGACGTCGCGCTGGCCGGCGTCGATCCGACCGGCGTCGAGCTGGCGCCGTGGGAAGGGTGCTTCGCGGATGGGCTGCTCGCCCTCGACGCTGAGTCGGCCGAGGACGTGCTTCTGCGCGTCGCGGCGCTGATACCGGCTCGGAACCGGCTCCTGCGCCAGCGAGGCGTGCGTGTCTGGATGCCGAGCCGAGAGCATCCCGAGGTCGTCCTGGTCGTCGACGAGGCGGCCGCCGTGTCGAAGCACATGCCGCTGCTCGACCGAATCGCGAGCCAGGGCAGGAAGGACGGGATCCACATCGTTGCGGCGACCCAGAGGCCATCAGCGGCCGCGCTGGGCGATCAGGGCAAGGAGTTCCTGTCGAAGCTGCAGGCGCGGATCGCCCTGAGGCTCTCAGAGGCCGTCGACGTCGACATCGCGCTCGGTCGTGGTGCTGCCCGTGAAGGATGGCGCAGCGACCTCGTCTGCCGCCGGCGCGGTGAGTTCCTCATTCGCAGCGACGTTCACCTGCAGCCGCGGGTGGCGCGTGGCCTGCTGGTCACCGATTCGGACGTCGAGGCGTGGGCGCAGCAGCAAGCATCGTCGCGGCCGCGCCTCGTCGAGACGCAGCCATGACCGCCATGCAGGCGCCCGTCCTCGAGATCGACCACAAGGCCATGAAGGTGATCGTTCGGGGAGAGTGGCGTCCGCTGACCATCGGCCGGTTCCGGTTGCTCTGCCTCTTCCTCGACCGGGAAGGCGAGATGCTCAGCCATCAGGAGATCGTCGAGACGGCGGCCGGCTACGCCTATCCGTACGGGGCCGATCAGGCGGCGGCCAACTCTCGAAACCTGGTCTTTCGCCTACGCCGGCAGCTGGTCGGTGCGGGCATCCGATTCGTTCCCCTGCGCGGCGTTGGATTCCGGCTCGAGCGCGAAGAGAGGTGACAACACACGCACACGCAACGGGCGCGCGTGCGAGGCGCCGGCTGAGTCCTGAGCTAGCTGCCTCCCTTCGTGTGGCCCGTCGCGCGGCCGGTCTAACCCAGCGCCAGGTCGCCGCTCGGGCCGGGCGGTCGGTGTCGATGATCCGCAAGTTGGAGCAAGGACGGGCCTCACCAGGGCGTGAGACGGTGCACCGCCTGGCCGACGCGCTCGAGCTCGACGACGGCCTGCTGCAGCTGCTCCTGGCGGCCGCTGCGGGACGTGCGCGTCCAGCACGGCGTCTGGGCCTACTCGAACGTCTGCGGCTGCGCGGGATGCGGCTGCGGGCTGCCGAGGCGCGTCGACGCGGCGAACGAACGATGGTCGGCGGCCGGCCCGGCCGGGTCACCTTGGCCCAGTTGCGGTGGCGCAGACAGCGTGCCGCGTAAAGCGCGAGCGCCGGAGTGCCTTCTGCTCCGACGCCCGCTGTTGAACCAGGGAGGTTCGGAGATGAGTTTACGAAGGGAACTGACGGAGCTGGACGAGATTGAGCTCACCGCGACGATCCAGGACCTGGTCGCGAAGGGTTACGTCACGCTCCTGCCCAACGAGCAGTGGTGGGACGGTCCTCGCGTGGAGCTCACCGCCAAGGGGCAACAGGTCCTCGCTGAGGAGATGAGGTCATGACCGTCGAGGATCTGATCGAGCAGCTGCGCAAGCTGCCGCAGAGTTACCCCGTGGCTGCCGGCTGGCCGGTGCGGCCGGCTCCGCTGGGCTGGCTCGATCGCGACGCCGAGGAGTTCGTCGAGCTTCCGGTCTTGACCGGCGTCCGCATCTACGGCGATGAAGTGGTGCTGGTCTGATGGTGTTCCTAGCACCGATCAACATCTTCGGCGCCATCACCCAGCTGCAGAACGTGCTGGTCGCCGGCCTCGCGGTGGTCGTTGGCTTCCTCATCTTCCGATCGCTGCTTAAGCACTCGACCATCGGCCTCCTGGTCGGCGTCGTGTTGGGTGCGCTGGTCTGGCTCGTGCTCAAGTCGAGCCTGCTCGCTTCGGTTGGCCAGACGCTTCAAGGGTGGTTGGGCCTGTCATGAACGAGAAGATCGACGAACCGACCGAGCAGGAGCTCATCGCGACCATCTGGAGGTTGGTCGAGTTGGGATACGCGGAGATCATGCCGGGCCCGGCCGCAGCCGACGATTACGTGTTGCGCATCACCCCGCTGGGGTGGGAGCGCATCAGGAGGAGCGGTGATGCTCGCCGTTGACACGGAGGACACCGCGCCCCTGGTGCTGACCGATCGCCGCGACCGTCGAGGCCTACACGGCACATTTTGACGGGCGATCGGTGGAGTTCTGGCTGAGCGAGGGTCGGCTGCTCGCCTACCTGCTCGAGCGCGAGGGCGAGGTCTGCTGGAAGGGTGCAGACTCCGGCGTGCGAGTGGCATCCGCAGCGAGAACGGGTTGCGGCAGGCGCGTCTCGGCTGCGGCAAAAGCTCGGCAGGATGCGGGCATTGAGATTCAGCCCATTCGGGGCGTGGGCTACTGAGCCTGGAGACGGTCATGATGTGGTACGTGCTGCGGCACTCGAGAAGCGGTGAGTTCGTGCTCTGGGACTGCCGGCCATTCATGCTCCTGGCGCCTCGCCGCCGGTCCCTTGACGCATGCTCGTCGCCGATCGGGCCTACGGCGGCTCGCGTGATCAAGGTCTGCGGCAGTGCGGCCGCCTTCGTGGCGAAGTCGGTCAACGCGAAGTGTCCGAAGTGCCGGCGCCGGCGGTCGTACATGGAGAGGAGCAGCCACGCAGTCGACGACCGCGTGCCGTGACCGGAGGTCGCGGTCGGCTGAGGGCGGGAAGTCCGGACCTGGATGCGGGCTTCACCACTCGACGCTGGCGGTCGCTGAGCACGACAGAGACCTTCGCTCGGCTTTCAACGCGTAGTGCCATCCGGGTGTGCATTCGGCGAGGGCCGCGACGATGCCAGGTCGTCGACCGCTTCGGCCGGGTGCGGCGACTGCCGGTCAGGCTGGACGCGCGACCGTGCCGTGGGAAGCGGCTAGACCGCGCCGCTGGGGCCCCGGCTGCTCGGAAACGGTCCCCACGAGTCATTCGGACCACTGCCCGGAAACCCGTTACGCGGGCGTCTCTGCGTGCCGGTGCGGGCCACGCCGGCGCACGGCGGGATCGACGGCCTTGCGCCGGCGCTACGCCAGCGACGCCGATCGACAGCGCGCCTATCGGGCCCGCCGGCAGGCTGAGCGTGCCGCCGTCCAGCCGGAGCTGTTCCCGTGACCACCCTGATCTATGTCGGCAATAGCGAGGGGTGTGTTGGACCGGTGTGACGCCAAGTGCTACAACGCGAGGGAGCCTGACTGCGACTGCATCTGCGGGGGCATGAATCACGGGGTCGGCCTCCAGCAGGCACAGGAGAACACCGGCGACCTGGTCGACCCCGATCACACGTTTCGCGATCGCATGGTGGCGATGGGCGGCGACCACCTCGTGGTCCAGCCGGAGCTTTTCTCGTGATCGTCCGTTTGTCCCCTACACTGACCCCTGCGAGGGAGACAATTGGCGCCGTTTGCGGTACTTCCATGTACCTCGCTGCAATTCGCGAAGATGGTTCGAACGGGTGCATCGGAGGTCTCGAAAACCGTTATAGGGGCAACTCTATCGTGGGTTCGAATCCCACCCTCTCCGCCATGGTTTGAGTTCAACATTGTCCGTCTTACATCGCCGGGACGGATGCGCTCCCGGCCCCAAACGGAGCCCAGATGTTGCATATGTGTTGCACGCATTCACTGCACCCGGCGTTTCACCAGCTCGCCAAGCCGTCGAGCAGCCTCCCGATCGGCGCCCGGGAGTAGGTGCCCGTACACGCGCAGCACCATGGTTTCGTTCGAGTGTCCGAGCCGGGTCGCCACCAGCTTCAGATCCTTCGAGTCCGCCAGCATGATCGTCGCTGACGTGTGCCGTAGCGCGTAGAGCACCACCCGCCGGACCTCCGCATCTTTAAGGCGCGCCACGAAGTGCCGCCGTACGCGGTTGGGGTCGTGTGGGTACCCGAGCACGTCCGTGAACACCAGGTCTAGGTCGGTCCACGCCCCGCCGGCGTTCAGCCGCTCCGCCGCCTGCATTGACTTCCAGAGCCGCAGTAGGTCCACGAGGAACGGCGGCATGGAGATGGGCCGTTTGGATCGATGTGTCTTGGCCGGTCCGAAGCGAAACCCCTGGATATCCTGGCCCATGTGAGCGGACACCTGATCGTTCCGGACTCGGTGCACGTTCTGGGTCACTCGCAACTCGCCTGCGTCGAGATCGACGGCTCGCCAGCGTGCCCCAGGTCCGGCACGATGCGCGTCCGGGTCCGCTGCTCGTACCCGCGGTAGGTGTTCCAGTCCACGCGATCCCTGACCGAGTCAAGCCACCGGGCCATGAAGTCCGCCACGGTGAGCCGGTGCGGCTCCAGGACCGCGCCTGTGTCTCGCGCGCGCATTAGTTCCCGCTCACGCGCCTCCGCCTGTTTACGAGTGCCGTGGAAGATCTCGGTGTCCTGCCGCCGCTTGCCATCCGAACCGCGCCCTCGGTCGATGAAGATTCGGTATCGGTTCGGGCCCAGCTTGCCGAGGCCCATCACGCCACCTCGTGCGGCTGGATGGTGTTGTCCTTAATCCAGGCGTCGAGCGCCTGCCGGGGGATCCGGACCACACGCCCGACTCGGAGCACCGGAAGCTCGCCCCGCCGGATCAATTCGTAAGCCGTCCACCGACTCACGCCGAGGATGCTCATCACGTCCTCGATCCGCAACACCTTCTGCTCGCTCATTTCATCCACCTCCGTGCCGCGGCTCACGCCGCATCCCCCGCGTCCGCCGGGAGGTCGGACCAGCTGGTCACGCCGAGCCGATGCGCCCGCTTGCGCGCCACCTCCGACTCAAAGGTGAGCCCGCGTTCCGAGAGGTAGTCGGGGATTAGCGACCCGATGTCTTTCATCGCCGCCTCACGCCCCTCAAGGCCCCGCACCGCGGCGAGCGACGTCGCGTACCCCTGGAGCCCCTGGAGCAGCCTCCGCTCCGTCGCCTGCTCGACGCGCCGCCTCACCACACCCGTGAGGGTGGGAGCGATGCGCACCGCCTGGACCTCCGCCCACGCCGGGTCGAGCGGCCACCGCCGCCGCAGCTGGTTCCCGCTGGGAACCCGCAGCGACAGCCAGTTGACCGACGCGTGGCGCCAGAGATCCTGGACGGACGCGAGCACGTCGTCCACCGTCTTCGCCTGGAAGTCGGCCAGCGCCTCACGCCGAAATTGGAACTCCACTCGCCACACCGGCGAGCCCGGGTCAAAGTCCTCGCCCCACAGGTCGGGAAGCCAGGACACGCCCTGCTTGCGGATCTCCGCGCTCTTGTCATAGATCCGTGCGACGATCGCTTCCTTCCCGAACATGAAGCCGGCCAGCCGCGAGCCCGACTGGAACACCTGGCGGTTGTCCTCGAAGTGCATATTCCGGCGAATCCGTTCACGTAATCCGGGCGAAAGCGTTCACCTCGACGAGGCTGTGCAGGGCCGGCAAGGCGTGGTCGGGGTGGGAGCCGGTCGACGTCCAAGAAACGGACACGCTGAGACGGCCGTAGGGGCCCGGAGAGAAGCGCCCAGGTCATTTTGATACTCGGGTTTTTGGGGGCTTCCTGGGGTGCATGGTCGGCGTCAGGGTCGCGGCGACGCATGGAAGGACCGGCGAGCTGGATGCGGTAGGCACGGTTGAGGAGCCGGTCGAGGATGGCCTCGGCGAGGGTAGGGTCGGCCATCGCCGCGTGCCAGTGGTCGATGGGCATCTGGCTGGCGACCAGGGTCGAGCGCAACTGCGCCCGGTCCTCCACGACCTCGAGAAGGTCTCGGCACTGCTCGACCGAGGCGGGGGTGAGCAGGAAGTCATCGAGGACCAGCAGCTGGACACGGCGGAGGGCTGCGAGCAGACGTGCGTAGCGGCCGTCGGCTCGCCCGAAGGCGAGGTCGTCGAGCAGTCGCGGGGCGCGGACGTAGAGCGCAGAGTGTCCTTGACGGATGGCGGCATGGGCCATGGCGCAGCCGAGGAAGGACTTCCCGCATCCGGTGGCGCCGGTGATGATCAGGTTCTGCTGGCGGGTGACCCAAGCGGCGCCGGCGAGGCTGAGCACGGTGCCCCGGTCGAGTCCCCGCGGTGCCCGGAAGTCGATTTCCTCGACGGTGGCGCGGTAGCGCAACTTGGCGGCCTTGAGGCGGGTCTGGATGCGTCTTGTCTCGCGCCAGTCGGCCTCGCGGTCGACGAGGAGACCCAGACGGTCCTCGAAGCCGAGGTCGGCATAGGGGCCGGGGTTGTCGAGTTGGTCACGCAGGGCGGTGGCCATGGCGCCAAGCCCGATCGACTCCAGCTTGGCGATGGTGGGCTGTGGATGCATCACGCTCCCTCTTCGGTGTAGTAGTCGGGGCCGCGCAGGTTGGAGTGAGTGGGCGGCGGCGGGATCAGGGACAGCTGCGGCGGTGGCAGCGGCTGCCGGTCGAGGTTCTCGGCCAAGATCGACTTGACCGAGGTGTAGGAGACCGAACGGATGACGAGGGCGCGCGTGCACGCGTTGCCGAGGCGCTCTCGACCGTAGCGCTTGGCCAGGTTCATCAGGCCCAGGCAGGCGCGGTAGCCGTGTTCGGGATGTGGCTTGGAGTCGAGGATGACCTCGACCGCCTCGGCGACCGATGGGCCGGTGCCGGCCGCCCACTGAACCAGGCGGCTGGGGCTCCACTCCAGGTGAGCGCGATGAGACGCCGGCATGTGCTCGGGCTTGGTGATGTAACGCTGCTTGCCGTCGGCGCGGAGGTGGGAGGCGACGCGCTGTCCGCGGTGATGGATCTCGACCATGGAGCGTGAACTCCAGACCTCGACCTTCTCCTTGACCAGGCGGTAAGGGACGGAATAGAAGCGGCCGTCGAACTCGACGTGGTAGTCAATGTTGACGGTGGCGCGCTTGATCGTCTGGAACTCGTAGCGCTGGGAGGGGAGCGGTCGCAGCGCCTCCCGCTCCACCTCCTGGAAGAGGTCCCAGCGGCTGCTCGGCATGCCCCGGAAGGAGCGGCGGTTGACCTCGTCGACCCGCTCGCGGATGGCGCGATTGAGCTCTGCCAGGCTGAAGAAGCGGCGGTTGCGCAGGGGCGCGATCACCCACCTCTCGACCACCTGCACAGCCGCCTCGACGGCGGCCTTGTCGCGGGGCTTCCCCGCCCTCGTGGGCAGGATGACGGTGTCGGTCCGGCGCGCCAACTCGAGGTAGGTGGGGTTGATGTCAGGGTCGTACCAGCAGGCGCGCGTCACCCCGGACTTGAGGTTGTCGGGCACCACCGCCTCGGGCACGCCGCCGTAGAACTCGAGGGCGTGGACGTGCGCCATCACCCAGGACTCCAGATCCTAACCTGGCGTCGCCTCGGCGTAGATCAGGCCGCTGGCGCCCAGCGCCGACACGAACACCTCCCCCGGCACCGTCGTCTTCCGCTCCGCGTCGTACCAGCTCATGCGGTCGCCGGCGAAGTCGACGAACAGCCGCTTGCCGCCGGCGTACTCCATCCGCAGCACCGGGTCACGGACCGCGAGCCAGCGCTCGTAGTGGTAGCAGAACTGGCTGTACCCGAAGCCCTTCGGCTCCTGCTCGCGCCACTCCAGCCAGAGCAGCTTGAGCGTCACCCCGTGGCCCCTCTTGAGTTCCTGATGGACCCTCCGCCAGTCGGGAAGCGGCCTGCTCTCCGCGGTCACCGCACTCGGCGTCGGGAACAGCGCCTGCTCGACCGCGGCCTCCTCCATCTCCGCTGGCAGGGGCCAGCCGAGTCTGGCCGCCTGAGCACGGGCCAGGTACTCGCCCACCGTCGCTTGGCCGATGCCGACGCTGCGCGCGATCTCGCGCTGGCTCATGCCGGCGGCGCGCAAACGCAGCACCTCGCCGATCTTTCTCATGGACAATCTCCTCATGGGCACGCGGAACCCTCCCTGCTGGCGGTCTGGCAACTTCCAGTAAGGAGACCGCGTGTCCACCCCTCACCGCGAGGGGCTACCGCCAAGTCCGGCAACCGGCCGGGTCTACTCGCCGCGGGCGGCGCTCAGGAGGTGTCTATCGCAGCCCTGTCGGGGTGAACGGATTGCCCCCGATTGGGTGAACGCTTTCGTCCGGATTCCATGACCGCTTTGAACCGGATTGCGCATCGAAGGCCCGGCGATGCCGGCCGTAGCCGACGAACCGATCGAGGTCTGACGTCCGGGGATGCCAGCCCTGCAGGTCGGCATGCAGGTCGATACGGGAGACGCTCTGTTTAAACGGCCCAACGAACAGGTCGTGCCGGAACAGCCGCTCCACCTGGTCGAGGGCCTCATCAACCCCTACCGAGTGCAGGAACGCCGAGTGCAGTTGCACCATCACCGCTGGGAACTTGGTCGATCGGCCGAACATCATCTCGAAGTCCGGGGAGGACAGCCAATAGGTGTACCCCCGCCACCCATACGGGCGGCACGCGAAGGCTTCCTCGGTGACGGGGAAGGAGAGCAACTCCGACCCGTCGTTGTCCCGAGCGCGCTGCTGGACCTCCCCGAGGAGATCCCATGCGGCCTCCCCGACCGCTCCCCGCACCGAGAGATTCAGGGTGTCGATGCCACTCGCCAGGCACCTCATCCCACTGGCTCCACAACCGCCTTTCGGTACACATAGGGCACGGTGAGACATGGCACGATGCCAGCCTTCCCACATCCCTCCTCGACGAGGCCATCACGCTCGCGGCTGGCACAGCCAGCCCCTCTCTCCGGGCTTGGCTCTACGCCCGGCGTGCCGAGGAGAACGCGGTAAGCGGCCGAGGCACCGAGGCTCGTCGCGACCTGAATTCTGCCTACGCCGCCCTGGGCAAGCGGGCTCCCTCACTGTCCGCAGAGGACGTGCCAATACTCACCGAATGGAAGGACGCGAGACTGGCCCGGTATCACGGCAGCATGGCGCAGCTGCTCGGCGACTACGTCCAGGCGGACCAGATACTCCGTACGACTCTCGGTCACCTTGATCCCAGCTTCATCCCTCAGAGAGCCATGGCGTGACCGATCTCGCGACAATCTATGCGCGCCAGGATCACTCGGAGCCCGAACGAGCGGCATCACTGCTCAGCGAAGCACTCCAGATCTCGGAACAGAGCGGACTCATCGAGGCCACAATGCGAGTAGCCGAAGCGCGCAAATACCTCAGCCCCTGGCACGGCGAACCCTTCGTCCGGCGCCTCGACGACCAGCTACGGTTCATCTAGCCATGATTGGAACCGTAGACGCGACCCTCGACCGTGTCGACCGTGACCTGTCCCATGAGATGGCCACCCTGGCCGCGGACGCGAAGGAGTGGTTCCTCTCCGGAGTAGCGGTTGAGCACCGCCGCACTCGAAGCGATGGCGACACCACACACGCCTTCGACGAGCAGCTCGAGGACCGGCTCCTCCGGTTTCTCACCAAGACTCGCCTACCGATACGGTTCTCCAGCGAGGAGCGATCCGACGTAGACCTTGTCGGGTCTCCGGAAATCCTCGCCCTGGTCGACCCCCTCGACGGCTCCGACGTCGCGGCCCGCGGCTACCCACTGTGCTCGATCGCGATCTCGCTGGTCGACATGGCGTCGAGAACACCGTTGCTATCTCGCATCGTGGAGGTCTTCACCGGCTCCCAGTACTCGGCGCGGGGTGGCCTCGCGCTGAAGAATGGCGCACCGATCAAACCGTCCAGCATCACGTCCCTCGACGAAGCGTTCATCGTCTCCTACTTCGCTTCCCGATCGCGCATGACGAAGGTCACGGCACACGACACCGGCTGGTCACGATGCAAGCTGGTGCTCAACTACGGCGGATTGCTCGACATCGCCAAGGTGGGCACCGGCCAGTGCGACGCCATGATCGAGGTCCTCAACGGTATGGTCGCTCGCGAGTACATCGCGGGGGTGCACATCGCTCAGGCCGCCGGCGCAACCACATCCACCCTCAGCGGTGATCCGATTCCGATCTTGCTAGACCGCGACGCACGTTCCACCTTCGTCGTAGCGGCCACCCCGCAACTACACGCCGAACTGCTTATTGGCTTTGCGACCTAGCCCTGATGTTGCACGTGGCCTACTGAGCGAGGCGTCGTAGACGTGCAAAAGGCGCCACCCCGAACGGGGAGAATGCGGTTGCTGAATACCCATTCGGCCAGCGCAGGAGGCACCTTTGCGGTGAAGCGTACCAGCCCTCGTCGACAGTCATTCATTATCATGACCGACGGCCGGCACCGTGGCCGAGCGCTCCAGCGCTGATCACACCCGCCGCGGCCACATCTCCAAGCAGGGCTCGCGCTGGCTGCGCTGGATCATGGTCGAGGCGGCAACGCACGCCCTCGCCAACCGCGAGCTGGGCCTGTTCTTCACCCGCATCGAGAAGAAGCGAGGGACCAAGATCGCCCGCGTCGCGCTGGCGCATCGCCTCCTCACGCTGGTCTACTACGCCCTCCGCGATGAGGGAGGCTGCCGGGCCTTCCCGGCCCCCACGCCGACATCGAAGACCACATCCCGCGGTCGAGCGCGCTCGCTTGAGTTCATGGCCTCCTGAGGACGGACGGCCGCCATTTTGATTGAGCCGCTAGGCCGCATGCCCACCATGGCAGAGACTGCCGAAAAGATGAATGGTCCGGTGACCGAGTACGAGGTATTGCCGGACTGCGTTCGGTTGGTTCGTTCGCTCGTTGAATATGGACCGAGGCCAGCAACGCCGCCCGCCGGTATCGATCGACGAGGCAGCGGATTGCCGGATTTGTCTAGCGGCCGCGCCGCACGGTCACGGAACCGGCTTCGGTCCGATGTAGCACTGACCTGTGCGCCTTGCCTCCGCCCCTCGTCTGAGGAGCGATCCCACTGGCAAATCCGAACCAACGTCCCCTACCGGGCCGTGGCCGCAGCCGGGACACCCCGCGTTTCTTGGTCGGCGCCTCGTCGAGCAGCGAACGGTGCCCGGAGTAGTGTCGACGCCACCAGCGCTGTGGTCGCGAACGCGCTCGGCCCGCGCGGCTATCGGCGCCGCCGTCGACCTCGATCAGACTCGAGAGTAGGCGGTCGATCAGGTTCGGATGCACAGCAAGTCGTCCTCGCGTCAAGCCCCGCCGCAGGTGCACCGTCAACTCGCGGCCGACCCTCTCGTCCGCTCGTCCAGTCCATAGGAGGAGATCTTGGCAACGCACGCACCAGGAACATCACGACCAGGCATCCGCGTCGACTCGGTAAGCGAGTTCAGCCTGTTCTTCCGGGTCAAGCCGGGCAGCGAGAGCGATCTGCGGAAGGCGGTGGAAGCACTTCAGAGCAGTCCAGGCTACCGGCCCGGGGATTACGAGATGCCGATCGCGTCGATTCATGAAGCTCGGTTCGTGCTGTTCGACGAGGACACGCGACTGCTGTTTGCGACAAGTTTCGACGGCTCGTGGGATGCGTACATGGAGGACTTCGCCGCGAAGCCGCTGCAGCTGTTCGCCGCGATCTTCGAGCACGTCGAAGGGTACGGGGGGCTTCCCGATGTCGCGGCGGTGAAGGAGTTCATCCTCGGTGCTCAGGTGACCGCGTCTGCGTACGCTCGGAATTACGGTGGCACGGTGAAGGAGATCCGGAAGGCCGAGCGCGTGAACGCCGCCTTCCAGCAGGTGCTCGATGATCCCCACGCCGAGGAGGCGCTGCAGCATCCATCGCTGAAGCCACTGCTCGACGAGGCCGCCGACTCCTACTAGCTCGGACCAACTGTCATGAACCCCTGAGGAAAGATGTCTCATCACCTCTCTTCGCCGCGAGCCGTCTCTGAGCCGATCGCAGACATCACCGACGTTTACGCGTTCCCGAGCCCTGAGCGCTCGGGCCACTTGGTGTTAGTCCTGAATACGCTGCCCTTCGCGCAGCCGTCGGCGCTGTTCTCCGACGCGCTGATCTACCGCTTTCGACTGCGCTCGCTTGCCGGGAACGCTCCGGGCGACCCGGCACCGTTCGCCGTTCGAGGCGAAGAGTTTGTGTTCGACTGCGAGTTCTCGGCTCCCGGAAACGAGGACGACCCCACGCGGCCCTACCAGGAAGGTACGTGCTCAATTCCTACCGGTGAGACGGTCTCGGTGCAAGTGAACGACGCAAGCGGAGCCCAGGCCCACGGTGTTCGCGTGTTCGCCGGCCCGCGGTGGGATCCGTTCATCATGGACGCCCCCGCGGCTCTCAAGACGATCGCGACAGGCCAGCTCGCGTTCACCGATCCCGGCTCGATCTTCCTCGACGGCAAGAACGTCCTGAGCCTCGTTGTCGAGGTCGACTGTGCCACCGTGCTTGGCGACGGTGAGCTGTTCGGCGTGGTCGCCGAGACTCTGACGCGCGGCAAACTCGCCGTTCGCATCGAGCGCGCCGGACGCCCCGAGGTGCCAAACCTGATGCTCGCGCCGAAGCAATTCGACCCTGTCAACCGAGACCTCGAAATCCGCGACTTGTACAACATGGAAGACGCGTTCCACCTCGCGAAGTCCTACCAGGGGGCATACAGAGCCAGGCTCAACGCCAATCTCGCCTTCTGGGACGGCCTCGACGGCAAGGTCGACTGGCTCGAGGATGAGAACGGCGCCCATCCGCTGACCGAACTGGTGCTCGCAGACTTCCTTGTAGTCGACGTCACAAAGCCCTACACCGAACAGGGGTCGTTCCTCGAGATCGAGCTCGCGACCCGCGAGGCTCGAAACCACGAGACCTGCGGCGGACGAGCTCTCAACGACGACGTGATGGACACGATCTTCACGCTGTTGGTGAATGGCGGGAACGGCCCCAAAATCAGCGACGGCGTGGACCGCGCGACGATGCCCGGGTCGCGCACGTTCCCCTACTTGGCAGCGCCCAATCCGCACCCCCCCGTGCCGCCCGAGCACGTCTAGCGGTCAGGAGTGCGTGAACACATGAACGCTGCCGCCGGCACCAGCCTCGAGTTTGACGACATCCAGAGCGGGGTCCTCCATCCCCGACCGTCCCCGTACGTCGGCGCCTATCTCCTTCTGCGCATCGACGACCGCGAGGCGGGAAGAGAGCTGGCGCGGCGGCTGCACGCCGTGGTCGACTCCGGCCGGCCCTCCCCTGAACCCGCTGGCGATGCGTGGATCACCGTTGCCTTCACCTATCAGGGCCTGAAGGCGCTCGGTGTGCCCCAGGCCTCCCTGGACAGCTTCGCGCCAGAGTTCCGGCAGGGCATGGCCGCGCGCGCCGCCGAGCTGGGAGATGTCGGCGAGAGCAGCCCAGCCAACTGGGAGAAACCGCTTGGAAGCTCCGAAGTCCACGTCGCGCTGGCGGCGCTGTCGCCCGACGCCAAGCGACTGGAGGCGGTGCTCGAGAGAGCCAGCCGCGCCCACCAAGAACTGGACGGCGTTGAAGTCGTCTGGCGCCAGGACTGCTACCAACTCCCGACCGGACGCACCTCGTTTGGCTTCAAGGACGGTATCGGGCAACCGACCGTCGAAGGCAGTGGACTCGTCGCCTCGAACACCAGAGAGCGGCCGATCAGGGCCGGCGAGTTCTTGCTCGGCTATCCGGACGAGACGGGAGGCCTGCCGCCGATGCCGGCCCCGGCCGTGCTCGGCCGCAACGGCACCTACCTCGTCTTTAGAAAGCTGCACACGCGGGTCGCGGCTTACCGCCGGTATCTCCGCGCCAAGTCCTCCAGCCGGGAGGAGGAGGCGCTGCTCGGCGCGAAGATGGTCGGACGCTGGCAGAGCGGCGCTCCGCTCGCGCTCTCCCCGGAACGGGACGACCCGGAGCTCGGTGGCGATCCTGAGCGTAACAACGACTTTAACTACAGCGACGATCCGCAGGGTTTCAAATGCCCAGCCGGCGCACACGCGCGCCGCGCGAACCCGCGAGACGCGCTCGACCACGAGATGACCGTCGACGTGCGTTTGCACCGCATGATCCGCCGGGGCACGAGTTACGGTCCGACGTTGCCGGAAGGCGTGCTCGAGGACGACGGAATCGACCGAGGAATTATCTTCGTGTTCGCCGGTGCGCACATCAAGCGCCAGTTCGAGTTCGTCAAGACGCAATGGCTGAACGACGGAATCTTCATCGGCGCGCCGGCCGAGCAAGACCCGCTCGTCGGACACAACGACGGGTCCAGCCGGTTCACCATCCCGCGGCGACCGATCCGGCGCCGGGTAGATGACCTGCCGCCGTTCGTCATCACCCGCGGGGGGGAGTACTGCTTCGCCCCCAGTCTGCGAGCACTGCGGTGGCTGGCAGAGCTCGAAAACTGAGCGGCCTACCAAGGAAAGAAGGACGAATTGACAACCAACCCGACAGGCCCCGAACGCTGGAAGACACTCGACTTCGGCCCGCCGCCGTCCGGACTGGCGGAGCCCGACCTGCCGGTACTCCTCGAGTACGTCTCCGACGAGCAGGTCGCGCTCATCACCCTCAACCGGCCGCACGCCGACAACGCGATCACGACCGAAATGGGCGCCCACCTGACCGAGATCCTCGAGACCATAGCAGTCCGTCCCGCAGTCCGTGTCGCCATCATCACTGGAGCCGGCGAAAGAGCCTTCTCAGTCGGTAGCGACCTGCGCCAACGCAAGGACATGACGAAAGAGCAATGGCTGCGCCAGCGTCAGGACTTCGACCGCACCCTCTACACGCTGCGCCAACTGCGAAAGCCGATCTTCGCTGCTGTCAACGGGATCGCCTACGGCGGGGGCTCCGAGATCGCCCAGAGCACCGACTTCATCATCGCGTCCGAGAACGCGACCTTCGGCCAGCCGGAAGCGATGATCGGCCTCGCAGCCGGTGGCGGCTCGCCGGCCCTGCTTCCCCGCGTACTCCCGCCAGGAAAGGCACTGCAGATGTTGATGACCGGCGACCCGATCACCGCTCGGGAGGCGTACCGACTAGGAATGGTCAACGAAATCTGGCCTCCGGGCGAGCTCATGACGGCGGCGCACCGCATCGCCCAGAAGATCGCCAGCAACTCGCCAACGGCGGTACAGGCAGTCAAGCGGGCCGTTCATATGGCTGAGGGGGAGCCGATCGAGCAAGCGATCGCGATCATGATGGAGGCCCACTGGCGCTCAGCTGTGCATCCCGACCGCGTCGAAGGCATCGGCGCGTTCATCGACGACCGGTTGCCGAACTTTCAGGACGCCGATTACTGACCGGCAAGCCGCGAACCTGAGAGCTCAATCCACAAGGAGGCTGAAGAACATGGCGCCGGCAGACAACCTAGACCAAGCGCGGGCAGCCCTCACGATGATCCAGCCCGAGCCGTTCAATGCTGAGGCGCCGCCTGAGGCCCTGGTCGGAGATCTCACGCCGACCGGCATGCACTACGTCCGGAGCAACTTCGCATTACCAACGCACGACGGCACCCTCGAGATCCGCGGTGCGGTCGACAACCCGACGACCCTGACGCTCGAGGACCTTCGTGCCATGCCTGCCGTCGAACGAGTCGTCACACTGGAATGCGCCGGCAACGGGCGGCTCGGACAAACGCCGTTACCGGTCGGCGAACCTTGGGGCAGCTACGCCGTCTCGACGGCCCGATGGACAGGCGCGTTGCTGCACGAGGTACTGGAGCGGGCGCGACCGTCGGCCGACGCCGTAGACGTCAAGTTCGAGGGCGCCGATCACGGGCCGTACTACCAGTTCGAAGACATGAGCTTCAACCGGGCGCTGGCGTTCGCCCACGCGGCCGACCCCGCCGCAGAGATTTTGATCGCGTATGAGATGAACGGCGAGCCGCTTAACGCCGACCACGGCGCGCCGTTCCGACTGATCGTGCCCCATTGGTATGGAGTCGCGTCGGTGAAGTGGTTGAAGCGCATGCAGATACTGACCGAACCCTACGCCGGCGAGTTCCAGGCCGGTCACTACATGTATGAGTGGGCCGATCGCCCGCACGAACCGGTCACGTTGTTGCGGGTGCGCGCACGTATCACCGATCCCGCCCCCGGAGCGGCCATCCCTACCGGCACGTACACCGTGCGGGGAAAGGCATGGTCGGGCTCCGGCCCCGTGACACGCGTCCACGTCAGCCTCACGGGCGAAGGCGACTGGCACGCCGCACGGCTCGGACCCCCAAAGGGCCCCTATCAATGGCAAGACTGGTCGTTCGATTGGCACGCGACCAGGATTGGACGGCACACCTTGCGCGCCCGTGCGACCGACACAGCCGGCAACGTCCAGCCCGACGTCCCACCCTGGAACCGCCTCGGCTACGGAAACAACGCGATCGAGGTCATCTACATCGACGTCCGGTGACGCCAGTGTCCGAGGTCGTGGGGCAGCGTCGCGTTCGCCACCCATGGTGGGCGCCGCTCTCGAGGCCGCAGGATCTCGGCCCCGTGGGGGAGCCACTACTTGCGCCAGCGGAGCCGCTCACTCGCTCGCGAATCACGGCGTCGCGTCGCAATTGCCGCTTCTGACGAGCGCTCCCAGCGGCGGCTCCGTCCGTAATGCCGAAAGCCCTTGTAGGTGATGGCGTCGGCCCGTTCATCCATGCGTTTTCGTGTCTCGGCTATCCGTTGCCGGATCTGATCCGGCTCTGTACCCATTCCACATCCTCCTTTAAGGTCTCTTGCGTCTGTGTCGGGGTTAGTGGCACCACCTCTTTGAGCTGTCGACGTCCGATCAGTGCCCGGACGCCGGCTATCAGTGCGTAGACCGCGCCCACGATTAGGGCGGCGAGCCATACCGGCAGGATCAGCGCCAAGGCCGCTATGGCGCAGGCCGTAAGGCTCCCAGCGCGCACAAACCCAGCAGCCCGGCCGCCCCCAGTTCGCCGGTCCCAATCCTGACTTCTTGGCCTTGACCGTCATCTCGGCCTTCGCCAAGTCCAACTTCTGGCGTACCAGCGTGCTGGTCTCCTGCGCGAGCTGCCTCACGAGCTCAACGGCCCTTCATGTCGACGTGCTGCAGAAGCCGGCCCACGTGGAGCTGCTTTGCGGCTGGCGTTCATCATTGCCTCGTCCCACAGCACGTCGAGCCGGACAAACTTGGGCTTCATCACGGCGCCACTCAGATCTCGAAGGCATGCGCTATTCGAGAGCAACATGCCCGATGAACGGCTGCTGTCCAGTTCGAACTGACCAATGCGGTCACCGTAACAGCAGCGCATGCCTGCGGAGCAAAGACCGGTCCTCGGCAGGGGGCTCACAGGGGGGCTTACGCACTCCGCGCAAGAGCCCACTACGAGGCGGCGCCAGCCGTCAGCAATGCCGGCCGGCACCACCCCTCGATTGAACTCACCCCGGCTTGAACCCCCGCGAATTGGCCCTGCCACACGCTTCTAATCCGTTGGTCGCGGTTCGCTACGGCCGGCACAGTGACGCCCACCGGACCGGTGTGGTCGTGTTGCATCCGTGTTGCACGCGGCTCCGAAACCGCCCCAGCTCGACCCCACGACACCAACCCAGACGGACGACTCTCCATTCGGCGCAGCCCTGAGCCGCACCATCCCGCTCGCCTTCCGAGAACTCGAAAACCGTTATAGGGGCAACTCTATCGTGGGTTCGAATCCCACCCTCTCCGCCATGTCCTCTCTCAAGACATACGCATAGCCACGAACCCTCATTAGGCGTCATGTTGGCGCCTCGGCAGACCGGGCGGCTTGCCGGTGGGTTGGTAGTCCTTCGAGAGGTCGAGGGTGAGGGCCCGTAACAGCTCTCCGGTGGCGGCATCGACGACCCTGACGTCGAGGTCCTGGACGAGCAGGACGACGGGGGTTCGGGCGTGGGTTCGGCCGACGCCGATGTGGAAGAGGCGGCCCGCGACTCGGAGGGTGACCTTGCCCTGAGCGTCGAGGACATCGTGGCGGACGCGTCGATGCGGATCGGCGTCGGTGACGATCACGGGGGACGCCTTGGGCAGCGTGCGGTAGACGGTGGCAGGGGTCGCGCGATGCGGTAACGAGCGGTGAGGACGCTGCTCGTTGTAGAGCCCGAGGAAGGCGTCGAGCATGGCCTGCAGCTGGTCGAGGGAGGCCGGCTGCTGGAGCTGAGCGCGCAGCCAGTCCTTGAGGGTCTGCTGGAAACGCTCGACCTTGCCGCAGGTGGTGGGATGGTTGGGGCGGGCGTTCTTCTGGCGCACGTGGAGGCGTCGTAGCTCTGCCTCCAGGCCCTTGCGGCCTCCCCTACCACCGGAGAGTCGGGTGGTGAAGACCATCCCGTTGTCGGTCAGTGTTGAACTCGGGACGCCGTCCTCGGCAACCGCCTGGCGGAAGCTGGCGACGACCAGGGGGCCGGTGACTGCGGGGTGGGCGGTGACCCGCAGGGCGAAGCGGGAGCAGTCGTCGAGCCAGGTCAGGATCTCAGTGTCCCGGCCGACGAGCTCGGGTGCGATCGCCTTGGGCGAGGCTCGCGGGCGTCTGGAGCGAGGCTCGAAGGCCTGCTCTCCCTCCTGGCGGTAGCGGGCGACGAGGCGGCTGATCCAGCCCTGCGAGACCCGTAGGCGCGGGAGACCTCGCTCTGGGAACGGCCCTCGAGGACGACGGCGGTGATGACGAGTCGGGCCTTGGACACCCGGGCACGCTGATCCCCTTGGGTATTCCCATGTCTTGAGAGATGGCTATGCGTATGTCCTGAGGGACGACACCACCCTCTCCGCCATTGTCCTCTCTCAAGACATACGAATCACCGTGAACCCTCATTGGGAGCATGGTGGCGTCTTTGGGGTCCGAGCGGTTTGCCTGGTGGGTTGGTAGTCGAGGGTAAGGGCGCGCAGGAGCTCTCCGGTGGCGGCGTCGCAACCCTGACATCCAGGTCCTGGACCAGCACGGAAACGTGGGTTCGGGCGTGGGTTCGGCCGACGCCGATGTGGAGGAGGCGACCGGCCACGCGGAGGGTGTGCCAATCGTGTGCCATCGTCCAGCAGCCCCGACAGCCGATCGACCGCAGCCCAGTCTTGCCCAGGGAGTAGGTGCCCGTACGTAGTCAGAACGAGAGCCTCGCTCGCGTGACCGAGCCGGCTGGCGACCAGCTTGAGACTCTCCCCGAGGTACAGAAGGAGGCTCGCCATCGTGTGCCGAAGGTCGTGGAGCTGGACATCGCCCTGGATCTCCGCGTTCCCAAACTCTTAGATGATCGGGCCGGAGACGAAACGGATACCGCTCGTGGCTGCATGGAGCAGCGTAGGCGGTTCCAAGCTCGAGACCGGCGTACCGAATAGCAATGCTGCGCCTGGCATCTCGGACGTCCTCCGTGCTGACCTCAATCTGCCCTCTCGCTTCGACCCTCGGAACGGCGGGCCGCGACTCGAAGACCGCCAGGTTAGCGCCTGGGTCACGGCGGACATGGCGCACCTTCATGTCGTCGGCCCGGACCGTGGTTTCGAAGGCAGTTCCGTCCAGCGGAACCACACTGGCGAAAGCATTACCGCAAGCCAGCTACGTTTGACGGCCGAGTCAGGCCACCTCGCGGCGGCGGACAGTGAAGAGGGGATCGCCCAGCGTCTCCTCCTCTACCGCGACCCCCAGGCCGGGGCCCTCGGGCCACTGAGTGCGGCCCTCTACTAAGCGAGGCTCGCCCGCCTTCACGAGCGAACGCGCCGAGTGGGCCCCGATGTGCGTGGCGGCAAGGAACGACTCCGGCCGGCTGCTGGCCGCAACCTGAGCGATGGCAGCCGTGGCAAGGTGGCTGCCCATCGGCTCATCGACCATGAACATGAGGCCGGCCGCCTGGGCCAGGTCGCGTAGCCGAGCGGCTCGCGTGATCCCGCCCACCCGCGTGATCTTGATGTTCACCGCATCCGCCGCGCTCAGACGCAGGCACTCGACCAGGTCTGCGACATCCCGGATCGCCTCGTCCACCGTGACTGGCCAGGCCGAGCGCTCGCGTACCTCGCGCATCTGGCGCAGGGTGGGGCAGGTCTGCTCGACGAAGGTGCGCAGCCCGCTGATCGCCTGCAGGAACTCGCATGCCTGCGCCACCGTCCAGGCGCCGTTGGGGTCACTCGTCACGAAGTCGCTCGCCTCCCCGACCGCCTCCAGGACACTCTCCAGCCGCCGGGCGTCCTTCCGCGGGCTGTCCCCGAGCTTCAGCTGCCAGCAGCGATAGCCCGCGCCGCGCATCTCCGCCGCCTCCTCCGCCATGCGCTCCGGCTCGTCCAGTGTGATGGGGTGGAAGGCGGGATAGCTGGTCTGGTGAACCCCGCCCAGAAGTGTGGCCACCGGCTGCCCCAGCAGCTTTCCGCGCAGATCCCAGAGGGCGACGTCAATGGCCGACTTCCCAGCCAGATGTCCGAGGACCGCCCGGTCCATCTCGCGCACCACGACGTCAGGCGCGAAGACATTACAGCTGAGGACCGTCGGGGCGAGCGCGTGGATGGTCGCCTGCACGCCGGCCGGGAAGGCCTCGATGTAGTTCTGGCCCAAGGTGCATGACTCGCCGAAGCCTGTGGTCCCGTCCTCGGCGGTGACCCGGACGACGATGGTCTCGAAGGCGGTCAGGACACGGCCCCCGGACATCGTGTAGCTTCCCCGCCGAACCGGAAGGCTGGTCTGGTAGCAATCGAGCTGGGCGAGAAGGGGCGGCTTCATCGTGCAATGGTAGGGTGGCCCTACGCGTTGCGGCGGCGATTCGCGCTTATCCCGAGCAGCGCTCGGTAGTGCTCGACCTCCCGCTGCAGCGGCTCGATGTCCAGATGCCAGATCAGCTCCCAAAGCCGACTGTCCGTCCGCCAAGCGAGACTCCACATTATGGCGACCGCTTCCTGTATGTCAACGAGCACCCGCAGAGTGAGTCGGTACGACGCTTCCTCGCTACCTTTCTGGCGACCTGTGGCCATCGCTTCCCTCGGCTCCGTCGAGTGACCTTGCTGTCGAGGGCAGGGGTAGTTGTCGATAACCAAGCAGTCGCGAATCTTGACGCGGCGCGCCCAGGTCAGGGGGAGGGCCGGCAGCCACTCCTGGGCTGAGCGATCGGAACCAGACCCAGCCGAGGCCGGCCACTCAGCGGTGACCGCTGCTCACGATCGGCATTCCGTCCCGCTCCGCAGCGTAAGTTCCGGGACTGCTCAACACCGGCGCGCCATTCGGCGGCTGGGAGCCGGACCGAGCCGTCCGCTGACGCTCGCTCGACTACGTCGACTAGCTGCCGCAGGTGTGCCATCCGTATGCCACACGGCTCCTCATCGGCCAAGCAGAGGCAGTGCCACGTCGCCCGATGCACGGATCAGCCGAACGTCAAGAGGACGCGGCGCACATCCCGTGATGAACTAAGGACCTCGTACTACGGCCTGAGTGGTGCGAGTGACGGCAAGGATCCGCCGGTCGAAGTAGGGCGCCGGAGACGCCAGGGTCGCGAACCTCTCCGCCGCTCAGCAGGTTCTTGCCCCGCTGACCGCTCTGATGCCGGCCTCGCCGCGCCCGCTCGTAAAGTCGGGGAGTGCCCTCGCTGGCGCAGCTGCATGCGCGTCATGCTCCGGCGGTCCTGTCCTTCGAGCGGACCAACCGCGACTACTTCGCTGCCTGGGTCTCTGACCGCGGCGACGACTTCTTCGACCACTTCACCGACCGGTACAACGTCTCGCTGGGTGAACAGGAGGCCGGCACCTGCGCCTTCTACGTGCTGGTGGGAGAAGACGGCTCGGTACTCGGCAGGTTCAACCTGTTCGACATCGACGATGGCACCGCGAAACTTGGCTACCGGGTCGCGGAGGCCGTCGCCGGCCGCGGCGTGGCGACCACGAACGTTCGGGAGCTGTGCCGGTTGGCGGCGTCGCGTCACGGGCTGCGCACGCTGCGGGCGGCCGCCGCCCACGAGAATGTCGCCTCTCAGAAGGTGCTGGCCAACACCGGGTTCGTGCTGGTCGGCCCAGCCGGCCCTACCGACCTCGGCGGTAAGCGAGGCAGCTGGTATCAGCGCGATCTAAATTGCTTTCCAGACCCAGATCGACAGTGAGGATCGGCCCCCGGAGGTGAGTAAGAGTGACTGGGTCCGGAACCGGCTACGCTCGTCGGCATGAGCCGGTCGAAGGAACTCAAGGCGCGTCCCGTCTCGGCCACGCCTGACGAGGTCGAGGCGCTTCTCGGTGTCCTGCACCGCAACCGCCGCGCCTTCGCCTGGAAGACCGGAGGGCTGGAGGGCGCCGACATGCGGCGCACCCTGGGACCGTTGAGCGTCACCCTCGGGGGACTGGTCAAACATCTGTCCTTGGTTGAGGACCACTACTTCACCCACCAACTGCTGGGCCTCGACTACCCAGCCGTGTGGGAGCCGATGGCAGCGAACGCGGATTGGGACTGGACGTCGGCTGCCGAGGATTCGCCGGAGGAGCTCCGGAAGCTCTGGCTCGACGCAGTGGGGCGCTCGGAGTCCGCGGTCGACGAGGCGCTCGCTAACGGTGGTCTTGACCGCCAACTCGCCATCTCCGACCGGTCCGAGACGCCTAACCTGAGGCGAATACTCGTCGACCTGATCGAGGAGTACGCCCGCCACACCGGCCATGCCGACCTGATCCGGGAGTCGATCGACGGATTGGTAGGCGAGGAAGCGCCGCCGTAGCCGCGGCCAGGGTATGCGACCGTAGATGCAGGGGAGACCCAACCGGCGGCTGTCGGCACCTGTCCCACCCATTGGTTGAAAAAACGAGGAGGGCTTCGATGATCTACCTCATCGGCGGGGCAGGGCGCTGTGGCAAGACCGAGCTTTCTCTTCGCCTCCTGCGGGCTCATTCACTGCCCATCTTTTCGACCGACCTGTTCGAGTCATTCATGGCCGACATCGACGCCGGCGGTCCCGTGGCTCCCACCCCCTGGACGGACGAGAAGTGGTGGGCTCTGGCGGCAGAGGCCGACCGCACGCGCGAGCGAATGCGCCTCCACCTTCCCAAGCTGCTCTGGGGGATCCGCGGCGTGTATGGGAGCGGGATCTTCGAGGGGTGCGAGGTCGTCCCCGATGACATCGCCGACCTCCGGGCGGGCGCCCGCGAGTGGGACGGGAGGGTGCGTGCCGTCTTTCTGATTCGCAAGACGGTGAAGCTCGAGGCGCTGACGGGGCAGTCGGACCGCCACGACTGGCTTCGGTGGTTCGGGCCGGAGGTTCGAAGCGCGATGGTAGAGGACATCCAGCGGCGCTCGGCCGAGATCGCCGAGCGTGCTGAGCGCCTTCGCCTGCCGGTGGTAGACGTCTCGGCGGACTTCGGGGCCGCAATGACGTCGGCGGCCGCCGCCTTGGGCCTGCCCCTGGAACCACGTCGACAAGAGCCGGTCGACTGACCGCCCTGTCCGGGGTGCGCCATGTCAGCCAGGAGAGTGGCGATCGGCGCCTGGAGGAGAATCTCCTTCGATGACTCGCGGCGACACGGCACGCCGTTACCACCGGCTCACCGCGTACCGATCGGTTGACGACTGGCGGGCACCTCCTGAGGCCCCCTCGGTTCTGAAGAACTTCGAGCCCAACGTCCTCGAGACGTTCCCGGGCCCCTGCAAGACGTATCCCGCGGGGCTGCCTCTGGTCGAGTTGCCGGAGAACTGGCCGTCGGGGGCCGGCTCGCAAGCCGCGCTCGACCTCCCTCGGCTGGCGCGGCTCTGCCATCTTTCCGCTGGAGTGATCCGGACCGCGGAACGGCCCGACGGACGCTTCTACAGGTTTCGTGCCTCCGGGTCCGCCGGTGGACTCTTCCCGCTCGAGGTTTATGTCGCAGCGCGCGGCGTCCGTGACCTGGCCGACGGCGTCTACTGGTTCGATCCGCTGCGCCACGCGCTCGTCACGGTGGGTCCTCCGCCAGACGGGGAGGCGACCACGCTCGTCGTCACGGGCATCCCCTGGAGGACCGGCTGGCGCTATGCCGAGCGTGGCTTTCGGCACCTCTATTGGGACGCGGGAGGGGTGCTCGCGAACATCGTCGCGGTGGCGGACGATGCAGGGCCCCAACCGCGCTTACGCAGCGTCTTCCCCGACCATGCCACCAGCCGGCTGGTGGGGGCGGACGGTGTGCAGGAGTTCCCGCTCGCGATGGTCACGCTTAGCGACCACGAGCCGGCGATTTGGCCGACCGGCAAGGCGGCGGTCGGGACGATCGATGCCCGTGTCGAGTTTCCGCTCGTCACTCAAGCGCAGCACGCCGGCGACGGCGACGAACTGGGCGCACCCTGGCATATCTCGGGCCCGCCACCGGCCCCGGCCGGGCTCGACGAGGTCCTCCTGCGGCGCATCTCGGTCCGGCGTCTCGATGCTTCGCGGTCGGTGGGTCGCGATCTGTTGGATTGGTCGCTGGCAGCATCAATCAGAGGCTCCCGACTGCGCTGCTTTCTCGCTGTTCACGCGGTCGATGGTGTCGAGCCGGGGCTCTATCGCCTGCCGGCGCTGGACTTGCCGATCCGTCGCGGCAACCTGCGCGACGAGATGTATCACGTCTGCATGGATCAAGGCCTCGGGCGTGACGCGTCGTTCGTCCTGCTCTCGGCAGTTGATCTCGACGAGCTCGACGACCGTGGATATCGGGACGCCCAGCTCGAAGCCGGCCTGATGGACGGCCGTCTGAATCTCGCTGCCTTCGCGCGTGGCATCGGCGCCTGCGGGATGACGTTCGTCGATTCGCAGATCCCGCGGTTGCTTGGTGAGCCGCTGGCGGGGCTCCTGATCACCTGCGTCGGCGTGCCGACCTACCGTCACCGCGCGGGGGGGCCGCCCAAGGCGCCGACCAGGATGCGACCCCTGAGGCCGGGGCCGTGACCAGACCAGCTGCACCGAAAGCTCCGATCCCGCGACCCTCCGAGGAGGGGCGCCGGCGCCGTGAAGCCGGGCGTGCGGCCTGCGCCAGGGAGGCCCGTCGGCCGTGGTGCCTGACCATCCCTGCCGAGGCCGAGGCAGTACGGCGGAATCTTGTGACGAGGCGATATCCAGTCAGGTGTCGGGCCGGCGACGCCGTGGAGGAGGGCCACCATGAATGAGGTGGGGTCGATCGATGAGCGTGCGGGGTAGCGCGCCATCCCGCCGGTGCTCCGGCGGGACCCCTCAGAGTTCGAACCGCGTCCCGACGCAGCTGGGAACGAACCGTTCCCCGAAGACCCGTGCCAGCGCGTGCTGGCCCCGCCAGCCGGTGCAGTGGCCGGGGACGACGAGCGCCGGGTCGAGCGCCGAGAGATCGGCGCAGGTGCGGTCGATGAGTGGCTCGAAGATGGGTCCGTTGAGGTGGAAGCCGCCCATCACCGCGCACAGTCGCTCGACGCCCGTCAGGGCCTGCGCATAGCGCGTCGTGTTGACGACCCCCGCGTGGCCGCAGCCGGTGATCACGACCAGACCCCGCTCGCGGACGTTCACGATCACCGCCTGGTCGTCCAGGACCAGCGGGTCCGGCTCCCACCGGTCTCCGCGCCACGCTTCCTGCACGGGGAACCCCGGCTCGTACCCCGTGGTCCGGTCCACCTCGCCGGTGACCAGCACCGTGCCCTGGAAGAGAAAGCTGGGCTGCCGCTCCTCGATGACCTCGAACCCGGCACCCTCCAGTGCCCGCCGGCTCGTGGTCGGGATCTCGACCGGATCGCGGCCGGGCAACGTGACCCGTCTGCGATTCCAGAAGTCCGGGTGAAGCAGCACCGGGAGGTCAGCCCGGCCCAGGCTCCGGATCAGGCCGTCGAGACCGGCCGTGTGGTCGAAGTGGCCGTGGCTCAGCACCACCGCCTCGACGTCGTGCGGATCGATGTCCAGCCGCCGCATGTTCTCCACCATCCCGTCCGGGCTGACGCCGCAGTCGAAGAGCAGTCGATGTGTCCGGCCCTCGGTGGTCACGGTCAGGAGGACGGAAAACCCATGCTCGGCGATGAGCTGGTCGGGGGCGTACCCATTCGCCATCGTCGCCACCGGCAGGCGGCCGGTGGTGGCCCCGGGACCGCTTCGATGGGCCGGCCCCTGGTCGGGCATGAAGACGTCGTACACGTTGTCGACGAGCGTGGTCACGGTCAGGGAATCCACCGGCCGCAGCGGGATGCTCAGCTGTGGCCGGCTTTCGATGGACCTCACCGCCCCGGCGGGCGCCCAGCGGTGAGGAGTGTCGCCTCCACACACGTCCCTCGCAGTGTAAGGTCGGCTGCCGGTCGCCGCAACGGCGACGTCGTCGGTAACCGCGGCCAAGGGCGATTGGTGCACCAACGTCCCATTCCGGGCGGCGCAACTGGGCGATTGGTGCACCAACGTCCCACTCTGAACCCGCCCTCAGGAGGTATCGGCCCTCTCTTGCCGTGTGATCAGCGGCGACGTGGCCACCAGGTAGAGCCCGACCACCATGGCGGCCAGGGCCAGCACCTGGAGCGAAGACCATACGAACGATCGGCGCAGGTGCTCTCCGTAGAGGGCCGCGCCGAGCGCGATCCCGCAGAGCGGCTCCATGATGCTGGTGCCGGGGAGGGAGGCTGCGAGCGGGGCCATCTTGAAAGCCCCCTGGGCGATGATGATCCCGATCGCCGCCACACCGACGAGGGCATACGGCGAGAAGTCGGTGAACAGGCGCGACGCACCGCCACCCAGCAGCTGCAGCCCGCGCCGCGTGAGGGCATCCTGCGCGCCGAAGAGCAACCCTGCCGCGATGCCGAGGGCGGTCGCGCGATGAAACGGCATCGGGCCCAGGATCAGAACCAGCACCAGGACCGCGAGGATGCCGGCGGCCGGCAGCAGCGAGCTCACGGCGACGCGAGTCGGGTCACCGCCGCTTGGATTGGCGGCGATCACAAATCCGGCGATGCCGCAGACCAGGGTGGCGACGCCCACCCACTCGCGCGGGCCGAGCGGTTGCCGTCGCCAGAACACGGCGATCAAGAGCGCGAACAGGACCATGGCGGCGTTGGTGGGTTCGATCAGCGCCAGGTCGCCCAAGCCCAGAGCGACCGCGCTCAGGATCTGGCCCAGCACCATCGCCGCGATGCCCAGCAGCCACGGTGTCCCGATGAGAAGCCGTCGGAGCTCGTGAAGGCGACGTGGCGAGACGTCCACGTCCTGTATGCCTTCCTGCTGGAGCACGAAACCGATCGCCGCCGCCAGCGCGGCCACCAGACCGATCGAGAAGCCCAAAAGGCCCCACCCGTGGAGACCTGACATCAGGCGCTGCCCGACGTCTCGGTGGCGGCCTGCTCAGGCGATGACTCCGACCGGCCGGCTTCACCCTGTAGGTAGGGGGAGCGGAGAAGCAGCACCATCCCGACCACGATCACCACCGCCCCGAGTACCTCCCCGGCGATCCAGGGGCCCCCGCGGATCCGGTCATGGAACAGGACCACGCCCCAGATGGCGGCCAGGAGCGGATCGCTGATCGTGATTCCGGGTTGGGCCGCGGCCAGCCGCCCGGCCTGGAGGGCGTTCTGCAGGAGATACATCGCCAGCACCCCCGTGACGAGGGTGGCGTAGGTCTCCCAGGCCAGCACGCCGCTCAAGATGCCTCGGGCGAAGTATTGGGTCGCGACCTGCATGAAAGCCGCCGTGAGCCCGAACGTACAGCCCGCGGCGACGCCGAGCAGGGCGGCACGGCGCGCGCCCTCGCTGAGAATCCCGGCCAAAAAGCAGGCCCCGATCACCCCCGCGCTGCCGAACCCGCCGATCAGCCACCCCACCAGTGAAGGCACGTGGCCACCGGGCTCGGGCGCGGCCGAGACCAGCAAGATCGCGAGGCCGATCGCCATCCCCACCGCGGCCAGGATCTCCCGCCTCCCGAGCCGGCTGTGAAGGATCGGCCAGGCGAGCAACAGGGCGAGCGGTAACTCGAAGGCCAGTACCGGCTGCACGGCCACGATGCTCCCGGTGGAGAGCGCCGCCGCCTGCAGCAGGAAGCCGGCGATGACGGCAAGGATGCCGCCCAGCCAGACTTTGCGCTGCACCAGGTCGAGGAACATCGACGGCTTCAACGACTTGACGTCCGGTTCCTGCCCGGCAGCCTTCCGTTGGAGGACGGAGGCGATGGCGTTGGCCAGGGTGGCGGCGGCCGCGAGCACGAAGGTCAAGCGCTTGCCCTTTGCCGCGTCAGGGCGCCACCGCGGACCCGACTGAACACTGCATGTAAGAGCTTAATTGATAGCAAGGGTGTATCTTCATCACGTACCGACATGGACCCTCGGAGCCCGGGCCGGCAGCTGGTGGTTGCCGTCCACGACGTGATGGATGGCGTCCTGCCGGGAGTGAGGTCCGTGTTGTCCGATCTCGATCGCATCGGCGTGACCAGGCGCACCCTGCTGGTGGTGCCGGGCGGAAGCCGTCCGCTGCGCGAAGAACCGATGCTGCGCGATCTGGTGGCCGAGGAGGTGCGGCGAGGCGCCGAGGTCCTGGCCCACGGCTGGACGCACCGAGCGTCGGGGCGCGCCCGGGGCTCGGCCGCCACCCGGGCCCGTGCGTTCCTGTTTGCGCGCGGTGTGGCCGAGTTCGCCGCCCTCGAACCTGCGGACGCCGCCCTCGCGGCCGCCATGAGCCGGGAGGAACTGAGGCTCGCGGGCTTCGAGGCGGAGGGCTTCTGCGCGCCCGGGTGGCTGGAGGCGCCGTGGCTCTCCCAGGCCCTCAGAACGGCCGGATTTCGATTCAAGGTCGGCATGGCGTCGCTCATGGATCTGGAGCAGGGCAGGCGGTTCCGCCTTGGCTGGCGCGGCTACCTCGGTGCGGGACCGGTCCAGGAGGTCCTGGTGGCGGCCGGGGCACGCGGACTGGCGGCGATGCCTCGCCAGCCCCGCACCTGCCAGGTCTTCCTGCATCCCCGGGGAAACCTCGGGGGGCGTCCGTATCGGGCCGCCATCCGCGAGATCGAGCGGCTGCTGGACCAGGGTTACCGGCCGGCTCAGTTCCGCGACCTGCTCTGAGATGGATGCCGAGCGGCCGCGCTTGAGCTTCGTCGTCCCGGCCCGCAACGAGGCGGGCACGGTCGCGCAGGTGCTGGAGTCGGTGGCCGGGCAAACTTCCTTTGAGCCGCTCGAGGCGGTGGTGGTGGTGAACGGTTCGAACGACGCCACCGTCGACGCCGTGCGCTCCTTCAAGTGCCGGCCCGGACTCCGCGTGCAGCTGATCGTCGACCCGGTGGCCGGGGTGGCCCGCGCACGGAACCGGGGGGCCGTCGCGGCCGGCGGCGAGGTTCTGGTCTTCCTGGACGCCGATTCGTACGCGGCGCCGGATCTGGCGCGCTGCGTCCTTCAGCGTGCCGACCAGGGCTGGCCGGCCGGCTGCATCCGCCTCGTGTCCGAAGGTGGGGATGTGCTCGACCGCGCGTACTTCCGGCTCATGGAATTCGGCAAGCGCCAGTTCGCGATCCGCGCCAACATGTTCTACTGCCGGCGGGACCTCTACCTGGCCTCGGGCGGGATGGATGAGCGGCTGCGCCTGGCTGAGGACCTCGAATACCTCTCCCGGGTCCAGGCCGCAGGCAATGCGGTGGCCTACGTCGACGAGACGTTCATCGCGACGTCGCCCCGGCGGCTGCACACGCGCCCGCTCCGCCTCGGCATGGTCGAGATGTTCACGCGCTGGTCACTCGCCCGGTGGGGCATCGGAAGACACTGGCAGTACTGACGCCGGCAGGCCCCGCTGTCACGGCGACCCAGGGGTTGGTGTCTGGGCCAGCGCGACCAGGTCGACCGAGTCCCCGGCCAGCCTCGACGCCGGCGGCATGGTTCCCCGCTGCAGCAGGAGCTCGATCGCGGCCAGGTCCTGATCCCGCTCCGCCGACGCCGCGCTGATGATCTGGTCGTCACGGCTGTACAGACACAGGAAGCGCCCCCCGCCGGGGTCGCCGAGCACCGTCTCCCGGTCCCAGCGCTCCGGCCATCCGACGTAGCGCATGGACACGCCGAGCTGCAGCGTCCAGAAGAAGGGGACCGCGTCAAACACCGATGTCCTGCCGAGCATGGCCTCCGCCGCCACCCGGCCCTGCTGCTCGGCGACCCGCCAGTGCTCGACCCGGATGCGGCCCCCGTCGCGCGACGGGTAGCTCGCCACGTCCCCGGCCGCCCAGAGCTCGGGAAGGACACGCATCGTGCGGTCAGTTTCCAACGCCCCCTGCTGGTCGGGCCGGAGTCCGGCAATCGGGGGCACCGAGGGTCGGACACCGAGACCCAGCACCACCAGCTCCGCCTCCACACGCGTCCCGTCACGGAGCACCACGGCTCTGACCTGCTCCGTTCCCTCACAGGACGTGAGCTCGGTGTCCCAGTGAAAGGCCACGCCTGCGGCCTCGTGGCGGCGCTGGAAGAATCCGCTCATCGCCGGCCCCACCACGCGCTGGTGAGGCCGGCGCTCGTTGGAGACGACGGTGACCTCGCACCCGCGCTGACGCAGCGCCGCCGCCACCTCCATCCCGATGAACGACGACCCGACCACCACCACCGGCCGCCCCGTCGTGGCCCGGGCGGCGAGATCCTCGCAATCGCGGCGAGAACGGAAGGTGACGATGCCGGCGAGGTCACCGCCCGGGATGGGCAGGCGCTGGGGCCGCGCGCCGGTGGCGATCAGCAGGGATCGGTACAGGAGACGTTCCCCGCTCTCCAGCGTCACCGTCCGCCGGCTCGGATCGACGCCGGTCACGGCGGTCCCCAGCCGCAGGTCGATGGCGGCCTCGTCGTAGTAGCCGGCCCCACGCAGTGGCAGTGTGTCCGGGCCCGACTCTCCGGCGAGATAGAGCTTGCTCAGCTCGGTGCGGTCATACGGCGGGACGCCGTCCGCGCTGAGCAGCGTCAGGCGACCGTCGTAGCCGAGCTCGCGCAGGCGCAGCGCGGCGGCGACACCACCCGCGCCTCCCCCGGCGATGACGATGCCGGGCGTGTCCGGTGCGGGCCGGCGTCGCACCGGTGTGGCCGGCTGAGGGCCGGAGATGGCCACCTGGCCACGCTCCTCGGACACCGCGTACGGCGCCACGCCGTCGAAGGCCGGCACGTCGAGATGTGCGCCCGTGGTCAGGTCGAAGGCGGCATGGTGCCAGGGGCAGATGACCCGGGTGCCGTCCAGCACGCCGTCCGCCAGCAGAGCGCCGCGGTGCGGGCAGGTGGCCGCGATCGCACAGACTTTCCCGTCGATCCGCGCCGCCACCACCGGCTCGCCGTCCACGTCGCACCTCACCAGGCGGTTGGGCGGGAACGCGGCACCCGGCGCGCGGAAGGTGGATTCGTCCGTCCCTCGCCTACCTGGTTCGCCGTTGCCGTGCGGCTCTGGCGTCATGCTCCCACCGGTCGTTCGGCCAGGTTCTTCGCCGCGCGTGGTGGAGGCAGGGGGCGGATGCCGTCACCCAGGTCATCCAGGAGCGCCGCGAAGCCCGCGGGTGCGCGGCCATCCCGGCGCGCGCTGGTGGTGACGACCACATCATCGACCTGCACCCTCCGCGCCCCGGTCTCACCGAGGGCCTGCCAGAGGGCCGTGTCCTCACCTGAAGAGAGCGGCTGCCAGGCGCCCGCCCGCTGGTAGGCGAGGGCGGTCATTCCGAGGTTGGCGCCGTGCACGTGGGGGTGCCCTTGTCCGCTCCCGGTCGCCTTCAGGTAGAGGGCAAAGCGTCGCGCCACCTCAGGGGACCGATCTTCCCAATCGGTGACCGTCACGAGCCCGGCGACCGCCTCCGCGCCCCGTTCCGCGTACCGCAGCTGGGCCGTCAGCCAGTCGCCCGGGACCGTGCCGTCGGCGTCCGTCGAGGCGATCCAGACCTGGTCGGGGGGCAGGTCGCCCAGCAGAGACAGCGCACGGTCGGTTCCAGCCCGTCTGGCCGCACCCACGCACCGACCAGCCAGGCGAACCAAGGCGACGTCCCGATCCGCTGCCAGAGCTTCCGTCTCGGTCTTGTCGGTGCATCCGTTCAAGGCCAGCACCGAGAGGCAGCGGCGTCCAGGACCCCAGACGTGGGACAGCGCGACGCGGACGCTCCGGAGACAACGGCCGATATGGTGCGCTTCGTCGGCTGCCGGCACCACGACCGCGACGCCGGAGATCATGCGGTCCGCTCGAAGACTTCGAGGCGGAAGCCCAGCTCCACGTGCTCCACCATTCGCGTCAACTGGGGGCGGGCCTGAAGCCGGGCGTGCACCTGGTCACCATTGAGCAGGTGTGGGTCGGCGTCCGGTCGATAGTGGACGGCGAGCAGGTGGCCCCCGGACTCCAGACGCTCGATCGCGCCCGTGATGAACGACTCCAGTCGCGGGCCGGCCGAGAAGTACAGGACCTCGCTCAGGACGATCAGGTCGAAGGTGCCACCGGGCCACCGATCGGGTGGCGCCATCACCTCGACCGTCACGTGCCGCTGGTCGATCTGGAGCGCCGCCAGACGGTCGCGGGTGGCTCTCACCGCACCTTCGGCAATGTCGCCCGCCACCAGGAACACGCAGCGCGGCGCCAGTCGGACGGTGAGCAGCCCGATCGAGCAGCCGACTTCCAGCGCCCGACGATAGCGGCGCAGGGGGAGGGCCGCTACGGTCAGCTCGTACTTCCGCTCCTCGTACCAGCGCTCGGCCAGGGCCCAGGGGTCGTCGGCCTGCTCATACAGGTTGTCGAAGAAGCCGGCCGGAACCTGCTCCATGTCCGCCGGCCACTGGACACGGAAGGGATCGGCCTCAGGCTCGCTCACGCCGTTCCCACCGAGGGGAAGAACACCTCTGCCGGCCGGAGCAGGCGCCGGAGGACGTGCGGCGGCAGAATCGGGACGCCCCCGACCAGATCGTCGGTCTGGCTCCGGTAGGCCTCGATCGCCCACCGCTTGGCTCTGAGCGCGAGGTCACTCAGCACGAGCGCACGCCCCCCAACCCAGGGCAGATCGGTCGCACCCGGTTCGTTCCAGTGCCAGGCCCAGATCGGGTACTCGAGGCAGGCACATCCGGCAGCGGCCGCGGCCCGATGGGCCGCCTTCGCCGTCGCGGCGTGGTCGGGATGACCGTCCCCGCTCAGCGTCACGGCGACCGTGCTTCGCGCGTCCAGCAGCGGCGTGAGCCGGGCCGCGACATCGTTTACGCTGGTCGCGAGCTCTCCATCTCCGAAGCTCAGGCGATGCAGTCTTGTCTCCTCGACGCCGAGGCGGCGGACCGCTTTCCGCTGCTCCGCCCGGCGCCGCTGTCCCAGGGTGCGTCGCGCCCGGTCATCGGCTTCGGGATCCGCCGCCTCGCCATCCGTCACCGCGACCACGACCACCTCTCGTCCCGCTTGCCGGCAGCTGTGGATGAGACCGCCCGCGCCCAGGGTCTCGTCGTCGGGGTGCGGTGCAACCACCACCAACCGATCGATCGCCTCGGTCTCGAGCGTAGGCAGCGGGTGCTGCGCGAACCACGCCGACCACACCTCTTCCGGCGTGCCCGGCGCCGCCACGTCGAACGCCTTCATCGCGTGTCCCAAGCGTCGAGGGCCGCTGTGGCGAGGTCGGCCAGCTCCGCGCCTTCGCGGAACTGGGAGACGTAGACGTAGAGGTCGGCCACCCGGCGGCCGAGGGCGGCATCGTGGCACAGCGGGGCGCTGCCCAGCACACCACGGGCCCCCTCCAGGACCTCGGCGCAGGTTCGAGCCGCCTCTGCGCGAGCGGTCAGTGCGAGGCGGCGAAGTGTCGGCTTGTCAACGCCGGCGTCACACTGGCGCGCTGCTTCGCGGAGCAGTGATCCTGTGGCCTCGACCGAGGCGTACATGGCTCCCACGCGAGCCAGGCGGTAGGTATCGTCGCGACGCCCTTCGACGGCTGCCAGCGCGGCGTCGGTGATGGCCCTGGCTCCGCCCCACCAGCAGGCCGCGACGCCCATCGCGCCCATCCAGAAGCCCGGCCGCTCGATGTAGAACTCGTCCCCACCGACGCCGCACTCGGGCCCGATCCGGACCTCGGACAGCAAAAGCGTCCGGCTGTCCGTCCGCGCCATGCCGGTCGCCGCCCAGCTGCCGGCTTCCCAGGCCAGCCCATCGGCTCCGAGATCGAGTAGCACCAGGCGGCGCTTGGTCTCCAGGCGGACCGCCAGCAGCGCGTGTGTCAGCGTCTGGGCGCCCGAGCAGTAGGCACGGCGGCCGCTGACCACGAGCCACGGTTGTTCCTGACGGGCCTCCACCATGCTGTCTGGTCCTTCCGCCGCCCAGACGCCCAGCACCGCGTGCCGCGGCCACGACATGCCGGCTTCGGCGAGGATCGCGACCGCGTCGGCGTGGCCCTCACAGAGCCGTCCCAGGCTCACGTCCTCCGCGGTCAGGGCCGCCAGGCGTGACCACCGCTCCCAGGTCTCGCCGGCTCCCGGCCCTGGCAGATCGAGCGCACCGTTACGCGCGAGCGCCTGGAACCGGTCCAGCACCCCATTCCGGGAGGAGCTCCAATACGCCGTCGGGGCGCTCGGTGGCGAGCCGTTGTCCTCGACGCGCCCACCGGACCCCCGCCACGATTGAGAGCACATGCGACAAAGATGATAGCACTGTTGTCATATTTAGCCGGATTGGTCTGTCATTGTGATTCAGGATCCAATCAGAGCTGCTCACTTCGAGTGTCTCCGGCCATGGGAAAGGGTCGATCCCACCTGACAACGACGAGCCCGCAGGCGGACCTGGCACCATTGCATCTCCTGTGGCCGTGAAAGTCTTGCCCTGGGTCGGCCTCGCCGCGCTGCTCCTGGTGGTCATGGGTGTCGTGAACGAGTTCCGCCCGGTGGGCGCCGTGCCCGCGGTGCAGACGATCGCGTCCACGACCGCGGGCTCGCGCGGGTCTCGGACGGTGCCCTGGCCGGTGACGGGACAGGCCGCGATCGGCGGTGAGGATGGCGGCGCTTTCGCCTCCACGGCGGCGGCGCGCTCGCGCCCGATCGCGAGCGTGGCCAAAGTCATGACCGCGCTGGTGGTGCTCGATGAGAAGCCTCTGGGGACCGTCAATGAGGGGCCGGCCATCACAATCACGCCCGACGACGTCACCGAGTACGAGCAGGAGAAGGCGGGTGGGCAGTCGGTCGTCGCGGTGCAGGCCGAAGAGCAGCTCAGCGAGTATCAGGCGCTCCAGGGGCTCCTGATCCCGTCCGGGAACAACATGGCATCCCTGCTCGCGCGCTGGGCCTCGGGGTCGGTCGCGGCCCACGTGCGGAAGATGAACGCGATGGCGAAAACGATGGGCCTGGACGGAACCAGGTTCGCGGATGTGAGCGGCCTCTCGGAGCAGACCGTCAGTGTGCCCTCTGACCTGGTGCGGCTCGGTCAGGCGGCGCTCGACGACCCGGTGCTGGCCGGCATCGTGCAGCAGGAGCAGGTGACGCTGCCCGTCGCCGGCCTGCAGGTGAACGTGAACTATGCGCTCGGTAAGGATGGGATCTTCGGTATCAAGACCGGTAACACCCCCTCCGGTGGCGCCATCTACCTGTTCGCCGGCAACGTTCAGATGGCCGGCGGTACCGAGGTCTACCTGGTCGGCGCCCTGCAGGGCCTGCCCACGCTGGAAGCAGCGTTCACCGCCGCCGAGGCGCTGCTGGCGGCGGCGCCGGGCTCGCTGCGGACGCTCGACGTCGTGTCGGGGGGTGAGACGGTGGGCCGCTACGACCCGCCCTGGGGCGGCGGTTCCGACCTGGTCGCGACGCGGGGCCTGCACGTGCTGGTCTGGGCCGGCACCGTGGTCCGGCGGACCCTGCAGGCTCATGCGGTGTCGCCGCCCCTTTCACCCGGCAGAAGGGTGGGGAACCTGCGCGTGACGGCCGGCGACGCCGTCTTCGACGTGCCCGTCACGAACGTCGCTGAACTCTCCGCGCCCGGGCGTCTGGCCCGGTTGACCCGCGTCACCTGGTGATCGGCCACCTCAGCCGACCGCCTTGAGCGCAAGGGCCTGGTAGCTCGAATTCGGGACCAGCGCGACCAACGCCGGGTCTTCGTCTGGCTCACCGAGGAGGGCCGCAGGCGGGTTGCCAGTCTGTCCGGCAGTGTGCTCGACCCACCGTTCCTGCAGGCGGTGGCAGCCATCAGCCCCGAGCAGAGGCGGCACATCACCGAGGGCCTGCGCGCGCTCCTGGAGGCCGCCGAGCCCGCCCTGAACAAGGAGATCGCATCGTGACCTCACCCCGAACCGCCGTGTCAGGACAGCTGGAGAATGCGGGCTACCTCGTTTCGCACCAGCGAGCTGTCAAAGGGCGGGAGATGCAGCCTGATCGCGGTTCGATCACTGAGTCCGTCGAACAGGTCCATTGACGACACAAGGGCCGCCCTCGTGCTCTCCTCGGAGAACGTTCCCCAGCACGCATCGAGAGCAGGCACCAGATCAGGGTCGAGCCACTCACGCAGGTGGCCTCCGTGGAACCTGGTGTCGTACTGCCATCCGTAGCGACTCTTGTGATCCCAGACGATCATCTCCAGCAGGTTGCGCTTCAGATCCCAATCGCGATACTTGGCCGCCCACGGATCGCGCCGCACCACGCACCTGGCACACATCAGCGCGGCCGCGTAGAACCACTCGCAGCAGCGCTGGTAGTCGCGGGCGGTAGGTGGCTGTGTGGCCGCGGCCGGGTCACTGCTCAGTCGCTGTCCCCGGTCGTCCTTGTCCACCAGGACCCGATAGGGACTGGTGTACGTCACTCCCTCATCGAGTACAGAGTCCTTTGCGATCATGAAGTCGACCTTGCCGCCCACGTAGTAGACCAATCTCGTCGGGTGCCAGCCCGGATTGGACAGAGCCTCGACCACCAAGACGTACCCGAACTGGCGGTACCAGTGGCCGGATCTCAAGAACGATCGATTGTCACGGACATACAGCTCAAGGTCCACATCGGACAGAGAGTCCCGCCCTTCTCCGCGAGCGAGCGAACCCGTCAGCACGACCAGTCGGATGTTCTCATCGGATCCAGCCCAGGTGACGACGTCGCCGAGGAGCCGTTCCTGTGGAATCATGCCGCGACTATGCCACCACAGTGGGACCGCGGCGCTGGATCGGCTCCGCCGGTCGCGTAGGATCGGCGCCCCCATGGCGGCTCCGCTTGGCTACGGCATCGATTTCGGCACCTCCAACAGCGCCGTCGCCATCGCCTACACCGACGGCGTGGAGGTGCTGCCGATCGCCGGCGATCCAACCCTGCCCTCGCAGATCTACCTGCACCGGGAACGCGCGCACCAGGCGGGCGTGGAGGCGGTCCGCACGTTCCTCACCAGTGGGCACGAGCGCCACTTCTGCGACCGGTGCTCGCTGGCCCCCTACGGCGGCGCCGAGACGCGCTGCCGCCAGTTCCGCAAGGCCGGCGGCTGCAACGACGCGCGCCTCCTCTCCGGAGTCAAGTACGAGCTGCCCAGCACCGGCTACACCGGGACCAACTCCTGGGCCCGCGACTGGTCGGTGCCGGACCTGGTCGGGATCGTGCTGGAACGCCTCAAGTGGGAGGCGGACCGGCGGAGCGGGCGCGACGTGCGGCGCCTGGTGTTGGGCCATCCGGTCGTCTTCGCCGGCCTCGACAGCGAGGGCACGGCCGCGCCCGACGGAGGGACGCCGGAGGGCGAACGGCTCGCCCGGGACCGGCTCCGCCGCGCCGCGCAGGAGGCCGGGTTCGAGGAGGTGGTCCTGCTCCCCGAGCCGGCCGCGGCGCTGCTCGGTGAGGAGCGCCGAGGCCAGTTGGAGCTGGCGCTCGACTTCGGTGGCGGAACCTTCGACGCGGCGGTCATGGACGGGCGGGACGGACCGCCGCAGGTGACCGGTCTGGCGGGGGCGCCGGTCGGGGGCGAGATCCTGGACGGAATTCTCTTCGAGGCCAGGGTGGCGCCCGGTCTCCGCTTCGACCGCCTTCCCGCGTGGCTCCGCAACGGGATGCGAACCGCGTCCACCGCCCGGCTGCTGATGGCCGACCCGGGGATCCCGGCCGTGCTCGACGCGGTGGGTGGTGCCCCGGCGGACGCCGCCCGCCGGATCCTGCTCGAAGGTGCCGCCTACGACTTCTACCGGTCGATCGAACAGGCCAAGATCGAGCTCTCCAGCCGTGATGAGGCAGCGATCCGGCACCAGCCGACCGGCCTCGACGTGCAGATCCGCAGAGGGGCCTTCGAGGCGATGATCGGTCCCGAGCTGGACCAGGCCCTGGACGCCACCGAGCGGGCACTCGCCGACGCGGGCGTGGAGGACGTGGACGTCGATCGGGTCTTGCTGACCGGGGGCTCGTCGCAGATCCCGGCCTTCCGCCGGCGCCTCACCTCGCGGTTCGGCAGCGAGCGGTTGGAGCGGCGAGACGCGTTCACCGCCGTCGTGCGCGGCCTCGGGGCCCATGCCCGAGCGACCTGGGCCGCCTGACCACGACGTGGCCAGTGGGGGGCGATAAAGCAGCCGGTCACGGAGCGGGACCCCCATGGCGGTATCACTTAGATTTGACCCATGGCCGGACCGACGCCCTACATCATGTTCCCAGGCACCGCCCGTGAGGCCCTGACTTTTTACGGCGACGTCTTCGGGTGCGCACTGGAGCTGCACACGTTCGCGGAGTTCAACCGCACCGACGGACCCGCCGACGCCATCGCCCACGGCGGCATCAGCGCCGGACCCGTCGCGCTCAACGGCGCCGACGTAGCGGGGGACGAGCGGCCGGTCCGCATCGAAGGCATGATGCTGGGCCTCCTGGGTGCTGCCGATCCCTCGACGCTGCGCACCTGGTTTTCGCGGCTCCGTGAAGGCGGCCAGGTCGTGGACGACTTGCAGAAGCGGCCCTGGGGCGCGACCGATGGCCAGGTCATCGACCGCTACGGTCTCCACTGGCTGATCGGTTTCGAAGGCGAGGAGACGGACTGAACGCCTGCCGTCGACACTTCCGCTGACACGCCGCCCTCGATAACGCCCGTTTCGCACGGAAGGGGTGTCAAGCGGGCGGGAATAGCGACCGTTCCGTCCGAAAGGGGGATTCTGCCTCCGCGCCGCCGGACTCAGCGGTAGACCAGCGTTCCGTCGTCGAGGTCGACCCGGGGCAGGATCTCCCGCTCCTGCTCATGCTCCAGCAGGTGGATCCACGGCGCGTGATCGCCCTGCTTGAACAGAAGGTGCTGCGAGCGCATGACATAGCCGGGGTTGAAGTTGTCCGGGTCGGCCCAGGGACGCAGCCGCATTTCCACCTCCTGGGGCCGGAGCGTCGGAACCACCATGGTGGCGCCCTTCTCGTGCATGACGCTCAGCAGCCGGATCAGGAGGTCACCGACCAGGTCCACCCGCAGGGTCCAGCTGTGCCGGAAGTAGCCGAAGACGTAGGCCAGGTTCGGCAGGCCGTCGAGCATGATGCCGCGCCAGGTGACGTGTTCGGTGAAGTCCACCGGTTCGCCGTCGACGCTGAACGCGACGTCGCCCAGCACCGAGAGGTTGAAGCCGGTGGCGGTGACGACGATGTCGGCGGCGATCTCCTCGCCGGAGCTGACCTTGATGCCTCGCTCGGTGAACGTCTCGATGGTGTCGGTGACGATCGAGGCCTTTCCGCCGCGCAGTGCGGCGAAGAAGTCGCCCTCCGGGACGATCGCGATCCGCTGCTGCCAGGGGCGGTAGCGAGGCGTGAAGTGCTTCCCGACGTCGAACCCCTCCGGCAGCAGCGGACGGATCGACTCCATGAGGAAGGCGTGCACCACCTCCGGCGACTCCACCGAGGTCCTCGCCAGCCAGTCGGATCGCTCGCAGTAGTGGCGGCGCAGGATCTCGTACGTCGACTCCTCGGAGGTGTCGAGGGCGCGCAGCGTCTCGGCCAGCTCGTCCATCGGGGGCGGGGCGAAGAAGTAGGTGGGAGAGCGCTGCAGCATCGTCACGTGCTGCACCTGCCCGGCGATCGCCGGGATCAGCGTCGCCGCCGTGGCGCCGGAGCCGATCACGATCAGCCGCTTGCCGGCGAGGTCGAGGTCCCCCGGCCAGCGCTGCGGGTGCACGACGACTCCCTGGAAGCGATCCATGCCCGGCCAGCCGGGCTGGTAGGGCTGAGCCTGGTTGTAGTAGCCCGAGCACATCCAGAGGAATCCCGCCGTGTACCGCAACCGCTCGCCCGTGTCGAGGCGGGTGACGGTGACGTTCCAGCACCGGTCCTTCGTCGACCAGGCGGCGGCGGTGACCCGCTGCCGATAGCGGATGTGCTGGTCGAGGCCGTTCTCGGCGATGACCTCGTCGAGGTAGTTGAGTATCTCCGCGCCCGCCGCGATCGCGGGACCGCGCCAGGGCTTGAACCGGTACCCGTAGGTGAAAAGGTCGCTGTCCGAGCGCACGCCCGGGTACCGATGTGTCCACCAGGTGCCGCCCCGGGTGCCGAGGGCGTCGAGGATCACAAACCTTCGGTCGGGGAGCTGGTCCCGGAGGTGGTAGGCGAGGCCGATGCCCGAGACTCCGGCGCCGACGATGAGGACGTCGACGCGACCGGCAGCCCGGATCTCCTCCTCGCCCTTTACCGAAGCAGTCGCCCCGACGGTCGTGGTCACCGCTCCACTCTCATACGCCGAGCGGGAGACTGGGACGGCGACGGTCGAGAATGTCGGCACACCTGGTCTTCACCCTCTCGGACCACTCCTGGCGGCTGGTCAGGATGTAGAACTCCCCCCTCCGGATGGCGTCGACGACGTCGCCGGCAACCTCGGCCGGATCCATGCCGGCGGCGATTTCCTGGGCCATCAGCCGGCGCATCGCCGCCCGAACGGGGTCGGGCTTGGTCTTTCGCACCTGCCTCTGCGACGACGCGATGTTGGTCCTGACCCAGCCCGGGCAGAGCACGGAAACGCCGACCCGGGAACCCGCGCCGGCCAGGTCGTAGTAGAGCGCCTCCGAGAGCGCCACCACCGCGTGCTTGGTGACGCTGTAGTCGCCGAGGATCGCGGAGACCAGGCCCGCCACCGACGCTGTGTTGACCACGTGCCCCTCGCCCCGCCCCAAGAGCAATGGAACGAAGGCGCGGATCCCGTTCACGACGCCGAGCAGGTTGACGCCCAGGGTCCGGCTCCAGTCGTCAGGCTCGAGATCCCACACCTTGCCCGCCGTGCCGGCGACACCGGCGTTGTTGCACACCACGTGAACGGCGCCGAACCTGCGCAACGCCTCGCCGGCGAGCGCGTCGACCTGCTCCGGAGACGAGACATCACAGGGAACCGAGGCCGCTTCGGCGCCCCCTTTGACGAGTCTCTTCGTCGCCCGCTCCAGCCGCGCCTCGTCCACGTCGGCCAGCACCACCTTCATGCCCTCGGCGGCGAACCGAGTGGCCAGCCCCAACCCGATGCCCGAGGCCGCCCCGGTCACCACCGCCACCCGTCCCCGGAGCTCTGACATCGCCCGGGCTGCGACGGGCCGGACCGCCCCTTCCGGAAGTCCCGTTGAGTCCATGGACTAAGCATGCGGTCGTCGCCCGCGTCCCGAAGCGGGCCGCCCCGGCGCGCCCTGTACAGCAAGCCGTAGGTCAGGATCATGTATTTCATGACGTCTCCTCGTTCTCGGTCGCACCCCCGCGGTGCCTCTCGCTGGAGACGTCGAAACCGGCGAGCCAGACCGGACTCAGGAGGGAATGACGATGCAGACCCCGGCCGTCCAAACCGCGCTGACGGCACTGGACCTGGCGCAGACCGGTCGCTTCACCGAGCTGCGCGATCTGTTCGCGTCATCGCTGCGAGACCTGGTGACCGCCGACGTGCTCAAGGCCTCGTGGGACTCCGTGATCGACCGTGAAGGCCCGGTCACCGGCGCCGGCGCACCGTTGAGCGAGCCGACCCCGACCGGCCCGCTGGTGGTGAAAGTCCCCGTCAGTTGCCGGCAGGGTGGGTTCACCCTCGTCGCGTCGGTGAGTGTGGCCGGCCGGCTCCTGGGCCTGCAGTTGGCGGCGCCCACCGCCGCCGAACCGCTCGCGCCGTGGGAGCCCCCGGAGTCGGTCGACCAGAGCGCCTTCGAAGAACAAGAGGTGGCGCTGGGGACAGGACCGCTCGCGGTCCCGGGGACGATCAGCCTGCCGCGCGGGGCGGGGGTGCGGCCGGGCGTCGTCCTGCTGGCCGGGTCGGGACCGCTCGACCGCGACGAAACGATCGGGCGCAACAAGCCGCTCAAGGACGTGGCCTGGGGACTGGCCACGCGGGGGGCCGCCGTGCTCCGTCTCGACAAGGTGACCTACGCCCGCGGCGCCGCGCTCAAGGACGCCCGCGACTTCACCCTCACCGACGAATACGTGCCGCAGGCGCTGGCCGCGATCTCGCTGCTGAGGCAGCACCCGGGCGTCGACGAACGGCGGATCTTCCTGCTCGGCCACAGCCTGGGCGGCACCGTCGCGCCCAGAATCGCGGCCGCCGAACCATCGGTCGCGGGACTCATCATCCTCGCCGGTGGAGCGCAGCCGCTGCACTGGGTGATCGTCCGGCAGGCTCGCTACCTGGCCTCACTCAATCCCGCGACCGAGGCGGCGGCGCAACCGGGCATCGAAGCGCTGAGCGAGAAGGCCACCATGGTGGACAGCCCCGAGCTCTCACCCTCCACGCCGGCCGGTGAGCTTCCCCTGGGCGCGCCGGCCTCCTACTGGCTCGATCTCCGCGGGTACGACCCGGCCCGCCTCGCCGCCACCCTCCGCAAGCCGATGCTGATCCTCCAGGGCGGCCGCGACTACCAGAGCACCGTCGAGGACGACCTGAGTCGATGGCAGGCGGCCCTGGAGGGACGCCCCGAGGTCACGTTCCGCGTCTACCCCGACCACAACCACCTCTTCACCCCGGGCAGCGGACCCTGCAGCCCGGCCGAATACGAACCTGCTCAACACGTCGACCCGCAGGTCATCAGCGACATCACCGACTGGCTCGACGCCGTCCCGCCCGTCACCTAGACCCCGTTTCGCACGGAACGGGTCCTATTGCGTCGGGTTCAGCGGCCCTTTCGCGCGAAACGGGTGTCATGCGTGGGCGTCCGTCTATGGTGGCGGTCGGCCCCGTTCGACTGGTAGCAACGTGATGAGGAGGTCGCGGATGGTGGCAGGCCGTAGGTTCCAGGACCTGACCGTGGTCGACTTTCACATCCACTTCAGGAGGGACTCGGATCCGACCTTCCGGGCCGGGGAGAGGGTTCAATCAGAGGCTCGGGGGAGTGCCTACCGGGACGAGTGGCGGCTGGCCTGGGACTTTCCGAAGCCGGACGGGGGCGGAGGCAGGAGTTGGGAGGATGAGGCCGACCTCTGGGCCGGGGAGATGGACCGCTATGGGATCGAGAAGATCGCCTTCGTCACCGGTGGCGGCAACGACAACCTGGCGCGGGTGGTCCGTCGGCACCAGGATCGATTCGTCGGCTTCGCGCACCACGATCCGTTCCTGCCCGGGGCGGCCGAGGAGCTGCGCCGGGCCATCGAGACGTTGGGCCTGCGCGGTCTGAAGCTGATCGCGCCCACGCTGAGCAAGCGCATCGACGATCCCCGCGGCTACCCCGTGTGGGAGGTCGCCGCCGCCCACCGGATCCCGGTCCTGATCCACTTCGGCATGCTGGGCGCCGGCGGCGGGATCGCTCAAAACGACCGGATCAATCCGGCCGACCTGGAGCCGGTGGCGAAGGACTTCCCCACCATCAACTTCGTCGTCCCGCACTTCGGCATCCAGTTCGTGAAGGAGCTTCTGTTTCTCTGCTGGGCCTGCCCTAACGTGCACGTCGACACCTCGGGCAGCAACCAGTGGATCCGGTGGATGCCCTATCCGCTGACGCTCGACGACCTGTTCCGGAAGTTCCTGGAGACGATCGGGCCGGAGCGGATCGTCTACGGCTCGGATTCCAGCTGGTTTCCCCGCGGGTACGTGATCCGCTATCTGCAGGACCAGATTCGCGTGTGCCGGCTGATGGGCCTTCACCACCAGGACCTGCAGGCCATCTTCGGTGGCAACGCCGCCCGATTGCTCGGCGTCGATCTGCACGGAGGCGAGTCGCGGGGGCCGGCCTCGTGAGCGTCGCCGGTGGGCCCGGGCGACGCTTCCCGCACCCGACCTACGCCGCCGAGGTCCTGGAACCGGCCTTCGACTCCGCCCGCCTGCTCCTCTTCGAACCACTCCTCCTGTGCACGATGGCGCATGTCGTCGCGCTGCGGGAGGCGGGGCTCCTGGAGGCCGCGGTGGCGGCGCGGCTGGGACGCCGGGTGAAGGCGCTGCTGGCCGAAGGGTCGGATGCCTTCCGGTACGACCCCTCCGTGGAGGACCTGTACTTCGCCGTGGAATCCCGTCTCGACGGCCCCGGCGAGAGCGGTTCGGGAGGTTGGCTGGGGCTGGCGCGGTCACGCAACGACCTCGACGCGGCGATGGCCAGAATGCGGCTCCGGGCGGAGCTGCTGGAGGTCGCTGAACTCCTGCTCAAGGTGGCCGGCCGGGTCCTCGAGCACGCTCGTGAGCAGGCCGCCACCCTGCTGGCCGGCGTCACCCACACCCAGGAGGCGCAGCCGACCACGCTCGCCCACTACCTGATGGGGGTGGTGGGGCCCCTCCTCCGCGACGCGGACCGGATCCGGCAGAGCTACGAGCGCACCAACCAGTCCCCCCTGGGAGCGTGCGCCTTCACGACCACGAGGGCGCCCATCGACCGCGCCCGTCTGGCCGAGCTGTTGGGGTTCGCCGGCGTCGTCGAGAACGGCTATGACGCCGTCGGGGCGGCCGACTACATGCTGGAGGCGACATCGACGCTGAGGACCCTCTGCCTGGGGCTGGGCCGGTGGATGGGAGACCTGCTCGTCTGGTGTCGCACCGACGTGCATCTCGCGTCGGTGGGGGACGAGTTCGTCCAGATCAGCTCGATCATGCCGCAGAAGCGCAATCCGGTGGTCCTGGAGCACGTCCGGGCCCGGGTCGGATGGGTCGATGGCGATGCGGGCACCGTCGAGTCGATGGTGAGGGCAGCCGCCTTCGGCGACACCGTCGACGTCGAAGATCCGATCTACGTCGCCCTCTTCCGCTGCTGCCGGACCACGAAGTCGGTGCTCGCGCTGGCCGGCGCGGTGCTGGAGTCGATCCGTTTCGACCAGGAGCTGATGGGCCGGCGGGCACAGACCGGGTTCGGGGTCGCCACCGATCTGGCAGAGCGCCTGGCGATCGAGTTCAACCTGCCGTACCGGTCCGCGCACCAGGCCGTCTCCCGGGTGGTCGGGCGCTTGCGCGAAGAAGGCAGGGAAGCCCGCGACCTCACCCCGACCGAGCTCGAGGCCGCCGTCCGCGAGGTGAGCGGCAACCGGATCCAGCTCTCCCCGCAATGGGTCGAAGGGTCCACCAACGCCCTCGGCTTCGTGAGCGCGCGAGCGGGCCTCGGAGGTCCGGCGCCGGTCGCGGTGCTGGCCGCGGTGGAGCGCGCGGAGGGCTGCCGGCACGAGCATTCGGAGTGGGTGCGGGCGCGACAGGGTGCGCTTGGGACCGCGCGGCGGCAGCTTGGGGACCTCCTGGACGGCCTCGGCGCGTGAGCCGCCCGCGCGCATGCGCGACCCTTTCCTGATGTCTACCGCCCCCGGCACCTGCCACCGCGAGGCGCCCCGGGCCGAGATGTCAGCTTGCGCCTCCCGGGGCGATGAGCTAGTTTTCGCGCCATCCGAATAGCCATCGAATGGAGGGATTGGTTTCATCATGAGTGCTTCGGCATCGCGCGGCGTTGACCGCCGGGCGTTCCTGCGGCTGGCAGGCCTGGCGGCTGCCGGGACGGTCGTGGCGGCGTGCGGCAGCAGCGGTGGTGGTGGCGGCGGCAGCTCCTCGAGCGGCTCCGGGTCGGTCGTTCGCGGCACCTACCACATCACCAAGACGGACATCGAGTACAAGAGCGACATTCCGTTCAACGGCAAGCTCAAGGAATCGCCGCAGCTGGCGGAGATGGTGAAGGCGGGAAAGCTGCCGCCCGTCGAGCAGCGGGTGGGCAACCCGCCCTACGTCGTCCCCCACGACTGGATGACGGAAGGCAAGTACGGGGGGAAGTGGACCTGGGTCTGCTCCGACCCCACCGACCAGCAGACGTCGAACAACCTGATCAACATGATGTGGGGGCACTCCCCGATGCGCTGGCTCGACGACGGCGCCTCGATCGGCCCCTACATGGCGCACAGCTGGGAGTTCAACAGCGACTTCACGACGCTGACGCTCCACTTCCGCCAGGGGATGAAGTGGTCGGACGGGCAGCCCTGGTCGGTGGACGACATCATCTACTGGTGGGAGGACGAGATCGGCACCCTCCCCGGCTGGGTCGCCTCGCAGGAGTTCCGCTCCAGCAAGGGCAACCCCCTCAGCATGAACAAGGTCGACGACCACACGCTGGAGCTCCAGTACGATTCGCCGACTCCGCTGGCGGTCGACTTCGTGGCCATGTGGGCAAAGCGCGGCACCAGCTCCATCAACACGGGCGGCATCGGCCCCCAGATGATGGACCCCAAGCACTACCTGTCCCAGTTCCACATCAAGTACAACCCGGCGCTGGGTTCGAACTGGGCCACCGACTACATGAACAAGGTGGACTGGACGCGGAACCCGGACAACCCGACGATGGCGGCCTGGAAAGCGTCGGACTACAAGTCGGGCCAGTACATCCACATGGTTCGGAACCCCTACTTCTTCGCCATCGACAAGAGCGGGCAGCAGCTGCCCTACATCGACGAGATCACGAACCAGAACTTTCAGGACCCGAACTCGATGCGGCTGGCGATCCAGCAGGGGAAGGCGGACTACGTGCCCGGCAGCCAGATCGGCATCGGGCTGACCGACGTTTCGACCCTCCAGGGGACGCCGGGGATGACCCTGGCCTACTTCGACACCGGCGACGGCACCGGCTCCATGTACTTCTTCAACTACGACTTCCACGACGACAAGTACCGGGCCATGTTCAGGAACAGCACCTTCCAGAAGGCACTGTCGATCGCCATCAACCGGGACCAGATCAACAAGGTGGTCTATCTCGAGCAGGCGAAGCCGACCTCCGGAACCATGGCTTCTAAGGCCGTCGAGTTCCATGTCAGCACCGGTCCCCAGCTCTACGAGCAGTGGCGGACAGCCTGGTCGGAGCACAACCCGAGCAAGGCGGAGTCGATGCTCGACTCGATCGGGGTCAAGAAGAACGGCCAGTGGCGCACGTTCCCCGACGGCAGCCCGATGCAGATCCTGATCCAGTACTCCGCGACTGCGTCCCAGGACCACATCAGCAAGAACCAGCTGATGGCGCAAGACTGGCAGGCGATCGGGATCAACGCCGTCGACGCACCGGTCCAGGCGACCAGCAAGCTCACCCAGTGGGCCGGAGGCCAGCTGCAGACCTACGCCGACTGGGGCGTGGGGGACGGACCCAACTGCCTCACCTACGCCAACTGGCTGGTGCCGGAGGACAATCAGCGCTGGGCCCCGATGGAGGGCGAGTGGAACCTGCTCCAGGGCACCCCAGGAGCCAACGCCCAGGCCAACCTGAGCCCCTGGGAACGCAATCCGCCCTACCTGCAGCCGGACCCCGGCGGACCGATCGAGAAGCTGCAGCAACTGCTGAAGTCGGCGGTCCAGGAGACGGACTTCATGAAGCGCAATCAGATGGCCTGGGAGATCATCAAAGTCCACATCAACAGCGGTCCCTTCTTCGTCGGCACCGCGGGCGGCGAACCGGCGGTGCACATGTACAAGAACGACCTCAAGAACGTGCCCAAGCGCAGCCAGACCTGGACGGGTGGGTTCGAAGGCCCCTGGACCATCGTGCCCAACGGGATGTACAGCCCCTACGCTTACTTCTGGGACAACCCCGACCAGCACTCGAGCTGAGGCGACCTCAGGCCGGTTCACGCGGGGCGCCGCCCGCGTGGACCGCGGCCGCGTTTGTCGAGTGACCGCTCGACTATCCTGAGGCCCGTTCACCGGATCGCCGGTCATCGGGGGATGGCGGGCGCGGGGAGGTCCCCTGCGGCGCACGTGCCGGGGCGCGATCCGGGTCTGACACCAACGGCGCCAGATCGAGGAGTCCGCTCAGTATGGCCATCAGGACGAGCATGCAGGCCGGCCGCCGGCGAACCGTGGAAACAGCCGCCGGGCACCTTCGCGGCGTCGACATCGACGGGATCGCTACCTTTCTCGGCATCCCTTACGGGGACCGGGTGGACGGCGAATGGCGGTTCCGGCCCCCGCGTCCGCACCCCGGATGGCCTGGTGTCCGCGACGCACTGACGTTCGGCCCGGCGGCGCCCCAGGCGGACCCGCGGGTGGATGCCGACCCGATCTACCACCGCGTGCTGCGCCTGCTCTATCCGGGGGTGCCGACGCCGCTCGAGGGCCGTGCCTGGAGCGAGAACTGTCTCTTCCTCAACGTCTGGGCGAGCAGCGTCGAGGGGCCGCCGAAGCCGGTCATGGTCTGGCTTCACGGCGGCGCCTTCGTCCACGGGACCGGCGCCGAAGGGTGGTTCCAGGGCGACCGCCTGGCCGTCGGCGGCGACGTGGTGGTGGTGACGGTGAACCATCGTCTGGGGCTCCTCGGCTTCCTGGCCCCGGCCCCGGCGCTGGGCGAGGAGGCCGAGCTTTCCGGGCTGGCCGGCATGCTCGACATCGTCGAAGCGCTCCGCTGGGTGCGCGCCAACATCGCCGCCTTCGGCGGAGATCCCGGCAACGTGACCATCTTCGGCCAGTCCGGGGGCGGCGCCAAGGTGTCGACTTTGCTCGCGATGCCGGGAGCCCGAGGCCTGTTCCAGAAGGCCATCATCCAGAGCGGAGCCGGTCTGCGAGCGGTGACGCCCGAAGACGCCGAGCGGACGCTCCACCGGGTGCTCGCCGACCTCGACGTCGCCGATGCGGACGCGCTGCGCTCGATGCCGGCCGAACGGCTGGTCGCGGCGCAGGCGGGCGCCACCGAGGGCGCGCTCATGCGCCGGCTGGGCCCGGTCCTGCATGACCGTGAGCTGCCGGCGCATCCCTTCGACGGCGCGCCCACGCCGCTCGGCGCCCACATCCCGCTGCTGATCGGAGCCACCACGCACGAGGTGTCGCTCATGCTGTCGGAGCACCGCTGGTTCCACGAGCTGACCGAGGCGGAGCTGCCGGCGCGGTTCGAAGAGCTGGCCGGCGAGGGGTGGCGGGACGTTCTCGACGTCTACCAGGCCCGCGAGGTGAATGCCCTCCCTCAGCTCGTGCTCGCCCGCGCCGCCTCGGACGCCCGCTTCGTGGCCGCGAGCCGGAAGCTGCGGGAGCTGAAGGCAACCCAGCCCGCCGACGTGTACAGCTACCGCTTCGACTACCGCGCCGGCACGCTCGGCGGCATCCTGGGAGCACATCACAGCCTGGACCTGCCCTTCGTGTTCGACAACGTCGACCGCTCGCCCGCCGCGGGCCCGAGCGAGCACCGGTTCGCGGTCGCCGCCAGCATGTCGCGAGCCTGGGCCGCGTTCGCCCGCACCGGCTCGCCATGCACCCCCGAGTTCGCCGACTGGCGCTCCTTCGGCGCTTCAGGGGAGACCTACCGGATCGCCGTCGCGTCCGGGCCCGAGCACGACCCCCCGATTCCCGAGGCCCTGACGCGCGGGTAAGGCCAGACTGTCCGCAGTCTGGCCCTACGGGCGCTTTTTAGATCTGGAGTGCGGGCCCTCCGGGTCTACGGGTCAGCCGTTGCCGTCACCGTCGCTGGGGGCGCCGTTGTTGTCTCCGTCGCGATCATTGAACGCGGGGGGCGCCGGGGGAGGTGCGGCTGCCGGAGGAGGTGCTGCCGCGGGAACAGGTGCGGCGGGGGGCGGGGGTGCCGCCGCCGCCGGAACGGGCGCCGGGGTTGGCGCCGGCGTGGCCGTGGGCGTCGGTGTCGGGGGCGGGGGAACCAGCTCCGGAACTTGAGCGGTGGCGGCGAACCACTGGCCCAACGTGCCCTGGCCCTTGACGTCGCCCCGAGCCTTGTCGCCGGCGAAGCGGTAGAGCGGCCAGCCGTCGTAGGTGACCTGCCGGGTTCCGCCCGGACGGGCGATGGTGCCCAGGTTGCCGGGCAGCGACCCTTCGCTGGCCGGCCTGGCACCCTTCGGCAGCAGGTCGGGCGGCCACGCATTCAGGCACGAGCCGGTGCAGGCCAGCATCGCACCCTCGCGGTCGGGGGTGAAGTAGTACAGCGTCTGGCCGCCGCCGGTGACGAGGATGCGCTCCTGCTGCCCGGCGAGCGACACGGTCGCCGTCTCGACGGTCGACTTCGGCGCTGCCTGGGCGGTGCCCGACCCGTGGGAGCTCGCCGAAGACGCGCCCCCACAGGCCGCCATCCCCTAGGCCGGCGGCGACGCTCAGCGCCAGCACCACCTGACGGGTTCTGAATCTCATCGTTGTCTCCTGGAACGGGATGAATACGGATCGGAACGACCGACACGAGTCCGGCGGGCCGCCGGACGCTGAAGCCGGCGAGTCGGTGTCCGCGCCAATGGCTAGCGCGGAGCGTTACGGTGCCGGAAGGCCGCTGACGGGGGACGGCGCCCGTAACGGCGGGCGGTAGGTCCCGGTGTCGATGCGTCACCTCGGGCGGACCCTCCTGCCGCTGCTCTTCACCCTGTTGCTCGTCACCGGCGGCGCCGCCGCGCTTCCCACACCGGCCGGCGGCGCGCGAGTCCCAGCGACACCGGAGCTGAACCGGCTGCTGGTCGCGGTGCGGCAGACGCTCGAGCGGCCGGCCGCCTTTCGGGTCCGGCTCACCGGCGGCTCGCTCCTCGGCCCCGGCGCCACCACTGTCACCGGAACCGGGGCCTTCGACTTCCGTGCGCAGCGCGGGGAGGTGGCGCTGGCGGGCGCCGAACCCCCGCGCACGGCGGAGGCGATCTTCACGCCCCGGGTCGTGTACGTCCGGGGGCGGCCGCCGGTCGGGTTCCTGCCCGCCGGCCGGACCTGGTTCGCGATCGACGTCGCCAGCCCGGCGGCGCTCGTGCGCAACTTCCCACGGATCGTCGATCAGGCGGACGCGGTCGTTCCCGATCTGGCGCTCCGCGAGCTGGCCTGGGGCGCCGTCTCGACCGGCGGTTCGAGCATCGTGGTGCTTGGCGGGCAGCGAGTGCGCCGCCTGAGCGTCAAGGTCGACCTGGGCCGGGCGCTGCGAGCGGTCCCGGGCGGCTCTGGCGGCATCTACACCGAGGCGCTCGGGGCAGAGCTGGCGGCTCTTCGAACAGAGGGCGGAGCCACCGCCTCGCAGATGGCCGTTTACGCGTTCCTCACCCCGCGGGAGCAGCTTCTCGGCCTCGAGCTGGTCCCACCCGGAGCCGGCGCGGGCGGGGTGTCGATGACCTTCGGGGATGCCGGCCTCGCGGTGCGCGCCGCCCCGCCGCCGGCGAGCCAGGTCGCCGATCTTTCCGCTCTGACACCGTCAGGGGAGCGCGAGAACCAGAACGGGGGCGACGGCGATGGTGGGTGACCAGCGGAGTCCGGCCCTCCGGCATGACGGCGCGGTGCGACCGGCGGCGCGCCTGAACCTCACGGTTCTGCGGCCCCCCGTGATCGAGATGGAGGGTGTGGTCAAGCGACTGGGCGGCGTGGTCGCGCTCGACGGTCTCGACCTCACGGTCCACGCCGGCCGGGTGACGGCGCTGGTCGGGCCCAACGGCGCCGGAAAGTCCGTCGCCATGCGCGTGCTGCTCGGGCTGGTGCGGCCGGGTGCGGGCCGGGTGCGGCTGTTCGGCGAGCAGGTCCGCCCGGGGGTGGCGGCGCTGGGACGGGTGGGCTCGCTGGTCGACGGGCCCGGTTTCGTGCCCCATCTCACGGGGCGCCAAAACCTGCGCCTGGCAGAGCGGCTTGCCGGACGCTCGGCGACCGGCTTGGAAGCGGCGCTGCGGATCGCCGGGCTGGGGGACGCCATCGACCGTCCCTACTCCACCTACTCCCATGGCATGCGCTACCGCCTCGGGCTGGGCGCGGCGCTGCTCAACGACCCCGATCTGCTCCTGCTCGACGAGCCGGCGACCGGCCTCGACCCCCTGCAGGTGCGGTTGTTGAGTGAGGTGATCGCCGGGGCCGCGGCGAAAGGCACCACGGTGCTGCTCTCCAGCCACCACCTGGCCGACATCGAGCGGATGTGCTCCCACGTCGCGATCCTGCGCGCCGGGCGGGCGGTCGCGGCAGGCACCGTGCGCGAGCTGACCGGGCCGGCGGACTCCCTCTTCCTGCGGGTGCGGGATCGGGCCACCGCCCAGACGGTGCTGGCAGCCAGGGCGGACGTTCGAGCCGTGGTCTCGGGGAACGGAGGGCTGCGGGTTACCGGCGACCGGATCCGCCCCGCCGCGCTGCTCGAGGCGCTCGACGAGGCGGGTGTCGAGACCGAGTCATTTCACCGGGGACGGACCCTGGACGAGGCCTACGCCGACCTGCTGGAGGGCGCCAGGTCTGGAGGGCGCGGGTCATCGTGATCGGCGTCGAGCTGCGCAAGCAGGTCCTCCGCTCGCGGACGCTGGTCACGGTGGCGGCGCTCGCGGCGTTCGGTGTTGCCCTCGTGATAGCGCTCGACCTGACCGGTGCCGCCCGCCCGGAACCGGTGGGCGACGTCCCCCTCGTCCTCGTCCCCCGGTCCTCCGGGTTCACGGTGCCGCTGATCGCGCTCTCGAGCACGATGAAGTTCTTCCTCCCCCTGGCGGTCGCGATCTTCGCCGGTGAAGCGGTGGCCGGCGAGGCGGCCTGGGGAAGCCTCCGCCAGGCGCTTGCGCGCGGCGCCTCACGCTCCCACTTTCTCGCCATCAAGGGGCTGGTCGCCGCCCTGCTGTCACTGGTGGCGGTGGTCGTGGTGCCACTGGCGGCGTTGATCGCGGGTGTGGCGGGCTACGGCTGGCACGCGCTGGCGGTGAGCGACGGCGCCGGGGGCTTGCTCCCGGGCTCGCCCGCCGTCTTCCAGCCGGCGGGAGCACTCGCCCGGCTCGGACTCGCCACCGCCTTCGTGGCGGCGGGCATGGCGAGCATCTTCTCGTTCGCGTTCTTCCTCTCCACGGTGACCAACCACGCGCTGGTGGCCGTCGCCGGCGGCGTCGGGCTGACCATCGTCTCTCGCGTCTTCAACGCGGACTACCTCCCCGGCGTGGCGGTGCTCAACTCCTACGCGCCCAACAACGATGTCGACCTCTGGGTCCACCTCTTTTTGAGGGCCCCGCAGTCGAGCGGCATGCCCGCGTTCCTGGGCCTCCAGGCCGCCTACACGGTGGTGTTCCTGGGTCTGGCTTGGTGGTGGTTCCGGCGCCGGGACGTGCTGACGTGATCGCGGTCGAGACCGTCAAGCAGGTCCGCCGGCCTTTGGGCTGGGTCGTGCTCGCGGTGATGGCAGGGGTTCCGATCGTGCTCACCGCCGTCGTCGCGCTGACCGCGCCCGCGCTGCCGGAACGAGTGGGGGACTTCGGGTCGGTCATCAGCGACCGGTCCGGGCTCACCGCGCCGCTGCTCGCCCTCAACGCGACGACCCTCTTCCTGCTCCCCCTCGCGGTCGCCATCTTCGCCGGCCAGGCGGTGGCCGGCGAGGCGGCCTGGGGGACCCTTCGCTATCTGTGCGCGCGTCCGATCTCGCGGTCCCGACTGCTGGTGACGAAAGGGGCGGTGGCGGCCGCGTACGCCGGCGCGGCGGTGCTGATCGTAGTGGGGGCATCCCTGCTGTGCGGCGTCGCGGCGTTCGGCTGGCGCCCGCTCACCGTGGTCGACCTGGACCACACGACGGCGTTCTTCGTGGCGGGGGCGACGTTTCCGCCCGCGGTGGCGCTCCAGCACCTGGCGCTCGCGACCGGGATCGTCGCCGTCAGCCTGACCAGCACGTTCGCCTGCGGGCTTCTGCTGTCCACCTCCACGCGCAGCGCCTTCGCGGCGGCTGCCGGCGCGGTCGGGCTCGGCGTCGTCTCGCGCGCGCTCGACAACATCCCCGGCCTCTCGGCCCTCGGACCCTGGCTGCCGATGACCGACGCCGGCACCACCTTGTGGACGGGCGCCTTCACCTCACCGGCCGCGCTCGGCGGGCTGCCGCACCTGGTCTCGGTGCAGGCGGCGTACACGGCCGTTTTTCTGTTCGCCGCCTGGTGGCGGTTCCGCACCCGCGACATCCTCTGGTAGGGGGCGCCGCTCAGAACCAGGTCCGCTTGTCGACCACGTTGCGCAGGGGCCGGCCGGCGGCGAAGGCGCGGCAGTTGGCGGCGATGATCTCAAAGCGGCGTTCGTCCAGGTAGGGACCGTAGCCGGCGACGTGCGGGGTGATGAGCACGTTGGGCAGGCTCCAGAGCGGGTGCCCGGCCGGGAGCGGCTCCTGCTCGAACACGTCGAGGCCGGCGCCCGCGATCTCGCCGGCCCGGAGCGCCGCCACCAGGTCGTCAAGCCGTGTCGTCATGCCCCGTCCGATGTTGACGAAGAACGCGGTCGACCGCATGCGCTGGAATCGCGCCCGGTGCATCAGACCCGTGGTGGCGGGGGTGTGCGGCACCGTGAGCACCACGAAGTCGGCCCGAGGCAAAAGATCGTCGAGGGCCTCGGGAGGATGAAGTTCGGCCACACCCGGCGGAGGCCCGTCCCGCCGTGCGTCGGTCGCCAGCACCGTCATCCCGAAGGCCTCGCCGAGCCGCGCCACCTCGGCGCCGATCCCGCCCACCCCCACGATGAGGACGGTGGCCTCGGGCAGGTGGACCATGCCCTCGTCGAGCGGCGGTTGGATCCACTCACCGCGAAGCTGCTGGGGGACGAAACGATGCAGCCCCCGGGCGAAGGCCAGCACGAACGCCATCACGTGGGCGCCGATGTGATCGTTGTAGATCTCGCGGAAGTTCGTGACCACGACCGGGTGTTCGACCAGCGCCTGCGAGTAGTACCCGGCCGGAGGTGCCGCCTGAGGTGCCTGCAGCCAGCGCAGGCGGCCGGCCCGAGCGAGCAGATGCTCGGGGATGCGCCCGAAGGCCGCCTCCGCCTCCGGAATCTCTCGTGCCGCCTCTTCGTCGGACTCCGCCAGGACCACCCTGACCTCGGGGACGTCCCGGGCGAGGCGCATCGCCCACTCGCGGGTGACTGCGGTCTGGGCCGGGAGCATGAGGAAGGTAAAGCTGCTGGCCATCACCCCCGATGGTGCACCAGCGGGTGATCCTCAGTCCGGGTGATCCCTCAGTCGGGTGCCGGATTCCCGCGCAGTTCGTCCAGCCGGTCGGTCCAGCAGCTCCGGTGGAGCTCGAGGCGTGCGCGTGAAGCCTCAGGCCGCGCAGGCCCCCGCCCGGCACGCCCCCCGGCACCCGACGGCTGCGGGCCGGTCAGCCGAGCGGGAGGCTGAGCTCGAAGGTGCTGCCGGAGCCCTCGACGGAGGTGGCGGTCAGATCTCCCCGCTGGCGCCAGGCCAGCTCGGGCGACAGGTAAAGACCGAGCCCGGCGCCCGCGATGTCGCTGTTGTCGGGGGTCACGATGCGGCCGAAGCGCGTGAAGAGCCGGGCCATGTCGGCTTCGCCGATCCCGATCCCGGTATCCGTGACCCTGACCAGGGCGCGGGAGGGGTTGGCGTTCACGGCGCAGGTAATGGTGCCGCCCGTCGGCGAGTACTTGACGGCGTTGGTCAGCAGGTTCTGCAAGATCGACAGCACCATCTGCTGGTCGGCTTGAGCGACCACGGGCCCAGCGGGGACCTCCAGCACCAGCCGATGGGTGGGGGGCGCGAGCGTCCGGGCCTCCTCGAAGGCCTCTTCCACCGGGCGCCGCAGGTCGATCGGGCGCAGATCCGCCGGCATCTCGGTGTCCTCCAGCCGGGACGCCTCCAGAAGCTGGTTGACCAGCCACACCATGTGCTGCGCTTTGTTGTCGAGGACGCGATACGCCTTCGCCTGTTCCGGCGTCGACTCTCCCCACCACCCCTCGGCGAGCATCGAGGTGTAGCCCCGGATTATCGAGAGCGGACCGCCCAGCTCGTGCGAGGCAAGTCGCAGGAAGTGGCTCTTCGCCGACTCCAACTCGGCCAACCGCTCCATCTGCGCATGCTTCTCGGTCAGGTCCCGCGTGATCTTGGCAAAGCCACGGAGCTGCCTCGAGTCGTCCCAGAGAGCGGTGAGCAGGATGCTGGCCCAGAACCGTGAGCCGTCCTTGCGGACGCGCCACCCCTCTTCGCCGTAGTGCCCGTTGGCCGCCGCCTGGGCGAGGACCCACTCAGGCCGGCCGGCAGTCACGTCCGCCGGCTCATAGAAGACGGAGAAGTGGCGACCGAGGATCTCGTCACGCCGGTACCGCTTGAGCCGCTCGGCGCCGTCGTTCCAGGTCACCACCCGGCCCTTCGGATCCAGCACGAAGATCGCGTATTCGGTCACGCTGGCGACCAGCAGCCGGAATATCTCCTCGCGCTCGAGCCCCGATCGGTGGCCGTCGTCGGCGCTGTGAAGCACGCGGTCGATCTGCACCAGGTAGGGGTTCCCGTCGGGGCCGACCGCGGTCACCCAGCGACTCAGGACCGAGATCCGAGCCCCCGCCTTCGACTGACGTACCAGGCGGCCTTCCCAGGCGCCCGCCAGGCGCAGCTCGCTCTCGATCTCCTCGGCCGGCACCAGGTATTCGGTCCGGAGGAGATCACCGGCCCGCATCTCGCCGATTTGAGTGCGGCTCCAGCCGTACAGCCGCTCGGCCGCCCGGTTGAGAAAGGTGACGCCCGCACCCGCTCGACCAAGATCCGCCGCGCGACGTTCGAGGTGCAGCGGAGGAGCGGATCGGACAGGGGTGCCTGGCACGGCCGCCGGGCGAGTTGGGGTAACGTTCGAGGTGGGGAGGGCGCGCGCGCCCGTCTCGGATCCGACGCCTGTGCCGAGGAGGGTATCTGATGCAGCTTGTCGTGCCGGAAGGGCCTCGCTTTGGCATCGGAACCGGCGTGTTCGGCGACCTCGCGCCGGCCGACGTCGAGCTCATCGCGTCCCTCGGGTTCGGGGGGATCGAGCCCTACCGCCAGTGGTTGACGCGCTACGTCGACCGGCCGCGGGAGCTGCGCCGGCTGCTCGACGCCAACGGAATCCAGATGATCACCTGTTCCAACGGAGGGCCGGGGCAGTCGACCGACTTCATCGAGCCCGCCCTGCGCGCCCGGACGATCGCGGACCATCTGGAGTTCGCCCAGCGGTTCCTGGGCGAGTTCGGGTGCCGGCACTTCAAGATCAACCTCGGGGCCCGGCCCCCGGCCGGGACCACCGAGGCCCAGCTGCAGGCGATCGCCGGCGCGCTCAACGAGCTAGGCCGTGACCTGGAGAGCCTGGGAATCCGGCTCGCGCCCCACCCCCATATCTGGGGACCGGTGGAACGCCCGGAGGAGATCCTCCGACTGCTCGAGCTGACCGACCCGGCGTCGGTCTCCCTCACCCTGGACACCGCGCAGGTGCTCCTCGGGGGTAGCGATCCGATCGTCCTCATGGAGGACCACTGGGACCGGATCGTGGCTCTCCACTGGAAGGACGCGGGGCCCGTGTACCGGGGATGGACCGGCCCCACCCCCACCCGTGAGGAGCACCAGCGTGAGTGCCTCTACAAAGACCTGGGCACGGGGGGCGTCGATTTCGGCCGCGTCTGGGAGGTGCTCCAGGCGCGGGACTACCGCTACTGGATCACGCTCGACCTCGACCCTCCACGACCGGGCGAGGGCACCGTGGAGGAGAAGCTGCAGCGCAACGCGCGCTTCCTGCGTGACCAGCTCCAGGTGAGCCGGTTCTGAGTCAGGCCGAGCCGGGACAGGAGGACGATCGAGAGATGCAAGGCGAGCAGAACAGGGACCGGACGTCCGCCCCCCAGGTCCTCATTGTGGACACCTTCGGCGGCGCGTCCGGGCCCGAGGCGCAGCAGGTGCTGCGAAGGGCCGGCTGCGAGGTCTCCGTGCTTCACGAGCGTGGCGAGGACAGTGTCATGGCCGGCGCCCGCGAGGCGGACGGCATGATCTTCACGGGCCGGATCTCCCGCCGCCTCATGAGCAGCCTCACCCGCTGCCGGGTCATCGCCACCTCCTCCATCGGGATGGACACGGTCGATGGCATCGACGTCGCCACCGAAAAGGGCATCGTCCTCTGCAACATGCCGGGCGTGATCGAGGAGGAGGTCGCCGACCACACCTTCGCGCTGCTGCTGGCCGGTGCGCGCCGGATCGCGCTTCAGGACCGGGCGGTGCGGGCGGGCTCCTGGGAGCAAGGCGGCATCTCGACCGGCGGCATCCCGCGGGTCTTCGGCGCCACGCTCGGCATCGTGGGCCTGGGCCGGATCGGCAGGGCCGTCGCCCGGCGAGCGCGAGGATTCGAGATGCGGCTCCTGGGCGCCGACCCGGTCGCCGGCGACGAGGCGTTCAAGGCGGCCGGCGTTCGACGCGCCCCGCTCGGCGAGCTGCTCCAGGAGGCGGACTTCGTGTCCCTCCACGTCCCGCTCGAGAGTGGCACCCGGCACCTCATCGGCGCGCCGGAGCTGCGGCTCATGAAGCGGTCGGCGATCCTGGTCAACACCAGTCGAGGGCCGGTGGTGGACGAGATCGCGCTCGTCGACGCGCTCAAGGCCGGTGAGCTGGGAGGAGCCGCGCTCGACGTGATGGAGGAAGAGCCGATCGGCGCCGAGCATCCGCTCTGCCGGCTCGACAACGTGGTGCTTACTCCGCACAGCGCCTCGCGCAGCGAGTGGACCGATCGCGAACGGCACCTCCGGCCCGCGCAGGAGGTGGCGGCGGTCTTGAACGGGCTGCGACCGAGGGCGATCTGGAACCCGGAGGTGCTGTCCACGCTGGACCTCCGGTGACCGGCAAGCACAACACCGTTTCACGTGGAACCGGGACTATGAGGCGGCGGGGGTTGCGGGCGGGTGGGCTGTGTCCGGCGGGTTTGAGCGGGAGGCGTGGCGATGGAGTATCGGGAGCTGGGGAAGTCGGGCCTCCGGGTGTCGACGATCGGTTTCGGCTGCTGGGAGACCGGCGGTGAGTATGGGGCCTACGACCCGGATGAGGTGATTCGCGCCGTCCACCGGGCGCTCGACCTCGGCGTCACCCTGTTCGACACCGCCCGCGCCTACGGGTTCGGCCGCTCGGAGGAGCTGCTCGCGCGGGCACTGGGCTCCCGCCGGCGGGACGTGGTGGTGGTCTCGAAGGTGGGCCTGGAGCGGGGCCCGGACGGCAAGTACGAGCGCGACAGCAGCCGCGCCACGCTGATGCATGGACTCGAGCAATCCCTGCGCGCGCTGGGGACCGACTATCTCGACCTGCTGCTCATCCACTGGCCCGATCGCAGCCGCCCGTGGGCGGAGGCGATGGATACGTTGCAAGAGATCCAGCGCTCGGGCAAGGCACGTCACGTCGGGGTCTCCAACTTTCGAGCCGCCGACCTGCGTGCCTGCGCACAGCTGGCTCCCCTCGCCGCCAACCAGATCGGGTACAACCTCTTCGACCGTCGCTGGGAGCGAGAGGTCTTCACCACCGCCCGCCGGCTGGGGGTCGGCATCATGGCGTACGGTCCGCTGGCTCACGGTCTGCTCACGGGCCGCCTTTCCGCAGGCGACCGATTTCACGAGACCGACTGGCGGGCGCGGGGTGATTTGTTCGGGCAGCCGCTCCTGGAGGCGGACAACCTGGCGACCAACCTGTCAGTGGTGGAGAAGCTGCGGAGGCCGGCGGCGGACGCCGGGATGAGCGTGGCCCAGCTGGCCATCGCCTGGGTGCTGCGCGACCCGCTGGTCGCGGTCGCCCTCACCGGGTGTCGAACCCCGGCCGAGATCGAGGAGAACGCGGGCGCCTCCGGTCGGTCCCTCGACGGCGCGACGTTGGCGGCGATCGACGAGGCGATGGCGGGAGCCAGGGGTCAGGTCTCAGACGTCATGGCCTGAGCGCCCACACCTGACCAAGGGAGTTCACGGGAGGTGGAAGATCTCCGCCAACCGCTCGAACCCGGTGTCCGGGCGCTCACTCGAGGGGAGCTCGAAGAAGGGCGCCATCTCCGCCTGCCAGCGGGCGTTGACCTCCCTCGCCTCCATACCGTCGAGCGCCGCCCGCAGATCATCGGTCTCGAAGTACCCGATCAGCAGGCCGTCGTCCCGGAGGAACAGTGAGTAGTTCCGCCACCCAGTCTCACTCAGCGCCTCCAGCATCTGGGGCCACACGGCCCGGTGCCGGGCGCGATAGTCGTCCAGGCGATCCGGACGGACGTAGAGCAGGAAGCAGACTCGTTCCCCAGCAGGCATGCCGTGAAGATAATGACCGCCTGGCGATGGGAACCCGATGAACATTCGGCGAACGGGGGAGGTGAGGCGGTGACCGGCGGGCTCGAACGCGTGGCGGGACGGGCCGCCCGCGTGGGTCTGGTCTCAGGCGGCCTCGCCGCCTACTGGCCGCAGTTCCCCGACCTGCTGCCGGAGCTGCGACGGGCCGCGGGCAGGGTCTCCGAGCGCCTGCGAGGGCTCGGTTGTGAGGTGGTCGAGGCCGGCTTCATCTCCGACGAGCGTGAGGGTCGGGAGGCCGCGGAGCGTCTGCGCGCGGCCCGATGCGACCTGATCGTGGGTCATCTCGCCACCTATCTCACGTCCAGCATGCTGCTGCCGGTCGCGCAGCGGGCGGGCGCGCCGGTGCTGCTCGTGGACCTGCAGCCGGCCCCATCAATGGACCACGCGACCTTCGACACCGGTCGCTGGCTGGCCTACGTCGGCGCCTGCCCGCTCCCCGAGCTGGCCAACGCGTTCCGCCGCTGTGGCGTGCCCTTCCGATCGGTCTCCGGCCATCTCGAGGACGAGGGCGCCTGGACCCGGATCTCGCGCTGGGTCGCGGCCGCCGGGGTTCGCGGGGCCCTGCGCGACGGCCGTCACGGCCTGATGGGGCATCTCTATCCCGGCATGCTGGACGTCGCCACCGATCTCACACTGGTCCCGGCCCAGTTCGGAGGCCATGTCGAGGTGCTGGAGATCGATGACCTCCGGGTACGGGTGCAGGCGGTGACCGAGGACGCGGTCGAGCGCCGGGTGGCGCTGACGCGGGAGGTCTTCGAGGTCGAACCGTCCGTGATCCCCGACGACCTGGCCTGGGCCGCCCGCGTGTCGCTCGGCCTGGACCGTCTGGTCAGCGACTTCGGACTCGACAGCCTCGCCTACTACCACCGGGGCCTCGACGGCGAGCTGCACGAGCGGCTGGGCGCGGGCCTGATCCTGGGCGCCTCCCTGCTCACCGCGCGCGGAGTCCCCTGTGCCGGCGAGTACGAGCTGCGCAACTCACTGGCGATGCTGATCATGGACCGCCTCGGCGCCGGCGGTTCCTTCTGCGAGCTCCAGGCCCTCAACTTCGACGACCGCGTGGTGGAGATGGGCCACGACGGCCCCGCGCACACCGCCATCAGCGACCGCAAGCCGGTGCTGCGCGGGCTGGGCGTCTACCACGGCAAGCGGGGCTGGGGCGTTTCGGTCGAGTTCGACGTCCGCCACGGGCCGGTCACGATGTTCGGGATCGGACAGGACCCCCAGAGCCGTTTCCGCTTCGTCGCCACCGAGGGCCGGACGGTCGCCGGTCCGCTGCTCCGGATCGGCAACACCACCTCGCGGGTCGACGTCGGAGCCGATCCCGGCGAATGGGTAGACGCCTGGAGCGCCTCCGGCGTCGGCCATCACTGGGCGCTGGGCACCGGGCACCACCTGGCCGAGCTGCGGGCGCTGGGCGACCTGCTCGGAGTCGAGACGGTCGAGGTGCGGCTCTAACCTCCACCGGAAAGGGCCGTTGGTGCACATGCACAACGGCCCTCTTCAGCCAGCGGCTACGCCCGCGGTTGATCCCCTTCTGACTCGTGAGGCGTGCGGATCACGAGGACCGGGACGGGGCTGTGACGGAGGACCTCCTGGCTGACGCTCCCGAGGAATCTCGACGCCAGGCGCCCGCGGCCTCGGGAACCGAGAATCACCAGGTCGTGCCCTCCAGCCGGGATCTGAGCAAGAATCCCGTCGGCTGGATTGTCTTCCACGGCGAGCGTCTCGGCGGAGACCTCAGGTCGGACCAGGGAGCGCACCTGGTCCAGGAAGTCGTCAGCGCGCTGGGCGGCCGTCCGCCGCAGGCCCTGTATGGTCTTCGCCTCGTCCGGGGCGACGCCGGTCCCCCAGGCCCTCGCTTCCACATCGGCGTTCGCCCGGTAGCAGGTCATGATGGTCAACCTGCCGTGAGTGGCGGCGGCGAGATCGCTCGCCTCCTTCAGCGCCACCTGCGAGTGCTCCGAGGGGTCGATCGCAACCAGGACATTTCGGAACATTCCTCCCTCCTGGGGAACTGTGCTGACCAAAACACGGCCGCTGGTGCACTGTGCACCAATCGCCCTTTCTTACCCGTGATGATGCGCCTCGGAACCGGACCCCGACGGCGGCGAGCCCATCATCCGGAGCATCTCACGCCCGCCCGTGCGCAGGAACCGCCACCCCAAGAGGCCGGCCACGGCGAGGGCGATGAGGTCGAGCAGCGTGGTCGCGTTCCACCCCGGCCGTGAGATCAGCACCGCGACCTGAAAGTGGGGGGGCACGATGCCCAGGGCCCCAAACAGCACCTCGATCAGGAACCCGGCCAGTGCCATCGCGACGTAGGAGACCAGGAGCAGGTAGAGGCTCGCCCGCCACCCGTAGTACTTGCGGTGGATGTTGACGATGGGCAGGATGATGAGGTCGGCGAAGATGAACGCGATCACCCCGCCGAAGCTGATCCCTCCATTCCACAGCACGGCGGCCAGCGGCACGTTGCCGACCGAGCACACGAAGCTGAGCATGGAGATCACGGGGCCGATCAGCGGCCCCCAAAAGCGGGCGAGCGTGGGGTCGTGGGTGAGGAAGAACGCCTGCCAGAAGGCCGTCGGTACCCATGCCCCCAGGGCCCCAGCGATCAGGAAGCCGAGCAGAAGGTCCTGCCAGATGCTGGCCACGTCCATCCAGAAGTAGTGCGCGATGGCGGTGAACGCCGGCGGCGAGACGAGACGGGATCGGAGCGGCCCCGGGGCCAGCGTCATGTCCATCTCCGCATGGCCCTCCATGCGTCCCGGCAGACCTCGATCCGCCTGCGCGCGAGCCTCGTCGACCAACCGCCGGCGCAGCGTGAGTTTGAACGCGATCGCCAGCAGGCCGATCATGAGCAGGCCACCCGCGAACTGGGCGGCCAGGAACTGCCACCCCAGCAGCGCCACCAGCACCAGCCCCAGCTCGAACACCAGGTTGGTGGAGGCGAACTCGAAGAGGATCGCGTTGCCGAGGCGCGCTCCCCGGCGAAACAGCGAGCGGGCGATCGCGACCGCGGCATAGGAGCAGGAAGACGAGGCGGCGCCGAGCACGGTGGCGAACCCGACCCCGGCCAGGCCCGGACGCCCCAGGGTACGGGCCACGGCGCGGGTCGGTACCAGCGATTGGACCACGGCGGAGAGCAGAAAGCCGAGGACCAGCGGCCAGAGGACGTCCCAGAACATCGAGCAGGCGAGCAGGAGGGCGCCTCCGACCGCCTGCAGCACGACCATGGCCGGGCCTCGCTCAGGTCCCCGGCCGGGGGCTCAGCGGAAGCCTCAGCGGGCGGGCTCGATCGGCGGCGTCCACGTCGAAACCGACGTCACGCCTTCGCAAAGCGCTCCACCGCCTTCACCAGCTCGTCCAGCTTGTCTTCCTGGTCGTTCTTGGCGGCGTCCACCACACAGGCTTTGACGTGGTCTTCGAGGAGGAGCAGCCCGACCTGGTCGATCGCGCGTTTGACCGCGTTGATCTGGGTCAGCACGTCGATGCAGTACTCATCGGCCGCCACCATGCGCGTGACGCCTCGGACCTGGCCTTCGATGCGGCCGAGGCGGGCCAGGATCGCCTCCTTGTCCTTGCGGTACCCGGGCTTCATGCCGCCGCATGATACCGCCTAGGGGTATCGGGTTCGCGCGACAAGAGCCTCGTCGTCCGAAAGTTCGCCGACCGTAAGGCAACGGTAAGTATCTGCCTAGAGCACGGTTACCTGCCCGACCGGCCGTTACACTCCCTCGGAAAGATGACCGCGCGGGCCCTGCGTTCTCTTCTCCGTTCGCGGACCTTCGCGATCGTGATCGGCGTGGGGCTGACGGCGCTGCTCCTCTGGCGAATCGGGTTCGACCGCGTGGGTCAGAGTCTGGCGCACGCGAACCTTCGGCTGCTGGCCGGCGCCCTGGCGCTCAACGTCCCGGTCGTCCTCCTTCGAACCTGGCGCTCCCGCGTCCTCCTGGATCGGCTCGGCTCCCGCGTTCCTCTCTGGCGGCTCACCACCAGCGGGGTCGTCGGCCTCACGCTCAGCGGCGTCACGCCGGCGGCGGGAGGAGACCTGGTCCGCGCCTACCTCTGGCGCCGCGACCACGCGGTCCCGGTGCGCAGCGGAACCCTGGTCGTGATCGTGGAGCGGGTCGGCAGCCTGGCGCTGATGGGGCTGGTCGGGCTTTCGATGCTCGCCGTGCAGCTGAGCGACTGGCCGCTGCGGGTGGCCGCCGTGCTCTCCTGGGTCTGCCTGGGGTTCCCGTACCTGGCAAGCCGGCTCGGGGTCGACTCCTGGGGCCTCCGGCAGATGACTCGCCTGCCGCTCGTGCGGCGCCGGGCGACCCAGATCGAGCGCGGCGCGGACGAGATGGCGCTGATGAGCGAGGACGTGCTGGTCCAGGGGTGGTTCTGCACGCTCTCGGTGGTCATCTTCGCGATCAGCGGGGTCCAGGTCTGGCTGCTGGTAATCGCCCTCGGCGGCGCCGTGCCCTACCTGGTGGCGGTCGCCAGCTACTGCACCTCGCAGGTCGTGGGCTCCATCTCCAGCCTGCCCTTCGGGTTGGGGACGGGCGACGCGATCCTGGTGCTCATCCTGGCGCAGGCCGGGGTGGCCGCCCACGTGGGCGCGGCGGCGGCGATCCTGCTGCGCCTCACCACCACCCTGCCGATCGCGGTCGCCGCGGTGGCCGCGTGGGCGGTCACGGCGCCGGCACGGCGCGCGCTGCGCCCGGTGGCCACTCGATGACGCTGCCGCGCCGGGTCGCGGTCACGGGGGGCGCCGGCTTCATCGGCTCTCACGTGGTCGCGGCGCTGCTCGAGGGCGGCTGCGACGTGCTGGTGATCGACGATCTGAGCCATGACTGCGGGATGCCGCCGCCGGAGCCGGCGCTTCTGTGCGTCGCCGACGAGAGATCGCCCGAAGCCATGGCAGCACTGGCGCGGTTCCGGCCGCAGGCCCTGCTCCACCTGGCCGCGCGCGGGGGAGTCAAGGCCGCGCTCCGGGACCCGGGCGGGCACGCGGGCGCCGTTCTGGGGAGCACGGTCGCCGCCTATGCGGGTGCGGTGGCCGCCGGCGCGAGCGCCATCGTCAGCGCCTCTTCGGGCGGCGCGCTGTACGGCGACGCGACCCGGCTCCCCTCCGAGGAAGACCTGCCCGCCCGCCCGCGCTCGCCTTACGGGGCCAGCAAGGCGGCCGAAGAGGCCTACCTCACCGCCTTCCGGTCGAGCGCGGGTATACGCACCCTGGCGCTGCGCTTCGGCAACGTCTATGGCCCCCGCCAGGATGGGGACGGCGAGGCGGGGGTGGTCGCCATCACCTGCCGGCGCCTGAGTGCCGGACTCCCGCCGGTCCTCTACGGAGACGGCGCTCAGACCCGGGACTTCGTGTTCGTGCGGGACGTGGCGGGCGCCTGCCTGGCGGCCCTCGCCACCGAGGTCGAGGGAGCCATCAATGTGGGGACGGGACGCGAGACGCCGATCACGGAGGTGGTGCGGGAGCTGGTCGCCCTCCACGGCGCCGGCCTGGCGATTCAGCACGCGCCCGCGCGCGATGGGGAGGTGAGACGAAGCTGCCTGGCGACCGGGCGTGCTGAACGGCTCCTCGGATGGCGGGCGGAGTCCCCGCTGCGGGAGGGCCTGCGCGAGACGCTGGACAGCTTCCTGTCGGCGCCGGCCGCGTCGAAGGAGTGGCCGGCATGAGCACGGCGCCGGCTCCTCGACTGGACGGGATCTCGCTCGTGCTGCCGGTCCACAACGAGGCGGTCAACCTGCCCTGGATGCTGCGGCGGGCGGCCGAGAAGCTCCCGGAGCTGGCGCGGCAGGTCGAGGTCGTGATCGTGGACGACGGCAGCACCGACGGCAGCGCCGGGCTGGCCCGGACGCAGGCGGCCGACCTGGGCCTCAAGCTCCGCGTCGTCACGCACCGCCACAAGAGCGGCTACGGGATCACGGTGGCGGACGGGCTGCGCGCGTCGGAAATGCCCTGGGTCGCGTTCACCGACGCCGACGGGCAGTTCGACATCGGGGACCTGGCGAGGCTGACGGCGGTCAGCGATCGAGCAGACCTGATCGGAGGCTGGCGGATCGAACGGCAGGACGCGCGGATGCGCTCGGTGGTCAGCGGCACCTTCAACGTCCTGCTTTTCCTGCTCTACGGCCTGCGCGTGCGGGACGTCGACTGCGCGCTCAAGCTGATGCGCAGCGAGTTCCTGCGGTCGATCGAGCTCGAGAACCGAAGCGCGCTGCTCAACGCCGAGCTCTACCTCAAGGCCCGCGTGGGTGGCTGGCGCGTGCTTCAGGTAGCGGTCCCGCACTATCCACGCCGCGCCGGGCGGCGGAGTGGGGCGCGTCCGCGCGCGATCGTCCGCGCCGTCAAGGAGCTGGTCCTGTTCCGGGTGCGGCTGGCGCTCCGTTGAGGGAGTCGCTGCGCCGGCGGGAGGCCGCGGGCGGCCCCGGCCTCAGGTACTGGTGGGCCCTGCTGGTGGGGGCGGTGCTGTTCACGGTGCTGCGGATTCCCACCTTCTTCGAACCCCACTGGTACACGGACGAGGCCGGCTACCTGACGACGGCCCGGGGGATGCTTCACGGCCAGCTCCCCTACGCCCAGGTCTGGAACAACAAGCCGCCTCTGCAGCTCTGGACGGTGGCGCTGCTCCTGAAGCTGTTCGGGACCGCCGAGTGGGCTCTCCACGGGCTCACCTACCTGGCCGGGCTGCTTGCGCTGGCCGCCCTCGCGTACGCGGCTACGCGGCTGCTCTCGCCGGTGCGGTCGATGATCGCGGTAGTGGTGGGGGCGGTCCTCCTGGGAGCGCCCCTGCTGGGGACCGAGCTCATCATCCCGGAGAATTTCCTGATCGCCCTCACCGCCTGGGCGGGCGCGCTGCTTCTGACCCGGGTCGACGGCGACGGTCGCTGGTGGCCGGTCGTGGTCGGTGCGCTGACGGCCGCCGCGGTCGCCTACCAGCAGACGGCGCTGGCAGACGCCGCCGCCTTCGCGGCCATCATCGTGCTGGCCGCCCCCCGGCCCGCGCGCTCGCTCCTCGTCTACCTGATCACTCTGGGCCTGGGGACCGCGCTCTGGCTGGTGCCGACCCTCTGGCTGGTCGGGATCTCACACGTCGCCTACTCGCTGGTCTTCTTCTACGTCGGCTTCACCACCATGATGCTCCCCCTGACGCCCTTCGGCATCCGGGTCCGGGTCGTCCTGCTGGTGCCGGCCGTCAGCCTGGCGCTGGTGGGCGCGTACCTGCTTCGACGCCGACCGGTCGTCACCTGGGGGAGCTGGTTCTGGGGGATCGCGACCGGGCTTGTCGTGGGCGCGGCGCAGCAGCCCTTCGCCCACTATCTGATTCCCGTCATCGTGCCCTTCGCGCTGGTTGTGGCCTCACTCCCGCTGCCCAGGCCCGGATTCTGGCGCCTGCGCCGGGCGGCGGGAGCGGCCGCCATCCTGGTCGCGGCCGTGATCGCTCTCGTGCTGGGCACCATCGTGCACCTGGACTGGATGCTCTACGAGTTCTGGGTCCAGCCCTACTACGTGGGCTTCGCGGGCGTCGTCACGGGCCGGGAGTCGTTGGTCACCTGGCAGGACGGCTTCGACGACCGCGTGGCCTCGGACCGCGAGGTGGCGATCTGGATCCGGGCCCACAACCTGGAGGGCGCCCGCACCGTCGTCTGGTCCTCGGACTCCTGGCTCTACCTGGAAGCCGACCTGCGGCTCCTGATGCCGACGGCGCCGATCTACAACGACGAGGTGGCTCTGTACGGCATGAACGGCCAGACCGAACGGCACGTCGCCCAGTTGGATCCGGAGATGATCATCACCGCCCAGGACGACGTGACGAGCTACCCTGACATCAAGCCCCTCCTGGCCCGGCGCTACCACCAGGTCTATCGATACGGCTTCGACACTGTGTGGCTGCGCGACGGGACTACTGTCGCTCGAGGGCCGTGACGGCGGAGCGCGGCGCCGGGCGACAATCACTGAGATCGTGCGCCGGAGGCTGCGCTCCGAATCTGCCTCCTATCCTCACTCAGCAAGAGTTACACCGGCACTCTATGCAGCACCCGCCGATAGTCCCCTCACTCTGTCCCGGCACTCCCGTTCACGAACTGCCCATTGCCAGTCCCGCCGGCGGCGATAGCATGACGGTATGACAGCCGATGTCACGCCTGACGCGAGGTCACCGTCTGACGGCGCCAAGCCCGCCTCTCGCAAGGTCGGAACCACGTGGGCCGTGTGTCAGGTCCGGCGCGATACCCTCGGCCGCGTCGCCTCTCGACAGGTCCTGGTGGTGCTCGAGGGCGGCGCTCGCTCCGAGAACGAGCTCGCCCGGCTCATCGACGACCTGGGAGGGCTGCGAGAGATCCTGCCCGAACTGCCGGCGGGCGGGGAGCTGGCGATCTACCGCTTTACGAGGAAACTCCGCGCGGCCGGTGCGGACGAGGCCCCCCGGCGGCCCTGGGCGGCCCTCGAGGCTGAGAGCAACGGCGAGGCGGCTCGGGTCCGTTGGCGGCCCAGCCGGCGACTCTGGGCCCGCGTCAAGGTACGGGCTGCCCAAGACGGCCTCTCCGCGGGTGCCTGGGTGACCAGGACCGTGGAGGAGGCGCTACGGCCTGAGGCCGGCCGGCCGGCGGCGCCGGCCGAGGTCAGCCGGCGGGTCTGACGATCCCCTCGAGGGTCTGCGGCTGGAGCGTGTAGACGACGCGACGGGCCTGGGCATGCTCCCCCGGATGCCAGATCCACTCGTCGGCGTCGACGTGATACCGGAGGAGCGCGAGACGAGAACGATCGCGGTCCGCCTCGAAGTCGCTCCGGTAATACCGGGTGAACGAGACCGGTGGAACCCGGCCCTCACTTCGCCAGGCCTCGATCCAGTCCCGCTCCTGAGCCTCGAGGGTTCGGTCGGTGGCCTGCTGACGAGCGCGCTCGGCGCGGGCTGCCCGCCGCCCCCGGCGCTGCGGGGTCTCGAGGATCCACGCGAGCAGGAAGGCTCCGCCGGCGGCGAAGGCGACGATCCCGGCGATGATGAGCCACTGCACGCCAGTAGACACGTCCCCATCATCCCCCAAGCCGGCGACCTTTGTGATCGGCCCGCCGGACCCAGCGGCGGGCCCGGAGGACGTCGACGGCGATCGCGACGGCGATCAGGATCCCGGCGGCGACAAAGGCCAAGACATGGAAGCGCTCCCAGAGACGGAGCAGCTGCTCGCGGTGGACGTACGCCAGGATCCCGGCGCCGAGGAGCCCGGTGGCGATGAGGAGGACGATCTTGTCGCGCCCGGAAAGCCTGGACCACGCGGCCTCCATCTTTTCGAAGTCGTCAGACATCGCGAGCGCTCCTCACGGCTCGATGAAGCCGAGCACGTCGGCCATCGATGACGTCCGCTCATCGACGAGGCCGAGGCCCAGGTAGTTCATCTCCGACACCACGAACGTCCCGCCCGGGTTGACCTGGACGACCCAGGCGACGTGCCCGAAATCGCTATAACCGTTGCCCTGGCCGTAGACGACCGCGTCGCCGGCCGCGGGCGTCTGGGTCTCCTGGGCTCCCGCCGCGGCTGCGTTCGCCCACCACTGGTACGCGTTGCCCGACCACGAGACCGGGAAGTGCAGGGCGACCCAGAACGTGCACTGGCCCCAGGGGAAGCCCTCGAAAATGGACGGCAGACCGGGGGGCGTGGCCTGCTCGACGGCCTGCCCCAGCCGGCCGGCGATGACGTCGCTCTGCGCCGAGGACGCGGCGGGGGCGGTCTGACAGGAAAGACCGGCCGAGCTCAGGTTGGCGACCCCCGCGGCGGCCCAGCCGAGCCACTGGAGATACTGGCCGCCGGTGAACGTCGTCCAGGGCGAGAACGCGTGGCCGGAGGCGACGTACTTCGCATAGGCGGCCTTCGCGTTGGTGAGTGGGTCGAGGTCGGCCGGCGTACCCGGGGTGAGCTGCCAGAGCCCGACGCCGGTCAACGCCGGCGGCTCGTTCTGCTGGACGGCGGTCGTGTCGGCGCCGCTTTCGGGCATCGTGATCGCGACCGCGGTCACCAGGTCCTGACCGCGGAAGCCGGCCGTGAAGGCGAGTGCCGCGACCTCGGCGGCCGAGAGCTTGCCGGTCGCCGTCGTCGTCTGGCAAGAGGCTCCGGGCCCGGAATTGCCGGCCCCGATCGTCCCCGGCAGAAAGACGGCGATGCTCGAACCCAGGAGCAGAGCCCCGATCAGGATCACGCCCCCGGCGGCCGTGAGGACGAGCTTCTTCACGGCCGCGTTTCCATCAGGTCCGGGACCTGCGGCTGCGATCGACGGACGGTCGAGCGGCCGTCGGATCCGTGGAGGAGGTGGGAGATGTGGCCTTGCGCGGCCTGGCCGGCCCGCGCGTGGCCTCGCATCGCGGCTTTGCCGGTGGAGACGGCGGCGACGCCGAGGAGCGCGAGGCCTCCGGTGGCGGCGGTCGCCCCGGTTCCTGCCGCGGCAGCGGCGCCCGCTGTCTTGGCCCCCGCTCCTGCCCCCGCCTTCGCCGCCCCGGCCGCCGTGCCGGCGGCTTTCCCGTTCGAGCCGGGGGCCCCGTCGACGGTTGGCTTGACGGCTTGCCAGAGCCAGGCGGGCGTGATATCGATGGGCGGCTTCACGGGTCCTCTGGGGACGGCGGCAGGCCTGGAGACCGGGAGTGAGCCGGGCTCCTGCTCTGGCATCGGGCGCGCTTTGCCACCGGAGAACCGGGAGCGACCCGGGTCGAGATGCTGCTCATGAGCCCCCTCCGTGGTCGGGACGTCGCCGGGGTTCCGGGCCCCGGCCGTGGGGCGGGTGAAGAAGACCTTGCGGACGTGCCACAGGACCCAGACCGCGACCAGGTCGAGGAGGGCGGTCAGGAACCATCCGATGCTGCTCGAGAGAGAGTTGATCGCGGCCGTGGTCGCGATCAGCAGTACCAGAAAGAGAGCGGCGAGGGCCTTCACGGCGAACGCGGCGAGGAGCATCCCAAACCAGCGGCCAAAGACCGCCCGCCCCCAGATCGGGATCGGAGCGAGCAAGAGCACCGGCACCATCGCGAGGGCGAGGATCATGACCAGGATTCCGGCCCCGAGCATGATGAGGGCGAGGATCCCGACCATGAGGAGGCCGACGCCGGCCACCACCAGCATCATGATCGAGTAGACGAGCCGCTGGGCGCCGCTCTGACCGTTGGCCCAATTCTGGATCGACTGCGGCTCCTGGGCGAGGTCCTGCGGGTATGTCGACGGTTGGCCGGCCTGTTGCTGAAGGAGCTCGACGCCGAGTTTGTTGTTCGTGCCCGGGACCTTGGGATCCATCGCCCCGAACTGAACGAAGGTCCAGGGGTCATACACCCAGACGGTCCAGAGTCGATCGGCGAAGACGCGGAGCTCGGCGTTTGAGGAGGAACCCTGCATCGACGTCGCCCCGCCCCCGGGGTCGGCCTGAGCAGCGCCCGCGAGAATCGCGGTCGAGACCTCGGAGGAGAAGCCCGAGGCATCGCCCAGGTACTCGGTTGGCGCGGCCATGAGTACCGCCCCCAGGACCAGCGCGACCACGGCCCACGCCAGGCCAGAGACGCCATGAAGGAGCCGCTTGGAGATCAGGAACACGTAGGCCGCCCAGCCGCCGACGACCAAAATCACGGCCGGCAGGAAAGCCGAGTAAAGGGCCTGGTGCAGCTGCGCCGTATAGGCGTCGACGGGGCCGCCGGCGACCGTGATCACGTCGAGGGAGAAGGCCCATTCGAGGATTGCGACCGCGATCTCGCCGGCCGCGACCAGGGCCCCGGTGAAGGTGCCGGCGACCCAGCTGCCCCAGTCGTTGAAGGGATTGGTGAGGATCGAGGTCGCCGGCCCCTGCGTGATCGCATAGGCGGACCCGTCGAACCGTTCGAAGAGGAGCGGCGGATTGTTGCCCTGGATCGGTGGGAACGCGAGGAGTGAGGCCGTGCTCCCGGCCTGCGTCGGAGCCGCGGCCGCGTGCGCCGTCAGGGCCCCGAGTGAGCAGGCGAGGACGAACGCGACGACCAGGCCCACGCGAACGCGGCTCATGACGCGAGCCTCACGACCCCTGGCGTGGTGTCGAAGGCGGCCCTGATCTCCCGGGAGACGAGATCGATCTGGAGACGGCCGACCCGGCCCTCGATGCGAGCGACACACTCGGCGTAGGTCGGGAGGTCGTCGCCCTCCATGTCGGGCCCGATCGTCTGCAGGAGACGGACGTTCTCGTCGGTGGGCGAGATCGCGAGGACCCGGCAACCTTCGACCGCCTCCTCGCGGTCAGGAAGCCGGAAGACGAACGCCGAAGCCATGTTCGAGACCAGGGTCTGCCGGCCTCCGCTCGACTGAGTCATGGCGTGTGAGGCGTTCTGGGAGATGACGACGGGGGTCGCGTGCATCTTGCGACCTCGCAAGACCTCCCGCTCGATCGTGGCCCTGCCCTCGGAGTTGGACAGGATGGGGAGGGCGTCGTCGTAGATGACCATCTTTGGGTGCTCCGGTCCGCCGACGTCGATCACGCGGCCGGCGAGAGCGACCATCCCGTAGACGATCGCGGTCGCGATCCGGTGCTCATCGGTCCAGCGTTCGGGCGGCATGCCGGCGTCCGGGATCGGAAGACCGCGGAACTTGAGGATGGTGAGAGCGTTTTTGAGGTCCGCGTCGAGCGAGCCCTGCTGAGAGAACATCGGGCGGGCCATCTCCCAGCCCGAGACCCACCGCAAAGTCTCCGCCGCTGCCTTCGTCTCCTGGGTCTCGGCGAACTCCCCCGCCAGCAGCTGGACCGCTGCGCCGAGGGACGGACGGTCGAGCGTCGCGGCCTTCGAGGTCGCGGCCATGATCGCCATCCGAACCGGGCCCGCGAGCGGTTGCGGAAGCAGCGTCGCGAGCATGGTCGCGGCCAGCTGCGGGGCGGCCTCCCGGGGCAGGATGCGGTAGGGGTCGAGTGAGACGTTGCCGAGGCCCGGGTCATCGAGGCGGATCTCGTTCACGCGGCCACACTCGCGGCAGAGTTCGGCGAACCCGGTCCGCACGTTCTCCGGGTCCACGATCGCGACCGAGGCCCCGCGGAGCCGCTCCCAATAGGCGAGCAGATACGCAAGGTTCGATTTGCCGCTGCCGGGCCGGCCGAAGATCCCGATCAACGTCGGCTGGTTGGTGCGGGAGGTCCGGTGCGGGTCGAACATGACCGGCGTGCCGGAGACGGACGTCCTGCCGATGTAGGGGCCCTCGCCATCGCCCAGATGACTGGCGGCAAGGGCCCCCGAGGCAGCGAGAGTGTCGAGGGAAGCCGGGTGCCGGTAGCTGTTGCGGAGCTCCAGCTGGGATCCGGGCATGAGCTCCCGGAAGAGGGCCAGCTGGTCGCCGGTGGGAGCCACGATCTCGATGTCGAGGTTGTCCTTGAAGTGGTCGGCGAGATGGGAGATCCGGTCCCGGAGCTCGGCGAGAGTAGGGCCGGCGACCAGGAGCCGGGGCCAGAGGTCGACGACTCGTTCGTGCCGGCGGGCGATTCGATGGACGACGTCCTCGACCTGGTCGCGCTGCTCGGCCAGGGCCCGCGGCACCGGTGCGTCGGGCATCTCGGCGACGTGCCGGTACTGGTCGCGGACAGGATGGGCCTGCTGCTCGACGGCCTTGGTCGCCTCACGCCGCTCCATGACGCGAAAGCGGACCGCCCACTCGACCGGGAAGGGCATCTCGTCGGCGAGGGCGAGCCAGTCGCCGCTCATGTCCGGCAGCTGGCCCGGGAAGCGGGAGATGGCGAGCGTCGAGCAGTAGAACTCGGCCCCGCGAAGGGGTTGGGAGACCCGGAGGTAGGAATGGTGATTCTCGACCAGACCGTCCTCCAGGAGCTCGCGGGCCTCACCGCCCCAGCTGGTGCGGGAGGGCTCGCCGAGCGGCATGTCGAGCGATCGCCAGTAGGTCCGGCGGAGAAGCCACCGAAGGTCGGCGGCGGACGCCGGCTCTCCGCCCAGACCGCCGACGTGCATGGTGCGGCCCAGGGCTTCGACCTGCTGGCGGAGGTCCCGGAGGATCCTTTCCGGCGGCTTCGGGTCCTGAAGGGACGTCAGGCGGTCGGCGTTGCGCCCCAGGGCTCGGAAGCCGGCGCGAAAGCGAGACAGAGCGTCCTGCGGCCCGGCGGCGGTCAGACCGACCAGGAGATAGACCTCCTTGCGCCGGCCCCCGGTTCCACCCCCCAGGCGATCGACGGTCGTCTGCAGGGCCTCGGGGAAGCCGCGGTTTGGATGCGGGGTGACGTGCTCCAGCCGCTCGATCCAGCCCAGGATCCCCCACGAGCGATAGACGCCGAGCAGTTGACAGTCGCGGCCGGAGAGTGCGGCCAGGCGCGAGACCTCCCGCTGCACCTGGTGCTCCCACTCGTCGACGCTGAGGAGTTCCTCGCGGCGGAGCTGGAGGCGGAAGGCTGCCGCGGCCTGGGTGTCGTGAATGAGGAGCCCGTCTTCGATGTAGTGAGTCATGACCGGCGGCTCCAGGCGGTGAACGAGCCTCGGGTCCGCTTCGGCTCCCGTACCGGCTCCAGGTCGCCTACCAGTTGTCGCGGCTCGAAGCGATAGCGGATCTGGGACCAGACCCAGGCTTGCAGAGACCGGCCTTCGATCGACGGCCGGTCGGAGAGCTTCCACGCGATCGCGGGGAGCACCAGCAGGCCCAGGGCATTGATCGGGAACGGGAGGTGGTCGAGCAGACCCATGAGGCCGAACCGCCACTCCACGAACAGGACCGCCATCGCGACGCAGGCGGAGATGACCGGGACCGGGATCGGAAGGACCAGGTCGTAGACGTGCCAGACCGTCCTGCGGACCCAGAACGTGTCGGTGAAGACTCGGAGATCAGCCATCGGCAGGCCTCAGATCCCAAGCCAACCCTGAATGGTCTGCCCGGCGTCGGCGATCAGGTTTGTTTTGAGGACCATCCACACCAGCGCGCCGAGGACGACGCCCACGATGATCCCGATCACCGAGTGCTTGACCAGGTGCCGGACAACGAGAAAGCCCACGAGCAGCACCAGACCGGCGACGAGCAGGTTGGTCAGCTGGCCGATCGCGCCTTGAATATTGATCGCGTCGAGGTACATCACGGGTTCTCCTCTGGGGCCGGCCGCACTGAGGCGACGAGCCACTTCTCGCCCACATAGGCGAGCGATAGTTGGTAGGTCTGCTGATAGCTGGCGCTCGAGTCCTTGGCGTTCCAGGCCACGGTGGCGGTCGCGGTCCGCCTGGACGAGCCACCCTGTGAGACCTGGAGCTGCACCAGCTGGCCGAGTGAGACTGCGCCGTCGAGCCCACGGATGCTGACGCCGGGGGCGGTGTAATAGCTGAGCTGCGTTCCGTTGCCCGCGGCGTAGGCGGCGAAGAATGCGGAGACGTTGCCCTGCAGCTGAGCCGAGAGCGCCGAGTCAACCGGCCCGGCCGCCGGCGGTGACCAGCCGGCGACGGGCGGCACGGGAACGATCGCCGGCGGCCCGGTGACCACGTAGGAACCGCCCGCCGCATGGACCGGGACTCCGAGGTATGACCAGGTGCCGCCGATCAGTGCCGCCACCGTGACCTGGTCGGTGCCCGGGGCCAGGCCCGACAGGGAGACCGGCAGGATCTCGGAGACCTGCTCGGAGCCCTGGCCGTTCCACCATGTGGACGGGTCGACCCCGGTCGCGAGGTAGGGCGAGATTTGGGCCTCCCAGGAGTTGAGGGCCCCGTCCTGGTGGGTCAGATAGGCCGTGGCGAACTCCGTCGCGAAGGTCTCCTCGGCCTGGTTGACGGTGGCCCCGGACCTCGCTGGAGGAGGGGCCGGTCGTTGCGGCTGGATCCGGGTCCCGATCCCGACTCCCACCAGCACCAACAGGAGCGGAATCCCGGCGAAGATCATGAGCCGCCCGAGCCACTTCGCCCATCGCTCAGGCGGGCCAAGAACCGAAACGGACATCGCCGCTGCCTCCTCCGGCGGTCAGGCCGGATTCCGGACGATACGGTTAAACCCCGACCGCCAATGATCGAAGCGTACCGCTATTGCAGAACGTCGGCAAGTTAAGTTGTGATGAGGCATGATGGGAGGAAGGATGATCTATGGCAGCAGGCGACCTATTGCGGACGAATAGGGGATCCCATGAATGCCGTGAGCGTCCACAGCACGCGACCCATCGCCGTGATTCCGGGATTGCTGCCGCCGACAGCCCACGGGTGGATCCGCCTGCTCCGGAGCCGTCATCGGCTCCATCCCGCCACCGAGCTCGCGGCCCTCCGGCTGAGGAGGGCTCTGTCGGACGGCAACCCGCGCGCCAGCGTGAACCTCCTGGCCCGGGAGATCAACGTGGAGCGGGAAACGCTGGGGCGATTGCTCCGCGCCTTGCAGCAGCTGGGGGCGTTTGAGGTGTCCGTCGAGATCACGCCCCAGGGCCCGCAGATGACCTATCGCGGAGTCTGGCCCCCGGAGGGGTGAGGTCGCCGCCCGAGTGCCCGGGCCGGGCGGTGGGGGCGAGTAGGATCGGGACCCTGGTGATGCCAGGGAACGATCGGTTCGGGTTGGCGGTGGCTCAGGTGGGCGGCATCGGACGGTCGGAGACGCGAGCGGCTGTGGTGTCCAGGCTCATCGAACTGCTCAAGGAAGCGAGGGGAAGAGGAGCATCCTTCGTCGTCTTTCCCGAGTTGACGCTCACCACCTTCTTTCCCAGGTACTGGATCGAGTCGGAAGACGACCTCGACCAGTACTTCGAGCGAACAATGCCGAACCAGCACGTCGAGCCGCTGTTCGCCTGCGCGCGACAGCTGGGTCTTGGCTTCTACCTGGGCTATGCCGAACTGACGTCGACAGGTCACCGTTACAACACCTCCATCCTTGTCGACGCGAGCGGGCACATCCGTGGCAAGTACCGCAAGATTCATCTGCCCGGCCACGCCGAGCGACACACGGAAGTCCCGACCCAGCACCTGGAGAAAAAGTACTTCGAGGTCGGGAACCTCGGGTTCGGCGTCTTCGACTGTATGGGGCGCAAGATCGGTATGTGCATCTGCAACGACCGGCGCTGGTCGGAGGTGTACCGAGTGTTGGGCTTACAGAGCGCAGAGCTGGTGGTGCTCGGTTACAACACTCCGGACAGAAATTGGGCGTGGCGGGACCAGCCCCATCTCCGGATGTTCCAGCATCTGCTTCCGATGCAGGCCGGAGCCTATGAGAACTCGGTGTGGGTCGCCGCCGCCGCCAAGTCGGGGTCTGAGGATGGCAACCACCTGATCGGAGGATCGGTGATCATCGCGCCCTCCGGCGAGATCGTCGGACGAGCCGCGACCGAGGATGACGAGGTGATCGTGGCCGAGGTGCGCTCTGCACTGGCCGCCAACTACCGAAGGTACGATTTCAACTTCGGGCGCCACCGGCGGACCGAGGCCTACGGGCTCATCACGGAGCGGACCGACCGGGGAGCGCCGCTGCCGCCGCCGTCCTCCGATTGAACGGCGGCAGGCCTCACCATGAGGTCCCGGCGACAGCGTCCGGCAGGTCTTCGATGAGCGAATCGTACGCGAGAGCGGATCAACCCCGGACCGTCCATATTGCGGCCCATTTCGGCTCGGGCGGCCCGAGCAGCTATGCTCACCAGCCGTGGAGGAACTCCTGCTGGGGCGAACCGGGTTGACGGTTCCGCGGCTCGGCGTCGGATGTGGGGCGGTCGGCGGTTTGATGGTGCGCGGGGACCCCAAGGAACAAGCACGGGCGGTGGCCTGCGCACTCGAGGCCGGGGTCCGGTACTTCGACACCGCACCCTCCTACGGCGATGGCAGCTCGGAGGAGAACCTGGGCCGCGCCCTGGCTGCCGTCGACACCGAACGGTCGGCACTGGTCGGCACCAAGGTTCGGCTCGAGCCGGACCAGCTCGGCGCTGCGCAGCCGGCGATCCGCGCTTCTCTCGAAGCGAGCTGTCGCCGGCTCGGTCGGGAGCGCGTGGACCTCTTTCAGCTCCACAACCCCCTCCGGGATCCCTTCGACGACCCCGGCCGGCTGGGCGACATCGCCGCCGCCATGCGCCGGCTGGTGGACGAGGGCCTGGCCGGGCACATCGGCTTCACTGGCCTGGGTGACACCCGTGCGATCCAGCGTGCGCTCCGGTCCGGCGCCTTCGAGACGGTCCAGGCCTACTTCAACGCGATCAACCCGAGCGCCGTCTATCCCGGCGCCACCGGCGGCGGCCAGGACTTCGACGGACTCGTCACCATCGCCGGCGAACATCACGTGGGCGTGATCAACATCCGGGTCTACGCCGCCGGGGCCCTGAGCGCGGCCCAGGCTCGCCACCCGATCGCGGGCACGGTCGGTGACGCGCTCGCCGGCTCCTGCTATCCCGAGGACGTCGATCGCGCGGTCCGGCTCAGTGCGCTGGCCGGCGAGCTCGGATTTGAGGGCCCGCTCGAGCTCGGGCTTCGCTGCGCGCTCGGCGCGCCCGGCATCTCCCTGGTGCTGGTGGGCCTCTCCAGCCTCGAGCATCTGGAAGCGGCGCTGCGCTGGGAAGCGGGGCCCCCGCTGCCGGCGGATGTGATCGAAAAGGTGGTCGGGTTCGCCCGCCCTTAGGAGTCCCACAGGTCGCGGCTGGCCAGCCGTGCCCCCTCGGCCAGGGCTTCCAGCTTCGCCCACATCACGGTCGGGTGCACGCGGCGGACGAGCGGACCCTGCGCGAAGCCGCAGTCGGTGCCGGCGAGAAGCCGGTCCCGGCCCACCAGACGAGCCAGCCTGACCAGCCGCTCTCGGATCAGCTCCGGGTGCTCGACGACGTTGGTGGCATGGCTGACGACGCCCGGGATCAGGCTTCGCCCGGCGGGCAGTTCGACGCTCTCCCAGAGCCTCCATTCCCACTCATGCCGGGGATTCGCCTGCTCGATCGCATAGGCGCCGGCGGGGACACGCAGGATCAGGTCCACGATCTCGGCCAGCGGCACGTCGCCCACGTGCGGCGCGTTCCAGCTGCCCCAACACACGTGGTAGCGCACCCGGTCCTCGGGGATACCCCGCAGGGCCCGACGCAGCGCCTCCACGCGCGGCTCGGCCCAGGCGAGGTAGGCCGACCGGTCGCCTTCCAGGTAGTCGAACATCATCGGCAGGTACGCGTCGTCCACCTGGACCTGGAGGCCGGCGTCCACGATCGCCCGGTACTCCTCGTGCAATGCGTCCGCGACCGCGAACAGGAACTCCTCCTCGCTCGCGTAGTGCTCGTCGCGGCGCCAGGGCACGACGCTGGCGGGCGCGACGACGGGCAGGAACCCTCGCGTCACGCCCGCCGCCGCCATCCCCGCCTTCAGGTTCGCGATGTCCCGCTGCAGCACCGCCTGGCCCGTGTACGAGGCGGGGCCGACGCAGACCCAGACGCCGAGCGTGCCCACCAACCCCTGGGTCCCCTCGTACTCGGCGTAGAACTCGGGGAACAGGCGCTTGTCGGTGCCCTCGGCGACCACGGCCGGGGTGCCCGGCTCGTCCGGGCGCAGCTCGAAACCGCTCAACCGCTCCCGCACGTAGCGCGACCAGCTGACGGATTTGCCGTACTCGCCGTCGCTCACGATGTCGACCCCGGCCGCCGCCTGCCTGGCCACGACGCCGGCCACCGACTCGCGCAGCACCGTCTCGTAGCGCGCTTCGTCGTACGGCCGCCCGTGCTCCTTCAACTCCAGGAACTCGACCAGCTCCGGTGGCCGCACCAGGCTGCCCACGTGCGTGACGAGGATGCGGCGCGCTCCGTCCTGGGCTGTCATCCCCGGATTATCGCCTGCCGATCGGCCAGGGCCCTTCAGACCTGTCAGAGGACGGTCAGGCCCGGGGGCAGGTGGTCGCGGCCGGTCAGCAGCAGCAGCAGGTCGGCGGCCTGAGGCCGGCGACCGGCGATCGCGCCGGCGAGCTCGCAGCAGGCGGTGACGGCGGGCGTGAGTGCGGCGGGGGGACCGACCCCCAGCGCGCACGCCAGGTCCAGGGCGTGGACGGTGAGCTCGAAGGTACGGGTCGGGAGGTAGGCGGAGAGCGTCATGGGGCCGGCCGGGGTGCCCACCAGAGCGTCGTCGGGCGTGCGGGTCACCAGCGCTTCGACCCGGCGGGCGAGCGCCGTCACCGCGGTGGCGGGGTCGTCTCCCAAGGCCTCTCCGGCCTCCCGGCCGCGAGCGGCGATGGCGGCGTCGCGCCCGGCCCGGGTCTCGGCGTCCGCATCACTGCTCAGCGCGCGCAGGTAGTAGCCGACCGGCCCGTCGACGGGTGAAAGGGAGGAGGTCCCGCCGAGATAGGCCTCGATGGTGCTGAAGGCGCGAGCGGTGTGACCGACCAGGGCCCGAACGTCCCAGACGCCGAGCGCCGGCCGTTCCCAGCCGCCGGCCGGGATCGTGCCCACGAGCTCCACGAACCCGGACGCGGCACTGGTGAAGGCGTGGCGGGCAGCCTCGTCGTTCATCACGTCATCTCCGATTCACTTTGGGCGCGGAGCGCGGCGCCGCTGTCCGGGAAGGCCGCCCAGATACAATCCAGGCAGGATCGGCGCGTGGCACGGGCGAGGGGGCGGCCGGTCATGCCGGCTTTTGTTCACGACCCTGGGGGAGGACCGCGATGAGTCTGCGAGAGACGTTTTCCAGGAAGGCGCATACGTTCGGCGGCTGGTGCGGGATCCCGAGCCCGGTGACGGCGGAGTTGATCGGGCGGAGCGGATTCGACTGGGTCTGCATCGACGCACAGCATGGGCTGGTCGGCTATGACGCGATGGTGCCGATGCTGCAGGCGCTCTCGATCACCCGCACCCCGGCCTGGGTGCGGGTCCCCTGGAACCAGCCCGACCACATCATGAAAGCGCTCGACGCCGGCGCCGAGGGCGTGATCGTGCCCATGGTCGGCACCGCCGCCGAGGCCGAGGAGGCGGTCGACTCGGTCAAGTACCCGCCGTTCGGCCACCGCAGCTGGGGACCGGTGCGGGCGGCCTTCGACGTCCCCGACTACACCGCGGAGACCGCCAACCGCCGCACCATGGTGGCGATCATGATCGAGACCCCAGACGGAGTCGAGAATCTGGACCAGATCCTCGACGTGCCAGGGGTCGACGCGGTGTACGTGGGACCGGCCGACCTCGGTCTGAGCCACGGCCACACGCCCGGACTCGACATGCCCGCCGGTTCCGAACACGAGGAGCTGATCCTGCGCGTGCTCGACGGATGCCGGCGCCACGAGGTGGTCCCCGGCATTCACACGTCCGGGGTCGAGAACGCGAGGCGGTGGATGCAGGCCGGCTTCAAGATGCTCACGATCGCCTCCGACGCCGCCTTCCTGCGCGGCGGCGCGCAGGGGGCGGTGCGGGAGCTGCGCGGGGCGGGCGAGCCGGGCGAGAAGAGCACGTCCCCTTACTCCTGACCCGGTGGCGACGGCTCGGAGTTCCGGCACGCGCGGCGCGCGGCCGGGCGGGAGGTTGGCATGAAAATCACCGGTGTTAAGACGTTTCCGGTCGAGACACCGCCGCCCCACCACGGCGGGTTGCGCTGGATGTTCCTGCGGCTCGACACCGACGCCGGAATCTCCGGCTACGGCGAGGTGATGCTGCTCGCCAGCGGCCTCAGCCTGCCCGTCGAGGTCGCCCTGATCGAGGACCTGGTGAGCCGGTACGTGGTCGGCCACGACCCCTACGACAGTGAGCTCCTGTTCGAGCGGATCTACGCCCAGGCGGGGTACAGCCACTACCCCGAGCAGACCAAGCTGGCCATCCTGAGCGGGCTCGACATGGCGTGCTGGGACATCGTGGGGAAGGACGTCGGCCGCCCCGTCCACCGGCTGCTCGGGGGCCGGCTGCGCGATCGAGTCCGGACCTACACCTACATCTACGAGGACTCCGACGGCACCCGACCGGCCGGTCAGTTCTGGCTCCGCCCGGAAGCGGTCGCCCAACGGGCCCTGGTGTACGCGGATCAAGGCTTCAACGCCTTGAAGCTGGACCCCATGGGTGAGGCGAGGGATGCCTCCGCCGCCAATTTTGGGCAGGTGATCCCGCTTCAGTACTCGCTCGCCGCGCTGGACACGGCGGAGACGACGGTGCGCCTGATCCGGGAGGCGGTCGGCAGCCGCTGCGACATCCTGATCGGGACCCACGGGCAGATGACGGCGGCCGCCGCGATCCGGCTCGCCAAACGCCTCGAGCCCTTCGACCCGCTCTGGTTCGAGGAGCCGGTGCCACCCGAAGACGTGGCCGAGATGGCGAAGGTGGCCCGGGCCACCAGCATCCCCATCACGACCGGCGAGCGCCTCACCACCAAGTACGACTTCGCGCGGCTGATCGCGGGCGAGGCGGCGGCGATCTTCAACCTCGACGTGGGCCAGGTGGGCGGGATCCTGGAAGCGAAGAAGGTCGCGGTCCTGGCGGAGGCGCACTACCTGCAGATCACGCCGCACGTGTACGGCGGTCCGCTGATCGCCGCCGCCTCGGTACAGCTCGGAGCGTGCTGCGCCAACTTCTTGATCATGGAGTCGATCGAACGGTGCGACGGCTTCTACGCGGAGCTGGTCGACCCGCCCCTGGAGTGGCGCGACGGCTACCTGGTGGTGCCCGACCGGCCCGGTCTCGGTCACGACCTGCGTGAGGACGTGGCCCTGCGGCACGTACCCCGGTAGCCGGCGCGGGCCCCCGCCGATGGGAAAGGAGAGGACGGATGAGAGTCGCCGCCGCGGTCGCCGACTGCCTGAAGCGCGAGGGAACGGAGTTTCTTCTCGGCTACCCGGTCAACCCGATCATCGAGGCCGCGGCCCAGGCCGACATCCGGACCATCATCGTGCGTCAGGAGCGCACCGGCCTCCACATGGCCGACGCGGTGAGCCGGCTCACGTCGGGCCGGACCGTCGGGGTCTTCGCCATGCAGCACGGGCCGGGGGTCGAGAACGCGTTCGGCGGCGTCGCGCAGGCCTTCGCCGAGTCGGTGCCGATGGTGGTGCTGCCCAGCGGGTATCCCCGGCACCTGGGCAACATCGCCCCCAACTTCAACGCCGCGCTCAACTTCCGCCACGTCACCAAGACCGCCGAGCAGGTGACGCGCGCCGAGGTGGTGCCGGATGCGATCCGCCGCGCCTTCAACGCCGCCCGCAACGGCCGGCCGCGGCCGGCCCTGGTCGAGATCCCGACCGATCTCTTCGCCGAGGAGGTTCCGGAGCCCCTGGACTACCGGCCCTCGACGGCGTTGCGAACCGCGCCCGACCCGACCGCGGTCGACGAGGTCGCCCAGGTGCTGGTGCGCGCCGACCGGCCCGTGATCTACGCCGGCCAGGGGATCCACTACGCGCGCGCCTGGGCGCAGCTGCTGGAGCTCGCCGAGCTCCTCGAGGCGCCCGTCACCACCACCATCAACGGGAAGAGCGCCTTCCCGGAGACGCACGGCCTCGCCCTCGGCTGTGCCGGCCGCTCGAAGCCACGCCCGGTGCACGAGTTCCTCCAGCGGGCGGATGTGATCTTCGGTGTCGGCTGCTCCTTCGCGCGCACCAACTTCGGAACGCCCATGCCCCCCGGCAAGGTCCTGGTGCAGGCCACGCTGGACCCGGCCGACGTCAACAAGGACGTCCCGGTCGAACACGCGCTGCTGGGGGATGCCGCGCTGGTGCTGGACGCGGTCGTCGCGGCGGTGTCGGAGCGCCTCGGCGGCCGGCCTCGCGGCCGGCGTCCCGACGTCGAGGGGGAGATCGCGGCGCTTCGGAAGTCGTGGCTCGAGCAGTGGAACGACAGGCTGACGTCCGCCTGCATGCCGCTCTCGCCCTATCGCGTGATCTGGGATCTCCTGCACACGGTGGACGCCCGCAACACGATCATCACCCATGACGCGGGGAGCCCGCGTGACCAGCTGGTCCCATTCTGGGTCAGCGAGAGCCCCCTCGGCTACCTGGGATGGGGGAAGACCACCCAGCTCGGGTACGGCCTCGGGCTCGCCCTGGGCGCCAAGCTGGTGCGCCCGGACCACCTCTGCGCCAACGTCTGGGGCGATGCCGCCATCGGCTTCACGGGGATGGACTTCGAGACCGCGGTCCGCGAACGCCTGCCGATCCTTTCCATTCTTCTCAACAATTCGTCGATGGCGATGGAGCTGCCGGTGATGCGGGTCGCGACCGAGAAGTACCGGAGCACCGACATCAGCGGCAACTACGCGCGGATGGCGCAGGCGTTCGGCGGCTACGGCGAGCGGGTGACGGCCCCGGACCAGATCGTCCCGGCGCTCCGGCGTGGGGTGGAGCAGACGCGGGAAGGGACGCCGGCCCTGCTCGAATTCATCACCGCCCAGGAGATCACGTACTCCACCTTCTGACGCCCGCATACCACCCGTTTCGCACGGAAGGGGTGGCATTCCGCTCCACCATAGGACCCGTTCCGTGCGAAACGGGGGTTCGTGGGCGTGGGGGAGGGATGAGGGTGAGGGGGGGAGGGGTGAGGCGGGTGAGGGTGAGGGTGAGGGGGAAGGGGGTTACTGCTCCTGGCCGGCCAGGACGCGGGCGACGGCGCCGGTGTGCTTGCGGGGGCGGCCCGTGGTCCAGGCGCTGAGCGGAAGCCGCCGGAGTGCCCATACCGACGGCAGCGTGACCCCGAGCGTGATCGTGATCATGACCACGGTCGCGATCGGCGAAGGCATGACGTTGAAGCCGAGCCAGTACCAGAGCGGGGTGTAGGTCAGCGCGATGATCGGCAGCATGTGGAACAGGAAGACCCCGAACGACGCATCGGCGCCGAAGTCGATCGCCCTCCACAGCCGCCCGCCCGCCGGGTGGGAGTGCACCGCCCACTCGCCGAGCATCCAGAGCCCGATCAAAGACGCCACCACCAGGAGCATCGTCGCGGGCTGGAGCACGTTCGAGGCCTGGCTGGAGGGCTCACCGAGCCAGAGCACGTTCGCGACGTACCAGGCCTCGCCGGCGACCCCTCCCGCCAAAGCCGCCCAGAGGGCCGTCGTCCGGTGTGTGAGCAGCCAGGCCCGGACGTCGTTGAAGTGGCAGGCGCACAGGACCCCCAGCACGAAGAAGAACTGGTAACTCGTGAACTCGACCTGCGAGTTGCCGAACCAGTACCACTGGACCGGATAGGGGAAGTTGGGCCAGAAGTACTGCAGGATCCACAGCCCGGCGACCGAGAGGGCGGCGCTGGCCGCCAGCAGCCACCAGTGATACCCCCGCGTCTTCATCACCAGCCAGGCCAGGACCGGCATCAGGACGTAGAGCTGCATGGTGACGAGGAGGAAGTACAGATCCGCCCAGCCATGGGCGAGGTCGCCGACGATCCACCAGAACGCCAGGACCGGGTCGGGTTGGAAGCGCAGCAGGTCGGTCACCCAGTAGACCACGGTCCAGAGGAGGTACGGGAAGAGGACGGGCGGAAACCGCCGCCGCCAGAACGGCCGCACGTCGATGCTCCGGTCCCAGAACCGCGTCGACAGCGCGAGGACGAAAGCACTGACGAAGAAGAACAGCTCGCGGTTGGTGTGCAGGATCATCAGGACGCCGTTGGCCCCCGGGCTCTCGACCGGCTGGGTCGCGATGATGGCGTGCGTCACCACCACTCCCGCCATGGGGGCGATCCGGAGCAGTTCCACCTGCTTCAGACGGCCTCGCGGTGCTCCTAGAGTCAGCTGCCCGCCTCCCGCTCGACCAGGTCGCGCAGCTTCCTGCGACTGATCTTGCCGGTCGGGCCCGCGGGCAACGTGGGCCGCAAGTGATAGGCCACCGGTCGGTGAGGGGGCCCCAGCCGGGAGCCGGCCAGCCGCCGCAAATCGGCCTCCAGCCGCTCCGGATCCGCGGCCGGCTTGGGGATGACGTAGGCCACCGGGCACTGCCCGAGGATTGAGTCGGGCCGGCCGATGACCGCCACTTCGACCACGTCCGGGCTGAGCCGGAGCACGTCCTCGATGGGCCTCGGGTACACCTTCTCTCCGCCGCGGTTGATCACGTCGTCGGCGCGCCCGGCCAGGTACAGATAGCCGTCATCGTCGAAGTGGCCGATGTCCCCGGTGCGGAGCCAGCCGGAACGCTCCCGAGCCGGACGCAGCCGTTCACCGGCGCCCGGCACCAGGTAGTGCTCGATCACGCTCCTGCCCTTGATCTCGACCGCGCCCACCGTCCCCGGGAGGCATTCCTTGCCCCGGGCGTTCACGACCCGGACCTCGACCCCCACCGGCAGGCCCGGTGATCCGGGGCGGTGGGGCTGCGGCGGGATCGGATTGGCGGTGATCTGCGCCGCCGCCTCGGTCATCCCGTAGGTCTCGACGATCGGGATGCGGGTGTGCGCCTCGAACGCCTTCAGCACCGGGACCGGAAGCGGCGCCGAGGCGCTGCGGGCGAAGCGGATGCGCCGCGCGACCTGAGGCGAGGGCGGCTCCGAACGGGCCAGGATGGCGAGCACGGCGGGGACGGCGTTGATCCAGGTCACGCCCCAGTGGTCGACCAGGTCCCAGAAGCCGGTCCGCCGGAACTTCGGATCCAGCACCAGGCTGGACCCGGCGACCAGCGTCGAGAGCAGGCCGACGACCTCGGCGTTGACATGGAAGAGAGGGAGCGGGTTGTAGCCGCGCTCCTTGCCGTTCAGGCGGTGGTGTTCGGCGACCTTGCCGGCCACGTAGAGCAGCTGCCGCTCCGCCAGCGGGATCACCTTCGGGGTGCCGGTGGTGCCGGAGCTGCTCAGGATCAGCGCCGGGTGCGGGTGGAGGGGCTGTCGGCGGGGGGTGCCGGCCGGCGGCTCCGGGTTCGCGGGCGGAGCGAACGTCTCGTCGATCGACCAGACCGGCACCGCGTCAACGGCATCGCGGTCGGTGACCAGCAGGTCGCCGCCGAGCAAGTCGACCAGGTGCGAGCGCTCCTCCTCGGGTTCGTTGGGGTCGAGCGGGACGACCGTCGCCCCGCCCGCCATCAGGCCCAGGAAGGCGACCGTGAACCGCAGCGGGTCGACGATCTGCAGCACCGCGCGGCGGTCTGCGAGGTGTGCCTCCGCGAGCTGCCGCCAGGGTCGGGTGACCTCCGCGAGCTGGGCATAGCTGAGCGTGGTGCCCGGCCGTTCGGGCGATCCGTAGCCCTCAGCGGAGGCGCCGCCGAGTGCATAGGCGAGGTGGTCACCGAGTGCAGCGTGATTGTCAATGAGTTCGGCGACGGTCATTCTCACGTCACCTATCTAAACAACACCGCGTTTTAGCTCGTTCCAATTCCAGGTAAGAATCAGGTAATCGCGGCCGCCTCCAACTGCATTTGCTAGAGCAATGTGGGCTCATTCGGGGTCGGTTAGCTGCGTGTCGCCAGCATTCTCTCGACTCGGACACGGGGGGCCGGACTAGCCGGCGGCGGCGGCCCCCGCGGGTCGCTCCAGCGTCACCGGGATCGTGATCCGGAACTCGAGCCCGCCGTTGGGGCGGTTGCGGGCGGCGATCACGCCCCGGTGCCGGCTGACCAGCTGGTGCGCGATCGCGAGGCCCAAGCCGGTCCCCCTCCCGTGCCGCGATTCGTCGGCACGGAAGAAGCGATCGAAGATGTGCGGCAGCTGCGTGGCAGGCACCCCGGGGCCGGTGTCGGCGACCGCGAACACGAGGTTCTCCCCCTCTCGCAGTGCCCCCAGATAGACCTCGGTTCGCCCCGGCGTGTGCCGGGCGATGTTCTCGAACAGGACCCGGAAGACGCGGACCAGGGAGGATCGATCGGCGAACCCGACACCGAGATCGGACGCCACCGTGGCGTGGACCTCCCGCGGGTCACAGAGGCGGACCGCGTCGCGCCGCAGGTCCTCGAAGAAGTCGTTCCACCGGACCTCGCCCAGTCGCAGCGGCTCGTCGGCGTCGGCGCGGGCGAGCAGCAGCAGGTCGGACGAGAGGTTGGCCATCCGCTTCGCCTCCTCGATCATCTCGTCCAGCCACTCGGTCCGTTCGGCGACCGGAAGGTCGGGTACGTCGCGCAGGTTCTCCGCGTTGCTGAGGATCACCGTCAGGGGTGTCCGCAGCTCGTGCGACGCGTCGGCCACGAAGCGGCGCTGACGTTCCAGTGCGTCGGCCAGTGCCCGGTAGGCCGCCTCGAGGCGATCGAGCGACGCGTTGAACGTGCTCGAGAGGCGGCGGATCTCGTCGTTCGTGGGCGGCAGCGGAAGCCGGCCCAGGTTGCCACCGGCGCCCAGCCCCTCCGCCGCCCGCGTCAGCTCGGTGACCGGCCGCAGCGCCCGCCCCGTCACCAGCCAGACCAGCCCGACCGATCCGGCGAGCACGATCAGGCCGACCACCGAGAGCACGATGCCCAGGTCGCGGATGGCGTTGTACGCCCCCGAGACGTCGTTCCCGAACACGACCACCTGGACCGCCACCGGCCCCGCCAGCGCTCCCGTCCCGGGCAGCGTCACGGTTCCCTGCATGGTCACGACGTTGACCAGATAGGGGTACCGGAGGAACTGGTTCTCGGTTCCCACCGGCGCGTTCAGGGCCTGGCTGAGCTCCCGACGCGAGATCGGGATCCGGCGATTCAGGATCCCGGGCGCCTGCCGGATGAGCTCGCCGGCGGGTGTGTACCCGTTGATGTAGACGTTCCCTTCGGAGTCGGGGAGGGGCGCCGGCAGGACGCGCTCGAACCGCTCCTGGAGCCGCATCTGCTCGGTCTGGATCTCGCCGCCGGCGCTGGTGTAGAGCTCGGCGACGGTGATGCCGAAGACGGTCAACCCGAAGAGGACGATGATGACGGCGACGGCGACGCCGGAGAGCAGCGCCATCCGCAGTCGCAGAGACATGGTCTCACCCCGGGCGGAGGACGTACCCGACGCCGCGCACGGTCTGAATCAGGCGGGGCTCGCCGTCGGCCTCCATCTTGGTGCGCAGGTAGCCGACGTAGACGTCCAGCACCTTGCTCCCCGTGTACCCCCAGATCGCGGCCAGAATCCGGTCCTGGGCCAGGACCTCGCCCGGGTGACGCAGGAAGAAGAGCAGCAACTCGTACTCGCGCGGGGTGAGATCCAGCTCCCGCTCCCCGCGCGTGACGCGATGCGCCCGCTCGTCCAGCACGAGGTCGGCGACCTGGTGGGTCTTCGGCCCCTGCCCCGGCGTGCGCCGTCGCAGCACGGCCCGGATCCTCGCCAGCAGCTCGTCCTTCACGAACGGTTTGACCAGGTAGTCGTCGGCGCCCGCATCGAGCCCGATCACCTGGTCCGCCGTGCTGTCGCGGGCGGTCAGCATCACGATCGGGACGTCCGACATTTCGCGAAACCGCCGGCACACCTCGAGACCGTCGGTGCCGGGCAGCATGAGATCGAGCAGGACCAGGTCGGGCAGTTCGTCGAGCATCGCGGTCAGCGCCTCCCGTCCGTCGCCCGCCTCGCGAACCGTGTAGCCGTCGAAGGCCAGCGTCCGCCGCAGCGAGGAACGGATCTTGGGATCGTCGTCCACGACGAGGATCTTGGCCATATCGCGCTCAGGCTACGTCTGCCGATCGCATTACCGGAACTGCTCGATCAGCGAGGTCAGTGCCTCCAGCCGCGACAGCGCGGCGTCGCGGCCGTCCTGCGGCACGTACCAGATGAGGTGCTCCACCCCGGCCCGACGGTTCTCCTCCACCACCTCGGGCGTGGCTCCTGAGGGGTAGGCGGTGACGGGAATCGGGCCGCGGCCGGCCTTCGCGGCCAGTTCCTGCAGCTCCGGAATACGCCCCAGGTAGGCGCGGCCGTTGGGGATCCAGGCGTCGGCGTAGCGGACGACGCGCTGCAGGGTTCGGGGGCCGTTGCCGCCGAGCAGAATCGGCGGGTGCGGCTTCTGGACCGGCTTCGGCCAGGCCCAGGCGGCGTCGAAGTGGACCAGGTCGCCGTGGTACGAGGCCTCGTCCTGCGTCCAGAGCGCCTTCATCGCCTCGACCTGCTCCCGGAGCAGCTTCCAGCGCGAGGTGTAGATGGTGCCGTGGTCCTCCATCTCGTCCTGGTTCCAGCCGCCACCGATCCCGAACAGGAACCGGCCGTGGGATGCCTGGTCGAGGCTCGCCACCTGCTTGGCGGTGTGAATGGGGTCGCGCTGAATGACCAGGCAGACGCCGGTGGCGACCTTGAGCCGCGACGTCACGGCCGCCGCCAGCGTGAGCGCTACGAAGGGATCCCAGGTGTGCTTGTACATCTCGGGCAGCTCGCCGCCACCCGGGTACGGCGTCCGGCGCGAGAGCGGAATGTGGCTGTGCTCAGCGACCCAGAGTGAGTCGAAGCCGCGTGCCTCGGCCTCGCGGGCCAGCTCGTCGATGCGGATCGCCTGGTTGGTGGGGAAGAGCGCGACGCCGAATTCCATGCCCTTCAGGATGCGCGCCGGGCCCACTCCACGACGGCGTCCAGCCCCTCGGCCCGCAGCTCGGCCCGCCTGACTCCGTCGTCCCGCGCCTGGATCACCCCCCAGGGACCGCGCCGTACATGGACCGGTCGCAGACCGGCCGCGGCCGCGGGCAGGACGTCGTTGTCGACGCGGTCGCCCACGTAGGCGATGCGCTCCGGCGGCAGGCCGGCACGGCGGACGAGAAGGGCGAAGAACGCCGGGTCCGGCTTCGCGACCCGCTCCAAATCGGAGATCAGGAGCCAGTCGTAGGCAAGGTCGCAGCGCTCGAGCGCGAGCGCCGCGGCGGCGGGCTGGTTGGCCGCCAGCCCGACTTGAAAGCCGGCCTCGCGCAGTGACCGCAGGGCGGGTCTCGCGTCCGGGTAGAGGTCGCGGGCGTCAAACCCCACCGCTCGCCCGCCCCGCCGTGCCGCCGCCTCTTCGAAGGTGAGCCCGGGCTTGACCAGGTCGAAGAGGCCGCGGTCGTATGGGACGCCCTTTTCCACGATGGCGCCGAGCGCGGCAAAGAACGTCAGCCGCGGCACCTCGATCGTGTCCGCCCATTCGCCCCAAATGCGCGTCTCATCGACCAGGGTCTCGCCGACGTCGAACACCACCGCCTCGATGGGCATGACCGCCATTGTGGGCGGGAATAGGCGCGGGAACGGCCGGGTAGCAGAGGTGAGGGTATGGTCCCTGATCCCCTATGCCGCGTCGCGGTGCTGTCCTTACACACCTCCCCCGCCGCCGCACCCGGGCGGGGCGCGAGCGGGGGCCTCAACGTCTATGTGCGCGAGCTGACGGGGGCCCTGCACGCGGAGGGCGTGGAAAGCGACATCCTGATCCGCACCGGAGCCGGCGGCCGCGGCCTGCGGCAGCCGCTGGAGGGCGGCGGCGCCCTGGTCCCGGTGCCGGTTGGCCCCGACCGTGACCTGACTCCGGCCGAGGAGCGCGACCTGGTCGAGGACCTGAGGGCTGCGGTCACCGCCGCCGCCCTCGCGTCCGGGCCCTACGACCTGGTGGCTTCGCACCACTGGCTGTCGGGGCTGGTCGGCCAGACGATGGCCGCACGCCTGGGCAAGCCGCAGGTGCACACCGCGCACACGTGGGCGGTGCAGAAGAATCAATCTCTGGCGCCCGGGGCGGAGCCGGAGCCGGCGTGGAGAGAACGGCTGGAGGCCGGCGTTGCCCGAACGGCGGATCGAATCCTGGTCGCGAGCTGCTGCGAGCGGGAGGTGCTGGCCGCTCATTACGGCGTGGGCGACCGCTGTTCGATCGTGGTCCCGGGGGTCGACGTGGACGCCTTCACCCCCGGTGACGGCCGCCGATCGGACCCGCCCTTCTTTCTGGTGGCCGGCCGGCTGGAGCGGCTGAAGGGCCTCGACACCGCCCTCGCCGCGCTCGCCGGGCTGCGTCACCCTTCCGTGCGGCTGGTGGTGGTCGGTGACGACGCGAGGCAGAAGGGAGAGCGCGAGCGCCTGCGCCGGATCGCGGACGAGCTCGGCATCGCGGACCGCATCGACTTCGTCGGCTCCGTGGGCCGGGGTGCGCTGGCGCTGCTCTTCCGTCAGGCGACCGCGTGCCTGCTCCCGTCCTATTCGGAGACGTTCGGGCTGGTCGCGCTCGAGGCGCTCGCCTGCGGGACGCCGCTGGTGACGACGCGTGCGGCCGGGGTCGCCACCCTGGTGGAGGATGGCGTGAGCGCGCTGCTGGTGGAGAGGGACGGGTTCGGGGCCGCGATGCAGCGGCTGCTGGAGGAGCCCGCCCTGGTCCGGCGGCTGGGCGCCGGAGGTCGTGCGATCGCGCTCCGGCACACCTGGCGGGACACCGCCCGAGAGTGGCTGCGGGCGGTGGGCACGGCAGCCGCGCGGGAGCCGGCGCTCTACCGCTGAGCGGCCCCGCGAGGCTACTGGGGCGCCCCCTCCAGGGGGCGGCCGAGGGCCCCCTCCAGGTCCTGGCGCAGGGGCGCGGGCAGCTCGATCCCGGCCGCCTCTCGTTGGGCCCGCTCGGCGCGCCGGCGATCGCCCGGTACCCGTGCGCCCATGCGGTGGAGGTCGCCGACCACGCCCTGGGCGCGGGCTTCGAACCCGGGCGAGACGGCGGCAGGATCGATCACCCAGAACGCGTGGCCGAAGTTGGTGGGGGACTTGAAGCGGTCGCCGATCTGAGGCCCGACCGCGGCGCCCGCCAGCCCAGCGGCCAGCATCTCCACCAGCAGGGCGAGCGCGAAACCCTTGTCACCGCCCATCGGAACCATGGCCCCGGCCAGAGCCGCGGTGGGATCGGTGGTGGGCCGGCCTTCGGTGTCGACGGCCCAGCCTTCCGGTATCGGACGGCCGGCTCGCTGCGCCTCGACCACACGCCCGCGGGCCACTTGCGAGGTCCCCATGTCGACCACGATCGGCTCGGCGCCGGTGGGGAAGGCGGCGGCGATGGGGTTGGTGCCCAGGTACCGGGTCGCGGTTCCCGGTGCCGCCATCGCCGGAGGCGTGTTGCTCAGGGCGACCGCGATCAGTCCCTGCCCGGCGGCCCGGCGCACGTGGAAGTCGAGAGCGCCCAGATGGTTGCTGCCCCGCACGGCCACCAGGCCGGTGCCCTGCTCGCGTGCCAGCTCGATGGCCACCTCCAGCGCTTTGGCCCCCGCGACCTGGCCGAGCCCGTTGTCGGCGTCAAGCCGCCGCACCGCACCGGTCCCGTGCACGGTCATCCGCGGTCGCGGGTTGATGGACCCGGTCCGGAGGCGCTCGACCAGCTCCGGGAAGCGCGTCAGCCCCTGTGAGCCCTGGCCCTCCAGCTCGGCGTCCACCAGGCATTCCGCGACCAGCGCGGCGTCATCCGGCGGCGCCCCCGCTTCCACGAGGGCTTCGCACAGGCAGGCGCGGAGAACAGCCGCCGCGAAGCGCACCGGTCGAGCCTACCGCCGTCCGGGTGACCGGCTACCACTTCCCGCGGTGGACGACCTCCTCCAGGGGACGGCGCTTCAGCCGGTCCGTCGGCCGGAGCGGGCGGTCGGCGGGATAGCCGAGGCCGATCAGATACATGGGGTCGTGATCCTGGGGGATGCCGAAGATGCGGCGGGTCCCATCGCGGTCCTCGATCGAGGCGTGGCCGCTGCCGACGCCGGCCCCGGCGGCGGCGACCATGATCGCGTACGTGGCCTGGCCCAGGTCGTAGAGGTCGGTCCGCGCGTCGCGCTCGCTTTCGGGATGGGGGACGACGAGGACGATGCCCGCGGCGGCGCCGGCGAGGTGCCCGGCTCCACGCCAGACGTGGCTCAGCGCCTCCAGCTGGCTCCGGTCGGTGGTGACCACGAAATCCCAGTGCTGGCGGTTGCCGGCCGAGGGGGCGCGGCGGCCGGCATCCAGGATGCGGTCGAGGTCGGCGGACGGGATGGGCTGGTCGGTGTAAGCCCGTACGTTGCGTCGTGCGCGAATCGCGTCCCAATACTCCATGCCACGTCAACCGGCGGTTCCCCGCGGTGACTTCCCTTGGCGACCGGCTGCGCTAGGGTGACCGGGAGATGGTTCCGATCGACTTTCACGTCCATCCGTCGACGGCGGAGTACCTGGAGGGCGCGCTCGGACCCTATCGCGACGCCCTCTGCAACCACTTCCACCTCGACCTCCCGGTCCGCACGGTGGAGGAGATGGCCGCCGACTACGAGGGCATGCAGGCGGTACTCCTGGCCTGGGATGCGGAGACCGCCACCGGGCGGCCTCGGGTGACCAACGACTGGGTGGCGGGCGTCTGCCGCCGCTACCCCGACCGCTTCTTCCCCTTCGCCTCGGTCGACCCCTGGAAGGGAGAGTGGGCCATCCAGGAGGCGCGCCGTGCCGTGCGCGAGCTGGGCATGGTCGGGTTCAAGTTCCAGCAGGCGGCGATGGCGTTCCGGCCCTCCGACGAGCGCTTCTTTCCGCTCTGGGAGGAGCTGGAGGCACTCGGCAAGCCGTGTCTGTTCCACGTCGGGACCACCGGCCTCGGCGCCGGGACGGCGGGTGGGGGCTCGATCGAGCTCGACTACGTGCGTCCGATCCACCTCGACCGGGTGGCGGCGCGCTTCCCCGGCCTGACGATCGTCTGCGCCCACCCGGCCTTTCCCTGGCAGGACGAGATGCTCGCCATCTGCCAGCACAAGGCCAACGTCTACATGGACCTCTCGGGATGGGCGCCCAAGTACTTTCCCCCGCAGCTGGTCCGCGAGGTGCGGGGTCGGCTGCAGGACAAGGCGCTGTTCGGGACCGACTATCCCTTTATCCAGCCGGAGCGCTGGCTGCGGGAGTTCCGGTCCTTCGAGATGCCGCCGGCGGTGGTGGAGAAGGTGCTGCGAGGGAACGCGGTGCGGGTGCTGGGTCTGGAGCGTTGAGCGCCGGGCTGATCGACGCGCACCACCACCTGTGGCAAGCCCGGCGGCGCTTTCCGCTCGGTGGCGACTGGCTGCTGGGCGCGGTTGGGTACGGGTGGGCGGAGGCCGGCCTGCCCGAGCTCGACCATGACTTCCTCCCGTCGTCGCTCGGGCCGTCTCTGGCCGGGGCCGGTGTCGCCCGCACGGTCGTGGTCCAGGCAATTCACGCGGAGGGCGAGACCGAGTGGCTGCTGGAGGTCGCCGGCGGCACGTCCACCATCGCCGGCGTCGTCGGGTGGACGGACTTGACCGCGCCCGCCGACGTGGTCCGCGAGCGGCTGGCGGCCGTTCAGCGGTCGGGGCTGGTGGGCGTGCGGCACCTGGCGCAGTTCGAGGGCGACCAGCGGTGGCTCCTCCGGCCTGAGGTGGTGCGGGGGCTGGAGGTCGTCGGTGCCCTCGGACTTCCGTACGACCTGCTGCTGACGCCGGGACAGCTGGATCTGGTTCCGGAGCTGTCGGAGCGGCTTCCGGACCTCCGCATGGTGATCGACCACCTGGCCAAGCCCCCGATCGCGAGCGGCGTGCTCGATCCCTGGCGCGGCGCGATCCGGCGGGCCGCCCGGAACCCGAACGTGTTCTGCAAGCTCTCCGGAATGGTGACCGAGGCCGACCACCGGGGCTGGAAGCCGGCCGACCTGCGGCCCTACATCGAGGTGGCGGTCGAGGCCTTCGGACCCGGACGGCTGATGTTCGGGAGCGACTGGCCGGTCTGCACGCTGGCCGCGACGTACGGCCAGGTCCTGGAGGGGCTGGACGAGAACCTGCGCGCGCTGCTCGGCGACGACGGCGCTGCCCGGGACGCGATCTACGCCGGGACGGCGGCGGCGTTCTACGGTATCGAAGGCATCGGAGGTATCGGAGGTATCGAGGTAAGCCATGACCATTGCCGAAACCCTGCGCGGGCTCGGGCTCCCGGAGGGGGATCCGGAGTCGCTCGCGCCCTCCGAGAAGCGTTTCCCCGACGGCGCGCAATACCGCGTCGAGATCCCGAGCACCGAAGGCCCGGCGTGCCTGGACGCGGTCCTGGAGGAGGCTGATCGCCTGGACGTCCCGGTGCACCGGGTGTCGCAGGGAACCGGCGTGTTCCTCCAGACCGATGCCGAGCTCGACGAGATGGCGGGAACCGCCGCCCACGCTCGGCGCGAGGTCAGCCTGTTCGCGCGGCCGGTCGCCGCCTGGGGCCCGTCCGCCATGGTGTCGGCGCCCGCGGGCGGCGTCCTGGCGGCGAGCGCGCGCGGCCAGGACCAGCTGGTCGCCTGCCTCCAGGACGCGGTCCGGGCGGCCGACCACGGCTTCCGCTCCGTCCTCATCACCGACATCGGCGTCCTGCGCGCGTTCACCGAACTGAAGCGGCGCGGTGACCTGCCGCCCGACATGCAGGCCAAGATCTCGGTCATGCTGCCGGTCGCCAACCCCGCCAGTGCCCAGGTCGTGGTCGGGCTGGGCGGGAGCACCCTCAACCTCCCGACCGACCTCACGCTGCACCAGGTCGCCGCCATCAGGGCGGCCGTCGACGTCCCGCTCGACATCTACATCGAGGCCCCGGACAACGTCGGAGGCTTCGTGCGCCACCACGAGATCCCGCGCCTGATCGAGATCGCGGCGCCGGTCTACCTCAAGTTCGGCCTGCGCAACGCACCCGACCTCTACCCGTCGGGCAGTCACCTGCAGGCCACCGCCGTCGCGCTCTCCCGCGAGCGGGTGCGACGCGCCCGGCTCGGGCTGGACCTGCTGCAGCGGTCGGGGCGGAGCTACCGCAGGTCGGAGATCGGGGCGGAGGGACTTGCGGTGCCGGTGGTGGGGGCGCCGGTCCGGGCGACGTGAGCCATCGCGGACCCGGTGGTCGCGATTGTCTGTCGGCTGTCCGGGTGAGCCGGTTATGGTCGCGGGGTGGAGGGGCGATGGCCGGCAACCGCGGTCGAGCAGGAACGCGTCATCGCGTCGCTCCCGCTCGAGCTTCGCGATCTGGCACGCCACGTGCTTCTCGGCGGCTTCAACAAACGGGGGCGCCCGGTCGGGCTTCCATCACGCTCCAGCCGGAAGGTGCCCGCCGGGCCGCCGCATTGATGCAGTCCTGGAGCGCTTTCCCGACGGTTCCTATCGAGCCCGGGTTTCATTCTGGCACCCCGTGCGTGGTTGGGTGGTGAAGGCGGACCCTCACACGATGTTTCCAGACGAGTGGTCGTCGGCAGAGGTCATCCGGAGGGGGATGGAGGCTTACCGACAGCGGACAAGTGAGGAAGTACACCGGTGGCGTTGCCTGGTGTCGAGGCCGCCCATCCAAGGCTTTCACCGTGCGCACCGGGGGCCGACAAGCTTCTTCCCGGAAGCGGGCCGCCAGCGATGACTGCCCGCGCGCAGTGGGATTTTGACGGGGACGATCTCATTGTCGTTTCACGCAATCCTGCGCTGCCGCCGGCGCTGGTCGAACCTGTGAATAGCCTGCGCGACGAATTGACACAGACTCGCCAAGGGATGGAAGACTTCCTGGAAGTCTGGCGTGAGTACAAGTACCAGAACGATCCCGAGGAAGCTCTGGTTGGAAACCACTGCGAGATCCATTTCGTCGGCGATCTGGTGCATCTCTATCCCCTGTACGACGAGCAGTGGGGTGATACCGAAGATGTCTGGATCCCGCTCGCGGATGTCGAGGACATGTTCACCGCCTACGCCGCCTGGGCGTTCGGGGGTTCTTGACGCGCCGCGTACCCCCCGTTGGTGCACCGCCGGGGCCTAAACGCCGCTCATGGGACCCGTTGGTGCACCATCGGGGCTTATCCGGAGCCCGCGCAGGGCAGCGCCTGATTGTCTGGTTAATGTCCGAGAGAGCTTTGCTATCGTCGGCTCTCATGCTGACGGCCACACATTGGCACTTCAGTGGGCATCGCGTGATCCGGGTCTGGCGCATCCCGCCGCTGCCGAGCGCCCTGGTGGAGCCGATAAACAGTCTGCGCGGCGAGCTGACCAGTAGCCGGCAGGGGATGGAGGACTTCCTCGAAGCCTGGCGCGACCACAAGCGCAGGAAGGACCCCGACGCCGCGCTCATAGGACGCCACTGTGAGATCCACGTCACCGGAGCCGTGGTGCGCGTCTCCCCGCGGCGAAAGCGGCAATGGAGGGATGCCTCTGAGGCGTGGATTCCCGTGGTGGCAGTCGAGGAGATGTTCGCGGCGTACGCGGCGTGGGCGTTCGGTGGAAGCTTGGCGGCGCGAGTCGAAGCGCGTCAGGGTGGGGCGGCGTGATACTCGCCGCGCTCGTCCCGCCACAGCGTCCAGCCACCCTCGTGGCACATGGTGTGGTGGCGCCGGCACAGCTTGGCCCCGTTCTCCACGTCCGTGGTGCCGCCGTGCAGCCAGTGCAGCAGGTGGTGGTTGCCGCACCACCGCAGGTCGCGGTCGCAGGGCGGAAACGCACAGTGCCGGTCGCGGATCGCCATCGCCAGTGACTGCCTGGGGGTGAAGAGCCGCTGCTTGCGGCCCACCCGCAGCACGTCGCCCTGCTCTCCCATCACGATCGGGGTCAGGACGCAGTCACACGCGATTCGCTCCGCCGTCTTGCCCGGCACGGGCTGGCCGTTCTGATCCAGGATGGCCGCGTTCCCCGGCTCCCCCCGCAGGGTGGAGTAATCGACCAGCAGCTCCAGGTGCGGGCGCTCTCCGTCGTGGCTCGACAGCTCGCCCTGGTCCAGCACCTTCTGCGCCAGATCGATCAGCGCGTCCGCCCGCCGCTCCGCCGCCCCCCGCTTATCGTCTTTGGTACGAGGGCCCATCGCCGCGTCCAACGCCGCGCCGACCACCGCCGCCCCTTCCGGCGCCAGCAGGCCTTGCAGGTGCAGCATCCCGTCAAACGTCCTCGAGGCTTCGAGGTACTGCTCCCTCCCCTGCCGCTCCCAATCTCGCAGCGAGCCGTCGGGATCCAGGCACACCTTGAGGTGCTTACAGACCATCCACAGCTCGCCCGGGTTGAGCTTGCCCGCGCTCTCGACCAGCGTCTCCTCGACGTTGCGAGCCTCGCCCGACTGTGCCGTGTAGTCGGGGTTGGGCTGATTGCCGACCTCCTCTACCGTGCGGGCGAGGATCGACGCGTGGGTGAAGCTGAAATCGCCCTGCTCGAAGCTCTGGCGCGCAACCGGCAGAGCCTCCAGCCGGCGCGCGGTACGCACCTCGTTGCTGGCCTGGCGGCCCGTGAGGTGGCACTGGTAGCGAAGCCACTGGACCATGGAGAGGGCGCCGATGCCGGCGTAGCCGCCCTCACGGTCGAAGCGGGCGATCTTCTGAGAGGTCAGCGCGGCGATGCGGTTCTGGAACCGGTGGAGCGCCACGATGAGCTCGCCGCCATCCCCGGAATCCTCGATCTGGTGCAGCTCAGCCCAGGCCTGATCGAGGTCCTGGAGGGAGGTGGGCCGGTCGTCGACGATGACCATGATTTCCCATCATCGTACATCTGTTCGCATTGACTGTCAAGCCGTTTAACGACCGAAGTTTGTCCGTAATCAGGTTTGGATGGACCGCCGGTCTGCCGCCCTCCGCGGAGACGGAACGCGCGGTAGCCCGGCTCATGCCCCGGCGCTGATCCCCGCGACCACTCGATCAGCGGCGGCGAGGAACATGTCGATCTCGTCCTCACCCATCGGCGTCGAGATCGCTCCACCTCCCCGCGGCGCGAGCAGGATCCCCTCGTTGAGCATGCCGAAGAAGAAGGCGCGCTGCATCCGCTCGTCCCCGCCCCGCGCCGAGCGGTAGTCGACGACCGGGTGACCGACCATGTGCACGCCGAACAGTGACGCCACACCCGTCACCTGCGCTGCCACGTCGTGCCGGTCGAACGTCGCCTGCAGCCCCTGGCGCAGCCTCGCTCCCAAGCCGTCCAGACGCGTGTACTGATCCGGGGTCAGCACTCGCATCGCCGCCAGGCCGGCGGCCATCCCCAGCGGGTTGCCGTTGTAGGTGCCGCCCTGCGCCAGCGCCCCTCGCTCGAAGAGGGCCATCACGTCCGCCCGGCCGCCGAAGGCGGAGACCGGCAGGCCGCCCCCGATGATCTTGCCCATCGTGGTGAGGTCCGGGGTGACCCCGAATCGCTCCTGGGCGCCCCCCGGTGCCACGCGCAGGGAGATCACCTCGTCGAAGATGAGCAGCAGACCGAGCTCGCTGGTAACCGACCGCAGCCGCTCCAGGTACCCGGGCTCCGGAGGGAGCATCCCTCCGGCTCCCAGCACCGGCTCCAGGATCACCCCCGCCAGGCGTGACGCTTCCCGCCGCAGGATCGCCTCCGCGGCGTCTGCATTGTTGAACGGCAGGACCACCGTGTTCTCGACTGCCCAGCGGGGCGTCCCGGGCGAATCAGGCATCGCCCGCGGGGCGTCCGCCGGTCCCGCGTCCTCGGGCGCCGGGTGGGTGGAAACCTCGGCCAGGTCGTGCGTGCCGTGGTAGCCGCCCTCGATGCGGGCCATCGCCGGGCGGCCGGTGAAGGCCCGGGCCGCGCGCATCGCGAACATCGTCGCCTCGGTCCCGCTGTTGAGGAATCGCACCCGCTCGACCGAGGGGACGCGCCCGCAGAGTTCCTCGGCCAGCGCCACCTCTTCTGGGTTGGTGGCCGCAAACGCGGTGCCCCGGGCCGCGCGCTGAGCTATTGCCTCCAGCACCGCGGGGTGGGCATGACCCACGATCAGCGCCGTGTAGTTCTGGATGAAGTCCAGCCGTTCGTTTCCGTCGACGTCCCACGCCCGGGCACCCTGCCCGCGGTCCATCGCGACCGGGAAGGGATCGAAGGCGACCGTGGTCCGGGTGTTGCCGCCCGGCAGCACGCGAACGGCCCGCTCGTGGAGGGCCTTCGACCGGGCGTTCGCCCGCTCATACCGTGCGATCTCGCTATCCAGGTAGGACGTGGACCCAACTGCCATCTCAACCGTGAGTATGGTCCCCAAACGCGAGTGCCGGCACCGGGGCCGTCGCACGCGCCGCGGCAGCCCCAAGTGCCACCCGAGTGCCGGCCCTCGGGAAAACGTCAGACGCCTGGGACGACCCGGTTGGTGAGCTTGCCCAGCCCTTCGATCTCGACCACCACCTCGTCCCCCGGGTGCAGCCACGGCTTGGGGTCGGGGTACCCGAGCGCGACACCGTTGGGAGTCCCGGTAAAGATGACGTCGCCCGGCGAAAGGGTGAAGTAGCGGCTCAAGTAAGAGACGATTTCCGGTACACCGAAGATCAGATCTCCCAGGTTCGAGTTCTGCCGCACGTCTCCGTTGACGGTGCAGGTGATGGAACGGGGACCGAGATCGCCCAGCTCATCGCTGCTGACCAGCCAGGGACCGATGGGGCCGAACTTGTCCGAGGTTTTGCCCAGCGTCCACTGCGGTGAAGCGTGCTGGACGTCGCGGGCGGAGAAGTCGTTGCCGTTCGTGTACCCCCAGACGTACCGGGGGGCCTCCTCGACGCTGACGTTGCGGGCCTCTCTGCCGATCACCGCGACCAACTCTGCCTCGTAGTCCATCTGCTCGGTCGCCCTGGGCATGGGCACGTCCTCACCGCAGGCCGCGAGGGCGTTGCCGAACTTGGCGAAGAGGATCGGCGCCTTGGGCAGCGTCGCACCCGTCTCCTCGGCGTGCTTGCGGTAGTTGAGCCCGATGCAGAGAAGCTTGCCGGGGTGGGGGACGCTGGGTGCGTACACCAGGCGTGACTCGTCGAGCCGGTCGCCACGGGTGGGGGTGGCACCGAGGAAGACCTGGTCGAGCGACGCCCCCCGAGCGTCGAACACGCCGTCCCCGGTCTTCACGGCGAGCCGCGGGCCCTCGTCGGTCTGGTAGTGCAGCAAGATCATGCAGTCGCTCCTCGATTGCGATTCGGCGCCGGCCCCGGCTCTACCGCAGGGGCCCGGCCCAAGAGTATCCACCTCGGGAACAACGCCTACGATGCCCGTGTGGAGGTCGGTGGTGGCGTGGTGGTGGTCACCGGGGCCGGCAGCGGCATCGGCCGCGCCCTCTGTGAACGGCTGGCGACCGCCGGCGCCCGGCACATCGTCGCCGCCGACCGCGATGCCGTCGCCGCCGAGGAGACCGCCCACCTGATCGGCGGCGAGGGGATCGTGGCGCGTCATCTCGACGTCCGCGACGAGCAAGAGGTGCGGACCCTGATCCAGGAGACGCAGGCGCACCACGGCGCCGTGGACCTCTACTGCTCCAACGCCGGGGTCATCGTCAAAGGCGGCATGGAGGTCGCGAACGAGGCCTGGCAGGAGGAGTGGGAGGTCCACGTCCTCGCCCACGTCTACGCCGCCCGCGCCCTGCTCCCCGGCTGGCTGGAACGCGGGCGCGGCTACCTCCTGGCGACCATCTCCGCCGCGGCGCTGCTCAACGAGATCGACTCCGCGCCCTACGCCGCCACCAAGAGCGCCGGGCTCTCGGTCCTGGAGTGGCTGTCCATCACCTACGGCGACCGCGGTGTTCGGTGCTCGGCGCTCTGCCCCCAGGGCGTGCGCACCGCGATGCTGACGGAGGACAACTTCCTGGCCGCAGGTGCGCTGCCGGCGGAGGAGGTGGCGGAGGCGGCGCTGGCCGGGGTCGGTGCCGAGCGCTTTCTGATCCTGCCCCACCCAGAGGTCCAGGAATACTTCCGCCGCCGCGCCGGCGACTACGACCGGTGGCTGCGCGGCATGCGGCGGCTCCACGCCCGGATCCGCGGCGAGCCCGCCCAGGAGAAAACCTAAATGTCGAATCGCAAAGTCCCGCGCGGTTCGGTCGTCCCCCTGGTGACGCCGTTCACGCCGGCCGGCGCCATCGACGAGGCCGCCCTCCGCCGCCTGGTCGACCTCCAGGTTGAGAGCGGCAGCCACGGCGTCTCCGTCACCGGCACCACCGGCGAGCCCTCCGCCCTGACGCTGGACGAGCGGGAGCGGATGATCGCGCTCGGGGCGGAGCAGGTGGCCGGGCGGGTCGTCTTCGCGCCCGGCACCGGCACCAACAACATCGACGAGACCCTCCGCCTCACCCGCTTCGCGACGCGGGAGGGCGTCGACGCCGCGCTCGTCATCGTCCCCTACTACAACCGCCCCTCCCAGGAGGGGCTCTACCGCCACTTCGCGACCGTGCTCGAGGCGACCGACCTTCCGATCCTCGTCTACAACATCCCCGGGCGCACGGCCACCAACATGCAGCCCGAGACCCTGGCCCGGCTTCACCGCGATTACCCACACCTGATCGGGGTGAAAGAATCGAACAAGGACTTCGAGCAGCCGAGCCGCATCCTGCATCAGTGCGGGCGCGACTTCCTGGTCCTGTCCGGCATCGAGCTGCTCTGCTACCCGATGCTGGCGATCGGCGGCTCGGGCCACGTCTCGGCGACCGGCAACCTGCTCCCGCGGGAGGTGGCAGCGCTCTACGACCTGGTCCAGGAAAACCGGCATGCCGAGGCGCTCGACCTCCATTACCGACTGCTGCCCCTCAATGACGCGATCTTCTTCGAGACCAACCCGATCCCGCTCAAGTGGATGCTGGCGGAACTGGGGATGATCGAGCCGGTCTGGCGCCTGCCCCTCTGCGAGCCCGGACCTGCCACACAGCAGCGCTTGCGCCAGGTGATGACCCTCTACGAGCTGCCGGGCGCGGTGGAGGCGCGGCGGTGAAGCGAGCCCGCTTCGTGGCCGGCGGCCGGCTGGAGACGGGGACCCTGGTCGAGCCCGGCCTCCTGCGCACCGACGGCGGGCGCGCGTTCGGTGAGGACGAGGTCGCCTTCCTGCCCCCGACCGAACCGACCAAGGTGGTGGCACTGGCCCTCAACTACGCCTCCCACGCCGCCGAGCTGGAGATCGCGGAGCCGGAGGAGCCGGCCCTCTTCTTCAAGTCCCCGAACACCTGGATCGGACACCGCGGCACCGTCATCCACCCCGAGGGCGTGGAGTACATGCACTACGAGGTGGAGCTGGCGGTCGCGATCGGCGAGCAGTGCCGGCGCGTGGCGGCCGAGCGTGCGCTGGACCGAGTGGCCGGGTACACCATCGCCAACGACCTGGTGATCCGCGACTTCGTGACCAACACCTTCCGGCCGCCCCTGCGCGGCAAGTGCTGGGACACGTTCTGCCCGCTCGGCCCCTACCTGGTCAGCGACGAGATCGAGGACCCGCAGGCGCTCTGGCTCCGCGCAACGGTCAACGGTGAGGTGCGGCAGGAGGGGTCGACGCGCGACATGGTGCGCTCGGTGGCGGAGCTGATCGAGTACATCTCCTTCTTCATGACGCTGGAACCGGGGGACCTGATCCTGACCGGCACGCCGCGCGGCGTCTCACACATCCACCCCGGCGACCACATGCGACTCGAGGTGGAGGGCTTGGGGGCGCTCGAAAACACCGTGACTCCGGAGGCGGTGGCGAGATGAGCCAGACCCAGGTCTTGAGTGGCGCCGCCGCCAAAGATTCTGCGCGCTCGCGAGTCCGTCCCGTCCAGCACCTGATCGACGGGCGTTTCGTTCCCGCCGCCGAGGGGGGCACCTTCGAGACCGTCGACCCCACCACCAACGACCCGATCACGACCGTCGCCGACGGTGACGCGACCGACGTTGACCGCGCGGTCGGCGCCGCCCGCCGCGCCTTCGACGAGGGCCCCTGGCCGCGGATGGCCGCCGGGCCGCGCGCCAAACTCTTGCGCCGGATCGCGGAGCTGATCGAGGCCGCCGACCAGGAGATCGCGGAGATCGAGACGCTGGACACCGGGCTGCCGATCACCCAGGCCCGGGGCCAGGCGCAGAGGGCGGCACAGAACTTTCGCTTCTTCGCGGCCCAGATCGAGGTGACGGGAGGGGAGTCGTTCAGCACCCCGCAGTTCCTCAACTACGCGCTCCAGAAGCCGGTCGGCGTGGCGGGACTGATCACGCCCTGGAACACCCCCTTCATGCTCGAGACCTGGAAGGTGGCCCCCTGCCTGGCCGCCGGCGACACCTTCGTGCTCAAGCCGGCGGAGTGGTCGCCGCTTTCCGCCGACGTGCTCGCCCATGTCTTGCAGGAGGCGGGCCTGCCCGACGGTGTCGCCAACGTGGTTCACGGTTTCGGCGAGACCGCCGGTGCTCCGCTGGTCGCTCACCCCGGAGTGCAGCTGATCTCCTTCACCGGCGAGACCACGACCGGCAGCGCGATCATCGCCAACGGCGCCGCCACCTTGAAGCGCTACTCGATGGAGCTGGGCGGCAAGTCGCCGGTGGTGGTTTTTGCGGACGCCGACCTCGACCGCGCGGTCGACGCGTCCGTGTTCGGGGTCTTCTCTCTCAACGGCGAGCGCTGCACGGCGGGGACCCGGCTCCTGGTGGAACGCCCGGTCTACGACGAGTTCGTGGGGCGGGTCGCGGAGCGGGCGAAGAGGGTGCGGGTGGGGGACCCCTTCGAGCCCCGCACCGAGCTCGGCCCGCTGATCCATGCCGAGCACCACGCTCGAGTCTCCCGGTACCTGGAGCTCGGGCGGGGTGAGGGCCGGCTGCTGGCGGGTGGCGGCCGGCCGGAGGGTCTGGAGCGGGGCAACTACGTGGCGGCGACCGTGTTCGCTGACGTGGCACCTACCGCACGCGTCTTCCAGGAGGAGATCTTCGGGCCGGTGGTGGTGGCCACACCCTTCCAAGGCGAGGAGGAGGCGCTGCGGCTGGCCAACGACGTGCGTTACGGCCTCGCGGCCTACGTCTGGACGCGTGATGGGCAGCGTGGCCAGCGGGTGGCCCAGGGGATCGAGAGTGGGCTGGTCTGGCTCAACTCGCAGAACGTCCGCGACCTGCGCACCCCGTTCGGCGGGAGCAAGGCCTCCGGGATCGGCCGCGAGGGTGGGGAGCACAGCTTCGAGTTCTACTGCGAGCAGCAGACCGTCCACGTGGCGCTCGGCGACGTCCCGGTGCCGCGCTTTGGAACCGGCGACTGATGGCGCATCCTGGCGATCCTCAGCGACTGATCGGCGGCCGGGCGGCGGCGCCGTTCGATATCGTCCGCGTCGCCCACGCCGAGCTGGTCGTGACCGACCTCGGCCGCTCGCGGGAGTTCTACGTCGACCACCTCGGCTTCGTGGTGACCGACGAGACGCCAAGCGCGCTGTACCTGAGGGCGTACGAGGACCGCCATCACCACTGCCTGGTGGTGCGAGAGGGCCCCCAGCCGGTGATCGACCATCTGGCGTTCCTGGTCGCTTCCGAAGAGGACGTCGACCGCGCGGCTGCGTTCTACGCCGGGCGAGACTGCCCGGTGCGCCGGCTCCAGGCAGGGGAGGAGCGCGGCCAGGGGCGGGCGGTGCGGGTGCAGGATCCGCTCGGATTCCCGGTCGAGTACTTCGCGACCATGGAACGGAGGGAGCGCCTCACGCAGAGCTTCCACCTCCATCGCGGAGGCCGGATGCAGCGCCTGGATCACTTCAACCTGCACGTGCCGGACGTGCAGGCGGCGTTTGACTACTACTACGGCGATCTGGGCTTCCGCTGCTCCGAGTACATCGAGGGCGACCTGCCAGGGGACACCACGCTCTATGCGGCCTGGCTCTTTCGAAAACCCGCGGTGCACGACGTGGCGCTGACGGCCGGGGCCGGGCCGCGTCTCCACCATCTTGCCTTCTGGACCGCGGAGTCGCTTGCCCTCACCCAGCTCTGCGACCAGTTGGGGGGCGCCCACGCCCATCACGCCATCGAGCGGGGCCCCGGCCGGCACGGCGTGAGCAACGCGTTCTACCTCTATGTGCGCGATCCGGACGGGCACCGGATCGAGCTTTACACCGCGGATTACTGGACCGGCGACCCGGACTACCTGCCCATCCGCTGGAGCGTGGAGGACGACCAGCGGCGCAGCTTCTGGGGACACACGGTTCCCGAGAGGTGGTACCGGGAGTCGTCGCTGGTGACGGACCTGGACGGGCGGCCGGTACCGGTGGCGGAGCCGGCGGCACAGGAGCGTTCGGTGGAGATCCTGCCGTCCTAGGCTGAGCGGATCGGAACACAAGCTTTAAGGGGGAGGTGCACGTGCAGATCACCGGCGGTCAGGCGATGGCGCGACAGCTGGTCGCGGAGGGCGTCGAGGTCATCTTCGGGCTTCCCGGCGTCCAGCTGGACTGGGGTATCGACGGGCTGGCGCGGGACGGCGCCTCGATCCGCTTCATCACCACCCGGCATGAGCAGGCGACCACCTACATGGCCGATGGCTATGCGCGCGCCTCGGGCAAGGTCGGCGTGGCGATGGTGGTCCCGGGGCCCGGCGTCCTCAACTCGCTGGCCGGGCTGGCGACCGCCTACGCCTGCAACTCGCGCGTACTGCTGATCGCGGGCCAGATTGCCAGCGATCAGATCGGTGAAGGCCGAGGGGTCCTCCACGAGATCCCCGACCAGACGGCCATCCTGCGGTCGCTGACCAAGTGGACAGGACGGGCGCGCACGCCGGCCGAGGTGCCGGGGGTGCTGCGAGAGGCCTTCAGGCAGCTCGGTAGCGGGCGTCCGCGACCGGTCGCGGTGGAGTTCCCGCCGGACGTGCTGCAGGCGATCGGGGAGAGCGAGGTCGTGCCCCCGACCGCGCCCGAACCACCGCTCGCCCCAGACCCGGTGCTGGTCGAGGAGGCCGCCCGGCTGCTGGCGGGCGCCCGCTTCCCGGTGATCGCGGTCGGCGGGGGCGCCATCGTCGCCGACGCGGGGCAGGCGGTCCTCGCGCTGGCCGAGCTCCTGGGGGCGCCGGTTCTGCGCAGCACGTTCGGGCACTCGGCCGTGCCCGACGCGCATCCGCTGGTGGCGCCCACCCAGCAGACGCCCCGGGTGCTGGCGCACGCGGACGTCGTGTTCGCGATCGGCACCCGCTTCTTCAATCGCCGGGGCACACCGATGCCGGTGCCCGAGGGGACGAGGCGGATCGCTCTCAACATCGACGACGGCGATACCATCGGCGCCCGCACCTACGACCTGGCCCTGATCGGCGACGCCGAGCTCGGCACCCGCCAGGTTGAAGAGGCGGTGCGGCGGCTCGGGCCCCGGGGCGCCGGCATGGCCGCCGGCTCGGCGGCACGCGAGGTGGTACGAGAGGCGAAGATCGCGGCCGGGAGCGACCTCGAGCTGCTGGAGCCGCAGATGTCCTGGGTCCGCGCGGTGCGGGCAGGTCTGGCCGACACCGGGACCGTGGTCAACGACCTGACCCAGGTGGGATTCGTGGCCGAGCTCGGGTTCGAGGCGCGGGATCGCTTCTCGTTCGTGACCGCCGGATACCAGGGCACGCTCGGCTTCGGCTTCACGACCGCGCTCGGGTTCAAGGTCGGGGCGCCCGACCGCGACGTCTGCGTGCTGGCCGGCGACGGCGGCTTCGGCTACACGCTGCAGGAGCTGTCGACCGCGCGCGCGAACCAGATCGGGGTCACGGTCTTGCTCTTCGTCGACGGCTGGTGGGGCAACGTTCGGCGGACCCAGAAGGAGGACTTCGACGGCCGGTACGTGGGGACGACCCTGGTCAACCCGGACTTCGTCGAGCTGGCGCACGCGTTCGGCGTCGCTGCCACCCCGGTCGATGACCCGGCGCAGCTGACGCGCTTGCTGCGGGAGCGGCGCGGGGCGACCGATCCGGCGCTGATCGTGATCCCGCAGGGCGAGGTGCCCTCCCCGTGGCCGCAGATCCTCTGGGACACGGCCACGCCGGCGGCCACGCGCGGTTGACAAGCCAGACTGGGGTTATTCCAACCCCTGCACGGGTCACCTGCCAGCCGACGTTTAGCGGCGGGGCAGCTCGGGTAGGACGGTCTTTGCCGCGATCTTTCTGAACTCCTTTTGAAATCAGGAGGTGGTTTAGGGATGTCGATGATGGTTACCGGGTGGGACCCCTTCGCGGACTTGGCCAGCATGCAACGAACCGTTGATCGGCTGATGAACGGCGCCTTGGGAGATGGTCAACGCGATCGGCGGCCGGGCGTGCTGTATCTGCCGGTGAACGTGCGGGAATCCACCAACGGCTATGAGGTGGAGGCACCGGTCCCTGGGTTCGCACCTGACGACGTCGACGTGACCTTCGCGGACGGTGTGCTCACGATCAAGGCCGAGCGCCAGGAGCGACGGGAGTCCGAGGAGGGACAGACGCTGGCTCGGGAGTTCGCGTGGGGCAGCGCCCTCCGCCGGCTAGGCCTTTCGGGTGACGTGGATGCTGAGCACATCGAGGCCAAGATCGAGAATGGCCTTTTGAGGGTGTATCTGCCTAAAGCGTCGCGCTCCCTGCCGCGGCGGATCCCGATCGGCGGCCAGGGGCAAAAGAGCGAGAGCAGCCCAGAGCTGACCGGTTCATCGTCCTGATCATCCAGCTGGCCCGGTCGCGTCTTCGATCGCGGTGCACGGCCGGGCCTTCGGTCGACCAGGTGCCGTTGCGTCCAAGCAGCGCCGCCCTGTGTGGTGGCCGCCCGCAGGGCGGCGGCCTGCCAGTCCTGACACGATCGGAGAGCCGTGGGAGAGCGAGGCGATTGACGGGAGAGCGTCGAGAGCGGTCGCGGCGCCGCGCCACGGAAACCGCACCGGGGCGGGTCGCTTGGGTGCCCTAAATCAGGTTTTGGATCGGCGGCCACGGGGTACGGTCCCACCGCCCATATCTGGATCACCGCGGGAGGTTTTGTAGGTATGAATGTCCGACCACTGGCAGATCGGGTGTTGATCAAGCCGCTGGCGCGTGAGGAGACCACCAAGAGCGGCATCGTCATTCCCGACACCGCCAAGGAGAAACCGCAAGAGGGAGTGGTCGAAGCGGTCGGTCCGGGCCGGCTGCTGGAGAACGGCAGCAAGGCCCCACCGGAGGTGAAGGTGGGCGACCGCATCCTCTACGCGAAGTACGCCGGCAACGAGTTCAAGCTCGACGGCGACGACTACCTGATCTTGAGCGAGCGGGACGTGCTCGCCGTCATGCCGAACGGAAAGTAGGGCCCGGAAGGAGGTACCGGAAGATGGCAAAAGCAGTTGCCTTTGACGTAGAGGCGCGCCAGAACCTGCGCCGCGGCATCGACACCGTCGCGAACTCGGTTCGCATCACCTTGGGGCCGAAGGGCCGCAACGTCGTCTTGGAAAAGAAGTTCGGAGCCCCGACGGTGACGAACGATGGGGTCACCATCGTCCGCGAGATCGAGCTCAAAGACCCCGAGGAGAACACCGGGGCTCAGCTGCTCCGGGAGGTGGCCACCAAAACCAACGACGTGGCCGGCGACGGCACCACGACCGCGACCATCCTCGCCCAGAGCATGATCAACGAGGGCTTTCGCAACGTCGCCGCGGGGGCCAACCCGATGCAACTGAAGGTGGGCATCGAGTCCGCGGTGAAGGCGGTCGTGGAAGAGATCGGGCGTCTCTCGGTGCCGGTCAAGGGCCACGCCAACGTGGCTCAGGTGGCCGCGATCTCCTCCCAGTCCGAGGAGATCGGTGAGCTGATCGCCGACGCCATGGACAAGGTCGGCAAGGACGGCGTGATCACGGTCGAGGATGGCCAGGGTCTCGCCACCGAGCTGGACACGGTCGAGGGTATGCAGATCGACCGTGGCTACACCTCGCCTTACTTCGTGTCGAACACCGATCGCATGGAGGCGGAGCTGGAGGACCCCTACCTTCTCATCACCGACCGTAAGGTGTCTGCGATCCAGGACCTGCTGCCGCTCTTGGAGAAGGTGATTCAGGTCGGGAAGCCGCTCCTCATCGTGGCCGAGGATGTCGAGGGTGAGGCGCAAGCCACCCTGATCCTGAACAAGCTGCGCGGCACCCTGCAGGTCGTCGCCGTCAAGGCGCCTGGCTTCGGCGACCGCCGCAAGGCGATGCTGGAGGACATGGCGATTCTCACCGGCGGCCAGGTCATCTCCGAGGACCTCGGCCTCAAGCTGGACCAGACACAGTTGGATCAGCTGGGGCGAGCCCGCCGGGTGAAGGTCACCAAGGACGACACCACCATCGTGGAGGGTGCTGGGTCGGCCGATGCGATCCAGGGCCGGACCAAGGCCATCAAGGCTCAGATCGAGGAGACCACCTCGGACTACGACCGCGAGAAGCTGCAGGAGCGGCTGGCCAAGCTCGCCGGCGGGGTGGCGGTAATCAAGGTCGGTGCTGCCACCGAAGTCGAACAGAAGGAGAAGAAGCACCGAATCGAGGACGCCCTCTCGGCGACCAAGGCGGCGGTCGAGGAGGGCATCGTCGCCGGTGGCGGCACGGTCCTGCTGCAGGCCCAGAAGGTCCTGGACGCCAACGCCGGCCTCAGCGGTGATCCGGCGACCGGGGTCGCGATCGTGCGCCGAGCGCTCGAAGAACCCGTGCGTCAAATCGCAGCCAACGCGGGCGGCGAGGGCTCGGTCATCGTCGATCTGGTTCGCAGGGGCAAACCCGGCCACGGTTGGGATGCGCTCAATGACCGACCGGTCGACATGTTCGACGCCGGCATCGTCGACCCGGCCAAGGTGACCCGGTCTGCCCTGCAGAATGCGGCCTCCATTGCGGCCATGGTGCTGACGACCGAGGCCTTGGTGACCGAGATCCCGGAGCAGAAACCAGCCGCCCCGCCGATGCCGCCCGACTACTGACGCTCTCCTCACCTCGCGCAGGGGGCTCCCTCGGCTTGGGGGCTCCCTGCGCCCTCGGTGGGGCCCTGTGATCCGCGGCGACGCGAAGACTTCGCCTCAGCGACCCTGGTCGCGCTGGGCGCAGTCGACGGAGCAGTAGATGATGCCGGAAACCATGACGCCTTCGCCGTCATTCTCGGTCCAGTCCGCCTGCTCGCGCCCGCAGACGGGGCACCGCCGGAACCCATCCTCATCGATGTCGGACATGCGATGAGGGTTCCCTGCACGCTGGCGAGCGAAACCGCGGTGGCGTTTCTCGATCCTCAGAATGGGTATCCAACCGAAAGGCCGCCTCGTGGAAGATCGCCAGGTAGGAGTGCGGAGCGCGATGTTCGACCCTGAGCAGACGACTCGAGGAGTCGATCCAGGCGGGCCGGCATGGCGCCCGGAGGTCGACGTCTTCGAGCGTCCAGACGGCTTCCTTCTTTGTTTCGCGGTTCCCGGTGTGCGGCAGGAGGATATCCAGGTGGTCGCCACCGACGAGACCGTGACGGTGCGCGGGGTCCGCGACCTGGCGGCGGCCACTGACGCGACTCCACGCCGCTTGGAATTGCCCCGTGGCCATTTCAAGAGGAGCGTCCGGCTGCCTGGCACGATCGCGAGTGACGAGGTCCGCACCCAACTCACGCAAGGCTTGTTGCTTGTCCACGTCCCGACGCCACGCGGGTACGTGCGAGTCCGCGTCGAGCACAAGGGGTAGAAGCGGTCTGAAGTGTTTGAGCCGTTCCTGGGGTGATTACCAGGTGGTCGCAAATCCATTCCTATCCGAAAGGGGGTATGAGCGAATGTCGTCGATGCCCTTCGGTCGGGATCCGTGGTCGGCCCTGAACCACCCGCGCAAAGATCGTCACGTGGAACGCAGTCGGTACGGTCTTGTCAGACCAGGTCGTCGCCGTGGGAGTGGACGGCAAGGTCCAAGCCGCCGGACCCTCGACCGAGGTAAGCCGCGACCAGATCAGTTCCTACTCCTTCCGCAAGTCGGGTGTCCCCGACGCGGGAGGTGCTTGGTCGGAGCTCAGGTTCCCACTTTTCCGTCCAGCCGCGTTCGATTCGGGCCGGCCCCCCTTCAGATGGAGGCGATCAGATCACGGGCGAACTCCATGCCGGCGACCATCTCACGGATGCGCAGCGCTGAACGGACGAGCGCGTCCCGCCGGACCACATTGGCGTCCTCCCCCGACGCGAGCGATGGCCAGCCGGTTTCCACGACCAGGGGGAGGTCGGTGCCCCGCTCACCCTGAGCGAAAATCAGACGGATCGCGTTCTCGACATCGACATGGCCCTCGCCAACCGCGCATCCCACGACGCGGAACGGCACCTCGCCCTGGTGCACCTGCGCCTCCACCCGCATGTCTTTTATATGGGTCATTACCGTCCACGGCGCGAGCGCGCGAATGTCGACTTCGGGGTCCGAGAAGACGGTGTAGGGGTTGCCGGTGTCGAGCAGCGCCCGCAGATGGGGTGAGTCCACGTCAACCAGCATCTGTGCCAACTGTTGGCCTGTGAAGTCGCAGTGGTTCTCCACCGCGATCACGATCCCGACCGATTCCGCGATCCGCGCCGCCTCCCTCAGGCTGGCCGTCAGCATGGCCACGTGGTCTGCAAGTGCGATCTCGCGGTTGAAGCGGCTGGTGGCGACGTTCAGGCGCCCGTACCCGGTTCTGGTGTATGGGCCGCCCAGGATCATCGCGGCCCGGAAGCTCCGCTCAGCCGCCCGGATCTCTGCCGGGTCGTGGGAGGCGAGAGCGAAGACGTGGTCCACCCCCGGCTCGATCTCGAGTTTGGCCTCGTCAGCCACGGCGCGCACATGACGCAGCGCGGGTTCGTCATATTCCCCCGCCGCCGTTCGGAATGACCGGGTCGCCAACGGCACTATGTCGAGGTCGAGGCGCCCTGCCTCTGCAATCCACCACTCGGCCTCCGCCGTGGCCGCCAGCCCGGGAGGCGCCGGGTAGCCGGCCATCCCGACCTTGATCCTGTTGGTCATCCGTCGATCTCCATCGCCATCTCGGGTCACAGCCGCGTCTCAGCTCGGGCACGGGCCAGCTGTTCCAACACCAGCACCACGGATACCGAGTCCGCATCAGCCAGCCCGGCAGCGATCGCTTGCCCGACAACCTGCCGTGCCCGCTGCGTGACAGCCGCCTCGCAATCAACCTCACGTGCCAGGTCCACGGCCAGGTCCAGATCCTTCGCGAGCAGTGAGGTGGTGAACGCGGGCGGGAAGTCGCGCCGAGCCAGGAGCGGAGCCTTGTACTTCACGAAGGGAGAGCCCACCGCGCTGGCGCTGAACACCTCCAGCATGCGACCCCACTCCAGACCCCAGCGCTCGCCCAACACCAGGGCCTCGCCGAGCCCGACCACGGTAGTTCCGATCAGCATGTTGAGCGCAAGCTTCATGACTCGTGCCTCCTCCCCCTGGCCGAGGTAAAAGGCACTGTTCGACAGCGCTTCCAGCAGCCGCCGGAAGCGGGCATGCGCGTCGGGCGGCCCGGAAAGGAGCGCGCCCAGCCTCCCGGATGCCGCGAGCCCCGGGCCGCCGGATACCGGCGCTCGCAAGAACGGCACGGCGGCGCGCGCGCAGGCCGCGGCAACGCGTGCGGAGGCGTCTGGGGAGACGGTGCTCATGTCGGCGCACAGCACACCGGGACGGGCACCGGCGAGGATGCCATCCTCTCCCCCCATCACCGCCTCCAGAGCCGTGTCGTCGCTCACCATGGTGATGGCGACCGGCACCCGGGCGGCGAGCTGGCGCGGGGTCGGCGCCCAACGTGCGCCGGCTTCCAGCAGGAGCTCCGCCTTCTGGGGCGAGCGATTGGTCACCCAGACTTCGTAGCCGACGTCGAGCAGCCGGCCCGCGATGGCAGCACCCATGCTCCCCAGGCCGGCCACCCCCACCACGTCCCGGGTCGGGGTGTCATCCCTTATGGTCTTGCGCAGGGCGGCCATCAGACGACCAGCATCCCGCCGTCGACGTACAGGTGCTGCCCGGTCACATAGGCGGAGGTTGCGTCGTCGGCGAAGAAGAGGACGGCCGGCGCCACCTCCTCAGGCTGCCCGGCACGATGGAGCGGGATCTTGTCCAGCACCACCGGCAACACCTCGGGGTCCTTGATCACCCACTGTGTCATGTCGGTCTCGATCACGCCCGGGTGCACGCAGTTGACACGGATCCCGTACTCCGCCAGCTCGGCGGCAAGGTTGCAGGTCAAGGCCTCCACCCCCCGTTTGGTTGGCGCGTAGTGTGTTCTGCCCGGCAGAGCGAGGCCGGCCTGTATCGAGCCCAGGTTCACGATGCTGCCCCGGCGCCCCTCCGCGATCAGGCGGCGGGCGAACACCTGCGCGCAGAGCCAGCTCCCGCGTAGGTTGACGTCGGTCACCCGGTCCCACTGCTCGTCGCTCAGGTCGGTAAGTGGCACGATGGTCTCGATTCCCGCGTTGTTGACCAGGATGTCGAGCGGGCCCAGCTCGGCACCGGCGCGCTCCACCATCGCCTCCACCTCGGTGCGACGGGCCACGTCCGCCTCCAGCACCACCGTCCGGCGTCCAAACCTCTCGATCTCACAGGCCACATCCCGCGCCTGCTCGGGCCGGCTCACGTAGTTGACCGCGACGTCCGCCCCCTCGCGAGCCAGCGCCAGCGCGATCGCCCGCCCGATGCCGCGGCTGGCACCGGTGACCAGCGCTGTCTTGCCTCCGAACCTCACCGAACCCCTCCTCCTCAGGCGCGCTCAGGGGTGGCCCCGAGCAACCGGTCGAGCTCCGTCTTGCTGGCCGCGGCCGCCTCGCGGGGGGGCAGCGGGGCGCTCGGCGTTCCGTCAAGCTCCACCATCCAGCAGCCCCCATAACCCTCGCCCTCCAGCACCCGCACGATCGACGCCAGATCGACCACGCCGCGGCCCAGTGGAAGGTAGTCCAGCCAACCCGTGCGGTCGGGGCCTTCTCCGTTCGCGTCCAGCTGCGTCTCGCCGCCGGCGTAATCCTTCAGGTGCACGTGGCGGACCTGCTCACGGTAGGTCCGCACCACCTCCACCGGGTCGCCGCCACCCTTGGCGATCTGACCCGTGTCGGGCGCGAAGTGGACCAGGCCGGGATCGATTTGCATCATGACGCGATCGATCTCCTCCCGCGTCTCGACCGGGGTGCCGGTGTGCGGATGGAAGCAGGCCAGCACCCCGAGCTCGCGGCAGCGGCGGCCGATCTCGTCCAGCGTCCGGCTCAGGTGGTGGTAGTCCTCGGGTCGGTAGGCCGGCTTCTTGCGCCGGCCGGCGCCGACCACCACGACCCCGCCGCCCAGGTCCCGCACCATGGCCGCCCACCGCTCCATCGCCGCCACATCCTGGTCGCGAGTCCCAGGGTCGATCAAGGGGGCCGAGCAATAGGCGGCCGCCAGCCGGAGCCCAGTCCGCTCCAGGTCCTCTCGCACCGACTGCACCCCGCCCGGGTAAGCGTCGAGGACGAACCCGAACAGCTCCACCGCTCGGTAACCGAGGGGTGCCAGCTCGTCCATCGCCTGTCGTGCCCCCTCGGGCGTGAACGGCCACGTGATCGCGGTGTGGCCGATCTGGGCCGGTTCGACCGGCGCGGCGCCTCGGCTAGACATGAGTCGGCGGCGTCGGGACGCCGTCAGGGAACTCGGCCAGCCAGGAGTGCTGGGGCCGGTAGCCCAGCAGGCGTCGCGCTTTCTGGGCTGACACCAGAGGGTCCCACTGGCCGAGGTCTCTCACCCTCGACATCAGCTCCGGGTAGTAGCGCTCCAGCCAGTACCGGGGCGATTCTCGGATCTTCCGGTCGGTGACCAGGTAGAAGGCTTCGAAAGGAGCGAGTCCCCCGGCATCGGCGGCCCGGCGGAAGCCCTGGGCTGCGTCCCGGCCGTCGACATAGCACCAGACGTCGGCCCCCAGGCCGCGGGTGCCCTGGGGTGGATCCGGCCGCTCCCGAAAGCGCCGCTCCGGCGGTTCTGACTCGTGGTAGTAGACACCCATCAGCCGGAGGGCTACGGTCTGGAGCCCATAGGCGCGGGCGTAAGCCCGGTACATCTCCTCGTTCAGGAGCTTCGACAGCGAGTAGGTGTCCTCCGGGGCCAGTGGATGGTCTTCGTCGATGGGCAGGTAGTCGAGCGACCAGGGATCGTCCGAGATGCGGTTGCCCAGGCCGAGCACGAAGTAACTGCTCGCCGCCACCACCTTCCCGACGCCGTGCCGGACCGCCGAGTCGAGCACGTAGTACGTGCCCAGGACGTTGGACTTGAAGGTGTCGTCCCGGGGCACGGTTGAGTATTGACCACCTGTCTGCCGGTGCTTCGGGTGATCACTGGGTCCCGGGTTTGCGCCGAGGTGAATCACGACCTGGGGGCGGAAGGCGGCGACCGCCTCCTCCACGGTGTGCCCGTCCCAGAGCTCGCCGCGCCAAATGCGATCGGGCGCGGCCAGCGCCGCCACTTCCTCCGCCGGCGCAAGACGATCAAGTAGACCGATCTCGTGTCCGTATTCAGCGAACTCCCTGGCGCAGTTGCGGCCCAGCCTGCCAGCGCCTCCCGTAATCAGGATCCTTGCCATGGATGCTCCTTGGTTGCAGTCGAGGGCGGTCGCCGTGGTCGGTATTGTGGCAGCCACCCCGCGGCTGACCTGAAGGTGTGGCGACCGCTCCGTCCCACGCTCGTGTCCTACTTCGAGTACCCGGCCACCAGCCCGCGCACCAGATAACGGCGAGCAAACGCGTACAGCACCACCATCGGCAACGCAGAGATCACGACCGTCGCCAGCACGGCGGGGACGTTCACGCTGTACAGGGATTGAAAGTTGTAGACCGCCAGAGGAAGCACGCGGTAGGCCGAACTGTTAGTCAGAATCAAAGGAAAGACGAACCCGTTCCAGGCACCCAAGGTGTTGAAGACCATCACGGTGATGATGGCGGGCCGGCTGATGGGCACCACCAGCCGGAGCAGGACGCTGGTGTCTCTTGCCCCATCGATCGCCATGGCCTCAAAGAGTTCGCGAGGGACATCGCGAAGAAAGGTGGTCATGATCAGGATCGAGACCGGTAGGCCAAAGGCCGCCGAGGGGAGGATGATCGCCCAGAAGCTGTTGTAGAGGTGGATTGCGCTGACCACCACGTAGAGCGGGATCAGCACTGCAGTGCCTGGGATAGCCAGTCCCAGCAGGAAGATGCGGAATGTCGTCCTGGTGAAGGTATTTTGAGCACGTACAATCGCGTAGCCCGCCAACAATGCAAAGGTGGTCGAGATCACCACGGTCGACACTGTCACGATGACACTGTTCGCGACGTACTGGGTAAAACCCTGCTGCAGAACGGAAAGGTAGTTCGACAGGGTGAGCGGGCCTTGCGGCACAAGTGGATTGTCGGACGCGTAAGCCTCCTGTGAGCGAAGGCTCGCCAGCAGGACGTACCAGATGGGCACTGCGACGATCACCAGCCAGATCAGGCCGAAGACTGCCGCAGCGGGGTTCGGGGCCCCCCGAGGCCGGAGCCGACTGACTCCAATCTGCCGAGTGCCAGTCGCGACCGTCTCGAAGGCCATCACACTCCCTCCTGCTGACTTCGCATCTGTCCGAATCCGCTCAATCGGACGATGGCGAGAGACAGGAGCAGGCCACCCAAGGCCAGCACGGTCGCGATGGCCGATCCATACCCTTGCTGATCACTTGAGAAGCCGCGGATGTACATAGCGAGGGACAACACCGTCGTCGATGTGGCCGGGCCGCCATCGGTCATAATCAGGAACAGATCGAAGTAGAGAAGAGAGCCCACCAGAACCAGGATCGACGAGGTGACGATCGTGTTTCTCAGCTGCGGAACCGTGATCCTGGTGAAGGTCCGCATGCGCCCGGCACCGTCGATGACGGCCGCGTCATAGAGTTCGCGCGGGATCCCGCGGGCGCCGGCCAGGAACAGTGTCGACTGGAAGGGCACGAACTGCCAACAGATAGCCGCAATGACGACATAGATGGCCTGCCCGGGAGTCGCCAGCCAGAGGACCGGATAGTGTATGCCTACGTGCTGCAAGACGAGGGCCACGCCCCCCGAATACGGCGTCAGCAGGTTCTCCCACGCCACCGCGATCGCGGCGGCGGAGAAAATGATGGGCAGAAAGTACACGACGCTCAACGCCACGAGGTACCGCTGTCGGCCGGCCAGAAATACTCCGATGAGGAGACCGAGGCCGGTCTGGAAGACCCACGACAGTAGCATGACGAGCAGAGTCAGCTCGATCCCCTGGCGAACTACAGGGTCATGGGCCAGCCGGACCCAGTTCGCCGCACCGATCCATGACGTTGGCGAGATGCTGGTGGTGCTGTAGTTGGTGAAGCTCAGCACGACCATCAGTATCAGGGGGACGAGCCCGAAGATCGTGAAAAGTGCCAGGGCTGGCAAAGCCAGCCCCGACACTCCGATACGCTGCCGCAGCGACCTATCCTGCATTCGATTCCTGTGCGTCGAGGTCGGAAGAAAACTGTTGAGGGGACATGCTCCCGGCGAACACCTTCCCGACGTCAGTGGTCATCTCGGTCGAGATCCCCGGAGGAAGGGCCTGGTCCCAGGACTGCTGGAAATAGGGCGCTGCCTTGGTCAGGTTCCATGCGAACTCGTCCCAGCGCTTGATCACAGGGTTCAGCTTCGTGCGGGAGATGTCAGATGCCGCGCTCGTCGTTCCGGGCGGCGTGCCCTGTTGGAGGAGAATGTTGGAGAACTGTTTGCTCAGCATGAACTGGAGAAACTCTTCAGTCTGCTCACGGTTTGGTGCATGACTTGCCAGCCCCAAATAGGTAGCTGGATTGCCGGCCACCGTGTCCTTGTTTGCGCCGTCGCCGGGGACGCTGGGGAACGCGAAGTAGCCCATGTTCGTGCCGCTCGCGAACCCCGGCGTCTCGGTCTGGAAGTTACCCAATTCCCACGCCCCCATCAGCTCCATCGCAGCCTGTCCAGTGGCCACCATCTTGGTGGGTTCACCGTTGGCGTATTGGATTCCCTGATAGCCGGGCTCGAATGGGTTCTGGTGAATCAACTTCTCGGTGTAGTTCAGCGCGCTCGTCATCGACTGGCTCGACCAGGCGTTCGCTTTTTCACCGATGACCGGGGTCCAGAAGGCCTTGCCGCCCAGACGCGCGGCGAGATATTGAGGCCACATCATCTCGGTCCAGGTCTCGCTGCCCTGTGCGATCGGGATGATGTTGTGCTTCTTGAGGGCTGAAATGTCCGACAGCAGCTGGGTCCAGGTCGTCGGGGGCGACTGGATTCCCGCCTGGCTGAAGGCCTGCTTGTTGTAGAAGAAGACGTCAGGTTGAATTCCGGTAAACGGGACCGCGTACACCTGGCCTCCACTCTCGATCGGGGCGAGGACCGTGGGCAGGTAGTTCTTCTGGAGCTGTGGATAAATGTTCGAGAGGTTCACTATGAGATGACTGGGCAGGAAGTTGGCAAAGTTCAGACCGCCACCCCAGGTCTCAAACAGGTTAGGAGGGCTCGACGACTTCATGCCGAGGTCAAGCTTGGTTGAATACGTCGACCCTTGAATAATGTCTGTCGACACCTTGATGTTCGGGTGCAGCTTCTCGAACTCAGGGATGCCCGTAGTCAGCGAAGGCACCGTGGACGTGAGCCAGATGTTGATCGTCACCGGGGCACTGCTGGTTGGTGACGATCGCGCCGCCGCCTGCTGCGGCACGAGCCCGACCCCCGCCAAGAGCAGTACCGCGGTGAGTGCGACCCCCAGCCTGGTAAAGCCGTTGTGTAGCCAGTTTCTCACCTGAAAAAACCTCCTTGCCCGACGCCCTTCGGTGGATCCCGGAAGGACCTCACGCCTGCCCTACCCGCTCCCTGGTCACCATCTCCCGGCCAATACCGGCGTCGAAGACGCTCAGCGCCTCGATCCCGATCTCGTCGATGTGCTCCGCTATCGCCTCCTCTATCTGCTCCGGCGTGCCGTGGCGCACCACCTCCAGCAGGGGACGGTGCCTCTGTGCGATGTAGAGCGGCCCCTTCTCGGCCAGCACCCGCACCGTTACGTACGTCCACTGCGAGGGGTGGATCTCCTCCCACGTCCGAAGTAGGAGACGGTGGTCCGACCGCTCCACCAAGAGCCGATGGAAGGCCACATCGATCTCGACCATCGCCTCCACGCGCCCCGCCCGCGCCTCCTGCTCCATCTCGTCGATCAAGCGCTCGAGGCGGTCGAGGTCCTCGGCGGTCAGCTTGGCCAGCGCCAGACGGACAGCAAGCCGTTCCAGATGCGCCCGCAGTGAGTACATCTCAGCCAGGTCTTGGTGTGTCAGGGACCGGACGACCGCTCCTCGGTGAGGGACGGCGATGATCAGCCCGGTTTGCTGCAGCTCCCGAAACGCCTCCCGGACGGGAGTCGCGCTGACGCCGAACCTGAACGCCATGTCGAGCTCGTTCAGATGTTCCCCGGGTTGGAACTCGCCGCTCAAGATGGCCTCCCGAATGCGGTTGCGGACATGGTCGCGGTACGACCGGCGCGGCACGTGGTCCACGGTGGGTGGGGGGCGTTTTGTCACACCGTCTTGCCGTCTCCCCATGTTCTATAGAATATTATCGGTAGGTCGTTTCGTCGTCAAGCGGCGTGACCCTGCCCGGGAAGGTGCTCTGGAGGGAGATGGAGAGATGGAGCCGATCGAGAGTCGCGTCTCGCGGACCGGCGGCGGGTTAGCGGGGCTTTGGACCAGGGGGCGTCCGATGGGGGGCTGGCTCTTGCGTCGTGGCTACTCCCACGCCGTCAACGACCTGGTGCCAGCCGCGTGTGCCTGCCCGGCACCGGACGAAGCCGCGGAGGTGACCGGCAAAAACCTGAACGTCACCTCAGGCATGGGCATCTCCTGGTGGAGGTAGCGATGGCGTTGGTTGACCTGTCCCAGGACATCTTCGAGGGGATGACGGTGTACCCAGGCCACTTGAAGACGGTGCAATTCGTGCACTCAACCCACCAGGAGACGGCAACCCGCTTCGAGGGGGGATTCTCGTTCCAGACCACCGGCCTGATCCTCAGCGACAACGGCCCCACCCACGTCGACTCCTTCTCCCATTTTGATCCTGATCCGGTTGCGGAGACCATCGATCGGATGCCGCTGGAACTGTTCTACGGGCCCGCAGTCTGTCTGGATCTGAGCGGCTTCGCGCCCCGAGCGGACGTCGGTGCGGACGACCTCGACCGACTGGAGGCCGCCTCACCAGTCGATGTCCACGTGGGTGACATCATCCTGTTCTACACGGCCGACTGGAACCGCCACTACGGCGATCCGCGCTATCTGACCGATTTCGCAGGCCTCGACGCGTCGGCCGCGGAGTGGATCGTCAAGCGCCGTATCAAGTCGTTCGGTGTGGACAGCCCCACGCCCGACAACCCCGCGAGCACGGTCTACCCCATTCATTTGATGTGCCGGCGCGAACACATCACCCACTACGAGAACCTGGCCAACCTCGATCAGGTTGTGAATCGCCGCTTCACGTTCGCAGGCTTCCCGTTGAAGATCTGCGGCGGCCATGGGGGCCCTTGCCGCCCGGTCGCCATCCTCTGACGACTCCTCCGCTGCCGGCCTCAGCCACTGGCGCCCTGCCGGGCGTCCCCCCCAGGACGACTGCCGAGGAACGATCCCTTCCTTCGAGATGGCGTCCTTGCGGATCTTCGTGAGCTGATTCGGCCCAGGCCAAAGCACGCCCACCGTGGTCCCCGATCAATGACTCAGTCCGCCGTTCTGCCGGAGGCGACGGAGCGCAAGATCGGTGACCGCGTGGGGCAACGCAGCCGCCACTTCATGACCGGACTCCAGGTGCCAGAGGCCGGAAAGCGCGGACCAGGACGCGATCCAACGCAGCAGGTCGAGACAGTCGATGCCTGTGACGGCTGACACGACGCGTAATCGGGCCTCGAAGTTGCTTATCACTTGCTCCAGGGTCCAGTTCGTGAAGATGTTGCAGTAGTCGAACGCCCGCGCGCCAACGATTCCCTTTGGATCGATCGCGAGCCAGCCACGCCCGCCGCCGTCGAGCACGTTCTCTGCATGAATATCGCCGTGCAGCAGCACTCGTCGATCGGGACGGGCGAGGAGCTGATCTGCGATCTCCCTCACCGGCTCAAATCGTGGCGTTTCATCGATGAACAGAGACTGGAACCATCGTCGCAGCGTCGGAAACCCACGCAGATCGGTAGGCGTGCGAGCGTGCAGCCGCGCCGCGACGCTACACAGAATGGCGGTCGCGTTCTGATCAGAGCTTGCGACCGAACGTAGCGAGGGGCCGGCGCGCTCGAGCACGATCGCGTTGTGATTCCGGCGCAGCACCCGCACCGCTCCATGACCCGCCCAGCGCTCGAGCGCCCGTGCGCCCGCAAGCTCCTCCGGCTCGTTCGTCACCTTGAGGAACGCAGGGTGCCCGTCGAGGATGACCGGTCGCAGAAGTGACGATAGAGAGGAGAACGTGGTGCCGTCGGAACGCAGCCCAAGCCGCACGACGGCCTCATCGACGTCCGCGACTGACGGCTTCGGGGCGAGCGACATCGGGCCATGATGGGGCGCACGACCTGTCGGATGCGGTTGATCCGCTCGATGTCGATGACCCTGGTTCTTCGACCGCGCGGGGTCCGTGCCCGGGTCGCGTTTAACGCCCGGTCACGATGTTGCCTTCCAGCGCACCAAATCCTGTCGGCACCCAGGGTATGGTTCTCGCGGCTCAATAGCCCGGCCTGCATGCCCCCTGTCAACGCTTCGCACTGGCCCTTGCGGTACCGGTTTCGGGCCTGACCCGGCTGCCGGCCTACCAGCACGCATGACTCGGGGCCATCGTGGGTCGCTACTCCTTCGATGTCGGACTCCTTCCTTCCTTGCTTCATGCCGGTTTTATTCCGGCGCTCTTGGTGCATCTCCGGGGGCAACCCCGCCGGCGCCGGCGTCGCGGATCGGCTGCTACTGAAACACCCATCCGATCCGGCGGCGGCTCCGAAGAGGGGATGTAACACCAGGGGACACGGACCGGCCCCCGGCACGTCATGCCGGCGGGCGGCATTCCGGTTCGGACCACCCCCTGGCCGGGCGACGATGCCTCGCGCGGACGCCGCCGTCGACCCTTCCCGCCGCGTCATCCCATCAATCGGAATGCTTCAGGGGCACCCGGCCGGCCGTGCCATGCCCCGGAGAGGGACAGACATGCCTCGTAAGCGATCTACGGAACGCCCGGCCGAGTCCGGGGTCTCGCCGGGCGGAGACGAGCGGGAGTCTCTCCTGTCACGCCGTTCGGTGCTGCGCGGTGGCGCCATCGCCGGTGCGGTCGGGATCGCGGCCGCTGTGGGCGGCGGCGCCGGTGCGCTCGGAGACGCGCTCACTCCGGGCCTGCACCGGGGCGCGGCGCAATCACCTGGGGACCCGCGCCCGGCGACCGATGTGGCCTCGAATCCGATCGTCATCTACCTGGCAGATCCCCGCTCCGGCGAGATGGATATCTTCGCCGGCACCACCAAGCGGCACCACACCAATCGCTCGCTGGCGGCCATGGTCGCGTCGCTGGCGCCGCGTGCCGTGTAGGTCCGTCCGGCTCCCCCCTGAACGCGCTGACCCAGCGCCGACTGCTGTGAGGTTTCGTCATGTCATCGCACCGCGAGGCACCGGAGATCGCCAAGGACCCGGTCGCCGACAGCACCGATGTGTATGCGTTCGTCAGCCCCGACCGGCCCGACACGGTCACCCTCATCGCCAACTACATCCCACTGCAAGGGCCGGCCGGGGGCCCCAACTTCTACGCGTTCGGCGACGACGTCCTCTATGAGATTCACATCGACAACTCGGGTGACGGCCTGGCCGACATCGTCTACCAGTTCCGGTTCCAGACCCAGCTGCGGAATCCGGCCACGTTCCTGTACAACACAGGACCCATCCTGACGCTCGACAGCCCGAACTGGAACAGCAGACAGTTCTACTCGGTGACCGCCGTCCAGGACGGCAGGCCTCAGGTGCTGGGCACCGATTTGCCCTGCCCACCGTGCAACATCGGGCCGCTCTCCACCCCCGACTACGCGGGGCTGGCGGCGTCCGCCGTCCATGACCTGCCCGGCGGCATCCAGGTCTTCGCCGGCCAGCGCGCCGACGGCTTTTACGTCGACCTGGGGGCGGTGTTCGACCTCGCCGACCTGCGGCCGTTCGAGCAGCTCCACAACCAGTACGGCATGCACATCTTCAGCTCCCCGGCGCCGGGTGTGAACGCGATCGCGGCGCTGAACGTGCACTCGATCGCGATCCAGGTCCCGACCGCGCTGCTGCGCCGGCCGGGCCCCCACGATGTGAGCGACCCCGCTTCCGTAATCGGCGCCTGGACGGCCGCCAGCCGTCACGCCGTGCGGATCAGGGCCGAAGGCAAGACGATCAACACCGGCCCCTTCGAGCAGGTGTCCAGGCTCGCCAACCCGCTGTTCAACGAGGTCCTGGTCCCGCTCGGCAAGAAGGATTTCTGGAACTCACTGCCGCCGTCGGCAGACAAGCTGTTCGCCGCCAACGTCACCCAGCCGGAGCTGGCCTCCCTGCTGCCGGCGCTCTACCCCGGTGTCTTTCCGAACCTGGCGAGCCTGGTCCAGTCGGGCGCGCCGCGTGCCGACCTGGAGGCGATCCTGCTTACCGGCCTCCCGTCCGGCATCGTGCCCGGCTTCCAAAACTTCACCGGTGACGTGCTGGCGGACATGATGCGGCTCAACACCGCCATCCCACCCAGTGCCACCCCCAACACGCTGGGCATCCTGGGCGGCGATCTCGCGGGCTTCCCGAACGGCCGGCGCGTGACCGACGACGTCGTCACGATCGAGCTGCGTGCGATCGCCGGCGCGACCTACCCGCTGGTGAACAAGTCGTTCACACCCGACGGCGCGGCCGGCGCGGTCACGGACGGCCTCACCCCGGCGAGCGTCCCGTCCGGCTTTCTCAGTGCCTTTCCCTACCTCGGGGTGCCGTACAGCGGGTTCACGACACCGTCCTAAAGAGGAGCGCACGCCATGACCGAGCACGCCTACCCGCCGTCCCGTTCCGGCAGCGTCGTCCTCGACCTGGGCGGCAGCATCGGGGTCCTGGTGCTGGATGCTCCGCCGGAGTTGAACGGACGCGAGATCGAGATCAGCGCCGCCGGAGCCGGCGAGCGGGCGCGACGCACGCACTCGCTGGTCCGGGAACGCCTTACTGCGGCGGGCGTCAGCTACGCCGCCGTCTACATCAGCCTGCCGGCGGGCGAGTACACGGTGTGGCGCGACGACGACACGCCCGCCGGCACCGCGACCGTCTCTGGCGGCGACGTCGCTCATTTCCGCTGGTAGGACACCGCCAACCGCCAGACTGTCCACACTCTGACGTCAAACCGCGCCCGGTAGGGACGGAGTGTGGATACTCTGGCAAAACGGGAGGGGACGCTGCCCTTAGGATGGAAGTTGCATGACAAGGATGGGGGTGGTCGTCGGATGTGACGTCCCCCCGGCCGGCTCCACCGTCATGCCGATCTCGTCTCCGGCCCGGAGTCCCGACGCCAGCACGGGGGCGGTCCGTCCTCCACTGGGAGCAGGCAGCAGCCCGGCCGACCGGACCCGGGGCGGTCCGAGGAACCAGAGCTGGTAGACCTTCGACGCCGGCAGTCGCGCCAGCCCGTGGGTGGTGACGACCACTTTGCCCTGGGCCTGGGAGACCACGACCGTGGCGGTGCCGCCCTGGGTCGTGGACTGGGTCACGACCTGAGCGTCGGGCGCGGCGAGCACGGCCGCGATCGCCCGGTCCTGCGCCTGAACGGCCGCGAGCCGCTGCTGGGCGGAGATCGCAATGACGCCGAAGGCCACCGCGATGACGAGGCAGGCCGCTGCCACCCCCATCGCCAGTCGCGAGACCCACGGGGCGCCGGCGAGCGGGCGCCGGGATGCCACGCCGGCCGTCTCGGGTGGCAGCTGCCTCGTCACGGTGGCCGCGGCCAGCACCCGGGAACGCAACTCCGCCGGCGGCGGCTCGGCGGCCGCGAGGCCGAGCCCGGTCGCGGTCGCCGCCAGCCCCCGGACCTCGTTGGCGCACGACCGGCAGCGGTCCAGGTGGTGTTCGAACCGGTCGCGCTCCGGCCCCTCGAGGGCGTCGAGCGCGTAGGCCCCGGTGAGCAGGTGCAGATCCTGACGCCCGATTCTCACCAGGTCACCCCGAGGCAGTCACGGAGGCGGATCATGCCGTCGCGGATCCGGGTCTTGATCGTGCCCAGCGCCGCCTTCAGCAGCGCCGCGACCTGGGGGTAGCTGTACCCGCCGTAGTAGGCGAGCGTGATCGACTCCCGCTGCAGATCGGTGAGTCCTTCCAGACACCGGCGCACCCGCTCGGCGTCCAGGCTCGCCTCCACGGTCTCGGCGACCTCGTCCGCCGGGACCGAAGCCTGCGGCGCCCGCTGGGCCCGCTCGGCGGCGGCGGTCTCGGACCGCACCCGGTCGATCGCGCGGCGATGCGCGATCGTCATCACCCAGGTGGTCGCGCTGCCACGGCCGGGGTCGAACCGGGACGCGGTGCGCCAGACCTCGAGCAGCACGTCCTGAGCGACCTCCTCCGACTGCGCGGGATTGCGCAGCACCTTGCGGATCAACCCGTAGACCGCGTCGGCCAGCCGATCGTAGACCTCCTCGAACGCCTTGTTGTCGCCGCGGGCGACCAGGCGCAGGAGCCGGTCCAGATCGCGGTCCCGCACTCCCGCGGAGCCCGGATCCGGCCGCTCTCCCCGCACGTCGCCGGCGCTCATCCTGGGTATTCGACGCCGGCGGCCGTGCGGATTGGTCCCCCGGCAACCGCAGGCCCACGCCGGCCGATGAGCGGCGCACGCGCTCCGAGCACGAGAATTCCACCCTCCTTCACCAGCTTCAGAGTCACCGGCGGGAGCCATTATGAACTGGGATGCGTCCCGCGCCGGTTAGCATCGGCGTCATGCGCTATCGCCCCCTGGGCCAGTCAGGCCTGCTCGTCTCCGTCGTCGGCCTCGGATCCAACCAGTTCGGCACCCGCCTCGACCTGGGCGGGACGCGGGCGGTGGTCGACGCCGCGCTCGACGCCGGCATCACGCTCATCGACACCTCCGACACCTACGGCAACGGGGGCGGGTCGGAGGAGCTGCTGGGCCGGGTGCTGGAGGGGCATCGTCACGACGTCGTGCTGGCAACCAAGTGGGGCCACCAGAGCAGCGACATGGGCTATGGGCCGGCGGCGGGGCTGAAGGGTGGCCGCTCCTACATGCGCCGCGCGGTGGAGGCGTCGCTGCGGCGTCTGCGCACCGACTACATCGACCTCTACCAGCTGCACACCCCGGACCCGCTGACCCCGATCGAGGAGACGCTCGCCGCGGGCGACGAGCTGGTCAAGGAAGGCAAGGTCCGCTACCTCGGCCACTCCAACTTCGCCGGCTGGCAGATCGCGCAGGCGGCGCACGTGGCCGAGGCGGGGGGCTGGGCCCCGTTCATCTCGGCGCAGAACCACTACTCCCTGCTGGAGCGCGACGCCGAGCGGGAGGTGATCCCGGCCTGTGACAACTACGGCCTGGGCATGCTCCCCTTCTTCCCGCTCGCGATGGGGCTTCTGACCGGGAAGGTCACGCGCGAGGCAGGGGCTCCGGAAGGCAGCCGGCTCCACGGGCGCGACGCCTACCTGACTGAATCGAAGTTCGATCGGGTAGAGGCGCTCCAGGCCTGGGGCCGGGAGCACGGCCATTCGCTGCTCGAGATCGCGATCGGCGGCCTCGGCGCCCAGCCCACCGTCGGCTCGGTGATCGCCGGCGCCACCTCGCCGGAGCAGGTCCGCGACAACGCGATCGCTGGGGAGTGGGAGCCGACCGAGGAGGAGCTGGAGGAGATCGATCGGCGGGCGCCGAGCAAGGCACCCGGCGCCTCGCGGTAGGGTGGACCCGTGACCAGCGCGGACCTGGACCTGACCCGAGCGGCACCGTCAGCGGTTCGGACCCTGATCCGATCGGGCGGGTACACGGGCCCGACCAGCGGACTCTGCCTCGGGCACCTGCAGGCGAACCTCGCCATCCTCCCCGCCGAGGCCGCGGACGAGTTCCGCGCCTTCTGCGAGGCGAACAGCCGGCCGATGCCGCTGGTCGACATGACGGCGCCGGGCGACCCGGAGCCCGTGCACGTGGCCCCGGGCGCCGACCTCCGCACCGACCTCCCGCGGTATCGGGTCTACCGCCAGGGCCAGGTGGCGGCCGAGCCGACGGACATTCGCGATCTCTGGCAGGACGATTTCGTCGGGTTCCTGCTCGGCTGCAGCTTCACGGCGGAGAACCGGCTGCTGGAGGCGGGGGTCCGCCTGCGGCACCTGGAGGCGGGTCGCAACGTCCCCATGTTCGTCACCTCGATCGCCTGCACCCCGGTGGGGCGCTTCCACGGGCCGATGGTGGTGTCGATGCGGCCGATCCGCCGCGACCAGGTCGACCTCGCGACCCGGGTGACAGCCGAGCTCCCGCTCGCGCACGGGGGACCGGTCAACGTCGGCGAACCCGAGAAGCTGGGCATCGGGGACCTCGCACACCCCGATTTCGGTGACCCCGTCCCGCCGCAGGCACGGTGAGGTACCGGTCTTCTGGGCCTGCGGCGTCACGCCTCAGGCGGTGCTGATGACGGTCAAGCCCCCGCTGGCGATCACGCACGCGCCCGGCCACATGTTCATCGCCGACCCGCCGGAGTGCGCCACGCCCGCGTAGCCCCCGCTTAGCCCGCGCTTAGCCCCCGTTTCGCACGGAAGGGGTGCCATCCGGCCCGGGATGAGCGCCGTTCCGTGCGAAACGGGGCCTTGGTCGAACCTCAGTCCTCCGGTTGGGGGTCAACCCAGGCCGAATGCGAGTCGAGCAGTCCATTCGCCTCCTCGGGTCCCCAGGTTCCCGGGTCGTACTGAATGACCGGGTCGTGGTTGCGGAGCACGCCGTCGACCACCTCCCAGGCAGCCTCGATCGCGTCCCAGCGCGTGAACAACTCCTGGTGGCCGGCCGTCGCGTCACCCAGGAGGCGTTCGTACGGGGCCTCTTGCGCGGGCGTCGGGTTCTCGTGCAGGGCGAGCTCCTGCTGATCGCCGATGAACTTCTCGCCGGGCCGCTTGACCCTGGCCGCGAGCGCGATCACCGCATCCGGGCTGAGCCGGAACCGCAGGTGGTTGCGTTCGCTGAACCCGGTGTCGTCGTCCTCCCGAAAGATCCGCGTGGGCGGCGCCTTCAGGGTGACCACCACCTCGGTCGCCGTCACCGGCAGACACTTCCCCGCCCGCAGATACCAAGGCACGCCCTCCCAGCGCCAGCTGTCGATGTGGAGTCGAATCGCGGCGTAGGTCTCGGTGTCGGAGTGCGGATCCACCCCCGCCTCGTCGAGATAACCGCGGAACTGGCCGCGAACCAGGTCCTTCTTCCGCAGCGGCCGCATGCCCCGGAACACCTTCGCCTTCTCGTCCCGGGCGGGCTCGATGCCGTTTCCCACCGGCGGCTCGGCCGCGAGCAGCGCCGCGATCTGGAAGAGATGGTTTTCGATCACGTCCCGCAGGGCCCCGGTGGCGTCGTAGAACTTGCCGCGCCCCTGAACGCCGAAGTTCTCGGCCATCGTGATCTGGACCGAGGAGATGAAGTTGCGGTTCCAGATCGGCTCCAGGAATGAGTTCGCAAAGCGGAAGTAAATGATGTTCTCAATCGTCTCCTTGCCCAGGAAGTGGTCGATCCGGTAGATCGACGACTCCGGGAAGGCAGAGCTCACGATCTGGTTCAGCTTGCGGGCCGAGGTCAGGTCCTCGCCGAACGGCTTTTCCACGATGACGCGTGCGTTGCCCGCGCAGTCGGCGCGGTGCAGGCTCTCCACCACGGTGCCGAACAGGGGGGGCGGGATGGCGAGATAGTGGGCGGGGGCGGAGCAGTCTCCCAGCGCTTTCTTGAGCGCGACAAAGGTGCTGTGGTCGGTGTAGCTGCCGCTCACGTAGGACAGCGCCTTCATGAAGTGGTGGTATGCGGTCCGGTCATCGATCCCACCGTGCTCCTCGATCGACTTCGTAGCCCGGTCCCGCAGCTGGTCCACCTTCCACTCGTCGAGCGCGACGCCGATGACGGGGAACCCGAGACGTCCCCGTTTGGTCAGCGCGTAGAGGGCCGGGAAGATCTGCTTGTACGCCAGGTCTCCGGTGGCGCCGAAGAAGCAGAGCGCGTCGGCGGGGCCCGCCGCGGCCTCGGTCATTGCCCGGCCCCCGCCCTCTCCTGGTGGCCGCCGAATTCCTTCCGCATCGCCGAGAGCAGCTTGTCGGCGAACAGCGCCTCGCCGCGCGAGGAGAACCGCTCGAAAAGCGCGGCGGAGATGACCGGCGAGGGGACGGCCTCATCGATCGCGGCGAGCGCGGTCCAGCGGCCTTCGCCGGAGTCCGAGACCCGCCCCGCGAACTTCTCCAGCGAAGGATCCTGGGCGAGCGCGGACGCGGTCAGATCGAGCAGCCAGGAGGCGACCACCGAACCCCGACGCCACACCTCGGCCACGGACGCGATGTCCATGTCGTACTGGTAGTACTGCGGGTCTCGCAAGGGCGTGGTCTCGGCGTCGATCTCGTCCTGGTGCTTGCCGATGTCGGCGTGCTTGATGATGTTGAGGCCCTCGGCGTAGGCGGCCATCAATCCGTACTCGATGCCGTTGTGGACCATCTTCACGAAGTGCCCGGCGCCGTTCGGGCCGCAGTGCAGGTAGCCCTGCTCGGCGGTCGACGGCTCGCCGCTCCGCCCCGGGGTCCGCGCCGCGGCATCGACGCCGGGGGCGATCGTCTTCCAGATCGGGTCCAGGTGCTTCACCACGCTGTCATCGCCGCCGATCATCAGGCAGTAGCCGCGCTCCAAACCCCAGACCCCGCCCGAGGTCCCGCAGTCGACGAGGTGGAATCCCCGGCCTTGGAGCGCCGCGGCCCGGTCGACATCGTCGCGGTAGTACGAGTTCCCGCCGTCGATGATGATGTCGCCCGGCTCCAGGTGCTGGGTCAGCTGCTCGATCGTCTGCTCTGTCACGCCGGCCGGGACCATGACCCAGGCCGCGCGGGGCTTCTCCAGCTTGCGGGCGAACTCCTCCAGCGTGTGCGCACCCGTCGCCCCCTCGCCGGCAAGGGCATCGATGCTGTCCGCGTTCACGTCATAGACGACGCACGAGTGGCCGCCTCGAAGCAGGCGGCGGACGATGTTCGCGCCCATCCGGCCGAGGCCGATCATGCCCAGTTGCATTGCCTGTCCTCCTCAGGTGTGATCGGTGCGGTCAGACCGCACGGCCGTGCTCCGCCCGGTAGCGGCGGATCATCGCGTTGGTCGAGCTGTCGTGGTGGAGCGTGGGAGCGGTCCCCTCCTGGAGCTCGGGGATGACGTTCTCCGCCAGGGCCTTGCCCAGCTCGACTCCCCACTGGTCGAACGAGTCGATGTCCCAGATCGTGCCCTGCGTGAAGACCTTGTGCTCGTAGAGGGCGATCAACTGTCCCAGGGTGTTCGGGGTCAGGCGCGGCAGCAGCATCGACGTGGTGGGGTGGTTGCCCTCGAACACGCGCGCCTTCTGCTGGTAGTCGGGTATGCCCTCGGCCTTGACCTGTTCCAGCGTCTTGCCGAACGCCAGCGCCTCGGTCTGAGCGATGAAATTCGCGAACAGCAGGTCGTGTTGGTGGTCGAGGTCGTGCGCCGGCCGGGCGACGCCGATGAAATCGGCCGGGATAAGACGTGTGCCCTGGTGGATTAGCTGATAGTAGGCGTGTTGACCGTTGGTTCCCGGCTGCCCCCAGACGATGGGACCGGTCTGATAGTCCACCCGCTCGCCCTGCAAGGTGACCGACTTGCCGTCGCTTTCCATGTCCAGCTGCTGCAAATACGCGGGCAGCTCGGAGAGGTACTGACTGTAGGGAAGGACGGCGAGCGTCTCGGCCCCGAAGAAGTTGTCGTACCAGATGCCCACCAGCCCCAGCAGCACGGGGACGTTCTGGTGCAGCGGCGTGTTGAGGAAGTGCTCATCGATGATGCGGAACCCGGCCAGCATGTCGTCGAAGGCCTCGGGTCCGATCGAGAGCATGAGTGAGAGCCCGATCGCGGAGTCGAAGGAGTAGCGGCCCCCGACCCAGTCCCACATCTCGAACATGTTGGTGGTGTCGATGCCGAACTTTCCGACCCCCTCGGTGTTGGTCGAGACCGCGACGAAGTGATGCTCGACCGCGGCTTCGTCGTGCAGCGCGTCCAGCACCCACTTGCGGGCGGCGCCGGCGTTGGCCAGGGTCTCCAGGGTCGTGAACGTCTTGGAGCAGACGATGAAGAGCGTCTCCGCCGGGTCCAGCCCCTGCAGCGTCTCCCACATCTGGGTGGGATCGACGTTGGAGACAAAGTGAAACGTCATGGAACGGTCGCCGAAGTCCTGCAGGGCGACGGTCGCCATGTGGGGGCCGAGGTCCGAGCCGCCGATCCCGATGTTGACCACGTTCTTGATCCGCCTTCCCGTGTAGCCCCTCCACTCGCCGGAGCGGACACGATTCGCGAAGGCAGCCATCCGGCGCCGCACCGAGTAGACCTCGGGGATGACATCCTTGCCGTCGACCAGGATCTTGGCCGTCTCCGGCGCCCGCAGCGCCACGTGGAGCACCGCGCGCCGCTCGGTCACGTTGATCTTGTCGCCCCGGAACATCGCCTCGGCCCGCGCGGCCACACCGGCGCGTTCGGCCAGCTTGACCAGCAGGTCCAGTGTCTCCGGCAGCAGCCGGTGCTTGGAAAGGTCGACCACGATGTCGCCGGCCTGGAACGTGAGCTTCTCGGCGCGGGACGGATCGTCCGCGAAATAATCGCGGAGGTGACGTTCACCGATCTCCTGCTGGTGCGCCGCGAGCGCCTTCCACTCGGCGCTCTGGTCGATCGACGCGGCCGTTGCTGATTCCGACATGTCGGTCGTCCTCCTGAATGGCTGACGCGAGCCGGGCCCCGCAGCGGGTACCGACTTGAGTGAGCATGACACGCGCGCGGACGCGGCGACTACTCTCTCCCCCGGGTTGAAAGCGTGAGCGACGCCGTGGATATCGATGGCCCCGCGATGCTTGCCGACCTGGAAGCTCTGAACGCGTTTGGACAGGGTCCGGGGCCGGGGATCAATCGAGTGGCGTTCTCGGCCGCCGACGCCGCCGGGCGCGACTACATCGACGGCCGACTGGGCGACCTTGGGCTGCACGTCCGGCGCGATCCCCTGGGCTCGACGATCGCCCGGCTGCCCGGGTCCGACCCCGCGCTGGCCCCGATCGCGCTCGGCTCGCACACCGACACCGTGCCCGGCGGAGGTCGTTTCGACGGAGCACTGGGCGTGGTTGCCGCGGTCGCGTGCGCGCGGGCGCTGGTCGCGGACGCGACTCCCTTGCGGCACCCGCTGGAGGTGCTGAACTTCGTCTCCGAGGAGGCGACGATGGGGGCGGGAACGCTGGGCAGCTCCGCGCTCGTACGGGACGTGAGCACGGCCTTGGACGCGATCGCCTGGGACGGGCGCCCGGCGCGGGAGCACCTGCTGTCGGCAGGAGTCGACCTCTCACGAATCGGCGAGTCGAGACGGGCGCCGGGGGACCTGGCGGCCTATCTCGAGCTCCACATCGAGCAGGGAGCGATGCTCTGGCGATCGGGGCAGCGGCTCGGCGTGGTGGAGGGGATCGTCGACATCCGCCGCTACCGGGTCGAGTTCGTCGGGGAGGCGAACCACGCCGGGACCACCGCGATGGAGGATCGGCGCGACGCGCTGGTGGCGGCGGCGCCGCTGGTAGGCGGGGTGCGCGAGATCGCTCTCGACTCCGGCATCGTCGGCACCGTGGGCGTGCTGCGCGTCGAGCCCGGAGCCTCCAACGTGATCCCGGGTCGGGTGGTCATGGAGTGCGAGCTGCGCAGCCTGGAGGAGAGCCGGATCGACCGGGCCGAGACGATGCTCGAGGAACGGGTGCGAGCGGAGGGCGGCCGGCTCCAGCGGACAGGGGCCAAGGCGCCGGTTCGCTGCGACGGGCGCCTGCTTTCCGTGCTCGACGAGGTGGCGGCGACCTTTGACGTCGCAGTGCGCCGGATGCCCAGCGGGGCGGGTCACGACGCCATGGCGATGGCCGCCATCTGCCCGGTGGGCATGCTCTTCGTGCCCAGTGAGCGCGGCATCAGCCACGCCCCCGACGAGTGGACCTCCCCGGAGGACTGCGTGCTCGGGGCGCGGGCGCTGCTGGCGGCGGCGCGTGAGATCGATCGGCGCTTCGGCTAGCCCTCCGCCGCCTCCGGCTTGACGGCGTCCTTCTGGATGAACTGGAACTGGACGCCGCCCGAGGTCTCAGGGAGGGTCCAGATGCTGAGGTTGGGGCCGATCGCGCGCGGCTCGCTGTCGGCGCGGACGCCCTTGGGGGTGAGCTCGGCGATCGTCGCGGGCAGATCGTCGACCTGGATCGCGATGTGCTCAAGCCGCGCCTCCGTGTCGCCCAGTCGGGTCGACCTCCCTTCCTCGGTGAGCGGCTCGATCAGCTCGATCTGCGCGTCGCCGTACGTGTAGAAGTGGGTGCGCATGTCCGGGAACTCGCGCGCGACGGCGAGGTCCATGTGCAGGACATCGGTGAGGAACGCCCCCATCCGATCCACACTCTCGACGATGACGGCGATGTGGTCGAGGCGCTGAGGCATGGTCGAAATCTACGAGGTGCAGGAGGGCGGTTCATCCCGGGGGCGCTGGAGCCGGCGACGGGAATCGAACCCATGACCTGCCGCTTACAAGGCGGCTGCTCTGCCGATTGAGCTACGCCGGCATCCTGGGGGAGGAAGTCACCTCACGGGCGTCATGACCGGCGCCAGGCGCAGCACCTGAACGCCACGCCCGCGGGCGCGGTCGCAACGGGTGCAGAAGACCACGTCGTCCAGGCCCAGCGGGTGATCCCCGCGCAGAAGCACCTCACGAGAGGTTTGGTGGAAGAGCCAGCAGAGGAAGGCCTTGAGTCGAGACATCGACGCAGCGACCACCCTACCGGCCGGCCCCGTGCGGCGACGGATCAGCCTGCGTCGATCAGCTGGTCGAATTTCGCGGCCAGGATGAAGTCGTTGGGGGTGAGGCCCTGGGCTGCGTGCGTGGTCAGGCGGACCGCCACCCGACCCCAGCCGATCTCCAGGTCCGGATGATGGCCCTCGCCCTCCGCGATCGGAGTCATGCGGTCGACCAGCTCCACCGCGCTCAGGAAGTCCTTCGTCTTCAGAATGCGGGTCAGCTCGTCGCCATGCGGTCCCTGCCGCATGCTCCAGCGCGGAACCTGCGGCAGCAGAGCCGCGATGTCTTCCGCTCCCAGCGGCGGCATGCCTCCCTCGCAGGGGACGCAGTGGCGCTCGCTCAGCTCTTCGGGTTCCTCGCTCATGGAGTCCAGTATCCGCCCGGCCGGTCGCACCGGAAAGGGCGCCGGGATGGGGCGGTGGCGTCCCGCACCGCGACAGGTAGAATGGCGCTCCGTCGATCGGTTCGGGCGGCTAGCTCAGGGGGAGAGCGCTTGCTTCACACGCAAGAGGTCGCTGGTTCGAGACCAGCGCCGCCCACCATCTTTTCTCTCCGAGCGATTTTGAGTTCGGATTCAGCGCTTGCGCTCGCTTAACGACACCGTCCGAAACCCTTCGATTTCCGTTTGACTTGCAACACGCAAACGCTTAAACTCAGCGGGTGGACGTAGAAACCCGCTGGATCGCTGAACTGGGCCAGGAAGCTCGACGCAGGCCATGAGCACCGGCTTGCGCGTCGTCGAGGGCACCCCCAGGACCGAGTTGGCCGCCCAGGTCGAGGGCTATCTGAAGGAATTGCGGGCGGCCGGGCGTCGCCATAGCACCGTCAACACCAGCTACGGCTACCCGCTTCGGAGCCTGTTCGTGCCCTTCTGCGAGGCCAACGGTGTGGCCAGCGTCGAGCAGATCACGAATGCCGTTCTGGTCGACTACACAGTCCAACTGCGCGACAACGGGGGACCCAAGGGGCCCCTATCGGAGGCGTCCATCCACGCATACCTGCGCCCGGTCAATCAGTTCCTGAAGTGGAGCCGGGAGCAGGGGTCCACGGTCAACGCACGGGCAAAGCTGCCGACGCTCGAGCGACGCCTGTTAGAAACGCTGAGCCGGGACGAGATCCAGCGCATGGAGGACGCCTGCGCGACCGAGCGGTCCAAGCTCATCATCCGTACCCTCGCGGATACCGGCATCCGAGCCTCCGAGCTGTGCAACCTGCGGGTCCGGGACGTCGTCAACCAGGGTCGCGAACACTACCTGCACGTGCGTCGGGGCAAGGGCGGCAAGGGGCGGATGGTGCCGATTCCGCGTTTGCACCTGCGATTGCGGCGCTTCGCGGAGCGGGGCCGGCCGGCGGACGTCGACCGCGACGAGGATCACCTGTTCCTCGGGCAGCACCGAAGGCCGGCGAGCGAGGGTGGTGGCTACGCGCCGATGACGCCGTCCGGCGTCCTTCAACTGGTGCGCAACGTTGCCATCGACACCGGGGTCCAGAATCCGGACCGTCCGGTCAATGTGCACCTCTTCCGCCACTCCTTCATCACCGAGCAGCTCCGGCGCGGAATGAACCCGGTGCAGCTCGCGCAGATCGTCGGGCACGCGGATACGACGATGATCGCACGCGTCTACAGTCACTTGGTGCAGAGCGACGCCTACAACGCGCTCGTCAAGGCTTTCAACATCGAGGACGAATGATGCCGCCCTCCATCGCTGCAGGTGGTTGATCGCGATGCCGGTCGCACGGCCCGTCCTGAATGGGGCGAAGGGGTGCAGGGGGAACCGCCCCGGCGTCGGTTCCCCCGCTCGGTCCGAAGGACCGACGAGGTGAGGGTGCCCGGGCTCCGGGTCCGGCCGCTACAAGTTGCCCAAAGTGGTGATGAGTGCTCGCCAGGAGTCGGGTGCGATGGGCTGTCCGGCCAGGGCCCGGGAGAGCGTCGAGGGTGCGATCCCCGCAAGTCTGGCGAAGTCCTTGAGACGGTGGCCGCGGATGAAGATAGCGGTTCGCAGACGTTCGGGCTCGCTCACGAAGACGCCCTGCCGCCCGGCACGGACGCCGTTGAGGATCTCTGATACCAGCCGCTCACCGAGCTCGGTTCCGAGGTCGAGCGCCGACGTCGTCCTGGCGGGGACAGGGACCGCGGCATCGTACATCAGAGAGCGGTCGATCGCCGGCGGCACCGCATCCTTGCGAGCCGTCGGCTGCGAGCGCCAGAACTGCAGTAGTTCGTCGAACAGGGCGGCAGCGGCGTTGCTCACGATCGTCAGCGTAACGGCGCGCGGAGCCCGCGGCCGGGGTCACCGCGAGCGGACCGCGTCGGCAGCGCTCTGGAGGCGGCGTCCGTCCACGAGGAGTCGACCCCCCGGGCTGCTCGGACGAAGATCATGACGGAACCGGCGAACAGCGAGGACGGGCAGAGGACCAGCTGGCCGTCCAGGAGAGAGCGGCGACAGCCCGTACCGCCTGACCTGCCGCCTGACCTGGGAAGCGGCTGAAGATGAGCCAGGCGAGGTCGGCAGCGCCCATCGTGCCCGCTCCGAGATAGAACGCGAGGGCCAGGAGACCGACCTGGGAGCCGACGCCGGGCCCGTAGTCGAGAAGCCGTCGAGCTCGACCCCGGCGCCCCCCACCAGGCGGACACGGCGACCAGGGTCCAGAGCAGGTCCTTGAGGGATGTCGTGGGCGACGTTGAGACCGCTCACGCGCGCGGATCCGAGGGCTCGCCGTCCGGGTGGTAGATGGGGGCAAGGTGTCGCCAGGCGGCCTCGATAATTTCGAGATCGGCGGCGGGTCCACTTGAGGGATGCGATACAGGTCGGTCCGCGGCTCAGATGGCATCGAGACCGGGCGGATCCGGGAGCCACGGGAGATCGGCGTAGGGGACCTCCTCGAGGGGGGAGGCGGCCATCGCGGCCGGGGCAGACGGGTACGCCAGCGCCTCGGGCCAGTCAGCGTCGGCGGGCCAGAAGCGGACGGCGGTGACAGTGCGGCCCCGGCCAGCAATGTGGTCCAGCTTGACCACGGCGATCGCGTCGGGCAGGCGCTTGATGTCGTTGGGGTGGGCGATGTAGCGCTGGACCTCGCGCACCGAGCCGGTGCCGGTGAGCGCGGTGCTGCCGCCGAACTCGCCCGACTGGTGGGTGACCTCAAGGGCGTTGTAGGTTCCGAAGAGGTCGGAGACCTGCTGCGCGTCGACGTCGCTGACGCGCAGAGAGGCGACCAGGCCCACGCCCTTGACGGCCGCGGCCAGCACCGGGTCCTGTGGCATGAGCTGGCTCGAGAGGGCCAGGGTGACTCCGGCCGAGCGCGCCTGGAGGAGGAGGTCCTGGAGCTGGATTGGATCCTGGAGGGCGGCGAACTCATCGATCACGAGCAAGGTGTTGCGCACGCGCACCCCCGCTATGGCGAGCGACATCGCGGTCGGCAGGCGCTGCGCGAACCCGCCCAGATGGTGCTCGCGGCGCGCCACGGCCTGCTTCAGGTCCTGGAGCAGGATGCGGCCCATCAGGGGCACGTCTTCGGAGGCGGCGGTGGCGGGGAGGCTGATGTAGGTGACGCCGCCCGCCAGGGCGTCATCGAGGTCGAGCGTCTTGTCCCGCTTGGCATCGCTCAGGATGGGCGCGAAGTGGGAGCGTTGGAAGTTGGCGAGTCGTGCGCGCAAGGTCGCCATCGCCTCGGTGCTGAGGCGGTCACCGGCGAGCCGGTCCTTCACCTCCGTCGCGAGCTCCGGCTTCCCCGCCTTCGCCAGTTCGCCGATCAGACCGCGCATCGACTCGGGCGTCAGGCCCGCGACCAGGGAGGTCAGCGTCACCGGCCGCTTGAGGGCCTGGAAGGAGGCCGCCAGCAGGCCGAGGGCGAGCTGGCCGACCTGCTTGTAGACCTCGCCGCCTTCGCCGAAGGAGAGCGCGCCGACCAGCTTGTTGCTGACGTCGGCGGGGGTGCCTGAGCAGGGGTTGTAGTGGAGCGTGCGATCGGGGAACGCGGGATCGACGAGTCGATAGGTGGCTCCGCAGGCCCGGGCGAGTCGTTCGGACGTCTGGCGCAGACCGCCGCCCTTGCAGTCGAGGAAGAGCACCGCCCAGTCCTGGTGAAGGAGGCCCTCCGCCAGGCGTGCGATAGCGGTCGTCTTGCCCGAGCCGGTGACGCCGAGAAGGGTGAGATGGCGCGCCAGGCTGGCAGGCTCGATGTCGTACGGCCGGTCGTTCACCTGGTCCCAACCCCAGCGGACCAATCCGAACGGGTGGCCGCGCCCGCGCTTTAGGGCTCGGCGGAGTGCGAGCGACTGGTAGCGCGGCCGCACCGCGCGTCGCCAACGTGCCTCGAAGAGTGCCTGCGTGCGAAGCTGCCGGGCCAGGTCGGGGAGCCGGAAGAAGAGGGTGAAGGCGAGGTAGACCGCGGGAGCGAGGAGCAGGCCGGCGCCCCAGGTGGCGAGAAAACGAGCTGGCTGGAACAGGAATCCGAGGTAGCTCCAGGAATCGGGGTGGCCAAGGCCAGGGAGGAGCAGGCCCAGCACGACGCCGGTGACGAACTCGGCGCCCCAGGCCGACGTGATCAAGTACGGCGGCGCGAGGGCCAGTCGCCAGAGCAGGATGCCGATCACAAGGAGAGCGATGGCGCAGATGTCGAGGGCGGCGATGACCGGCCACCGGAGAGAACGCCGCGCATGGGTCCGGTACCAGGCGGCACCGAACCGGAGGGCCAGCGCGCCCAGCAGCGCGGCTGGGCTGACGATCGCGACGACGACGCCGAAGAGATAGCCGAGGAAATGAAGGGGCGTGGTGCGCCGGAGGGCTGCCCGCACTCCGAGCAAGGCGAGACGGAACGTCCACCACAAGGGCAGGACGATCAGCTTGAGGAGGCAGCCCACGTCTCGATCCGCCAGGGGTTGTCGCCGTACATGGGGGAGAAGTGACTGTGCAGCTGCTCGGCGATGCGCTCGGATGCGACGAACCACCAGACCGCGGTCATGCCGAGGATGAGCTCCTGGAGATAGGCGTCACCGAGCCGGCGGTAGTCGGGAGCTCGCTTCTCCGAGAGCTCGAGCTCGACCGCGATTCGCTCGCCATCCAGGATGAGCATTCCGTCGGGAAGCCGCGCATGCTCGACGCCACGCGCACGATCGGCGAGCCAGTCCCTTCGCAGCTCACGCTCCGTGCGCCACGCTGACTTGGGCTCGCGAGCGAGCAGGCGGTCGCTGAGGTCGACCATGGAGAGCTGATGGCGCAGCCGCCCCCAGTTGAGGCGAAAGGGTTGGAACGGCAGCTCGGCGGCGCGCAGCGCGTCACGGGTGACGCGGACGGCGAGAGGGCCGTGGTACCAGGTCCGGTCGGTGGTGACGTAGCCGTTGCGAGCGAGCTTGCGGAGGCGGCGGTAGACGGCGCTGACGTCGCGGTCGGGCCAGAAGCGTCGGTGCAACTGTTCGGGGGTGCAAACCCCGTGGCGGGCGACGAAGAGGAAGAGGTCGAGGTCGCGCTGCTGGAGGACGAAGTCAGGCCGGGCGCCGACCGCCGGGACGGCGACCGCCGCGAGAGCGCTGGGGACGTCCGGCTCTACGAGGTCATCGTCGGGCTTGTCGAGGTCCCAGGGCAGCACGAGCAGAGGGTAGCCAAGGAAGGGCCCGAGAGCCGGACCAGAGTCGGAAAAGAATCAGAACCATGGAAGGGGGATGGTCCAGGAAGGGGGGAACCCCACGCGAAGCCGGGTTCCTCCCTTCTTGGCCCTC
>CAWEGH010000015.1:0-32277 GCA_963808785.1 Candidatus Dormiibacterota bacterium | reverse complement strand
ATCATGCGCATGCGCCTGCTTTCGTGCGAAAAGAGCAGATGTCAGTCAACAAGTGAGCAGCTTGTCAGCATGAAGGGTCGACCGCACGACGAGAATGCACCGAGTTGGCTGAGCAGACAGGAGTCGGGCACGCCGATCCCAAGTTGGCGCGCCACCCGCGGGAGGACGCCCGTCCGCGTGCCGTCGGCAGCGATCGCCTCATGCACCATCCGGACTGCGCGCTCCCGCAGTTCCAGCGGGTACCGCCGCCGGCTCGGATGCTTCTTCTGTTCTGACATGGAGATCCTCCCATTCCCAAGCGGAGGAGTCTCCAATCATCCCGGGGCAGTCCAGAGGGTCGAGGCCGCACAAAGTCGGGCCCTGCCTGCACCCGCTTGCGTCCCTGAGCAGAAGGTTCATTGACGCGGAGGTAGTTATGGGCTAGGCGTTTTCGTCGTTCGCGCTCGCGCAGGTGGAGCTGATGCTGACGATGCTGCGGGCAGATGGTGCGCGATGAGCTTGCGCCCGAACGCCTGGGCCATCAGAAAGTAGCCGGTGAGGTTGAGCTGCAGGACTTCCGACCACTCCTGGAGCGTGGTCTGTTCAAGATCGTGGGCACGCCGAACCGGGCCTCCACCCGGTCGACGATGGACGGCGCGCAGGCCGGATCGGTGAGGTCGGCGCGGATGGCCAGAACTCGGGCGCCGGTCGCGGACAGCTCGTCCTCGAAGCGCTCCAGGCGCTCGCCGGGAAGATCGACCAGGGCCACCGAGGCCCCGCTTCGCGCGAACGCGCGAGCGATCGCGGAGCCGATCAATCCGGCCGCCCCGGTGACGATCGCCGGTGCGCCATCGAACCGGAAGTCCACCTCAGTGGGCATCCTCCTCTCCCTCCTCACCGAACAGTCCGAAGGTGTCCCGCACCGCTTCCACCACCGACGCCGGCGAAGGGAGTCGAGCCTCCAGGAGTGGGGTGCTCTCCGGCACCGGGACCCGGGGCGACCCCACCCGGCGCACGGGCGCGTCCAGATAGACGAATGCGGCCTCCTGCACCGCCGCCGCGATCTCGGCGCTGGGGCCGGCGAAGACGGGCGCGTCGTCGACGACCACGGCTCGGCCCGTCTTGCGAACCGAGCCGACCAGCGTCTCCAGGTCCAGCGGATACAAGGTACGGAGATCGATGACCTCGGCCTCGACTCCCTCCTCCTGCAGGCGTTCGGCTGCCTGCGCGACCGTCGCCAGCGTGGCGCCGTACGAGATCAGCGTGCACCCGTCTCCGGAGCGCACGGTCCGTGCCTGGCCCAGCGGCACTAACTCCTCGCCGTCAGGGATCTCGCCCCGCTCTCCGGTGAGCCGCTTGTGCATCAGGAAGATCACGGGCTCGTCCATTCGCAGAGCGGTCTTGACCAGACCTTTCACGTCTCGGGCGGTGGCCGGCGTGACCACGTTCAGGCCCGGCGCGTGCATGAACCAGCTCTCCAGGCTGTTGTTGTGCTGCGCCGCGCCGTGCGCGACCCCCGAGGTGGCGCGGATCAAAAGCGGTACCGGCGCCCGCAGCATGTACGGGATCTTCCCCGCCTGGTTCATGATCTCGTCCATCGCGCCGAAGGCGAAATCGACGAAGTTGAGGTCCACGATCGGGTGCATGCCGCGGAGCGCGGCGCCGACCCCGGCGGCGACCATCGCGGCCTCCGAGATCGGCGCGTCCAGCACCCGCGTGTGCCCGAAGCGCGGTCCGATGCCCTTCACCTGCGCCCAGTGGCCGCCACGGTCGAAGAGGTCGGTCCCGATGAGAAAGATCTCGGGGTTGCGCTCCATCTCCTCTTCGACCCCTACCTCGAAGGCTTGCGAGTAGGTCAGCGTCCTCGTCATCGCACGGCCTCCTCGCCCGGCGCCGGCACCGGTAATGGCGACTCTTCGGCGAAGGCGATCGCGGTTCGCACGGTTTCCGCCGCCCCCTCGCGCATCGCCGCCAGGTCCGGCTCCGAGAGCTCGCCGCGCTGGGTGAGGAGCCCGACCAATCGCTCGATCGGATCGCGGTGGGAGCGCCAGTCGTCGACCTCGGACTGGGTTCGATAGCTGGTCGGCTCTCCGGCGCCGTGCCCCGTGTAGCGGTAGGTCCGCGCCTCCAGGAAGGTGGCGCCGCCGCCCTGAACGGCCCGCTCGCGTGCCCGCTCGACCGCCCGGTAGACCGCCACCACGTCCTGCCCGTCGACGGATTCGGCAGCGAGCCCGAAGCCCTCCGCCCGTTTCACCGGCGACCCGCCCGCGGTGACGCTGGTGAAGGGGGTCTCGACCGCGTAGAGGTTGTTCTCGCACACGATGATCAGGGGCAGCGACCACGCTCCGGCTAGGTTCGCCGACTCCCAGGTCCGGCCGGTGTTGAGCCCGCCGTCCCCGACCAAACCGACCGCGATGCTGTGGTCGTCCCGGAGCTTGGCGGCCAGCGCCGCCCCGGCCGCCAGGCCGACGCCGGCGCCCACGATGCCGTTGCCGCCCAGGAAGCCGTGGCCGACATCCGCGAGGTGCATCGAGCCGCTGCGCCCGCCCACCACGCCGGTGGTGCGGCCGAACAGCTCGGCCATGACGCGCTCCGGCGCAAGGCCCGCCGCCAGCGCGTGGTGGTGATCGCGATGGGTGGCCGCGACCGCGTCCTCCGGCTCGAGTGCCGCGGCGACGCCGACCGCGACCGCCTCCTGGCCCACCGCGGGATGCATACCGCTGGTCCGTCCGCGCAGAGTGAGCTGCTCCGCCACCTCCTCGAAGTGCCGGATGAGCAGCATCTTCCGCAGCCAGCCCAGAAGTACCTCGCGGTCCAGGTCGGAAGCGCTGCCGGTGGCCACGTCCGTCATTCCTCCACGTCCTGCAAGACGTCCTGAAGCCCGCGGTCGAAGTCGCGCAGCAGACGCGCCGCGTCGATCCCGTCGAGGGTTCGGTGGTCGGCGTTGAGCACCGCGTTGAACGAGGCGCCGACGACCACCTTTCCCGACCGGACCGCCGGCTGCTCCAGCACCGAGCCGGTGGTCAGCAGCGCCTGCTGCCCGAACGGGATGATGCCGGTGAACCACGACACGCCGAGTGCCCCGATGTTGGAGAGGGTGAGGAACGGTGGTGCGCCGCTGTCCGCCTCGCCCCGCAGCTCGCGGGCTTCGTCCACCGCCCGCCCCCGCGGGTCCGCGATCGCCTCCGGGGTGTCCTCGAGGCCGCGCAGCACGGTCAGTGCCACGCCGGCCCGGGTGGCCACGGCCAGGCCGACGTCGGGTGCCTGGCCGGAGGCCCGGAGAACGCGAACCACCGCGGCGAGCAGGAAGTCGGTGACGGTGAGGTCGGGCCGCCGGTCGCGGAGGCGGCGGAGCGCTTCCGGCAGCGGGTCGGCGGAGATCACCCGGCTCACCCCGAAGTGGGGAATCTCCCGCCAGGATTCACTCACCCGTGCGGCGATGACCGTCCGCCGCCGCTCCTCGCGGGTCGGGGCCGGCCGCGCCGTGGGTCGGCGGGGCACCTGCGGTGTGCGGGCCGCCGGCGCGCGGCGGAATCGTTCCCGAGGGCTCAGGCGGTGGGGTGGACGACCGCCGGCCGGCGCTCGAGCCTTGTCCGGCGTCGCGACCCGGGCGGCGGATTCCGCTGTCGCGGCAGCCGGCTCGAGCACCCGATCGGCCGCGCCCGCCGCATCTTCCCGCTCGTCCCCGACCAGCACCCGGGCCACCGTGGCGCCGGCGGGAACCGAATCCCCGATCGCGAACAGATGGCGCCCGAGGCGGCCGCCGGCGGGCGCGGTCAGTCCGACGGTGCTCTTGTCGCCCTCGACAAGAGCCACCTCCTCGCCGGCCGTGACCGGCTCCCCCTCCTGCTTCAGCCATTCGACGAGGGTGGCGCTCTCCATCGCCATCCCCATCGCGGGCAGAAAGATCTCCTCCACGTCGCCTCCCTCTCAGATCTCCGGATGAACCAGCTGCCCATGCTCGATGGTCTGTCGTGTCAGCCAGGCGGCGGCGTCGCCGATGGTCCAGGCGGCCAGTCTCCGGGCCGAGCGGTCGGAGCTGGCCGCGCAGTGCGGCGTGAGCAGAACGTTGGGCAGATCGAGGAGCGGCGACTCTGCCGGCAGCGGTTCCTCCTCGAAGACGTCGAGGCCGGCACCGCCGAGGCGTCCCTGGCGGAGGAGACCGGCCAGCGCCGCCTCGTCCACCAGGCCCCCGCGAGAGACATTGATGACCAGCGCCCGCGCGGGCAGCATTCCCAGCTCCCGCCGGCCGAGCAGGTGTCGCGTCTCCTCGTTGAGCGGCAGGTGGAGACTGAGGATGTCGCTCACCCGGAGCAGCGACTCCAGGTCGGTCACGCGCTCCGCCCCCGGCGGCACCACCGCCACCCCAGGGTCGTACACAAGAACCTCCGCGACCGAAGGCACCATCCGCTTCACGAACGCGCTCCCGATGCGCCCACAGCCGATTACGCCCAGCGTCAGCTCGTCCAACGGGCGGATGCCGGAGAGGTCCAGCGGTCCGCGCCAGCCGCGGCGCACGAACGCGTCCGCCGCACACAACCGGCGCTGCACCGCGTGAAGCAGCGCCACGGCGTGGGTAGCGACCTCGGAGACGCCGTAGGCCGGCTCCCGAAACAGGGCCAGCCCAGGCCGTCGCCGGACCGCCTCCACGTCGATGCTGTCCAGTCCCACACCGGCCCGTCCGATGATCCGGACCGTCGGCGAGAGCGCAGCGATGACCATGGCGTCAAGGCGCTGCAGCGTGACCACGAGCCCGGCCGCGCCCTCAGTCGCGTCCGGCTCCGCCAGATCCCGGACTTCGAGGCGCACCCCGTCCGGAAGGGAAGGGCGGAGCCAGTCCAGATTTCCGAAGGATCCCTTGGCGACGACGATCAGCTCCGGCGCCAGTCGGGAATCGTGTTCGATGGTGTCAACCCTCATTGTTTACAGTTGGCCCTTGCGGCGGTGGACAGATTGTTGACAATCGACAGCGGAGGAGAATTCACCATGACCCACGAGCTCGACCAAGCCCTGCGAGGCGTTATCCCCCCGGTGGTGACACCACTGCACCCGGGCGGGACCCTGGATGAAGAGGGCTTCGATCGCCAGGTGCGGCGCTGTCGCGCTGCGGGCTGCACCGGCGTATTCGTCGCTGGGAGCAGCGGCGAGGGCCCCTGGCTCACGGAGAGCAGCGGCGCCGGGTCGTCGAGCTTGGCGCGGCGGCCGACGCCGTCGTCCTGGCCGGGGTGATGCTGCCCGGGACCTCGATGACTCGTGAGGGGGCGCTGGCGGCGGAGAGTGCCGGAGCGGACGCGATCGTCGTCAGCGCGCCCTACTACTTCGGCGCCGACGACGAAACCATCGTCCGTCACGTCGAGGCGGTGGCGGCCGCGGTCCGGGTACCGACCCTCCTCTACAACATCCCTCAGACGACACACAACCCGATGTCGGCCGCCGCGGTGGGGCGCCTGGCGGCCGACCCGGCGGTGATCGGGATCAAGGACTCGAGTGGCGACATGGAGCTCCTCAGATCTCATCTCGCGCTCGCCAAGCGCTACCCGTTTCGAGTGCTGCAGGGCGCGGAGGACCAGATGGCCCGGAGCCTCCGCTGGGGTGCCGACGGTCTGGTTCCCGGCCTTGGCAATGTCGCGCCCCAGCTGTTCGTTCGATTGCAGCGGGCGGTGCGTGGCGGCGATGAGCAGGAGGCGACAGCGATCGAGGGCGACATCCTCGGCCTGCGCGAAATCTTCGCGGTCGCGCCCACCTTCGCCGCCATCAAGGCCGCGTGTGAGGCGCTCGGGGTGTGCGGCCGCACCACTGCCGCGCCGCTCGCACCCGCCGGCGACGAACAGGCGGCCCGGATCGGGCAGGTCTTGCGGAAGCTGAACCTCGAAGTGGCTGCCGCACCCTGAGGCGGGGTGCGTCGCCGGCCGCCGCCGGCGCCGCGCGTGGGCCGGGCAGGGCCGATGCCCGCGTCCGGTGTCAGACATCGAGGAGGGATGGTTCCATGGCTGCCAGGGACCGGACCCCGTCGGCCCATCCCGGCTCGGGCTCGTTCATGGGGCCCTACCCCTTGACCGATCCGGCCGTGAGACCTCGGATGACGTTGCGCTGCACCAGGAGGTACAAGGCGATGGGGATCGCGGCGAAGATCACTCCGGCTCCCATCAGTTCGAACAGCGCGTAGTTGCCGGCGCTGATGAATGAGGCAAGGCCCTCACCTGCGGTGTAGAGCGACCGGTCGGTGACGAAGGCGGACGCGAACAGGTAGTCGTTCCACGCCCCGAAGTAGGCGATGATCGCGACCGCGACCAGCCCTGGGCGCGATAGCGGCACCAGGATGTAGAAGAGGGCTCGCATCGGCCCGCAGCCGTCGACCAGCGCCGCGTCGTAGATCTCGTGCGGAATGCCGTCGAACGACACCTTCAGGATCCAGCAGCCGATCGGGGTCGTGAACGCGCCGTAGATGAACGCCAGCGTGAAGAGGTTGTTCTCGAAGTTCAGGTCCCGGTAGATCGTGATCAGCGGGACGATGATGATCGCGCCCGGCATCATCTGCATGAAGAGGAGCACGAAGCCGAACAACGAAGAACCCCTCCAATGCAGCTTCGCGAGCAGGAAGGCACCGGGAACGGCGAGCACCAGCGTGATCGCGACCGCGATGGCCGATACCAGGGTGGAGTGCCATACCCAGGTCAGGATCGGGTTGCGCTGGAAGCTGGTCACAACCGCCGCCAGTGACAGACCTTTGGGGAACAGGTACGGCGGATAGGTCAACGCGTACTGCTCGGGCTGGACCGTGGTCAGCACCATCCAGTAGATGGGGAACAGGATCACGACAAGCGAGAGGATGATGATCAGGTAGCGGATCGCCGTCGTGAAGCAACGGCGGATGCGCGCCCGCCGGCGGCGGGTCGAGCGGGCCGGCTTGAACTGGGCGAGGTCGGAGGACATTGTGGTCATGAGCTCAACCCTCGGCCGCATACAGGAGAGCGGGATTCATCAGCCGGCGCCCACATAATTCGTCTCCACGATCCGGCGCTGGATGATGATGAACAGCACCGCGGCGCACACCGCCATCAGCAGGCCGATGACCGCCAGCGCGGCCGCGAAGTTGTAGTTGAAGAACTGGAACGCCTGCAGATAGATCATCACCGACAGCGTTGCGGTGTCGATCCCGGGGCCGCCTCCGGTGGTCAGGTAGATCAACGAGAACTGCTGGAACGCGAAGATGAACGCGAGCACGCACAGCAAGGAGAGCGTGGGGACGAGGGCGGGGAACGTGATCGCCGTGAAACGCCGGAAGAAGTTCGCGCCGTCCACCGTGGCCGCCTCGTAGAGCTCGTCGGGGATCGACTGCAAGCTCGAGAGCAGGATCAGCGCATAGAAGGGCATGCCCTTCCAGCCGGCCATCATGACGATGGAGACAAAGCTCAGGATGGGAGAGCTGAGCCAGGCGATGTGGTGGCTCGTGACCCAGGGCAGGAATGAGACGAAGCGGTTGATGATCCCGATGTTGGGGTCGAGCATGATGCTGAAGGTCAGGACGACCGGGATGTCAGGTACCGCCCAGGGGATCGCCATGAGCGCGCGCATCAGGCCGCGCCCCTTGAAGGACCAGTTCATGAGCAGGGCCAGCATGAGACCCAGGATCAGCCAGATCGCGATCATGCAGAACGCGAACTGCAGCGTGACGCGGATCGAGCCCCAGAAGTCCGGATCGGTCAGCATCTGCCCGAAGTTGGCCAGGCCGACCCAGCTGGTCACCCCGCCCTGCGTGTACTGGAAGGACATCAGGATGCCCTGGAGGATTGGGTAGATGACGAAGACGCCCTCGATCGCGGCGATCGGGATCAACAGGCGATAGGCGAGCGGAAACCAGTCTCGCCTGTGCCGTGCACGTGTGGGGCTGGGCTCCCGCAGGCGCCACCCGGTGACGAGGCTGCTCATAGGCGCGGGGCCGCGGGCGAACCCGACGGTCTTGACTCACGTGCCGCGCGGGCCGCCCGCCGCGAGAGGCCGGGATCAAACCCGGCCTCTCCGGAGGGGCCTCTACGACGCCGGCACATGCAGCGTCTCTTTCGCCTCGGTCTGGGCCGCGTCCAACGACTGCTGCACGGACTGACCGCCGTTGACCGCGTTCTCCACGTTCCGGCAGATGATGTTCCCGATCTGCGCGAAGCGGGAGACGTAATCGCCCAGGATGTCGAACTCACCGATGAAGTGGGTCAGGTTGAAGCCGGTCGCCCAGGGCAGCGTCTGGATGTACGGCTCGTACTGCGGCACCTTCTCCGAGAAGTTCGAGTAGGGAGCGGTGGGGTAGCCGTTCTGCTGCAGCACGTACCACAGGTTGCTCGGCTTGATGAACCACTTGACCAGCTCCTGCGCTGCCGCCTGGTGCTTCGAGGACTTCAGGATCACGACCGGGTGCAGGCGGGAGATCGCCTTCCGGCTAGGCCATGGCGGCGGCGCGGAGGCGAGAGACGGCCACAGCTGAGGTGCCTGCTCCTTGAGGGAGGCCGTCCCTCCGAGCATGACGTTGAGTTGGAAGCCGATCTGGTCCTGCGCCCAGAGCTTGCCGATCGTGTCCTCGGAGCTCCCGGAGAGACCGCTGGAGTTCAAGAGATCGAGCCAGAGCTGCACGCCCTTGACGTTGGGCGCGGAGTTGATGGTCAGCGTCTTGCCCTTGGCCCACACGCCGTCGTACGCGAGGCAGTAGTTCTGCAGTGGCAGCCACCAGTCGGCGGCGGCCGCGACGGTGTTGCTGAGCGCGTTCCCGTAGTACTTGGGTGGCTGCGTGATCTGCTTCGTTTGGGTGAGCCACTCGTCGATGGTGGAGGGGGGCGAGGAGATTCCGCCGGCCTCCAGCACTGTCTTGCTGTACTGCAGGGCGGCCGCCACCTCCAGGATGCCGAGCGCATAAAGGTTCCCGTTCTTGGTGAACTGGGAGTGCTCGCGGTTGGGCTTGAGCCCGGCGGCGGTGGCCAAGCCGCCGATGTTCTCGCACATGTTGTAGACCTGGCTCAGCGTGGAGGCCAGCTCGGGAGGACACATCACGACGTCGGCCTGGACCAGCCCCGACTGCGCCTGCTCGATGACGTTCTGGTCATAGTTCGAGAAGGGCCAGCCCGTCCACTTGATGCTGATGTTGGGGTGAGCCGCCTCGAACTGCTTGACCACGTGGGTCCAAGCCGGGAACTCGGTCGGCTGGTACATCTCCCAGGACATCAGCGTCAGCGTGGTCTTAGCCTTGGGCTTCGCGTACGCGCGCGCCGGGGTGGCGGAACCACCCGCCGCCAGCAGCGGCGCCGCCGCCCCGGCGGCCAGAAGCGAGGCGCCCGCCTTCAGGACACCCCTCCGGGTCAGGCCGCGCTTGGTGTTGTCCGTGACCGGTTGCGGCGCGTTGCCACCGGTGTCCAGATCTCCCTCGCCCATCTCGTCAACCTCGTTCCCATGCTGCTTGGATACCGTCGGTCGTAAATTGTTAACCGTTGGACGGACGATAGCAGCAGCTGGGTGCCTTGTCAACCCGTCGCTCCGGTGGCTCGGCGGCGCTCGTTCCAGGGGAACCCCGACGGGGTCGTCCGCGCCTCGGGTGGGGAACAATACGGTGGAGGGAGCGCATGCAGGAGCTGTTTTCCGTCAACGAGAAGATCGTCCTCGTCACGGGTGGTTCGCGCGGGATCGGCCGCATGGTCGCGACCGGCTTCGTGGAGGCGGGGGCGCGAGTCTATCTGTCCTCGCGGGACGCCGAGGCCTGCGCCGCCACTGCGGAACACCTGGCGGCCGCCGGTCAGTGCATCTCGCTCCCTGCCGATCTCAGCAGCAACGAAGGCGTCGAGTCGTTGGCCGGCCGCCTCTGCGACCGCGAAGACCACCTGGACGTGCTCGTCAACAACGCGGGGCGCTCGGCCGGAGGCACTCTCGACCGCTACGACGCGACCCAGTGGGATCAGATCTTCGACATCAACGTGAAGGGCCTGTTCGCGCTGACGGTTCGCTTGCTTCCCCTGCTTCGGGCCGCCGGATCCCCCGCAGACCCCGCGCGCGTGATCAACATCGGTTCCATGGACGGCCTCGCGGTCCCGCCGGTGGAAAACTACGCCTACGCGGCGAGCAAGGCCGCCGTCCACGAGATCACGAGGCAGACCGCGTATGCGCTGGTCGGCCAGCACATCAACGTCAACGCGATCGCGCCTGGTCTGTTCCCGACCGAGATGACCCGCTCCGTCTTCAGTGGCGGCGATACCAAGAACCGGCTGGGAGCGGTTCCGATGGGTCGGGCCGGCACCCCTGAGGACATCGCGGGCACCGCCATTTACCTGGCGTCGCGAGCGTCGGCGTACCTGACCGGCATCGTGCTTCCGCTGGGCGGCGGGTTCGGCACCATCGACCGCCAGGGCTGGTAGGCCTCCGGCCCGCGCTCGCCTTCTCTCGAGTTGAATCGGGTTACACTGCTGCATGCCGAAATGCGGGCGATTGTTGACAGTCAACACCGTCGGGACCCGGTGGAACCCTCGGAGGCTGAGCTGGCGCGCAGTCTGTCGTGGGCTGCCGTGCTCTTTGGCCGCCCTGCGGGACTACCGATCAGCTTCGGCTACGGATCAGAACGAGTTGCGGGAATACCCACCGAATGGAACCCGGCGACCCGGCGCCATCGGTCAGGCTCGGCGGTGACCGTCACCTCGTTTGAAGGACACGCCGATGACTCCGGACTTCGCGTCATCGTCGAGGCGACCACCTATCTCGATTACCCGGTAGTCGAGTGGGTCGCATGGCTGCGGAACGATGGCGCCGGCGCCGGCCCCCTCTTGGAGCGGGTGTGCGCGATCGACACCACGTTCGCGGCGCGCTCCCCCTCGATCACGCACTGGAACGGCGACTTCAACAGCGAGCGCGGGTACGCCCCGGAGACGCTCCCCCTCGCCGACCACGAACGTTTGCGGCTGGCACCGGTCGGCGGCCGTCCGTGCGACAACGCCTTTCCGTATTTCCGTCTGGCCTTCGAAGGCGGTGGCCTGGCTCTGGCCATCGGCTGGCCGGGTCAATGGTCGGCGGAGTTCGAGGGCACGCCGGAGGGGGTGGCGGTTCGGGCCGGTCAGGAGACGACGCATCTGCGGCTCCTCCCCGGCGAGGCGATTCGCACGCCCCGGGTGACGGTCCTCTCCTGGAGCGGAGACGAGGACCGGGGTGTGAACCTGTGGCGGAGGTGGTACCGGGCACACATTCTGCCGAGATCCGTTCGCGGGCCGATGCGGCCGCTGCTCTCGGCGGCAACCACCGACGAGGGCGAGGAGTTCACCGGCGCGACCGAGGAGAACCAGGTCCGGTACGTGCGGCGATTCGCGGAGCGTGGCCTGGAGCCCGACGTGTGGTGGATCGACGCCGGCTGGTACCCGTGCACGACACCGGAGGGCTCCAGGAACTGGCGGCAGACCGGGTCCTGGGAGCCTGATCCCGAACGCTTCCCTCACGGCCTCGCGCCCGTCTCCGGTGCGGCGGCTGACAGCGGTGCCGACCTCCTGCTCTGGTTCGAGCCGGAGCGAGTGGCACCCGGCACCCAGATCGACCGTGAACACCCGGAATGGCTGCTCCGCGCCCAGACGGGCACCCCGCAGACACCGACGCAGGCGACCTCAGCGCTTCTGAACCTCGGCGATCCCGCCTGCCGCGCCTGGCTGACCGACCACCTCACCGACCTCATCCAGCGGAACGGCATCCGGGTCTACCGTCAGGACTTCAACTTCCGCCCGCTGCCCTTCTGGGAGGCCAACGACGCCGCAGACCGCCAGGGCATCACCGAAAACCTGCACGTCCAGGGGTACCTGCGTCTGTGGGACGAACTGTTGGAGCGGAACCCCGGGTTGTGGATCGACTCCTGTGCCTCGGGCGGCCGGCGCAACGACCTGGAGACGATGCGGCGCTCGGTGCCGCTCCACTACACCGATTACGGCTACGGCCATCACCGCATCAAGCTCGCGTTCCATCACACGCTCTTCGCCTGGCTTCCCTACTTCAAGGAGACGAACCTCTCCTGGTCCGAGGGCGCGACCGACCCCGGGGCCCATCACACCGAGCCGCCGGATTCGTTCGCCTTCCACTGCGCGCTCGCCCCCATGCTTTCTCTCGCACTCGACATCCGGCAGCCCGACACCGACCTGTCCTTGTTCCGGCGGATGTCCTCGATCTGGCGACGGGCCGCCCCGATGATCCTGAACGGCGACTACTACCCGCTGACTCCGTTCAGCAGGAGCGGGGAGCGGTGGGTGGCCTGGCAGTTCGACCTCCCCGCCCGCGGCGAGGGTTTCGTACAGGCGATCCGCCACCGTGCGGCGCCGCAAGAGGAGCTGACAGTGGAGCTGCGGGCGCTGGACCCGACCGCCTGGTACCTCCTCGACGATCCGGAGACGGGAGAGCATCGAGAGCTGTCGGGTCTCACGCTTCGAGAGGGTGCGCTCAGGATCGCGCTTCCAGCACGCGCGGGCCGGATCTGGTTTTACCGCCGGGCATCGGTGCTGAGATGAGCACGGTGGCACGACGCGATCCACCGGCGGTGACAAAAGCCGATGGCCTCCTCACCTGTGCGAATCAGCGGTGGTCGATCCGGGTGGAGACGCAGCCCCGCTTCGGACGCCGCCTGCTGAGGCTTGCTCCTTCGCTGTCGCGGGGCCGGTCCACACTGGCTACGATGAGGGCAAATGCCGGCGCCAGCGGACCGTTTCCGGCACCTGCCGGGATGACGCGTTTGGGGGCCGCACGCCAGGCGCGCGCCAGTATCCCGGTTCTGTAGAGAAAGGTATCGATGGCCGAGGAACAACCCGTGGACCGCATCCTTTCGCTCAGCCTGGCGCCGGCGGCGAAGCGGATCCTTGCGCACGAGGTGGCGGACCGCCTGCGCGAAGCCATCATCAGGGGTCAGTTCGCGGCCGGCGACTACCTTCGCGAGGAGCAGCTGGCCACGATTCTTGACGTCAGCCGGGGCCCGGTCCGGGAGGCCCTGACCCTGCTCGAGCGGGAGAGCCTGGTCGCGGTCCGCCGCAACCGCGGCACCGTGGTGGTCGGCCTCAAGCTCGAGGACCTGGACGAAGTCTTCAGCCTCCGCATGGCGGTGGAACGCCTCGCCGTGGAGTGGGCGGCGCGCAACCGGACCGACGCCGACCTCGAGGCCGCGGCCGCAGTCCTGGCCGAGTTCGATGCGGCGCTGGACGGCCCGTTCAACGAACGCGAGGCCGCCAACCTCGACGTGCGCTTCCACGATGCCGTTTTCCGCGCCGCGCATCACCGGCGGCTGTGGGCGAGCTGGTCGGCGATGCGGGCACAGGTCGAGGTGTTTCTTCTGCGCCGGAACATCGCCAACCAAGACTGGCGATCGCAAACGGCGGACGGGCATCGGGCGATCCTCAGGGCCATCGCCGACCGCGACCCGGCATCCGCGGCCGGGCTGGTCGAGAGCCATCTCGACGGCGCCTACCAGCGGGTGCGCGCGAGCTTCTCCGAGAAAGAGCAGCCAAGCGTCTGAGGCCGCCGCTCGGCCGCGCTTCCCCCGAATGCCGCCACTCGGGGCGCCTCACCCGCCGTTTACGCCACGAGTGCCGGCACTCAGCGGGTCCCCTCCGGAGTCGCGCCGGCAACCTCGTCGAGGCCGGCGAGGAGCTCCGTCACGAGGGCGATCCGCGGGACGGCAATGTGGGCTCGGTCGGCGCGCCGGAGGAGGTCTCCGAACACCTGGTCCCACTCGGTTCGCCGGCCCCGGCGGAGGTCGTTCCCCAGCGACGACCAGCTCGCGGTGCGGCCACCACCGGCGGGGGGCGGCGCAGCCTGGACCAGGCGGCGGACCATCTCCTCGCGAGGGGTCCGCAGGTAGGTCGCCATCGGGAGGTGTGGGTAGTCCTCGATACGGACTCCGAGCGCGGTCGCGACTGACCCGGCCTCCTGGAGCAAAGAGAGATACAGACGGATGAACGCGGGTTCGCGCATGAAGTCCGAGGTCGGCAGTCGTGTGAGTGCCGAGACGCCGAAAACGCCGATGGCATTGAGCGCCTTGGCCCAGCTGAGGGCCCGAGCGTCGCCCACCAGCCGGCAGGGGAGACCGGCCTCGCCGAGCGCCGCGGCAAGATCCTCGGCTCGCTGGGCCCGGCCGGCTTCGAACTCGCCAAAGAACGTGGTCCCCAGGCCGGTCGCCGTCACGCCTCCGTCGTCCTCCCGACGCGCACCGAACACGGTCGCCGCGCCGACCACGCGTTCGGGGCCGAAAACCCCGGCCAGCAGGTCGTCCTTGGCGAGCCCGTTCTGGAGGCCGGCGACCCAGTACGTGGCGCGTGGCGTCGTGGTCCGGAGCGCGGCAGCGGCCTCCTGCAGGTGCTGCGCTTTGGTCATGAAGAGGACCGCGGACGCCTGGTCCAGAGCGTGGGCATCCGATGTCACACCGACGCTGCCCGAACGCCCGATACGCGGCGTCACCGGGGCCGTGACGCGGATCGCGCCGGTGACGCGGACCGCGCCCTCGGTCAGCAAGGCCTCCACCGACGGCGGCCGCACGAGCAGCGTCACCGGGCGACCGACGCTCGCGAGGACGGCCGAGAAGGCGCGGCCCAACGCTCCCCCGCCGACCACGCCGTAGGCGAGTGCGGGATCGGATGCGGCGTGGAAGATCTGCATGGCTACACCAAGTGTTTATAGTCAACAATCAACCGAAGATGCACAGCACATACGAGCCTGTCAACGTGGGTCGAGACGGCCGCGAGCGATCGCCGGCCCGGTCATGCCGCGCTCAAGAGGTGAGGTGATGGCTGACCCCGCCACCGAAGAGATTCCTCCGCTTGTCCTCGTCCCACCAGCCAAACAGACCCTGGCCGAGGACATCGCCGGCCGTCTCCGCGAGGCCATCATCCGAGGACGGTTCGCGCCCGGTCAGCGCCTCCGCGAGGAGCAGCTTGCATCCGCGCTCGAGGTCAGCCGTGGGCCGGTGCGAGAGGCCCTGATGCTGCTCGAGGCTGAAGAGCTGGTGGAGGTGCGCAGGAACCGGGGGGCGTTCGTCGCCCGTCTGACCGAGCGGGACCTGGAGGAGGTCTACAGCCTCCGCACGGCGATCGAACGGCTCGCGATGCGGTGGGCGGCCGAGCGCGCTACCGAAGAAGACCTGGACCAGGTGCAAGCGATGCTGGACGAGTTCAGGTTTGCACTCGAAGCCCCGGTGGACGAGCACGAGGCCGCAGAGCTGGACGTGCGTTTTCACGACGCCATCTATCGGGCGGCTCACCATCGCCGTCTGTATTCGGTCTGGTCGAGCCTCCGCCCGCAGGTGCGCGTCTTCCTCCTCTGGCGCAACATTGCCAACCCCGACTGGCGGTCGCTCATGGTCGGCGGCCACGGGGCGATTCTGGACACACTGCGCGCAAGGGACGCCGCGGCGGCGGAGGAGCTGATCGCACATCATCTGGCGGCTGGCTACGATCGGATCCGGGCGGGCTTCAACGAGCGGGGAGCCGCCGAGTGACGGACGGCCGGGCGAGGAGCGCTCCCGTGACTGAACGTCTGTCACCTGGCCAGGACGAGCTCACGATCACACGTACCGGGTTGGCAGACAGGTGCGATGTCGTGCTCCTCGCGTCGCAAGGCAGCGTCACCTATGCAAGCGGCTTCGCGGTGCCGGACCCGGCCGGCGTGGTCGCAGCCGTAGCGCACGGGCCCGCGTTTGCCGTGATCCCTATCAACGGAGGCACGTCATCGCTGGCGATCCCCGAGGGCCAGGTCGCAGATGCTCGCGAACAGACCTGGCTCGGCCAGACACTAGGCTTTGCGACGTTCGACAGCTTCGCTCCCTCCGACCCCACCGCAACCTACCTGGCGGCGCTGCGCGAGGGGCTGGGGGAGGCCGGACTGCGGGACGGCCTGACGCTCGGAATCGAGGGGGGCGCGGTGCCCGCGTCGGCGGCGCGCTCGATCACCGAGTGGTTTCCGGGCGCACGCGTCCGTGACGTCGCGGATCGGGTGGCAGAGGTCAGACGACATAAGACGACACGGGAGGTCGGCCTGATACGGAACGCGGTTCACGCCGCCGACGCCGGGCAGCGGGCGCTGGCAGCGGCGGTCGGCGACCCGGACGCCAACGAGTTCACCCTGTATGCCCAGGTCCGCGAAGCGATGTGGGACGCGGCGGGCGCTGACGTGCCCGTCGTGGGTGAGCTCGTGAGCGGTCCCCGCACGGCTGTCGTGAGGTACCCGGGCGGTCCGGTTCGGCGCACGGTGTCACCAGGGGACGCCGTCCTGATGGACATCAGCGTCAGAGTCGCCGGCTACTGGGCGGACTGCACAAACACCCATATCCAGGGCGGCCGCTCGTCAGCGGAGGCGCGACACCACGCCGCCGCGGCGCAGGACGCCTTCATCGCGGCCGTCCAGGAGTTGCGGCCCGGGCGGCAGGCGCGGGACGCCTGGCGCGCGGCTGCCGCCGCGTATCGGTCCTACGGTCTCGAGGTTCCCCACTACCTCGGGCACCAGATCGGCGTGACCGTGAACGAGCGCCCGCGGCTGGTGCCCTACGACGAAGACGAGATCCAGCCCAGCATGGTGTTCGCAGTCGAGCCCGGCTCCTACCAGGGGCCTGGCGGTACCTTCGGTGCCCGTTTCGAGAAAGTCGTGTTGGTGACCGAGACCGGCCCCCGCGTCCTGTCGGAATTCGATTGGGGCATCGATCCGGCAGCAGGCGACGACTGAGATCCCGGTTGGAGTCCATCCGACTTGGCCGTCAATGAGGGAGGGTAGCAAGGACCATGAGCGCTGCCGACCAGGTACTGAGCCGGTTCGCGATGAGCGGGAAGGTGGCGGTCGTCACGGGTTGCGCGTCGGGGATCGGCAGGGCCAGCGCCGTGATGCTGGCACTGGCCGGTGCAGCGGTGGTCGGACTCGACCGCCAGGCGGCTGCAGGGCGCGAAACGGCAGCGGCGATCGAGACATCCGGCGGCCAGGCGCTCTTCGTGGAGTGCGACGTAACCCAGACCGGCGCGGTGGAGGAAGCGTTCGCGGCGGCGGACCGGAGGTTCGGGCGGGTTGATGTACTGGTCAACGACGCCGGCCGAGCGACACACACCAAACCCGAGAACGTCAGCGACGACGAATGGTCCGCGCTCTTCGAGCTCAACGTCGCCGGCTACTTCCGCTGTGCGCGTGCTGCCGGCCGCCGGATGATCGCGCAGGGCAGGGGCGGTGCGATCGTCAACATCAGTTCGATCGCGGGGTCGTCCGCACTCGGCCGGGGCAACTTCGTCTACAGCGCCACCAAAGGCGCAGTGAACCAGTTCACCCGCGAACTGGCAGTGGAGTGGGCGCCGCACGGCATCAGGGTCAACGCCATCCAGCCCTGTCAGGTGCGGACCGAAGGGTTGCAGCGGCTGGCGAGCGACCCCGGTTTCCAGGGCGGCCTGTTGCAGACGTTTCTGCATGGGATACCCCTGGGTCGGCTCGCCGAGACCGAGGACATCGCCGCCGCGGTCCTGTTCCTCGCTTCAGACGCGGCCGCGATGATCACCGGTGTGCTGCTTCCAGTGGACGGGGGCAATCTCGCCCTCAACGCCGGGGGAACGGTCGGATGGTGAGCGGGGGGGCTGCGCGGTCACCTCGTCCTGCCCCGTCCCGTCGGTGACGATCCCCGGCTTTCGAAGGCCGACCGCTGACCAAGACGTTGGTCTTCCACCGGTACCAGGCGCGGATGGGGTCAGACCTGGACGACGGCTTCGGCGCCTGGCTGCGGGGGCGCGCCAGGCCGGGGACGGAGCCGTTTCCGCCCGGTAGGGACCTCTCGCCACCTCATCGCTCGGCGACACTGGACCCCGAAAACCGGCGGCGTGTGAGGAGGGAGCATGAAGCCACTGACGAGCGGCACCCTGTCTGGGGTCTGGGCGACGCTGTTGCTGCCGATCGCGGAGGACCAGTCCATCGACTGGGGCCGGCTCGAGGCAGACCAGGAGCGGCTGCTGGAGGCGGGGCTGGACGGGATCTATGCCCACGGGACGGCGGGCGAGTTCTTCACGCTGGACGAGGACGAGTTCGACCACGTCAACGCGCTCCTCGCGGGCCGCTGCGAGGCGCGCGGCACGCCGTTCCAGATCGGCGCCAGCCACATGAGTGCTCAGACCTGTCTGCGGCGTGTGGAGCGCGCCGCCGCGCTGCGTCCCTCAGCCATCCAGGTGACGCTCCCCGATTGGATGCCGCCCTCCGACGACGAGGTGGTCGCCGCCGTCTCCGGGTTCGCGGAGACAGCCCGCCCGGTGCCGCTGGTCCTCTACAACCCGCCCCAGGCCAAGCGCACGGTGGAGCCGGAGCTCTACCGCCGTCTCACGCGCGAGGTGCCGGCGCTGATCGGGGTCAAGGTCGTCGGCGGCGACGAGGCGTGGTTCGAGGCGATGCGCGACGCGGCGCCCGAGCTGGCGGTCTTCGTCGCCGGTAGCCGGCTGGCGAGCGGGCTGACGCGGGGCGCTGGTGGATCCTATTCCGACGTGGCTTGCCTGAGCCCACGCGGCGCCGTCGCCTGGTACCGGCAGATGCGGGAGGCGCCGGAAGCGGCACAGGAGCTCGAGTCGCACATCCGGAGCTTCATCGAGGAGCAGGTGGTCCCGCTCCAGCGGGCCGGGTATGGCGATCCCGCGCTGGACAAATTCCTGGCCGCGGTGGGCGGCTGGGGCAGCGCGGGCCTGCGGGTGCGCTGGCCGTACCGCTCGGTGCCCGAGGAGGCGGTCCAGTCGGCACGCGCGCTTGCCGAGCAGCGGCTCCCCGAGCTGGTCTGACCGCCCTTGGCCTTGCGCCCCGCGCCGGCTGACCGTGCGCCCTCTTACCCGGTCGCCCTCCAGTCGAAGATCACCCCGAGGTGAGCGTTCGGATCCGCGGCCAGGCTTCGCTAGATCTCCTGACAGCGGTCGGGCGCGACCACGTCGGAGATCATCCCCTGGGTGCGGAGGCGGCCCTCCCGGATCCAGTGCAGGAGTGTGATGACGGTGTCCTCGAGTGAGGGTCCCCACCCCGCCTCGCTCGCCCGGAACGGTGGCAGCACTCGAAGGCGCCGATCACGCTGACGCCCTTGAAGTGGATGTCGCTCAACATCTGCCCCGCGTCGTCGCCGGGACCCCGCGGGGTGCCGAACAAGACCACCTCCCCGAGGTTGCGCGCCATCGTCGCCGTTAACGGGGAGGGAGGGGAGGACGAGGTCGAACGCGATCGTCGGTTCGAGCCCGTGGCGGCGGGGATCGCTCAACGGCCCGATCACGCCCAGATACTCCGCGACCGATCCCGGCCGGCCGTGCATCAGCAACAGCGGGGGAGCGGCCGGTCCGGGGAGCGCACCCGCAGAAAGTGACGTTGGTCCCGTCGATGGTGGTGGTGACCTGCGGGTACGGGTTGAGCCGGCTCTCCCACGCCCGCCAGTCGGACCGCCAGGCGCCGGTGCCAGACCACCCGCTCGACAGTTGCGCGGGAGACGCCGTAGCCCTGGTCGCCTCCGCGCGGCTCGGGCGCCCAGCGGATCCTGTCCAGCCGCTGACGGAGGCCGGCCAGCTCACTGTCCGGCACCGCGATCCGGAACGGCCGGAGCTCGGCTTCCCCGGTCGTCCACAAGTCGGTCCCGCTCGGGCGTCCGGGTAGGGTGGCCATCCGGAGGTGGCAACCATGAATGGATTCAAATGGCTGGTAGCGGCGACCCTGGCAGCCAACTGGCCTGCTCGCCGGCGCGAGTCTCGATCAATCGATCAAGCAGCTGCCCGCCCGCCGTGCGATTGGGGCCACGGCTTACGCCGGCTACGCTCGGGCGGCCGACGGTTCCCGCGTGGTATCGCCTGGTACGCCGCGCTTGGAGTCGGAACCGCGGCCCTGACCATCGCCACCGGAGCGATCGCGGTGGCGACCGACCAGCCGCGGCAGGTGAGGTCGGCGGCCGTGATCGCGGGGGCGCTGTCCTTGCTCCATTCGTTCGCCACCAGCCGAGCGGCGCCGGTCATGCTGAGCCTGCGCCGCGCCGACGACGACGATCAGTCGACCGGCCGCCGCCTGGATCGGTTCGAACGGTGGCAGACGGCCCGGGTCCTGGGCCAGGTCGCCACCCTGGTCGCAATGGTGGTCGCGACCGGGGATCGCTGAGACCCCGCACCCTCCTCGAGGTCACGCTGCCGGCAAGGTGACCTCATTCCACCTCGCGAAGGGTCACGTTTGCCGGCAGTGTGACGCTTCATTGCGCCGCGGTCAGGGCCGGCCGGCGCCGGGCACCGAGACCCCGACGGCCAGGATCTCTCCGGTGCGGGGGCCGTGGTTGAGCCGCTCCAGGTTCGGGCCGGCGCCCTCGTCCATCCGCCACTCGGCAGTCAGGATGAACAGCGTCCGCCGGTCGGGCCCACCCAGCGTCACCGCGAAGGGAGCTCAGTTCTCTCCGAGTTGGATGCGTTCCAGCTTCTGACCGCCCTCGGCGACCCGGACCACGGCGTTCCAGTCCCCACCGCCGGCGCCGGTCCACACCGCACCTTCCGCATCCGGGCAGATGCCGTCGGGGCCGATCCCCTCGGCGAAGACGCGCCGGTTGGACAGCCCTCCATCGGCGTCGATGTCGAACGCAGTCAGACGGGCGGCGAAGGACTCGGAGATGATCAGCGTCCGGTTGTCGCGTGTGACGGCCATGCCGTTGGGGAATTCGATGCCGCTCGCGACCTCGCGCACGACGCCGTCCGGGGTGACCAGCGCGATGACGCCGGTCCCGGCCGCAGCGCCGGCGGCGGGACTGTGGGGGAGTCGACGTACACGAAGCCGCGGCTGTCGATCACGATCTCGTTCCAGCGCTCCGCCAGCTCACTCAGGTCGGCGTGCGCCACCAGGGTCCCATCGTCCTTCACGCGATGCAGACCCTGCCCGGTCACCAGCAATTCCCCGCCCGGCAGCCAGTCGATGGAGTACCCCATCGGCACCCGGACTGCGCATCGGCAAGACCTCACGGGAGCCGGCAAGACCGACGGCCTCGACCTGGCGATCGATCCAGTTGCAAAACCAGAGGCGCCTCGGTGCCACCGCGGCGATTCGGGTATCCCCAGACCAGTGAGCAAGACCTTCGGCTCGGACATGGTGCCTCGTTCGTGCGTCGTGTGGGTGGAAAACCGACCGGCGGCCGGCCCTTCCCTTCCTCAACGAACGGCTAGGCAGTCGATCGACAGCCTGGCTTCGGGCGACCGGGCGACGGCCCCCTCAGTCCTGGCCGGCTGGGTCCGGGCCGGGAGCAGTCGCGAGGTCGCGCGCAAACTCGACGGCCCAGCTTCCTTCCCGCCGGGGATGGACCTGGACCCAGGCGTGGCCCTGCCACTCGCTCACCTCCAGGGTGCCGGTACGTCCGGGGCGGTGCAGATGCCAGTGGTGACTTCCGGAGCGACCCGCGAGTTCGCGGTGGCTGGCGACAACCAGTCCGCGGTTACGGCACCAAGAGAGCGCCTCTTGCGCCGGCATGGTGAGCGATATTCGAAGCAAGCCCGGCTGATCGTAGCCTGCCGGGTCGGGCTCAGGACCGCAGGGCGTCCGCGACCACGGAAGCGTTGGCCCGGTAGGTGAGGAGTGAATAGTCTAGGCTGGCCAGCGACCGTTCCGCGGCGTCGGGCTCGACCACGGCGCAGGCGTCGTCGACGATGACCGGCAGGAAGCCGAGGTCGGCGGCGTGGCGTGCGGTGGGCTCGATCCCGATCTCGAGCACCGCTCCGACCAGGATCAACGTGGTCAGCCGCCGGTCCCGGAGCGACGCCTCCAGCGGCGTCCCGACAAATGCCGACATCCCGAGCTTTTCGAAGACAGGCTCTCCGTCCTCCGGCCTCACCTCCTCAGCCAGCCGGCCGGCGGGGGCATCGGGCGGAAAGGCGGAGGTCACTTTGGTCGCGTCGGTGAGGCGCTGCCAGGCCATCGCTGTGCGCAGCGCCGCGACCCCCATGTGCGACGGTGGCAGTGAGACGTGCCGTACATAGAAGACAGGGGCACCCACCTCGCGGGCGGCATCCAGCACCAGCCGCATGCGGTCGACCACCCGTTCCCGGTCACGGACCTGCGCCAGGATTCCGACCTGGGCGTCGTAGACCAGGACCCCGGCCACCTCCCGACGGCACATCTCGGAAACGGTCTCCGGCACGGACATGCCGAACGCCAGCTGCACGGCCCAAGTCTCGCAGAACGTAGCTCGCGGGTTGCAGGTCCGAGTGTCCGCACCCCGACGCTACAGCCCGCCCGGTCAGGTCGCCGAGTAGCCGGGGGGAAGTCTCACCCCCCGGCCCTCACAGAACCGGACGTGAGCCTCTCGACTCATCCGGCTCGTGCCACCCGACCGTCGTGACGACGGTCGCGGCTTGCTCGTCGGTTCCTCCTGCTTCCGCAGTTGCCCGCCAACCAAGCCCGGGTGACCCGTCCCCTTTGCTCCACCCGCGTTACCAGGCTTTCAGCTCCTATGGGACGGTCCGACACTGCGCGCCGCCTCGGTACTCTCCCCCTCACGGATTGGCCGCTTGTGGGTTCTCCCTCTCGCGGGTTAGCCATCGACTTCGACCGCGACGACCACACTCGCTGTATCGACGCGCAGCTTCACGCGTTCCACGCGGGCGCCTGAACCGGGCTCGCGCCGCCTGTACGCCGGATGCCGCCTAGCTTAGCTACTTCCCCCGGATAAACACTTTCCCCCTGTGGACTCGGTCCCCTGTACCCGGCCGGTCCGTTCAGCTGGTACACGCTGCTGAAGGGGGGCCAATCCTACGGCGGCCGTGGACTCCCTTCAGTAGTAGCGGAGGGGCGAGCGTCGAGTCAGCCAGCGGGGTCGATGGACTTGCCAGGTAATCCCGCGACGGTGTCCAAGTTGTAGGCGAGCGCCGACCACCCGGCCCAGATCTTCGCGCCCTGGTCGCCCTTCAATCGAGAGCGTCCGGCCCCGTACTCGCGCTTGACGTGAGCGATGCGACCCTCGCAGCCGACGCGATGACTGGCAAGGCGTTTGCGGGTCCGACGCGATCCTGCGTTCCCCCGGCTGCCGGCGATGAAGATCGTGGTCCCGATCGGTTCCATGGTGGCGGTGGTCGCCTTTCTCGTGAACCCCTGATCGAAGACAGCCTCCGTCGGCCTGAGCTCCAGCGCCACCAACTCGGCCACCGTTTGCGGCAGCAGCACGTTCTCGTGCGGGTTGCCGATCGCCACTTTGGGCGGCAGGAGCAACCCTCGGGCGCCGCGGCGAGTGTTGGGCGTGACCTCGGCGTACTGGACGATCTCTCCGAACTCGTTCGGCTTGGCCTTTTTGCCCTTCCGGATCGGTCGGGCGTCGGGGTCGAAGAGGGAGACCAGGCGGTCCTCGATCTTCTCCCCGGCGAAGCGCTGGCGAATCTGCTCCACCACCTTGGCGCTGAGTCCGATCATCTCCTCCAACTCGGCGATCGCCCGCCGCTCCCGTGGCCGCATGCGCTGACCGCGGGTCGCCTCCTTGACCTCGACGAGCAGGCGTCTGGCCTGGCCAACCGACGCCTTGGCCAACGCACCCACCTCTTCCGTCAGGCGTTGCACATCCTGCTTGGCCTCTCCCGTCCGCCGTCTCAAGCTGCGGTTCAACTCCCGCACCCGACGAGCCGCTGCCCGGCTCCGATCGCGAACCCGCTTGGTCAGGCCGGGGATCATCGCCCGCAGCTTGCGTCCGCTGCGGGCGAGTACGCGCACCGCGTCGGCTGCAAGCCCGCAGTCGGTCGGATACCGGACGTCGGACTCCTGCACTGTGGAGTCACAGCGCATGGCGCGCGCCTTGAAGCCCCGCTCGGTGATCGCCAGTCTCACCGCTGATCGCGTCAGGTCGTCAACCAGCTCCGGCCCCAGCCGGCGCGTCAGCTTGCGGATGGTGGACTCGTCGGGGACCTCGTCCATGATCGAGATCCGGCAGAAGCGTCGCAGTTGGAAGGAATCCGCGACCACCCCGACCAGGCGCTCGTAGCCCCACCCGTGGCGATGCTTCAGGACCATCATCCTCAGGTAGGTGGCCATGGCGATGCTGGGGCGCCCAACCCTGAGGTTGGCCCGTCCCCAGTGCTGCTCGAAGCGGCGCAAGATTTCCGGCGCGTCCAAGACCTCGTCCAGCCGGGCTAGGTCATCCGGCAGGTCATGGACGAGTTGCGGGAGCACGCGTTCCCAGATCGTCTCCACCTGGCCGGCTTGCTTGGTCAGCACCGTGCCTACATCCTAGCAACAGCCCTGTTTCAAGGTCAAGTCCTATCATTTGGATCGATGCCTTCGGACTCCCCTCGACTCCGCGAGCTGGAGGATCGGCAACGCCAACTGGCCCGCCAGGTCCTCGACCTCGGCTTCGTGCAGCAAGGCACGGTGGTACATCGGCCCACCCGTTGCCAGACCCCCGGCTGCCGATGTCACGCGGATCCGCCCCAACTCCACGGGCCCTACTGGCAGTTGACCCGCTACGCCGCCGGCAGGACCAAGACTCGTCGACTCACCGAACGGGAGGCATCCCTCTACCGGGAGTGGATTGCCAACCGCCGGCACCTGGAGGCTCTGGTCGCCGAGATGGAGAAAGTGGGCGACGAGGCCGCAAGTCTGCTGCTCGAGCAGTCGGAGCCGGATCGCAGGTCGAGCAGAGCCCGGAAACCGACGACTTGACACCCCGGCGAACTCCACGCACCCTCGCGGGTCCGCCTATGAGTATTTCCGGGGGAAGTAGCTAGGCAGCACGCGCAGGTCTCCCCCAGGCTTGTCCCGAGGCCACTCGCATCCTCGGTTTCGACATCGGTAAATGCCTCTCGACGCGTCATCGGACGGTTCACTTTCGTTCGCCTTCTCCGGTTCTCACCTGACGCCCTCTTCGGAGCGCCTTTTCCGCAACGCTCACCACCCCGGCCGTTGGACCGGCGCAGCTTGCGGTGGTTTGGAGCCTCCCCCTGCACGGGCGGCTCCGGGGGGCCTACCCCCATCGCCAACGCAGCACCCTCTCGGGTCGTCCTCCTACATCAGATCAACCTCCAAGGTTCGCGTCGCAAGCCATCTGGATGAAGTGGCCGAGGTCGCGCCGAGCGGGGACGGGTGCCAGGAGTGCCTGCGGGACGGACGTCGCTGGGTTCACCTACGCATCTGCCAGTCGTGCGGGCACGTGGGATGCTGTGACAGCTCGCCCGCCCGCCACGCGACGCAGCACTACCACCAGACCGAGCACCCTCTGATCCGCTCCTTCGAGCCGGGAGAGGATTGGTGGTGGTGCTACGTCGACGAGCTGCTGTTCGAGGTGGAAGGCGCACCGGCGGCCCCTTCGCACACCTGACGGAAGGACCTGACTACACCTCCTGCTCGGTTCCCGCCGAGTGGGCGTCGATTTCGAAGCCGACGCCCACGATCGGTGGCAGGGACGGGTACCAGCGGACGCCTCGAATCCCGGCCTCGCCGAAATGGCTCAGAGTCGCACTATCGAGGTCGCACGCGGCGCCGTAGACCGTGATCGCGGTGGCCTGGTCCCAGGTCGCCCCCAGCTCCCTCAGCCGCCCGTCCAGCACGTCCACGATCGATCGCAGCCGCTCGGCTGTGGTGCCGTCGCTGCGGGTCTCGGTCGCCCCCGAGAGTCGATATGCGGTCCCGCGCGCGCCCCTGCTCGGCGCGGTGTACGTGAACGCGAGGAGAGAGGGTTCCGTGACGCTTCCGACCGTAGGCGCCACGTTGGTGCGCGTGGCCACCAGGCCACTGTCGGTTGACAGGCAGAGTTCGTTCATACGCTCCACGTACGGGCCGTTGAACGCCGCGAAGGCTTCGGCCGTGAGCGGCTCGGGGATGCGCAGCTCGAACCCGGCCAGAGCGGTGGCCGGCCGGCCCGCGGCCTCGACGTGCCGGCGAGCCGCGTCGAGCCCGTGGTGGAGCGGCCGTGATGTCGAAAAGATTGCCCGCACCAGGTCGTAGCCGGGGTCGGCGACGATTGGGAACGGGACGCCGGAACGGGCCCACCGCGATACTCCGAATGGGACCCACCCCCGACGGTTCTTCACACTACGTCGTCGTCGTAAACGGGGAGGGGGTCTGGGGGAGGGGTTTAACAACCTGTGGGCTCGTGGAGAACTCCTGCGGGGTGCCTCAGGTACCGCTGCGAGCGGCCCACAGCGCGGGGGTGCCGCGGCCTTCTGAGGAGAACGGCAGCGGCTCCGGCTCCCCGTGGGCGGCTGGCACGCGAGGCGGCCCAGAGGATGCTCAGCGAGGCGATGCAACCCCCACCTATGGCGTTCACTTTCGGCGGCCAGGCTCACCCGATCACCTCCTGCCCGAGCAGTTCGGGGACGGCGACCGGCTCGCCGCAGTGGGGGCATTCGCCGCCCAGGCCGAGCCTGCGCATGAAGGTGGAGCAGTCAGGGCAGCGCTGTTCGCCCACGGCCCGCAGTCCGCAGCGGTCGCACTCGTAGACGGTGAGCGGTTTGCGTGGCCGTCTGGCGGGGACGCTGAGCGCCGGCGGTGCGGCCTGACGCCGTCGCCGGTAGGTGGCGACCCGGCAGGCGTCGGAGCAGTACTTCTGACGTCCGGAGGGCGGGAAGGGGCGCTGGCAGAGAGGGCAGGCTATCGTAACGGCATCGTAACGCGACGGGGATCGGGGTTCGATCCAGGGACTCATGACTTCGGGCCCCTTCCGGCCCGGCGCAGGCTCTGGCGGAGTCGCCAGGACTCGCTCCCAGTCTCGATGATGTGGGCTCCGAAGGTGAGCCGGTCGACCGCCGCCTTGCAAAGGCGGGCGTCAGCGAAGACGCGTGTCCACTCGCCGAAGGGCAGGTTGGTGGTGACGATGATGCTGGCCACCTCGTTGCGCTCGGCGAGGACCTGGAAGAGCAGCTCGGCACCGGTCTCCGAGGTCTGGACGTAGCCCAGTTCATCAAGCACCAGGAGCTCGATCCCGGCGTAGCGACGGACGACGCGTGAGAGTTGGTGCTCGTCCTGAGCCTCCTGCAGTTCGTTGACCAGGGCGGCCACGGTGGTGAAGCGAACCCGGCGTCCCTGGTAGCAGGCGACGATGCCGAGGGCGGTCGCCAGATGGCTCTTGCCGGTGCCGCTGTCGCCGATCAGGACGACGTTCTCGCTGTGTTCGACGTACTCGCCTTTGGCCAGCTGATGCAGCTCGGCGGCGTTGACCGCCGACTCCTCGAACTGGAAGTCCTCCAGACGCTTGCGGTGAGGGAAGTGGGCATCGAGGAGCCGACGCTGGGCTCGCCGCTCAGCGCGGGCGTCGAGCTCCAGCTCGAGCAGGTGTGCCAGGTAGTCGCGGTGCGGAGTGCCATCGGCGGCCGCCTGGTCGGCGAGCTCGGCAAAACGGGTGCCGACGGTGGGCAGACGGAGCTCCTTGGTCTGGGCGGCGACGAGTGCGTCGACCGCGCCGTGGAGACTGCTCTTCATCCTTGTTCTCCCAGGAGTTGGTCGTAGGGATCGAGGCTCGGCGCCGGGCGCCAGTAGGCGTCCAACTCGCCGAGGTCGAGGACGGTCAGATGCCGCTCGCCTTCCATGGCGCGGCGGACCAGGACCGCGACCGCCCGGCCGTCGATGGCGCCAGCCGCCAGGGCACCGCCGACCGCCTGGTGGACGACCTCGGCCGGATAGCGGCGATGAAGCAGGAGCACGTCCACCATCTGACGGGCGGCGGCCGACTCGCCAAGGCGCTCCTTGAGCGTGTCGAAGAGGGTCGTGTAGGCCCCAGGCCAGCGTCCTGACTCCTGCGCCTGGCGCAGCGGCAGGCTGCGCAGGAAGGCCTGTGGCTTGTGCTTGAGCACCTCCAGGTAGTGGTCGAGGTCGAGGCGCTCACTGCCCGCCTCCCAGCAGCGCTCCCAGCGCGCGATCTGCTCGCCGCCGCCGAAGACGAGCACGAGATGGGAGCTCAGCTCCACGCGCACCAGGCGCCCGGCGAAGCGCGAGGGCACCGAGTAGCGCACCCGTTTGACCGACACCCTTGACTTCTCGTCGACGCGGACCTGGTCCAGGTACTCCACCGTGCAGAAGGGCTCCAACGGCAGCGGCCGCAGGATGGCCGCTTCTCGCTCCCACATCACCTGCTTGGTCTCCCTCCTCCCGGCCGGGACCCGGGCGTCATCGCGGGCACAGGCGTCGAGTGCCAGGCTGCCCAGCTCAGCGAGGCTGGCGCAGGCCGGCACCGGCACCAAGTGGTTCCGTCGGAAGTGACCCTGTCCGCCCTCGACGCCGCCCTTCTCGTGAGCCCCCTCGATGCCTACCCGGCAGAACCGGCTCTCGAACAGGTAGTGCGAGCGCAGCCCCGCGAAGCGGTCTCGCTCGATGCGGGTACGGCCGCGCAGGACCTTCTCCACCGCCAGCGAGTGGTTGTCCATGCGCACCAGCCCGAAGACACCTCCAAAGTGGGCCAGGGCGAGCACCATCGACTCCAGGAACGCCTGCTGGGTCAGCCTCGCCAGCGGCCGCACGTAGACCCGACCCGAGTAGCACGCCCGCATCTGGAAGAACGTCACCTTGGTCCGCTCTCCCTGGATGTCGATGGCCGCCTCGAAGAAGTCCACTTCCGCCTCCGCCCCCGGCTCCTTGATCTGGGGAACCGTCACCTCCTTCGCCCCAAACAGCTCGCGCTTGCGCCGGCCCACGTACTTGCGCACGGTCGACTCCGACAGCTCGATCCCCAGCTCCCCCCGCACCCGCTCCCAGATCCGGTGCGCCGTGTGCCTCTGCTTGGCCGGTACCCCGGGGGCGGCATCGGCCACCAGCACCTGTTCGATGAAGGGCTTGGCCGGACCCAGCACGGGCGCTCCGCGTACCGGCACCCGGCGCTCCGGCGGCATTGGCGAGAGCAATGCCTGGCGCACCGTCCTGCGGCTCACCCGATGCTCCCGAGCCACTCGCCTGATCGACCACCCGCGCACCACGTGGTCGCGCCGGATAGCCTCGAAGAGATCCACCTTTCGCATCTCCAACTTCCCCGAACTCCACGGCCGTCGAACAGCCCGGAGTGTCGAGGATCACGGGGGTCGGAAGGTGGGTCCCATTCAGAGGATCAAAACGCCCTCAGGTGGGTCCCGTTCAGAGTCCCGAACCTAACGATGCCGTCACTGAACGGGTGGCCCGCGCTGGTCAGGGCCCGATAGTTGCCGGGCGCGAATTGGGTAAGCACCGGGCCATGATCGCGCACGTCGGGGGCGCCGCGCGGTGGCAGGCCGCGCATTCGTGTCGATGCCACCCTTCCGACGCACTTGCTGTGAGGGCAATTGGGTTCAGTCCCGCACGTGGTACAAATCCGGGGATTCGCCCGTGGATCCTCAAGCCGTCAGCGCATCTGTGGTGAGTGGCCAGGCCGTAGTCGCGGCGCCCGGACTGGCCGTGAGCGCGGTCCAGGGGATGTTCCAACAGGTCATGCTTTCGGTTCGATGGCGTTGGGGGGGCATTCACCAGGAGGCCCACGAAGTCCGCAGCCGGCCGAAGGAACCCTGAACCCCTTCCTCGCGGCCAAGGGGCGTACGCAGGGAGTCCCTACCCGGGAGCCGAGCAGTGGGCTGGGGGCTTTCTCAGCCAAGCACCTCGACGAGACGGCACGCTGTGGCCTCCAGGTTCGGCAGGTCTCGGCGCCACGTGTTGCCCACGAGCGCCGAGACTCCGATCCGGATCTCATAGCAGCGCAGGCGGAGGTCGAAGTCCGTGAGATCGACGCCGGCCGCGCGCCAGTGATCGAGAGCCCGGCCGCGCAGTTCAGCCAAGAAGTGAGCGGGTGGTCAGCAAGGATCGACCGAACGACCAGATCGCGGTGGGTTGGCTGAGCAGACCGTGGTCGGGCCACCGCATCGCACGTAGCGGATCAAGACGTGGGCCTCGGCGCGCAGGCGGGCCGCTGAATCGGTTCGGCCGACCTGATGGTACTGGTCAGCGGCGCGCGGCCGCTGTGCCACCTCGTCGCAAACCAGACCAGTCATTGCGGCGTGCGTGAGCACCCGTTGTTTTATCGCGGCCGCTCCAACGCCCCGCCACTGCGGCGGCGAAGTATTCGCTGTCCGTGGTGGCCCGACTGAGCTTGCCGATGTCTGGCGCCTCGGCATAGTCGATCGCGACACTCGTGCAGACCGCGTCTTCCAGCACCTCCAAGATCCAGTCCGTGCGCTGCAGCAGCTTGTACGGGTCACTCGTCCGCGCGGCAAAGTCGTGGTCGCCGATCCCGACTGGGGCACCTTGGTCATCGACTCGCCCGACCGGAATACACCGAGCAAATCGCAAGTCGAAGTCCGCGGCGTCGTGGTCTTCTTCACGAGCTTTCGCTGGGGGATGAGCTCCTCGTGCTGACGGTCAACGCCAACAGAATAGCCGGTACCCGGGCGACGGAGTGGCTCGACGGACTCCAGGGTGCCGACCGCGCCGGCGCCTTCCTAGCGAGCGTCAATATGTACATAGCGGCCGGCCGAAACCCGACCTCTAGAACTTTACCCGAACGTGACCGCTTGCCCCTGGACCTCGAGATTAAGAGTCTCGCCTGGGCGGATACGGGCGTCCGATTGAATTCCAGGACGTGCGACGAGTGTCCGGGTGCATCGTGCGTGGTTGCTGTCAAAATTTGCTATCAGGCGGCTCGTCTCTCGTCGGGTAATGGGGTAGCGGGTACGGTACCTCGACCAAGTTCATGATGCTGGATTCCGCTCATCATGTCACCGGCGGCTCGAGCTGCAGGAGCCGGCCTCGCGGCGGGTACCGTGGAGCAAGGGACAGTCAGCGGAGCTCAGGTCGATGCCGCGCGGAAGGCGTGGGCCGACCCCGGGGCACGGTTTTGGGGGCCGCCCGCGGTTGCCGTCTTGGGCTGGAAAAAGCGCCGACTAATTGCACAGCGCCCGGACCATCGTTCGAAATCTCTCGAGGGATTACAGCTCGGCGGCGCGCCGGAAGAAACCCCGCTGAACTCGTGGCGGCGAGATCGGTGGTGGCGGGCGGGGCGAAGCAGAACCCGTTCTTGCCGTTACGGAAGAAAGCCGATATCGGAGGAAGGAGGACTCGCCTGCCAATCAATTCTGACCGGTTTGGACGGGGGCAAGCGAAACTAGCCGCCGTTGCTCGTCACGATAGTGAAGTCCCAGTCGCAGTTGGTCTGAGGGTAGATCGTCAGCCTGAACGTTCCGCTGTTGTAGTAACCGTTCACAGCGTTCTCAATGGGCACACCAGCTGTGACCTCGACCGGGCCGTTGCCACCCAGTGTAACGCTGTTCCCGGTGGTCAAGTTATCAAGCTCACCAGAGAAGAGACACTGGCCCGAGCCGGAAGGATCATTTGTCGGATCGTATTGGATTTGGAGGTTGGTGGCATAGTTGCCAGCTGTCAGTGTGAACGTCTCCGTGGTTCCCGAATCCCCGCTGAGATTCACGCCTGTGGATCCCGATTGTGTGGGGTTCGTTGTCGGTGGAGTATTCGTCGGTGTAGGGGCCGGAGCCGGTGCACAGGCCACCACGACAGCCGTCACGAGGGCGAGCAGAGGGGAAAGAATCGCTCGCCGCAGGATGTGCTCGCGACGGAGCGGCGCGGAAAGGCTCGGCGACATGGCGCGACTTCGACGATACCAGTAGGGTTGGAAGCAGCTCAGAGTTAACGGATGTAGGGTTGCGTACGGGCGTTTGAAGGTGTAGGTTCGAGGGGCCGTGAAGCTGAGCGATTGGGCGCGACAACAGGGCGTACACCCGAAGACGGCGCTGCGCTGGTATCAGGGTGGTGTGCTCCCGGTGCCGGCTCGCAAGGTGGGTCCTCGAACGATCCTGGTGGAGGCTGCCTCGGGTTGGGACGGGGATCAGGCGGTGGCGCTCTACGCCCGCGTGTCGTCCCATGACCAGAAGGCTGATTTGGAGCGGCAGGTGGGCCGCCTAACCGAGCGGGACACGAGCGTCAGGCCGGTCGGCAGCGGATCGCCCACCTGGAGGCCGGTGGCGTCGCTGGGCCCGTGATTGGTCGCGGTCACTGTGAAGGCGACGTGGCTCTGGATCTGAGGCGTTGGTTGGTCTACCGTCTTCGTCACACCGACGTCCGCTTCTTGACCGTTCACCGTGGCCGAGGCGGTGTCGTTCGCGACGTTCGTGTCGGGTTGATCCGCCGCAGTCTTGGTCGCCGTGTTGGTGATCGGCCCGGAACGGGTGACGGTGGCCGTCACCTGGAGTATCGCGCTGGCTCCGTTGCCCAGGGATCCGATGTCCCAGAGGCCGGTCGCGGGGTAGTACGTACCCTGGCTCTGCGTCGCGGAGACGAAGGTGAGGGTGGCCGGAAGCTGGTCTGTGACCTGTACTCCGGTGGCGTCGCCAGGCCCGTGATTGGTGGCGGTGACCACGAAGTGCACATTGCTGCCGACAT
>CAWEGH010000014.1:0-222048 GCA_963808785.1 Candidatus Dormiibacterota bacterium | reverse complement strand
CGGCTGCCGCCATTAGCGCCGTGAGTGGCCCGAACTGCTCCTCAAAATGGTCAGGCGCCAGCATGATGGAATAACCCATCTGCTCGATTCGTGCGACAAAATCCAGATACTCCCGACGCGGGGGCACCCTGCCGGCGATACCTGTGCCAAACCGAAACCGTCTACCCGTGGCCATAAACGTCCGGACCTCCCAGTTCGTCGAACGGTACCGTGTGCTCGCTGCCTTACGCGCACCGTACTCCAGTCGGCCACGTCCGGTTCGAGCGGTCGGCGCCTTTTCGCTCAATCGAGTCAAAGCGTGCCATGCCACCCCTGGTTCATGCATCAGAGGTTTCCCTCTCGTTTGCCTTCCGCGCCGCTTCGCTTGGAGTCCGCGCCGAGGACTTCCAGGTAGCGGCGTGAACCTCCCAGTACCGCATCGAGTACAGCGTCCAGGGCGGGACTGAAGGGTACATGCCGGGACTCGTTGAACTCATGGACCCCCGTTCGACCCCCCTCAAATTGGCCGCGCCAGACCCTTCTAATCCCTTGGTATGCAGCAGATACCAGCCGCGCCCAAACCCTGGGCGGTTCGGATCCGGGTTCGGCGCCGGCCTCAATCCGGACCGCGAACCTAGAGTCAGGGACATGAGCACGAAGGTGACCTTGAACAACGGTGTTGAGATGCCTGTCCTCGGCTTTGGTGTCTTCCAGACCCCGCCGGACGTGACGGCGGCCGCCGTTGCCGAAGCGCTTCGCGTCGGCTACCGCCTGATTGATACCGCGGCGTCATACTTCAACGAGCGAGAGGTGGGCGAAGGGATCCGCCGCTCCGGCCTGGGCCGCGGCGAAGTCTTCATCGAGACCAAGGTCTGGATCAGCGACTTGGCTACGAGGAGACACTGCACGCGTTCGATAAGAGCGCGGGCAAGCTCGGGGTCCAGCAAATCGACCTGTTGCTGTTGCACCAACCCGTCCCGACGCAGTTCGATAAGACCGTCGACGCCTACCGCGCTCTGGAGACGCTTCTCGCGGATGGCCGCGTCCGCGCCATCGGAATCAGCAACTTCATGCCTGACGTCCTCGCAGGGCTCCTCGACCGATCGAGTATCGTGCCGTCCGTAAACCAGGTCGAGCTCCACCCCTACTTCACCCAACCGGACGTCCAGCAAGCGAATGCCCAGCACGGGATCGTGACTCAGGCGTGGTCCCCGATGGGCGGCATCACCAGCTACCGTGGCGGCGGGCAGAGCACCTTCGACGACCCCACCATCACGCAGATCGCTACGGAGCATGGCAAGACGCCGGCCCAGATCATGCTACGCTGGCACCTCCAGGAGGGACGCTCGGCCATCCCCAAGTCGGTGAACCCAGAACGCATCGCGGCCAACTTCGACGTCTTTGACTTCGAGCTGACTACAGATCAGATCACGGCACTCGACGGCCTCAACACCGGCGTGCGAGGTGGCCCGGAGCCAGAGACCGTGACTCCTGAGGCCCTCGGTCGTGACATCCCTGAAGCCTGATGCGCCCGGAGGGAGGCCCATGGCATGACCACTCCCCTCGACCACGACGCCGGCCGCCACCGGCCCGCCACTCCAAGCGGCTGGCGGTGGCACGCCGACGCACAGGGAGGTCACGAGGGAGGTCACAGCCTCAGCGGTCGCTGGCGGCTCCGCACGACCCTGGGCGTCACCTCCACGCGACTCCTTGAACTCGTGGCGACACGCGGCGACCCCTCGCGAGAGCCGCCGGATACCTACCCGCATGTTTCGGGACCGTGCGCGCCTGATTCGAATTCCGGGCGCCCCCGGTCTCACCCCAGCCCGCGGCGCCCACCCTAAAGGCCAGCTGGCCCCGGCAGTGAGCCGAACCCAAAGACGCCGGTATTGGCCGCAGCCACTCAAGGTCTCCGCTACGCTGCCTTGGCTATTATTGATGTCCCATACACCTGAGAAGACGGGAGCTAGACTTCGATCGCATGCCCGTCGTCAACTTCCTACTGCTCGGCCACTTCGACGGCGAATATGTTGATGATCTCAACGGCATCGCCGCCGAGGCCTTCGAAGAGGTCCGGCCCGGATTCGCTGAGCGTGGGTTCGAGCTGGCGCACGAACGGGGGCGCGGCGCTGGCCCCGAAGTCATCGCGGACTTCATACGTGTCACCGCTCAACTTCAACCAGCGATCAACGACATCGCGACCCTGGCGAGCATGTTCGTGCTCAATTTGAGAGGGGCTAGGTCGTTGCTGTGGCGCCGAGGGCAACAGGCTAACGAAATCCAGCGGGCAAACCAGGAGCAGCTCCAAGTAAGAGCTACCGTCGTCGGCTCCGACGCGTTCTACGTGCAGGGCGATGCATCCCTGATGGATGTGGACGAAGCAACGTTCCTGGCGATGCTCAAAGGCCTGCGCCTGCCGCGGCGTCGGTTCGGGGGTAGTCGCACATACCATCTGCTGTGGAGGGACGGCGCGTTCTGGCTGCGACAGGATTAGGCCCGCATCGCTCGCCCTCGGCCAGGAACCAGGGCCAGTACTGCAACGGATACTGCAAATAGCTCGGGACTGGAGGGTACGGGCCGAGCAGGTCGAACTCGCGCACCCTTGATGTACCCCCTTCGAATTGGCCCTGCCAGACCCTTTTAAGCCTTGGTCCGCGAACCGATCCACACTGCCGATCCGGACGCCGGACGCCGGCGATCGCGCACGGCTGACGGCAACGTTGACGGCAACGCCCACGGTACAACGACGACGATGACGATCCTCCGCGTCCAACGCACCAACCGGCCGATCTCAGGGGGACTTCGGTGGACCATCCAGTGCCGAACCGGAAATGCCGTGACGGGGCAACGCGCTATCAAACTGTAACAATCGCTGACCCTTAGTCAAGCTCGGAATGTGCCACTATGCCCCCTCGCGATCCGAGCTCCCCGCCGCCGCTGACGATTAGGACCACGTTCCCCGTCTTCTGCTTCGTTTCGACATATCTGGTGGCCTCGACGACCTGCTCCAGCGGGTAGCGCCGATCGATGACCGCTCGGTATTCCCCCGCCTCGACGAGCTCTTTCAGGAAGACGACGTCCTGCTTGGTGAATCGAGGGGGGATCGGGAACCGCACCCTCTTGTCTCCGATTCGCGCGGTCCAGGCGGAGAGGAGCAGGTTCCGCAACCCGTCGGTTGCGAGGTAGACCCCTCCTGGCTTCACAGAGCCGCGACAACGACTGAACGCCAGGTTACCGACGGCGTCCAGGATTGCGTCGTATGTCTGTCCGTCCTGCGTGAAATCCTTCTGCGTGTAGTCGATGACCTCGCCGGCTCCGAGGGACTGCACCAGCTCAAAATTCCTGGTGTTGCAGACACCGGTGACGTCGGCGCCGAAGTGTCTCGCCAGCTGTACTGCGGCCGTGCCGATGGATCCGGCGGCACCGTAGACGAGGATCCTGTGCCCCTGATGGAGACCGGCTGGCCTCAGCGCGTTCAGCGCCAGTATCGCTCCGTCGCAGATTGCCGCCGCCTCCTCGAAAGCTAGACCGGCCGGCATCTGCGCCACGGGGGCCTCGGCCCCCATGCAGACGAACTCCGCGTGCGTGCCGAACTTCCAGGGCTTGATGCCGAAGACTCTGTCACCAACATCGAATTCGGTGACGATCGCGCCGACCGCCTCGACCGCGCCGGCCAGGTCGCTGCCGAGGATCCTCTGCTTCGGACGGCGGAGACCGGTCACGAAGCGGGAGAAGAAGGGCCGGGCCTCGCGAAGTGCGGTGTCCGTCCGGCTGACCGTCGTGGCGTGAATCCTGATCAGGACCTCATGGTCATCCGGCACGGGCCGCTCCACCTCTTCGATGCGGAGCACCTCCGGCGGTCCGTATCGGTCGTGGACAACTGCTCGCATCACGGAATCCATGGTCAACGCACTTGGGCGGGAATACTTAGCTGGTCGTCGGCCCTGCACCGAGCACAGACCGACCTCCCCATCGGGGAAAACCCGCTGGAGGCTCGCCCAATGTCACGACGACCTTCCCCGCGGTGTGGCCCCGGGCGTGGTAGCGGATCGTAGCAGGGACATCGACGAGAGCACAGGCACGATCGATGACTGGTGCGATTGCGATGGACCCGATGAGCCCAGTCAAGATGGAGATGCTGCCCCTTCCTTGACGACGAGACTGCCCACCCTTCGGTCCACGAACCGCGAGACCAGCGGCGCACGGTGCTGGCGGCCGAAGCGACCAAGGAAGTGGCCGCCGCCCTGGCGCACCTGGACGAGCACCTCATCATCACCGATCGCCGGCTGGTCAACTTCACGTGGCTCGAGCACATCAGCGTCCCCTAGATGTCCTGAACGATCGCTTTCCCACCGTCACCTCGGAGCGCGGCTGAGGAGACGTCGATCGGCCTTCACGCCGCGGCGGGCGAGCGCTCGGCGGGCCTCGGCGTCCTCACGCCGATGACCAGCAGATACAGGACCATAGAGATTTCCGCGATTGCCGAGGGGATGGTGACCAAGGTGTTGATCTGTTCGCCCGAGCCGGGGGCCAGGAACACCGCGAGCATGCCCACGAGGTAGCATGCGCCGCCGACCATGAGTAGGACGCCGAGCGGCCTGGGGAACATCGCCGACTTGTAGGCGAGGTAGCCAAGGGGCACCAGCCACAGGCCGAAGAAGATCTGGGCGATGAGGAAGCCGTAGTGGTGCATCTCGAGCAAGAGCAAGACCAGGGCGCTCGCCCCTGCGACCCCGAAGGCAGTCCGGTAGGACCCGCCGGTGGCGACGCGAATGCTCTCGAACTGGAAGACTTCGTTAACGCACACGATGGCGGTACCGACCGCGACGAGCACCACCATTGCCGTCGCCGCGGTTTGGTGCACATGCCTCAGCAATACGTACAGGGTCATCGCTAGGAACAGCCAGATGGTCGCTTGGAAGATATCGGCGACCACACCGAGGCGGACAAGTCCAGAGTTCGCGACCACGTTCGCAGCGGTGTGCGCCGCGGCGCCCGGTGCGTACACTTTGCCTGTCACATATGCGAACGAGAATCCGCTCGCGAGCCCATTGAGTAGATAGAGGACGCCGGCGATTCGCGCGATGCGCTTAGGTGAGGCCGGTGGCGATCCGGCGTCCGTGCGTATTGCAGTAGAGTGATCAGTCACCCCGGGAACCACCGGGGGCGGGGCTGCGGATACGGCCATGGTGGGCTCCTTGGTGTTGCAGGAGCAGAGGGCTACTCTCGCACCGATGGGTTGATGAAGGCGATCTTTTCCATGTTGATCGCCCAGCGTGACTGCAGCGTGACGGCCGTGCCACGCCGCCCGGAGGACCATGGTGCGAGCCATCCGGGCCGCTTTCGCCGACCCCGGGGCTCCCTGCTCCGCGAGGCGGCGGACCTCAGTGTCGGGCCTGGGGCGGCGGGGCGCCCTCCGCGCCGACCCGGACGCGAACGAGCTGTGCGTCCTCAGTTGCCCCGAGCCGACCACCAATCTGACAACCAACAGAGCCGACCGGGGCGGACCCCGACGGCATCAAATGAGCCCTCGCGGAATTCACGCGAGTCTCGGGGAGGTGACTCGGGCAAGATTTCTAATCCGGTGATCGGCAGCAACGACCTGGCCCATTTGCACACTTCTGCGGCCGCCGCTGGGAGACCCGATGGGCAAGCTCGATAGTGGGGCTCACGAGGGGGGTAGTGGCCCGCGGCTGAGCGCTCGGGCTGGCTGTCGCTGTAGAACCCGGGGTTCGACTAGCACGTCGAGGTGGTGGAGTTCAAACCGGTCTCGTCGAGACATTCCAAACTGCGGCGATGCGACCACTCCAGCCGCGCACTTGTTCCAGAACGGAACGTTGGTGGTACCGTCCACCGCCCGGTGACCCGTTCGGGAAAATCCTTCACCGCTTAGGCGAAACCCCTCGCCGGTTGGTCCAGGGAGAGACGCCGGCGATCGCGCGATCGCCGGCGCGCAAGTGCACAGGGTGGCCCACGTGGTCCCTGGCGAGGTCTGCGAGGTCTGCGGCATTCCGGCCACGAAGGTACTTATCCGGATTGCGTCCATCGAAAGGGACGCGGGAGGACGGTCGATCGCGATGCACCATCCCCGAGCGCCCCTCTGTGGCCGTTGCGCCCACGACGTTCGCATGCATCGAGTGCACCTCGCCGAGGGCAAGGTTATCCAGCGCTTTTAGACGGTCGCCCGGTGTCGGGGTCAGCCTACCGACCCAGGCCCCGAGCACAGACGACACAAATCCACCGCTCCGTTTGCGTCAAGGCATTGTCAGGGTTCCGAGTCCGGAATCCTCAGAACGTCGGCAACCGCCTCGTCAATCGAGAGCGTCTGTCCGGCCGACCACGCTATTTCGTGGACTTTCGGCCCCAGGCGCTCCCGGAGGTTGGCCACGACGCGATCTATCCCCGGCTCCCGCCACTCCAGAGTCGGCGCGCCGATCGCGTCCCGGTAGGCGACAGCACTGCTCAGGACTCGTACCGACACCTCGGCGTGTCCCTGAGCGAGCAGGACGCCGGCCAGGTCCTCCAACAGCTCGGCCGTGAGCGGCGTGGATCCCAGTCTTTGGAGCAGGCGAAGGCTCTCGAGATAGTGGGACAGGGCCGACGACGCGTCGCCTTGCTCGAACCGAATCGCGCCCAGGTTCAAAAGGGAGGCGGCTAAGCCACGAGCGTCGCCACGGGCCCGCTGCCCATCAGCCGCCTCCTCGATCAGCCGGCCGGCGTTGCTCAGATCGCCCGTTCGGTAGGCAAGGAAAGCCAGGTTATTCAATGACGCTCCGATCCACCACTCGAGACCGGTTCTCCGAGCCAGGTCGAGCGCCTTGCGAAAAAGCTCGGCAGCGCGATTGAAGTGTTGCGTCTCGAGAGCCACGGCACCCAATGTCGACCAGGCGTTCACACAGGGCGCCGGCTCCTCCTCGCGGCCTATCAAGCGGAGGCTGCTCTCGGCGAGGGAAGTCGCGGCTTGGTGGTGAGACTGGACGTAGGCGAGCCACGCCGCGCCGGCAAGGGCCCGCGCCTTCAATGCGGACGACTGCTGTCCTGGCGGCAGTGCGTCCTGCCTCGAGCTGAGTCCCTCCAGCCAGCGCCTTCCCTCGACTAGAGCCCCGTCCGCGTACCAGAAGTACCACAGTTCCGCCGCTAAGCGGAGTCCTATCCGCAGGCGATCTCCAGGGTCGTCTGTAGCGCCCGCCGCTCTGAGTGACCAGGCCAGAGCCGCTCGCAGGTTCTCACGCTCGTGGCGCAGAAGGCCCATCCACCGGATCTGATTCGGCCCCATCAGCTCGGCTTCGGCCAGCTCGGCGAAGTCCGCGTAGTAAAGGGCGTGGCGTAGGAGCGCATGCTGCAACGCGCCGCTCTCCTTCAGCCGTGCTCGACCGAACTGACGCAACACTTCCAGCACGCGGTAGCGCATCTCGCCGACGGAGTTCGGCGCGGCGATAACCAGCGAATGGTCGACGAGGCCGGTGACCAGCTCAAGAACGTCGTAGCCCGCCACAGCCTCCGCGGCCTCGAGCTGGAAGCCACCTGAGAAGACGGAGAGCATGGCAAACACAGTTCGCTCGGCAGGCTCGAGAAGCTCATAGCTCCACTCGATGGTGGCATGCAGGGTCCGGTGGCGGGCGGCCGCCATGACGGATCCACCGGTGAGAAGACCGTGGGCATCCTCCAGTCGCGTCAACATTTGGCTCGGCGCCAATACTCGAGCTCGCGCGGCCGCCAGCTCAATGGCTAGTGGGATGCCCTCCAACCACCGGCAGATACCTGCCACGGGCTCGGCGTTGTGCTCGCTGAGCCGGAAGGCGGGGTCGGCCAGCGTTGCCCGCTCGACGAAGAGCCGCACCGCCTCGACGCGTCCGAGCGCCGCCAAGTCGGGCGCTGAACCCGGATCTGGGAGCTGCAAGGAAGGCACCCTCCAGGTCGCCTCGCCGGGCACACCCAGCACCGTCCGGCTCGTCGCCAGCACGCGGATATGCGGACATTCGAGCAGCAGGGCCTGCACCACGGCCGCCACAGCGCCAACCAGATGCTCGCAGTTGTCCATAACGACCAGGCCGCGGGCCGCCCGAAGCCAGCGCAGGAGCGTATCCAGGGGCGCACGCCCGCGCTGGTCCCGCATTCCAAGAGCCGCGGCAACTGTCTGAGGAACCAGCTCCGGGTCGTGACGGCTGTCGAGCGCGACGAACCACGCCGGATTTCCAGTCTCCTGGGCCCACCTGGCTGCGACCTCGATTGCAAGCCGCGTCTTTCCGATCCCGCCCGTGCCATTAAGCGTAAGCAGCCGCGCCGTCTGCAATTGGTGGCGCAACTCGCGCAGCTCCCTGTCACGTCCGACGAAGCTGGTGAGGGGCGCCGGCAGCACCGTGGCTGTGTTCGGTGTGACCTCCGGACTCAGCGCGCGCGCGGCGGTGCTCGCCTCGATCAGCACTAATCGGTGCGGTTCGTCAAGGCTGAGGGCGTCGGCGAGGAGTCGGACCGTGACCGGCCGGGGACGCTGCCGGCGGCCCCGCTCCAGGGCAGCAACCGCATCCACGCTGAGTCCGGCACGCTCAGCGAGCGCCTCCTGCGAGAAGCCCTCCGCCAACCGGAGTCGCCGGAGCAGTCCGCCAAACTCGACACCCGAGTCCTGGCCCACCGCTCCATCTTCCGCCCTGGCAGGGTGGCGTGCGCACGCCCAACACCACGGGGGCTTCTGCCTCACCCAGTAGCTGAGAGGGGCCAGTCGTTCGCAACGCCGCCTGTCGTCAGGCGGCCTGGTGCCCTCCCCTGGGCCGGGCGGAGCGAGAGAATGCGGTGGGGCGCGCCGTGCGCGCCGTACGGGCGGCGTGGAACAGGACCAGGGCGCATCCCACCGGGAACAGCAACTCGTTCACCAGCCACCCCGCCAGCACCACCGGAGTGAGTGGCTGAGCCGCCGCCGTCAGCGCCAGGATGCACCCACCGAAGGTCAGTCCGACGCACAGGCCGGCGGCAGCGTGATGCGTTGCATGTGCCCAATGCCGCTTCCGCAGCCAGGCGACGGCGACTCCGAGGCAGGCGTATTCGACGCCCTTCAGGGCGGCCACCGCAAGCGGCGATGGATCATGTGCAACCTGCGCCGCGAACGCCAGGTCCTGTGCCCCCATCGCGAGTTCGCGCGTCCCCAGTGAGGCGATCGGCGCGATGACGAGGCCCGCGAGCCCGACCACGAGGGGTCGGGTGGGTCCGAGGACGATGCCAAGCCAGAGTGAAAACACACCACGAGCGCCCAGGGCAGCTCGAGGATCAGGTCCCGGATCGCCATCCCGACCACGTAGTGACCCCCGGACGCGACCGTGGCCGCCACCTGCACCGACTCGAGAAGCGCGACCAACGCAAGGTTGAGGGCCACCACCAGGATGGCTCGCCGGCCAAGGCCGTGGGTCAGCGTCTCGGCCAATTCGTCGGCGTGGGCCGGCGACACCCGCGTCCATCGAAAGAAAGGCCGGTGTCGCGCCCTGAGACTCCGGTCCGCAAGTCGCTCTTTAAGTCTGGATATCATCGATTACCTCTGGGCTCGAGCAGACCGACTGCTCCGGCGGGACTGTGGGGTCAGCTCTGGGCGGTGGGCAGGGGCGCTCCGGGCAGGGGCGCGCTGGAGGGAAACGCACCGGCCGGCGTAGGGCCAGCGGTCCGTCGCTCGCGAACATGAATCCAGCGTGCCCAACGGGACGCTCTTCGACCAGTGACGGCTCGCGGACAGGCAGGTGACAGACCCCCTTTCCCAGCCCGTGGACGCGTGCCGACGCCCGGTGCGTTCGGCGAATCGGGCAGGGACCGAGAGCTGCCAGAAAGCTGGGCGTTGACCGCGACCTCCGTCGTCGAGAAGGCACGGCCAGGGGTGGCGCGCAAGGCCGGCGACGGAGTGGGTCCGTCAGCCGCCAGAACCTGACCGATGGCTTGGTCGATCGGTAGCTTCGCGCCCTCGGCCCGAATCGAGCCATACGCATCGGGTCCGAGCAGGCGCTGCAGCTCAGCCGCTGTTCGGTCGAGGCCGGCGCGTCGCCACCGTTGTCCCGGTACGCCGACAGTGGTGTGAAACGCGTCCACGGCTCCCAGGAGACGCGCAGCCAGTTGCGGATGATCGCGAGCCAGCACTCCGGCCAGGTCCTCGAGCAAATCAGTGGCGAGCGGCACGGCGGCCCCTTCCCGAATCACCAGCCGCAGGCTTTCCAGGTAAAGCCGGTGCGCCCGGGACACGTCCCCGTTGGCCCAGGCGATCGCCCCCAGGTTGAGGAGTGAGCTGGCGAGACCGCGCAGATCGCCGATCTCTCGACGCAGGCCCGCGCTCTCTTCCACCAGGGTCCTGGCCCGCGTCAGGTCGCCCCTCAAGTAGGCCACGAATCCGAGGTTGTTGAGGAAGACGGCGGTCCACCATGAGAGCCGAGCGCTCCGGACCGAATCCAGCAATCGCTCGAAGAGGGCGGATGCCTGCTCCAGGTTTCCGGCGTTGATGGCCACCCCGCCCTGCGTTGCTCCGGCGAGCGCGGCTACCTCGGGTGCCTGGCCGCCGGCGAGGAGGAGGCTCCGCTCGGCTAGAGCGACCGCGCGGTCCGGCTCGGACTGAACGTTGGCCAACCAGCCCGCGCCCGCGACGACCATCCCGCGAGTGACTTGCGACCCGTCCCCGCCCGGTCCGCCGTCATCGGGCGAGTCCAGCCTCTCCAGCCAGCGCCGTCCCTCGCCAACAGATCCATCCGCGAACCAGAAATACCAGAGCGCCGCTCCCATCTTCAACCCGAGCTGCGTCCGCGCGGTGATGGCCTCCGAGGGCATCTCCGTCCCCCGGCTCAGCGCCCAGTCGAGCACCGCACGCAGGTTGTCACGTTCCTCTCGCAGACGCTCCATCCAGTGCACCTGCTCGGGGCCGCGAAGACCGCGGGAGGCAGTCTCCGCCAGATCGGCGAAGTGGGCGGCGTGGGCACGCCCGACGGCCTCGGTCTCGCCCCGTTCGGAGAGCACGTCGAGCGCGTACTCACGGATCGTGTCCAGCATGTGAAACCTGCCCTGCTGAGCACCTGTACCGGCCCGCGTGATCAGGCTCTTGTCGACCAGCGATTCGAGGCTGTCGAGTACGTCCATCTCCGTCTTCTCACTCGATGCGCAGACCGCCTCAACGGATTCGAGTGTGAAGCCCCCCACGAAAACCGCAAGGCGCCGAAACATGGTCCGATCCGGCTCGTTGAGGAGGGTGTAGCTCCAATCGAGCGTGGAGCGGAGGGTCTGCTGTCGATGGGGCAGGTCACGCGGTCCCCGCGAGAGGAGAGGGAGGCGCGCCTGCCGGATGTGCTGGAGCATCGAGGCCGGGCTCAGGAGGTTGCTGCGGGCCGCGGCGAGCTCGACCGCCAGCGGAATCCCGTCCAACCTCCGGCAGATCTCGACGACAGCCGGGGCGTCGTCGGGTGTCAGCTCGAACGTTGGCAGCGCGGCTCGTGCTCGCTCGACGAAGAGCGCTACCGTCGGGATGGTGAGCAGTCCCTCGACTCCACGCTCGCTGGCCCAGCCGGCCGGCGGCAGTTGGAGCGGAGCAACCGGGACAACCGTCTCGTCCCGTACGCGGAGTGCCTCACGGCTGGTGGTCAGGATCTTCAGGCGGGGCGCCATCTCGAGCGCCTGACTCGCGAGCGGCGCCGCGTCGACCAGCTGCTCCACATTGTCAAGCAACAGCAGCAGGTTGCGAGTACGGAGGTACTCGATCAGGCGCGTTCCCAGCGGCCGGTCGCCCGTCTCGGGCAGTCCCACCGCCCGGGCCACGGTAGCGGCGACAAGTCGCTTGTCCGTGGTGGAGGCCATGGGCACGAAGATGGTCCCGTCCTCGAATCGTTCTGCGGACGCGGCCGCGGCCGCGAGCGCGAGCGTCGTTTTCCCGACCCCACCGGGGCCGGTCAGGGTGACGAGGCGAGCGTCGCGGCTCTCGAGGAGCTGTTTGAGCTCCGCCAGCTCCCGATCGCGACCGATCACGCGCGCTCTCGGGAGAGGAGCCGCTGGACGGGCCGGTTCGGCGGCGGCGTCGACTGTGCTGGCGAATCGATCGCTTAGCAGCAGGGCCAGGTCCCCGGCGATGTGCTGCTGCAGCTCCTCGTGCGTCGTGAACAGGCGGTAGGACGACGACCCGTCGCTGATGATGCGGTCCAGGAGCGCGGACAGGTTCGGCTCACGGTCGGGGGCCGGCGTCTTGACGTAGAGCAACCTCGGCTTCCCTCTTGAGAGCCGGTATTCGTCCTCCAGCCCCGAGATGTTCTGTCCGGGTGCGACCCAACCGTATCGCTGCCAGTAAATGCCGACGAAGACGTCGCTCTGCATCAGGTAGTTCAGGTAGACGTCGCGGGGCGGATACGGTCGGGCACCGCCTTCGAACATCACCGGGCTCAAGCGCAGCTGGGCGATCGCCTGTCGTGCGGCGGCGCGCTCCGATGCCAGCTCCTCGAGCGTGGAGCTGACGAAGACACGCAGTCGCTGGTCCGGCGTAGGAATCTTCACCGGCCGAATCCTCTCCTGGTCTCGACCTCTGAGGCGCGCCCGCCCAGGGTCCGTCCCGGCCGTGGGATAGCTATCACTGACCCAGCATCGCTCGGCCCAGGCCGGTCCCACCAGTGACGAACCCCTGACACGCACCTGACAACCGCTTGCCGGTGAGGTCGGCGGGGGCGCGTTGAGCGGCCTCCCGGCCGACCGCACCTCACCAGGCGACCTGATGCAAAAACGAGGCATGGCTACCTTGGGGGGGGTGGCGCCGATCTTCGCGGTCACCCATCGACGCCGCGACACCCTGATCCGCTAGCGAGATAAGCTCGCAAACCGTCGCTGCACGAGAGGGGTCACCGCCGACGGGGCATACGGCGGCTGGGCAAGACCTCTAGCGACACCTACAACCGTCAGTCCCAGATGCGGCAAGGGCGGCCGGGAAGCCAAAGCCGCAGGCATGCGCTGTCGGAGACCGACATGCCCACGAAATCGCTAGTCGCCCGTTCAAAACGACCCGCCGCCTCGCCCGAGGATCAGCGCATGCCTGCGGAGCATGAGGTAGCAGGTTCGATTCCTGCCAGGCGCACCATCTCCTCCGAACGAATTTGAGTTCAGTTGGGGCGCATGCGATGCCCCGTGCAGACCCGAGCCACGCCGGTCGGGACCACGGTCGCAGGACGGGACGGCACCTCATGAACCTTCGTGGCCGTCTGAGTGCAGGTCTCGAAACGGTCGCCGCATCCATAACGGCGATGAGTCGCACTCTTTGGGAGGCGTGAGGCCCCGGGTTCGAATCCCGGGGCCCCGACCACTGGAGAGCGGGGGGCCGGGCTACTGGTCCCCCTTCGGCTAGCTTCCCTTGGCGACGGCTTCAACGCGGCCCGCAGCCGTGCCCAGTTCTGTGCCAGCCGGCAGCCATTCCCACAACTTCCAGTGGTAGTGGCTGTTCTGATCCACGTCGTACTCGATGGCTGTAACGATGGTTGTCAACCGGAACAGCTTTGACGAGGCAGTCTGGAAGGAGCCGCTGGTGGCATAACTTGCAGCTGGCGCGGGTCCGGTAGGCCTGCCTACACCGAACCCAGTCCAATCGGCTACGTCACCATCTGGTGTCATCATCAGCACATGGCCCTCGCCGTAGAGCACGCCTCCGGGCCGGATCGTCTGCCAGTAGGTGCCGATGTCAGTGATCTCCTGGTCCAAGAGATGTCCCTTTCCCTGGAACGAGACCTCGACTCTGATCTGTTGGCCCTCCGACGGCAGAATCCTCGTACCGACAAAGGTACCGGCCGACTCACCCACTACTTGACCAAGCATCATTACCTCCACACTCGCCGGTCCCGAACAGTTGGTCTCTGTTAGCAAATACGGCACCGCTCTGTCCAATAGGCGTACCTCCCGCACCTTCCGCCCAACGACCTCTTGTAGCCCATCGCAGGGCAGGTGCACGCGAATGACTCCGGCTGTTCTGTGACTCGAAGCGAAGGGAGCGCGAGCCGCTCGGCGTCGTGCACGTCGCGACGCCAGCCCCGAGTTCAGACTTTTCTGCGCCTCGGCACCTTCCCGATGTCAGCCAAGCACCATTCGCCGTGAACACCGCACCGTAATACCCGGTGTCGAGCGCATACGGCATCCGGGTTTTCCCCAGTTTTTGGATGTCGCCACAGGGCTCACCGCCGTCTCGTCCGTTCATACCTATTCACCGATGACTCGTGCCGCAAGAGACGACGGCGTTCACGGGAGCTTCGCCAAGGCCGCGTTGTGGAGACTGATCTCCCTGAACCGAGGTGCGACCGTGGAACCCCCGCGTAGCATCCGGGTCATGCTGACCCCCGAGGATCTGAACCACTTTCGCGAGCGGCTGCTGACTGAGCGAGCCGCGATCGCGGGCCGGATCCCGGGGAGTGACCGAGAGATCGAAGAGACCGTGCGGGCCGAGGACGGGGTCGGCGATGTCGGCGACGAGTCGCAGCTGCTCTACGACCGCGAGGAGGCGGTGGATGATGTCGAGAGCGATCGCGACGCGCTGCGGCGAATCGACCACGCGCTCGACCGCATCGCGGCCGGCACCTATGGGGTCAGCGAAGTCTCGGGGTTGCCGATCCCCCGCGAACGCCTGGAGGCCGTTCCCTACGCCACCACGCTGACCAACGAGCCGGCACCCGTGGACGAATAAGCGGGGCGGCGCTTCAGGCGGTCGTTGTCCGACGGCGGCGTCAGGTCAGGCGCTCGGCACGAGACTGTCGGTCTCGGCAGCGCAGAGGACGCGCCGCCGTGAGAGGACCAGTTTCTCCACCTCTCCCTCAATCCACCGTACGTCGGGCTCGGATTGGGCGTCCGCCAAGAGGTACCCGCTGCTCCAGTTGGCGACCTGGATGTACTCCCGCGGCTCCGCCTCACTCCTCGCGCGATACAGTCTCGCCGAAACGAATCCGGGTCGCCGCGCCATGAACCTTCCGATCTCCGTACACAGGGCCACGAAACGATCAGCCGCAGCATCCTCTCGTAGTTGGAAGGTGATGATGAGCGTGACCGGCCGGTCTTCCGATAGGAGGGGAGGTACGTCGTTGGCGTTCACAGGCACGGGGGAGGATAGCTCCGCTTCCCGAGCGTGTCCATGGGAAATTAGGACCAGCTCGGCCTGCGGAGCGACACCGTACCGAGTCCACAGAGCGCCGTCGGAGTCGGTGGTTGGTGCACGTGTACCGATTGGCCCCTAGGGACGCGGCCCCCAGCGCTCGACCGCCCGTGACGCCTCAGGAACGGAACGCGGACGCGGCGGCGTGGTAGCTGGTGAACGCGGGCCGCGGCATCCCGCGCCTCACGGCGACCGTGGCCGCCGCCGCATTGAGCGACTCCGTGTTCAGGACCGGCCAGTGGCCCGAGCTGACAGCGGTGTTCAGCACGCCGACCGCGGTCACGATCTCACCGGCGGTGAAGGTGCAGTGGCCGGCGCGCTCCACGTAGAGCTGGCGCAGGCGGGGCAAGGCGGCCGCCGCCGCCACCCTGCCCGCGTACGCGCGGTCATCCGAGGGGGAGATGAGGCCGTCGCCGATCGTCTGGACCGTCAACACGGGGACTCGCGGGTCACCCGCGGGCGTGCCGTACTCGTCCAGGTAACGGGCCGCCACCGGGTCTGCGGTGATCGGCGCTCCGCCGGCCAGTGTCCTAAGGTCTCGGGCCAGCGAGAGGTGGGCCTGGCGATACAGCGTCCGCACCTCTCCGCCGCTCGGGCTCATGGCCAGCACCGTCGCGTCATCGACGCCCACCGTCGATGAAGGGTTGCCGCCGGCCCGCTGTTCCAATTCGGCGCGAGCGTCGAATTCGAAGAAGAGGACGAGTGAGTCCAGCCAGGCCCCCTGTGCCTGCTCCATTGCCGCCGCCCTCACCGGACGGTCCCCCCTGAACCATCCGGGCACCCCGGCCAGGGCCGCCGAAAGCGCGACCCGGGCCCGGCCCGCAGCGGTCGTCTGTGCCTGCTCCAGATAGGCTCGCGCGAGCTTCAGCTCCCCGCCTGGACGTGTGATGTCGACTGGGCGGAGCCTCGGATCTCCACCCGCGACGAGCTGTTGGAACGCGACCGCGCCCGCCAGCCAACGATCCCACAGCAAGGTCGAACCCCCGACCACGCCGCAGAGCGCGAGGGCTCCGGAGGCGCCGGATGTCGCATTCTGCGCGACCAGCGTTGTGATGAGGCCGCCCATCGACTCTCCCCAGAGGAGGACGCGGCGCGGGTGCCAGCGTGCGCGAATCAAAGCCAGCAGAGCGATCTGCTCAGGCAGCGCCTGCTCGACCGCCCACCCCTGTTCCGAGTAGGCGCCGCCGGCCAGCGCGTACCCCCGCGCGAGCAGGGCGTTCGCCGTCCCGGCATCGGGTGCAACAGTGGCGGGGTTGACGTTCCCCCAGCCGACGTACCCGTGGCTGAAGAGCAGGAGCGTGCCATTCCAGGTTCCCGGCATTTCGACCACGTAGGGGCTGCCGTCGACGACGCCTGCGTACGCGGCGGCGCCGTTCGACGACGCGGGCCCGACGATCGGAACGGCGAGCAGGATGGGGAGCAGCAGGGCAACGGCGAGGCGCGTCATCTGCGGAGGTCCGGCATCAGGATGGAGCGAGTTCTGCCCGGGCACCTGGCCGGAGACGGGCACGCTGCGATATGCATCGTCGAGCGTCAGGAGATCCGAGAGGTGCCCAGGCCACCGCGATCCCGTTTCTTCGCCGTCAGAAGATGGAGCCGACCGCGAGAACGTCGGTCTCGAACGAGCCGGCAAGCCAGGTCGCCACCACCTCGACCCGCAGGACCCAGGGCCGGTCCGGCACTCCACTCAAGACCAGCGGTGTGGGGAAGCTGAGATGGTGAGATGCGCCGAGGGCGACGCTCACCTGATAGAAGTCCGACAGGACGTTCCCGGGCTCTCCCCGATCCCCGGGAGCTGCGGTCTCGAGCTGGATCACGACCGCGCCCGCGCGCTCGGAGGGCGATCGGTCGGAGAACGTGAGGCTACCCAGGGCGAGGCTCTGGTTGACCGGCACCGGGGTCAGCTCGGCGCTCTGTCCGGGCGGCTCCAGGGAAGTCACCGAACCCCATCCGTATGCCGGCGTGGCGCCGGGCGGCGGTAGCCCTTGAGCAGTCACTGGCGTCGATTATGAAGTGCGCGCACCCGGATCGCGGACCGGGCGTGCTTGGGGCCGCAGGGAGCTTCCCCACCATGCCCGGTCGCCCGGATCCGCTGCCGCCAGGAGCACGCCGGCGATCGGGCGGCCGGCGGATTGAGGCGGCGTATCCACCGGAGCGCGAGCACAAAATGGTTCGGCAGCGTCCATACGCGAGCACGGTCGCCAGGTGTTCAGTTCGGAGGAATGGCAGTGGGTTACCAACACATCGGAATCCTGGGTGTGAGCGCCGAGGGGGCGGCCCTCTGCTACCGCACGATCTGCGTCGAAGCAGGCCGCCGCCTCGGTGGCGAGCATCACCCACAGGTGACGATGCACACGAACGATCTCGGTGAGATCTTCGGCTTGAGCGAGCGCGGGGACTGGGAGAAGATCGGGGATTGGCTGCTCGACTCGGCGGAGAAGCTGGCACGGGTCGGCGCGGAATTCCTGGTGTGCCCCGACAACACGGTGCATCAGACGCTGGACATGATCCGTGAGCGCCTGCCTCTGCCGCTCGTCCATATCGCCGAGGTCGTCGCCGACGAGGCGCAGCGGCGCGGGTATCGGACGGTGGGCCTCACCGGGACGCGCTGGCTGATGGACGGTCCCGTGTACCCGGCCCAATTCGAGAGGCGAGGGATCGCGATGGTGCTGCCGACCGCCGAGCAGCGGCGACGCATCCACGAAATCATCGTCACCGAGCTGCTCCACGGCGTGATCCGGCCGGAGTCGCTGGCCGAGCTGCAGGAGATGATCCGGGATCTCCGCCGCCGTGGGTGTGACGCGGTCGCCCTCAGCTGCACCGAGCTGCCCTTGATCCTGACCCCGGAGACCTCGCCGCTGCCGGTGCTCGACTCGACACGCCTCCTGGCGAGGGCCGCGCTCGACCGCGCGTTGGACGCACGGGAGGGCATGGTCGCGGCGCCGGCGGGATGAGCGTCGCGGCGACCGGGTCCCGGCTTGCCTGATCGCCACCCCGGCCCTAACATCAGCACCACATGGGAGGCGTTTTCCTGACCTGCTGCCTCGCCGCCTTCAAGGTGACCCGGCACTTCACGCCGCAGATCGGAGAGGTCGTTGCTCTGATGCTCGCCGTGGGCTTGACCCTGGGAGGCCTCCTCGTGCTCGCCAACTGGGTCTACTACCCCGTTCGCGAATTGGTCGAAATGCGCGTTGAACGGGCCGCCGACGCCCGCGCGCGCAGGGATAGGTAGGGCCGGCCGACCGGCCGTCGGTTCGGCGTCCCCGTAGAAGCCGCGCTTCGTGCGCGCTGAAGACCCCGAGGGCGGAGCGAAAACCTGTTGACACGGACCTGAGCCCTCTCTAGCATCTGGCAACTAAAGGGAGGGTGAATGGTTCAACCTTTAGCCCAGACTCCCCGCCGGCTCCGGCTTGGTGACCAGGTCGCCGGGCTCCTCCTGGCCGCCATTCGCCTGCATGAGTACCTGCCCGGCCAGCGCCTTCCCTCGGAGCGCGAACTCTGCCTTCGACTCGGTGTCAACCGAACGGCCGTACGGGAGGGCTTGCGCCGGCTCGAGCACGAGGGCTACATCGAGGTCCGGAGGGGGAAACTGGGCGGTGCCTTTGTCCGCCCTCCTCTGCGGGAGGTGGAAGCGGAGCGGCTTCGAGGTAGCGCCGAGCAGCTCCGGCAGCTTTTCGAATATCGGAGCGCGATCGAACCCTTCGGTGCGGCGCTCGCGGCCGAACACATCGGTGACACGGAGGTGGCGCGCCTGCGCGGGCTGATAGCGGCCGAGAAAGTCGAGCCGGATCGCTTCAAGCGACGCGCGATCGATGTCGAGTTCCACCAGGTGGTGGCCGACGCCTCAAGGAACGAGTTCGTCGCGGCCGCCGTGCGCGAGATACGGATCAGGTTGGCCGCCGGTCTGGATCTGCAGCCGCCGTCGCGTAGGAGGCTGGACGAGTCTCTTCGAGGGCACACCCGGATCGTGAATGCCCTCTCCCGTTCGAGCGCGTCGGCCGCACGCCGCGCCATGCATGAGCACGTGGTCACTACCGAGCGCGCCATACGGAGTGCGTTGATCCAGGTCACCCTGGATGCCGCACCCAACCAAGGGCGCTCTCTTGAGGAGGACATGACATCCGCCCCGCCTCTTGACAATTCGATTCTGGGCGTTCTGGAAAGTAACGGGAGGGATTCGGTGACATGAGACTGGAAGGCAAAACCGCCGTCATCACCGGGGCCGGCAGCGGTCAGGGACGTGCCGCCGCGCTTCTCTTCGCCCGCGAAGGCGCCCGGGTGGTGGTCGCCGATGTCAACGAGGAAGGCGGACGGGACGCTGTCAGCGAGATCAAAACGTCCGGCGGTGAGGCGTCCTTCCTGCGCACCGACGTGTCGGATGAGGATGAGTGCAAATCCCTCGTCGAACACGCTGTCGCCACCTATGGTCAGCTCAACATCCTCTACAACAACGCCGGAGTCTGGTATGTCGCCCATCACGGCTACGTTGTGGGCGAGACGGACGCTCCGGCACCCCTTCTGACCCAGGGAATTTGGGATCGCACGGTCGACGTCAACCTCAAGGGGACCTTCCTCTGCTGCAAGTACGCGATTCCGGCCATGCAGCAATCGGAAGGCACCGGTTCGATCATCAACGTCTCGTCCGTGGGAGCCATGCGCGTCGGCCGGGGCGCTTCCGATGCGTACATCTCGTCCAAGGGTGGCGTGATGGCGGTGACCCGCAACCTCGCCGTCGAGCACGCGCCCAAGATACGGTGCAACTGCCTCTTCCCCGGTCCTATCGAAACGCCCATGGTGGGTCAGCTCACCGACGAGCACCGGCGCTGGTCCCGGGAAAACGTACCGCTCGGCCGGTGGGGGCAGCCCGAGGACGTGGCCAGGATGGCTCTCTTTCTGGCCTCTGACGACGCCTCATTCGTAACCGCCGCCATGTTCGTCGTGGACGGTGGCTACACCGCGATGTGAGATGGCACCAGACTTCGAGACCGACCGGGACGCGGAGGCGGGGGAACAGCGCGCGAGCGTCGCCCGCCAGATCGAATCCGCCGGGATCAGGCAGGTACGGCTGGTGACGGTGGATCTGAACGGCGTGCCGCGGGCGAAGATGGTCACCGCCGAACGCTTCCTCGGGCACGTCGTCGGTCATGGCCACCCCTGGGCGCTGCCGCTGACCGCCGTGGATATCTGGCAGAACCTCCCGGAGGGGACCGGATTGGGAGCTGAGGTGGGCTTCGGCAACGGCCTCCTGCGACCCGATCTCAACACGTTCCGGCAGCTTCCCTGGGCCCCCGACACCGGACACGTCTTCGGTGACGTCATCACCCGTGATGGCTCACCCGTCGCGACCCCCCGGCAGGTCCTGGCAGACGTCCTGGACCGTGCGTCGGCCACCGGGTACGAGCCTGTTTTCGGTTCTGAGTGCGAGTTCTATATCTTCCGTCCGGTCGACGAGTCGCGGCCGTCGAACCCCGGCTTTGCGCCTCTGGTCGGAATGCAGGCCTGGTTCACCGATCAGGGGCTGGGCCAGACCCACGAGCTGGTGGAGGAGCTTCAACGCCACCTGCTGACACTGGGAGTGCCGCTCTACGAGGTCTTCAACGAACATGGGGGCGGGCAATTCGAGTTCAATCTCGCCCCCGCATGTGGCCTCGCCGCGATCGACGCCGTCTGTCTCATGAAGATCGCGATCAAGGAGATCTGCTTCCGGCGGGGACTCAGGGCGACCTTTTTGGGCAAGGTGAGCAACGATCCCGAGTTCCCGGTCAGTGGCTACCATCTGCACCAGTCGCTGCGTGACGGATCGGGCGGCAGCGTGTTCTCAGACCCGGCGGCGCCGCTCGGGCTCTCAGACCGGGGACGCAACTACGTGGCCGGCTTGCTCGCCCACGCCATGGCTTTGACCGCTATCGCCGCTCCCACGGTCACCGCCTACAAGCGGTTCACGCCCGGCACCTGGGCCCCCACCCGTGCCTCGTGGGGTCTTGACAATCGCACCGCCATGCTTCGTCTGGTCGCCGGCAGTCAGGGACTGAACATCGAGAATCGACTCCCGAGCTCGGACGCCAACCCCTATCTGCTGGCCGCCGCGATGACGGCGGCGGGCCTGGACGGGATCGAGAAGGGCCTCACCCCGTGCGAACCAGGGACCGGCAACCTGCTGGAGGATGAACGGTTCCCACTGGTCCCGGCCTCCATGATCGAAGCCGTCGAAGCGTTCGACCGCGATCCCTTCATGCGGGAGGCGTTGGGGCCTGATATGTGTCGGATCTACTCAGCACTCCTCCGGCACGTCTGGAGGCGGTTTCTCAGTTATGTCACTGATTGGGAGATTCAGGAGTATCGAGACGTTTTATAGCGGCAACCAGGTGAGAACGAGGAGGGAACGAGATGGAAACAGGAACCACAACCGGGTCGTCGCCCGAGCTGCAGCGGAACGCGGTGGGCATGTGGGGATCGATCTTTCAAGGCGTCACCCACATGGCGCCGGCGGCCGGGGTCATGACCGGGATCAGCTTTATCGCGGCATCCGCCGGGGCGGCGATCCCGCTTGCCTTCCTCCTCGCCGGCTTCGTCTGTGTATTGATCGCCTTCTCGATCAACCAGATGGCGAAACACCTGCCGTCGGCCGGTGGCTACTACACCTACGTGAGCCGCGGCATCAGCCCCAAGGTGGGGTTCATGACGGGTTGGATCTACTTCCTCTATGACCCGCTGATTCCCAACCTGTGCACCTTGGTCGTCGCGGCCTACTTTTCGTCGACGGTGAAGCTGCTGTTCGGACTCAACATCCCGTGGTGGACCTATGCCATCGTCGTCTTCGCGGTGTTAGGACTGATCACGTTTTCCGGTATCAAGCCTTCGATCCGGACCGCGATTGTCTTCACCATGATAGAGGTGGCGATCACGATCGTCTTCTCCATCTATCTGTTGGCGACACACGGGATCACGGGGACCGACCTCTCGAAGACATTCACGCTGGCGGGCGTGCCGACCGGCTTCTCCGGCCTGGCCTTCGCCATGATCTTCTCCGTCCTCAGCTACACCGGGTTCGAGTCCACGATTCCATTGGCCGAAGAGACGAAGAACCCACGATCCACCATTTCGCGATCCGCCCTGTATTCGGTCCTCATGATCATCGGGTACTACGTCATCTTCAGCTTCGCCACCGTCGTGGGTTGGGGCGTGGCGAACATAGACTCGCTGGTCGCGAGCGCCGCCCCCTACAACGTGCTCGCTCAAGCGGCCTGGGGAGGTCTCGGGGTCGCGCTCCTCACGCTGGCCCTGATGAACAGCAGCTGGGGCTGCTCGCTGGCGGGTCAGAACGCCGTCGTGCGTGTGCTCTACAAGATGGGACAGGTCGGCGTCCTGCCGAAGTTCTTCGCCAGAGTGCACCCGACCCGCAACACCCCGTACGTGGCTGTCTTTGCCATGACGGCCCTCAGCTTCGCGGTCATGATCTTGCTCGGCATCTGGCTCGGCCCCATCAACGGCTTCGGGCTGCTGGCGACGATCATCGGGGTCGGAACCATCCTTGTCTACGCGCTCGGGATGATCGCCGTGCCCATCTTCTACCGGCGCGAGCATCCGAACGAGTCCAACTTCTTCCTGACCTACCTGTTCCCGATCGTCGGGACTCTGCTTCTGATTCCTGTCCTCTACGCCAGCGTCTGGCCGCCTCCCAAGTTCCCGCTCAACCTGGCGCCATACATCGACATCGCCTGGATCCTGATCGGCATCGTCACCGTGATCTGGCTCGGTCGAACGCGACCAACGCAGCTGCAGGCGGGCGCGGAGGCGATTTTCGTCGACACCGGCGAGGCCAGCGATCTCGCGCGATAGAACCAATGCATGCTGACACGCCGCGGCGACGGAAGGTCCCTGGATGAGTGCTGCAAGAGCCGCGCCCCGCGCCGCAGTTGAGGCGCCCATCCATCTCGCCTGCGTCAGGGTTCACCTGCTCGACCTTCCGATGATAACGACGTTTAGGACTGCTCACGGACGCACCGTGAACAAGAGGACCGTGATCGTTGAGGCTTATGACAGGGATGGAACCAGAGGCTGGGGTGAGGCACCGGCGGGCGACCTCCCCCTGTACTCGGCCGATACCTGCGAGAGCTCGTGGTATGCCCTGACCCGGTTTCTCGCCGCCAGCACGGTAGGCCAGGACTTCGCGGGTCCGGGCGACGTGGCCGCGGCCCTGGCGAAGTTCCAGGGGTACAACATGGCGAAGCATGCCCTCGAATGCTCGGCCTGGGCGATCGCCTCGGAGAAGAGGGGCCGGCCGCTCTCAGAGCTCTTTGGCGGAGACAAGTCTGCCATCGTGGCGGGGGAGAGCTTCGGCATCCAGCCCACGATCGAGGCGCTTCTCGACGAGATCGCCGATCGCGTCGCTCAGGGCTTTCGACGGATCAAGGTGAAGATAGAACCGGGTTGGGACGCTCAGGTGCTGCGGCAGGTAATCGAGAGCTACCCGAACATCCCGGCCATGGCGGACGCGAATGCCGGTTACGATCCGCGCGCCGCCGGCCCCTGGGCCGCCCTGGACGAACTGGGGCTACTCATGATCGAACAGCCCTTTCCCAGCGATGACCTGGTCGAACTCGCCGAACTTCAGTCAACGCTCCGGACGCCGATCTGCCTTGACGAGAGCGCGCCCAGCGCCGGTCTGACAGCGGCAGCACTCAGGCTCGGCGCTGGAAAGATCATCAATGTCAAGCCGGCCAGACTGGGAGGCATTTCACCGAGCCTCGCCGTCCACGACCTCTGCCTTGCATCGGGGGTGCCGGTGTGGTGTGGCGGCCTCCTGGAAACCGGGATCGGGCGCGGATTCAACTTGGCCATCGCGTCGATGCCGGGCTTCACCCTGCCCGCCGACATGTCCCCGGCCCGGATCTTCTATGCGGAGGACCTGGTCGAGCCGACCTTCGACATTGAGCCGGATGGAACGATCGCGGTCCCCACATTGCCAGGCTGCGGATTCGAGGTTGCCGAGGATCGGATACGCCGGTATCAGTCGGAAGCATGGGAGGTGAAGGCATGAGACTGGACGGGAAGGTCGCATTGATCACCGGCGGCGGCAGCGGTCAGGGCAGGGCAGCGGCCATCCTCTTCGCCGAACGTGGGGCGCGGGTGACCGTGGCCGAGATCAATGAGGACAACGGGAACCTCACCGCACATGCCGTGCTCGATGGCGGCGGTGAGTGCCTGGCTGTCCGCTGCGACGTGTCTGACGCCAATCAGGTGAAGGCCGCGGTGGACGCGACCATCTCTGAGTTTGGACGGCTCGACATACTGTATAACAACGCAGCCTTGTGGTACCCCGCCCGGGGCAAGTACCGCCCGGGGGTCACCGACGCTCCCAGCCCTCTTTTGGAGGAGAACATATGGGACCGGACGATTGCCGTTGACCTGAAAGGGATCTACCTCTGCTGCAAGTACGGCATCCCGGCCATGCAAAAGGCGGGGGGCGGCGCGATCATCAACACCTCCAGTATCGCGGCACTGCGTGTGGGTCGTGGCGCCTCCGACGCGTATACCGCGGCCAAGGGAGGGGTGATCGCGATGACGCGCACGCTTGCGGTCGAGCATGCTCAGTACGGCATTCGCTGTAATTGCATCATCCCGGGCGCGGTCCGGACTCCGTTGGTAGGTGAGATGACGTCGGAGTACGAAGAGGCGGTGGTGAAGACGATTCCGATGGGCCGGTGGGCGGAGCCGGAGGACATCGCGAAGCTGGCTTTGTTTCTCGCTTCGGAGGAATCGTCGTGGGTGACCGGCGCCATGTTCGTCATCGATGGAGGGTTTACCGCTGTCTGACGACCTGGGTGGGGCTGGTCGGGTTTTAGGCGCAGCCGGTACAGGGCTCGGGGGTGCCCGGCGGATGCAGGGCCTGGACGGTAAGGTCGCCCTGATCACCGGTGGCAGCGCCGGCATCGGCCTCGCCGCGGCGTTGGCCTTCGCACGAGAAGGTGCTCGCGTCATGATCGGCAGCCGTGACCCGGCGCGTGGGGAGGAGGCCGCCGCGCGCGTCCGGGAGGTCGGCGCCGACGCCGATTTCCGCTCCGCGGACATGGCCGAGCCGGCCCAGATCGAGGCGCTGGTCGGCGCTTGCGTCGAGCGCTTCGGGCGTCTCGATTGCGCCTTCAACAATGCGGCTTTCGGGGGTTCGGGCGACCTCCTCGCCGACATCAGCGACGAGGACTTCGGGCGGACCGTGGCGGTCAACCTCCAGGGCGTCTGGCTCTGCATGAAGCATGAGATCAGGCAGATGATCGGTCAGGGCGGCGGCGGAGCCATCGTCAACATGTCGTCCGTCGACGGTCTGACCGGTTCGCCCAACGGTGCCGCGTATTCGGCCACCAAGCACGGCGTCGACGGCCTCACCAAATCGGCCGCGATCGAGTATGGCCCCGCGGGCATCAGGATCAATGCCATCTGCGGTGGAGGCTTTGCGACCGCCATGCTGGCCCGTGGCTACGGCCACGATCTGACGTGGGTGGAGCGCTACCGGCAGCCGGCGATCCCGCTGCGCCGCCTTGGGCGTCCGGAAGAGTGCGCCGAGGCAGCGGTCTGGCTGTGTTCCGACGCCGCGTCTTACGTCACCGGGGTCTGTCTGCCGGTCGATGGCGGGCTGTTGGCCGACTCCGCCTCATACCTGGTACTGCGGCAGATGCCGACCGATGACTGAAGGCCGGCACCCGGAGGTCGAAGCGGCCGTCCGCCGGCTCAGCAACTGGGGCCGGTGGGGACCGGACGACGAGCTCGGAACCGTGAACTTCATCACGCCGGCGAAGCGGGTCGAAGCCGCCTCTCTGATCCGGGTCGGGAAGGTGTTCTCGCTGGCCATCCCGCTCGACGAGTCGGGCCCCCAACCGGCTTTCGAGCGGCGGCTCAATCCGCGCCACCTGATGCTGGCCACCGGGACCGACCTCCGCGCGGGCGCGCAGCCGGGCTCGGAGGGTGGTACTGGCGAGGCCGACGACATGGTCACCATGGCGCTGCAGGCGGCCACGCAGTGGGACAGCCTGGCCCACATCTTCTACGACTACAAGATGTACAACGATCGGGACTGCACGCTCGTCGGGGCCGGCGGCGCGGCGAAGAACAGCATCGCGGCACTGCGCGACAGGATCGTCTCACGAGGTGTGCTGGCGGACGTCGCCCACAATCTGGGCGTCGACCACCTGGCACTCGATCACCGGATCACCGTGGCGGAGTTGGAGGCGACGCTGGAGCGCCAGCGCGTCGAAGTGCGCTCGGGCGACATTCTCCTGATCCGCACCGGCAACCTCCAGCGGGCTCGATCCGCCGGCGGCTGGGACCGCTTCACGTATTCGGACGAGCCCGGTATCGGCCTCGACGCCCTGCCCTGGCTGCAGGCGCACGAGATCGCCGCGGTGGCGGCCGACACCTGGGCTCTGGAGGTGCTGCCCAGCGGCACCTCGCTCTGGCTGCCCGTCCATGCGGTCGCCATCGTCCACATGGGTCTGCTGATAGGAGAGATCTTCGACCTCGAGATGCTGGCCAAGGACTGTGCGACGGACGGTGTCTACGACTTCTTCTTCAGTGCTCCCCCGCTACCGTTCACAGGCGGGGTTGGCTCTCCGATCAACCCGCTGGCGATCAAGTGACGTGCGAAATGTCCGTGACGGTTATCAACGGAGGGTCAGGTGTCAGCCATGAGTGAGTCACGTGGAGGGGAGTTTCCCGAGCACGCGGGGACGATAGTGGTGGGCGGAGGGACCTCCGGTGCGGTCGTAGCGGCTCGCCTGGCGGAGGCGGGAGACAGCGTATTGCTCCTTGAAGCGGGACCGGACTATGGGCCGTTCAAGGGAGGTCGATGGCCGTCGGAGTTGCTCGATGCGCTGGAGATGCCGGAAACGCATCCGTGGGGATACAACAGCGGCAAGACCTACTCCGACCGCACGGTCCAATTCCAACGAGCGAAGGTCATCGGCGGGTGTTCCTCTCACAATGGCTGCGCCGCGATCTGGGGAAGTCGACGCGACTACGACGAGTGGGCAAGAAGCGGCAACAGTGGCTGGTCGACCAACGATCTCGTGCCCTACTTCCAGCGGGTGATGGACCGTCTTCGGGTCCGAATCTTTGACGTGGACGAGCTGACGCCGTTCCAGCGGGCATTTCTGGAGGCCGCGCCGTCGATCGGCATACCAGTGGTGAAGGATCTCAACAACCTCGACGAGAACGTCGGCGTGGGTCCCAATCCCGCCAATATCGTTGATGGCGTCCGGTGGAACACCTCGTTTGGATACCTGGACCCTGTTCGCAACCACCCCGATTTACGAATCATTGGTGGCGCACAGGTCGACAAGGTCCTCCTTGATCACGATCGGGCGCACGGCGTGGCGGTCATCATTGATGGGTCGGAGAGGCGAGTGTCCGCCGACAGGGTCGTTCTCGCGGCGGGCGCCTATGAGTCGCCCGCCATCCTGCTCCGCTCGGGGATCGGAGATCCCAAAGAGCTGTCAAGGTTGGAGATTCGTTGTCTTGCCGGGATCTCAGGCGTCGGCCGCAATCTGCACGACCATCCGGCCGTGGCCGTCGAGTACGAAGGCAGCGAATCCCTGTCGGGTCTCATGGACCGGTTTGCCTCCAGTCACTGGACTCCCGATGAACAGGTGATCGCAAAGGCTCGCTCACCGCACTGCCGTGAGGCATTCGATCTGCACATCGTGCCGTATTCGCCGCGTGGTCACATCGTCGCCATGGCTGGACGATGGAATCTCATCGTCGCCTGTCTCACGACCAAGTCTCGTGGGCATCTGACGATCGCGAGCGCCGATCCCATGGCCACACTGTTGATCGATCATGAGTACCTTTCTGATGCGGAAAAGGAGGATCTGCGCGTGCTGACTGAGGGTATCGAAATGACCCGACAGATCGCCGCCAATCCTGACTATGCTTCGTTGCTGGGCCGTGAAGTCAGGCCGGGCCCGGCGGCGACCGGCAAGTCTCAGATTGATGAATATGTCCGGGCGACCTCCGAACACTATTATCATCCGGTCGGAACCTGCAAAATGGGACCGGATCCCGACGCGGGAGCTGTCGTGAGCGCCCGAGGTGAGGTGCACGGGCTTGTCAACCTCTACGTCGCGGACGCCTCCATCATGCCGGTCGTGCCACGAGCCAACACCAATATCCCCGCCGCAGTGGTTGGAGAGCGGATCGCGGCCACCCTGGTGTGACGCTGCCCGGGCCACGGCCGTCCACGGCGGCCGCCCTTGCCTTCCCGGTCCGACGCGCCTTTGGCGTGAGTTACTCGCTGACCCCTACTGATCGCCTCTCTTGCGCAGTAAAGAGCCAGGGATCGATCCAGCTCTCTGATCGCATGGGCCTGGCTGGGGCGAACGACGAGTGGCCGGCGCCCCCGGGACGCCGGCCACCTATCGGAACGCGACGGGTATGGGATCAGTGGGTGATTGGATCACTCCCAGACGTTCCCGTCTGGATCCACCTGCCGCCGTCCCAGGCCCATCCGGGTGGCGGCGTGAAGGCAGGTGGTAGGGGCGACGCGCCCACCGCGGGTCCCACGCCGGCAGCCGGGGCCGGCGGGTACGGTGCCGCGAGGTTGGCGGCTGGCGCCTGTGGGGACGGGGTGAATCCCATGGCCGAGGGGGTCGAGGACGGTGGCGGAGACTGCTGGAACACCGGCACCTGCGGCGCCGTCGCCATGGCCTGCGCTTGTGCGGGCGGCGCCGTCGTCTGCGCATCCCAGTTAGCCCAGGGGCCGGTCGGTCCCGCACCCCCCACGCCAGGCGTCGCCGGCGGGGCGGCAGCGGTGGTCGCACGCTGCCGCGAGCGACGCCGGCGGACGATGAAGAAGGTCGTGCCGGCGCCGGCGACGAGAACGAGCACCCCGCCCGCCACGACCAGGATCAGGATCTCCGTGGTGCTGAGCGGCGGTGTCTGGTCGAGGCCCTGAGAGATCGCGGTCTGCGTCTTCTGGATGAAGTTGTCGACGTAGGGGTGCGAGGGGTCGAGGCCTTTGACCTGCTGAAACTCGGGCAGTGCGCGCTTGTAGTAGTGCCGGTAGTAGTCGTTGAGCGCGGTGTCGTAAATGGTGGTGGTCGTGCTCTGCCGCGGCTGGATGTTCTTCTCGTGGAGGAACTCCTGGACCACGCTGCCGCCGATCAGGTAGTTGTAGCCGGAGCCGCCGTAGGAGACGATTCCGACCATGTTCCCGTACTGGTCGAACCCCGGGCCGCCGGAGTTGCCGCCGGAGACGGTGGCGGTGGTCTCGAGCAGCGGCACGCCCTGGTCCGACGTCTTCTTGGCGCTGATCGAACCGGCGCTCAGCGTCGGAGTGCCGAGATTCTGAAGCGTCGTCTCGTCGGCGGCCGCCGGGTATCCGTCGACGTACAGCTGCTGGCCGGTGTCGATGTTGGCGTCGCTGCCGACCGGCAGGGTGGGCAGGTTGCTGTAGCCGTCAAGCTTGACGATCGAGACGTCCTTGTCACCGAAGGGGCCGGTGCTGCTGGGCGGTGCGTTCCCCTGCGTGACCAGCGAGAGCGGCTGCGCAACCGCCTGGCGGTCGCCGCTGCTCGTGTTCGAGAACATCGCGCCCTCGAGGGCCTCGGTCTGGTTCGAGAGCTGGGCCTCGCCGGCCAGGTAGGCGGTCACGGCGTTGGACAGCTGCTGCTGCTGATCCGAGTCAAAGCCCGGGTTGTCGGTCAGGAACTTCTGGACCGCCGCGTCCAGCATCGGCTTCAGGCCTTGCTGGACAAAATCCTGCTGCAGCTCGTCCACCGGTGCGTTCGTGCAGTGGGCCGCCGTCACGATGTAACCGTCCGGGGTCACGATCGAGCCAGTGCACTGGAAGTCCAGCTTCACGTCCTGCTGCACGACGGGCTGGTTGGCGGTGAAGTAGGCGCCTGGATTCTGGGCGATCGCGGCCACGAAGGCGTCGTAGAGGGACTTCTGGTCGCTTCCGATCTGGCCCGACTGCGCCTCCGCCGCAACCTGGTTGGCCAGCGCCTGCAGCGCACCGTCGTTGTAGCCGAGCGTCGGCACGCTGATCGTCGCCTTGTACTCGGTGATGATCAGCATCACGGCCGGGTCGTTGCGATCGGTGATCAGCTGCTGCTGGGTGGTGCCCGGGATGTTCTGAAGCGCGGCCGGATCGCCGCCGCCGCCGCATGCCGCGGCCAGAAGCAAGACGGCGATCGTCACGGCGACAATGCGTGCGGGCGCACCTATCAGACGCCGGACCTGGGCGGCGAGAGAGGCGGTCTGCGACCACCACGATGTCCCTGGCGGACGACTTTGCACGATGAACCTCCTTGGGGTGAACGATCCGTCGCGGTTTCCGGCGCTGCGCGGTGTGTGCGCCGTAGGCGAAAGCGTTGCACTCGCCACCCCCCAGGGACATCAAGGCTCACCCTGGTTTTCTGCAGGGCCGTCCCCTGTTTTTTGAGGGGGGTGTCCCGGGTTCCGAGGAAGGGGAATCCCCATCCGGCAGCCGGGATGCCGAAGGATCAGAACCGATCGCCGGACGCCAAGGCAAGTTCCGCCCCCGGCAGGGTGATCAGCCGGGAGCGGAAGGACCCATCACGGGATTCCCGAACCGGGCCGCCCGCGCCATGGGGGATCCCACGCGCGGGCGGATCCGAGCACCGGGTGTGATCGACCGCCAGGTTGCCGTGCCGGGCCCGAGGAGGGCCGCGGCCATAGGATCGATGGCGGTCAGCTGAGAGAACGGCTCATGAGCTCCAGCGATCGAGTGTGACAATCTGGATCAGGTTGCCGCAGGTGTCGTTGACGATCGCGATGGTCGAGCCCGTCACCTTGGTAGGGGGCATGGTGAAGTCGGCGCCCAGGCCCTTGATGCGGTCGTGTTCTGCTTGAACGTCGTCCACGTAGAACATGGCCGCGGGCTGCCCCTGCTGGAACATCGCCTCTTGATACGCTTTGGCCGCCGGGTTGCTGTTCAGTTCAAGGTGCAGCTCGGTGCCGTCCGGCTCCTCGGGCGAGGCCACGGTCAGCCAGCGATAGGAGCCCTGACTGACATCGGTTTTCTTCACGAAACCCAGCACCTCGGTGTAGAACTTGAGTGCCTTCTCCTGATCATCAACGTACAAACCGGTGATCTTGATTCTCATGTCCCGACTCCTTGTCTTGATGACACCTTCTTCATCAACGGACGCTCACTATCTGTCAGGCCCACCGATTGCGGTGAACAGAGTCCATATGCAGCAAGCTAACCTCAGCTTCTCAGCTCGCGCTACTCCAAAACTGCTCACCTTGGCGGCCGTCGCGCTCAGCCATCCGGCCCAGCGCTCAGCTCCTCGGCGGTCACCGGCAGTGCCGGGGCGCGCCGCGCCTCTCCCTCACGAAGCCTGCGGCTTGGTGGCCTCCTGGTCCAACGCCAGAGTCTCGGGATCGGTCATCGCCCCGGTCACGTACGAGAAGCGGACTCTGCCCGCAGCTACTTCGCCGAGCGCCCGCAGGCCAGTCGTCAGGCCTTCGAGCGTTTCCGGCGAGAGGGCGCCGAGGCACCTGCGCAGCTCGACGCTCCCTTGTCTGAGGCGGCGGAGGAGCTCCGTGCCGCGGTCGGTCACGACCAGCAGCACGCGCCGGCGGTCGTCAGGATCCGATGAGCGTCCGACCAGGCCTGCCCGGACCAATCGATCGACGAGGACACTGGTCGAGGAGAGGCGCGTCCCCAGCTTCTCGGCCAGCCGCCCGACGGGGGTGGGGCCGGAGCGGACGAGGGTGAACAGGGCCGTCAGCTGCGTCACCGTCAGGTCGAGGTGAAGCCACTCCTCCTCCGTCGTCGCCGCCAGTGCCGCGTACACACGTTCGTACGACGCCACGGCCTCGTCGATAAGCTGATCCTCCCGCGCCCCAGAGACCTCCGGCCCCTCTTAGGCCGTGGCGAACCTCGTCGCCAGTCTAATTGTTCATTGCTACTTACGCAGAGATGTCATGTCTGTTGTCTAAAACATGAGTTGACCGCTATCATTATATTTGTTAAGATGACGATAATGTGGAGTTGAACTCAGCAGCCTCCCTGCGGGGGCTCTTCTCACCATGGCGCACCCGCTCACCGGGATGATGGCCGAGGCCCCGCGGCGGGTGGCTCCGCTGCTGCACCTTCCCATCCCGGAGGGGCATGTCCTGTTAGAGATCGCGGTCGACTGGCCGGCGGACCTTCCGCTGGCCGACTTGGAGCGGCGGATGATCGACCTCGAATGCCTGCCCCTCCCGGGCCACAGGGTGGATCGGCTTATCGCCCGCACTGGGGCCGGCAGCGGCCTGTGGCGGTTTTCCGCCCGGCCCGATTGGCGTCTGGCGCTCGAGAACCGGAAGTGAACGCGGACCCGGGGCTGGTGTTGCGCGCTGCCACCATCCCGGGTGCGAAGAGGTGTATCTGTCAGGCCAGACCACGCTGCCAGCCTTGACGCCGGAGGGAACACATGCGCATCCAGACCACGCCGGAGGAGTCTCACGCCCGCCGGCTCGACAGCGACCATCTGGCCCAAGCCGTCGGGGCACTCGCCGACGACGGCTACGTGATCCTCGGGGGCGTGGTCGGCACCAAGACCCTGGACGCGATCAGGCCCAAGCTCATCGAGGACACCGCCGAACTGCGGCGCCGGGGTCGATGGGGCGGGGCCGGCCAACGGCCGGGACACCTACAGCAGGCGATGCCGCGGAGCGGCCGGCACATCTACTCCGACCTCATCACCAACCCGCTGATCATCCAGGTCACCCAGGCGGTGCTCGGGGAGGGGCTGCATAACCACTTCTACAACGGCAACACCAACCTCCCGGGCAGCGAGCAGCAGCCGCTGCACCGGGACCTCGGTCACCTGTGGCCCGATGTCATCCATCCCACCACGTCCATCGTCATCAACGTCTCACCGGTCGATGTGGACGAGACCAACGGTGCGACGGAGCTCTGGCCCGGCACTCACAACCTGCCGGGCCCCGTCCTTGTCTCGGAGCGTGATGAGAAAGCGCGAGAGGAAGTCGTGGCGCCAGTCCGCGCCATCACTCACAAGGGCGACGCGGTGCTGCGTGACATCCGCGTCTGGCATCGTGGCGTGCCCAACCACGGGACGGAGGCCCGGCACATGATCGGCATGATCCACAGCCGCTGGTTCTACGTGCGCGGCACAACGATCGCCGTCACCAAGGACGCAGAGCACGCGTTCGACGATCCGGTGCTGACCACCCGGGTCACGATCGTGCCCGACGACTACGACTATCTGTCGGAGGTCATCAAGGCGTGACAGTCACGGCGAGGGAGCGGAGAGCACCGATTGCAGACGCGCATCCAGGCCGGCTTTCAACGCCCCGATCGGTGCGGGATGTGACTCCGGCCTGGATGAACGAGGCCCTCCGGTACCGGTTCCCGGGCGTCGCCGTCGACCGCGTCGACGTGCTGCCCCGGGGCGAGCGCCCGGAGGTCCGGGCCGCGATCGCGATCCGCTACCTCGCCGGGTGCGGTCCCACGCGGGTCTTCGTCAAGATGGACCGCGCGACGCTCCATCCCCTGTTGCTGTTCTCGATCCCGGCGCTGCCGACGGAGGCTCGATTGGCGATCTCCGGGGTGAACCTTCCGCTCGAGCATGCGGACCTCTACGCGGGCGCGGTGCACGCCGGCTGTCTTCGGGCTGCCGTCCTGATGGAGGACGTAACCACTCGCTCGGGGCGGCCGAACGATGCCATGTTTCCGCTCGGCGTGGACGCGGTTCGGAGTGGGTTGCAGAGCCTGGCGCGCCTCCATGCCGCCTTCTGGGACCGGCCGCTGCGGCCATCCCTGGGGTTCCTCCGGCCCTGGCGATTGAGGGCCATCTGGGCGCCCGCCCTCCGGGCCAACCTGACCTTCGCCATGCACCGGGTGCGTGATCAGGGGCTCGATCGGCTGCTCCCGCGGCGTCTGGGGGCAGACCTGCTGGCCTCGCAACTCAGAGCCACCACCCGGCTCACGCTCAGGGGCCCCCAGACCGTGCTGCACGGTGACCCGCATCCCGGGAACACGTACACCCTGCCGGGCCCGGTGATCGGGTTCTACGACTGGCAGCTGATGCGGGTCGGCAACTGGTCGCACGACGTCAGCTACTTCTTGATCTCCAGTCTCGATGTCGCCGCCCGCCGCGCCCACGAGCGAGAGCTGTTGCGGTTCTATCTGGACGCGCTCGACCGCGCCGGCGTCACGCCTCCGGACTTCGAAACCGCCTTCGCTCTCTACCGGGCGGCTCCGGCCTGCGGGCTCGGTTTGTGGCTCCAGGTCTACCTGTTCGGCGGCCTACACCCCACCCCGACCTGCCTCGCCGCCGTCGAGCGCTTCGCCACCGCCTATAAGGACCTGGAAACCAGGACCGCGCCCGTGCTGATGGTGTCTGGGAGCTGACGGTCGCGATCACCGCCGGCGGAGGGCTTACCAGCCACCGGGGCCACCGCTATCCGCTCGCCGATGATCAAGGGCAGGCTGCCCGCCGAAAGCCTTCGACTGGAGGCGCCGCTGGTGGTGCCGGGACTCGGCGTCACGAAGGGGGTGCGCGACGGCGAGGCCGGCGGAGAACTAGGACCGAGAACCCGCGTCCTGGTGCCGGGCAAACAGCGCGTTCAGCTCACCCTGAGGGATCTGGATGCCGGCGAAATCGAGTGTGCCCTGCTCGCGCAGCTCCCGCGCGGCCTGGCGGACGAAACCGAGAGCCGCACGAGCGATGGTGCCGCCGAGGCTGATTCGCGTCACCCCTACCGAGCGCAGGGCGGCCACGGTGAGGGAGCTCGACCCCAGCCCCACCACCACGTTGAGAGGCCCGTTGATCTCCCTCACCAGGGTGGCGATCGCGTCCAGGTCGTTGACGCCGGGGACGTAGAGGCAGTCGGCGCCCGCTTCCCGATACCGATTCGCGCGCCGGATCGAGTCGGCGAGCGCGGCCGGCGCCCGGAGCAAATGGCCGTCCGTCCGCGCCGTCAGGACGAAGTCCGCTCCGCTCCGCTCGACCGCTTGGCGCGCGGCCGCGACCCGCTCCACCGCCAGCGTCTCGTCGTACAGGACACCGCCGTCGTAATCCTCGATATTGCCACCGGCGAGGCCCGCGTCGATCGCCATTCGGATGGTCTCCGCGACCGCCTCGGGTGCTGCGCCGTACCCGTTCTCGAGGTCGCCGTTGACCGGAATGTCGACCGCTGCCGCGATCTCGCGGACGCGGTCGAACATGACGGACCGGGATACCGCCGAGCCGCCTGCGGGGATCGTGTGGTCGGCCCGGCCGAGCGAGAACGCGATCCCCGCGCTGGTGGTGGCGATCGCCTCGAAGCCGGCCTCGGCGAGGATGACAGCGCTTCCGGCATCCCAGGCGTTCGGCATCACGAATCCGCTTCCGGCCCGATGCAGCGTGCGAAAGGACGTCATGACCCGATCCTAGGGTCCGCTGGGTCCCGGCCGTTCGCGAGCGACCTACACGAACATCCGTGCGACCCGCGGCGGCAGCTCGCCCGGTCTGAGGTAGGGTCGGCTCTCAGATGACACACGCGAACGCCCTCAGTGCGGCAGGCATGACGAGCATGCCCATCGACATTCCGTTCCAGCTGTATCCGTAGCCGTCATGGTGGTTTCCTCTTCAGTCGAACGCTTGGCGTCGAGCTGACCACATCAGCCGACACGGCTTTCTTTTTTGACTCCACTGTCACTCGGCATGAGTGAGCCGGCCAGGGTCGTTCGGACCCGTGAGGACGGGGCCCTGCCGGACGCGGGGGGGCGGCGAGAAGCCAGGGCGGGGGGCGGCCTCACTGGGGGACTGGCTCGAAGGGGCGCGCGGCCTCGCTGGGCGAGGTGAGGCCGGTGTCCGAGGGCTTCTTCCGAGCCGGCGCCCGGACGGGTGTGCGCGGTGTCTCATATAGTGCGGTTGAGAGTGACGACACGATGAGCGACGAGCCGCGCCAGATGGAGGAGCTGTCCAGAGCAGAATCGCTCCGGCTCCTCGGTACCGTGGCTTTTGGCCGCGTCGGGTTCACCATCCGGGGCCTCCAGGCGATCCGGCCCGTCAATCACCTGATGGACGGGGAGAGGGTCATCATCCGGACCCGTGAGTGGTCGGACCTGATGGCGATTGCCAGCGGCCAAGGGGCCACCGTCGCCTACGAGGGGGACGACATCGACACTGACCGTCATGTGGGCTGGAGTGTGATCGTGCGGGGGCCGGTCCGGGTCGTTTCCGAGGCGGACGAGGCGGCCCGTTACATGGAACGCCTATCGAGCTGGGCCCCGGGCCGGAGGGACAACATTCTCTTCATCCAGCCCGAGTTCGTGAGTGGCATCCGCCTCGTCGAGCCGGCCGCCGACCCCGCTCAGAAGTGACTTCCGGCCTCCCGGCGGTTCCTTGACCGGAAGGGGGGCGCCGTCTTCAGGGCCTCATGTGGTGCCGCCGGCGTGGCGCCATGCGTCCTCGAGGACTTCTGCAGATGCGATGACGACGCCTCCGGTGGCGTGCTCGAAGGTCGCGGTCACAAGCTCGCCCGCCTCTGCGGTGGTCACGGCGTCGCTGGCGGCCGCGTAGTCAGCAAGGTACGGTACGCCGGGGTCGGGCTGCCGTCTTCCCTGGGCCAGACCTTCGATGCCTGCAACCGAGTCAGGCCGGGGAGCTTCCGCGCCGGCGCAAGCTGCTCGGGATCAGCCGCGGCGCCTCGGGGAGGAGACCACTGGCCTCCTTCAGCGCTTGCGGACGAGGCTGACGTCGTCGGGGTTGATCAGGTCGGGTACGGTCCAGCCGTCGAGGTCGTACTCGGCCAAGCACTGCTCGGCGAAGCCCTTGTAGTCCTCCAGCATGCCCTGGCCACGTTGGGCCTCCATGAGCTCGGTCCGGATCGCCTCGTGGTTGCCAGAGTAATTGCGCTCGTAGAGCTCGTGCCGGCCGCCGAACTCGGTGCCGACTGCATCCCAGAGCAGCTTCATGAGCTTGACCCGGTCGACGGCGCTATAACCATCGGAGCCGCGCAGGTACGTGTCCAGGTAGGTCCGGATCTCGGGCGTCTTGAAGTCTGCCGCGTTGGAGGTGAGATAGATCAGACCGCTGGCAACGTCCTGCTCGATGATCTCCTTCACCCGGGGGTAGCCGATCGTCATGAACCAGCGGTAGGTCAGGCCGTAGTGGGGGTTGGGGAGCAGAGCGCCGTCCTTCCAGGGTTGTGGATTGCGGGCCATGGCATCGGTCAGGGCCCAGAACAGGTTCCGCCATGCCAGCACCTCACCGAAGCGGGTCTGGATGCCGCGGAAGTCCTTGGTGCCGGTTGCCTCCAGCGCCTTCAGGAGCAGGCCGGCGATGAAGTCGAGCTTCACCGCCAGCCGCACGCAGCCGTGGAAGGTGAAGCGGGGGATAAAGCCCGACTGGGGGAAGAAGGTGTTGGTCTTCTCGGCGTCACCGTAGACGAACACGTTCTCCCAGGGCACCAGCACACGGTCGAGGATGAAGATGGTGTCGTTCTCGTCCAGCCGGCTGGAGAGCGGGTAGTCGAAGGGGCTGCCCATCACGTCCGCCGTCATCGAGTAGGAGGGCCGGCAGATCAACTTCATGCCAGGTGCGCCCATCGGGATCACGCAGATGAGAGCGAACTCACGGGCCTTGATCGGCAGCCCGTGGTGCGCGATGAAGTTGTAGTGGGTGATGGCCGAGCCGGTCGCGACCACCTTCGCGCCGCTCACCACCAAGCCCCGGTCGGTCTCTTCCACCACGTGCACGAACACGTCGCGCACCTCGTCCGGCGGTCGGTTGCGGTCTACCGGCGGGTGGATGATGGCGTGGTTCCAGTAGTAGACGTGCTCCTGCGCCTCCCGGTACCAGCGCCGGGCGTTGTCCTGGTAGGGATCGTAGAAGTCGGCGTTGGCGCCGAGGGTGCCCAGGAACGCGGCCTTGTAGTCGGGGCTGCGGCCCATCCAGCCGTAGGTGAGGCGCGCCCACTCGGCGATCGCGTCGCGGTCACCGACCACGTCCTCGATGCTGTGTGGCGTCCGGAAGAACTTGTGGGTGAAGCCCTCGCCGCCCGCGTCGGTGGGCGCCGTGAGCACCTTCTGCTTCTCCGGGTCGTGGAGGGAGTCGTAGAGCCTGGCGGTCATCCGGACCGCATTGCGGAAGGCGGGGTGAGTGGTCACGTCGTCGACCCTGTCCCCGTAGATCCAGACCTCCCGGCCGTCGCGGAGGCTTTCGATGTACTCGTCGCCCGTCAGGGGCCTGGTCGCCGTCCCGGCCTCGATCTTGGCTGCGGAGTTGTGCTCAGTCACGGCGCTAGCTCCTTGTCACCTCCGGTCCGGCGCCGGCGAGACCGCCGGCCTGGACCCATTATCCGCCCCACCCCTATGAATAAGTCATCGCTTAATCGTGCCGCACGTTGTCACGTTCCAGAAGGACCGGAGCCGCCGAACGGCGGCCGGCCCCCGACAGAGTCACGAGGAGGTTCCCCGACGTGTCCGAGACCAACGCAGGCCCCAACGTGTCGTGGACCCAGCAGCGCATCGAGGAGGACCTGGTGGAGCGGGTGGTCCGCTCTTTCGACGCGACCCCGTCGCCGCGCCTGCGGGAGGTCATGGAGTCGTTGGTCCGGCACCTGCACGCGTGTATCCGCGAGCTGCGGCTGACCGAGGCCGAATGGGCCACCGCGATCGACTTCTTGACCCGCGTCGGTCACATCACCGATGACCGGCGTCAGGAGTTCGTGCTGCTGTCGGACGTCCTGGGGACGTCGATGCAGGTCATCGCCGTCAACAACCAGGCCTATGAGAACGCGACTGAGGCGACCGTCTTCGGCCCCTTCTTCCTTAAGGGGGCACCGCGGATCGAGAACGGGGGGGACCTGACCGGGGGGGCGCCAGGTCAGCCGAGCTGGATCGAGGGCTCGGTGCGGGGCGCCGGCGGGACTCCGCTCGCGGGCGCCAGGATCGAGGTCTGGGAAGCGGACGCCGATGGCCTCTACGACGTGCAGTACGGAGACTCGCGGGTCGCCGCCCGCGCGCATCTGTCCACCGACGAGAGCGGTGAGTTCCGGTTCTGGGCACTGACTCCGACCGCCTACCCGATCCCGGACGACGGTCCGGTCGGGGAGCTCCTGGCCGCGACCCACCGCTCGCCGATGCGAGCGCCCCATGTGCACTTCATGGTCAGTCACCCGGGCTGGCGCACGCTGGTCACACACATCTTCGTGGCCGGCGGGGACTACCTGGACTCGGACAGCGTCTTCGGCGTCAAACAGTCACTGATCAAGCGCTTCGAGGAGCAGCCGGCGGGAACGCCCACGCCGGACGGCCGCGACCTCGGCAACAGCACCTGGACGCGAAGCCGTTTTGACATCGTGCTGGCGCCGATGGGGGCCTGACGCAGAGACGGCCGCATCTGCCGCCCATAATCCGCAGGTGGTCAGAAGGGCGCCAGGTCTCGGTTGCGGTTCGAGGTACCGTACCTGCCGGACGCGAGGCGTCGCCGCTTGAGCAGGGAACGACGCTTGGAAGGCAGGGTCGCCGTGGTGTCCGGGGCGGCACGTGGTATCGGCGCGGCGGTGGTCGAGGTGTTCGTGGCCGAGGGCGCAACGGTCTCCGCGGCCGACGTTCTCGAGGACGAGCTCGGCGCCCTCGCGGATCGCCTCGGCGAGTGCGTGCGGCCGCTGCCGCTCGACGTCACCCGGGCTGAAGACTGGCAGGCGGCGGTCGAGCGCGCGGAGCGAGAGCACCGGGAGGTTGGACGTGCTGGTCAACAACGCCGGCATCAGCGGCCGGCCAGGCGTCGTCGACCTGGACGAGGAACTCTGGGCTCGAGTCATCGCGGTAAACCAGACCGGAACCTGGCTCGGCATGCGCGCGGCCGCCGGCGTCATGCGGAAGCGGCGCGCCGGCTCGATCGTCAACATGTCCTCCATGTACGGGATCGTGGGCACGACCGAGTCCGCGGCGTATCACGCCACCAAGGGCGCCGTCCGTCTGCTCACCAAGCAGGCGGCGCTTGAGCTGGGACCGTTCGGCATCCGCGTCAACTCGGTGCATCCCGGCTACGTGCAGACGCGGATGACCGAGACACTCCCTCCTGAGCGCGTCCGGTTGCTGATCGACTCCTCGGCCCTTGGACGCGCCGGGGCGCCGCGGGAGATCGCCACGGCGGTCCTCTTCCTCGCCACTGACGACGCCTCGTTCGTCACGGGCTCAGAGCTCGTGGTAGACGGCGGATACACGGCGGGGTGAGCGGGCAGGAGACTTCAGGGGAGCTGCGGGGCGGGCGGGTCCGCGGCGCGGGCGGGATCCCTCCCACCTCGTGGGGCCACCCTCGCGCGCCGAGGATCCGGTAGGGAATCGCCCGCGCGAGCCGGGCGGGACAGGACGGGTCTACCATCGGCCTGTCGGGCCTCGCCGGCGAAACGCACAGAGACCGATCGGGACCAAACCATGCAGAACGCGACCGGACCCACCGCCACCCCGTCCCTGGCCACCCCCGTCGGGGGATATGACGTCCTCACCGGACGATCCAGCACGCTCCATCGCTGGCGCTGGCTCTGGACCCTCCTGCTGGGGGTGGGGCTCTGGCTCGTGTGCATCATCGTGACGGCGCTCACGCGGAACACGAACCTGATTCCGGCCGACATCCTGATCGGCTCCTTCATGGTCCCGGTGGCGGCGGTGGCCTGGAACTTCGACCACCGCGCCGACTCCTACCTGCCGATGACGCGCATCTTCTACGCGTTCGTCGTCGGCGGCACGCTGGGCGTCCTCCTCGCCGCCCTGCTGGAGGCCCCCCTGAGCGTGGTCCCCGTGCCTTATCAGTTCGTCTTCGTGGCCCTGATCGAGGAGGCGGCCAAGCTCGCCGCCCTGATCCTCGTCGCCCAGCGCTTGCGCCGGTACACGACCACGGACGGCCTCGTCCTCGGCGCCACCGTCGGCTTCGCGTTCGCCGCCCTGGAAAGCGCCGGCTACGCCTTCAACAGCCTGCTCGCCCAGCAGGGCCTTTATCTCCCCGGGCTGATCCAGAGCGTGATTTTGCGCGGGCTGCTGGCTCCCCTCGGCCATGGTCTCTGGACCGCGATCCTGGGCCTGTTCCTGTTCCACGCCGCCGAGCGGCACAACCGTCTCCGCATCAGCGGGGTACTGGTCGGCATGTACTTCGTCGTGGTCGGGCTTCACTTCCTGTGGGATTTCTCGGACTGGCTCGCCATCTTCGTGGCCGGGGCCACTCTGGTCGGCGTCACCCTGTCGATCCTTTTCGACCTCGTGATCGGAGGCGTCGGTCTGGCGGTGCTGGCCGTGAGCTGGAACCGGCTGGTCCGGATACCTCGCCTGCGCGGCGGGCAGGCGGGGGGCGGGAACCAGACTGCCGCCGCCACATCGTGGCAGCCGCCGCCCGCGACCTGGCCTCCCGAGGCGCCTCCCCCGCAAGGCTACCGCCCGGGACCCGTCGCGCCCCCGCCGGCGTCATGGGAGCAGCCCGGTTCGGGACCGGGACAGCCGCCAGGGCCACCGGCCGGCGGCCGGCAGCAGCCGGACCCGGGGTACAGTCAGCCGCCCGCGCCGCCCGGCTCCGGCCAGCCGGGACAAGCTCCCCGCCCCGGGCGCGGATAGGGCGGCCAGCAGGAGATCGCGATGAATGTCTCGGAGTTGCTGCAGGACGCGTTCGACCGCATCCAGGAGGAGTGTCACCAGGTGGTGAGCGGGCTCAGTCCCGAACAGCTGGCACGGCGGCCTGGGCCCGATGCGAACTCCATCGCCTGGCTGATCTGGCATCTCGCGCGGGTCCAGGATGATCACGTATCCGAGGTCGCGGGACGTCCCCAGACTTGGATCTCCGGTGGCTGGGCGCAGCGGCTCGATCTCCCCTTCAGCGAGCACGCCACCGGGTACGGGCAGAGCTCCGAAGAGGTGGGTCATGTGCGGGCGGAAGGCGAGCTGTTGTTGGGCTACGTGGACGCGACCCACGCCGCCACCAAAGAGTTCGTGTCGGCGCTCAGCGACTCCGACCTGGACCGGGTGGTCGATCGCAACTGGACGCCCCCCGTGACGCTCGGCGTGCGCCTGATCAGCGTCATCGGCGACGACCTCCAACACATCGGCCAGGCTGCATATGTGAGGGGGCTGCTGGGCGCCTGACCGCCCGTCCGGTCCCGCGCGTTGGGCGGCGTCGGTTACGTGGTTGGTGGCTCCTGACGCCAGAGCGGGGGGCCCCGTCCCGCGATGGCGAGGCCCCCGACCACCGCCGCGGCGAGCACGGTTGCGATCAGGACCCAGAGAGCACGCCGCCGCCCGCCCCCACCAAACCCGGCCGGCGCGTTCGGCGAGGCCGCGAGCGAAACCCGGCGCGCGGGCGAGCGCGAAGCCGGCGAATACGACGTTGCCCGTCATGTTGGCCACGAACACGCGACCCAGCCGGACCACGCTCACCGCGTCGACCAACCCGGTGACGGCGGTGAGCGCGAAGAGGAAGTAGGGAAGGGGGCCATGTCGTGGACCGGCCAGCCGGGGGAGTCGCAAGCCTCGGGCGGCACCGGCCCCGCTCACCGGGGCCGCTCCGCACGGGGCCAAGCCGGCCGGGATCGCGCCACGCTTGGGCTCAGTCTGCCGTGAAGCCGTGGCTCACGGTGTAGCGCCCCGGGGCGCCCTGCCGCCACTCCGTCGCGCCCCAGGGTCTCCAGAGCGGGACTCCGGGTGCCTCCCGGAGCCAGGGCGCGTCCGGGCTCACCACCTCCCGGCGCTCGGCGGCGTCGAGAGCCCGGACCACCAGGAGCACATTCCGAACCGACTGCTCGACCGTCCCCACGATCGGAGCCCCGTGCTGCAGGGCGTCGGCGAAGTTGCACAACTCTCCCCAGTGCCCGTTGTCGGTCCCTTCGAAGAGGTGAGTCTGGGGAGGCTCGTCGGCGCGGTGGAGCAGTACCTCCTTCTGCGTGGCGCGCTCGGTGAGGACCAGCGTCCCGCTGGTGCCGTAGAACCGGGTCTCGTTGGACTCCGGTGGCAGCGGGATGTCGGTGTAGGCGGCGGCGTAGCTGCCGATGGCGCCGCTCTCGAACGCCAGGTCGAGGGCAAGCACGGAGGGCGCGTCGATGGTGACGTTGGCGCGCTGCACCAGGGCGGAGAGGCTGCGCACCTCGCCGCAGATGAGCCGGAGGCGGGCCATGTGATGGACGCCGGCGTCGAGCAAGACCCCGCCGCGGTAGGCGGGGCGCTGCCGCCACGGGGTGCTCGAGAACTCGCCCGGCCGCGGCACCCAGTGCGCCGCGAAGCGCCAGGAGACGAGGTGCAGCCGCCCGAGCGCACCGGCGTCAACCAGCTGCCGGGCCAGCCGCAGGTCGTCGCGGTAGAACATGTTCTCGGCCAGCAGCAACTCGCGCTGGGGGAAGCGGCGGACCAGTTCCACCAGGGCCCGCGCCTGCTCCTCGTCGCCCCCCGCCGGCTTCTCGCAGATGACATCCTTCCCGGCGGCCAGCGCGCCGGCGGTGGCGGGGACCAGGTCAGCGATCGGGAGGGTGATCAGCACCGCGTCGACGTCGGGTCGCGTCAGCAGTGCGTCACGATCGTCGAGGAAGCGCTCGGGTGGCAGGCCGGTCAGCTCCCGGAAGGACTCCATCGCCTGGGGCGAGCGGTCGTGGCAGGCGGTGACCTGGTAGCGGTCGGCCAGGAGCCGGAGGGCAGGCCAGTGCAGCCTGCGCGCGGCCAGGCCGGTGCCGAGGAGACCGAGGCGGATGGGCCGCGCGCCTCCGGGCTCACTCACCGGCGGAAGGCGACGCCGTTGACGACGTTGAACGGCTCCTGTCCATCGATCACGCGCCGCAGGTTGCTCGCCACCACCCGCATGGAACGCACTTTGGCTTCCCGGGTATTGCCGCCGACGTGCGCGGTCAGGAACACGTTGTCCAGCTCACGGAGCGGGGATTCCGCGGGGAGCGGTTCGACCTCGAAGACGTCCAGCGCGGCACCTCCCAGATGGCGCGACTGCAGGTGCTCGATCAGCGCCGCCTCATCGACCACCGGGCCGCGGCTCGCGTTGATCAGAAACGCCCCCGGTCGCATCGAGGCCAGCCGCTCACGCCCGATGAGGCCCCGGGTGTCGCGGTCCAGCGGGACGTGGATGGTGACGATGTCGGCCTGGCGGAGCAGCTCGTCGAGGGGAAGTGCCTCGGCGCCCGGCAGGCTGCGCGGGATGACGTCGGTGAAGAGGAGCCGCGAGCCGAACGCCCGCAGGCGCTGGGCGACGGTGCTGCCCACGTTCCCGAGTCCCACGATGCCGACGGTCATCGCCCCCAACTCGCGACCTTCGCCGGGCGGCGCCCAGCCTCCACGACGGAGGACGCGGTCCCCGTCGGCGCCGTGCCGGATCAGGTTCAGGATCTGCAACACGACCAGGTCGGCGACCGAGTCCCGGTTGTAGCCGGCGGCGTTCGCGACCGGGATGCCGCAGTCGGCGGCCGCGCGATGGTCGATGGCGTCGAACCCGACCGCGGGTTGCTGGATCAGGCGGCAGCGCGTCATCACCTCCAACGTCCCGCGTTCGAGCTTCGTCTTGTGCCGCGCATCCCCGATCACGAGGTCCGCCCCGGACAGGAGCTCCCGGAGCTCTGCGCGGCCGGGGCTGGGAGGTGCGACCTCGATCTTCATCTGGACCTGGGGCGTGTCAGGCCCCACGACCTCGCGGATCCGTTCCTCGGGCCAAGGGCTGACGCTGACCAGGGTGACACGGCCGGTGAGGGGTTGGGGGCCGTGCGGGACGGGCGGGTTCGACATTGGCGACCTCCTGTCGGCTCATCATGACAGTCCGCTCACGGCGGTCACCGAGGCGCCCGACGCGCCCGCCGGGATGGCTTCAGTCGGTGCGCGGTCCCCGGCGGATCCCGAGCAGGGAGATCGTCCCGCCCGCCGCGAGCAGGATCGCGGCCGTGATCACGGCGGCGTGGAAGGCGTCGACCCCCGCCGCCACCAGGTCGTGGTGGAAGCGCACCGCGTGCTCGAGCCCCGGCGGTGGCGTGGTCACCATCGGCGACGCGCTCGCGGCAGCGTCCCGCTCGGCGCTGCCGGCGCTCTGCTCGTCGAGGCGCGCCGTGAGGCCGGCGGTGAAGGAGGCGGCCACGATGGCGCCCACGAAGGCCACCGCGACCAGCCCCGCGACGCGCGCGACCGCATTGTTGACCGCGGAGGCGATGCCCGATTCCTCCTGCGGCACGTCGCCCAGGATGGTCGCCGTCAAGGGCGCCACCGTGAGGGCCAGGCCGAAGGAGAACAACAGGATCGGAGGGAGGATGTCGGTCCAGTAGTTGGGGTCCGCGCCCACGCGGAGCATGAGCAGAAAGCCGGTCGCGCCGATCAGCGGGCCGAAGCCCATGAAGAGACGCGGGCCGATCCGGGACGAGAGCGCGCCGGCACGCGGGGAAAGCACGAACATGACGACCGTCACCGGGACAAAGGCGAACCCGGCGCCGAGCGCGGTCCATCCCGCCACCTGCTGCAGAAACACCACCAGCACGAAGGTGATGGCGGAGAGGCCGGCGTAGACCGCCAGCGTCGCCAGGTTGCCGACGGTGAAGTCGCGGTTGCGGAAGAGCCCCAGCGGGAGCATCGCGTGCGGGCACCGCCACTCCCAGAGCACGAAGGCGGCGAGCATGATCAGGCCGCCCACCAGCGGAATCCAGATCAGGGGGTCGCCCCAGCCCCGGCTCGGCTGCTCGATGAGGGCGAAAACGGGGCCCGCCAGGCCAAGCGCGCAGAGAGTCGCGCCGACCCAGTCGACCCGTCCCTTCGGCTGGTGCTTTTCCGCCTCCAGCAAGGCCAGCGCGATCAGAGTCACCGCGATCGGCACCACGTTGATCGCGAACACCCAGCGCCAGGAGGCGGCGACGACCAGGAAGCCTCCGAGCACCGGTCCGAAGACCGCCGAGGTCCCGGACCAGGCGGTCCAGGCCCCGATCGCGCGGCCCTCGGCGCCACCCCGGAAGTTCGACATGATCAGCGCCAGAGAGCTGGGGACGAGGAGCGCCCCGAAGATGCCCTGCACGAACCGGGCTCCGACCAGGATCTCCACGTTGGGCGCCGCCGCGCACCCCAGCGACGCCACCAGGAACCCAACCAGCCCCACGGCCAGGATCCGCTTGCGTCCGTAGAGGTCGGAGAGGGAGCCCGCGACCAGGATGAACGACCCGAGGGAGAGCAGGTAGGCGTCCACGATCCACTGCTGGGCCGCCAGACCGCCCCCGAGGTCGCGCCGGATGGCGGGCAGGGCGACGTTGACCACCGAGGAGTCGAGGAAGGAGACGAAAGAGGACAGGATCGCGACCACCAACACCAACCGCAGGTGTCGTCTCGACGGCCCCGCCCGCTCGGCCTCCACGCCGCGCACCCTACGGCACCCGTCCCCTCCCGCACGCGCCGCCCATACTGCGAGCCGTGACCGAACGCTTCCAGAACCTGATCGGGGGCGAGCGTCGCGATGCGCGCTCGGGCCAGACCTTCGAGGATCGCAACCCCGCCCACCGGGACGACGCGATCGGCCTCTTCCCTCGCTCCGGAGCCGAGGACGTGGACGCCGCCGTCGCCGCCGCGCGCAAGGCGTTCCCCGCCTGGCGGCGCACCCCACCGCCGGCCCGATGCGCGATCCTGCTGGAGGTCGCGCACCTGCTCCGGCGCCGCAAGGAGGACCTCGCCCGCACCATGACCCGGGAGATGGGCAAGGTGCTGGAGGAGGCTCGCGGCGACGTCCAGGAGGCGATCGACATGGCCGAGTTCGCCTCCGGCCTCGGGCGCCGTCCCAACGGGGAGGCGATCCCGAGCGAGCTGCCCGACAAGTTCTGCTTCACCTGGCGAGAGCCGGTGGGGGTGGTGGGGCTGGTGACGCCCTGGAACTTCCCGATCGCAGTGCCGAGCTGGAAGCTGCTGCCCGCGCTCGCCGCCGGCAACACCATCGTTTGGAAGCCGGCCGAGGACACTCCGCTCTGCGCCCTGCGCCTGGTCGAGACGCTGCTCGATGCCGGTCTGCCGGAGGGCGTCGTCAACCTGATCCACGGGCACGGCCCGGAGGCGGGCGCCCCGCTGGTCGCGCATCCTGGGGTCGACTGCATCAGCTTCACCGGCTCGACCGCGGTGGGGCGGGAGATCGGGGAGGTCTGCGGCCGCGACCTGCGCCGCTGCGGCCTCGAGCTGGGGGGCAAGAACGGCATCGTGATCCTGGCCGACGCCGATCTCGAGCTGGCGGTGGACGGCGCCGTCTGGGGCGGCTTCGGTACCTCGGGCCAGCGCTGCACCGCCACCTCGCGCGTGATCGTCGACCGGCGCCTGGCGGGGGATTTCGTGGACGCGCTCCAGGCTCGGGCCGAAGCGCTCCGGATCGGCGACGGCCTCCAGGAGGGGGTGCAGGTCGGGCCCATCATCAACGAGACCCAGCTCCGCCGGGTGGACTCGTACACCGGGGTGGCGCGCGACGAGGGCGCGCGGGTGGTGACCGGCGGCCACACGCTCACCGAAGGGGCGCTCGGCGAGGGCTGGTACTACGCGCCGACCATCTTCGCCGCCGTGGAGCCCGGGATGCGCGTGGCGCGGGAGGAGATCTTCGGCCCCAGTGTCTCGGTGCTCACCGCGGACGGACTGGAGGAGGCGCTGCGGGTCGCCAACGACACCGTCTACGGCCTCTCCTTATCGGTCTACACCAACGACGTTCGGCGCGCCTTCACCGCCATTCGCGAGCTGGAGTCGGGCATCGTGTACGTCAACGCTCCCACCATCGGCGCCGAGATCCAGCTCCCCTTCGGCGGCGTCAAGAACACCGGCAACGGCCACCGCGAGGCGGGCTCCACCCTGGTCGACGAGTTCACCGAGTGGAAGTCGGTCTACATCGACTACTCGGGCCGGCTCCAGCGGGCGCAGATCGACACCGACCTCTGAATCCGCATCGACGCATGCAGGACCCATCCGCACGGAAGGGTGTTTCAGGGGTGCCGGAAGGGCCCATCCGTGCACAGAAGGGGCCTTCACACTAGCGGAGTTCTCACCGGCTGGTTACCCCCTTCTCGACTGGCCAGCAATAGGGTCTGCCCATGGGTGGGCTGCCCGCAGGCCACCGGGAGGTCGAGCCCTCGCCTTGGGTCGACCCGGCTCTGCAGTTCGAACTGCTCTACGAGCGTGAGCACGACTACGTCTATCGGACCATCCGCGCCATCGTGCGCACGGAGGCCGAGGTTGAGGACCTGGTGCAGGACTGCTTCATAGGCGCCTACCGTGCCCGCCACCGGTACCGGCCGGACGCGCCCCCGGGGGCCTGGCTGCACCGGATCGCGGTCAATACCGCTCTGTCGTACCTGCGAAAACGGCGGCCGGAGCCGGCCCTCCCGCTGAAGACCGAAATCCCGGTCGCGGATCCGGACCTACGGCGGGCTGAGGCCCGCGCGACCCTCGAGGTGGCGATGGCACATCTTTCCCCCAAGGTCCGTAGCGCGGTGCTCTTGAACCACATCGAGGACCGCTCCCGCGGAGAGGTGGCGGCCGCGCTGGGGATCCCCACCGGCACCGTGGCTTCGCGGGTCGCGAATGGGATGGCGCTGCTGCGGTCGCTGATGGAGGTGGACGCTGCGGGATGAGTGGCCTGCACCTTGCCAGCAAACGAACGTCATTCGGACAGTTTTGGCGTTCCATCGTCGGCATGTGCGCTTACGGGCGACCCTCGCTCTCCCTCTCCCGATCCCGGTAGCGCTGGTTCTCGCGCGCCCAGTCGGCAGCGGTGGCGCCGGCCGACTCGACCCGGTGGATCAGCTGCTGCAGCTCCGCCACCAACCCGGCCGCCTGCTGCTGCATGCGGGGCAGCTCGGACTCGAAGAAGCGGCGCGCGTAGTAGCCCTGCCAGGTCGGCCGCAGGAGATCCGCGTTCTGGCGCCGAAGCGTGGTCTGCTGGTCGAGCAGCTGGATCAACTCGCGCGCACGCAGCACCACCTGCTCGGCGGAGGCGCTGTCGAAGCGCAGGTCCGGGTGTGGCTCAGACATCGGCGACCTCGGAAAAGGCGCGCTCCGCCCGTGCCACCCCGCCTTCGGGGCCGGCTCCCCGGGCGGCCAGCTCGGCTCTCAGCGCCTCACCCAGCACCGCCTCGAACCCAGCCCCCGAGACCCGGGCAACCAGCCCCGCCAGCCATCCCGCGCGGTCAAGGTAGCGGTCCCAGGCCTGACGGTTGCCAGGCGTCTGGGGGCGATACCCGGCCGGCGCCGCGGCCGCCCGCCAGCGCGCGAAGCCGCCCGTGATGAGCGAAAGGTGTTGCGCGTCCGGCCGTCCCTCCTGATCGAGGATGGCGAGGCGAAGGACGCGCTCCTGCCAGCCCGTCAGCGGGCCGACGACCAGGGCGTCGAGGTGGGCGCCCACGATCGAGGCGACCACCGGCAGGAGCGGCTCCGGCACCATCCCGCCCGGCATCGCGGCGAGGTCGAAGAGCAGCACGCCCAGCTGCGTCTGCGCTCCGAAGGGGCCACCGTAGGGTTCGACGGCGGAGGCGGCGGCGCCGGCGCTCGTCAGCACCCCTGCGAGGGCGGCGACAAGCGGCCCTTGCCGTTCCAACCGGTTGCCGTAGCGGACCAGGATCTCGGTCAAGCGGGACTGCGGCAGCGCGGCGTCCGCATCCGCCTGGGAGGATTCGAGCAGAAAGGCGAGTGAGGCGTCGGGATCCCGGGCCAGCGCTCCCATCACCACCGCCGCCTCGTGGTCGCGGGCGGTCGCGTCGCCGTCGCGGCCCAGCAGCAGCCAGGCGTCGGCCGCCACCGCCAGGAATCCCTCTCCAAAGCGGCCTTCGGCCAGCAGGGACAGCGTCGCCGGCTGCCGATCGGCGAACAGTGTCTCCGCGAACGCGGGCGACCAGGGCTCGGCGTGGCTGGCGGCGGCCAGCACCGGCGCCAGGCCGGCAGCCGTGTCATCGAGGTCGATGCAGGACAGGGTCGAGCCAGGCCCGAGACGGTCGAAGAAAGCGGCCGCCGCCTCCCGATCCCCTCCCAGGGCCCGGACCTCGACCAGCGCCCGGGTCAGGTCCGAGCGATCACGGGCGCCCAAAGACGCCGCCACCCGGTCGGCCAGGTGTCTCGCCGCCAGCATCCGGCGGTCCCGGTCCGGCGGTCGGGGTTCGACCCGGGCCGCGATACGAGAGTCGGTGGTCGTGACCAGGCCCCCGGCCAGGATCGCGGTGTTGCCGGCGTCACCTGCCACCTCGGCCGGCAGGCGGCTGCGGGCGAGGTCCAGCAGGGCGGCGCCGATCGCTCCCACCCACGCGTCGGTGGTGGCGTTCGCAGCGACGTAGCGCACCACGCCCGCGCCCACTTCGTCCAGCCGTCCGAGCAGTTCGGGCGACGGCCCGGAGCGGTTCAGGACGTCGATGGCCGCGTCGAGCCGCAGCGCCGCCTGGCGCAAGGCCTCGTTCTGGCTCTCGGCCCAGCCGTGCCAGCCGGCCAGCCGCGCGGGCACCGCTGAAGCCCGGCCCCGCCCGATCCCCTCGGTGCTCCCGATCTGGCCTCTCTGGTCAGGCATCGGCCGTGTCCTCGGTGTCTTCGTCGAGTCGCGACCGGAGCAGGGCCATGCCCTTCGCCACCCGCGACGCGACGGTGCCACTGGGGATCCCGAGCGCGGCCGCGATCTCCTCGCGGGACCGATCCTCGAAGTGTTTCAAAACCACCGCGGCTCGCACCTTGGGAGAGAGACCCGCCATCGCTTCCTCCAGCGTGGCGCGCGCCTCCGCCTGCTGCAGGTCTCGATCGGCGACCGGCACGTCGGCGTCCAGCGAAAGGACCTGGTCCAGCCGCCGTCGCCGCAGATGCGAGATCGCGGTGTTCACGGCGATCCGGTGCAGCCAGGCGCCGGGAGGGGCTTCCGGTCGATAGCGGTGACGAGCGCGGTAGGCGCGGGCAAAGCACTCCTGCACCAGATCCTCGACCTCCGCGTCCCCGCGGACGATGCCGCGGATGGTGCGGGAGACATAGTCGCTCTCCTGCTCGTAGAGGAGCTCGAACTGGAGGCCCGGATCGAGCCAGACCGAGGACCCTTGCTCGCGCTCGTCCAGCGCGTCAGCCATCGACCACCACAACGCATGAGAGGAGCCTCACGATCGGTCGCCGTCAATGACAGGTGTAGGTGAGGTGGACCGGTCGGGAAGCGCGACGCTGGGGAGCGGTCACCTGGAGCACCACGGGAGACGTGACATTGGACTGGAAGGTGGCTTTCAGCGTCTGGTTGATCAAGACCTGCCGGTGGCCGCTGGAAACCTGCGCCGCGCCGCCCACCGTCGCAATCGGGATGCTGTACTGCGTCCACGCCCAGGTGATGCGACCGGGTTGCCCGTTGGTCGTCACCGTGCCGTGGAAATGAAAGTCCGCCTCCGCCCCGCAGGTGGGGACGCGGATCACGGTGGGGGTCGAAGTGAAGGAGACCGACGTCACGCGAAGCACCGCCGGGGTCGTGAAATGCCGGTAGGCCTGGTAGCCGCCGTACCCGAGCAAGGAGACCGCGAGCACGATGAGAACCAGGCCCGAGATCAGCGCCGGCCGCGACATCCGCGTCGGCAGCGGAACCTGGGCCATGCGGCGGGGCAGCGGCTCGGCGGGACTCTGGGTCCTGGGGAGCGGCGCCGGCCGGGTCCGCAATGCCTCTGGGTCCGGGCCGCGGGTCGCCACGATGGCCCCGGACGAGGCCGGACGCCGTCCGCTCAGCGCCGTCGTCAGCGCCTCGGCAAAGACTCCCGCCGTCTCCGGACGGTCCTCGGGCTGCTTCGCGAGCCCTCGCAGCAGCACCTCACCCACCTCCGGCGGGAAGCCGGCGACGTGCGTCCGCGGATCCGGCGGAGGCGTCCTCAGCTGGGCCGTCATCACGTCTTCGGCGGTCCCGCCGTGGAACGGAGGCAGCCCGACCAGGCCCTCATAGGCGACGGTGGCCAGGCTATAGACGTCCGCCCGGCCGTCCACCCCGCGATCTCCTCGGACCAGCTCCGGCGCCATGTAGGTGGGTGTCCCCTGTACCGGGTGGATCTCTTCAAGGCTGAGATCGGCGAGCTTCACGGACTCTCCGGCCGCGAGCAGGACGTTGGAGGGCTTGACGTCCCGGTGGATGACCCCCAGGAGGTGAAGGTAGTCGATCGCCTCCGCCAGTTGGGTGACCCAGGCGCTCACCTCTTCGGGTGCCGGACGCCGGGTTTGGAAGACCTCGCACAGGCTGGGTCCGGGTAGGAGCTCAATGACCACCAACAGGTCCCGGCCCGCGATCACCAGGTCGTGGACGCGCACCAGCCGCGGGTGGTCGATCAGTGCCAGCACGCGCACCTGGCCCTGGAGGCGCAGAGCGTCGGCGGCCGTCCGCGGCGCGGCGCCGGGGATCAGCTTCACCGCCAGCGGCTCGTCCTGGGGGCTGCGCACCTCGTAGACGCGGCCGACCGCGCCGGCGCCCAGCACGCGGACCGCACGGTACCCCGCCAGTTCTTCCGGAGCGGGGAGCTCTGCCATCGCTCGCGGGAAGGCCTCCGTCATCGGTCTCTACGGTACCTGCGAAAAACCGGACGACAAAAACGACCAATAGGTGCCCATGGCTCGTTGTGGAAGGGAAAGCAGGCAGCCGAGGCCTGTCGGACACTTCATCAGGAGGAACGGACAAAGATGGCAAGTGGTGGACTCGTCAGTGCCGACACCACGGCACAGCAGCAGGTGCAGCAGCTGCAGAGCTATGTGAACAGCGAACTGCCGGCAGCGCTCGACAAACTGACCAAGCTCGCCAACAACCTGAATGGGAACCAGCGTTTCCAGGGCAGATACGCCGACGAATACCGGGGCCAGGCCTATCCCTCGATCCAGAAATCGACCAAGCAGATGAACTCGGACCTGACGCAGATGAGCGCATCGCTGAACAAGATCGTGGCGGGGATCCTCGCGGCGGGCGGCATCTAACAGTCCGACTCCTCGATCGTTCGCCGGCGAGGTGCGCCAACCGCACCGGCCGGCGAGCCTGAGGGCCGCATCACGTAGTCCGCCGGCACGCCGCTCCTATCCGCTCCCGGGTGGCGCCCAGCTGCCGGCGTTGTCGTCTCGCGGTTAGGGTTCGCCGGCGATCTGCAGCATCTGGGTCTCGCCGGCCAGCACCAGGATCGCCCGCCCCGGCGGCTGCGGCCCCCGCCGTCGGGGAAGCGTCACACCACCTACCAGCGTTCCGTCCAGGGCCGGGTCCGCATCGAGGAGGATCCCGAAGCGGTCGCGCTGGACCTGGGTGAGTACGCCTCCGAACTGCCGGTGGGCGGCCTGGGTGTCGGACGCGAACACCAGCCGCAGATCGGCGTCCCGCGCGGCCTGCGCCAGTTGTTCGAGCGACGCTCCCGCCGTCCCCTCGAACACCTCGTCACCGTCGTCCACCAACACCACGGCTCCCCCCGAGAGGTCCACCCCCTTCGGGTCGGGGACCCCGCGCAGGACGGAGAGCAGACGGTCCGCCAGTTGTTCGCATTCATCGGGGCCCACCGCCGCCGCCGCCCACCAGGGAGCGCCCACCAGCGGGGTCTGACGTCGGGGCGCGAGCAGCACCAGGGGTACGGCCGGCGTCGCCCTGGCCAGCGAGGCGGCGATCGCCATCAACGTGGTGCTGCGGCCGCTGCGCCGCGGCCCGGCCACCAGCAGGTGACCCTCGCGGCGCAGGTCGAGGCGCGCGGGCACCGGCTCCTGACCGTCGAGCAGGCCCGGGATGGCTTCCATGGCCTCTGCCGGCGCCGGCAGCTCGCTGCGCTTGAGCCGGAGTGGCAGGAGCCGGATCTGTGGCACCCGCGGACCTGGGAAGCGGCGGTGAAGATCGTCGCCCAGCTGTTCCAACGCCGCCGCCTGGGCGCTGCCGGCCGGTCGCTCGCCGACGATCGGGGTCTGCAGCTCGAATTGCTGATCGACGAACCCCCGACCCGGGGGCAGGTTCGCGTCCCGGTAGAGGGCCCGGTCGAGGCCCACGAAGGCGTACTCGTCGTCGCTGACCATCCGCAGCACCAGCCGGCGCGACACGCTGGCCGTGATTCTTCCCGGCACCGAGCTTGCCGTGTCGCCCGTCAGCACCGTGGCCAGGCCCATCGAGCGCCCCTCGGAGACCAGCGACTGGAGCATCTGGACCGGCGCTCCGAAGTCAACGTCCTCGAGCGCAGCCGCGAATCCGGAGTAGCCGTCGACGAGCAGGAGCAGGTGGGGAAGTGGCTCTCGCGTCAGCTGGTTGTACTCGGCCAGCGTGGAGGCACCGACGCCGGCCAGCAGGGTCTTCCGCCGCTCGACCTCGGAGCGAAGGTAGGTGAGGAGGCGCTGCGCCCGCTCCGGCTCGTCCCCGGATGCGATGGCGCCGGTGTGCGGGAAGGCGGCCAGCGGGCGCAGTCCGCGGGTGGCGAAGTCAAGGCCGTAGACGTGAAGCTCGTCGGGCGAGAGCTGCCGGGCGAGCGAGGCCGCGATCCAGCGCAGCATCGTGGTCTTCCCGGTGCCGGTGGCGCCGTACACGAGCAGGGTGCCGTCCAGATCGAGGTGGAAGTGGGACAGCACCTGGCGCTGGCGGCGCGGGTCGTCGAGCAGACCCAGCGCTACCCGGAGGGGGGATTCCTCAGCCCTCTCGTAGGGCGCCAGGTCTGCCTCTCTCAGCACCGACGGCAGCGGCTCCAGCCAGGGCCGGCGCGGGGGCGGCAGGCCCAGCCCCCGCTGGACCTCGCGGACCGCGGTCACCACCCTCATCAGGTCGGTCGGGCTGGACGCGTCGTGCCCCCGGCCGGTCGCCTCCTCCACCGGTTCGCCGCCCACGTCCAGCTCGCGCACGGTGATCGGGGCCGGACCCCCTTCGGTGAGCGTGCGGCCGCTGGCGTGCGCGGCCTGGAACTCGATCAGGATCCCGGGACCGGCGCGCATGAAGGCACGGCCACGGGGCAGTCCGGGACGGGCGGCGTCGTCGGTGCCGATCACGTCCTGGCTCTCGGACGTGTCCGAGAACCTCAGCGCCAGCCGCAGGTTGGTGTTGGTGCGGATGCGATCTGAGATCACGCCCGCCGGACGCTGGGTGGCGAGCACCATGTGGATTCCGAGGCTGCGACCGCGCTGTGCGATGTCGACCATGCCGTCCACGAAATCGGGCAGCTCGTCCTTCAGGGCGGCGAACTCGTCGACCACGATCACCAAGCTCGGGAACGCCTCCCCGGGATACCGTTCCTCGAACTCGATCAAGTCGCGGCAGGCATGCTCCCGCAGCACCTCCTCGCGGTACCGCAGTTCGGCGCGCAGGCTGGTCAGGGCGCGGGTGACGAGGTGACCGTCGAGGTCGGTGACGAAGCCGACCGTGTGGGGCAGCTCGATGCAGTCGCGGAAGGCGGCCCCTCCCTTGTAGTCGATGAGGATGAAGGTGAGCCGGTCGGGGGAGTGGTCCGCCGCCAGCGAGGCGACCAGCGTCTGCAGCAGCTCCGACTTGCCGGAGCCGGTCATGCCTCCGGCCAGGGCGTGGGGTCCGTCGTAGCGCATGCTGATCGCGCACGGCTGGTGGCCGGCAGTGATCCCCAGCCGGGCGCCCAGCCGGCCATCATCGTGCCGCCACTGCTGGCGCATCCGTTCGGCGGGGTCGCGATCCAGCTCCAGCAGCTGAAGCAGGCTCACGTGCCGGGGGATGTCGGCCGCCTGGGCGGACGCCTCCAGATCCCGGATCGGCGCCAGATTGCGTGCCATCTCGTCGGCCACGGCGGGGGGCGCCAGGTCGGGAGCCAGGGCCGGGAGTGCCCGCGCCTCCCCCATCACCAGCACCGAGGGGGCGCTGGAATAGGGTTCGAGGTCGATGACGGCCCCGCAGGCGCTGGGCAGCTCGTGCAGCGACTTCCCGAGCCACACCACGTGGATCTCATGCGCGGGTCCCTCCGTGAGCAGGCGGTCCACCGCGTCTCGGGGCAGCTCGGCGTCGGCGTCCAGCAGCGCCACTACCGAGGCACCGCCGATCGTGCGCGCGCTGCCATACGCGGTCTGGGCGGTTGCTCGCCGCTCGTCGAGGAGGTGGAGCAGGCGGTCGGTCAGCTCGCGGCCGCGGACGCGCCCGGTCACGAGCGCGTCTCCCGGCAGCGCCGGCGACTCGGGACGGAGGTGGGGCAGCCAGCCCAGCCACCGCCATTCGCTCTCCCGGCTCGGGGAGACCGCCGCCACGATCATCACCTGCTCCGGGCTGTGCAGCGCCGCCACCTGCAGCAGCAGGGCACGCGCGAGGCCGAGCACGTCGTCCGGGCTCCCGGCGACCCCCACCGAGCCGACCTCCTTGAGCGGGATCGACACCGGGACGGTGGCCATGGCCTCGTAGGTGGTGGAGACGTCCTCGACCAGCCGGCGCAGCCCCTCGTCGCCGCCGGCCGGCACCTTGAGCGTGATCCGGGAGCGGGTGTCGCCCCAGCCCAACCGCAGGAACAGGAAATCCGGGTCACCGGCGCGGCGCTCCCAGAGGTCGGGACTCACGCGCGCGCAGCGCAGGGCCAGCGTTGCCAGATCGGGGGCCAGCGCACGCTGGAACCGGCGCTCGTCGACGTAGGCCTCCGCCATCCGCTCGTTGATCCCGACCAGCCCCTCGCGGAACTCGAGCGACTGACCGCGAAACGAGCGCCGTCCAGTGATCTTTTCCTCGATCCACTGACCGACCATCACCACCGGTCCCAGCAGGGCGAAGAGCAGGAAGGCGGCCTGGTGGAAAGCGAGCACGAAGACCAGACCCATCGCGGCGCCGCCGATGGTGGCACTCACCGAGAGCGTGCTTCCCCTCCGCCGCTCGGGCACGCTCGGTGCCTCGAATTCCACCGGCGGCGGGCGCGGTACCATCCGCGGCGGGCGGTTGAGTGCCACCCGGCCCTGGTCGTCGAGAAAGCCGACGCTGGTGGCGCTGGTGCCGGTGAAGCCCAACAGGGTGCGACCGGCTTCGATCTCTTGTCCGGGCCGGAGCAGGGTCGGCCGCTCGAGGCGCCGGCCCTCGATGAAGGTGCCGTGGGTGGAGCGCTCGTCGACTGCCGTGACCGCGCCGTCCTCGGCGACGCGCAGCGTCAGGTGGAGGCGGGACAGCGCCGCGTCCTGGATCACGATGTCGCATTCCGGGGCGCGGCCCACGGCGTAGGTGCCGGGCGTGAGGGGGAAGCGGCGGCCGGCTTGCGGGCCCCCGGTGACGAGGAGCAGCGTGACCGGAGCGACGGTCCCGTCGCCACCCTGGACGAGCGCGCCGTGCGGCGCCAGCAGCAGCTCGTCCCCGGCCCGGATGCCGGTCTGGCGGACGGTCGCGGTGCGGTCGAGCCAGGCCGAGGTGCGCCGGCAGTAGAGGCCGAGGAAGCCGGCGGGCGCCTGGAGGCTCTCCCGGCTTGCCAGCACCTGGGTCAGGTCAGCGACCCGGCGGTCGCCGTCGATGTCGAGGTAGAGGTCCTCGGCCGGACGCCCGGGGATCTCTACGCGGGTCCGCAATTCCACCGCCGGAGAGGGTACACATGCTTGCGGCATGCCCCCTCCGGGCTTAACAGCCGGCCCCGCGCGGCCGGCCCCGTCTGCCCCACGGAAGATCCCTGCACCGTCAGAGAGGGACCCCACGGCACCGGGTTCTGCGACACTGGGCGCGGCCGATGATCATCCGCTCCGTCCACGAGCTCGACGGCGGCGACCGCGACATTCGCGGCGACGGCTGGCGCAGCCGGCGTCTGCTGCGGCGCGACGACGGCATGCAGGTGTCGCTGCACTGGACGGAGCTGCCGGCCGGCGCCGAGCTCGACCTCGAGTACCGCCACCACCTGGAGTCGAATCTGTGCATCGCGGGCGAGGGAGAGGTGGAGGACCTGGCGTCCGGCGAGGTGCACGCGCTGCGGCCCGGTGTCATGTACGCGCTGGATCAGCACGACCATCACCGCCTGCGCGCACGAACCGACCTGCAGCTCGTCTGTGTCTTCTGGCCGCCGCTCGCCGGCACCGAGCGGCACGACGCGTCGGGCGGCTACGAGGCTCAGTGACGAGGGAGGAGCTCGGCCGGCCGGGATTTTAGGGCACGCTCATCGCCAGGTGAAGGGCGGCTGATAGAAGTCGTTCACACGCACCGGCCGTCCCGCGATGCCCAGTTCGCTGAACTGGTAGAGGATGGCGGCGGTCGGTGCGTACACATTGCCCCAGGTGAACGGCAGGCTGAACCCGGACGACTTGCCCGGTTTGGCTGCGCCGGCGGCGCGGCCCAACTCGGCGAGGGTGATGACGAAGAGTCGCGCCACCTCACCGCCCGGAAGGTGCCGCAGGTTGCCGGCCGTGGTGTCGGCCCAGACCACGACCGGCGTGATGACGAAACCGGAGCGCGTTTCGAAGTCATCCAACAGGCCCAGGACCGAATCCGGCCCCGCGTTCAGGCCGACCTCCTCCTCCAACTCGCGCAGGGCCGCCGTGGTCGCATTCTCGCCTTCCTCGAGGCGGCCGCCGGGAAGCCCCATCTGCCCGGAGTGACGAGGCAATCCTCGGTTGCGCAGGAAGAGAGGGAGCGACACCTCGCCCCCGGCTCCGCGCAGGAGCGCGATCGCGACCGCGGCGCGGCGGCGATCACGGTGGTCCGAGGACCTCCGCTCGAACGCCGCCAGGTGGCCCTCGATCAGGGCTCGGAAGGCGGGACTCCAATCCACCGTCAAGGGCCCGGGCGCCGGGCGATCGAGGCAGGGGCCCGGCTCCACATCCGGTGCATCCTACGGCCGCGAAGGAAGCGCGCCCCCGGGGCGGCATAGGATTGGCGGACAGGCCTCGCGCATGGAAGGCACGTTCGGAGGGGTACCAATGAGTTGTGGTCGGCGTGTCGGCGGCTGCCCCGGTTCCGGGCGCTAGGCGCATGTTCGGCTTCCGGCAGCAATTGCGGCCCCTGGAAAAGCTGATCTCCGTCGAGGACTACCGGCGCCGTGCGAAGCGGCAGGTGCCGAAGATGATCTGGGCGTATGTCGATGGAGGCGCGGACGATGAGATCACGCTCCGTGAAAACCTGGCCGCGTTTCGCCGCCTCCGGCTCCGCGCGAAGGTCCTGACCGGGCACCGCCGGCGCGACCTGTCGACCACGGTCGCGGACGTGCCGATCGACCTGCCGATCCTGTTCGCGCCCACCGGGCTGACCGGGCTGTCCTACTGGCACGGCGATGTCGCCGCCGCCCGCGCTGCCGAGAGCCGTGGAACTCGATACGTCGTCTCCACCGCCTCCAGCTGGACCATCGAGGAGATCGTTCGAGAGACGTATGAGCCGCCCTTCTTTCAGCTCTACCCACAAGAGGGCGACCTGGCGGCGCGGCTCATGGATCGTGCCTGGACGTCGGGATGCCGCGTGCTGATGCTGACGGTCGACGTCCCGGTGCTGGGCAACCGCGAGGGGGAGCGGCGACTCGGCATGGACCGTCCGCCGGTGCTGACGCCGTGGCACCTGGCCGACCTGGCCCGTCATCCCACCTGGACCTACAGTGCCGCGCGCCATGGTCGTATCAGCGCCCGTCACATGGTCGATTCGGGCGGGGTGCGGGCGGCGGTGGCCTCGGTCGGGATCCAGGAGCGGAACCTCATGCAATCCAGCCTGAGCTGGGATGATCTGAGCTGGGTGCGGGACCGCTGGCGCGGCAAGTTGCTGGTCAAGGGGATCCTCGACCCCGACGACACACGCCGGGCCATCGCCCTGGGTGTGGACGGGATCGTGGTCTCGAACCATGGGGGGCGACAGCTCGACGGGGTCCCGGCGACTCTGGACGCGCTGCCCGGCGTGGTGGCGGCTGCCGGTGGCAGGACGGAGGTACTGCTGGACGGAGGGGTCCGCCGGGGCACCGACGTGATCAAGGCACTGGCGTTGGGAGCACGGGCGGTGCTGATCGGGCGCCCGTACGTCTATGGGCTCATCGTGGGCGGGGAGCGGGGAGCGGGCGCCATCCTCGATGTGTTCAGGCAGGAGATGGACCGGGCGCTGACGTTGATGGGCGTCGCCCGCGTCGCCGACCTGGATCCCTCCTGCCTGGTCGCACCCGGCTCAACCGAGGCATCGCCGGTCGGGTAGCGCCGCGTCGCGGTGGGTAGCGCCACAGTGTGGACACTCGGGCCTTTCCGCGCGGTGGGTAGCGCCACAGTGTGGATACTCGGGCCTTTCCGTGGGGGCAGGCGATCAGCGGGGGCCGGGGCGGGTCAGGTCCTCGCGGACAGCCGGGGTCCAGGCCGGCTGTAGTCCTTCCGGCCAGGCGGCCGTCGCCAGAAAGCGGCCTTCGAGTCCCCCGAAGCTGACGAGGTCGCCATCGCGAAGACGGACCAACTCGTCCTTTTCGAGGCGGCGTCCGGCGACCGCGGTTCCGTTGGTCGAACCGAGGTCACGCAGAAAGACGCCCCGAGCCCCGCACTCCAGGTGGGCGTGCCGCCGGGAGACCACCCGCCCCGCGTCCAGGGGGTCCAGGTCCAGGTCGGGCGCCGTGCGCCAGTCGCCGGTGGCCCGGCCGATCACGGTCAGGGGGCGGGTCAGCGCATAGGTGAGCGTCCCGAAGTCGAGGGCCGGACCCTGCGTGGGAGCTACCTGCGCCGCGCCCGGGCGCGCCTCGGGGTTTGCCGTGCCAGGAGCAGGAGCGCCAGGCCGGCGAACAGTCCCAGACCGCCCAGCACGGCGGGCCAGGCGAGTCCGTCTCCCGAGGAGCCGACCAGCGTCACCTCCTTCACCACCACAGCCTGGGGGCCGCCAGATGAAGGCCGGGGAGTGGGCGTCGGGGTGACACCTCCCGCCGGCGTACCGGTGGGATCGGTGGATGAACTGCTTACCCCGCCGCCGGACCCGGATCCGGAACCGGTAGTGCTGCCGGAGCTGGTCACCGGCACCCCCGACCCGGAGCCGCCACCCGACCCGGAGCCGCCACCGTGACCGTTTTTCCCGCTGGAGGTGCTCTGGGCGCTCCCGCTGCCGGGGTTGCTCGCGCCACCGCCGTTCCCCGGCGTCACGACACCGCTGAGGCTCCCGGGGGTGGGCTTCGGCGTGGGGCTGGGGTTCGAAACCGGCACGCATGGTTGCAGCAGGGGTGTGAGAGCCGGCTGCAGCATGGGCACACAGGTTTGGGTGGGGGCCGGCGTGGGGGCCGGCGTCGAGGGCGTGCTCACCGGTCCCGCGCCTGACTGCCCGCCGTCGTCCGGGTTCCCCTCGCCTCCCGAGTAGCCATTACCCGAGGGTGTCCCGCCATTGCCGGGAGAGGTCCCGCCGTGCCGAGGGGTCCCGCCGTGGCCCGGAGGTGTCCCGGCCGTCGAGTTCGGCGTCGCGGTGGGCGTGGGCGCGGCCGTCGCGGCTGGCGTTGGCGTTGAAGTCGGGGTCGGCGCCGGAGTCGACGCGGGCGCGGGAGTCGGCGTGGCCGCGTGAGCCGGCTTGGGGGCGGACGCCGGCTTGGGCGCGGCGGTCGGTGTGGGTGTGGCGCTCCGCGCGGGGATCGCGGTCGGAGTCGGGGCGGGCGTGGGGGTGCTGGTCGGCGCTGGGGCGGCCGGCGCGGGCGTCGGTGGCGCGCCGGGGTTGGAGTCGGAGGCGCCGGGGTCGGAGTGGGGGGCGCCGGAGCCGGCGTCGGCGCGGGCGGCGCCGGGGTGGGAGTGGCGGCGTGCGGAACGGGGGTCGGCGGAGGTGGCGGACTCCCACACGAGTGCACGCGGACGATGCCCATCGCTCGCATCGTGATCGGTCCCGCCTGACCGTCTGCGGCGAGTCCGTGCGCGCGCTGGTAAGCCTCTACGCGGGCCTGGGTCTGCGGGCCGTACAGGCCGTCCTGGGTGGCTCCGGCCCGGGCCTGGACTGCGGCCACAACGGCGTCCAGAGAGGCATCGGTCTGCGGCCCGGCGATTCCGTCCGCCGTGATGCACACGTCGGACTGAAACGCCTGCACGGCGGCGGTGGTCTGAGGCCCATAGACGCCGTCGATCCCGGACCAGGGCAGATAGGCAAGTCCGGCCAGGTCCCACTGAACCTGGGTGGTGCCGAGCGTCCGCGTCTTGGCATAGGCGCGCGTCGGGCCTTGGACCGAGAGCCGGGCTGCGTTGAAGCCGAGCAGCAGGATCATGACGATTCCCGCGATCAGCAAGGAGCGACCGGCGATCGAGAGGCGACTCCGTGATTCCCGGCTCGTCATCGACCTCTACAACGCCCGGCGCACCGGCCAGGGTCGGTCCACGGTCGGGACCACCGACTTACCCACCATCAGCGGCCATCCTATCCGACCGGGCATGTCCGGCGCGGGACCGAAGAGCGGTGCCGAGCTCGGGTCGGTACCTTTTGGTTTGGCCGCCGCCCATGGTCCCCGTCATCACCCAACTGCTGCAGGTGCTGTTCGCCGTCATCGGCCTGATGCTCGGCCTCGCGCTGCGTCCGCGCTCTCGCACCGCCGGGCGCCTGTGCGTCGCGGGTGGCGTGGTCTTGCTGCTGGGGGCGGCCTTCGAGATTCTGTGGCTCACCCTGATCGAGAGCGTGTTCGGCCCCGGCGCACTGCCGCGGCTGGTCGCCGGCGCCTTCGCGGTCGAGTTCGTGGAGGCCGTGCTCGAGGGGGCCGCCTGGATGCTCCTCGTGCTCGCCGTCCTCGCCGATCGCGGTGGGGCCCCGGAGCGCCGCGGATGACGTTCGCGGTGCTGACCGTGGTCTGCGGTCTACCGCAGGTGGTGGCAGCTCTGCTGGCCATCGTGCTGGTCTTCCGGGCCCGCCACCGGGCCCCTCGTGCCGCTCGCTGGGTGCTGGGCGCTTCGGTGGCCGAGCTTCTGCTGGTCGTGGTGGACCTGGCCCTCCTGGGTGGCGCCGACCTGGTCCACTCGATGACCTACGCCACCGAGCAGACACTGGCCACCGGCTCCGACGTCCTGGTGTTGTCTTCCGTCCTCGCCCTGGCGCCGCTCCTGTACGCCGTGCAGCTGGACCGCAGCTTCCGCCTGCCGTCACTCGGCCGTCGGGCGGAGCCGGCGGCGGCGATGCCGCCCGGCACGCGCTCGCGCTGGGAGCAGGTGGTGCCGCGCGGAGCCGAGCCCCCGGACTCAGGCCCGTCGGAGGAGCCGCCGGCCGGCTGAGAACCGGGTCAGCGGCCGCGGCGCTCGAGCAGGAGTCGGGCCGCCGCCTCCTCCGCGGTTGCCTCGGGGTAGCGCTCGCAGGCATCGGCGATGGCACGGAGCGCGCTCGCGCGATACCATGCGGTCGCGTGCGCCGGCTGTTCGAGGCGGAGCCTCCGCGCCTGCAGCTCGAAGAGGTCGCCCAGGCGTGGGATCCAGACCGTGCTGCTGCCGGTGGTAGCCGGGCCCTCGCCCAGAGACTTGACCCGCACCCCCGACATCTCCGCCGTGAACGGGTGCTGGGTGATGTAGCGGTCTCCCACCCCGATGCTGCGCGCCAGCCTGAGCTGTGCGCAGAGCATCACGTAGCGTCGCACCGCGTCGTCCGCCGCCCCCATCGGTCCGCATCGTACATACGTTCGGGGAGCGCCAAGCCCAGAGACGTCCACACTCCGGGGCTACCCGACGGGTGGAAAGCCCAGAGACGTCCACACTCCGGGGCTACCCGACGGGTGGAAAGGCCGGAGACACCCACACTCTGGCGCTACCCGACGGCGGCCGACCCGCGCGCCCTCAGCGGCCGAGCAGGCGGGCCCGGTCCGCGGCGGAGAGGGGTGGGGTGAGGACGAAGCCGGTCTGGAGGTCGACCGGATGCCCTTGCGTCGAGGCCGTGATGATCCCCTCGATGACGTCCACCACGTGCGCCGCCAGATCGCCGCCCGAACGCGGGGCACGGTCCTCCCGGATCGCCTCCGCCATCTCCGCCACGCCCAGCCCCCGCTGCTGGCGTGGCCAGTCCGGTGGTTGGACGCTGCCCTCGAGCACCCGCACCGCCGCCTGGTCGTAGAGCCGGATCGAGGCCGCCTCGCCGAAGACGTTGGGGTTGGGGACGGATAGGTCCCCGAGCGTGCCGTAGACGTGGATCGACGGCACCTCGGAGCGGTGGCCGGTCCCCCACGAGAGCAGCAGCGTCGCCAGCAGGCGGCCCTCGAACTCGATCACCCCTCCGAACGAGATCGGGTCCTCCTGGAAGCGGTGCTTCGACTGGGCTGCGGTCAGGGTCTGGCTGAGGCCGACCACGCGCCGGGCGGGCCCGAACAGAGTGACCAGCAGCGTCACGTAGTAGGGCGCCATGTCGCGCAGGGGGAAGGTATCGGTCGCGTAGGGAGCGCTCGGCGCCGTGGGCCGGAACATGAACGCCCCGGCGCCGAGCGGCCGTCCCACGGCGCCACCCTCCAGGGCCGAGCGCGCGGCCTGGAGGCCGGATCCGAGCGGCGTGTCGGGCGCGCACCCGAGCCGGAGGTGGCGGCGCTCGGCCTCCTCCACCAGCGCCACCGCCTCCGCCGTGCTCGTCGCCAGGGGCTTCTCGGAGTAGACGTGCTTCCCGGCGGCCAGCGCACGGCGGGTGGCTTCCGCGTGCTCCGAGATGGGGGTGAAGTTGAGGATGAGCTCGATGTCGGGGTGCTCGATCAGCTGGTCGGGGGTCAGCACGGTGGGGATGCCGTATTCGGCCGCTCTGGCGGTCGCGACCGGGGGATAGAGGTCGCTGATCGCGGCCACCTCGATTCCCGGCGCCGGCAGCAGGTTCGGCAGATAAAGCGGAGTGACGTTGCCGGCTCCCAGCAGGCCGATCTTCATCGGTACCGTCACAAGCCCCACCTGCGCAGGCTCTCCCGGCTCTTGACCGCGCTCTCCCGCGGGCTGGCGAGCCGGGTCACGTCGGTCTCCACGATCAGCCAGCCGCCGAATCCGCTCTCCCGCACGACCTGGAAGAAGGAATCCCAATCCACGACCCCCTCACCCAGCTCGGTGAAGATGCCGTTGTCCGAGTAGGTCCTGTAGTCCCAGTCGAGCCACCGGCCTTCCTCCAGCGCCTGCCTGCCGATGTCCTTGATGTGGGCGGTGGGGATGCGGTCACGGTGATCCCGGAAGAAGGCGACCGGTTCGTCCCCGGCCCAGGCCAGGTGCCCGGTATCGGGACCCAGGAAGAGCGCTTCGGGGTCGGCCAGCGCCAGGAGGCGCTCCACCTCGGCACGGGTCTCGACGAAGGTGCCGACGTGGTTGTGGAAGCAGCTGCGGACGCCGTAGTCGAGCGTCGCGCGGGCGACCGCGGAGACGCCTTCCGCGAACTGCTCGAACTCCTCCTCGGAGAGAGCGTCCGCTTCGGTGACGTTCCCCGCCGCCTGCCGCCGGGTGCGGTGACCGGGTCGCTCGCGGTCGAACCCACCGTCCGCCACGTACAGCTCGGTCAGACCCAGCTCCCGGGAGATCTCGGCGTAGCGGCGAGCCTGCGCCAGGTGCTCCTCCCTCCGCTCCCGGTCCCAGAAGTCGCCGCCCAGGTAGCCCGGCGCCGGCTTCAGACCGTGGCGGCTGAACAGCTCCTTGATGGCCGCCGCGTCGCTCTTGTCGCGGGGCCAGGGTGCGCCCGCGTAGCCCGCGGCAGCGATGTCGGCCAGGACCTGGTCCTCGCTCTCGCCCAAACCACGCCAGGTGATGTCACCGCAGCCGATCTCGATCGTCACTCGCGTCCTCCCTCAGATGTGTGGTCACCCGCGTGCCGCGGCACGGGACAACGCGCGGCCCCACACCCGACGCCCGCACCAGCACGAACGGGAGCTAAACGACGATGTTCCAGCCCCGCCCGCTGTCGCCGTAGGCTTCCCACCCGGACTCGGTGACGACCACGGTGTCCTCCAGCTTCACGAACCCGACTTCGCGGTTCTTGAGCGTGGTCTCGATGGACAGCACCATGCCGGCGGCGAGCTTCTGTCCGTCGCCTTCCCGAGCCAGTTCGATGTGCGGCGCCTCGTGGTTGACCAGGCCCATCCCGTGCGCCTCGAAATCGATCTCCGCGCGGTGAGGAAGGTGCTGGATCGCGTCGTGGGCGGCGGCGTTGACGTCGGTGTAGGGGGTGCCGGGACGGATCGGTCGCCGCGCCGCCTGCTGCGCCGTGTCGACCTCGTCCAGCAGCTCGCGCATCAGCCCGCTCGGCTCGCCGTGGACCGCCATCCGGGCCAGGTCGCCGAGGTAGCCGTGGCGGCTGCCGCCGGAGTCGGTGGAGATCGACTGGCCTACTTCCCACCGATCGTCGCTCGGCGCGCGGAAGAATGAGCGCGCGGTCGCGATCAGGCAGTAGTCGAAGGCGAGCTCGCGCTTCGCCTCCTCCTCCTGGAGGAGGACCACCGTCTCGCGGGTGGTGATGCCAGGGACGGCCCGGGCATAGGTCGCGAGCATGGCTGCCACCACCCGCTCGGACGCTTCCTTGAGCAGGGCCAGCTCGTCCGGCCGCTTGATGAGCCGCAGCTCCTCCAGCAGCGGCGTGGCGTCGACCAGCTTCGCGCCCGGCAGCTCGCGCTGGAGCGCCAGGAGCGTGTCGGCGGGCAGGAACGGCAGCTCGACGGCGATCGTTCCCGCGCCCGCGCCGAGACGGCCGGCCTCACGAGCCAGGATCTCGCCCACCCCGGCGGACGTGCGGCCCTCGTCGAGCACGTTCGGGACCCACACGCCGGCCCGGCGCTGCTCCTCCTGCTCCCCCGGCCGCCCGACCACGAACGCGGCGTCGGGGCGCTCGTGCGGGTAGCCGACGACCGCGAGGTAGCTGGACCGGCCCCCGGCCGGCATCCGGTCGTGGAAATGATGGCGGTAGCCGCCCAGCAGATAGCGGGTGTTGTGCGGGCTGCTGGCCAGCACCAGGTCCACGCCCGCCTGACCCAGCAGGTCGTCCATCCGGGCCCGGTCGAAGGGCACGGTCTTCGCGGCATCCGACGGCGCTTTGGTCATCCCCACCCCTTGAACATAGACCCTCCGGGCAGGTTCCGGACCCGGGCCTCTAGGCCGGAGCCGGTGCCGCGGCCGGGATCCATCCTTCGGCACGGAGCTCGTCCCAGAGCTGAGCGGGAAGCGGCGTCTCGAACAGCGCCACGTCCTCCTCCAGCTCCGACGGCGAGCGGGCGCCGATCACGACCGCGGCCACGGCGGGGTGGCCGAGTGGGAACTGGATGGCGGCCGCCGCCAGCGGGACCCCGTGGTTGCGGCACACCCGGGCCAGACGCTGGGCCCGTCCCACCAGCTCCGGCGGCGCCGGGCGGTAGTCGTAGGTCGAGCCGGCCACCGGCGCCGCCAGGAGCCCGGAGTTGAAGACCCCGCCGGCGATGATCGACGCCCGCCGCTCGGCCGCCAAGGGCAACAGGTCGCCCAGGCCCGACTGGTCGAGCAGGGTGTAGCGGCCGGCGAGCAGGAAGCAGTCGAACGCCGCCGCGCGCAAAAACCGGGCCTCCATCGCGGCCTGGTTCATGCCTGCCCCCACGGCCCGGATGGCGTTCGCCCGCCGGAGCTCGGCGAGCGCAGGGTAGCCCTCGGTGAGGGCCTGCTCGTAGTGGTCGTCGGGATCATGCAGGTGCACCACATCGACCCGCTCCAGGCCCAGCCGCTCGAGGCTTTCGCGGACCGAAGTGCGCACGCCCTCGGCGCTGAAGTCGAAGACCGGCTCCATCCCCGCCGGGGTCCCGTGATACGACTGGCCGGGCTCCGGCGCCGCACCCTGACGGATCAGGCGGCCCGCCTTGGTGGCCAGCACATAGGAGTCGCGCGGGAACTGTCTCAGAGCGCGTCCGACCCGCTGTTCGGCGAGGCCGTTCCCATAGAGCGGCGCGGTGTCGAAAAACCGAAGGCCGAGGTCGTAGGCGCGCTCGACGGTGCGCTCGGCGTCCCGATCCGAGACCGGACGGAAGAGGCCGCCCAGGGGCGCCGACCCGAGCCCCAGCCGGGTCACGCGCAGGCCCGTGGTGCCGAGTTCCGCCGTCGCACGAGGATCCATCGCCGAACCACCTCCCCTCGGGTTGCGTCACCGGGTGGGCGACGCGATTCCAGACACGCGACCTGAGCCGGACGATGCTCGCCGGGCGCTCTCAGCCGGGATCCTCGAACTGCAGGATCTGGTAGGTGATGCCGCCCGAGGTCTCGGGCCGGGTCCGCGCCGAGTCGCCGATCGGGCCCGACCGCGCCGGCGCCAGCTCGACGCCCAGCGTGGTCAGGGCCGCCATCGCCTCGCTGAGCTGGGGGACCTGGAGCGCGATATGTTCGACGCGGGCCTGCGCCGCACCCCCCAGCCAGGACCGGTTCTCCTCCGGGTCGGCGTGCCAGAGCAGCTCGATCTCCACGTTGCCGGCGTCGTAGAAGGCCGCGCGCACGCCCCTTGTCTCGGCCGCGTCGTGGCGCCGGACGAGCCGGAACCCGAGCTTGTCGCGGACGATCTCCTCCGCGGCGTCGAGGTCGGCGACCGCGATCCCGATGTGGTGGACCCGGGGTGCGATCGGGTCCGCCATCAGCGGGGGTCCGCCACCGGTGTCGGGGCGTGGACGTCCCCGGCGGCGTGGAACGCGGCGTGGCGGTCGTAGGTGGCCTGGAGCATCTCGGGCGGGATCACCCGGGCACCGCCGACCTGGGCCGCGAAGAGCGCCGACTGAGCCGCCTCCTCGACCAGGATCCCGACCTGCACCGTCGCTGCCGCCGTCTGCTCGAAGGCCAGCACGCCGTGGTTGGCGAGCAGCACGGCCTTGGTGCGCTCGCGAAGCGCCTGGCGGATGTTGTCGACCGACTCCTTGGACCCCCGCGGCCCGTAACCGGCCACGGGCACGCCGTCGTCGAGGCCGAAGATCCCGAACCCTTCCGTCCAGCACTCGATCGGCTTGTTCGCCACCGCGAACGCGGTCGCGTACGGCGAGTGGGTGTGGATCACGCATCCCATCTGCGGCCGCTCCTGGTAGATCACCCGGTGCATGTCGATGACCGCCGCGGCCATGGGTGCCACGTCGCCCTCGAGCACCGTGCCGTCGAGCCCGATGCGAGCGATCCCCGACTCGTCGAAGTCCTGGAGGGTGCCGACCGCGGTGTAAAGGATCTCGTCCCGCCCCGGAACCTTGATGCTGGCGTTGCCGTGCTTCGACATCGAGATGGCGCCGCTGCCGACCACCGCCCGCACCGTCTCGACCAGTTCTCTGCGCAGTGCGTCCTGACCCATGCCGGTCAGGATAGAGCGGTTCTCCGTCGTCGGCCGGCGCATTTCCACCGCCCCCCGCCCCGGCTCCGTCGCGCCGGGCCCTCGGCGGCCGGCGCGGGGACGCGAGAGACGGGCCCTGGGGGGGCGTGGGATCATCTGCCAGGTGGGGGACCGAGCACCGGGTGGCGAGTCCCCGGGCCGGCTCTCGCGCCTCGCCCACCTGGAGGTGTCGCCGCCCGGTTGGCTGGTCCGCGCGGTGGCGCCCAAGCCGGCCCCCTTCCCGGGGCCGGAAACCGTCCAGGCGGTCCTCGCGATCACGATCCCGCTCGCGGTGGAGCTCGCCGCCGGGCTGGTCTCGCTCGCCTCCTTCCTCGCCATGGGAGGGATGGTCGTCGGCATGACCAACTCGCGGGGGCCGTTGGTCTGGAAGGTCCGCCGGTCCGGGACCGCGCTCGTCGCCGCGGCGTTGGGCCTGCTCGCCGGCTTGCTGACCGGCGGCCACCCGTGGACCGCCGTCGGCGCCGTCCTCGCGCTCTCCTTCATCTCAGCCGTGATCAGCGTGATCGGCGCGGTGGCGTCGGTGGCGGGTCTTCAACTGCTCGTCTATGCGGCCATCGGCGGGGCCCTGGCGGGCCGGGTACCGCCCCTCCCGTCCCTGCTGGCGATGCTCATCGGCGGCCTCTGGGGACTGTTGTGCACGGTCGCCGTGGGTCTGGTGGTGGGCTATCGAAGCGCCGAGCGCGAGTCGGTCGCCACGGTCTTCCAGCGCATCGCCGAACTGCTGGCCGCGACGGGCGCACCCTGGATGGAGCAAGCGCGGCGCGCGCTCACCGACGCCCTCAACCTCAGCTTCGACACCCTCACCGGCACCCGCAGCCGGACCGGGGGTCGCGACTGGCAGGTGCTGCGCCTGGTCGCGCTGCTCAACGCCGCCACCCCGCTGGTCGAGGCCACGGTCGCCATCGCCCACTCTGGCGAGCGTCCGCCGCCTCAGCTTCACGACGCCGCGACGGCGCTGGCGGAGGCGGTCCGAGCCCAGGGGCCACCGCCCCGACTCGAGCCCGGCCCGGTCGCGGGACCGCTCGCCAGGGCGTGGTGGCAGGCTTGTTCGGGGGTACTCGCGCGCTGGGACCGGGCGGCGGCGGCACGTCGCCCGCCCTCTGCCGACGAGCGGCTGCACTCGGTGCTGGACCAGCTCATCTCGGGGCGCGGGACCAGGCTGTTCGTGCTCCGTCTCGTCCTCTGCATGACGATCGCCGAGGTGCTGCAGCAGATCCTCCCGATCGCGCGCTCGTACTGGATCGTGATGACGGTGGCGCTGGTCCTGAAGCCCGACTTCGGCTCCGTCTTCGTGCGCGGGCTGCAGCGCGGCCTGGGGACCGTGGTCGGCGTGGTCCTCGGTTTCGGCATCGTCCTGCTGCTCCCAGATCCGCCCCTTTTGGTCGTGGGCATCGCCGTCATGACGGCGATCCTGCCCTACGCCATGCTGCGCAGCTACGGGATGTTCTCGGTCTTCCTGACCCCGCTGGTGCTGCTCCTGGTCGAGCTGGCGACGCCGGGCGGGCGGGTGGCCGGGATGGTGGCCGGCGAGGCCCGCCTCGCCGACACGCTGATCGGCTGCCTGGTGGCCGTTGTCGCCGGTTACGCGCTGTGGCCTGAGACCTGGGCGTCACAGCTGCCCGCCCGGCTCGCCGGTGCCGCGGGCGTGCTCGCCGACTACGTGGCGGCCGCCTTCACCGGTGAGGTGACCAGCGCCAGGCGTCTCCGGCGTCGGGCCTACCGCCTCCTCTCCGACCTGCGTACGGCCTTCCAGCAGACGCTGGCGGAGCCGCCGCCCGCGAGCCGGCGCGCCACCGCCTGGTGGCCGGTGGTGGCGCAGCTGGAGACGGTGGCCGACGCCGTCACCGCGGCCGCGGTCGCGGTCCGCTCGGGTGGTCGGGGACCGCGCCCTCAGGACGTCGATCGCTGTGCCTCCGCGATGAGCGAGATCGCGTCCCAGCTCCGCGACGGGACACCGCCGGTGAACAAGAGTCTGGAGATCGAGGACGACTCGCCGATCGAGGGCGTGGCAGGCGCCATCAGGGCCACCCAGCGTGTCCTGGCCGGGCCGGTGGCGGCTCGGAGGGGCCGGCGTCCCCGACTTGGCGGCCCGCGCGGACGGCATGGAACACCCGGCGCGCGCGGGAGATTGATGAAAGGCGGTCCCGACAGCACGGAACAGCGTTGAGGTGGAGTTGATGACGGACGGCGAGCGCACGACGGTCGATATGTGGTTCGACCCCCTTTGTCCCTGGGCCTGGATCACTTCGCGCTGGCTGCTCGAGGTGGAGAAGGTGCGCCCGGTCGACATCCAGTTCCATGTCATGAGCCTCGCCCTGCTCAACCAGGGTCGAGACCTGTCGCCCGACTACCTGGAGGCGATGAAACAAGCCAAGGGCCCGGTGCGGGTGGCGATCGCGGCCGAGCAGACCGCGGGGCCCGAGTCTCTGCGCGGTCTGTACACCGCGCTCGGCGAGCGAATCCACCAGCACCGCGACGAGGAGGCGACCGGGGGTGACCGGGCCCGGATCGTCGAGCGTGCGCTGGAGGAGGTGGGGCTGCCGGCGTCCCTGGCCGAGGCCGCGGACAGCGAGGACTACGACACGCTGCTGTCGGAGAGCCACCACCAGGGGATGGACCCGGTCGGCTATGAGGTCGGCACCCCCGTGATCCAGGTGCCCGGCGCGGACGGCGAGAAGATCGCGTTCTTCGGCCCGGTGGTGACGCCGACCCCTCGCGGCGAGGCCGCGGCAAGGCTGTGGGACGGCGTGCTCCTGGTGGGCGCGACGGATGGCTTCTACGAGCTGAAGCGCACCCGCGACCGGCCCCCGATCTTCAACTGAGGACCGAGCAGGGGAAGCTCGGGCTATCCTCCTCCCGTGGTGAGGGGCGAGGCGGAGCCGGAGCAGGGCGGCACCGGGGTCGAGACCCGGTTTCGCGAGCGCGGGCGTGACATCACGCGCCTGGAGGGGTTCAGCGACTGCTCGTTCGGCTTTGCCATCACGCTGCTCGTGCTCTCGCTCCAGGTGCCGAGCTCGTTCGCTCAGCTGCTGCGGCTGATGGCGGGGATACCGGTGTTCGCCATCACCTTCTCGATGATCGCTTACATCTGGTACACGCAGTACCGCTTCTACCGGCGGTTCGGGGTCGAGGACGCGGTGACGGTGGTGCTCAACATGACGCTGCTGTTCGTGGTCCTGGTCTACGTCTACCCCCTCAAGTTCATGTTCTCGACCCTGGTCCTGCAGCGGGAGCTCGGTCCCTTCGAGGCACGCGGCCTGTACGTCCTCTACGGGCTCGGGTTCTTGGCCGTCTTCTTGATCATCGGGCTGCTGTATGTGAACGGCCTGCGTCAGGCGGGACGGCTGCAGCTGACCGCGTTGGAGCGGCTCATGACGCGCGGCTGGATCGAGGACCAGTGGCTCATCGCGTCCATCGGCCTCGTCTCGGTGCTGCTGGCGCTGGTCGTGCCCGCCTTCCTGCTCTGGCTTCCCGGCGTCTGGTATTTCGCGATCGCCGGAGTTCGAACGGTGAGCGGGTTCCGCAACCGCCATCGCATCCGGCTCGCCACCTCGCGGTTGGCCTAGTCCGTCCCGTCCCCCAGCCGGTTGCGCTGCTCACGATCGGCCCTTGCCGGCTGCCCGGTGGTGGTCAGCCCTAGAGCACCAGCGTGCCGGCGGAGTCGAAACGGATCGGCTCCGGCTCGCCCGCCGCCACCACGTCCTCATGGGTGCGCATCTCCGCCCACAAAGGTTCCGAGACGCGCAGCTCGAGCAGCTCCAGCGTGTTCCGGATCCAGGCGATCCGGGCCTGCTCGGGAGGTGTGCGCCGCAGCGTCGACCCGGCGATCGCGAAGAGCTCCTCGTCGGTCTCCGCCACGATGGGGACACGGGCGGCGGAGAGGATCTGCGAGGTCACCGCGTTGGTGTAAGTGGTGGCGACGTCGAGCTTCTCCATCACCCGTCGCGTCGTCAGCTCGGCGAACCCCATCCCGGTGGCGTTCCCGTGCGTCTCCTCGGTGAGATCGAGGAACGCGAGCAGCTGGACGACCAGCGGCCGTGGGATCGAGGGCTCGGCGAAGCGTCCGGTGATGTTGGGATCCATCCCGGCTCCCGAGATGTTCTTCCCCAGCTCCTGAACCACCAGCACGTCGGCGGTCTCGAAGGGCAGCCGGAGCAGCCACGACTTGGCGGTCTCCAGGAGCTCCGCCTCTCGGGTCGCGATCGCGGCGCCGGGAACCGCCTCCACGACCCCCGGGTCCTCGTAGGCGTCCTCCACGATCGCGATGCCGAAGGGGACGTCGATCTGCGTGATGACGTGCTGCCCCGCGGCCGCGATGATCTCACCGAAGCGGTCCAGGGGATAGGTGTGAATGGTGCTGGCGCCACGGTGCTTGCCGAAACCGATCGCGAGCATCTTGTGCAGGCCGGATTCGATGTGATACCGGAAGTCGGTGTGCGGCTTGACGCGGGCGACCGGGACCACCGCGTCGGCCTCGGTCAGGACGACCTTGGAGAAGTGGAGCGGGACACCGTCGAGCACGGTCCCGATGGGCACCGTCTCCATCCCCGAGCGGACGGGCGCGCCCACACCCACCTCGGTGATCCCGTAGCCGGCGAGCAAGTCCTCCTGCCCCTGGGGGCTGGCGCCGCCGTGGCTTCCCATGGCGGGGACGATGAAGGGCTCGGCGCCCAGCGAGCGGAGGCCGGCCACCGTGGCCCGGACCGCCTCCTGCAGGCAGCCGATCCCGCGGCTGCCGACGCCGACCGCGACCCGCATCCCGGGCCGGATCGAGGCCCGGATCTCGGGCCGTGCCATCTGCTCTTCGACCGCGTCCGCCACCGACGGCAGCCCATGGTGGGTGGGCGTCTGCCGGATCCGGCGCCAGGGCGGGAGCGGCGGGTGACGTCGGGCTTCTTCGAGTACCGCCTGCGTGCGCACTTCCCAAGCCATGCCCCCAGTGTGCGCCTGGCAAAGTGTCGGGAGGGTCGCGGCGTTGCAGACGAGGCAGCGCCTGGCGTCAGGCGGCGGTGGCGTCGACCGCGCGCGCGCCGCGGTGGTGCCAGTGGCGGCCGGTGAGTGGGAGAGAGAGGGGCGTGCGCCGGAGCACCGCCACCAGGCTCACCGTGAGGACGAGGGCGAGGGCGAGACGGAGGATCGCGACCTGCTCCCAGGTTATCCCGCGCGGCTGCAGGAGCGCCTCGACGCCCGGCTGCAGCAGCAGCGCCAGCGGCACCATGTGCGCCAGGAAGACTCCGAACGAATGGTCCGCGCCCCGCCGCACCGCCCGCCAGAGCCCGGTCTCCTGGGACACCCTCTCCACCAGCCAGTCGGCCCCCGACCAGAGCACCGCCAGCGTGGCCAGGACCAGCGGGAGCACCGCCGGCTGAAGATCAGCCGAGGCGCCCGAGGGAAGATAGCCCGCGTGCAGGTTCCAGACATAGACCAGCTCACCGGCGAGCAGGGTGAGCAGGCCGGTCATCAGCAGTGACCGGCGATGGACGCGGGCGAATTCGACCAGCTCGCGCCAGTGGGCGGCCGCGACCACCCCGGCCACGACATAGAACTGATAGCTGGTCACCTCGTCCTGGGCCCACAGCGCGGCCCCGAAGATGGGTCCCGGGATCAGCCCCGGGCGGTACTGGAAGACCCAGTCCAGGCCGACCTGGAGTCCCGCGCTGACCAGCACGACCAGCCAGTGGTAGCCACGCGTCCGGCGCACGAGCCAGGCCAGGAGCGGGAACAGCAGGTAGATCTGCATGGTGACGAGCAGGAAGTACAGCTGCAGCCAGCCGGTGGCCAGGTCGTCCAGCAGCGTCTGCGGCGCGGGCCTCACGCCCGGGGCCTGCAGCTCGCTCACCAGAAGCCAGTAGATGAGGGTCCAGGCGATATAGGGCGCTACTACCAGCGGGTAGCGGCGGCCCCAGAAGCGGGCGACGTCGAAGCGCTGCCGGGCGGCCCCGGTGGAGTACGCGAGGACGAAGGCGGAGACCAAGAAGAAGAGCTCGCGGTTGACGTGCAGCACCATCAGGAGCGCGCCGGTGCCCTCGCTCGAGCCCGGTGCCGTGTAGAGCAGGACGTGCGTCGCGATCACGCCCACCATGGGGACCAGCCGGAGCGCGTCGAGCTGGGCCAGGTGCGGCCGCGAGCCCTCCGAGGTCTCGTCGAGCGAGCCCCGCAGGACAGTGAGAGCCGGCCGCGCCGCGGTTGAGATGGCCCGGCCTCCTCCGCTCAGCCCACCTCGCCGACGGTGTCCGAGCGCAGGCCGAGGCGCAGCGTCTCGAGCCCGATCAGGTCGGCGGGGGCGATATTGCCGAGGTTCACGTTGCTGCCCACGCGCTTTATGAAGTAGGTCTGCAGCTCTTTGTTGGGGGCCTCGAAGATCAGCTTGTCGATGTCGAGGCCGGACTCCAGGATCTCCTCGATGAGGCCGATGCGAAGCTCGCCGTTGGGCCGCGCGATGCCACTCCGGCCGCTCTCGCGAGCCTCGGTGATGACGTGCCGGGCACCCGCGTCCAGGTCCTCCTGGATGTAGCGGATCCAGCGCACCGGCGGGAGATGCTCGGAGCGGTCCTGGTCCTTGTACCCGACCTCGCTGACGACCGAGAAGTCCTCGTCCAGGCGCGCCACATACTCGGCCTTGCGGCTGTTTTCGAGGTCGATGGTGCCGTTGGACACCTCGATCCAGGTGGCCCCGTGGTCGGCGCAGAAGCGTCGGTAGTCGTCGAACTTCCCCTGCTGCACGTAAATCTCGAACAGGGTGCCGCCGAAGTACCAGTCCACCCCGGCGTCGCGGAGGGCCGCGATCTTGCGGTCCAGGTCGCGGGTCACGAGCGCTGTGCCCCAGCCCAGCTTGAGCAGGTCGATCAGGTCGCCATGGCTCTCGAGCATGTCCTCGAAGGCCCTGGTCGGCAGGCCGGCGTCGATGACCATGGTGAGGCCGGCGGAGCGGGGTTTCCGGGTCCGCCCGGGGAGGGTCAGTGAGTGCTGAATCGCGGTGGTCAACGTGGCTCCTTTCCCGGCCTCGGGCCGGTGGGTGAAGTTCGAAGTATTACGGATGGTCGACGTATGCATCGTGAACGAGTTCCGGTAAGGGGAGTGTGTGAGCAACGTAGGAGCCTGCTCAGAGCGTGGCATCATGGTCGGCGGCAGATGCTTCACGAAATCATGTACCTGGTTGTGGGCGGTCTGGCCGGCTGGGTCGCGGGCCACCTGATGAGCGGGCACGCGTTCGGCTGGTGGGGGGACCTGCTGTTGGGGCTGGCCGGCGGGTTGATCGGCGGCGTCGTCTTCGAGAACGTGTTCGGCACCCTCCGGTTCGCCGGTGTGGGCGAAGCGCTGGCGGCCATCCTGGTGGCGTGCGTGCTGGTCTCGGTTTTGCACCTGGTCCGCCCGCAGGGGCTGGCGCGCGCCTAGCCCACGCCTGGCCCGGCTACCCCGGCCACCTCTCCCCGCCGTTCGGGCCCGACTCGTACATCCACGGCCAGAGCACGGTCCAGATCAGGTCGGCCATCAGGATCGCGGCTCCCAGGGCGAGGCCGGTGAAGTAGAAGATCGGCGGCAGTCGCACCGTGGCCAGCCCCAGCCCCTCGGCCAGCGCCAGCCGCCAGATCGTCCCCATGTGACCGCGCCGACGCCACAGCATGAGGGGGACACCCGCACCCAGCAGCACCACCAGCGCGGCCACGAACGCGATCAGCCAGCGCGGGGGCAGGTTCAGCAGCTGCAGCGCGGCCAGGGCCGAGAACCGCCACACCGCACCCCAACCCAGCCGGTGAACCAGATAGGCGGGCTGGGTGTGGGCATGGCGCCGCCACCACCTGCGTTCTGAGTCAGGCCCGCCGGCCGCGGCGGAGCGACGTCCGAGCAAAGTTTCCAGTTCGGCGTCCTCGAGCAGCCCGCGGTCGTAGAGCGCGAGCGCCTCCGAGACGTTCTGCGGGTGAAGGCCCGTCACCGGGGTCGGCTCCCACTCCGGGTCCTGACCGCGATACGGGCGCGGCCCACCAATCGCGGCCAGCCTCTGGCGCACCTCGTCCAGCTCGGCCAGGTCGGCCTCGATCTGCCGGGGGGTGCCGTACTCCGCCAGCCGTTGGTACGCGCGCTCCGCCCGCCTCGACTGATGCCGGGGCATTGGCACACCCACCATGCATCAACAACGTCCCAGCTCGCCATTCGGTACTCGGCCCGGGCCCCAGGAGGCTTCACGACCCTCGTCCCGCGGGGACCCGGCGCGCGTTCCGGCCACGCTCCCAGGGCTGGCATAGTGGTGCGCTATGGGGTACGACGTGGTGGTGGTCGGTGCCGGCATCGTCGGCCTCGCGACGGCGCGCGAGCTGCTCCGCCGCCGCCCGGGGATGCGCCTGGCGGTGCTGGAGCGCGAAACCCGGATCGCGGCCCATCAGAGCGGCCACAACTCGGGCGTCATTCACTCCGGGATCTACTACGCGCCCGGATCGCTCAAGGCCCGGCTCTGCCTGACCGGCTCGCGCGAGCTCTATGCCTACTGCGAAGAGCGGGGAATTCCCACCGACCGGTGCGGCAAGGTGATCGTGGCCACCGAACTGGAGGAGCTGGGCCGCCTGGACGCTCTGTACCAGCGCGGGCGGGACAACGGGGTTCGAGGCCTGGAGATGATCGGTCCCGAACGGCTGCGGGAGCTGGAGCCGCACTGCCGCGGCATCCGCGCCATCTTCTCGCCCGACACCGGCATCGTCGACCACGCGCAGGTCGCGCGCGGCTACGCGGCCGACGTCCGCAACGGGGGCGGGGAGATCCACACCGGGCGGCCGCTGACCGCTCTCCATCTGAGCCCGGAGGAGGTGGTGGTGGAGACACCGGTCGGGGAGCTGAAGACGCGGACGTTGATCGCCTGCGCCGGGCTCCAGGCGGACCGGGTCGCGCGGCTGGGCGGCGGCGCGCCTGAACCCCGAGTGGTGCCCTTCCGCGGCGACTACTGGCAGCTCGCCGAGGGGTCGCGCTCGCTGGTCCGGAACCTGATCTACCCGGTCCCCGACCCCGCCTTTCCCTTCCTCGGCGTGCACGCCACCCGACGGATCGGCACCGGGGAGCGCTGGCTGGGGCCGAACGCGGTCCTGGCCTTCGCCCGCGAGGGATACCGCCGGCTGACCGTACGGCCGCGTGACCTGGCCGACGCGGTGGGTGCGCCCGGCTTCCGGCGCCTGGCCTGGAGGTACTGGCGGATGGGCGTGCTCGAGATGTGGCGCGATGTTTCCAAGCGGGCCTTCTGGCAGTCGGTGCGGCGCTACCTGCCCGACATCGGGCTCGACGACATGGTGCCGGGCCCGGCCGGCGTGCGGGCGCAGGCCCTCGACGAGTCGGGAGCGCTGGTGGACGACTTCGTGGTCGAGGTGCAGGGGACGCGGGTGCTGCACGTACGCAACGCGCCCTCGCCGGCGGCGACCTCCTCGCTCGCCATCGGGCGCCTGATCGCCGACCGTGCGGCCGAGATCTTCGGCGAGGCGGTCGGGGTCGCCTTGCCCGCCAGGTGACGGCCGGCGGCAAACCTAGGGAAACCCCTGATTCACGACGGCCGCCGGTGGCGTCACCCTCTTGTGATGCGCTCAACCGAATCAGCCACGCGGCAAGAGCCGGACACCGTCGAGCCCGAAGGCCCGGCTTCGGACCTGGAGCAGTGGTTGCGGCGGTACGGAGCCGCCGATTTCTGCGTCGCCGAGCAGCTCTGCGACGCCTACCCGGCGGACTCGGTCGCCTTCACCTTCGTTCACCCTGACCTGACCGCGACGGCGCTCACCTACGGCCAGCTGCGTGAGCGTTCCGAGCGCGTGGCCGCGGCTTTGCGTGAGCTCGGTGTCGGCACCGGTGATCGCGTTGCGACGCTGATGGGCAAGAGTGCGGACCTGGTGGTCGTCCTGCTTGCGATCTGGCGCCTGGGTGCCGTGCAGGTCCCGCTCTTCACGGCGTTCGCGCCGCCCGCGATCGCGACCCGCCTGATCGGGAGCCGGGCGAAGGTGGTCGTCTGCGACCCCTCCCAGCGAGCCAAGCTCCTGGCCGCAGAGACGATGCCTTCGCCGGCTCCATGGCAGGTGGTCGTGGCCGGTGATGGAGCGGGGGCGGAGGCGTCGCAGCTGCGACTTCGCGACCTGGAAGCGACGCACCGGACGGTCGGTCCGGCGGTGGCCGTGGGGGGCGACGGCGCCTTCATCCACATGTACACGTCCGGCACCACCGGGGCGCCCAAGGGGGTGGTGCTGCCGGTACGGATGATCGCCGGGATCCGGATGTACATGGTGTACGGCCTCGACGTGCGCTCCGACGACGTGTACTGGGATGCGGCCGACCCCGGTTGGGCGTACGGCCTCTTCTGTGCCATCGTGGGCCCGCTCCAGCTGGGCTTTCCGTCGCTGCTGCTCGAAGCCCCTTTCTCCCCCGACCTGACCTGGGGCGGGCTCGAGCGGTTCCGGGTCACGAACTTCACGGCCGCGCCGACGGTGTATCGATCGCTGCGCGCCTCGTTCGGGTCCCTCGGCCCGCGGATCGAGCTCCGCCGCGCCTCCAGCGCCGGCGAACCGCTGACCCCCGAGATCAACGAGTGGGCGGTGAGGGCGCTGGGCACCGAGGTGCGCGACCACTACGGTCAGACCGAGGCGGGGATGATGGTCGTCAATCACCAGCACCTGGCGCTGCGCCGGCCGCTCAAGGTCGGGAGCATGGGACAGCCGATGCCGGGCTGGTCGCTGGAGGTGCTCGAGCCCGAGGCCGACGTGCCCGCCGCCCCCGGAGAGGTAGGCCGGATCGCGGTCGACCGTACCCGCAGCCCGCTGGCCTGGTTCTCCGGCTACTACGAGGCCCCGGAGGCGACGGCGAGCAAGTTCAGCGGCGACGGCCGTTGGTACTACACCGGCGATACCGGCGCTCGGGACGGCGAGGGCGACTTCTTCTTCCGTTCCCGTGACGATGACGTGATCATCATGGCCGGGTACCGGATCGGCCCCTTCGAGGTGGAGTCGGTGCTCGCCCAGCACCCGGCCGTCGTCGAGTGCGCGGCCATCGCCGCTCCCGACCGGATCCGCGGCGAGGTGTTGGAGGCGCACGTCGTGCTCGCCGACGGCTACACCCCGAGCGACGCGCTCGTTGCCGAGCTGCAGACCCTGGTGAAGCAGAAGTTCTCGGCCCATGCCTACCCGCGCCGCGTCTTCTTCGTCGATCACCTGCCGAAGACGCCGAGCGGAAAGGTCCAGCGTTTCGTGCTGCGAAAGCAACGCCGTGAGGAGCTCGAGGTGCGGCCCCGATAGAGATGACGACACAAGGTGGATCGCCCTCTCCGTTGCGGTCGGTCGCTCGACCTCTTGCCCGGCCGATCGCGCGGCTTCGCGAGCTGGCGCTCGCCGCCCTGCTCACGCTGGTGGTCGCGGCGACAGTGCCGCTGACGGTGGTGGCGGCCCCGGCCGGACGATCGCTGCCGGTGGGGGACCGCACGCTGAGCGACGCGCCACCGGTGGCCGAGCGCGTGGCGGCGACCACCGCTCTCTACAGCCAGATCGAGGCCGGAGTGGCGTCCGGTCAGGGCATCATGCTGAACGACCAGCTGTGGGGGAACTGGACCGCCCTCTACGACGTGCTCGACTACGGCCTGCCGCAGCTCTGGTCGCAGGGAGACGACGGCGCCGGCACCACCGTCGCCTTCATCGTCTCCGAACCGGACCCGAATCTCGGCTCGGTGCTGCAGCAGTACGACTCGACGGTGGGCCTGCCTCCCGCCGACCTGACCCTCATGACGTATCCCGCCGCGGCGTCCCATTACACCTGCGACATCGCCTCCCAATGCGGTCCCTCCGAGGCCGAAACGGACGCGGAGTCGATCCACGCGATGGCGCCCTACGCGCACATCCTCTTCGTGACCACGCCCGTGGTCGAGACGCTCGGCATCCAGGGCTGGCCGCAGATCGGCCAGGCGATCGAGTACATCGCCGACAACCACCTCGCCAACGTGATTTCGGTCTCGCTGAGTGACAGTGAGGCCAACTTCAACCCCGACCCCGAGAACAAGGGCGTCAAGGCCTCGACGTCCATCCATTCCTTCGACCCGGCGCTGCTCGACGCCGCCGCGCAAAACATCCCCGTGCTCTTTGGGTCCGGCGACTGCGGGCCGACCGAGGCCAAGCTGATCTATGAGACCGGTCAGTGCACGCCCGACATCGGCCTCACCGCGGGACACCCGGTGGACAGCCCCTGGATCACCGCGGTCGGCGGCAGCATTCCCAATCCTGGCCTCGGCTCCCCCGGCGGGCGCACCGCACCCGACTCCCTCTGGACCGCCGCCGGGGGCGTCAACAGCGGCGAGGGGGCCGCCGGCGCGGGCGTCTCCAAGGTCTACCCCAAGCCGTCCTGGCAGGCCGAGATCCCGGCCCTGTCGGAGATGCACGGCCGCACCTATCCGGACATCACGATGGATTCCGACGACGGGACCTCACAGGCGTCGCCGACGCTGGCGGGTGTGCTCGCAATCGCGACTCAGATGAAGGGCGGAAACCTCGGGACCATCAATCCCACGCTCTACGCGATGGGTCCCAAGGGAACCGCCGACGGGATCATCGACATCGAGGCCGGTCAGACGAACTCCACCCTCGGGGTCAAGGGGTATTCGACCGGTCCCGGCTACTCCATCGCCGCCGGCTGGGGGACGATCTGGGCGCCCGCGTTCGTGCCCGCGTTGGTGAAGGCCGTGGACACCCGGCCCGCCCAGGCGGCGGCGGCCCAGCTCTCCGGCCTTCAGCACCGGCTCTCGCTCTCGGCGCACTCCTTGCCAGAGGGCAACGAGCTGACGGCGACCGGAAATGGGTTCATCCCCGGGGCGTCGCCCAACGGCACCAGGATCAAGGACGGTTTCGGAGCCTACCCGCCGTTGAAAGGTCAACCGGGGTGGTATCCGTTCACTCCCACCGCCTCCCCCTCGTCGTCGAAGCCCGGCCAGCCCTGGGACTCCGTCAGTGCCGCGGTGACCGACGCCGCGGGAAGGAACATCCACGCTGCGATCAGGATCGGGCGGCCGAACACCGACGGGACGGTCCAGGTGCTCGTGGACACCTCGCACCTCGCGCCGGGCCGTTACGCGATCACGATCAAGGGTGACGTACTGACCCAGGCGGCAGAGTTCCGCGTCACCCGGCGCTCCCGATAACCGCAAGGTGACGCCGGCCACCCCTCTCAGGGGAGCGCGAGGAGCCGGCGGACGAGCGTCATCGGGAGCCCGATCACGGTGTCGCGGTCTCCCTCCAGCCGCTCCACGTATCCCGCCGCACCTCCCTGAATCGCGTACGCGCCCGCCTTGTCCAGCGACTCGCCACTCGCCACATAGCGCGTGATCTCGCCCGCGCCGAGGTCCCGAAAGGTGACGGCCGCGGCCGCGTGTCCCCAGCGCACCACGCCACCCCGGTTGGTCGCCACCCCGGTGATCACCCGGTGCGTGCGGCCCGACAGCCGGTGCAGCATGGACGCCGCCTCCTTCGAATCGCGCGGTTTGCCCAGCACCTGGCCGTCGAGTGTGACGACGGTGTCGGCCGCCAGGATGATCTCGTCCTCACCGCTCATCGCCTCACCGATCGGAGGCCACCGGTCGGGTCCGTCGAGACCCGGCGCCCGCAGGCCCGCGGCAGCGGCCTTGGCTCGCGCCAGCGATTCCGCGTAGAGGACGGGATCGCCCCCGCGATACGGGGCTTCGCGGATCCCGCTCGGCCGGACCTCGAATGTGTAGCCGGCCCCCCTCAGAAGTGCCGCCCGCCGCGGCGAGCCCGAGGCGAGGACGAGCCGGGGCCCGCCCCGACTCACGACGCGGTGCGCGCCGGCGCCGATTCCTCCTCCACCTTCCGCCTCAGGCCGAGGTTGAGCCCGCCGTAGATGACCACCGCGAGCAGGAACCCCACCACGAACGTCAGGTCCCCGATGCCCGGCCAGTGGCGTGGGAACAACCCCACGTAGGCGGTCTCGTTCGAGAAGAGCGCGATCGAGACCACCGTCGCCACCAGGAACGCGGTCACGCCGCTCAAGGGATTGTGATGGCGGTTGTAGAAGATCGACTCGTCGCCGAAGTTCCCGCGCCGCAGCACATAGTCGGTGAACACGACGCCGAACCAGGGCGCTATCCAGTAGGCGATCACGAGCAGGAAGTTGTTGTAGGTCTCGGAAAGGTTGGTAAGACCCCCGATCAGCGCCACGAAGAAGCCGATCACCCCGAAGACGACCGCCACGATCGCCCGGCGCTGCCGTGCTCCGAGCCGGATGCCCAGCGTGAGGAACGCCATCGAACCGCTGTAGATGTTGAGCGCGTTGGCGGAGATCCCGCCCAACGTGATGGCAAGGAGCGTCAGGACCGCGACCACCGGGGGCAGCTGGTTGGAAAGCTGCTGCGTCGGGTTGAGGTCGAAGTTGGTGCCGTGGATGGTGGCCAGCGCCGCGCCGACCACCTCCAGCACCACGCAGGAGACGAACAGACCGAGGCCGGCGGACCAGCCGGTCTTGGCCTTGCTCGTGTCGACGGGCAGATACCGGGAGTAATCGGAGGCGTAGGGGTTCCAGCCGCAGGCGTAGCCGAACGCCGCCGCGGCGGTGAGGATGAAGCCGGTCCCGTCGCCCAAACCCTTGGGATCCGCGGGGTACCCGAAGTTCGCCTTGCTGAAGACGATCACCGAGGCGACCACGAAGATCAAGACCAGCGGGATGAACGCGTAGCGCTCCCAGACGTGCACCAGGTTGTGCCCGAAGAACGCGACCCCGACCTGGAGCAGGACCACGATCAGGAGCGTGATCACGAAGGGGATGTGCAGGAGCACGGTCAGCGCCAGCGCGGCGCTCACGCTGTTGACGGCGAACCAACCGATCCCGGCTCCGATCGACATCAGAAGGGCCGGCACCCAGTTGCCCCAGAAGCCGAAGGACGCGCGACCCTGGACCATCTGGGGGACGCCGAGCCGCGGGCCCCAGGAGGCGAGGATGCCCTGGCTGGCGGCGCCCATCGCGGTGCCGACCACGATCCCGAGCGCGGCCGCCCAGAAGCTGGCCCCGAAGAAGGCGACGCCGATCACGCCCACGAAGATGGTCGCGAACTCCATGTTCGGCGAGACCCAGGTCAAAAACTGCTGGTAGGGACTTCCGTGACGCTCCGCAAGCGGGATGTGCTCGATCCCGCCGGGCTCGACGGCGACGACACGCGTGCCGTACTCGCCCTCACGCTCCGGGACTGCGATCTCCGTCGCCATGGCTGTTGAGCTCCCCTCGTCTGAACGGGCTGCCACCGCGCCTGGGGCGCCGTCGAGTTAGAGTCTACGTGACCATAACCCCCTGCTGCACGAGCGGGTGGACGCATGCGGGACCGTTCGACTTGCTACCTTGTGGGCGTGCTTGACCTCCTGCTCCAGAACGCGCGCGTCCTCGGAGAGCCGGCGCCGCGCGACCTTGGAGTGCGGGGTGAGCTGTTCGCCGCACCGGAGGCCGGCGAGGGGGCGCGGCAGACGATCGACCTCGGCGGCGCGCTCGTGACGGCGCCCCTGGTCGAGCCGCACATACATCTCGACGCCGTCCTCACCGCCGGTCAGCCGCGCCACAACGAATCGGGCTCGCTCTTCGAGGGCATCGCGATCTGGGGCGAGCGGGTGGCGGGGCTCACCGTGGATGAGGTCAAGGAGCGTGTCCGCACCGTGCTGCGTTGGGAGCTCTCCTGCGGGGTCCAGCACGTGCGCGGTCACGTGGACGTCTGCAACCCCCGGCTGACGGCGCTGCGCGCGCTCGTCGAATTGCGCGAAGAGGTGGGGGACCAGATCGAGGTGCAGCTGGTCGCCTTCCCCCAGCAGGGCATCTTCTCCTTCGAGGGGGGCGAGGAGTTGATGCGGCGCGCGGTCGCGATGGGCGCGGACGTGGTGGGAGCCATCCCGCACTTCGAGCTCACGCGGGACCTGGGTGTGCGCTCGGTGGAGTTCGCGTTCGACCTCGCCGACGAGCACGGACTGATGGTCGACCTGCACTGCGACGAGACCGACGACGACCAGGCGCGCTTCACCGAGGTGATGGCGGCGGAGACCATCCGGCGCCGGATGGGGGGCAGGGTGACGGCCAGCCACACCACCGCCATGCACTCCTACAACGGCGCATACGCGGGCCGCTTGATCACCAACATCGCCCGCTCCGGCATGCACATGGTCACCAATCCGCTCGACAACTCGGCCCTCCAGGGTCGGTTCGACAACTACCCGATCCGCCGGGGCCACACCCGCATCAAGGAGCTGCAGGCGGCCGGCGTCACCGTCGCCATCGGGCACGACTCGGTGATGGATCCCTGGTATCCGCTCGGGATCGGCGACCCGCTGCAGGCGGCGTTCGTGCTCGTCCACTTCGGGCAGATGACGGGCCGTTCCGAGATCGCCCGGCTGTTCCACATGATCACGTCCGATCCCGCCCGTGTGCTCGCGCTCGACGGCTACGGCCTGCGGGAGGGGGGGCCTGCCAGCCTGGTGGCGTTCGGCGTCCCCGACGAGTTCGACGCGGTCCGCCTGGTGCCGCGCCGCCAGCTGGTGCTGCGCCGCGGGCGCGTCGTGGCCCGAGCCGAAACTCACCAGACCGTGGTCTGGGACGGTGTCGAAGAGGAGGTCACGTACCTGCCATGAGCGAGCAGATCGCGGTCATCGCCGGGGACGGTGTGGGCCAGGAAGTGATTCCGGCCGGAGTCCGGGTCCTGTCCCACCTGCGCCCCGATCTGGAGTTCGTCGAGTTCGACTGGGGCTCCGACCGCTATCTGCGGACAGGGGCCATGATGCCCGACGACGCGCTCGACACCCTGGCCCGCCACGAAGCGGTCTATCTAGGGGCGATCGGCTGGCCCACCGTTCCCGACCACGTGTCGCTCTGGGGCTGCCTGATGCCGATCCGGAAGTCCTTCGAGCTCTACGTGAACCTGCGCCCGGCCAGGCTGCTGCCCGGGATCCGGAGCCCGCTTGCCGGGCGCGGGCCGGCGGATGTGGACATGCTCTTCATCCGTGAGAACACGGAGGGCGAGTACTCGGGCACGGGCGGGTTCGTTCACGCCGGCCATCCCTACGAGATGGCGGTCGAGGCACCGGTCTTCACCCGGCAGGGCGTCGAGCGCTGCGCGCGGTACGCCTTCGAGCGCGCGCGCGAGCGCTCGAAGACGCTGATCAGCGTGACCAAGTCGAACGCCTCGCGCTACAACTACGTGCTCTGGGATCAGTGTGTGGAACGGGTGGGGCGGGAGTTCGAGGACGTCGGGGTGCAGCGGATCCTGGTGGACGCGATGGCGGCCCGCATGGTGCTGCGGCCCGACACGGTGGACGTGGTGGTCGCCTCCAATCTCTTCGGCGACATCCTGACCGACCTGGCCGCCGCGCTGCAGGGGTCGATGGGGCTCGCGGCCTCGGCCAACCTGAACCCAGAGCGCCGCTGGCCTTCCACCTTCGAGCCGGTCCACGGGTCGGCTCCCGACATCGCCGGCAAGGGCGTCGCCAATCCGATGGGGGCGATCTGGGCGGGCGCGATGCTGCTCCGGCACCTGGGCGACCGGGCCTCGTCGGAGCGGGTGGAAGGGGCGATCTCGGCGGTGTGCGCGCAGGGGGCGCCGCTGACCGCGGACCTGGGCGGCAGCGCGTCCACCGGCGAGGTCACGGACGCGGTCCTGGAGGCGCTGAGGTCCAGCCCACGGGACTCCGCAGGCTCCCCACCCGGGTCCGCCTCCCCGGGGAACCGGCCATGACGCAGGGACCCTGGCCGCGGAAGCTGGCAGGCGCGCTCACCGAGCACTGGATCGACAGCGAGGTGCTGCGCACCAACCGGCTCGGCGACCCCGCCCGGCGGCCGCTCTGGGTCTACACGCCGCCGGGATATGACGAGTCCTCCGAGGACCTGCCGGCGATCTACGTCATCCAGGGCATGATGGGCCAGCTCGACATGTGGCGGAACCGAAGCGCCTTCCGGCCCACCTTCCCCGAGCAGCTCGACCACGATTTCGACATGGGCACCATCCAGCGCTGTCTGATCTGCTTCGTCGACTGCTGGACCAGTCTCGGGGGCTCCCAGTTCCTGGACTCCCCGGCCACCGGGCGCTACCACTCCTATCTCTGTGAGGAGGTGGTCTCGTTCGTCGACGAGCGATACCACACGCTGCGCTCGCCGCGCCACCGCGCGATCGCCGGCCACTCGAGCGGGGGCTACGGGGCGATGGTGACCCCGATGCTGCGTCCCGACGTGTTCGGGGCGCTGGCCGCCCACGCCGGAGACGCCCTGTTCGAATACTGCTATCAGCGCGACTTTCCGCTCGCGATCCGGGCCCTTCGGGAGGAGTACCGGGGCTCCTGGGAACGGTTCCTGCGCGACTTTCGATCGCGGCCGGCGCTCAGCAAGGCGAGCGACTACGCGCTGCTCAACACGTACGCGATGGCGGCCTGCTATTCGTCTGACCCCGACGGGACCGTGCGTTTTCCGTTCGACCTGAAGACGGGAGAGCTGGTCCCGGAGATCTGGGGCTGGTGGCTGCACTGGGACCCGGTGCGGATGGCGCGGTCCCCCCGCTACGCGGACGCTCTGAAGAGTCTGCGCGCGGTCTACGTGGACGCCGGCTCCCACGACGAGCACTACCTCGACCTGGGGGCGGAGGCCTTCGTGAAGGCACTTCGGGAGCTGGGGCTGAAGCCACAGTTCGAGCTCTTCGAGGGCGGACACTCCCGCATCGAGTACCGCTATCCGATGGCGATCCGCTACCTGGCCGCCAACATCCGCTGAGCGGGGCGGACCGGGGCCGGGATGCCCCGGTCCGGTCCGTACGGGACCGAACCGGGTGATAAAGGGGGGTGGGGTAGGGGTCGGTTTTCGCTTTTCGGCTAGCGGATCGTGAGCTCGCCCGGCGGCCCTTCGCCGAGCCGGTCCTCGAGGAACTGCTGCTGGGCGAGAAGCTGTGCGGCGCCCATCTTGAACACGCGCTCGGCGATCGCGTCCAGGCTCTGCTCCAGGAGCCGCAGCTGGTGCTCCACCACGTCGATCACGCTCGGACCACCGTCCCGCACGGGCCAGTCCTCAGCCCCGCGCGGGATCCCGCGATAGGTGTTGAGGATGGCGGGGAGGTACTCACCAAGGACGCGGTCTAGGTGGACCTGATCCTCGGGCGGGACCAGGTGCCACTGCCGCGGATCGTGGAGGGCGGCCGCCTTGTCGTGAATCCTCGCCAGCAGCGCCTGCAGGCGGGGCGGCAGGTCGGCGGCCGGGTTGGTCTGACGGAGCGGCTGCGGTGGGGTCGGGCCCGCGTGGAGCGGGCCCGCGGCGGGGGCGCGGGGTGCGGGCGCGGGGGGATACGGCGCAGGCCCACCCTGCAGGCCGGGGCCCAGTGGAGGGCCATACACGGCGGGTGCCGTCCGGCGGGTGGAGCGCGTGATCAGCAGGACGATGCCCACCACGGTCGCGAAGGGGAGCGCGAGGACGGCGAACCCGAACGCGACGAAGAGCAGGACGCCGAGCGCTTCAAAAACCATGGGTGCGATGGCGGCCACTCCGGCCGTCACGATGAGCAGCGCGACGACGATGAGGGCGACCCAGCCCAGAGTCACGTACCACGGTCGATGGGGGACGGTTTGCATCAGTCGGGACCTCCGCCACTGCCGCGGGCGACGACCGGGGCTGCCGGCCGCCGCCGTCGAGCAGCGGGTTGGAGAGAGAGGAAGGTCACACCCGGGTGCCGAGGGCCCGGACCAGCGCGATGATGCCGACCACGCAGGCAGCCACGATCAGCGCCGCCACGGCCAGCCCGACCAGGAGGAAGACCGCACCGAAGATGAATCCGAGCAGGTGGGGCAGCACGACCCCGATCAAGACGATGGCGGCGACGACGGCGCCGCCTCCCCACAGCACCCGCTGAAGGGTCGGTAGTGAGCGGTACGACTGGATCAGATCACTCATTGGTGTTGCACCTCGCCCCTGACGTTGACAGGCACGTGTTTCAAAACCATTACGGAGCGCTCACGCCGGCCCGCCAAGGCGAGCGCACGCGGAGTGGATTAGGAGCAGCGCGTGCCGGTTGCGGGCGCGCTCCCTTGACCCGCCGGCGTTGCGCCCCACGAGGTCTGAGCCGCGCCCGATACGCACGAGCGGGCGCGAAGCGCTTGGGCGCCAGCCCAATGCAAGTCGCCGGCCGAACCTCACGAGAGCACGCCGCACCGCTGGCCCGGCAGGGTTCGGCGGCGAGTGCCGCCGGGGGGGTCCAGGGGGGCGCAATGCCGTTGCCTTAGCGCCGTCGCAGCCAATTTCCCCGACGTCAAGCTCCCCCTGCTCCGCAGAAGCGTCCAACGCGCCGGTCCGGGGGCCGTTTCTCTACACTCCGGCCCTACCGGGCGCGCTGTAGGCCCGGATTGTCGAGAATCCGTGCCCTCATGACTCGCTCGGTGTCTCACCATCCTGGAGGCACCGCAAACAGATGCGCGCCCGCAACTGGCACGCACGGTTCCGAGCCCTTCGAGCGCGCCAGCGCTCGGGCGCTAGCCCGCACCCACGTCGCGAGGTCGCGAGCGGCGCCAGCGGGCGTCCTCATCCCGCACGATCGCGTAGAGCAGCGAGTCCCGCCACCGCCCCCGCAGGAGGACGTGGTCCCGCAGCCGTCCCTCGAGCCGCATCCCCGCGTGTTCCATCACCCGCGCCGACGCCACGTTCTCGGCGACGCAGGTGGCCCACAACCGGTGCAGCTGCAGCCGCCGGAACCCGAACTCGATCAACTCGGTCGCGATGGCGGTGCCGAGCCCCTGCCCCCAGTGGTCCCGACGCACCACGTACCCGATGTCGGCGGCGCGGTTGGCGGGGTCGCGGATCGAAAGCCGGCCCGAGCCGATCACCTTCTGGGTGGCGTCGCACGCAGCCAGCTCCCACACCAGCCGCGGTACTCGATCGGCCTCCGACCGCGCATTCCGGATCCACCGCCGCGCCCCCACCAGGTCCTCGGTGTCCCAGGTCAGAAAGGCGGTCACCATTGGATCCGTGGCCCACGCGGCGACCGCCTCCAGATCGTGCTCCTCGAACTCGCGCAGCCTGACCCGGACGCGCGGCGTCGTCACACCGGCGGCACGCTGTGGCGCCGGTCGAACGGCGGCTCCCACCCGCTGCGATAGGCACGGAAGCGCGCGACCAGGTCCTCGCGCAGCCGGTCCGGTTCCACCACGTCGTCGACGATCAAGTCGGACGCCAGCTTGATCAGATCCACGTCCTCCCGGTACTCGTTCTCGAGTTGGCGCCGGCGTCGCTCCCGCTCCCCCGCCGGCAGCTCGGCCAGCTGGTTGAAGAAGACCGCGTTGACCGCCGGTTCGGGGCCCATCACCGCGATCTCGGCGGAGGGCAGCGCCAGCACACAGTCGGTGCCGTAGGCGGGGCCGGCCATCGCGTAGAGCCCGGCCCCGTAGGCCTTGCGCAGCACGACCGAGATCTTGGGGACGGTTGCCTCCGAGACCGCGGTAATCATCTTCGCGCCGTGGCGGATGATGCCTCGACGTTCGACCTCGGTCCCGATCATGAACCCAGGCACGTCGGTCAGGAACAGCAGCGGGATCGAGAACGCGTCGCAGAGCCAGATGAACCGCGCCGCCTTGTCGGGACTGTCGATGAAGAGCACCCCGCCCCGGTGCTGAGGCTGGTTCGCGACCACGCCCACCACCTCTCCGTCGAGGCGGGCGAGGCCGCAGAGGATCTCGGGCGCGAACAGTTCCTTGAGCTCGAGCCAGGAGCCCTCGTCGACGATCCGGTCGATGACGCGGTGCATGTCGTAGCCGCGCCCCGGCTCGTGCGGGACGATCTCGGCGATCGACTTCCCTGGCCGGGCCGGGCGCGGAGCGGCGGCCGGCGGCGCCTCGTCATGCCGGAGCGGGAAGTAGGAGAGATAGCGGCGTCCGAGCGCGATCGCAGCCTTGTCGTCGGCCACCAGGAAGTCTCCGCAGCCTGACTCGGTGCAGTGCATGCGGGCGCCCCCCAGCGACTCCAGGTCCACCTTCTCCCCGACCACCACCTCCACCATCCGGGGGGACCCGAGGTACATCGACGCGTTGCCCTCGACCATCACCACCACGTCGCAGAAGGCGGGGATGTAAGCGCCTCCCGCTGCCGAGGGGCCGAAGAGGAGGCAGATCTGGGGGACGCGGCCGGAGAGCCGGACCTCGTTGAAGAAGATGCGCCCGGCGTGGCGCCGGCCCGGAAACATCTCGATCTGGTCGGTGATGCGGGCGCCGGCGGAGTCGACCAGGTAGAAGAGCGGAACCCGGAGCCGCGCCGCCGTCTCCTGGAGGCGAAGGATCTTTTCCACCGTGCGGGCACCCCACGAGCCGGCCTTCACGGTGGGGTCGTTGGCCATCACGCAGACCTGGCGACCGCCGACCGTCCCCAGCCCGGTGACGACACCGTCGGCGGGGAGATCCTTGGCGAGGACATTGGCGAGGAGCCCGTCCTCGATCAATGAACCCGGGTCCAGGAGCAGGTCGAGGCGCTCCCGGGCCGTCAGCTTGTGTTGCTCGCGCAGCCGGGGCAGGTAGCGGGTTCCGCCGGCGGCGGCCCGCTTCCGCAGGCTCCGCACCCGGGCGACCTGCTGCTGCCGCGGATCCGTGGTCTCCGACATGCGTGCTTCCCGCTGTCTCCTCGTCTCGGCGCTGGCGTCCGGCACCTCCCCAGCCGGGTCCGGGCGGACCCATATGCTAGGTCCCACCTTGACGGAGATGCCCAGAGGCCTGCTCCGCCCGCGGCTGGAGTGGCTCCTCGCGTTCGTCCCGGCGTCCATCGTCGCCGAACTCCTCCAGCAGCCCCAGCTGACATTCCTCTTCGCGTGCCTCGCGATCGTCCCCCTGGCGGGCATGATCGGTCGGGGCACTGAGGAGCTGGCGATCCGCACCGGACCCCGCGCCGGCGGCCTCCTCAACGCGACGTTCGGAAATCTGACCGAGATCATCGTCTCGGCGCTGCTGATCGTGAACGGCCAGCTGGTGGTGGTGAAGGCGTCGCTGATCGGCTCGATCCTGGGGAATGTCCTGCTCGTACTCGGCGCCTCGCTGTTCGCCGGCGGCCTCCGCTACAAGGAGCAGCGGTTCTCGGTGCGTTCGGTCAACATCCACGCCGCCTCACTGTTCATGGCGGTGATCGGGCTCATCATGCCCAGCATCTTCGTGCTCAGCACGACCGTGACCGGCCACGAGCGGCTGGTCGTCTCGGAAGTCGTCTCGGGGGCACTGATCCTGATCTACGGGGCGACGCTCGTCTTCACACTGTTCACGCACGCCGATTACTTTCAGGCCGGCGAGCCCGAGCGCGGGCGGCAGCCGTGGCCCGCCTGGCAGGCGCTGCTCCTGCTCTTGGTGGCGGCGGTCCTGGTCGGGCTGGAGTCGGAACTCCTGACCCGGTCGCTGGACCCCACGATCACCGCCCTCGGGCTCTCTGAGGTCTTCATCGGAGTGATCGTGATCGCGATCATCGGCAACGCGGCCGAACACGCAAGCGCGGTCATGTTCGCGATCCGCGGCCAGGCCGAGATCGCGGTCGAGATCGCGCTCGGCTCGGCAGGTCAGGTGGCGCTGTTCGTCGCCCCCGCGCTGGTCTTCTTCTCCCTTCTCGCCGGCCACCCCATGAACTTCATCTTCACGCCCCTGGAGGTGGGCTCGGTGGCGCTCGCGACCCTGATCGCGGCGCTGCTCACGATGGACGGGCGCAGCAACTGGCTGGAGGGGCTGGAGCTGATCGGCGTCTACGTGATCGTCGCGGTGTCGTTCTTCTTCGTGGGATAAAGGTCAGGCCGGGTCACGGCGGCGCACACCGGGAAACCGATCGAAGTCGCGGTCGAACGACACCACGGTCGCCCGGTGTTCGATCGCCAGCGCCGCCAGGTGTGCGTCCTGGACGAGATTGCCGCCCCTGCCGACGGCGTTCAACAGCGTCGCGAGATGGTCCAAGTGGCGTCCCGTGGGCTCGAGCACAGTGGTGGCAGGCTCATCAAGCCAGCCCTGGACGACGGCGAGGGCCGTCGTGATCGGAAGGCTGATCCCGATCGCACGGGCCGTGGCGAGTCTCAAGAATCCGAGCAGCACCAGCCACGGCAGGCCGATCGTCTCGGATCCTCACATCGCGCTCTCGAGCCAGACCCTGGACGCCTGGTGACGCTCTCGCCCGAAACGTGGCTCCGCGTTCCCGCATCCGCCGCTGGACGAGCTCGGCTACGTCCGAGTCAAGGGTGACGGTAGTCCGGTGGGGCATCAGGCATCAAATGATGTCTCATCTGATGCCGAGGGAAATCCTTCTTGGTGGCGAAGAAATAGTGGTTGCCGCCGGCGTCGGTGCGCCCGAGCTGGACCTCGCATCCTGACTCGCGCAGCAACGACACGTACGCCTGCGCACCCAGCGAGCGGGACTCCTGTTCGGTCAGCACGTCGATCCACACCTTCGCCTCACGCGGTGCGGTGAACAGGAACCTCCCCCCGGGCTCCAAAGCCCGCCCAACCCGTGCGATCACCGTGCGCTGCGCGTCGACCGGGAGCAGGAACACCAGGCCCCACGCGATGACCCCCTCGAACGTGCGATCGAAGTACGTCGAGTCTTCGGCCGCGGCGCACTGCGTCCGGGCGTTCGGGAACCGACTGCGGAAGGCGTCGAGCAGGGTCGGCGACGCGTCGACGGCAGACAGCGTCACTCCCCGTTCCACCAGCGCCCCAGAGATCACCCCGTGGCCACAGCCCAACTCCAGCACCCGTGCCCCGGGGGCGAACTGGCACGCCCACTCGCGAACGACGTCGAGTCCGATGGCCGGGTCTCGCCTCCGCACGAACTCCTGGGCGTGCTGCTCGTACCCGTTCGAGCGGTCCATGCTCAGTCGAACGGAACGTGAAGCCTGGGCGCGACGACATAACCGTCCATCCCCTCGGCGAGGTAGATGTACTTCGAGCCCTCGACGTTGGAGGCCGCCGCCGGGCGCCCCTCGCGGTCCAGCGCCACGATGTTCATCCCGCCTGCCGTCTGCAGGTGGCGGAGATCCTCCATCGCCTGCACGACCGCCTGCTCGAGCGGCATCCCAAAGCGCATGAAGGTGACCACGCTGTGCGAGGTGCAGGCGCGCATCGCCAGCTCGCCGTAGCCGGTGCAGGCGGCGGCGCCCCAGCGATCGTCGGCGTAGTTGCCGGCGCCGATGAGCGGCGAGTCGCCAAGTCGCCCCGGGTACTTGAGCGGGTATCCGGAGGTGCTGACACCGCAGGCGATCCGGCCCTCGCGATCGCGGGCGATCACGTTCACGGTGCCCTGGCGCGGGTCTGATTCGCCCCGCCCTGGCGTCAGCGCCGCCGACAGCGCGCGGACCTGCTCCAGGTACGACGGATCCAGGCGGCGGGTGCCGGTGCCCTCCAGAATCCCCTGCCAGGTCCGCCGCGAATCGTCGGTGGTCAGGTCGGCGGCAGGCAGTCCGGTCTCGGCGGCAAGCCGATCGGCGCCGCTTCCGACCACCAGCACGTGCGGCAGCCCTTCCATCACGCGGCGGGCCAGGTCGATCGCGTCCTGATAGCCGTGGAGCGCTCCCACCGCACCTGCCCGCAGCGTGTCGCCGACCATCACGCTGGCGTCCAGCTCCACCTCACCGAGCAGGTTGGCCAGGCCCGAGTAGCCGACCGAGTGATCCTCCGGGTTCGCCTCCACCTCACGGATCGCGGCCACCACCGCGTCGAGCGGGGTCCCGCCCCCGCGCAGCACCGCCATCGCCTGGTCGATCCCGACCCTCGCGTTCTCACTGCCGACCACGATCGCACGAGGCTCGCTCATCCTTCCTCCACGCCGCCATCCTGGCATGCCGCGTGGTCGCCGGTCCGGCCCCGTCTATCGTTGCCGGGTGGCGGGTCGCTATCGCTGGGCGGTGCTGGGCGGGGCCACGGTGATGCAGGTCGGCGTCTCGATGCCCCAGCAGACGCCGGCCGCCATCGGCCCGGTGCTGATGGGTTCGCTTCACATCGGCAACGCACAGCTCGGCCTGCTGACCTCCGCGATTTGGGGCGGGATGCTGCTGGGGTTCATCCCCTTCGGCTTCCTGGTCGATCGGTTTGGTGAACGGCGGGTGCTGGCGGGAGGTGCGCTGCTCCTGGCGAGCGCGCTGGTCGCGGCCTCGATGGCGGCGACGTTCTGGCCTCTCTTCCTGCTCCTGGTCCCGGCCGCCATCGGTGCCTCGTCGGGCTCGCCGGGCGGTTCGCGGGCGATCGCCGAGTGGTTCCCGCGGTCGCAGCGGGGCCTGGCGCTCGGCATCCGTCAAAGTGGGGTCACGCTGGCAGGCATCACGGCCGCGCTCGTGCTGCCACCCATCGCGCTGGCCGCCGGCTGGCCCGCCGCCTTCTGGACCGTCGCGGTGGTGGCAGTGGTCGCCGTCGGCATCTTCGTCGTCGTCTATCGAGAGCCCGGCGCCGCACGCGCCCGCGCGGCGGCGCTGGATCCGTCGGCTCTCTTCACCAGCCGGCGGTTCCTCGCCGCCACGGGCTTTGCCTGGGTCTTCATGGGCGTCCTGGGGGCGAGCGTGACGTACCTCCCCAGCTCGCTGCACCACGGCGCCGGGCTCTCCGTCATCGCCGCCGCGCGCCTGCTGGCAGTGCTCCAGTTGGGAGGCCTGGTGGGACGCATCGGCTGGGGGCTGGTATCGGACCGCGCCGGCCGCCTGTCGATCATGGCGGTGACGGGCCTGCTCTCCGCCGCGGCCTGCCTCGGCATGGCCTGGCTGGGGCACGCGGGCACGCCGTTGGCGCTGCTGGCGGCCGTCGCCTTTCTGCTCGGCCTGTCGGGGATGGGCTGGAACGCGCTCTACATCGCGGTGGCCGCCGAAGAGGTGCCGCTCCAGCACGCCGCATCCGCGATCGGCATCGGGACCGCCATCACCTTCACCGGGATGTTCGTCGGTGCTCCGCTGTTCGGCCTGCTGGCGGACCGGTCCGGCGGGTACACACTGCCCTGGGTGGCGCTCGCGGGCTGGGGCCTGCTCGGCGTCCTCTGCCTGCTTGCCGGCCGGATACCCGTGCGGGCCTCTCGTCAGGGCGCGGCGCGAATTACGCTCGGCTGATGGCCTACCAACCCTCCCACGACCGTTACCAGACCATGGCCTACCGCCGCAGTGGCCGCAGTGGGCTCAAGCTGCCCGCCATCTCCCTCGGCCTGTGGCAGAACTTCGGTGGCACCCGGCCGCTGGGAGAGTCGCGGGACATCCTGCTCCGGGCGTTCGACCAGGGGATCACCCACTTCGACCTGGCCAACAATTACGGACCGCCCTACGGATCGGCGGAGGAGACCCTGGGGAGAATCCTCTCCTCCGACCTCCACCCGTTCCGCGACGAGCTGGTCATCTCGACCAAGGCCGGGTACGACATGTGGCCCGGGCCCTACGGGGAGTGGGGTTCGCGCAAGTACCTGCTGGCCAGCCTCGACCAGAGCCTGGCGCGGATGGGCCTCGACTATGTCGACATCTTCTATTCGCACCGCTTCGACCCCGAGACGCCCCTTGAGGAGACCATGGGCGCGCTCGACACCGCGATGCGCCAGGGGAAGGCGCTCTACGCGGGCATCTCCTCCTACTCGGGAGACAGGACGCGGGAGGCGGCCGCGATCCTGCGCACGATGGGGACCCCGCTGCTCATCCACCAGCCTTCATACTCCCTGCTCAACCGTTGGATCGAGACCGACTTGATGCCGGTGCTGGGCGAGGAGGGCATCGGCTGCATCGCGTTCTCGCCGCTCGGCCAGGGCCTGCTCACGGATCGGTATCTGAACGGCATCCCGGAGGGCTCCCGCGCGTCGCGGCCGGGCTCCCTCTCGCAGTCCATGATCAATGAGGAGACCCTGACGCGGATCCGTGGTCTCAACGAGATCGCCCGCCGCCGCGGTCAGACCCTGGCCCAGATGGCGATCGCCTGGACGCTCCGCGACGATCGCGTCACCTCGGCACTGATCGGCGCCAGCAGCGTGGGCCAGCTGGACCAGAACCTGGGCGCTGTGAGCAACCTGACTTTCAGCGAAGACGAACTGCACGAGATCGATCGCTTCGCGGTGGACGCCGGCATCGACCTCTGGGCCCAGAGCCACCTCGCCTGACCTCCCCCCAGCTCCCGTTTCGCACGAAGGGGGCCTTATTTCCGCCCCCATGGGACCCGTTCCGTGCGAAACGGGGATTTAGCGCGGGGTGGCGTAGCGGGTGAGGAAGAGTGCCTCGGCGAGGGCGATGTGTTCGATCTCGCGCGGGTCCACGCTCTCGTTCGGGGCGTGCATCGCGGCCAGCGGGTCCTCCACCCCCAGGAGCGCCAGCTCGGCCCGCGGGATGGTCTCGTGGAGGGCGGTCGCGAGCGGGATCGATCCTCCTTCGCCGATCCGCACCACCTCCATGCCGAACGCATCCCGCAGCGAGGACTCGAGGGCCGCCGTCGCCGGCCCCGCCGGAGGGACTCGGAAGGGCGGATGCGGCTCCCCGCGCTCGACCGCCACCTCCACGCCCCAGGGCGCCGCCTTCTCCAGGTGGGCCACCAGCGCCTCCTGCGCGAACCTCGCGTCCATACCGGGCGGCACGCGCAGATTGAGCTTGGCGCGTGCGCTCGCCTGGATGGTCGGTGACGCGCCCTCGACGCTCGGGCAGTCGATGCCGATCACCGTCAGCGCGGGCCGTGCCCACAGCATGTCGGCGACCGTGCCGCTGCCCAGCACCCGGCTCCCCGGCAGCATGGTGGCGTCGTTCCGGAACCGCTCCATCGGGTACTGCGCGCCGTCCCACACCGCCCGGTCACCGGTCAGGCCCTGGATGGTGGTGTTTCCCTCCGGGTCACGCAGACTCGCCAGCATCGCGATCAGGGCGGCCAGCGCGTCGGGCGCGGCGCCGCCGAACATCCCCGAATGCAGCGAGGAGCGCAGCGCCCGAACTTCCACCACCACGCCTGCCCCTCCGCGCAGCGTGGTGGTCAGCGTGGGCACGCCCACCTCCACGTTGCCGACGTCGGCGATCACGATCGCGTCCGCTCGCAGCAAGTCGGGACGCGCCCTTACGAACGCCTCCAGACCTGGCGAGCCCTGCTCCTCGGTGCCTTCCACGATGACGCTGATGCCGACCGGGAACCGGCCCTCAAGGGCGCGCAGCGCGGTCAGATGCGCGACCAGGTTGCCCTTGTCGTCGGCGGCGCCGCGCCCGTACCAACGCCCTTCGCGCTCCGTGAGCCGGAAGGGGGGACTCGCCCACAGCGACTCGGAAAGCGCCGGCTGCACGTCGTAGTGGGCGTAGAGGAGCACCGTCGGCGCCGCGGCCGGGGCCGGCGCGTGACCGATCACGGCCGGGTAGCCGTCGGCGGTGTCGTAGAGCGCAGCGTCGTCGAGACCCACCTCACGAAGCAGGGCGGCGACGCGCTCGGCGGCCCCCAGAGACTCCTCGCGCGGCTCCAGGGCCGCGTTGGCGACCGATCGGAAGGCGACCAGCTCGGCCAGGTCGCGCCGCGCGCGCGGCATCAGGCCACTGACCCTCGAACGCAGCGCTTCCACGGACATTTCGCTCATTCCTCCCACCCCGAACCTGCGTGGTCCCGGCGTCAGCGGGGCGCGTGACCGGGGCGGTCGGTGTCGGGTGCGGCGCCGAGGCGGAAGCCGCCCGCCAGCTCCGCCGCCAGCGCCAGGAAGTCCTCGCGGGTGCCGGCCGCGATCTCGTCCCACTGGAAGACGCCGCCCGCCTCCAGGTGCCGGTCCCAGCGCACGGTGAGGCAGCGGCGGGCGATCTGCCCGAACATGTTCTGCATCTCGTGCACGTTGACCAGGCTGTCCTTGCGCACCTGGTTGATCACGACCAGCGCACGTTCGCGGACCCACTCCGCGCCGCGCCGGGCGGTGAGGAAGCGCAGCGTGTGCAGCCCCAGGTCGGCGCCGTCGACCGCCGACTCGACGACCACCACGACCTGATCGCAGACCCGGGACAGGATGTAGTGCGTCCCCGAGTCGAGCAGACCGGTGCCGAGGTCGAGCGAAATCAGGTCGTAGTAGCGGTAGAGGACGTTGAAGACCCGGCGGTAGTCCTCTTCGCCCAGCGCCTGCGAGATGGTGGGGTCGTGCGGCGCGGTCAGCGTCTCCAGTCGCGCCTCGTCGATCAGCGTGGTGTAGCGATGGAGCATCGGGTAGGTCAGGTCCTCGTCCCGATGCAGTTGGTTGAGCGCGTCCAGCAGGTCGCGGACCGAGCGGTTGTGGTAGTTGCGCACCCGGCTGCGGAAGGTGCCGTGATGGGGGTTGCACTCGACCGCCAGGATGCGGTCGTGGCGGATGAGCCCCAGCTCGCTGGTCGTGAGCAAGGTGGTGGTGCTCTTCCCGACGCCACCCTTGGCGGAGGCGAACGCGATCCGTTCCGGGGGATCGATGACCGGCGTTCGTGCCAGCTCCAGCAGCCGGTCGTGCTCCCGTTCCCGCGTCCCGGCGCCCATGTTGATGCCGGTGGCACGGTAGAGGGCCCGCCGGAGCCCCCGGTTGGGGGCGGGCGCCCTTACTTTGACGAGGGAGGAGGTGTCCACACGGTCGGCGGGAGCGGACACGGGATCGGGGGGACCCGCGGGCCGCGCCCCCGGCTGCTGCGAGGGGGTCGGGAAGGCGGGCGAGCCGGAGCCCGGCTCCAGCGTCCAGGGCGTGTCGTCGGCCCGGGCCTGCGGGAGCCGGGGTGGAACCACCCCGGACGGGGCCCCCGCGACGGCCGGCTGCCCTTGGGACGCCGGGCCCGGGTCGGGGGGCTGGTAAGAGCCCTCGACCCCGGTGGGAGAGTCCCTCCAGGGAGGAGCGTCAAGCTGAGCGTCGGGTGCCGGCGTTTCGCCCTCGGCGGCCTCCGGAGTTCGCCGCGCGTCCACCCACTGCTCGTAGGCCGCCGTCGAAGGGGAAGTCTGGGAGGCGGCCGGCGGCTGCGCTTGCGGCGCGGGCACCCACTGGTACCCGTCCCACCACCACCTCCCGTCCTCTGAGAGCTGGGGTGGCGCTGCCATCGCTCGCCGTGAGGGGTCGTTCTCCATTCATCCTCCTCCGCCGGCGCCGGGCGCACCGGTCCACGCTCAGCAGAGCATACCTGTCCGGGACGCCGGGAAGAAGGCGGTAGGAGCGCGCTCAGGCGGACAGAAGGCGGATCATCGCCGGGTCGGCTGGACCCGTGCCGGGCACTTCAACACCTCCTGCGCATCGAAGACGATGTCGAGCACCTGTGCCGCGTCCCGCGTCTTCGAGCGCACCAGCGTCTTGTGCAGCGCCGGCGCGTGCTGGCGCAGGAACGCCGCCAGCTCGCGGTACAGCGACTCCGGGATGGTGCGGTGATCGTCCTCCAGCATGTCCTCGATCTGGGCGAGCCAGCGGTCCAGTTGCTGATGGAGCTCCCGCTCCTGTGCCAGCTTGCGCTGACGTGCCTGCTCGGTTGCTTCGAGCTTCAAGATTTGATCGAGGGCTTCTGAGATCACGCCGTCCGTACTCCCTGCCGGTGACTGGGGAAAGGGTGGCCACGGGCCGCGCGCTCCCCGGCGGATGTTTGGTCGAGGGGCAAGGTAAGGTGATGTCAAGATTCTGTCAACACCTCATTGGGACCGGCTCGGATGACGGGTGATCCGTCGGAGTCGGAATCGATTCGTGAGTTCGCTGCGAGGGCGCTGGCGGCTTGGTCGCCGGTGGTGGTCTCCAACCGGGCGCCCTACCAGGCGGGGCCGCGGGGAAGCATGCGGAAGGGCTCGGGGGGGCTGGTGACGGCGCTGCTCACGGTGGCCGACGCCACCGGCGCCGACTGGGTCTGCTGCGCGCGCAGTGAGGTGGAACGGAAGCGCGGAGAGTCGGGACGGCCGGTGGAGGTTCCCGGCCGTCTGGAAGCGATGCGAATCCACTACGCGGTGCCCGAACCGGAGGCCTATCACCGCTACTACTCGGTGATCTCGAACCCGCTGCTCTGGTTTCTCCAGCACTATCTCTGGAACCTGGCCTACGAGCCGGTCATCACGGAACGGACCTGGGAGGCGTGGCGCGAGGGCTACTGCCAGGTGAACCGGCTGATGGCGGACCGCGTGATCCAGGTCGCCCGGGACCTGGAGCGGCCACCGCTGGTGCTGACCCAGGACTATCAGCTCTACCTGGCGCCTCGGAACATCCGGGAGGCGCTCCCCGAGGCCACCCTGCAGCAGTTCATCCACATCCCCTGGCCCACCCCCAACTACTGGAAGGTGATCCCGCGTGAGATGCGGCACGCGATCCTTGACGGTCTGCTCGCCAACGACGTCATCGGGTTCCAGACCAGTGTCGACGTCCGCAACTTCCTCCTCAGCTGCGAGGAGCTGCTGGGCCTCCGCGTCGACCACCGGGACCGGGTCGTGCTGCACGACGGACGCGCGGTCTGGGTGCGCCATTACCCGATCTCGGTCGACCTCACCGGGCTGGCTCAGGAATCGACGACTCCGGACGTGGAACGAGAGCTGGAGGAGCTGCGAGTGGAGCGGCCACCACGCCGCATCGCGCGCGTCGACCGCACCGATCCTTCCAAGAACATCGTGCGCGGGTTTCTGGCCTACGAGCGGCTCCTGCGCGCGCACCCGGAATGGACCGGACAGGTGCAGTTCCACGCCTTCCTCCAGCCTTCCCGGCAGGACGTGAAGGTGTACCGGGACTACCTGGAGGAGATCAAGCGGACGGCCGAGCGGATCAACCGGCGGTTGGGAACCGAGGGCTGGCAGCCGATCCGGCTCGAGCTGGAGGAGGACTTCTCACGCGCGCTCGCACTCTACCGCGACTTCGACGTGTTGCTCGTGAACCCGATTTACGACGGGATGAACCTGGTCGCGAAAGAGGGGATGGTGCTCAACGAGCGCGCGGGAGCGCTGGTCCTCTCGGAGAACGCGGGCGCGTTCGAGGAGCTGGGCGAGTTCGCGTTCGGGGTCAATCCGTTCGATGTCGACGCCACCGCCGAGGCGCTGCAGGCGGCCCTGACGGCGCCCGCGGCGGAGAGGGAGTGGCGCGGCCAGGCCATCAACCGGGTGATCGCGTCGCACGACATCAGCCGCTGGCTGGTCGCCCAGGTGGAGGACATACGTGACCTCGCGCCCCGATCCGGGACCGACAACGTCTGACGCCCCTCGAGACCGCAGCGCCAAGTTCGTCCCTGCACGTCGAGGGCTCGAATCAGTACCGTTTAAGCGGTTCAGGTCGTTGTACCTGAGGCGGCGCGAAGGCTCGTGCTCCGTCATGCGCTGATTTATGAACACAGCACTGATCCAAAGGCTCCGAAACTGGTTTGCGACGAAGCCGTCGCTTTCCTGGGCCGACCGTGCGCTCGTCGCGATGGTCGCCGCCCTCGAGTCCCTGAGCGTCCGGCTGGGCGAGATCGGAGCACGAGTCCATCAGGGCCGCACCGCCCGGGCCGCTGCCGGGACCACCGCCCGTGGGGTCGGGGCCGCGCCCGCGGCTGACGCCGCCGATGTGTTGCGCCGGGCCGGCGCCAGCGTCGGGCATCAGGTGCGGGCGGCTCGCTCCTCTCGGCCCAGCGGACACGTCCTGCGGGACGCGCGCGGCCGGCGGCTGCGGGCCAGCGCCTACAAGGGCGTCCGGCGCCGGTCCACGCGCCGGGGGGGCGACCTCGCCCCGGCGGGCGCGCGCCGGTGGGTGCCGCAGCTGGCGAAGGTGGCGCTGGTCGGGGTGATCGCGGTGGCAGCGTTCCTGGGCAGCACCCAGGGCTACGTGACCTATGCCTCCAACCTGCCCAACGCCCACGTCCTGACCGAGAAGCCGCTCCCTGCCGACACCGAGATCTTCGACGCCGGCGGAGGGCTGATGGCCGACATCCGGCCCACCGACCACGCCGCCCACTACCAGCAGGCGCTGGGCCAGATGGGCACCTATCTGCCCGAGGCCACGGTGGCGATCGAGGACTCGGGCTTCTACGAGCAGCCGGGCATCGATCCGGCGGGCATCGTGCGCGCCGGCCTGGCCGACTTCGAATCCAACTCGACGGCGCAGGGCGCGTCGACCATCACCCAGCAGCTGGCCAAGCTCGAACTCCAGAACGGATTCGACGGCACCCCCTCGCTGAAGATCAAGAACATCATCCTCGCGATCCAGATCGAGCATGCGTACAGCAAGCGAGACATCCTGGGCATGTACCTCAACGGGGTCAGCTACGGCAACAACGCGACCGGTGCCGAGGCGGCCGCCATCAACTACTTCCGGCTCAACACCGACCAGCTCGACCTGGCGCAGGCCAGCATGCTCGCCGGCATTCCCCGCAACCCGAATCTGTACAGCCCGATCGTCAACCCATCCAGCGCCAAGTACAGGCAGCAGCAGGTGCTGAACGCGATGGTCAAGCAGCGGATGATCACCAAGAAGCAGGCCCTCGCCGCCTACGCCGAGCCTCTGACCTACCAGACCGAGGGGCCGACGTTCTTCCAGAACCCCGACTACGTGAACTACGTCGTCAACCAGATGGAGGCCGACTTCAACCTCTCCCAGGCCCAGGTCCAGGACGGCGGTTACCGGATCTCCACGCCCTACACCCCGGGCATCCAGAACCTGGCGCAGGACGCGGTCACCAACGAGGCGATCACCGCTGCCCGCCTCACCATCCAGCAGGGGGCGGCGACGGTGCTGGACCCGAACACGGGTGGGGTCGTGGCGATGGTGGGCACCGCCTACCCCAACGATCCCCAGAAGTACGACGGTGACGTCAACTGGGCCCTGGCGCCGCGGCACCCTGGTTCCTCCTTCAAGATCCTCAACTACACCTCGGCTCTCAACAGCAAGGCGCTGACCATGTCGACGCCGATCCCGGACGGCCCCGCCTCCTACTCGCCGGAGCCGACCTGGCATTTGACCAACTACGAGACCGGCTCCTACCCGGCCTGCTTCCTGGCGCAGTGCTGGGCCAGCTCCGAGAACATCCCCGCCATCTGGACCGAGCTCTCGCAGCCGGGCGGCACCGCGTCGGTTGTGAACATGGCCCGCAACATGGGGCTCAACGTCTGGGACAGCAGCTGCAACGGCCCGCTCACGGGCAGCACCGCCGGCTGGCCCAGCTGCAACGGCGCGCAGCTCTACCAGGACGGCTACAGCTCGCTCTTCGACAACATCCGGGCTCCCGACACTTTCGGTCCTTCCCTGACCGTGGGCGGCTATCTGGAGACGACCGTCGACATGGCGCAGGCGGCCCAGGTCGAGGCCGCCGGGGGCGTTCTGCATCCCGCCACCTCGATCGAGAAGGTGAGCACCGCCGATGGCGTGGTCCTCTACCAGTGGAATCCCCAGGCGACCGGCAAGCAGGTCATCTCGCCGCAGCTGGCGTGGCTCGCCACCACCATCCTCTCCACGCCCCAGTACAAGGAGCTCGGCTTCGGTTCGACGACCTCCAACCTGGTTCTGAACGGCTGGCCGGCGGCCGCCAAGACGGGGACCGCCGAGAGCTGGACCGACTCCTGGACCGTGGGCTGGGATCCGGTCCTGGCTTCGGCATTCTGGTTCGGGAATCTCAACGAGAACGTCGGCACCAACGGCGTCGACGCGGTGTTGATCGCGGCGCCGGCCTGGAAGGCGTTCATGGAAACCACCCTGGCCGCGCTCAAGGTCTCCCCCAGCCAGTGGTACACAGAGCCGTCGACCGGGATCGCCCAGAGCGGGAGCAACTCCCTGGGGCTGCCCAACTACTACCTGACCGGCACCGGGCCGAGCACGCCGGTGCCAGCGACGGCTTCCGGGCTGAGCATCGGTAAGTCCTCTTCAAGCCCGACCCCCAAGGCGACGCCGGCTCCCAAGACGACCGGCTGACACCGGCCGGGCCACCTCGGACGCGGCGGAGCTCGCCGGCAACCGACGATGATGGCGGGATGACAAGCCGGATCGTCCAGGGCGTCTTCGCCGGGGCCGCGATCGGCGCCGCGGCAGTGGCGCTCGCCGAGTTGAACCGCCCGCTGGGTGGCGAGACCGAGCTTTTGGACTGGACCGAGGTCGGTGAGCTCGCGCGTGCCCGTCTCGGAGATGATCGTGTGCCGGCCGGTGATCTCGCCCGCACCGCCGACGAGCTGAACCGGCTCGCCGCCGAGGTCACGCCCCCGCTGCTGGAGGCCGTCGGGGGCCTCCCGGAGGGCCGGACCCTGGCCCGTTTCGAAGCCCTGGACCGCGTCCAGTGGCTGGAGCGCAACGTGGCCGGCATGCGGTCCATGGTGGATCCGCTGTTGAAAGCCAGCCGGATGCCGCGGACCCGCCTCACGGACGTCGGCAAGGCGGGCATCGACCGTTACCTCGCGTTCCTGCTCGATCTTTTGGCGCGGCGCGTGCTGGGCCAGTTCGATCCGCAGCTGGGGGCGACGCGGGCGGCCGCGCCGGGCACCGAGTCGCTGTACCTGGTGGAGCAGAACGTGGCCACCTGGCAGGCTCAGGCGAAGGTCGACGGAGGCGACCTGCGCCGCTGGCTGATTCTCCATGAGCTCACGCACGCATGGCAGTTCGCGGCGCACCCCTGGCTTCGCGATCATCTGAACCGCGCGCTGGAGAACTTGCTCGGTTCGGTCGGCGCGCGCGACGGCGGTCAGATGTCACTGGATCGCGTGCTCCGTCTCACCCTCGGGGCTCCCGAGCAGTGGGCGGTGGTGCGGCGGGTGCAGGCGACGATGACGCTGGTGGAGGGATACGGCAACCTGCTCATGAACCTGGTCGGCCGCCGCATCCTGCCCACCTTCGATCAGCTCGAGAAGGCCTACGAGGAGCGGTCCGGCTCGCGGAGTCTGATGGATCTGGTGGTCTGGCGCCTCACGGGCCTCGAGGTCAAGATGCAGCAGTACAGGGTGGGTCAGGCGTTCTGCGAGCGCATCCTCGACCTTTACGGCATGGACACGCTGAACCTGGCGTGGGTGGGGCCGGACAACCTGCCGCGGCCGAACGAGCTGCGCGACCCGGAGCGCTGGTACCGCCGGGTGGTTCTAAGTGCCGTTTGCTAGCGGAATGGGCCTAACGCGCGCCGGTTGACCCCCCATCTGCTGGCAAACCGCACGGTCAGCCCCTGGGGAGCTCGGACGGCACGGCCGTGAACCGGAGCAGCCGCTCCTGGCGCAGAACCTCGATCTCGACCGGATGCCCGACCGCCGCGCCCACCATCTGGTCCTGCAGATCGCCCGACTTGCCGACCGGGCGCCCGCCGACCTCGACGATCAGGTCGCCGGCGCGCAGCCCCGCGCGGTCGGCCGGGCTCCCGGCGACCACCTCCATGATCCCGATCGCGTTGCGCCGGCCGAGCCGTGCCGCCGCGGTGGGCGGCAGCGGCCGGGTGCCGCCGGCGATGCCGAGGTAGCCGCGGGAGACGCGACCGTGGCGCAGCAGCGCGTTCAGGATCCGGATCGTCACCGGGTTGATGGGCACGGCGAGGCCCAGACCGACACCCGCGACCGCGGTGTTGATGCCGATCAGCCGGGCACGCCCGTCGGCCAGCGCGCCTCCCGAGTTGCCGGGGTTGAGCGCCGCGTCGGTCTGGATCACGTTTTCCACGATGCGGTGCTGGGCGCCGGAGCGAGTCGGCAGCGAGCGCCCGGTGCCGCTGACCACGCCCGCGGTGACGGAGCCCGAAAAGCCGAGCGGGTTGCCGACCGCCACCACCAGCTGGCCGACGCGAAGCCGGTCCGCGTCCCCGATCGTGGCGGCGGCGGTCCGTGCACCCTGTGCCCGGGCCAGGGCGAGGTCGGACAGGGGGTCGGCGCCGAGGACCTCGAGGACGAGCTCGGTGCCGTCCAAGAGAGTTGCCGACCCACGGGTGGCGCCGTCCACGACGTGGGCGGAGGTGACGAGGAGGCCGTCGGGGGACAGCGCCACGGCCGAGCCGGCGCCCTGCTGCCAGCGGTCTGACCGCCCCACGCGGAGGCTCGCGACGGTCGGGAGCAGGCGCTCGGCGACGCCGCTGACCGTCTTCGAGTAGGCGTCGAGCTCACCGCTGTCGGGCTCGAGGTCAGGGGTTATGAGAAGCTGTCCGTTGGCGACATACACGATTACAACATTACGATGACCGTTCCATCACCGCCGCGATCGTTCGCTCGACACCGGAAAAGGCGGCTGGCTTGATGCGTTCCATACGTACTTGAGCGCTCCGGCGTACGTCAGAATCCGAATCGATCGGTGGCACCGGAGCCGCTGAACGGAGAGGAGACAGACGATGCAGAACGGCGACCCGGCGGCGTCCCCACCCGACCTCGCGACCCAGCTGGAGGCGATCCTCGCCAGCGTCTGGGCCGCGGAAGAGGAGTGGCGGCTCGACGATCGCATCTCGCGCGCCGTGGATCTGGAAGACCGCCGCCGGCGCCGGTAGCCCTGGCCTCAGGAAAGGTAGAACGCGCGCCAGGCGGTCCACCAATCGGCGGCCCTGACGGCGATCGTGCGGTCGGCGACCACCTCGCAGGCGTGGTGCGCGGCGTACCGGTCGAGTGCCTCCGTCCTGGTGAACTCGACCCTGATCTCGGCCGGGGATCCGGGATCGTAGGGCGATACCGCGTGCAGGTCCTCGAGCGCGCGCCGCGCCCCTTCCTCGATCAGCTCGCGAGCCTTCCGTGCCGGCAGCTGGCGCGCGGAAAAGCGGCCCAGGCCCCACTTGACGGGGACCGTCGTGAGCCCGTCTCCGAGCAAGGCGGTCGCCTCCTGGCAGACGGCCAGATCCCCCGTCACCAGCAGCACGGGGCAGCGCCAGTGGCCGCAGAGCGCAGCGTTGATGCCGGTCTCTCCCACCACCTCTCCGTTGAACCAGAGGTTTTGCCAGCTCTCGCCGGAGACGGTGTGGTTGAGGATGCCGTCGCGGGTGCCGGCCCGTGCGTGCATGCCGACGAACAGCGCCGCGTCGCAGCCGGCTTCTAGGGCCCCGGTGTACTCGGTCCAGTGCTCCTGGACCACGTACTCGCAGCCGGGGTCCAGATCCTCGGGCAGGAGCGAGTTGAAGCTCCAGGGACCACCGGCGCCGTGGCAGTCCATGACCACGATCTCGCTCGCGCCGCCGGCTCGCGCGCCCCGCACGGCGGCGTTGATCTCGGCCGTGTAGAGGCGCCGCCCTTCCTCGTAGAGCGCATGGCCACCGGTCGTCTGCTCCCACTTGACGATCCCGGCCACGCCTTCCATGTCACCGATGATGTGCACGCGCAACGCACCTGACCTCCCACGTGGTGGCTGGCGATCAGCCCCGGGCTCGACGACCTGAGGCGACTCAGTCGCGGCGCTCTTCTTCGGCCGTCTCCTCCGAGATCGGCAGCACCGCCTCCGGCAGTTCCGAGATGTCGTAGTACTGCACCGGCTTCGAGAGCCGCTTGGCGATGCCGATCTGGACTTTCACGCCGAGCGAGATCCGCCCGAAGACCCAGCACTCGTCGCAGCGTGCCAGGAGGTTGTTCATCGCCTCCCGGACGATGTGCTTGGGCACGGTGTGGATCAGGTAGTAGTCGAAGAGCATGAAGGGGCTGACCGGAACCGCGCCCCCGTCGAGCACGAACTTCTGGATGTGCGACCGCCAGTAGAAATTGCGGTTGGACATCGCGACGTAGATCACTCGCTTGGGATGGCGAAGCGTCTCTTCCGCCTGGTCGAGCGGACTGGGGCTGGGCGACGCTTCGAAGATCCGGGCCAGGATGTCGTCCGCCGCCTTGGTGGAAAGGATCTCCATGGACCCGGTTATGGTAGCGAGGTGACCGCCCACCTTCCGTCCGAATTCTCGCTGCACTCCCGAGTCGCCCTCGTGACCGGTGGCAGCCGCGGACTGGGGTTGGCCATCGCGACCGGTCTGGTGTGTCACGGCGCGACCGTGGTGCTCTCGGCGCGGAAGGAGCCGGAGCTGCGGGAGGCGGTCGCGGGACTGGAGTCGATCCGGCCCGGATCGGCGAGCTGCGTGGCATCCCACGCCGGCCGGCCGGACGAGATCGAGTCGCTGGTGTCAAGCGTCATGGAGCGCCACGGACGCGTCGATTTCCTGGTCAACAACGCCGGCACCAACCCCTACTTCGGCTCTCTCATCGAGGCCGACGCGGGGGCCTGGGACAAGACCTTCGAGGTCAACCTGCGGGGGTACTTCTTGCTCACCCAGGCCTGCTGGCGGGCCTGGATGCGGGATCACGGCGGGGCGGTGCTCAACGTGGCGAGCACGGCCGGGGTGCGGCCCGCACCGATGATGGGGATCTACGGGATCACCAAGGCCGGGGTCATCATGCTGACGCGCCAGCTGGCCAGCGAGCTGGGCAGGACGGTCCGGGTCAACTGCGTCGCCCCCGGCGTCTTCCGGACCCGGTTCGCGAAGACCCTGTGGTCGAACCCGGACATCATGGAGCGGGTGCTGGCGCACAACCCGATGGGGAGGATCGGAGAGCCGGACGAGCTGGCGGGCACCGCCGTCTACCTGCTCTCGGACGCCGCCCGCTACGTCAACGGACAGGTCATCGTGGTCGACGGCGGAGGGGACGCGTCGGGGTAGGCGGCGCGGCGGAATCGATTCGAGGGTGGGTTCGTTTCAAGCTCCCGTGAGCAACTTCAACGAGCAGGTCGTCGACGAGTTCCGCGCCAACCAGGGCAAGGTGGGTGGTCCCTTCGAGGGTGCCCCGCTGCTCTTGCTGGCCACGACCGGTGCCCGGTCAGGCTCCGAGCGGCTCAATCCCCTCATGTACACCAAGGACGGTGACGATCTGGTCGTCCTGGCGTCCAAGGGCGGCCGGCCTGAGAATCCCGCCTGGTACCACAACGTGATCGCGAACCCGAGCGCGACCGTGGAGGTGGGGACCGAGAAGTTCCCGGTGACCGCGCGCGTGGCGCAGGGGGAGGAGCGAGACCGGCTCTTCCAGGCGCAGGCGACGCAGTACCCGCAGTTCGCGGAATACCAGCAGAAGACCACGCGGCGGATCCCGGTCGTCGTCCTGCACCGGGACTGACCTGCTCCCGACCGTTTCTCGACAATCCGGGCCTTCGATGACGGCGGTAGGCCCGGTGCGCAGAGAAACGGCTCCTTTGCGACCGCGGGTCAGGTGCGGCGGATGACGTCCCGCTCCATCCCCTCCACGGCGTCGGAGACCACGCTCGCCAGCGGGAGCTCGGCCGCCCGCACCGCGTACTCCAGCTGCCGGAGCAGCGAGTAGAGGTTTTTCATCGAGCGGATGGCGTCCCCGATGTCCACGAAGGCGGGCAGCGGGATCGCGTCCATCGGCTCACCGGCGGCCCACCGGTAGGCGAAGTCGACGTAGTCGTGGGCCAGGGGGCGCAGGTTCTGCTCTCCCTGCTCGCGCTCCAGGTCGGCGAAGTGGAACCAGAGCTGCCGGACCTGCTTGGCGGCCTGGGCCACCGCCGCGGTCGGGTAGCGGCGCGGCCCGCCGCGGGGGCCCCGGTCCCGGCCCCGGTCCTCGGTCGCGAGCAGCGCCAGCACCGCGCAGAGCTCGGGCGCGGTCAGGCCGCCGAGCAGCGACTGCCAGATCGCCTCCACCACCACCGGCGCGTTCTCGCCGTAGACGCGCGATGCCAGCAGACCCTTCTCGGTCGGCTTCTCGCCGTGCAAAAAGCCCGTGTCGGCCAGGATCCGGCACAGGGCCCGGAACTTGCGGGCGTGCCCTCCGGCCTGATCGGCCAGCGCACGCTCGCCGTCGCGCAGCTCACGCTCCAGCGTTCGCCGCTCGCCGTAAGCGACCAGGTGCTCGCCGAAGTTGGGGCAGCGGACGACCCGCAGCCTGTGCTCCTTGTCCTGCAGGCTTCGCTTCTCCTGGTCAAGCTGGTGCAGGCGCCGGCCCACCATCCCGTGGGGCCGGCCCTTATATCCACCCTGCCCACGGCCGCGCCGGCGCACCGGCACCACGTCGCGGTTGAGGCGGCGGATCTCGGCCCGGATCCCCCGCAGCCGGTCCTCGATTTCGAAGTACCCGGCGACGTCCTCGGGCGTGCACCCGTCGTTCCCCCAGTCCAGGTCGAGGTCCGCGATCCGGCGGCGCAGGTTGTCGAGCCGCTCCTCCACACGGTGCCCGGCGACCCGGCGCTGGAACTGGCCGAAGGAGCGTGCCATCAGCTGCTCCGCCTGCTCGGGCGTGTAAAGACGCAGCAGGTTGAGCGCCATGTTGTAGTTGGGCACGAACTTGGACTCGATCACCGGCCCTTCGCCCATCGCGACCTCGTAGATGGTCGCGATCTCGACGTCGGCCTCCTTGAGGACGATGCCGTGGCCCAGCGTGTCGATGCCCCGGCGCCCGGCGCGCCCCATCAGCTGCGTCAGCTCGCCCGTGGTCAGCGTCTTGAAGTCGATCCCGTCGAACTTGGTGAAAGAAGAGACGACGACCGCGCGAGCCGGCATGTTGATCCCCAGCGAGAGGGTCTCGGTGGCGAATACGACCTTGATCAGGCCGGCCGTGAACAGCTCCTCCACCAGCTCCTTGTGGTAGGGCAGCAGGCCCGCGTGGTGGGTGGCGAGGCCGCGGCGCAGCATCGACGCGTCGACCAGCTTGGAAAAGAGCGCTAACTCGTCGGAGTCGACCAGCGTCGCCAGCCGGCCGCTCACGAAGGCGTCGATCTCCCTCTTCTCGCGGTCGTCGGTGAGGTCGAGACCATGATGAGCGCACCGCTGCAGTGCCTCGCGGCATCCCTTGCGGGAGAAGATGAAGTAGATCGCGGGGAGGAGGTCGCGCCGGTCAAGCTCACCGATCACCTGCAGCAGGTCGTTGCCCGGCAGGGTCCGGTAGGTACGGACCAGGCGGGACGCCTCCTCATCCTGCACGGCGCGCTCGAACGTGCTCTGGTTGATCTGTCCCGCCCCCTCGAAGAGGGGATAGAAGCGACCTGCCATCCCCAGCCAGAGACGCAGCTCGACCGGCCGTTCGGGATGGAGCACGGTCGCCACCGGTCCCCGGTTCTCGGACATCCAGTCCGCCAGCTCCTGCGCGTTTCCGACCGTGGCCGAGAGCCCGACGAACTTGATGTGCTCGGGGGCCTGGACGATGACCTCCTCCCACACCGACCCCCGCGGCTCGTCGTCGATGTAGTGGACCTCGTCCAGGACCACGTACCGGACGCCCTCCAGCCGGCCGGGGTCGTCGTAGATCACGTTGCGCAGGATCTCGGTCGTCATGACCAGGATCGGTGCTGTGTCGTTGATGGTGTTCTCGCCCGTCACCAGTCCGACCAGACCGGCGCCGTGCTCAGAGCAGAAGTCACGGTATTTCTGGTTGCTCAGCGCCTTGAGAGGAGTGGTGTAGATGACCTGGGCCCCATCCCGGAGGGCCCGGAAGTTGCAGTAGTCCGCGACCACGGTCTTGCCCGACGAGGTGGGGGCACAGACCAGGACGCCGCGACTCCGGTCGAGCTTCTCGATCGCCTCGCGCTGGAAGGGATCGAGGGGCCAGGGCAGCGTGTCCTGGAACTCGTCGATGACGGTGGCGGTGCTGACGATGGGTCAGATGCTACGGATGGTCGATTGCCCGGTTGGCGCACCAGCGCGGCCGATTCCACGCCTTTGGCCCCCATTGGTGCACCATCGGGGCGTGACGGACAACGATGCTCGAGGGCTGCCACTGGAGGGAATCCGCGTCCTCGATTTGACCCATGCTCTGGCGGGCCCCTACTGCACGCTGGTCCTCGGCGACCTGGGGGCGGACGTGATCAAGCTGGAACCGCCCGAGGGCGATCAGGCGCGCGGGTGGGGGCCGCCTTTCCTGGGCGCGGGCGAGCGCCCGGAGTCGTCCTACTTCCTGTCCGTGAACCGGAACAAGCGGAGCGTGGTCCTTGACCTCAAGAGCGAGGCGGGGCGCCGCGCCGCCACCATCCTGGCGCTCGCGTCCGACGTGGTGGTGGAGAACTTCCGGCCCGGCACCGCCGCCCGCTTTGGCCTTGGTCCCGACGATCTGCGGGCGGCCAAGCCCGAGCTCGTCTACGCGTCCATCTCGGGCTTCGGTCAGGACTGGGTTTCGCTGGCGGGGTACGACCAGATCGCGCAGGGCACGTCCGGATTGATGAGCCTGACCGGCGCGCCCGGCAGCGGACCGCAGAAGGTCGGCGTCCCGATCGGCGACATCGCGGCCGGCATGTTCGCCGCCCATGCGGTGCTGGGGGCGCTGGTCGGACGTCACCTGGAGGGCGGCGGACGCACCATCGACGTCGCCCTCAACGATTCGCTGCTCGCCCTGCTGACGTACCAGGCGGGCCGGTATTTCGCGACCGGCACGGCCCCCGGGCAGGGCGGCAACCACCACGCCACGATCGCTCCCTACGGCACCTTCGCGACCCAGGACGGCCACCTCAACATCGCCGTCGGCTCGGACGCTCAGTTCGCCCGCTTCTGTGAGGTGATCGGGGCGCCGGAGCTCCTCGACGACCCCCGCTTCCGGACCAACGGCGAACGTCAGGGCCGGCGCGACGAGCTGGCCCGCGAGATCGAGGACCGGCTGGCGGCGGCGTCCACCCAGGTCTGGTTGGAACGGCTGCGGGAGGGCGGGGTCCCCGCCGGCTCGATCCACGACCTGGCGGGCGCCTTCACCGATCCGGTCGCGGTCGCCCGCGGGGTGGAGACGACCGTCGACCACCCGGTCGCAGGGCCGGTCCACCAGGTGTCGGCGCCCTGGCGCTACGACGGCCGGCCGTTCACGGTGTGCCGGCGCCCTCCCTTGCTCGGCGAGCACACGGCGGAGGTGCTGCGCGAGGTCGCGGGCTACGACGAGGCGGAGGCGGAGGCGCTGGCCCGACCCGCACGCCGGCAGTAATCCCGGTTTCACCCGAAGGCGGGGATTGGGCGGGGATGGCGGTCGGGGTCAGAGCGTGATCAGCTCGGTCGCCACGTCGGCGAGGTGGTAGTCACCCTCGCCCGCCCGCAGGAACTCGAGCGCCGACGCCAGCACCCGGTCCGCCTGGGCGCGGTCGGCCGAGACGCAGACCACCGCCACGCCGGCCAGCTGCCAGCGGTCCTGGTCCGATACCTCCGCCACCGCCACCGGGTGCTTCGTTCGCAGCCGCCGCAAGAGCCCGGCCAGCACCTGCCGCTTCTCCTTCAGGGAGTGGCAGGCGGGAAGCCGGAGCGTCACCTGAGCCGCGCCGATCACGCCCTGGGCCATCCCCACAGGATGCCCGGCCTGGCCGCAGCCGGCGTGGCTCCAGGGCGCAGAATCGGAGCGATGGGACTCGACGAAGCGTTGCGACTGGCGGAGGCGGATCGGGAGGCGAACGAGCGGGAGTACTTCGAAGAGCTGAGGATTCCTTCCATCAGCGCCCTCTCGGAGCACCGGGCGGACTGCCGCCGCAACTGTGACTGGCTGGCGGAACGGCTGCGCGCGCTGGGCTTCGAGGTCACGATCACCGACGTGATCCCCGGCGGCAACCCCGTCCTCCAGGCCGATTGGCGCGGCGCCCGCGAGGGAGCGCCGACGGTGACCCTCTACGGGCACTACGACGTGCAGCCGCCGGACCCGCTGGAGGAGTGGGTGACGCCACCCTTCGAGCCGGCGGTGCGTGACGGCCACGTCTTCGCACGGGGGTGCGCCGACAACAAGAACAACCATTTCGCCGCGCTCAAGGCCGCGGAGTACGCGACCCGCTCCGGCGTAGGCGTCAACATCCGGTTTCTGATCGAAGGCGAGGAAGAGATCTCCGGTGAGTCCCTGCCCACCTACCTGGCCCAGAACGCGGGCCGGCTCAAGTCCGACTACACCGTGATCTGGGACGGCGGGTTCTCACCCGACGACGAACCCGCGCTTTCGACCGGCTTGCGGGGCATGGTCTACACCGAGGTCCACGTGCACGGCCCCGCGATCGACCTGCACTCAGGCGTCTACGGCGGCGTCGCGCCCAACCCCAACAACACGCTGGCGCACATCATCGCCGGCCTCAAGGACCGCGACGGGCACATCACCGTCCCCGGGTACTACGACAAGGTGCGGACGCCGGACCCCGAGGAGACGGCGGACTGGAATCGGGCGCCGGCGTTCACCGAGCAGCTCCTGAAGCTGACCGGCGCCCGGGCCCTGGAAGGGGAACCGCAGTTCGCGCCCATCGAGCGCACCAGCCAGCGCCCGACGCTGGACGTGAACGGGATGATCGGCGGGTTCACCGGCGAGGGGGCCAAGACCGTGATCCCGGCCCGGGCGGTGGCCAAGATCTCGATGCGGCTGGTTCCAGACCAGGATCCGGACGAGGTGTTCGCCGCCTACGAACAGCACGTGAAGTCGCTCGCCACAGCCGGCACCACGGTCGAGGTCAAACGGCTGGGGTCGGCCAAGCCGGTGCTGCTGGACTACAAGAGCCACTCCTCGCAGGCGCTGCGGGCCGCGTTCGAGGCCTCGTTCGGAGAGCGGGCGATCCTGGAGCGGTCGGGCGGGACGGTGCCGGTGGCGCTGCCGTTCGCCGAGCACGTGGGGGGCGAACTGGTGTCCAGCGGCCTCTCCCAGGCCGGCGCCGGCCCCCACGGCCCCAACGAGCACTTCCGGCTCGACAACCTGCCGCGGGGGATCGCGACGCTGCTCCGCTTCCTCTTCGCCCTCTCCGGGGCCTGAGCGCGGTGCGGCCGGAGCGGCGGGCGCGGCTGTTCGCGCTCGCCGCCCTGGTCGGACCGGGCGAGTGGACCACCTACGGCGACCTGGCGGCGGCCGCCGACCTTCCATCGCCCCGCATGCCGGCGCATGAGGCGGCCACCGATCCCGAATTCCCGAACGCGGTGCGGGTGCTGGGCGCGGGCGGCCGCATCCGGCGCTCCACCGCTACCGCCACCGAGCGCGTCCGCGCCCGTCTGGAGGCGGAGGGCGTGAAGTTCGCGGGCGACCGTGCCGACCCGGCCCGGCACGTCATCTGGCTCGACCTGCGGGCCCGCGCCGATGCCTTACCCTGATCCGTCGATGTCCCAGGGCCCCAACTCCGACGAGCGCGCGCGTCTGGCCCGCGACATGGTCGAGGTGGCCTGGCTGGAGGGCGACTTCGTGCTCCGCTCCGGGCGCCGCTCTCCGTACTACTTCGACAAGTACCTGTTCGAGACGCAGCCCTCGATCCTGCGCCGGGTGGGCCGTGAACTGGCGAGCCTGGTTCCGGCTCAGACCCAGCGGCTGGCGGCACCGGAATTGGGGGCGGTGCTGCTCGGGGGCGCGGTGTCGATGGAGCTCGACCTGCCGCTGGTCATCGTCCGCAAGGGGGAGAAGGGCTACGGCACCTCGAAGCTGCTCGAGGGCCACCTGGAACCGGGCGAGCGCGTCACCATGCTGGAGGACGTGCTGACCACGGCCGGAGCGGCGCTGGACGCGGTCGCGCGGGTGCGGGAGGCGGGTGCGGACGTGATCTGTCTGGTGGGCGTGCTCGACCGCGAGGAGGGGGCTGCGGAGCGCCTGGCCGACGCCGGGGTCCCGTTCCGTCCTCTCTTCAAGCGGAGCGAGCTGCCGCCTCGCGGGGGCTCCGAGTAGTGTCCGACCTCATCATCCGGGGCGCCATGGTGCTGGGCCCCGCGGGTGGGCGGCGCAGCGACGTGCGCGTCCACGGGGGACGGATCGCCGAGGTCGGGCACGTCCGAAGCCATCCCGGTGAGGCGACGGTGGTGGACGCGACCGGGCTCTGGCTGCTGCCGGGTGCGATCGACGCCCACGTTCACTCACGCGACCCCGGGTTCCCGGAAAAGGAGACCTTCGAGACGCTGACCACGGCGGCCGCCTGCGGGGGCGTGACCACGGTGGTGGATATGCCGAACACCATCCCCGCGGTCTCCTCGGCGCCGGTGCTGGAGGAGAAGGTCGAACACGTCTCCGGCCGCGCGCGGGTGGACTTCGCGCTCTGGGGCGTGCTGCGGCAGTCCTCGACCGAAGAAGATGTGCGAGGACTGGTCGAGGCCGGGGTGATCGGTATCAAGGCCTTCCTCGGCTACGCGGTCCGGCTCGACAACGAGCAGGTCGTCGTGACCTTCGACGGCGGGCCCGACCTGGAGGCCCCGCCCGACTACGGGACCATCGCGCGGATGGCCCCGCTGCTGGCCCGCGACGGCATGCCGCTGGCGGTCCACGGCGAGGACCCCGGTGTCCTGCGGACCTTCCGCCGGCCGGTCCACACCTACAGCGACCTGCTCGCCTCACGCCCGGCGGTGGCGGAGGCGGTGGCGGTGGCCGCGCTGGGGGTGATCGCCCGGGAGAGCGGTTGCCGCATCCACATCGTCCATCTCTCCTCGGCCGCGGGCCTGGCCGCCGCCCGGGTGGCGGCCGCCGGCAACGCGCCGCTGGTGGTCGAGACCTGCCCTCAGTACCTGCTGCTCACCGAACAGGACGTGGCCCCGCTCGGCGCGATCGGCAAGATGTACCCGCCCATCCGCACCGCGGCCGACCGCCGAGCGCTGCAGGAGGGCCTGCTGGCGGGCACCATCACCAGGATCGCGACCGACCACGCACCGCACGAGACGGCGCTCAAGACCGGGGCTTCGCTGGAGGAGGCGGGCGCCGGCAGTCCGGGCGTGGAGACGATCTACCTGGCCGCCCTGGAGGTGGCGCGGGAGCTGGGCCTGGGCCCGGAGGCCGCGGTGCAGTGGGTGGCCGAGGCACCCGCCCGGGCCCTGCGCCTGGCCGGACAGAAGGGCGCCATCCGGACCGGGCTGGACGCCGACCTGGTCCTCCTCGACCCCACGCAGGAGACCCTCGCCACCGCGGAACGAATGCATTCCCGGCAGCCGCTGGGCGTGTTCACCGACCACCGGTTCCGGGGCGCGATCCGGGCCGTCTGGTCACGCGGCGAGCTGGTGGCCGAGAACGGCGAGCCGGTGGGGCGGGGGGAGGGAGGCCGCTTCCTGCGCCCGGGCCCGGTCTCCCTCTGACACCCACGCCCCCATAGTCCCCGTTTCGCACGGAACGGTTGCTATTCCGGGCCGGATAACGACCCTTCCGTGCGAAACGGGGGAGAGACGGCAGCGTCGACCTAGACCGGCTGGCCGCGAAAGACCGGGTTCTGCCTGATCTCCGCCGCCAGGTTCGTCACCGGCCCATGTCCGGGGTAGATCGCGGTCTCCAGCGGCAGGGTCGTGATGCGCGAGCCGATGGAGACGAGCTGGCGGCGCAGGTCGGTATCCGGCCCCTGCTTGCCGATGCCGCCCGCGAGCAGGGTATCGCCGGTGAACAGATGGTTGCCGATCTGGAACGCGAGGCTCCCCGGCGTATGCCCCGGCATCACCAGCGTCTTCAACCGGAAGGGGCCGAACTCCAGCTCGTCGCCGTCCAGCAGATAGCGGTCCGCCGAGCGCAGGAAGGTCTTGGCGTCGGCCATGTGCATCGCGGTCTGGGCTCCGGTGGCGGCCTTCAGCGCGTCCTTCCCCGCCAGGTGGCCCGGGTGCCCATGGGTGGCGACGATCCAGCGCACGGTGAGTCCGTTCAGCTGCGCCAGCACCTTCTCCGGGGGCGCCGCGGGATCGATCACCACCGCCTCCCCGCCCGGCCCGCTGGAGAGCACGTACGTGTTGACGTCGCGCTCTCCACGAACCTTCACGATGCCCAGCCGTGCCACGTGCTTGTATGTACCAGATGGAGCATGTGGCCGTGATCGTGATGGGGGTCCTGGTCGCGCTGGCCTGCCTCTACATGGCCGGCACCTACCTGGTGCGCCGCTTCCGCCGCCGCAAGGAGGCGTAGGGGCGGCGCCGGCGCCACTTTCTCCGGCTACCAGCGCTCCCAGTGCAGGATGCCGTCGAGCGGGATCCGCGCCGCCGGTCGGAACCCCTCGCCGCGGTAGTAGGCGAGGGGCGTCATCCCCACCTGGGTCACCTCCTGGTACGGAATCCCGAGGACCTCGGCGGCCTCGCGCTCGTACGGCAGATGGAGGGTGGTGAGCACGGTGCCCAGCCCTCGCGCCCGCGCCGCCAGCATGAAGCTCCAGAAGGCGGGCAGGATGGACCCATAGAGACTCGCCTGCTCGGCGACTCCCGCCCCCTCACGCGCTCGCCGGTGGATGACCGGGATCACCAGCCAGGGCGCCTCCGCCAGGTGATCGCGCAGGTACTGCGAGGAGGATCGCACCCGTGGCGCCGCAGCTCCCCGCAGGTCACCCTCCCCGTAGACCGGTCCGGGGGTCGCGGCATAGTGGTCGAAGCCGCGGCCGTAGAGTTCGGCGATCGCCTGCTTGCGGCCGTCATCGGACACGCAGACGAAGCCATAATCCTGACGGTTGGAGCCGGTCGGGGCCTGGGTGGCGATCTCGACGCACTCCTCCACCAGCCGGCGGGGAACCGGCCGCGCCAGGTCCAGGCGCCGCCTCACCGAGCGTGTCGTCGTGAGCAGCTCGTCGGGCGACAGCTGCTCGGTCAACGCGCGTTCTGCAGCTTGGCACGCACCGCGTCGTATCGCTCGTGCTCGTACAGAGGAAGCTTCTGCGCCTTCACCCGCTCCGGATACTTCGCGACCTGGATCGCCTGGAGCAGCAGATCGATCTCGTCGGCGCTCAGGCGCACCGCCTTCAGCCGCTGGTCGACCGCCGGCCTCGGCTCCATGATCTCGTCGATCGGTTCGTCGGCCTGGCGCCGATCACCAGGGTCCTGGGGCGGGCTGGTGGGGCGGAAAAGCTCGTCCGAGCCTTCGAGCGACGCCCGCTTGAACTTGCCCATTGCTTACACCCTATCAGCGACCCTGACCAGCCACGCGTCCCTGGGCGCCGATGGCTTTCTCGTTGAGCACGGTGTCCGCGAGCTGCCGGTAGACCTTGGCGCCGTCCGACTGGCCCGAGTACTGGAGGATCGACGCGCCCGCCAGCGGCGATTCGGCGAAGCGGATGGAGTCGCGCACCTCGAATGGATAGACGAGGTCGCCGAAGTACCGCTTGACCAGCTCCAGGACCTCGCGCGAGTGCAGAGTGCGCGCCTTGAAGATGGTGGGCAGGATGCCGGAGACATGGAGGCGGGGATTCAGCTTCGCCCGCACCCGGTCCACGGTCCGCTGCAGCTGCTGCATGCCCTTCATCCCGAAGTACTCACACTGCAGCGGCACGATGACCTCGTCGGAGGCGACGAACGCGTTGATCGTGATCAGGCTCAGTGCCGGCGGGCAGTCGATGACGATGAAGTCGTAACGCCGCCCCGCCGGTTCGAGTTTTTCTTTGAGGATGCCCTCGCGACCGATCTCCTGCATCAGCTGTGTCTCGGCGCCCGAGAGCTCGATGTTGGAGGGCAGGAAGTGAATGCCCATGGTCGGGTTCTCGAGGACGACGTCGGACAGCTGGACGTCAGCGTTGGTGAGCAGGTCGTAGACCGTCGTCTCCAGGTCGTCGGGGGCCTTGACCCCCATGTTGACGGTCAGGTGCGCCTGGGGGTCCAGGTCCGCCAGCAGTACGCGCTGATTCCGCTCCGCCAGCGCGGCGCCCAGGTTGACCGCCGTCGTCGTCTTGCCGACGCCGCCCTTCTGGTTGGCGATAGCGATGGTGCGGGCCACGTGGCTCGGAAGTGTACTGCGAAGAGCCCGCCTAGAATGCCGTCCGTGCGCTCCCTCTCCGCCGTGTTCGCGCGCGCTCCCAGCACGCCGTCGCACACCCCACGCCGGCACCGGATCTCGACGTGATCCTCGACATTCTGATCGTCCTCGTGGTCGCGGCCGCCGTGTTCATCGGCTACAAGCGAGGGACCATCCAGCCCGTGTTGAGCCTGGTCGGGTTCGGCCTTACGGCCCTGCTCCTGGCCCGGCGCTGGTCGAGCTATTCGCGGTTCCTGGGTCAGCACTTCCATTCGAACCCGGTCGTCGATGTTTTGCTGGTGGTGGTGGTCGCCCTCCTGGTGGGCTACGCGGGCTGGCGGCTGGGCGGATTCGTCCACCGCATGCCGGTGATCCGCGGGCTCGATGGTCTGTTGGGCGTGGTCGTCTGCGGCCTGGTCGCGATCTGGCTGCTCTACGGCCTGCTCTCGGTCGCGGCGGCGCTCGGCAAGGGATTCGACGGAACCATCGGGCAGCCCGCCACCACCGAAGTGCAGGCGCAGGCGATACGCGTCTACGTCGAGGGCAATCCGGTCCTCCGGCTGGTGGTCAGCCCCGGCGACGTCCAACAGCTGGAACAGGCGGCCAAAACCCCCGACAATCCGAACTCGGCGATCTCCAACTTCACCTCGCTGGCGCAGCTGCAGGCCGTCTATCGAGTCTTCGTCGAGAAGCAGCTTCAGTCGTCGCACCTGGCGCCGATGGTGATGTGGGTCGGGAAGCACACGCCGGCCATCGGTCACGAGGGCCCGGCCGACCTGCCGGCCAGGCCGACTCCGACGCCCGGGGTTTCCCCGTCCGCCTCCCCGAAGCCGTAGTCCCGATTCGGGAGCTGCCTGCCGAGGCTCGCTCAGCCGACGAAGGCCCAGATCAGGATGATCAAGCCGCCGATGATGGCGACCGTGGCACACCCCGATTGCGCGGCGGTGTAGACAGGCCCTCCCATCCCGTAGTAGGTCGCCGCGGCGCGATCGCGGTGCCGCCGGCGGTTGATGGCCGCGAGCCAGAGGCCGGCGCCGAGGATGATGGCTGAGATCCCCATGACCAGCCCCGCCAGGAGGTGCCCGGTCTGCGCTCCCATCCCCCGCAGTCTAGGAGCGCATTCGTGAGCACCCCTGGAACCCGATCACGCCTCTTCGTCGCGCTTCCTCTGCCCGACCCCATCCGCGAGCGGCTGACCGGATATCTGGCGCGGTGTGCCGAGGTGGCGCCCGAGCAGCGGTGGGCGCCGGCCGCCAACCTGCACCTGACGCTGTACTTCCTGGGCTGGACGGGCGGAGAGGAGATGACGCGGCTGGCAGAGGCCCTGACGGAGGTACGCGCGCCCGCCTTCCGGCTCGCGTTGGGCGGCCTGGGCCGGTTCGGATCCCCGGCCCGGCCGCGAGTGGTGTGGATCGGTGTGGTGGCGGGACGGGACTCCCTGGGGGTGCTGGCGGAGGAGGTGGCCGCAGCCTGCCGCCGGGCGGGGGTGGTGGGCGACGAGCGACCCTACAACCCGCATCTGACGCTCTGCCGCGTGCGGCCGGGGGCCCGGTTGCCGGCACTTCCCGAGCCGGTCGAACTGCCGGGCTGGGAGGCCCGTTCCTTCACCCTTTTTCAGAGCCGTCCTGGCCCCCGGGGATCGGTGTACGTGCCGCTCCGCGAGTACCGATTGCGGGGCTCCGAAGGCCGCCTAGGCGATCCCGAGTAGCCTGGCACCGAACGAGTTTTCGCCGTTGCAAGCATGGCACCCAAGTCTTTACCTTGATCATCGGCTTCGGGTTCGGGGCGATGCCCACGACGAGGGGTGGAGCGCCCAGTGGCGCTGGCGGATGTGAACAGAAGGGCAGCGAGTTTTCCACTGTTTCCACAGGCTTTCGCACACGCATGTGCGCTCGCCTCTAAGGGGACCGGGAAACCGCGGTAGCCGGCCGGGAATGGCGCGGCCTTCAGAACTCCTTGCCGCGAACCCGCTCGATCGAGAACCGAGCCGTCTGGGCGATCAACATCACCGCCATCACTCCCGCCTGCACGGGGTCCGAGACTACGAAATCCGCGGCGCGCGGCACCGAGCCCGCCATCCGGAGGGAGATCACGACGATCCCCTCTTCACGGATCTCGCGCACCGCGCGGCTGATATCGCCCCCCATCAACGCGCCCGCCAGCACCAGTACCTGCGCCCGGTGCAGCCGTGCGGTCGCCCGGACCGCCGCCGCCAGGCGTGCTTCGCCGACCAGGGGGATGGTGTCGACCGAGATGCGCTCGCCGCGGATGTTGTGCCGGTCGGCTTCGGCGATCGCGCCCTGGGCGACCATGCCGACCTGGGCGCCACCACCGACCACGATCACGCGCTTGCCGAAGATGGCCCGGAAGGAGGGAATCTCGGTCAGCCGCAGGTCGGGGAGCTGTTCCAGGTCCTCCAGCAGGGTGGCACGATCGAAGTCGCCCGCCACCTCCAGGTACGTCGCCGAGCGGCCGGGCTGAGCCCTCATGGTCGAGATCTCGTTGATGTTGGCGCCATGCTGGAAGAGGACCTGCGTGATCGCGGAGAGCACACCCGGACGGTCGAGGCTGAGCGCCTCCAGGGTCAGGGTCTCGGTGGGCGTCGACATGGCGGAAGGGCTGAGTCTACTGAGGGGTCGGCGGTGCCGTCCCTACCTCGACCACACTCATCGGAGTTCACGGTTCAGTAGGTTTGGTGCGATGCCTCGAGCCAAGGTCGCCTATCAGCTTCACCTGCAGCACACGACCACGCAGTCGCTCCTGGACGGCGCGCGCCGTCTGGACGAGCTGGGTGTGCATGCCATCCTCGCCTCCGACCACATGTTCCCGTTCTCGGGCAGCCCCGACGGTCCCACCTTCGAGTGCAACACGGTGCTGGCGGCGATCGCGGTGGTCACCCGGCGGGCACAGATCGGAGCCCTCGTCAACGGCAACAGCTATCGCAACCCGGAGCTGCTGGCGTTCATGACCGGGACCATCGACCACCTCTCGGAGGGCCGCGCCATCCTCGGCGTCGGCGCCGGCTGGGCGCGGCGCGACTACGAGCAGTACGGGTACGAGTTCGGGACCGTCCAGAGCCGGCTGCGGGACTTCGAAGAGGCGCTTCCCCGCATCCGCTCGCGGCTCAAGAAGCTGACCCCGCCCCCCGTGGGCCCGGTGCCGATCCTGATCGGAGGCGGCGGCGAACGCGTCACGCTGCGGCTGGTCGCGGAGCACGCGGACATGTGGCACGGCTTCGGGGACGCCGAGCAGTGGGGCCGCAAGAACCGGGTCCTCGACGAGTGGTGCGAGAAGGTCGGCCGCGACCCGAAGGCGATCGAGCGCATGTGTGGGGCGGCGGGTTTTGACGACCGCGAGCTCGACGCGCTGATCGAGGCGGGCGCACAGACGATCGTGATGGAGGGCGACGACCCGGTCGACTTCAGACGCGTGGAGCGGCTGCTCGCGCGCTACTCCTGAACCCCCCCGCCTGCTTAACCCCCGGAGGTGCACCAACGGGTCCTACGAGGCTGGAATAACCCCCGGAGGTGCACCGACGGGCACTTCCCGGGGCGATGCTGATGGCATGCCTCCACCCAACCCCGACCGGAGCGGACTCCCGACCGGCAACCCGGACGAGCGGGAGCTGCTCCTCTCCTGGCTCGGCTATCTGCGCGGGTCGGTGATCCGCAAGCTGGAGGGGGTCGACGAAGAGGGCGCGCACCGGCGGCCGGAGCCCGGCCGTCTGATCTGCCTGCTCGGCATCGTCAACCACCTGACGCACGTCGAGTGGCGCTGGATCGACGGCACGCTCCTCGACCGGGCCCAGACCTCCCGCAGCGAAGCGGAGTTCCACCCCGGGCCCGAGCTGACGGTGCCGGCCGCGGTCGCCGCCTACCGGGAGCGAGGCACGGTCACCGACGCGGCGATCCGGGCTCTTCGGGGGCTCGACGTGGCCTGCGCCCGCCGTCCCGACCTGGACGCGCGCTGGGTGGTGCTGCACCTGATCAACGAGACCGCTCGTCATGCCGGGCACGCGGACGCGACGCGCGAACTCCTGGACGGCGCCACCGGCGAGTGACGCGGCCCGCGCGCCCCTCAGTAGATGGGCGTCTCCGCGGTGATGGCCTCCAGCCAGCGTTTGACGGAGACGATGTAGCGGCCGGCCTGGAGCCCGTCCAGCACCCGGTGGTCGAAGGAGAAGCAGATGTACATCATCGGCTTGACCGCCACCATGCCTTTCACCGCCACCGGGCGCTCCTGAATCGCCTCCATGGTCAGGATCGCCGCCTGCCCGGGGTTGATCACGGAGTAGCTGAAGATGGTCCCGAAGGTGCCCGAGTTGTTGACCGTGAAGGTGCCACCGGCCAGGTCGTCCGCCTTCAGCTTCTTGGACCGTGCGCGCGTCGCGACGTCGTTGACCGCACGTGCCAGGCCCGCCAGCGAGAGGCCGTCGGCGTCCCGGATCACCGGCACCACCAGCGTGTCCTCGAGGCCGACGGTGACGCCGAGGTTGATGCGCTTGTGGACCAGGACCTCGTCCCCGTTGAAGGTGGCGTTGACCTCTGGGTGCTCGCGCAGGGCGGAGACCGCCGCGCCCAGCACGTAGGGGAGGTAGGTGAGGGAGAACCCCTCCCGGGCGGCGAAAGACTGCTTGTTCCGGTTGCGGTTGGCGACCACCCCCGACATGTCGGCCTCCTGCACCTGCCAGGCGTGCGGGATGGTGGTCTTGGAGAGCGTCATGTTCTCGCCGATCAGCCGGCGGATCCGGGTCAGCGGCACCGCCTCGTCGTCCGGGCCCGCCTCCGCCGGCGGCCGGGAGGCGACCGGCGCGGGGGCGGAGGCCGGCTTCGGCGGCGCGGGGGCTGTGCTCGACTCCACCTCCGCCGGCGCCGGTCCCTCGGCGCCCTTCGCCGGAGCGGCCGCCGCCGCGCCGCCGCGGGCCAGGAACTCGCGCACGTCCTTCTTGGTCACCCGACCGCCCATCCCCGTGCCCGAGACGGCGTTCAGGTCGAGGTTGTTCTCCTGTGCCAGCAGCAACACCGCCGGTGAGTAGCGCCGCCGGCCCTGCTCGTCCCGCGCCGGAGCACTCTCCGCGCTCTCCGCGACCTCCGCGGCCTCCGCCCTAGGCGGAGCCGGACTCTCCGCAACCTCCGCGGTCGGGGCGGGCGCCTCCCCGTTGGGGCTTTCGGCCGGCGCCGCCCCCGCTGCCGGACGGGCCGCCGGCCGGCCACCGTCGGCGCTCTCCAGCTCGACCAGCGCGATCTCCGCCCCCGCCTCCACCGTCTCCCCTTCGGGGGCGAGGATCTCCTTCAGGATCCCCGTCACCGGCGAGGGCACCTCGGCGTTGACTTTGTCGGTGTCGACCTCGAGCAGCGGCTCGAACTCCTCCACTCGCTCTCCCGGCTGGACCAGCCACTTGGAGATGGTCCCCTCGTGGACCGACTCCCCAAGCTGGGGCATCGTGACACGACTCGTCTCAGCCATCAGTACTCCGCCAGCTCCTTGAGCGCCGCCTGGACCTTGTCCGGGCTCGGCATGAAGAAGTTCTCCATCGGTTTCGCGTAGGGCTGGTTGGGCACGTCGAGCCCGCCGAGCCGTTTGACCGGGGCGTCCAGCCACTGCCAGGCCTCGTCCGCGACCAGCGCCGCCACCTCGGAGCCGATCGAGACCGAGAAGTTGTCCTCGTACAGGACCAGAACCTTGCCCGTCTTCCGCGCCGACTCGACGATCGCTTCCCTGTCCAGTGGGTAGACCGTCCGGAGGTCGACCACCTCGACCGACCACCCGTCGTGCTCCAGACGCTGCGCGGCCTCGATCGCGTAGTGGACCATCAGCCCGTAGCAGAAGACCGAGATGTCTTCGCCCGGGCGGACGACGCGCGCCTGCTCCAGCGGGATCAGGTACTCGCCGGTCGGGACCTCCTCCTTGAACATCCGGTAGAGGCGCTTGTGCTCGAAGAAGAGCACCGGGTCGGGGTCGCGGATGGCGGCGATCAAGAGCCCTTTGGCCTCCCGCGGACCGGAAGGGATGACGATCTTGAGCCCCGGCGTGGCGAACCGCGCCTCGATCGACTGCGAGTGGTAGAGGGCACCGTTGGACCCGCCTCCCATCGGCGCCCGGACCACCATCGGCACCCCCCAGTCGCCGTTCGAGCGGTAGCGGATCTTCGCGATCTCGTTCGTGATCTGGCTGAACGCCATGTGGGCGAAGTCCGTGAACTGCATCTCCGCGATCGGGATGCGGCCCGCCATCGCCATCCCGGCCGCGAAACCGGCGATCGACGATTCGGCGAGCGGGGTGTCGATGACGCGCCCCTCCCCGTACTTGTCGTAGAGCCCGTCGGTGACCAGGAAGACGCCGCCTTTGGGGCCCACGTCCTCGCCCATCACCAGCACCCGGTCGTCGCGTGCCATCTCGCCGTCGATCGCCTGGTTCAGCGCCTGGACCAGGTTCAGGCTCTCCGTAGGCGCGTTCGCCGGCACCTCGATCGGCTCCGGCACCGCGGCCCCGTAGACGTTGGTCAGAGCCTCCTCGGGCTCCGCGTCGCGCGAGCCCATGGCGGTCTTGGTCGCGGTGTTGACCTCGGCTTTGACGTCCTGCTCGAGCTCCGCGATCTTCTCGTCGTCGAGGATCCCCTCCTCGACCAGACGCTGCCGGAACTGCACCAGGCAGTCGTTCCGCGAGAGGCCCTCCAGCTCCTCGGCGGTGCGGTAGCGCCGCTGGTCGTCCTCGGAGGAGTGGGCGCCGAGCCGGTCGACCAGCCCCTCCAGCAGCGTCGGGCCCTCGCCCGCCCGAGCCCGCGCCACCGCCTGCTGGGCGACGTGGTAGGACGTCACCGGGTCGCGCCCGTCGAAGGTCACGCCGGGGAACCCGTACCCGAGCGCGCGGTAGGCCACGTGCTCGACCCCGTACTCCTTCCGGTAGGGGGTGGAGATGGCGACCGTGTTGTTCTGGCAGACGAACACGACCGGGAGCCTGTCGATGGCGGCGAAGTTGAAGGCCTCGTGCGCATCGCCTTCGGCCCCGGCGCCCTCGCCGTAGCAGGTCATCGCGACCTTGTCGGTGCCGTCGTGCTTGAGGGCCCAGGCGGCGCCCGTCGCGTGCACCATCTGGGTCGCCAGCGGGGAGGCGTTGGTGATCATGTTGAGATCGCGGTTGCTGAAGTGCCCGGGCGTCTGCTTGCCGCCCGACTCACGGCCTTCGGGCTTGGCCAGCACCGCCAGCATCAGCTCCAGCGGGGTGGTGCCCACCCGCAGGCAGAAGACGACGTCGCGGTAGTAGGGGGCGACCCAGTCGTACCCGGGCCGCAGCGCCGACGCGACGCCGACCTGCGCCGCCTCGTGACCGGAACCGGAGAGGACGAAGGGAGCCCGGCCCTGGCGGTTCAGCACCTGGCAGCGGGCGTCGATCTGCCGGCCCAGCAGCATCAGCCGGAACCAGGAGAGCAGTGTCGCCTCGTCGACGTCGGTGTCGCGCCAGTTGACCGGCTGCTGGAAGTGCCAGTCGCCGATCTGCGCCTCCGTTCTGACCTGCTGCTTCGTCTCTGCCATGCCCTGTCCCGTCACTCCTGTTCCGCCTCGGGGCTGCCGCCCCGCGTCAGATGTTGATGGCCACTCCGTCGACCGCCATCGCTGCCTCGCCGATCACCTCGGAGAGGGTCGGGTGGGGGTGGATGTTGCGCCCGACCTCCCAGGCGTCGCCCTGGAAGAGTTGAGCCAGGCCCGGCTCGGCGATCAGCTCGGTCGCCTGCACGCCCACGATGTGCGTGCCCAGCAGCTGACCGGAGTCGGCGTCCGCGACCAACTTCGCGAACCCGTTCGGCTCGCCATGGATGAGCGCGCGCCCGATCGCCTGGAAAGGGAATCTTCCGACCTTGACCTTGTGCCCCTGTTCGGTCGCCTCCTGCTCGGTGAGGCCGACCGACGCGATCTGGGGGTGCGAGTAGGTGCAGCGGGGCACCAGCGTCTGCTCCATCGGATGCAATTGCAGACCCGCGATGTCCTCAGCGGCGATGATGCCTTCGTGGACGGCGGCGTGCGCCAGCAGGTAGCCGCCGCAGGCGTCGCCGATCGCCCACACGCCCTGCACGTTGGTGCGCTGCCAGTGGTCGACGGTGACGAAACCGCGGCGATCGATCTCGATCCCGGCCTTGTCGAGCCCGATGCCCTGGTTGCGAGCCTGGCGTCCGACCGCGACCAGCACCTGGTCGACCTCGATGTCGTCGCTGCCCTCGACGTGGAGCGTGACGCCCCCCGGATCTTCGTGGACGTCGGCGCCCGCCACCTTGACGCCGGTCCGGGCGTCGATCCCGGCCCGCTTGAACATCTGCGCGACCACCTTGGAGATGTCCGCGTCCTCGGTCGGGACCAGCCGGTCCAGCGCCTCCAGGAGGAGGACCTGGGTGCCGATCTGGTTGTAGAAGGTGGCGAACTCGACGCCGATCGCCCCGGCGCCGATGATCGCGATCGATTTCGGCGCCTCGGCCGCCATCACGGAGTCGTCCGAGGAGACGATGCGCGTGCCGTCGAAGGGCAGGTTGGGGAGTGCTTTGGGCTCCGAACCGGTGGCCACGATCAGGGCCTGGCTCCGCAGCTGCCGCCCGTCGACCTCCACCGTGCCCTTGTCGACGACCTGGGCGTGGCCCCGGACGACCTCGATCTTGTTCTTCTTCATCAGGCCGTCGACGCCCTTGGTCAGCTGCTTCACGATGCCGTCGCGGCGCTGCGCCACCCGTGGGTAGTCAAACGAGGCCTCGGAAACCCGGATGCCGAACTCGTCGCCCCGGGCCGCCACCTGGTGGAAGAGCTCCGACGACTGGAGCAGCGCCTTGGTCGGAATGCAGCCCACGTGAAGGCAGGTGCCGCCCAGCTCACCCTGCTCGACCAGCACCACGCGCTTGCCCAGCTGTGCCGCGCGGACGGCCGCCGGGTAGCCGCCGAAGCCGGCGCCCAGCACGGTGACATCGAACTGGTCAGCGGCCATCGGCACCCACCTGAATTGGAGTTCGCACGATCCATCAGTCTAGGAGCGCCGCGCTCAGGGGAGGGCCGGACTGTCCACGGTAAGGTCAGACCGCGCGGCGTTTGGGGCCGCTCCGCGGACACCGGCCGGAGCCGGTCTCGCTCACCTACCGCTCAGGCCGGCCCCAGCATCTGCAGCGACCGCTCCCAGAGTCCCCGGCCGAGCTCCGGGTCCTCCACCCGCCGGTTCGCCCGCGCCGGCCGGCAGTCGGCGAAGTAGCCACCGGAACCCCAGGAGGTCGAGGGCTCGGTCGTCGCCAGCCAGACCAGGGTCTCGGCGCCCCGCTCCGGTGAGCGCAGGAGATGACGCGCCGGCGAAAGGGTGAAGAAGCGGATCAAAGCCCCTCCCTCATGCCCGAAGCTGCTGCGCACTCCGCCCGGGTGGAAGGCGGCCGCGGTGACGCCGTCGGGACCCCACCTTCGGGCCAGCTCGCGCACGAAGAGCATGTTCTGGAGCTTCGTGGTCCGGTAGGCGCCGAGGCTCGAGTAGCGCTTTTGGAAGTCGAGGTCGTCGAGATCGATACCCGCCCTGACACCGGCCCCGCTGGCGGTGACGATCACGCGCCCACGGGCCGCGACCAGCGAGTCCCGCAGGAGCATGGTCAGGAGGAAAGGTGCCAGGTGGTTGACCTGGAACGTCAGCTCATGCCCGTCCTCGGTCTCCTGGCGCTGGTCGCCGGCGATGAGCCCGGCGTTGCCGGCCAGGACGTCGATCCGCGGATGGCGCGTGCGCAATTGGTCTCCGAGCTCGCGCACCTGACGCAGCGAGGCGAAATCGACCACGTGATGCTCGGCCGCCAGCTCAGCCGCGACGGCCTGTGTCTTGGCGGGTGAGCGTCCCACCACGACCACCCGGTCGCCCCGCGCACGCAGCTCTCTCGCCGCGGCGGCGCCGATGCCGTCACTGGCCCCGGTGATGACGACGACGCGACCCGTCTGCTCCTGGCTCACGCCGCGGACGGTACGAGAGTTCGGAAACGGGCGAGAAAGCGCCGCCGGCCGCGATCGGTACGTACGTGGCGCGAGGGAGACGCGGATACCATATGGCGGTGTTCTCGCCTCTGACGGGCCGTTCGGCGATCGTCACCGGCGGCTCACGGGGCATCGGGCGCGGGATCGCGTCCGTGCTCGCCGAAGCCGGCCTGCGCGTGCTCCTGGTGGGGCGCGACGAAGGCACCGCGCGGCAGGCTGCGGATGACCTGCGGAGCCAGGGTGGGGACGTCTCTTACCTGGTCGCGGATGTCGCCGATCCCGACGCGGCGGACCTGGTGGCGCAGACCGCCCTCGACCGCTACGGCCGGATCGACGTCCTCTGTTGCAACGCCGGCATCTTCCCCCAGGCGTCCCTGCGGGAGATGACCGCCGCCGATGTCGACGAGATTGTCAGCGTCAACCTGCGCGGAACGATCCTGAACGTGCGTGCCTGCCTGCCCGCCATGGAGGAAGCGGGGTGGGGCCGGATCATCCTCACCTCTTCGATCACGGGACCGATGACCGGGCACGCAGGCTGGTCCCACTACGGGGCGACCAAAGCGGCGCAGCTGGGATTCATGCGCACGGCCGCCATCGAGCTCGCCCCGCACGGGATCACGATCAACGCCGTCCTCCCCGGCAACATCGCCACCGAAGGGTTGGGTGCCGTGAGCGACGACTACGCCCGCGACGTGGTGCAGACGATTCCACTCGGGCGGCTGGGCACCGCGCGTGAGGTCGCCCATGCTGTGCTCTTCCTGGCCACCGAGGAGGCGGGCTACATCACCGGTCAGACGATCGTGGTCGACGGTGGTCAGGTGTTACCGGAGTGGCCGCTCAGCCTCCCCTGACGGAATGACGCGGGCGGAGGGCGCTACGCTTCTGCGAATGTCCCGACGAAGCGTCCCCCCCTTCCGTGCCGACCATGTGGGCAGCCTGCTCCGCCCGCCCGAGCTCCTGGAGGCGCGGGCCCGGCACCAGGCGGGTGAGCTCGGGGACGAGGAGCTGCGGCAGGCGGAGGACGAGGCGATCCGCGGCGCGGTCCGCAAGCAGGAGTCGATCGGTCTGCAGTCCGCGACCGACGGCGAGTTCCGCCGTGCGTCCTGGCACTTCGACTTCTTGACCCAGCTGGGGGGCGTGACCGAGGTCTCCGGAACCGGAATGGTGGTGCATTTCCGCAACGCCGGGGGCGGGATCGATTGGGCGGGCCCGTCGGTGCACATCGACGGCCGGATCCACCTCGACCACCCGATCTTCGCGGGCGCCTTCCGCTTCCTCCAGGAGACGGTGACGACGGCGACCCCCAAGCTCACCATCCCCTCGCCGAGCATGCTTCACTACCGGGGCGGGCGGGCGAGCATCGATCCCGCCGTCTATGGCGACCTGGACCAGTTCTGGGAGGACCTCTCGGCGGCCTATCGGGAGGAAGTCGCGGCGCTCGCCGCCCAGGGCTGCACCTACCTGCAGCTGGACGACACCTCACTCGCCTACCTCAACGACCCGGCGCAGCGAGCGGTGCTCGCCGGGCGCGGCGACGACGCGGAGCATCAGCATCTCCGCTACATCCGCCAGATCAACCGGGCGCTGGACGGCCGGCCCGCCGGCCTGGCGGTGACGACGCACCTGTGCCGCGGGAACTTCCGCTCCTCCTGGACCGCCGAGGGGGGCTACGACTTCGTGGCCGAGGCGCTGTTCAACGAGCTGGCCGTGGACGGGTTCTTCCTCGAATACGACGACCCGCGTTCGGGGAGCTTCGAGCCGCTCCGCTTCGTGCCGCCGGACAAGCTGGTGGTGCTGGGCCTGGTGACCAGCAAGCAGGGGCGGCTGGAATCCAGGGACACCCTCAAGCGGCGCATCGAGGAGGCGTCGCGCTTCGTCCCGCTGGAGCGGCTCTGCCTTTCGCCCCAGTGCGGGTTCTCCTCCACGGTGGAGGGCAACGTCCTGACCCAGGACGAGCAGTGGGCCAAGCTGGAGCTGATCGTGGAGGTCGCGCGCGAGGTCTGGGGCTAGCCGCCAGCCCCGCATGCCGGCACTCGGGTCATCCCATAGCCCGGAGGCCCGCCCGGTCGTCGCGGTCGGTGATCCCCATCCGTTGGTAGCGCTCGGCGGCGGCGGCGAACCGGTCCGGGTCCAGCGTCACGCCGAGGCCGGGGGTGGTGGTGGGAACGCGCAGCGCGCCGCTCTCGAAGTGGAAGGGTTCGCCGCGCACGATGTCTTCCTCCAGCCAGGGATAGTGGGTGTCGCAGTCGGCGCTCAGGAGGGGCATCGCGGCTCCCACGTGGACCATCGCGGCGAGCGAGATCCCGTAGTGGCTGTTGGAGTGCATTCCGATCCCGAAGCCGAAGTCACGACAGAAGGCGGAGAGCCGCACCGTCTCACGCAGGCCGCCCCAGAAGTGATGATCGGCGAGGATCACGTCCACCGGGCGCAGCCGGGCCGCCTCCGGGAGGTCGCCGAACGTCGTCACGCACATGTTGGTGGAAAGCGGCACCGGCGTCGCCCGGCTCAACTCAGCCATCGCCTCCATGCCTGGCGCCGGGTCCTCCAGCCACTCCAATTCCAGCGGCTCCACCGCCCGCGCCACCTCGAGCGAGGTCTCGACCGACCAGACCGCGTTCGGGTCCAGTCGGAGGGGACGGTCGGGGAACGCCTTTCGGAGCAGCGCCATCGCGCGCGCCTCCTCCAACGGCGGCAGCACGCCGCCCTTGACCTTCAAGGCCCTGAACCCGAAACGATCGACCAGCGTGCGCGCCTCCTCCACCAGGGCCTCCGGCGTCAGCACCTCGCCCCAGCGGTCGGGGTCGGCGCCCGGGTGGGCCGCGTCCTTGAAGAACAGGTAGGCTGAAAATGGAACCCACTCGCGGACCGGGCCGCCGAGCAGGTCCACCACCGGGACCCCGGCGGCCCGGGCGGCGAGGTCCAGGCACGCCACCTCGACGGCGCTGAAGAGCCGGGGGTCGGGCAGGAGCTCGTACAGGGCACCCAGGTGACGTGGGTCCTGGCCCACGACCACCGGCACCGCCGCCTCCAGGGCCGCCAGCCGCGCGCTCCCGCCGGGCGCCTCGCCCAGGCCCACCAGCCCCTCCTCGGTTCGCAGCTCGACGATGATGCGCAGCGCCACCGGCTGGTGCACGCCCGCCGAGTTGCGCAGGGGAGGATCCGGCATCGCCACCGGAGTGACCGTCATCGCCTGAATCAGCATCGCTGCCTCCCGCGCCGAGCCCTGATCTCGCGACCCTCGGAGGAATACCTTAGTCCACCCCGGCGGTCCCGTCCTGAGCCGGTGGCGGAGTAGGCGACGCACCACTTATAGGGGTTGCATTGAGCCCCGGGCCCAAGATATAGTCGTAGTCCGTCCTGGCTGCGGCGATCCCGGGACGGTGTCTCGCATCCGAACCTGAAGGCAGGAGTTCCGCGTCATGCCCACGTCGAAGATCGTCAAGCGGAGCGGCGACCTGGCGCCCTTCGACCGGAACCGCATCGCATCCGCCGTCGGCCGGGCCCTCCGCGCGACCGGCCAGGCGCTCACGGAAGAGCAGCTGGCCGCGCTCGTCGACGGCATCACCGACGAGATCGACCGCCGCTTCCTCGACTTCTATCCCAACGTCGAGAACGTCCAGGACGTGGTCGAGAAGCACCTGATGCTGGCCGGCCACTTCGAGACTGCCAAGGCCTACATCCTCTACCGCGCCGAACACCAGGAGCAACGCGAGGTAGGGGCGAGGGCTCAGGCCGACGCGGCGCGCCGCGGCATGCTCACCGTGGTCACCGAGGAGGGCCGGGCGGCCCTGTTCAACGTGCGGCGGGTGGAGGCCACGGTGCGGCGGGCGGCCCGCGGCCTCGAGGACGTCGACCAGGCGATGGTGGTGGACGAGGCTGTCAAGCACGTTCACGACGGCATCCCGACCCGGCAGGTGGGCCGCGCGCTGGTGATGTCGGCGGCATCCCTCATCGAGCGCGATCCCGACTACAGCCGGCTGGCCGCCCGGCTGGAGCTGGAGGGGCTGTTCCGCGAGGTCACCGGCGACTCCGCCACCGTCCCCGATCGGGATGGGGCGTACCGCGCCGCCTTCGTGCTCGGCATCCGCAACGGGGTGCGGGCCCACATCTTCGACCCGCGCCTTGGGGATCTCGACCTCAACCGGCTGGCGCACGCGCTGCACCCCGAGCGCGACGATCTGTTCCAGTACCTCGGCGTGCAGACGCTGGCCGACCGTTACCTGGCTCGCGAGGAGGGCCACCTGCTGGAGCTGCCGCAGTCGTTCTGGATGCGCGTCGCGATGGGGGTGGCGATGGACGAGAAGGACCCGGAGACGACCGCGATCGACTTCTACGAGCTGATGTCGCGGCTGCGCTACGTGCCCTCCACCCCGACCCTCTTCCACGCCGGCACGCCCCACCCGCAGCTCTCCTCCTGCTACCTGACCACGGTCAAGGACGACCTCGGGCACATCTTCAAGAGCCTGGCCGACAACGCGCAGCTCTCCAAGTGGTCGGGGGGTCTCGGCAACGACTGGACCGCGGTGCGGGCGACCGGGTCGCCCATCCACTCCACGCACGTCGAGAGCCAGGGGGTGATCCCGTTCCTCAAGATCGCCAACGACGTGACCATGGCCATCAACCGCTCCGGTAAGCGGCGCGGCGCCACCTGCGCCTACCTGGAGATGTGGCACCTGGACGTCGAGGACTTCTGCGATTTGCGCCGCAACACCGGCGACGAACGGCGCCGCACGCACGACATGGACACCGCGCTCTGGATCCCCGACCTCTTCATGAAGCGGCTGGAGGAGAACGCAGAGTGGACGCTCTTCTCCCCCGACGAGGTCCCCGACCTGCACGAGGTCTACGGACGTGAGTTCGAGCGGCGGTACCTGGAGTACGAGGCCCGCGCCGCGCAGGGCGAGCTGCGGCTGGCGCGGCGCCTCCCGGCCCAGCAGCTGTGGCGCCGGGCGCTGACCATGCTCTTCGAGACCGGGCACCCCTGGATCACGTTCAAGGACCCCAGCAACATCCGGTCGCCGCAGGACCACGCGGGCGTCGTCCACTCGTCCAACCTCTGCACCGAGATCACCCTCAACACGTCGGCCGCTGAGACCGCCGTTTGCAACCTGGGCTCGGTGAACCTGGCGCGGCACCTGCGCACGTCCGACGACGGGAGGGTCGAGCTGGACCAAGGCCTGGTCGGGGAGACGGTCCAGCTGGCGATGCGGCTGCTGGACAACGTCATCGACCTCAACTTCTATCCCACCGAGGAGGCACGGAATTCGAACCTCCGGCACCGGCCGGTCGGGATCGGGGTGATGGGGCTGCAGGACGCGCTCTTCGACCTGGAGCTGCCCTACGACTCGGAGGAGGCGGTCCGGTTCAGCGATCGCACGATGGAGCTGGTCTCGTACCACGCCATTCTGGGCTCCTCGCGGCTGGCCGCCGAGCGCGGCCCGTACGAGTCGTTCGGGGGCTCGAAGTGGGACCGGGGCCTGCTGCCGTACGACACCCTGGCGCTGCTCGAGGAGGAGCGCGGGCTGCCGATCGAGGTGGGCCGTGAGTCGGCCTTCGACTGGACCCCGGTGCGGGAGTCGATCGCACGGCAGGGGATGCGCAACTCGAACACGATGGCGGTGGCGCCGACGGCGACCATCTCCAACATCGCCGGGTGCTATCCGTGCATCGAGCCGATCTACAAGAACCTCTACGTCAAGGCCAACCTGTCGGGCGAGTTCACGATCGTCAACGCCCACCTGGTGCGCGACCTGAAGCAGCTCGGCGTGTGGGGACCGGAGATGCTGGAGCGGCTCAAGTACTGCGACGGCTCGGTGCAGCCGCTGCCCGAGGTGCCGGACCGGCTGAAGGCGAAGTACAAGGAGGCGTTCGAGGTCGACGCCTCGACCGCGCTCCGCGCGACCGCGGCGCGGGCCAAGTGGGTCGACCAGAGTCAGGCGCACAACGTGTTCCTGCGGGGAGCGACCGGGCGGACGCTGGACGACACCTACCGGGCGGCGTGGCGGATGGGCCTCAAGACCACCTACTACCTGCGGACGCTGGCGGCCTCGCAGGTCGAGAAGTCGACGCTCGACGCCGGGCGCTACGGGTTCACCCAGCAGCGGGAGTACGGCGCGATCGAGGGGGCGCCGGCGATGGCGACCCCGGCCCCGGCGGCGCCCGGTGCGCCCGGTGCACCCGCCGCGCCCGCGGAGGCGGCACCGGCACCCGCGCCGCTGCCGGCGCCGGCCGCCGTAGCGCCGAGGCCGGTGGACGAGGTCTCCGTCTGCCGGATCGACGATCCCGACTGCGAGGCCTGCCAGTAATGCCGGTCATCAACGCCTCGGCGACCGACCCCAACAAGATCCTCCCCATCCACTACCCGTGGGCGCGGGAACTCTATCGAGCCGGCGTCGCCAACAACTGGACCCCGGAAGAGATCTCCATGCAGCGCGATGTGGAGCAGTGGAAGTCCTCTTCGGTGCTCTCCCAGGGGGAGCGCCGGCTGATCCTCTGGAACCTGGGTTTCTTCTCCACCGCGGAGTCACTGACCGCCAACAACATCGTCCTCGCCGTCTACCGGCACGTCACCAATCCCGAGGCGCGCCAGTACCTGCTGCGGCAGGCCTTCGAGGAGGCGGTGCACACCGACACGTTCATCTACTGCTGCGACACCCTGGGACTGGACCCCGATGACGTCTACAACATGTATCTGCGGATCCCGTCGATCCAACAGAAGGACGACTTCGTGGTCGGCCTCACCAGATCTGTCTTCGACCCCGCGTTCGACACCCGGGGCCCGGAGCTGGTGCAGCGGTTCCTGCACGACCTGGTCGGCTTCTACGTCCTGATGGAGGGGATCTTCTTCTACGCCGGCTTCGCGATGATGCTGGCGCTCAAGCGGCAGAACAAGATGGTCGGGATCGGCGAACAGTTCGAGTACATCATGCGGGACGAGTCCCTGCACCTCGCGTTCGGGTGCGAGCTCATCTCGACCATCCGCGGGGAGAACCCGGAGGTCTGGACGCGCGACTTCCAGGACGAGATCGTGCGCCTGGTCGAGACGTCGGTTGAGCACGAGCGCCGGTACGCGCTCGACGCCTGCCCGGAGGGACTGCTCGGCATCAACGCGCACCTCTTCGGCCGGTACGTCGAACACATCGCCGACCGGCGCCTGGAGCGGCTCGGGCTGCCCCGCCGCTACGGCGTGGAGAACCCGTTCCCCTGGATGTCCCAGTCCACCGACCTGGCCAAGGAGAAGAACTTCTTCGAGACGCGGGTCACCGAGTACCAGCAGGGGGCGGCGCTGGTCTGGGACTGAAGCGTAGGAGCCAGAGCGTCCACACTGCGACCCTAAAGCGCGCGCCGTGGCGCCAGAGTGTGGACACTCCGGCGTTACCGTGAGGATGAGATGGTGACGCTGGAGGAGGTCGACCGGCGGGCGCGGGCCTTCCCCGAGGTGACGGCCGGCGAGCGCCACGGCAACCGGACTTGGATGGTGGCCGGGAAGGGCTTCGCCTGGGAGCGGCCCTACAGCAAAGCCGATCTGCGTCGCTTCGGAGACCGGACGCCGCCCTCGGGGCCGATCGTGGCCGTCCGCACCGCGAATCTGGAAGAAAAGGAGATCCTGCTCGACAGCGGCCAGGCCGGCATCTTCACGATCGAGCACTTCAACGGCTACGCCGCGGTGTTGATCCAGCTCGACGTCATCGAACCCGAGACGCTTTCGGACCTGCTCACCGACGCCTGGCTCGCGATGGCGCCGGACGCCCTCAGCAGGCGCTTTCGCGGCGAGACGGCCCCGTCCTGACGACGTGGCGGGCAGCGGCGCCCGGCCGGCTTCACAGCCGCCGGGCGGACACCAGCAGGCTGTTGCCGAGATTGACGTACGTGGCCGAGACCAGCCGCCGCGTCACCATGACCCGGACGTTGGTCCACGCCGTCGGTTCCCCGTAATGGTTGTCGATCCCGACCTGGCCCGGTTGGAACCCGGTCGAGGCCAGCAGCCGGCGCAAGACCGGGGGCCGGAAATGGCTCAGGTGTACCTCGTCGCCGGGACGGAGTGGGTCATACCGCTGGTAAGGCAGGCGCTGGAACACGCGCTTGACCCGTCGCGGCAGGCGCAGCACGTCGGAGTCATTGGGGCTTGCCACCACCACTACCCCGCCGCTCACCAGAAGCCGGTGGCAGGTGGTGAGCACGCTGCGCGGCGAGGGGACGTGCTCGAGCACGTGCCAGAGCGTCACCGCGTCGAACGACCCCTCCCCGAACGGTGCGTCCTCGATCTGGCCGCGCGCGAGCTCGAGGCCGTACCGGCTGCGTGCCAGCTCGATGGCGCTGGTCGAGACTTCGGTCCCCGACCCCTCCCATCCGCCCGCGCGGGCCATGGCGAGAAAGGTGCCGATGCCGGCGCCGACGTCGAGCAGCCGGCGCCCAGGGGCCTCCAGAGAGTCGAGGAAGCGCAGCCGCTCCGACCACATGACCTGGCGCCCGGCCTCCTGCTGGAGCCAGTGGTCGTAGGCGTGCGGGTCGGAGTAGGCGGCGGCGATCGCCTCCTGCGTGGGGCGCGGATTGACGAAGCGGTAGCCGCAAGAGGCGCACTCCTGCACCTGGGCCACGGAGTCGATGGTGGACAGCTCACGGCCGCCGCAGACGTCGCAGACCGTGAGCAGCTCCTCGTGGCTGAAGCCCTGTCCGCCGACCGCTCCATCTGCCCCCGCCATGCGACCTGCGGGATGGTAGCAGGGTCCGATTCCCGTCCCCCCGACCCGACGGGACGCGTCAGGTCCCCTGAATCGAGACCGAGATCTTGTGGATGCCGGAGGCGCCGCTGGGAAACGAGGGGGCGATGACCTGCGTCTGCCACTCCCCGGACCCGTCCCGCGCTCGCGCCATCAGCGAGTAAACCCCCGGCCGCGCCCGCCAGGAGGCGTGCCAGAGCACCCACGTGAGGCGGGAAAGCGGTGGTTCGAGGCTCGCCGGCCGCCAGGTTCGCCCGCCGTCGAGCGACCACTGCACCGCCTGAATCCCGCGGTTGGCCGCGAAGGCGATCCCGCCCACCGTGACCTCACCCGCCGGCAGCACCGCCCCGTTGAGCGGCGCGTCGATGCGCGACATCGTCTGCACGCGGGCGGAGGGGTTCCAACCTTGCTGCTCCCAGTAGCCACCGGGCTCGGAGGTGCCGACGTTGATCCGGGTCAGCCATTTCGGGCTCCGCATCCCGTAGTGGCCGGGGATCAGGATCCGGGCCGGGTAGCCGTGCGCGTCCGGCAGGGGCTGGCCGTCCAGGTCGTAGGCGACCAGGATCCCCTCGTCCGACAGCGCGGTCGACAGGTCCAGCGTCTCCGTGTACCCGTCGGCGGCGGTGAAGCCCAGCATCGACGCGCCCGGCTGAGGATGGACCAGGTCGAGGAGGTCGCGCAGCGGCACGCCCGTGAAGTGTCCGGTCGAGATCTGGTTGCCGCCGACCACGTTGGAGATGCACTCCTGGGTGAGGGTCAGGGTGGTGGCCGGCATCGAACGCAGGTCGCTCAGGTGGAGGGTCGCGGGCTTTTCGACCATGCCCCCGACCTGGATCGACCATCCGCTCGCCATCAGCACCGGGTCCTGAAAGTTCTTGGAGACGACGTAGAAATCCTGGGCTGGGGTCAGGGCGGGCCCGATGGCGCCGCGCCCGCCGCCGGCACCGCCGGCCAGCGACTGGGCCCAGGCCGGCACTCGCGTGAAGGCGATCACCGCCGTCCCGAGCAGCGCCGCGCCCCAGCCCAAGATGCGGCGGCGGCCGGGGTCGAGGCCGGTTTCGAGGTTGCCCCGCGGCGGCTCCAGCAGGCCCTGCAGGACCACTCCGTAGACGGCCAGCGGCACCGTGATCGTGACCGCCTCCAGGACCCCGCCCTGGAGCCCGATCGGTCCCGCGCCGATCAGCGGCAGGACCAGGAACGAGAGGATCAGCCAGAGCACGCCGGCGGCCTCCAGCCCGAGCCAGCGGCGCCACCACCCGAGCCGCGCGGCGACGGCGGCGGTCGCGCCGCCGGCGAGCGCGAAGATCGCGACCAGGGCCGCCAGGATCCCCGCCTCTTCGAACACCTTCCCCCAGTGCTGGAGGGAGTCGATCAGGAATCCGAACACCGCCCCCGGCAGCAGCGCCAGCAGCGGCGCCTGGATCAGCTGCGGGAGCGCGTTGGTGCCCAGCACCGCGGCCACGATCTCGATCGTGCCCACCGCGCCCAGGCCCGCCGCCGCGCCCGCCACCAGGCCACGCCAGATCGCCGGCATCCCACCTCACGGTACGTGCGAGGTGTAAGGGGAACGTGATTCAAACTCCGGCAGCGGAGGCCGCCCCGGAGGGCCCCTCTGTGCACAAAGGGGTCTTCTGCTCGCACCATGGTGGTGTATGGCATCGCTGGATACCCGACCCGACGCGCGAACCGACCTCCCCGGCCTCGACGGTTACGCCGAGCGCGGCTACGCGATCCTGCAGGACCTGCTCAGTCCCGAGGAGGTGGACGCGGTCAACGAGGAGGCGCTCCGGGTGTGCCGCGGCGAGCGGGGAGCCATCGAAGGAGCCGGGGCGGCCGCGCCCGGTGAGACCGACGACCAGGTCCTGCGGCGGTACCTCTGCATCCACATGCCGCACAAGATCTCGGCGGTGATGCTGGACGTGATGCGGCATCCGAAGGCGGCCGGGGTGCTGACCCGGGTGATCGGGCCTGACGTCAAGGCCATGCAGTCGATGCTCTTCATCAAGGCCGAGGGCAAGCCGGGCCAGGCGTGGCACCAGGACGAGTTCTTCATCCCCACCCGCGACCGCTCGCTGACCGCGATCTGGATCGCGCTCGACGACGCGACGGTGGAGAACGGGTGCCTGTGGGCGATCCCGGGCTCGCACCGGCCGGGCGTGATCTACCCCGACCGCGAGCACGACGACGTCCGGTTCGACTGCACGGTCGAGGCCTATGAGTTCCCCTATCGCGACGAGGACGCGGTGCCCCTCGAGATCCCCCGCGGTTCGGCGGTCCTGTTCAACGGCTACCTGCTTCACCGATCGCTCCCCAACACCTCGCGTCGGGGCCTGCGCCGGGCCCTTGCCCTCCACTACATGAGCGCCGGCTCGCTGCTGCCGTGGCGGCGGCCCCCGGAAGGCATCCACATGGCGAAGGCGGACTACCGCGACGTGGTGATGATCGCCGGGCGCGACCCCTACGCCTGGAAGGGGCTCGAAGACCTGGCGACCCCGCACGTGCGCCCGGATCGGGAGGGCGGCTGCGACCGCTGACCTCGCCCGGTCAGCGCCGTCCGTGCGCAGATGGGTCCTTCCCGGGCGGCGGTAGTCCCCACCTGCCGGCAAACAGCGCCTGGCGTAACCCTATGTTTGGGAGGTGGCACGCGAACGCACCCCGATCACCGCCGAGGACCTCTATCGCTTCCGCTGGCTCGACCACGTGCGCCTCGACCCGACCGGCCGTCGCGTGGCCTGGGATGTGCATCGAGGTGACGCCGAGGCGAGGGAGAACCGCGCTCAGATCTGGGTCGCCGAGACCTCGGGAGGGCGCGGTGAGGTGGTCACCGAGGGCTCCCGCGACCGCGCTCCCGAGTGGTCGCCGGACGGCCGCCACCTCGCCTATCTGAGCAAGCGCGGTCAATCGGACCAGATCTTCCTGCTCGACCCGGACCTGCCCCCCGGGCGCCCGCTGACGGCGGTCGAGGACGGGGTGCTGTCCTTCCGCTGGTCCCCCGACGGCCGCCGCCTCGCGTTCGCCGCCCGCGTGCCTTCCCAGCCCGACCTGGTGGTGGACGACCCGCGGCCCCCGGAGGGGCCGGCCCTCCGCCGTCCTCCGGTCGCGCGCGTGGTGCGCGGGTTCGACTGGCGGTTCAACGGGGCCGGGTTCTTCGACGGGCGCCGCGTCCACCTGTTCGTGATCGACGTCGACCGGGGGGCCACGGTGCTCCCCCAGCCCCGTCAGATCACGCGTGGCGGGTGGGATGTCGAGGGCTACGACTGGTCTCCACCCGGCGACGCCTTCGTGATCACCGCGGATGCCGTGCCCGGCGCCGATCTGCGCCGGGCCCGTGATGTCTCGATCGTGGCCCTCGAGACGGGCGTCCCCGAGCCGGCGGTCTCGGGCCTGGCCGCGAGCGGACCGCGCTGGTCGCCCGATGGCCGCCACGTCGCGTTCATGGCGCCGCGGGACCTGGCGGCCGGCCATTACCAGCGGGTGTGGCTGACCGACGTCGCCTCAGGCGCGGGAGCGGCCGAGCCTCGCTGTTTGACCGCCGGCTTCGACGTCCAGGTGGGCGGGTCGGTGATCGGCGACCTCTGGCTGCGAGGCGGCCCCGGACTGCGCTGGGCGGCCGACGGCTCGCGCATCTTCTTCCTCGGTTCGTCGCGGGGCGCCACCAACGTGTACTCGGTCGACCTCGAGGGCGAGGTTCGCGTCGAGCTGGCGCCGGCTCATCGCGCGATCTTCGATTTCGACGTCGCGCCGGGACTGCTCGCCTTCGGGGCCGGCAACGCGGTGGAGGCGGGGGACGTCTATCTCTCCGACCTCGAACGACCGGTCGAGCGTCAGGTCACGGATCTGAATCCCTGGCTCCGCGAGCGGTCGCTGGTCAGCCCCCAAGAGCAGACCTTCACCGCCGGCGACGGGCTCGAGCTCCAGGGGTGGCTGCTCCGGCCCCCGGGCGCCTCGGAGGCCCGCCCGGCGCCGCTGGTGCTGGAGGTGCACGGCGGTCCCAACGGCATGTACGGCTGGACCTTCATGCACGAGTTCCAGCTCCTCTGCGCGGCCGGGATCGGGGTTCTCTACCTCAATCCCCGGGGCTCGGACGGGTACGGAGAGGACTTCATGCACCGCGTGGTCCAGGACTGGGGCGGCGGAGACGCCGAGGACCTGCTGCTGGCGCTCGACCAGGCGACGGCGCGCGAGCGGTGGGTGGACCAGGCGCGTCTGGGGGTGGCAGGCGGCTCCTACGGCGGCTACATGACCAACTGGCTGATCGGGCACACGAACCGCTTTCGGGCCGCCGTCTCCATGCGCTCGATCTGCAACCTGGTCAGCGAGTACACGCAGCACGACATCGTGACCTGGGGACAGGAGCAGCTGGGCCCCATCGAGTGGCCGGACCCGGACACCCTCTGGCGTCGCTCTCCCATCCGGTACGTGCGTGACATGGAGACGCCGCTGCTGCTGCTCCACGGTGAGTCCGACCTGCGCTGCGCGATCTCCCAGGCAGAGGAGCTGTTCGGGGCGCTCCACCTGCTCGGCAAAGAGGTGGAGCTGGTTCGCTTTCCCGGTGAGTCCCACGACCTGTCCCGCAACGGGCGGCCGGATCGTCGGGTGGAGCGGCTGCACCGGATCGTGGGCTGGTTCGAGAGCCACCTCGGCCCGCGAGGCCGGGGTCGTACCCGGAGCAAGAAGGTCGGCGCCGCGCAACCCGGGTCCGCGCCGGCGCTCTAGAACCGGGCTCAGCCGTCCTCTACTTCGGGTGCCCACGCGGGACCGGCGGCTGGTACACCTATCGGCGGAGTCCCCATGAGCGAACCTGAGCCCCCAGCGCCGCCGCCGGCGTCGCAGCTGAACACGCCCCCGCAGACGCCGGCGATGGCGGACGCCCTGCGCGCGCTGGGCCCCGACTACGAGCAGGCCCTGGTGGATTCGATCGCGGCCCGCGTCGACGAGCTGGCGCGGCAGCGCGAGGCGCGGGGACAGGCGATCCCGCCGCTCGGGCCCCAGCCGCAGCAGCTCCCGGTCCCGCAACAGGCGCCTCAGCCGCCGCCGCCACACGCCCTCCCCCAGTTTCCGGGGGCGTCTCCCGCGCAGATGCAGCAGGCGCCGCCGGGACCGGAGCGGCAGCGTCGCAGCGGCGCCGGGGCCGCGGTTCCGATCTCGATCCTTTCCCTGGTCTTCGGCTTCGTCATCACGGTGGTGGCGCTCACCGCCGGCTTCTCCGACGGCGGCCCCTGGGCGTTGTTGGCGATCCTGATCGTCTGGATTGCGCTGACGCTCATCAACCTTGCGGTCTGGGTCCCGCGGAACCGATAGGTGATCCGCGGCATCTCGCACCTCGGCCTGGCGGTACACGACCTTGACCAAGCCATCGCGCGCTACCGATCCTTGGGCTTCACGGTGGAACACCGCTGGGTTGACGAAGCCGAGGGCATGGAGGCGGCCGAGCTGTCGTCCGGGGACGCCCGGATTGAGCTGATGCGGCCGCTGCGGGAGGACTCCCCGGTCGGGAAGTTTCTGGTCCGGCGGGGGGAAGGAGTCCACCACGTCTGCTACGCGGTCGACGACGTGGCGGAGGAGTTGGCGCGGGTCCGGGCGCGGGGGCTGACCACGCTCGACGAGGTGCCGCGGACCGGCGGCGGTGGGCGCACCCGCGTCGGATTCGTCCACCCCAAAAGCATGGGCGGGGTCCTGGTCGAGTTCGAACAACCGGCCCCCGGCTGACCCGGCCATCTGTCGACAGATGGCCCGGGTTACGGCCCGCGGGCGGTGCATCTGTCGACAGATGGCCACGTGGGACGTCGGGGGTTCCACTACGCTGAGGGACCATGGCCGATCGCGAGGTGATCGACGGAGTCCCGCAGGTGGACGCCATCAACCGGCTCCGTCAACGCAAGTACGAGGCGGCGCACGGCGACGCGGCGGCCTTCCGGCGCCAGCACGCCAAGGGGAAGCTGACGGCGCGCGAGCGTATTCAGGCCCTCGTCGACCCGGGTTCGTTCGACGAGATCGACCTCTTCATGCGCCACCGGGCGGAGAGCTTTGGGCTGGGGCGGCGGCGGCCGCCCGGGGACGGCGTCGTCACCGGCATGGGCAAGATCGGCGGCCGGGACGTGATGCTCTTCAGCCACGACGCGGGCGTCTTCGGCGGCTCTCTCGGAGAAGTCTTCGCCGAGAAGGTCTGCAAGGTGATGGATCTCGCCCTGCACGACCGCGTCCCCGTGATCGGGATCAACGACTCAGGCGGGGCCCGAATCCAGGAGGGTGTGGTGTCCCTGGCCGGGTACGCCGAGATCTTCTGGCGCAACGTCCAGTCGTCGGGCGTCATCCCCCAGCTGAGCCTGATCCTGGGGCCCTGCACCGGCGGAGCGGTCTACTCGCCGGCCATGACCGACTTCACGTTCATGGTTCACGGCATCGGCTACATGTTCATCACCGGGCCGGAGGTGATCCGCGTCACCACCGGCGAGCAGGTCACGTTCGACCAGCTGGGCGGCGCCGAGGTCCACAACCAGACCTCGGGAGTGGCCCACTTCCTGGCGCAAACGGAGGACGAGTGCTTCCGGCAGACGCGTGAGCTGCTCTCCTTCATCCCGCAGAGCTGCGACGAGGCCCCGCCGCGCCGCGTCCCCACCGACGATCCCTCGCGCCTGGCGCCGGAGCTGACCGACCTGGTGCCGGAGAACCCCAAGGAGGCGTACGACATCAAGGACGTCATCCTCCGGATCGCCGACGACGGCGAGTTCATGGAGGTGCAGCCCTTCTTCGGACGCAACCTGGTGGTCGGCTTCGCGCGGCTCGACGGCCACCCGGTCGGCATCGTCGCCAACCAGCCCAAGGTGCTGGCGGGTGCGCTCGACATCGACGCCTCGGTCAAAGGCGGACGCTTCGTGCGCTTCTGCGACGCGTTCAACATCCCGCTGGTGGTGTTCGAAGACGTCCCCGGGTTCCTGCCCGGCACGGCACAGGAGTACGGCGGGATCATCCGCCACGGCGCCAAGCTGCTCTACGCCTTCTGCGAGGCGACGGTGCCCAAGGTGACCGTGGTGACGCGCAAGGCGTACGGTGGCGCCTATTGCGTCATGAACTCGAAGCACATCCGGGCCGACTTCAACTACGCCTGGCCGACCGCGGAGGTGGCGGTGATGGGCCCGGAGGCGGCGGTGGGCGTGATCTTCAGGCGCGAGATCGAGCGGGCGCGCGACCCCGCCGGCCGGCGCGCGGCGCTGGTCGCGGACTACGTCGACCACTTCGCCAACCCCTACGTGGCCGCGGAGCGTGGCTACCTCGACGACGTCATCGAGCCGGCCAAGACCCGCCGGGTCCTGATCCGGTCCCTGGCGCTGGCCCGCCGCAAAGACCGTCCCCGTCCGCCGCGCCGGCATGGCAACATCCCGCTCTGAGCCACCCGCGATGCAGCGCACCGCGCACGCGGCGCCGGTAGCCATCGTTCCCGCCCGCGAGCGCGCGCCCCTGCGCAACCTGGTGCTTTTGGGAACCGCCGCCGTCTGGCTCCTCTACTCCAGATTCTTCCTTGGTCTCCAGCAGGCCCACGTCGCCCTGCCGCCCTGCCCGTTCCTCTATCTGACCGGGCACCCATGCCCGTTCTGCGGAGGCACCCACGGCTTCGCCGAGATGTGGGCCGGCAACTGGCGCCAGGCGGCCCTCGATTATCCGCTGGCGCCGGTGCTCTTCGCCGGGACGCTGGCGGCGCTGCCGGTGCTGTTGGTGGCGCTGGTGCTGCGCCGCGACCTCCGGCTCTCCCCCCGCGTCTGGAAGCTCGGTCTCCTCGTGATCGGTCTGCTGCTTGCCGTCAACTGGGCCTTGAAGCTGACCGTCCTCCCTCCGACCCCGCGCTGATGCAGTTCCAACCGAGCGACGAACAGCAGGCGATCCGCGAACTCTGCCGCGACTTCGCCGACGAGGTGGTGGCTCCCAAGGCGGCGGAGCTCGACGAGCAGCATCGATTTCCGCTCGAGATCGTCGAGCAGATGGCCGAGCTCGGCCTCTTCGGGCTCCCCTTCGACCCCGAGTGGGGTGGCGTGGGAGGAGACTTCACCAGCTACTGCATCGCGGTCGAAGAGATCTCACGCGCCGACGCCGGTCTGGGCGCGACGCTGGAGGCCGGCGTCTCGCTCGGCATCGCGCCGCTCTACGACTATGGGACCCGCGAGCAAAAGGAGCGCTGGCTCCCGGACCTGGTCGCCGGCCGGCGCCTCTGGGCGTTCGGGCTCACCGAGCCGTCCTCGGGTTCGGACACGCGCGCGCTCCGCACCCGGGCGCGTGAGGAGAACGGCGACTGGGTCGTCAACGGGCAGAAGCAGTTCATCACCAACTCGGGGACGCCGATCTCGGCGGGCGTCACCATCACCGCCATCACCGGGCCCGGACGCGACCCCCAGCACCCGGAGATCTCGGCGCTGCTGATCCCGCAAGAGACGCCGGGGTATGTCGTGCAGGCCGCCTACCGCAAACTCGGCTGGCATTCGTCGGACACCCATCCGCTCGCCTTCGACGACTGCCGCGTCCCCGCGGACCACCTCCTGGGGGAGCGGGGTGGGGGACAGCGGCAGTTCCTCCGCACGCTGACGGCGGGACGCGCGGCGATCGGCGCGCTCTCGCTGGGCCTGGCCCGAGCCTGCCTGGACGCCTCGCTCGCTTACGCCAAGGAGCGGATCGCGTTCGGCGAGCCGATCGGCAAACGGCAGGCGATCCAGTTCAAGCTCGCCGACATGGCGACCGAGATCGAGCTGGCGCGTCTGATCGTGTACCGGGCCGCCGCCGCGGTGGAGGACCCGGACACACCGCAGGACGAGCTCACGCGCCTCTGCTCGATGGCCAAGCTCTGGGCTTCCGGGGTGTCACGGCGGGCTGCCGACGAGGCGATCCAGATCCACGGTGGGTACGGGTTCATCGAGGACTACCCGGTCGCGCGTTACTGGCGCGACGTCAAGATCAACGAGATCGGCGAGGGAACCAGCGAAGTCCAGCGCACGCTGATCGCCGGCACCCTCGGGCTCTGACCCCGCCGCGGCCCGAGTGCCGGCGCCGGCAGTCGGGGGTGGGGTCGAGAGGGCGGTCAGCCCCCGTTGTTGACGAAGGCGCTGAAGACCCCGGTGGCCAGGACGATGATGAAAACGATCACGCTCAGGGCCACCGCCACCCCGCCCGTGATGATGCCGGTGAGTGCCATCCCGGACCCACCCTGGGCACCGCCTGACTGATTGATCTGGCTGCGGCCGACGAAGCCCAGGATGAGCGCCGCCACCGCGGGCAGGAACCCGAGACCGCAGAAGAACATGAGCACCAGCCCGGCGATCCCGCAGATCATCGAGATCAGCGCCAGCGAGTTGTTGCTCTGGGCCGGATACCCGGCCGCGCCGTACTGCACCGGGCCGCCGTAGTAGGGGCCCGGGGCGGGCGGCGGTGTGTACGCCGGGACCTGCTGATATCCCCCTCCGGCATACGGGTCCTGGGACGGCGGCGGCGTATACGGAGGCTGCTGTCCGTACGGATTGTTGGGGTCGCCGCCGGATGGCGGAGGTGGTTGTGCCATTCGTCGGGATCGTACCACCGAGTACCGGGCCGCCCTCCAGGACAGATGTGACGCCTCAGCCGCCGTAAACGGCGTTGAAGAGGCCGTCCAGGGCGATGGTGGTGAAGATCGCGCTCGCGATCACCCCGATCCCGATTCCGATACAGCCGAGGACCAGCCCCACGGTCGGCAGGCCCCGCCGTCGATCGCCCGGCAGGAAGGCACCCCGCGCCTGCCATGACAGCACCGCGCCGAAGATGCCGCAGCCGAGCCCGATCAGGGGAACCCAGCACAGGCAGGCGCCGAGCAGCCCGAGGAGGAGGCCGGGGAGACCCAAGTCGGGCGAGACGGCCCCGACCTCGATGCCGGACGCGGCCGCCGGCAGCTGCGCGGCGGCCGGCACCGGGCCGGTGGCCGCCACCGGCGCGGAGGCGACCTGCGCGAACCAGAGCTCCGGGGGCTCGTCACCCCACACCGGCCACTCACCGATCCCGGGGCGAGGCTCAGAAGGAGGCCGGGAGCTCACCACTCGAAGGTACCGCTTGACAGGGAGGATGGCGCATCGGGGAGAGCGTTCTGCTACTCGTCCGGATCCACCTCGGACCCCAGCTCCGAGTCCATGTCCACCTCGGCCGCGTCGAGCGAGAGCTCACACTCCCAGCGCCCGTCCTCACGCCGGCGCATGAAGCGCATATACCCGGGGTTGCGGGACACCTGGTGGAAAAGCTCGGGGCTGATCAGGCTCCGCAGGCGCGCCAGGTCGGGGTAGTCGGGGTCGCGCATGATCCCGCCCACCACGCCGCCCAGCTCCCGCCATTGGCCCTCGGTCAAAGGATCGCCGTAGCCGGCGATGGTGACGAGCAGCGCGGCGGTGACGCCGGTGATCGTCTCCGGCAGCAGCTTGCGAGCTTTCCCGCGCGTGATGACCTCGCGCCCGACCTCGATGATCTCGGCGATCCGATCGCGCCGTACGCCGATGATGTCCCGCCCGCTTCCGACCGTCGTGCCCTCGAGATACCGCGGTCCCTGCTCCATGCGTCGAGCAATTCTAGGGGCGCAAGCGGGGGGTCGCGACCTCACTCACCCTGGGACGCCCGGCGCACCGGCGGCGCCAGGTACCCTCTGACCGCCTTGGATCCCGAGTTGTCGAGTGACCACCGGGCACTTCGTGACACCGTGCGCACGTTCGCCGAGCAGGTGATCCGCCCGCTCGCCGCCGGCATCGATCGCGAACACCGCTTCCCGGCCGAGGTCATCACCGCCGCCGCCGAGCTCGACCTGCTCGGCCTCCTGGTCCCCGAGGCCTACGGCGGCGCGGGTAAGGACCACGTGGCCTTCACGCTCTGCATCGAGGAGATCGCGCGGGCCTGCGCCAGCTGCGCGGTCATCATCGACGTCCACTCGTCGGTGGGCACCGAGCCGATCCTGCTGTTCGGGACCGAGGAGCAGAAGCGCGCCTGGTTGCCCCCGCTCGCCTCGGGGCGGCTGGTCGGGGCCTTCTGCCTCACGGAGCCCGGGTCCGGGTCCGACGCCGCGGCGCTGAAGGCGACCGCCCACCGAGACGGCACCGGCTGGGTGCTTACCGGAACCAAGACCTTCATCACCAACGTGGGCGAGGCCGGGCTCTACATCGTGTTCGCCCGCACCCCGGAAGGGATCAGCGCCTTCCTGGTGCCGGCGGACGTGGCGGGGCTGCGGGTGGGGCAGGTGTTCCGCAAGATGGGTCTCAACGGCTCTCCCACCGGCGAGCTGGTCCTGGAGGATGCCCGGGTCCCCGCCCACTCCCTGCTCCACCGGGCCGGGAAAGGGTTCCGGGTCGCGATGCGGGCGCTCGACTCGGGGCGGATCGGGATCTCGGGGCAGGCCCTGGGCATCGCCGGAGCCGCGCTCGAAGAGGCGACGGAGTTCCTCATCCGGCGCCGGCGGTCCGGTCGCCCCCGCGCGTCTTTCCAGGGGCTGCAGTTCATGGTCGCGGATATGGCGACCCGCTTAGAGGCCGCCCGGCGCCTCGCCTATCACGCCGCGTGGCTCTGCGATGAGGGCCGCCCCTTCACCCGGGAGGCGTCGATCGCCAAGCTCTTCTGCACCGACATGGCGATGGCGGTGGCCACCGACGCGGTGCAGCTCTGCGGCGGCTACGGGGTGATCGAGGATCTGCCTCTGGAGCGTCATTTCCGCGACGCCAAGGCGCTGCAGATCTACGAGGGGTCCAACCAGGTGCAGCGTATCGTGATCGGCCGTGACGTCCTCCGCTGAGGCGCCCGCCGCGGTCCCGGTGTCGGACCCGGGGCCGGCGACGCGCCTTCAGACCGTGGGGACGGTCCTGTTCGGGGTCGCGCTCGCGCTCTCGCCGGCGTTCGTCGTCCGCCCCCACCTGGGCCCGCTTCCACTCACGGTGCTCGAGATCGCGCTCGTGGTGGCGCTGGTGGTCGGTTACCTCGCCTACTGGCGCGAGCTGCCCTGGCGGAATCCGTACCTGATCCCGGGCGGGTTGCTGGTGCTGGCCGCCCTCTTCGGGGTCTTGGTGTCGCCGGTCCGCCGCTCGGCCGCCGACACCTGGCTCGCCTACTTCGCGGAGCCGGCCGCCGCCGGGCTGCTGGCGGCCGCGGTCTGCCGCCGGCGCGACCACGCGCGCATCCTGCTGCTGGGTCTGGGGGTGGCGGGCGCCGTGGTCTCCTGCCTCAACGTCGTCAACACGCTGCACGCGGTCGTCACTCATGAGTTCAGCAGCCTCAAGCCGCCGGTCGTCATCTACGGGACCGCGAACGGGATTCCGCTCTACCTGGAGCCGCTGCTCGCCTTCGCGCTGGGGATCGTGCTCCTCTCCGACGACCGCCGGGAACGCTTGGTGGCGGCCGCCTTCGGGGTCCTGTTCATCGCCGCGGACGTGCTCAGCTTCTCCCGCCTGGGGTGGATCACGCTCGCCTGCCTGATCGTGTTCATGGCCGCGTTCACCCGTCTCCGCTGGTGGATCTGGGCCGCCATCGTGGTCGTCGGAGGCGCGGCCTTCGCCCTCTCCTCGAGCGTGCGGCGCCGGATCCTGGTCGAGTTCAGCTCCAACAGCAACAACACCGTCCTGCTGCGCAAGTCGCTCTGGCTCTCGTCGCTCAACATGCTCCGGCATCGACCGCTGCAGGGGGCGGGTCTGGACGGCTTCTACGGGACGCTGCCCCGGTACGCGGTCGACGGCTACGACCAGACGCTGATGTATCCCCACAACCTCTTTCTCGACTTCTGGTCCGAGACCGGTCTTTTGGGGCTGATCGCGATCGTCTGGTACGGCGTCCAGCTGATCAGGTACGGGATTCGGGGGCTGCTGCGGCAGAACCCGCCCTGGGTCCGCGCGCTCTCTCTCGGACTGCTCGGCCTGGTCCTCACGTTTCTGGTTCACGGCTTGGGCGACGTCCCCTATTTCAGGAACGACCAGGCCCTCGCCTTCTGGACCCTGAGCGGCATTCAGCTGGGTGCCCTGGGGGTGGCGGCCCGGCGGCGCCGGGCCGGGCAGCGGGTGGAATACTGAGGGCACCATGACCTTCGACTTCGACGAGGAGCAGCTCGCGATCCGGGCCACGATCCGCGAGCTGGTCGAGGACCGGGTCCGCCCGCGCGCCGCCGAGATCGATGAGAGCGCCGAGTACCCGACCGACATCCAGGAGCTGTTCAGCGAGAACGGCGTGCTGGCGATCCCGATCCCGGAGGAGTACGGCGGCATCAGCGGGAAGTCGACGACCATCTGCATGGGCATCGAGGAGATCGCGAAGGCGGACGCCACCAGCTCCCTGATCCTCGCCGTGCAGGCGCTGGGCTCCTATCCCATCCTGATCGCCGGCACCGAGGAGCAGAAAAAGCGGTTCTGCGAGCCGCTCGCGGAGGGGCGGGTCGCGGCCTACGCGCTGTCGGAGCCGGATTCGGGGTCGGACGCCGCCGCCATGAAGACGGTGGCCCGGAGGGTGGGCGACGAGTACGTGATCAGCGGCTCCAAGATCTTCATCACCCACGGCTCCATCGCTGACACGCTGGTGGTCTTCGCACGCACCTCCCCGGAAGGGGGTTCGCGTGGCATCTCCGCCTTCGTGCTGGAGCGGGAGCAAAGCCCCTGGACCACGCTCAAGCTGGAGCACAAGCTGGGGATCAAAGGGTCCCCGACCGCGATGCTGGCGTTCGACGAGGTCCGGGTTCCGGCCGCCAACCGGCTGGGCGCGGAGGGGCAGGGCTTCAAGATCGCGCTCCGCGTCCTCGACCACTCGCGCCCGGGGATCGGCGCGCAGGCGCTGGGCATCGCCGAGGGCGCGTTCGACGCCGCCCGCGCCCACGCCGTCGACCGCCGCCAGTTCGGACAGCCGCTGGCCTCGTTCCAGGGGCTGCAGTTCATGTTCGCCGACATGGCGACCCAGATCGAGGCCAGCCGCCAGCTCGTCTACCTGGCGGCCTCCAAGATCGACGGTGGGGCCCCCGATATCACCAAGTACGCGGCGATGGCCAAGCTGTTCGCGTCCGACGCCGCCATGCGGGTGACCACGGACGCGGTGCAGATCTTCGGTGGGTACGGCTACATTCAGGACTATCCGGTGGAGCGGATGATGCGGGACGCCAAGATCACGCAGATCTACGAAGGCACGAACCAGATCCAGCGCGTCGTCATCGCGCGTTCCCTGCTCAGGGACTGAACCCGCGATACCCCCGTTGGTGCACCTTCGGGGCCGACCCGAGGCGGATAGCACCCGTTGGTGCACCTTCGGGGCCGACGGTTGGGCCTCCGACCCGGCCGGGTGGCGCACCGACCCCGGTCGAGCGGCCACCTAACCGGCGCGTTGGGCATTCTGTACCCTGGCCTGCAGATGAGCGGGGAGAACGACCGGCCCGTTCCCGGCCCCCAGGGTGGCGCACCCTGGCCGCCGCCGGACCCGGACCTCCCCCCGGAGGGGCCACCGGTCGGCGCCCCCGGCCCCGGCTCCTGGTCTCAGCCGGACGCTCCCTCCGAATCCCCGCCGCCGGCCGGACCCCCTCCCTCGTCTCCTCCGCCCAGCCCGTCCCCTCTGGAAGCGGCCACGGGGCCGGTCGCGGCGCCCGGCTGGACCACGCCGCCGCCCACGCCGGTTCCGCCGCCGGGTTGGGTGCAGCCGGGCGCGCCGGCTGCGGCGCCCACCGGCTACCCACCGCCATGGGGGCCGCCGGGATATCCGCCGCCGGGGCCGTATCCGGCGCCGAGCTATGGCACGCCCGGCTCTCCGCCGGGCGCGGTGATGGCGCCCGGCCGCCCCGCTCCCGCCCACGGCGACATGGACATGATGGCGGTGGTCTCTTTGATCCTCGGTATCCTGGGACTCGTCACCTGTCTCGGCATCCCCTCTCCGCTGGCTCTCTTTCTGGGGCTGGCATCTCGCACCAAGATCCGCGAGGCGAACGGGGTTTTGCGGGGGTCGGGACTGGCGATGGCGGGGATCATCCTCGGCGCCCTGGGGACCGTCGAGTTGATTGTGGTCGTCGTCCTTGTCATAGTTAGCGCAGTCAGGGTGGGTTAACAACCCCCGTCACGTCCGTACCCGAAACGTCCCCGCCTACGTTTTTGCATCGTCCAGGAAGGTGAACGTGAACGACTACGGCACTTCTGGGCGCCGGCCCGTGCGCCGGCGCCGCTCCCTCTATCGACCCGACTCCGACTCCCCGGCCGGCCACCGGCAGGCCGACTGGGGTCAGGTCGACCCGTGGGCCGGCGCGGAGGCGCCCGAGGCCCGGGTTCCGCGGCCTCGGTCTGAACCAAAGAGCCGGCCCGTCCGCCCGCGTCCGGGCGCGGCTCCCGGCCGGCGGCCGCCGTCCTCCTCGGGCCGCTCCCCGCGCTCCAGTGGGCCCCGGCCGCCCCGCGTCACCGGCTGGCGCGTCCTCGCCCTGCTGGCGGCCGCGCTGGTGGTCGTGGTGGGCGTCTTCGCGTTCAAGGTCGCGATCTTCCTGCACTCGACGCTCAACGTCGGCAACCCGATCGCCGCCCTCAATCCGCCGGCGGGGTCGGTGGCCTGGAAGCTTCAGCACGGGCAGACGGTGCGGCTGCTCCTGCTCGGCTACGGCGGCTCCGAGAACGACGCGCCGTACCTGACCGACACCATGATGATCGTCGAGATCGACCCCACCGCCAACACCGCGGTCGAGGCGTCGATCCCGCGTGATCTCTACGCCACCTACTCGCTGAACGGGCAGACGATCGTCAACAAGGTCAACACCGCCTTCTCCAACGCCATGTACGAACTTCCCTCCTCGGACAAGTACCGGGGCGGGGAGGAGGCCATGAAGGTCATCAACCAGGTGACCGGCGTCCAGTTCGACGGCTACGTGGGGGTCGACTTCGCGGCCTTCCGCGACATCGTGAACGCGCTGGGGGGGATCACCGTCTGCCTCTCCACGCCGCTCGACGACAACCAGTACCCCAACTACTCCGACGGCTATGTGCCGGGGGGGATCCACTTCAAGGCCGGCTGCCAGCACGTCAACGGCGAGCAGGCGCTGGAGATCGCACGCTCCCGCCACGCCACCGAGGCGTCCCAGGCCAGCGACTTCGCCCGCGGTCAGCGGCAGCAGATGATCATCGAGGCGATCAAGCAGAAGGCCACCTCGGTGAACGCGATCGCCAACGCGCCGGGGTTGATGGACGCGGTCTCCAAAGACATGTCGACCGATCTGACGCTGACCGACCTGACCGCCATCTACGACTGGTCGCGGCACGTGAGCGCGAGCAAGGCGGCGCGGACGGTCTCCATCGACACCTCGAACTTCCTCGACGTGTGCGGCAACTACTACCTGTGCCCGAATACCGAGAGCGGATCCTCGTTCTCGCAGAACTTCACCGAGCTGCACCACTACTTCTCCTCGATCCTGGTCCCACCCGCGATCCAGGACGCGAGGGTGCCGGTGCAGGTGCTGAACGGATCGGTGAGCCTGGACTCGATGGGACAGCAGGTGACCTCCGCGCTTCAGATGGAGGGCTTCGCCACCGTGGCGCCCATGCGCGCGAGCCCGGTGCAGACCTCGACCGTCTACAACGACGGCGGCTCCAAGGCAGCCGCGACGGCACAGTGGCTGGGCAGCTACTTCGGCGCCCGGGTCGTCTCCGGCCCGCCGCCCGGCGGCAGCGGGACGCAGGCCGGTGCGGTCGTCGTGGAGTTGGGGCATGATTTCTCTCTGCAGTGGGTCGGGGAGAACACATAGGAGCGCAGCCCCTAGTCGAAGACTTCCGGGCCGGGCGCATCCGCGCGCTGGCCCGGGCCATCACACTGGTCGAGCGGGGGGACGAGGCGGTCCGCCCGCTGCTCGACCAGGTGGTCGGCGGGGTGCCGCAGCCGCCGATCTGGGGTTTCACGGGCGCGCCCGGATCGGGGAAATCGACGCTGGTGGACGCGCTCCTGGAGCGGCTCCGTGCCCAGGGTCTGCGGGCGGCGGTCGTGGCCGTCGACCCCACGTCGCCCTTCAGCGGCGGCGCCATCCTGGGCGACCGCGTCCGCATGCAGCGTCACGCCGGCGACGAGGGCGTTTACATCCGGTCGATGGCGGCGCGCGGCCATCTCGGCGGCCTCTCCCTGGCGAGCCGGGAGGCGCTGCGGCTGGTCGCTGCGTTCGGCTTCGACCGGGTGCTGCTGGAAACGGTCGGCGTCGGCCAGTCGGAGCTCGAGATCGCGGCCGTGGCCGACTCCACCGTCGTCGTGCTGGCGCCGGGCGCCGGCGACGGCATCCAGATGCTGAAGGCCGGGATCATGGAGATCGCCGACCTCTACTGCGTCAACAAAGCCGACCTCCCGGGTGCGCAGCGGACCCTGCAGGAGGTGCGGACGATGCTCAACATGGCGCCCAAGCCACCGCCCGGGGAGCCCGCCTGGAGGCCACCGATCGTGGCCGCGGCGGGCATCTCGGGGACCGGCCTGGACGACGTGCTGGAGGCCCTGCGGCGCCACCAGGTGTTCCTGGAGTCGAGCGGAGAGCGCTCGCGTCGCGCCCGGACTCAACTTCGGGAGGAGACCGCGGACCTGGTCGCCGATCGTGCCCGGTCGCGCGCGCTGGCCCGTCTCGATGCTGATCCCGACCTGCTGGCGGACGGGAATCCCTACCGGGCGGCGGATCGGATAATGAGCCCATGACGACCCCCACCGGGCCGGACGACCAGCGGGAGCGCGAGGCCGGGCCTGCGAAGCGCCGCGACGGGGTCCTCACGTCGACCATCTCCGGGCTGCCTTTGCAGGGCGTATATGGGCCCGAGGATGGGCGGCCGCGGCCGGCCGAGCGGCCGGGCGAGTACCCCTACACGAGGGGAATTCACCCCGACGGCTACCGGGGGCGTCTCTGGACCATGCGGCAGTTCGCCGGATTCGCCTCCGCGGAGGAGACCAACCGGCGCTACAAGTACCTGCTGCAGAACGGTCAGACCGGCCTCTCGGTGGCCTTCGACATGCCGACCTTGATGGGGCAGGATTCGGACGCCCCCACCTCACACGGGGAGATCGGGCACTGCGGCGTCGCCATCGACTCGCTGGCCGACATGGAGACCCTGTTCGACGGGATTCCGATCGGCGAGGTCACGACCTCGATGACGATCAACTCGCCGGCGGCGATCCTGCTCTGCATGTACCTGGCGGTGGCGGAGCGGCAGGGGGTGCCGTTCTCGCACGTCGGGGGCACGCTGCAGAACGACATCCTGAAGGAGTACATCGCCCAGAAGGAGTACATCTTTCCGCCCCTGCCCTCGCTGCGGCTGGTCGTCGACTCCATCGAGTACTGCGCGCGCGAGGTGCCGCGCTGGAATCCGATCTCGATCTCCGGCTACCACATCCGCGAGGCGGGCTCGACGGCGGCCCAGGAGTTGGCGTTCACGCTCGCCGACGGCTTCTGCTACGTCGACGCAGCGGTGGAGCGCGGGCTCGCGGTCGATGACTTCGCGCCGCGGCTGAGCTTCTTCTTCGACGCGCACATCGACTTCTTCGAGGAGATCGCCAAGTTCCGCGCCGCCCGTCGGATCTGGGCCCGCCACCTGCGCGAGCGCTACGGGGCCCGCAACGAACGGTCGTGGAAGCTGCGGTTCCACACGCAGACCGCGGGTGTCTCGCTGACCGCGCAGCAGCCGGAGCTCAACGTGGCCCGGACCGCGCTGGAGGCGATGGCGGCGGTGCTGGGCGGGACGCAGTCGCTGCACACCAACGCGCTCGACGAGGCGCTGGCGCTGCCCACCGACCGGACCGCGCGCACCGCGCTCCGCACTCAGCAGCTGATCGCCTACGAGACGGGCGCGGCCAACGTGGTCGACCCGCTCGGGGGCTCCTGGTTGGTGGAATCGCTGACCGATCGGCTGGAGCAGGAGGCGGAGGCCTACTTCCGCCGGATCGACGAGTACGGCGGGGTGATCCCGGCCATCGAAGCCGGCTTCTTCCAGAAGGAGATCGCCGACGCCTCGTTCCAGTTCCAGCAGGAGTGTGAACGGAAGGAGCGCCTGCAGGTGGGCGTCAACGCGTTCACCGAAGGCAACGAGGAGGACCCGGTCGAGATCCTGCGCATCTCGTCGGCGCTGGAGACCGCGCAGGTGGAGCGGGTGCGCAGGGTGCGCTCGCGGCGGGACGGGGCCCGGGCCTCGAACGCGCTGGCCACGCTGGGCCGCGCCGCGCGCTCGCCGGGGGAGAACCTGATGCCGCACATCTTGGGGGCGGTCAAGGCCTACTGCACCGAGGGCGAGATCATGCAGGCGCTGACCGACGTCTTCGGGACCTACACCGAGCGAGCCGTCATCTAATGGTCGTCGGGTGATGGCCACGCGGGTGCAGCCGGTCCGCATCGTGCTCGCCAAGGTGGGACTGGACGGGCACGACCGCGGGGTCAAGGTGGTGGCCCGCGCGCTGCGTGACGCCGGCTACGAGGTCGTGTACACCGGGCTCCGCCAGACGCCGGCGATGGTGGTGGAGGCGGCGATCCAGGAAGACGCGCAGGTGATCGGGCTCTCGCTCCACTCGGGTGCCCACATGACGCTGTTCCCGGCGGTGATCGAGGAGCTGCGGCGCCGCGAGGTCACCGACATCGTGGTGTTCGGCGGCGGCATCATCCCCGACGAGGACATCGAGCCCCTGCACCGGGCCGGCGTGGCGGCGGTGTTCGGGCCCGGCGCCCCCCTGCAGTCGATCGTGGACTGGCTCCGGCAGCGGTTCCCCGAGGGGCCGGGGTAGCGCTTGAGTGTCCACACTGTGGCGCTACCCGAGCCGCTGTAGCGCCCGAGTGTGGACACTCGCCCTACACGCGCGCGCTCAGGCCGCGTCGATCGCCGCGTTGACCTGCCGGATCAGAGCCTGCAGCTGCCCGTGGAGAGACTGGGCGTCCTTCTGCATCTTCGAGAACTCGGAGCGGAAGCGCTCCGCGTCGGGCCCGTTCCAGTGATCGAGCGCCACCCGACCCTTGGAGCCACGCGTGGGCGTCTGCGCCGCGAGCATCATCATCGCCGCGGTCGCCTGGCTCACCACCTCGTGGGCGAGCGCTTGGTTCAGCTTGGGGGCGCTGCCGCCACCCCCGGAGGACGCTGCCAGAGTCATCGCTGCTTGCTCCTTGTGTCCGACCGAGGACGCTCCCGGGAACCGGGACGGGGACCAACCGGCGGTCGCCAGCCTGGCACCTGCACCCGCAACAGCGCGGCCTGGGCGAAGAGAAGGACGTAGAGCGCGACCACCGTCATCACGATGGTGGCGGCGCTGGGGCCGGGGTACGCGCGCACCAGGGCAGCGCCGCCGGTGAGGACGACGAGGGCGGGAACGAGTGCCAGCACGATCCCCAGAGCGTTCGATCCGGGCGCCATGAACGCCGCCAGGACCCGGCGACGGAAAGCGTAGCCGAGGACCGCCACCACCAAACCGAGCCCGCCCAGAGCGCCGGCCAGCCAGGCCGGGGCACCTGCCGCCGCCCAGGCCCCGGCCAGCATGCCGAGGGCGAAGACGTCGAAATCGAGGACCGTCACCAAGCCCCGCCAGAGCCGGCCCGGGCGGGGCCCTTCGAGTGCAACCCTCAGCCCGTCGAGAGCGATCGCCAGCAGCGCGATTCCGATCAGAACCAGCGCCGCCCCCCAGCGGCCGGTCGCCGCTCCGACCAGGAGCGAGCCCAGGCCCCCACCGATCACCGCCAGCGCATCGGCGGCGAAGAGGGGCCGCCGCCGGCCGCTCACGGGGCGGCCGGCCTCAGAACCAGTTGACGGGATTGAGATCATGAACCACCGTCTTGGCGACCTTCTTGCCGTCGTTCCAGGCACCGGAGGCCAGCTTCTCACCGTCGTGGAGGCCGGTCGCGACCACGTGCACCGCATCGCTGCGCAGCGCCTTACCGGTGCCAGTGCTCATGAACCACCCCACGCCGGCGCCCACGCCGAGGCCGATCACCGTCCCGACGCCTGGCACCACGGACCCGGCGTCGGCGCCGATCATGGCTCCCACTGCGGTACCGCCGGCGGTGGCGGCCGCGTCCGAGACCGCGATCGTACCCGCGGTGGCGGCGCCGTCCACCGTGACCGCCGCCGCGAACTGGTTGCCGAACCCCTGCTTGCGATCGGACCCCCAGCCGTAGTTGTAGACGTCGGTCCCGAGCATGAGCGTCATCGCCGCGGCGCCGCCGGCTCTGGGTGCGGCCTTCCAGAAGGCGGAGTCGCTGGGATTGAACGCCTTCGAGAGGTCGCCGTTGATCATCGCCTTGAGGTCGAACGACTTGGCCACCGCCGGGTTGTCCGCCAGATAGCGGGTCCCGGCCAGCCGGCCGGACTGGATGTACTGCTCGAGCCACGAGTCGTCGCTGCTGAGGAATCGCCACCCCTTGGCGATGATGTACTTGCCGTCGGGGCTGGGCACCAGCCGGTAGTCCTTCAGCAGGGAGGCGAGAATGGTCGGCAGCTGGCCTCCCTTGGCGCCGAAGCCCCAGACCTTGGTGATCCACCACTTGTTCGCCAGCAGCCAGGTGAGGGTCGCGTGGCCCGAGGGCAGCAGGTCGAGGAACCCGTTCTTGCCCGCCTCCTCCGCCCGCAGCAGCTGCGCACCGCGTGCCCTCGCACCCTGCGGCTCCTCGCCCTTGACCAGCGCGTTGATGAGCGACTGCTGCGCGTGGACGACGCGGCCCGGGATGGATCCGCCCTGGTCGGCGTTCGCGAACGCGTTGCCGACGTCTCCCACCCAGGCGTCGACGGTCGCGTTGCCCCTCGCGTACGCGGCCAACTGGGAACCCAGCGCGGGGAGCCGCCCCAGCACCTTGGGGTCGGGCGCGGAGCTGTTGAGCGCGTCGATCGCGGACTGCAGCCGGCCGCCCTGCTGGCTGAGGCGAGCGTCCATCTCGATCGCCGCCGCGCCGTACGAGGTGAGGTTTTGGGGTATCGCACTGACCAGAGACATCTACCCACCTAGAACGCAGCCGGCCGCGGGATTGGTCGCCGCCGCCCGCGATCAGAGCCAGGCCGCCTCCGCGACCGCCCGCACCGCGTCTCTTCCCACCGCCAGGGGGGTCGGACCCTGGTCGTCGAGCAGGGCGGCGGCCGATCGGAGCCACTGCGCGTCGCCCGCAGCCGCCGCCACGGTCGAGCCACCGCCCAACCGGGCGGCGAACCGGGCGGCGATCCAGAGCAGCCGGCCGTCCCCGGTCTGGTCGGCGCAGGCGCCCCCCTGCTCGACCAGGAACGAGGAGAGGGTGAGCAGCGCCAGCCGGTCGGCCAGGTGCGCGGTCCGTACCTGCTGCACCGGCTCCTCGAGCAGCGCCAGCTCCTCCAGGTCCGCACGCTGCCGCGCCAGCTCATCGAGCAAGCGTGCCGCCAGCGGAGCACCCAGGCCGGTGGCCATCAGGCGACGTTCGAGGTCCGCCAAGAGGGCGGTGGCATGGCCCTGGTCGGCTGCGCGCACCACCTCGAGCGCGAGCACGTTGGGCGACCCCTCCCAGGCGGCGACCGCGATCGCGTCGTCGAGGAGGCCCCGCTCGAATCCAGCCTCCGAACCACCGGCGAGCAGGATCGCGCGTGCGGAGGTCTCGATCGCGAGCTGGCTCAGCGCCCGCTTCAGGAGCGGCGCCAGCAGTCGCAGCGAACCCTCGTTGCCGAGCCGGCCGTGGTCCGTCCGCTGCAGCACGTCCGAGCCGACCAGCGCCCCGGTGGTGGCGGCGACCGCGTCCACCACCAGTCCCGCCAGCTCCTGGCGATAGAGCGGCTCGGCGCCCACCTCGCGGGTCTTGGTATGGCGGCGGGCACGGGCACGGGCGCCCTCCGACGCCTGCCGCGCGATCGCCGCCGCCACCACCCCGAGCAGGATCCGGCTGGCGGTGACCACGTCGAGCGCCTGCCGGAAGCCACGGCCCGGCCGTCCCACCAGCCGGGCCCGTGCCCCCGCCAGCCGGACCCTGCCGAGCGCGAGGCCCGGGAGCCCCGGAACGGCGGTGGGGTCCCGCAGCGACTCCACCCGCATGGCGTTGGGAGACCCATCTTCCAGCCACCGTGGGACGGCGAACAGCGCCAGGCCACGGGTGCCGCCGGCCCCACCCTCGGGCCGCGCCAGGACCAACGACAGTTCGGCGCCCGCGTTGGCGCCCAGCCACTTCTCCCCGGCCAGGCGCCAGCCACCGTCTTGCTCCGGCGTGGCGACCGTTTGGATCCGGCCCAGGTCGGCGCCCGAGTTCGCCTCGGTGAGCAGGATGGAGGCCGTCATGGCGGGCTCGACCGCGCCGGTCAACCTGGGAATCCAGCGTGCGGCGAGCGCCGGATCGTGCCGCTCCAGGGTCCGGCAAACCGCGTCGGTGATCAGCAGCGCCCCCCCGGCCACGGCGCGGTCGGTCTCGGCCAGGACGAGCAGCACGGCGGCGGTGAGCGAGCGAGGCGCGCGCCGGACCAGGTTGCGCCACCCGGTCTGATAGGTGGCCGCGACCAGGCCCAGGCGCCGGGCTTCCCGTTCCAGCTCGCGGGCCGCGACCGGCACCGTGACGCCGCCCCTGCCGTCGAGGCGCGGCGGCGTCTGGAGGAGCGACGCGTGGAGCCTGGCGATCGGTCCCCGGGACGCGGTCCAGGCGTCCTCCAGGGCGGCCGTCGCCACGGTGGCCAGCTCGGGAGGGGCGAGCTGCTCGAGGAGCCAGCGGAGATGGGAGTCGGCGCCGCTCGGGGAGCCTTCCAGGCGGGTATCGGTCGAGATGGCGGCAGGCTCGCCCATCCAGCTACAGCGTACGGACGGTTGCTATCCTCTAATGCTGGTCTGCGGAGCCGTCTGCTCCGCGATCCGAGATCCCGCTTACAGCGCCCGCCGGCAGCGACGCGCCGCCGGTCGCGGGCCCCATTCCTCCAGGTGAACAGACCATGCAGTTGACCGCCAGCCCTCGCGAGGCCCAGGGCAAGGCCTCCCGCAAGCTTCGTCCACTGGGCAAGGTGCCTGCGGTCGTCTACGGCCAGGGCAAGCCGGCCCTGGCGGTGGCCGTGGATGCGCACGAACTGGACCGCCTGCTCGCGCACGCCGGGCGCACGCATCTCCTCGACCTGGTGATCGACGGAAGCGGGGCCAAGAAGGCTGAAACCAGGAAGGTCCTGATCAAGGAAGTGCAGATGAGCCCCCGGCGCCACACGCCGGTGCACGTCGACTTCCACGCCGTGAGCCTGCGCGAGAAGGTCCAGGTCGAGGTCCCGCTCGCGTTCGTGGGTGAGGCGCCGGCGGTCAAGGCCGGGCTCGGCGACCTGATCCCGGTCGTCCACGCACTCACCGTCGAGTGCCTGCCGACCAATATCCCGGAGGCCCTTCAGGTCGAGATCGAAGCGCTGGAGGAGGCCGATCAGACGCTGCGCATCAGTGACATCAAGCTGCCCGCGGGTGTGGAGGTGATCGGGGACCCCGAAGAAGCGGTGGTCAGGATCGCGCCGCCCAGGGTGGCCGCCGAGGAATTCGAAGAGGCGGCGGCCGAGGAGGCTCCCGAGGGCGAGGCCGAGGAGGCCCCGGAGGCGGCGGAGGAGTCTTCGGACGAGGCCGGGTAGCCGTGCCGGCACCGCCGCGGCGCGCCCGGCGGTGCGTGCGCCGTCGTGCCATCGGGCATGAGGAGAGGGTGAATGAACCTGCACGTCGTTGAGCTGCCGGCCGCCCACAGCTGGGGCAAGTTCGAGCCCACGCCGGAGCCGGAGGCATACCGCCGCGAAGGGGTCTACGAGGCGGCCGGAGCCTCCCTCACGTTCGCCCGACCCGACTTCGAGGGGGCGGCCTCGGAGGATCCGATCGCGACGCTGGCAACGATGAGTGGGCGCATCGCGGACGCCGTGGCCGACGGGGCGCGGGCGGGGCGGCAGGTCCTGATGGTCGGCGGCAACTGCACGGCGGTTCCCGGCCTGGTGGGCGGGCTGCAGCAAGCGCTGGGGGCCACCAAGCGCATCGGGCTGGTCTGGTTTGACGCCCACGGTGACTTCAATACCCCCCGCACCACGATCAGCGGCATGCTCGGAGGGATGCCGGTGGCGGTGGCGGCGGGGCTCTGCTACCCGGCCTGGCGCGCCGGGGCGGGGCAGGAGGTGGCCCTCCCCACGGATCGCATCGTGATGGTCGACGTACGGGACCTCGACGACGCGGAGGAGACGCTGATCCGCGCGACCGACGTGACCCGGACTCCGATCGCCGGGCCCGCCCTCGACGCCGCCGTCCGGAGGCTGGCGGCGGAGACCGATCTGATCTATCTGCACATCGATCTCGACGTGCTGGACCAGCCCCTGGTGCCGTCGCACCACACGCAGGCACCCGGCGGCCCCGACCTGGCACAGACGCTGGCCGCCGTCGAAGCCGTGCTCGACACGGGGAGGGTGGAGGCCCTGGCGCTGGTGTCGGTCTGCAGCACCGACCCCGGCGGTGACGTCTCACTCGCCTCGGCGATCGAGCTGCTGCGCCCGAGCCTCGCGCGTTGGAGGCGTGCCATGAGTGCGGCGACAGCTTCCTGAACGCGACGAGATCGCTGCGCCGAGCCGCCCCGGTCCTGGCGGCGTCCGCGCCGGCCGGCCTCTTCTTGTTCGCCAAACGGCGGCTGCGGGCGGACAGCACACAGCCCGAGATCTGAGTACCGGCGAGGAGGTCCGGTGATGATCCCAAATGCCCCCCGCCTGCCCGGCGCTTGGGCCCGTCGCGGGCGCGCCCGGCTCAGTCGAAGGCTTCCAGGATGACGCGGACCAGCGTCGGGAACTGCTCGGCGTTCAGGTCCGACTCCTCGCGGAGCAGCCGTTCGATCTCGCTACGCGCCAGGTCGCGATGGATCCCGGCTCCGTACTGGAGCGCGAGCGAGCGCAGGTGGAACGTATGGTCGGGCGCGCTGGAGGTGGTGGCGAGGCCGGCGTCGTCCTTCTCCAGGTCGACATGGGGAGCCCACAAGGCCACCTCTTGAGTACCGGTCTCGGGCGCGTCGGAGAGGTGGATGATGTTGACGCCGCCTCCGATCCCGAAGCGCTCGCGCAGCGACCCCGGCCGGCTCTCCGGGATCCGCGTCTCGCCCAGGTCGTGACGCATCCGCTCCAGCACGGTGGCCTCCGCGTCGACGCGGCCCACGACCACCGGCAGCGCGGACATGAAGTCGACCAGCCAGGGAAAGAAGGGCCGCCCCCGCAGGAAGTCGTAGTGCTGCTCGACGAGGGAGCGCGGGGCCTGGAACCAGGTCAGCCCGTGGACCTTCCAACCGTCCTCCGACGATAGCCAGGTCGCGGCCGCGGCGCGCACGGCCGGGCGGTGGGCCGCGTCAGGCTTGAAGATGCAAAGTGCGTCTGCCACCGCGCCATCGTACTTTTCGCCCCCGATCCAGCGGCCAGTGACGCCCGTTCCGTGCGAAACGGGGCTTATAAGCCGGCGAATGACGCCCGTTCCGTGCGAAACGGGGGTTACCAGCGTGAGCCGGGGGGTCAGCGGTCGCGCTCGATGGGTTCGACGAAGCGCCGGCCGACCAACCGGTCCGGCAGGTGCTGTTGCTCCACCACCCCGCCTTCGTAGTCGTGGGCGTACCGGTAGCCCTCGCCGTACCCCAGCCGCCGCATGAGACCGGTGGGCGCGTTGCGCAGATGCAGCGGGACGGGCAGGTCGCCCACCTCCCGCACCGCCTCCGCGGCCGCCCCGTACGCCCGCTTGACGGTGTCCGACTTGGGCGCGCGCGCCAGGTGCAGCGCAGCCTGAGTGAGGGGGTGGATCGCCTCCGGCATCCCCACCAGGTGCGCCGCTTGCTGCGCCGCCACCGCCACCGGCAGGGCGGTCGGGTCGGCCAGCCCGACGTCCTCTGAGGCCAGGATGACGAGGCGCCGCGCCACGAAGTTGACCGGCTCACCCGCCTCCAGCATGCGGGCCAGCCAGTAGACGGCCGCGTCCGGATCCGACCCGCGAATCGACTTGATCAAGGCCGAGACGATGTCGTAGTGCTGGTCGCCGGCTCGATCGTGCAGCAGGTGCGGCGACTGCAGCGCCGCCGCCACCTGTGCCACCGTGATCACCGAACCCGGGCCGCCGGCCAGCGCGGAGGCCACCTCCACCGCCCCCAGCGCCCGCCGCGCGTCACCCTGGGAGGCCGTCAGGAGCCGCTCCAGCGCGTCCTCTTCGATCGTCGCCTCCACCTCGCGGAGCCCCCGTTCCACGATCGTGCGCAGGTCCGAAGCCGGCAGCGCTCCCAGCTTGAACACGCGGCTGCGCGAGAGCAGCGCCGAGATGACCTCGAACGAGGGGTTCTCGGTGGTGGCTCCGATCAGCGTCACCGTCCCGTCCTCGACGTGGGGCAGCACCGCGTCCTGCTGCGCCTTGTTGAAGCGATGGATCTCGTCGATGAAGAGCACCGTCGGACGTCCCAGCTGCCGCCTCTGGCGAGCCTCCGCCACCACCCGGCGGAGATCGGCCACGCCTGCCGTCACCGCGGACAGGCTCTCGAAGTGCGCCGAGACGCGGCCGGCCAGGATGCGCGCGAGCGTCGTCTTGCCGGAACCGGGCGGGCCCCAGAACACCATGCTGGGGAGATGTCCGGCCGCGACCAGCCGGCCCAGCACCGACACCAGCTCGTCCTGGCCCAGCACGTCCTCCAGCCGCGTCGGGCGCAGCCGGGCGGCCAGCGGCGTCTCGGTGCCGATCTCGGTCGCCGGCTCGGGCTCCTCGGTCAGGGGGCCGGCGTCGCGGCGGCGTGTCCTCCGCTCCCGGCGAGACGGAGCCGGCGGAGCCTCGGGGGGCGGGAACAGGTCTGGTTGGTCCGCCACCCCGTGCAGCTTACGGGTGTCCAGGTAGCCTGACCACGTTGTCTGAATCCGAGCTCCCCACGCCGTCCGCCGCGCGCACCCGCGTCCTCCTGATCCGCCATGCCGAGGTCGAGAACCCGCAGCACGTGCTGTACGGACATCTCGACGGCTTCGGCCTCAGCGCGCGCGGCCGGCTCCAGTCCGAGGCGCTCGGCCGCCGCTATCGCGACGCGGGGCTCCGGCGCATCGTCCACAGCCCCCTCCAGCGGGCGGTCGAGACCACCACGCTGATCAACGCGGAGCTGCCGGAGCCGGTGCCGATGGAGGCCGACTGGGCGCTGCGGGAGGCCGAGTTCAGCCGCTACCTGCAGGGAGTGCCGTACTGGCAGATCCCCGTCCGCCGGCCGCTCTGGTTCGTGCATCGGGCGCGCCGTGGCTTGGTCCCCGGCGACGAGACGGTGGACCAGATGGGAGGGCGGGTGCTGGCCGTCATGCACCGGGTCGCCGCCGAGCATCCGGGCGAGCTGTCGGCGCTGGTCAGCCACGCCGACCCGCTGCAAGCGGCCTGGGTACTGCTCGACCACCGCCCCCACACCGATCGAGAGATGCTGCGCAAATCGGTCGGACGCGCCGGTGTCCTGGTGGTCGACCTGGAAGGGACGCGGGTGGTGAACGTCGAGTACACACCCGCACCAGAGGTAACGGTCGAACCCGAGCCGGCGACCGCCGCTTCATGACCCGAGCCTTCCCCCGGGGATTCCTCTGGGGGTGCGCCACCGCCGCCCATCAGGTGGAGGGAGGGTCCACCAACAACAACTGGTGGCGGTTCGAGCAGCAGGGCGGGATCCTGACCGGCGAGTCGTCGCTGGTCTCGATCGACGGCTGGCACCGGTATCGGGAGGACTTCGCGCTTTTGGGCCGCCTGCACAACAACGCCCACCGCTTCTCTATCGAGTGGTCGAAGGTGGAGCCCCGGCCCGGCTGCTTCGACGAGGAAGTGATCGAGCACTACCGGGACATGCTGCGCGAGCTGCGCCGCCTGGAGATGACGCCGATGGTCACGCTCCTCCACTTCACGACTCCGCTCTGGTTCGAGGATCGTGGGGGGTGGCGGGCGCCGCGCTCGGTTTCCTGGTGGCTGCCGTTCGTCGAACGGGTGGCGGATCGGCTCGGGGACCTGGTCGGACTCTGGTGCACGATCAACGAGCCGAACATCGCCGCTTTTCTGGGCTGGGTGGCGGGCGAGTTCCCGCCCGGGCGGGTGCGCGACCTGCCTGGCTTCTACCGGGTGCTGGCCAACCTGCGCCGGGCGCACGACGCCGCCTACCGGCTCCTCCACCGGCTGACGCCCGGGGTCGGCGTCGGTCTCGCCTACAACCGTTGGGTCCTGCTCCCCGAGCGGCTGATCCCGGCCGACCGCCTGGCCGCCGCGTTCGGCTCCGCACTGACGGAGCGCTGGCCCGCGCGGCCGTGGCGGTGGGACGCGGTGGTGTCGGCCCCCTCCGACTGGGTGGGCCTCAACCACTACACGGGGGAACTGGTCCGCCTGGACCCCAGGCGTCCGGCCCAAATGCTGACCCGCCGTCGAAACCCGGTGGGGCTGCCGGAGAGCGACTTCGGGTGGACGCTCCACCCGCGCTGGATGGGCCGCGCCCTGCGCGATCTCAAGTACCTCGGCAAACCGGTCTACATCACCGAGTCGGGAGTCTCGACGCAAGACGACCGGGTTCGAGCCGCCTACCTGCCCCGGGTCCTGGCCCAGGTGTGGGGCGCGATCCAGGAAGGCGTCGACGTGCGCGGTTACTTCCACTGGACGTCGGTGGACAACTTCGAGTGGGCCCACGGCTACAGCCAGCAGTTCGGGCTCATCGGCTTCGACCCCCAAACCCAGGAGCGAACCGTCAAGCCGAGCGGGGAGGTCTTCGCCGCCATCGCGGAGCGGAACGCTCTCGATGAGCAAACGGTGCCGCTGTGAGCGACGCCGCTTAGTCTGGTACTGCCGAGATGCGCCTTGGTATCACCGTGCCCTACAGCGGTCGCATGCCGACCCCCACCCTGCGGCGTCTGGTCGAGGCCGCCGACGGGCTCGGCTACGACACGGTCTGGGCCCCCGAGGTCTACGGTGGGGACGCGTTCACCGTGCTCACTGACCTGGGCGCCCGCACCAAGCGGATCCGCCTCGGCACCGGCATCGTGAACATCTTCGGCCGGACGCCGGCGATGCTGGCGCAGACCGCCGCCTCGCTGGATCTCCTGAGCGAGGGGCGCGTCATCCTCGGTCTCGGCACGTCCGGGCATCAGGTCGTCGAAGGGTGGCACGGCCAGCCGTTCGCGGGCAGCCTGCAGCGGCTGCGGGAGACGACCGAGATCGTGCGCATGATCCTGCGCCGGGACCGGCTCCAGTACCAGGGAGAGATCTTCAAACTCTCAGGGGGGCTCCGGCTCATCCTTCACCCCTATCGCACGGAGATCCCGATCTACCTGGCGTCGATCACCCCCGGCGGCCTGGAGCTGACCGGTGAGCTGGCGGACGGCTGGCTCCCCCTCTTCGTCTCCCCGCGCCACTTCGAGGCCACCTTCCGGCCGGGGCTGGAGAAAGGCGCCCAGAAAAGTGGACGCGCCCTCGACGGTCTCCAGGTCTGCGCCTACCAGCAGGTGGTGGTGGAAGAGGACCTGGGGCGGGCGCGGGACCAGGTGCGGCCGCACCTCGCCCTCTACATCGGAGGCATGGGTTCGCGGCGCAAGAACTACTACAACCAGCTCTTCTGCCGCTACGGGTTCGAGGCCGAGGCGGCCCGTATCCAGGATCTCTATCTGGAAGGCCACCGCAAAGAGGCGATGGCGGCCATCCCGGACGCGCTGGTCGACCTGGTCACCGTCTCCGGATCGCTGGAGCGGTGCCGCGACCAGCTTCGCGAACGCGCGGCGGCGGGGATCGACGAGCTGGCGCTCCAGGTCGAGGTGCCCGGTGGCGACGAAGCGGCGGCCCTGCGCGCGCTGGAGGGGCTGCGGCCGGAGCTCGTCAACCAATGACCGCCCTCAGAGTGGGCCGTTGGTGCACCAATCGCCCATTCCTTGCCCTGAGAGTGGGCCGTTGGTGCACCCGTGGCGGATGAGGGAACCGGGATGAGCGACCTCCTGACCTGGAGGCGGAGCGCCTGGAGCCTGGCCGCGCTCGCGATGCTGGTGATCGTAGGGGCCCTGGGCTGGGGCCTGGTGCATCCCGCGGGCACGGCCGCCTCGCCGGTGGTCGGCAACCCGGCGCCGAACCTGGTCGTCGAAAGCTACGGCGGTCGGGCGACCTCGCTCGACTCCCTGCAGGGAGAGCCGGTGGTGCTGAACTTCTGGGCCTCCTGGTGCGCCCCCTGCCGTCAGGAGGCGCCGGCGCTCGATCAGGGAGCGCGGCGCCTGGCCGGGCGGGTGCATTTCCTGGGCGTCGACATCCAGGATTCGGCCAGTTCGGGGAACCGGGTGGCGGCGGAGGATGGCTACCCTTATCCCATGGGCCCCGCCAGGGGGGGAGTCCCGCCCGCGTACAACGTCACCGCTCCGCCGATCACGTTCTTCATCAACGCCCATGGCATCGTGGTGGGGCGCTTTTTGGGCCCGCTCGACAATGCCTCGCTGCACCAGTACCTGCAGCTGGCGGGCGGTACCACGTGATCAAGCTCATCATCGCGGGCCTGCTGCTGGCGGGCGGCGCCGGGTTCTTCGTCTGGCACTCGACGCAGCAGAGCGCCGAGTACTACCAGACCATCCAGCAGATGCGCCAGGACCCGCAGTCCGGTGACGTGCGCGTGGTCGGCGTCATCCAGCCCGACATCCAGCGCCGCGAAGGGAACACCACCGTCGACTTCTGGCTCAAGGACGGGAAGGACCAGATGGAGGTGGTCTACACCGGGACGCTTCCCAGCATCTTCCAGCCCGGCATCCAGGCGGTCGTGCAGGGGAGACCCGACCGCCAGGGGGTCTTCCAGGCGACCGAGCTGCAGACGAAGTGCCCGAGTCACTTCGCGACCGCGGCGCCGAAGACTCAGCCGGCCGCGTCCACCTGATGCTGGCCGATCTCGGAGCCGCGTTCCAGCTCGCGGGATTGGTGCTCGTGCTGCTCTCGGCGGGCCTGGGGCTGTCGACGCTGCGGGGCGGCCCACCGGCGCGGGCCGCGACCGCCCGGCGCGCCCTCTACGCGGCGGCCGTGATGGTGGCAGGCGCCTCGTTGTGCCTGGTGGTGGCTCTGGTCGGCAACGATTTTTCGCTCGCCTACGTCTACGAGAACTCGTCGCGGTCGCTGGGGCTGGGACTCAAGCTCGCCGACTTCTGGGGTGGTGAGTCGGGCTCCCTGCTCTACTGGGCGCTCGCCATCTTCGTGATCGGATCAGTGTCGGTGCGGGTCGCCTCCCGCCGCCACCCGGAGCTGGCGACGGTGGCGGCGGCGTTGATCGCCGCCATCGCCGGCTTCTACCTCTTCACGCTGGTCTTTCTGTCCAGTCCCTTCGCGGTGCTCACGGTCAGCCCCCAGGACGGGCTGGGCCTGAACCCGCTGCTCCGCGACCTGGGGATGGAGGTTCACCCGCTGTTCGAGCTCGCTGGGTACGGGTCCTTCGCCATTCCGTTCGCCTTCGCGATGGCCTCGTTGCTGCTGCGGCGCTACGACAGTGCCTGGATCGACGCCACCCGCCGGGTGGCGCTGCTGTCCTGGGGCCTCCTCTCGACCGGCATTCTGCTCGGGATGTGGTGGTCGTACCACGTGCTCGGCTGGGGCGGCTACTTCGGCTGGGACCCGGTCGAGAACGTGGCGCTGATGCCCTGGCTCTTGATGACCGCGTACATCCACTCGATCCAGGTCCAGCAGCGGCGAGGCCGGCTGCGGGCCTGGAACTTCGGACTCGTGATCGGCGCTTTCCTGCTTTCGATCTTCGGCGACTTCGTCGTGCGGAGCGGGATCATCCCCTCGGTGCACGCCTTCGCGATCAGCGACACCTCGATCTGGTTCCTCGGCTTCATCGCCGTGTGCGCGGTCTTTTCGGGCGTGGTCCTGGCGCGCTCGGCGGGATCGCTGCAAGCGGCGCGGCCGATGGCGGGGGCCCTCTCCCGCGAGGGCACGTTCCTGTTTCAGAACGTGGTCATCCTGCTGCTGGTGGCGGCGATCCTCTGGGGCGTGCTCCTGCCGTTGCTCGCGGGCGCGGTGACCGGGCACCAGATCGTGGTCAGCTCCCCCTACTACGACCAGACCTCGGCGCCCTTGATGGCGCTGCTGCTGGCACTGCTCGCGGTCGGGCCGCTGGTCCCCTGGCGGCGCGTCGTGCGCGGTCGGGGGCTGCTGTCGCTGGGCAGCTGGTCGCGGCGGCTGCTGTGGCCGGTGATCGCGTGGGCGGCGACGCTGGTGGTGCTGCTGGGTTTGGGCGCGCGCAGCCTGGGGCCACTGGTCGCGCTGCCGCTGGCGGTGGCCGGACTCGCCACCTGCGTCGCCGAGTACGTGCGCGGCGGCCGGCAGGTGGCGCGTCACGTGCGCTCCGGCGGCGGCCTGCTGCGCTCGGTGGCGCGCGTCACGGTCGCGAACCGGCAGCGCTACGGGGCCTACCTGGCCCACGTCGGGATCCTGGTGATCGCGATCGGCATCATCGGCTCCCAGTTCTGGCAGCAGCAGTCGCAGGTGGTGCTGCGTCCGGGCCAGACGGCGTCGCTGGCGGGGTACTCCCTGACCTATGAGGGGCGGTCGACGGTGCGCGACGGAGACCACCAGGTCACGAGGGCGGTGCTGCGCCAGCCGGACGGCCGGCTCATCGAGCCACAGCTCCTGGTCTACCCGGCGCTGGGCGGGTCCGAGGAACCGCGCGCCGACATCCAGAGCTCGGCCACCCAAGACCTCTACGTCGTTCTCGACGGCGCCACGGCGGACGGTGGGGCCGCGATCACGATCTACGTCAATCCCCTGGTGACCTGGATCTGGGTCGGGGGCGCGATCTTGATCGCGGGCGTCATCATCAACAACCTGGGCCGGCTGCAGGGGGCGGGAGAGGTCGCCTGGACGCCGGCGAGGGCGGAGGTGGCGGCCCGGCGGCCGCCCCAGGCACCGGCGGCGGCCAACCCCGCCGCGGCCAGCGCCCGTCCCGCGCCGAGAGTGTCGCCATGACCTGGATCTGGGCCACGCTGCTCCTCATCCTGTCGGCGCCCTTCGTGTTGTGGCCGCTGATCCGGGCCGTGCCCGCCGCCGCGGAGGTGGGTGCGGACGAGCGGGAGCAGGACCCTCCGGCCCCAGGAGGCTGAGATGGCGACCAGCGGCGCCCGGCCGGGTGGGGCGGCCGGCAATCCCGCGATCCGGGCGCGAGGCGTGGTGCAGCGCTACGGGCTGCGGCGGGTGCTGGGGCCCCTGGACCTGGAGCTGGAGGCGGGCGAGCGGGTGGCGGTGCTGGGCGACAACGGGGCCGGCAAGTCGACCCTGCTGCGCACGCTGGCCACCCTCTCCCGGCCCGCCGAGGGCACGCTCGAGCTCTGGGGTCGGGACGCGTTCCGGCACCGGGACGTGCTCCGTCCCCGGCTCGGGTATCTGGCGCACGAGGCGGGCCTGACGCCGATCCTGACCGCGCGGGAGAACCTGGTCTTCTTCTGCCGCCTGCAGGCGGTGGCCCTGGAGCGCGCGGACCAGGTGCTGGAGGAGGTGGGGCTGGGGCAGGAGGCGGCGCGGACCCCGACCCTGGAGTTGTCGCGTGGCATGCAGCAGCGGCTGGCGCTGGCTCGGACGCTGATCGGCGACCCCGAGCTGCTGCTGCTCGACGAGCCGGACGCGAGCCTCGACGCCGGTGGCCTCCGGCTGCTGGAACGGGTGGTGGAGGGCCGCGCCGTAGTGCTGGCGACCCACGACCGTCCGCTCGCACGCCGCCTGTGCGGTCGGGCGCTGCTGCTCGCCGTCGGCCGCCCCCTCGGCGACCCCTGGTCCCTGCAGGTGCTCGACCGCGCGGAGGCCCAGGCAGAGGGGGAGGGAGACGCGTGAGCTACCCCCCCACAATCCCCCGTTTCGCACGGAACGGTGCCTATTCCGGCCCCGATGACACCCGTTCCGTGCGAAACGGGGGATGGGGACGATGGGGGGGTCAGGGCTGCGGTGGACGATGGCCGGCGTGAGGGGGGCGACCGCGGTGTGGGCGATCATGGCGCGGGACCTGCGGGTCGAGCTTCGCGGCCGTGAGCTGCTCCCCGCACTGGTCCAGTTCATCGTCCTCGCCCTGGTGGTGGCCAACTTCGCCTTTGCCATCCAGGGACGTCAGCAGGTCCTTCAGATCGTGCCCGGGGTCCTCTGGCTGGTGCTCGTCTTCGTCGGCATCGTCGCCTTCACGCGTGCTTTTGCCGGCGAGCGGGACCAGGGGACGCTTGACGCGATGCTCTTGACGCGCGCCTCACCGGCCATGATCCTGCTCGGCAAGACGGTCGCCCAGGCGGCGCTGCTGACTGCCACCGAGGTGGTGCTGCTGCCCGCGACGGCGCTTTTTCTGCAACTGCCTCTGCGGCCGGAGATCTTCCTGATCGTCCTGCTGGCCATCATCGGGATGTCCGCCCTGGGTGCCCTGTTCAGCGCCCTTGCCACCCAGACGCGCGCCCGCGAGCTGCTGCTCCCGGTCCTCGCGGTCCCCCTCTGGATCCCCTTCGTGGTGGTCGGGTCGGGCCTCGTCGATCAGGCGCTCCAGCGGGCTTCCGTCGACCTCGCCCCCATCCTCCTGCTGTGCTACTTGGACATACTGTTCCTCGTGATCGCGGCAGCCGTGGCCAGGTTCGTGCTCGATGACTGAGCGCTGGGACCGCGCGCTCCTGGGCCTCCTCGCCCTGGGCGTGGCCGGGCTGCTGGCGGCCGGGGCCGTCATCGTCTTCTGGGCCCCGGTGGACGCGATCCAGGGGCTGCCTCAGAAGATCTTCTATCTGCACGTCTCTACGTTCGGCGCCGGCTACGCCTGTCTCACCGTCGCGACCGTGGCCAGCGTCCTCTACCTCTGGAAGGGGACCGATCGGTGGGATCGCTGGGCGCGCGCCGGCGCCGTGCCGGGACTCGTCCTCTGCACCGCCTGCCTCGCCATGGGCATCGTGTGGGCGGTGCCGGCCTGGAACTGGAACCCGGCCGAATCCTGGGACGCCACCTTCACCATGACGGTGGTCCTGATCGCGATCTACGTGGCGTACTTCCTGGTCCGCCAGTTCGCCCCCGGCGGCCGGCGCGCGCGCCGTCTGGCCGCCGTGGTCGCCATCTTCGGGTACCTGAACGGCCCCATCATCTACTTCAGCGTGGACTGGTGGCAGACGCTGCATCCAGGCAACGTGATCCAGAACGACGCGCTGCCCTTCTCGATGCTGGTGACGTACTTGCTGACGCAGGCGGCGACGCTGTTCCTCGCGCTCGTCATCGTCCTGATGCGTTACCGCATCGAGGTGCGCGCCGACGAGCGGGCGCTGGCCCGGGAACGCCGGCTCGACGCCGAACCGGTGCGGCAGCGGGTGATGCCGTGAGCTACGCGATCCTGGGCTATGCGATCGGGGTGGCCCTGATCGGCGCGCTGGTGGCGGTGACGCTGCTCCAGTTCCGTCAGCGGTGATCCACCCCACATGACAGAGAACCGCCTGGTCATCGTGGGCGGAGGTCCGGCGGCGCACGCCGCCGCGGGTGGCGTCCGGCAGGCCGGCTGGACCGGCGAGCTGCTGATGCTGAACGCCGACCGGTACCCGCCGTACGACCGGACCTACCTCTCCAAGCGCTACCTCCTGGAGCCGGACCTGCCGCCGGAGAAGTTCTTCCTGCCGGCGCCGGATGCCGAAGTCCGCAACGGCACCCCGGTCGCGGCGCTGCATCCGGAGCAGCACCAGGTCGAGCTCGAGAGCGGGGAGCGGATCGCGTACGACCGCGTCCTCCTCGCGACCGGTGGCCTCTCCCGAACGCTGCCCGACTACCCCGATTCCATCTACCTGCGCTGGCTCCCGGACGCGGACCGGCTCCGCGAGCTGCTCGCGCGCGAGGGGCGCGTCGAGATCATCGGGGCCGGCTTCATCGGCTGCGAGGTGGCGGCCGCGGCCCGACAGCGCGGCCACGAGGTGGCGGTCTACGAGTCGCTCGCCCAGCCCCTCCTGCGGGTGCTGGGGCCGGTGCTTGGCGCGTTGGTGGCGGACCTCCACCGCGAGCGTGGGGTAGAGGTGCGGACCGGCGTCGAGGAGTTGCCGGAGCCGCGCGAGGACCTGGTGGTCGGCGTGGGCACCAAGCCCAACCAGGATCTCGCCCTCGCCGCCGGGCTCGACTGCGAGGCGGGCATCCTGGTCGACCAGCTCGGCCGCGCCTCGGCCCCGGACGTGTACGCGGCCGGTGACTGCACCCGGTTCTGGAGCCCGGCCCTCGAGTCCCCGGTCCGGGTCGAGCACTTCCAGACCGCGCAGCGCCACGGGCGCGCGGTGGGGCACAACCTGGCCGTCCCCGAGGCGGCCGAGCCCTTCACTCAGTGGCCGTGGTTCTGGACCGACCAGTACGACCAGGAGATCCAGTACCTGGGCGCCGGTCTGCCCTGGGAGGACCTGCGTTTTCGAGGTCAGGGCACGCCACCGTTCCTGGCGTTCCAGCTCCAGGGTGAGCGGGTGGTCGGCGTCGTGGCCTGGAACGACGGCCGCACCATGACGCAGGTTCGACGCATCCTGGAGCGGCGGCTGCCGGTCTCGATCGACCAGCTCTGCGACCCTGCCAGCGACCTGCGCGCGCTGGCACGCTCCTAAGTCCCCAGCGCCTTCCGCAGGCGCGGCAGTACATCGCCGCGCAGGATGGCGGCGGTGAGTCCCCAGATGACCGCCCCTTCCGCGGTTCGCAGCTGAGGTCCGAAGTAAGGACCTTGATGGCTCCAGGCGCGCGTCTCCAGCAACCGGGAGACCGGCACCTCGATGACGCCGACCAGCTCCCCTGCCGGCCACCGGAAGCGGGCCGGCGGGTCGGCCAGATGACTCACGAAGACCGCCACGTTGTAGTTCGTGACGGCCGCGTACAGGCTGCCGGTGGCGCCCAGCAAGCGCAGACCGCGGGCCGGGACGCCGATCTCCTCCTCGGTCTCGCGAAGCGCCGCCTGGACGGCCGACTCGCCCGGCTCGACACCCCCTCCGGGGAGACCGACCTGACCCGGGTGACTGCGCAAGTCGGGGCTCCGCAACACAAATGGGAGGTTCCATTCCTTACCGCGATGTAACAAAATGGTATTGACGGCGGCATGGCGGGCACCCCGCCGGAAAGTTCCCCATCCCTCCACGGGTCGCAGCGTCCGCTCGAGGCGCCTCAAGAAGAGGTCCTCGCCGGAGTTGGCGTGGTCGGGGTGGGTGCGGGGCATTCTCGGTAAGGTAGGTGAGCAGAATGATCGACCGGACGAGTGCGACGATCGAGGACATGGAAGCCGGGATCGCGCGCGCCAACACGCGGCGCTACGCGTTCTACACGATGTTGCACACGACGGATCGCATCCTCTGGCGCCTGGAAGAGATGAACCGCGACGGCTTCCGCAAGCTCAACGCGGGACAGCGACGGTACATCCGCCGGGTTTTCGAGTGCCTGCCCAGCGACGTCATCCGCGCCTTCCGCGACTCGGACCAGGTGCAAGTGGTGCTGGATTCGATCTTCGACATGCAGGAGCGCCTCTTCAAGTGGCGGGATCCGAAATGGTCCGTAGGCGCCGACCCGGAGGACCTGGAACGTCGCCTCGCCGGGTAGTCGCTTGACGGCATCCGACCTTTTCGACGGCGACTCCGACCCGCCGGCGGGCGCCGAGCCGTCCGAGGTCGTCGCGCGCTACCTGGAAGCGATCTACTACATGGAGGTGGAGGGAGAGCGCGCCTGGTCGGCACGGCTCGCCGACTGGTTGGGGGTGTCGCGCCCGACGGTGACGATCGGCATCCGGCGCATGATCCGGGACGGTCTGGTCACGGTGAACGACAAGAAGGCGATCGAGCTCACCGCCGCGGGCCGGGCGCGCGCGGCGGCGATCGTGCGGCGTCACCGGATCATGGAGCGCTGGCTGACCGACGGCCTGGGGCTGGATTGGGTCTCCGCCGACGAGGAGGCGGCACGGCTGGAGCACGCGGTCTCGGACAAGGTCGAGCGCGCGGTGTGGGAACAGCTGGGCCGTCCGAGCACCTGCCCCCACGGCAATCCGATCCCCGGCGTGTCGGAGCTGGCCGGCGGTGAAGCGCGACTGTCGTCGGCCACGGCGGGCGACCGGATCGTGGTGACGCGCATCTCCGAGGTGGCCGAGCGCGAGGCGCCGGTGCTGCTGTCCTACCTGGCCGAGCTCGGCGTCGTGCCGCGGGCGTCCCTCGAGGTGCTGGAGCGCGATCCCCTGGGCGACACCTTGCGTCTGCGGCTGCGCGATCACGAGCTCACGATCGCGGTGCGAGTGGCGGAGAAGGTCTGGGCGGTCACTGCCTGACCTCGCCCACGAAGGTTTCGCACCGGCGCCGGACGGGTACGTATCTCGGTGTGAGAGAGAAGCCGGCGGTTCCGAGAACCGATCCGTTCGACGTCCCCGTTACGTCGCAGCCGTGCCGGCCTCGCTCCGCGCTATCAATTCCCAAAGGAGAGGTTTAGGGCATGACCGCCATGATTCCCTTCCGGCCCTTCGCGGACATCCTGACGCTCGACCGCCGGCTCAGCTCGGTGTTCGACAGCGCCTGGGTCGGCTTCCCGCGCGTCGACGTGAAGGACGCAGAGGACCACCTGGAGATCGTCGCCGAGGTGCCGGGTATGAAGGCCGAGAACGTCGAGGTCACCGTCGAGAACGGCGTGCTGACCATCGCCGCCAAGGCCGATCAGCAGAAGTCCGAGGATCGCGACGGCTACGTCTGGCGTGAGCGGCGCCAGCAGAGCCTGCAGCGCGCGTTCCGGCTGCCGCGGGGCACCGCCCCGGAGCAGGTCGGGGCGAGCCTGGAGAACGGGCTGCTGACCGTGAAGATCGAGAAGACGCCGGCCACTGCTCCCGCCAAGATCGCCGTCAAGAGCGGAGAGGCGGAGGCTCCGGCCGAGGTCGAGGCGCCGGCCGCTTCCTGAGCGGCGCCGGCTCCCTACAGAGGACGTTCACCCCAAAGGCCGCCCCCACCGGGCGGCCTCTTCCCCTTCCCTCGTCGCGCGGAACGGACCCCCATGCCACCCTGCGATAACACCCCTTTCGCGCGGAACGGATCCTATGGGCGGTGCGATAGCACCCCCTTCGTGCGAAACGGGGGATCGTCAGCCGGCGATCTCCTCCTCGAGCGGGTCACCGACGAAGGTGGCCCAGAGCCTGGCGTAGCCACCGCCCAGGCGCAGCAGCGCCTCGTGGGAGCCGTCCTCCACCACCCGGCCGTGCTCCAGGTACAGGATCCGGTCCGCCCGGGCGGCGGTGGTGAGGCGGTGGGCGATGACGATGGTGGTGCGCTGCCGGGCGAGCCGCTCGGTCGCCCGGGTGACGAGCGCCTCGCTGCGCAGGTCGAGCGCCGCCGTCGCCTCGTCGAGGAGCAGGATCGAGGGTTCCACCAGCTCCGCCCGCGCCAGCGCCAGCAGCTGACGCTGTCCTGCCGACAGGTTGCGCCCGCGCTCGCTGATCGGGTGCAGGTACCCCCCGGGCAGCCCCACGATCATCTGGTGGGCGCCGACGGCACGGGCCGCCGCCTCCACCTCGGCATCGCTCGCCCCCGGCCGCCCGTAGGCGATCTGATCCCGCACGTTGCCGGGGAACAGATACGCCTCCTGCGGCACCAGGCCCAGGTGATGCCGGTAGGCCGCCAGGTCGAGGTCGCGGAGGTCGTGTCCGTCGACCCGGATCCGGCCCTCGCTGACGTCGTAGAAGCGCTCGATCAGCTTCACGATCGTCGACTTGCCGGCCCCCGTCTCCCCCACCAGCGCCACCGTCTGCCGCGCCGGAACCGAGACGTCGATCCCCTCGATGGCGGGGTGCACCGCGTGTTCGTACTGGAAGCCGAGGTCCTGGAAGTCGATCCGCCCGTCGACCTGGTCGAGCACCACCGGATGGGGGGCGATCGGGATCGAGGTCGGCGTCGCGAGCAGCTCCCGGATCCGCTGCAGCCCGACCGTCGCCTGCTGGTAGCCGTCGAACACCTGCGACAGGTTCTGGATCGGCGAGAACAGGAGGTCGATGTAGAGCAGGTAGGCGATCAGGCCGCCCGACGTGAGCAGTCCCGCGTGGTACTGCGCCGCGGCCATCACCAGCACCAGCGCGCTGGCCAGGTAGCTGAGCAGCTGGACGAAGGGGAAGTAGAGGGAGATGTACCGCTGGGCCAGGTTCCGGGTCTGGCGATACCCGTCCGAAAGGCCGGAGAAGCGGCGCAGGTTGTATCCCTCCCGGCGGAACGCCTGCGTCACCCGCAGCCCCGCGACGTTCTCCTGCAGGTCCGCGTTGATGACCGAGATCTGCTCCCGCGCCCGCGTGTAGGCGCGCTTGGTGAGCTGCCGGAAGACGAGGGTCGAGACCACCAGGATGGGGAGCGTGAGGCCCACCACCAGCATGAGCTTGAAGTTGAGGATGAAGAGCGCGACCAGGACCCCGAAGAACGTGAGCACGCTGACCAATGCCGTCACCAGCCCGGTCTGCAGGAAGGACGAGAGCGCGTCGACGTCGGTCGTCATGCGGGTCAGGATCCGTCCGCCCATCTCGCGCTCGTAGTAGTCGAGCCCCAGGCGCTGCAGGTGACTGAAGATCTTGACTCGCAGCGTGTAGAGGAAGCGCTCTCCGGTGAAGCCGGTGATCCGCGCCCCACCGATCTGGACCAGCCAGTCGAAGAGCACCACCCCGAGCGCGATCGTGGCGGCGACGAAGACCGCGGCCAGGGCGCCGCGATTGACACCGTCGTCGATGCCGTTGCGGATCAGGACCGGCAGCGCGAGCCCGCACAGGGCGTCGACGCCCATCAGCGCGAGGCCGGCGCCGAACGACCACCGGAACCTGGACAAGAGGCGCCAGAGGCTGAAGTTCTGGTCCGCGGCGCGCGCGAAGGCGGGGTCGACGTTGGGCAGCCGGTCGGCGGGTGGGAGCCGCTCGACGGCATCCAGCAGCTCCGGGGTCGGCGGCATCGACGCCAGCCCGGCCATGATGCCGCCGGCAGGACCCCCGCGGCCCACGCCGGCCATGCGCCCGAGGCGCTGGGCGAGCAGCGGATCATCGACCTGCGGGGGCACACGATCCGGATCCCAGAGCTCGGGCGTGATACCCTCGGGGCCCGGCGGCGGCGGCTCGGCGACCAGCGCCAGCTCTTCGGAGTCGGGCCCCGCGAGCAGGATTCGGAACAGCTCCGAACGCTCCATGAGCTCATCCAGAGTCCCCAGGTCCTGGACCCGGCCCCGGTCCAGCACCGCGATGCGGTCGGCCAGCTGGAGCGTGGAGCGGCGGTGCGCCATCAGCAGCGTGGTGCGGCCCGCCAGAACGCGATGCAGCGACTCGTGGATCTCGGCCTCCACCCGGGCGTCGACCGCCGAGGTCGCGTCGTCGAGGAGCAGGATCTCGGGGTTGGTGAGCATGGCCCGGGCCAGTGCCACGCGCTGCCGCTGGCCGCCCGAGAGCGTCAGGCCCTGCTCGCCGACCACCGTGTCGTACCCGTGCGGCAGCTCCTCGATGAAGCCGTCCGCCTCGGCCGCGCGGGCCGCCGCCCGGATCTCGTCGCGGGTCGCGTCGGGGTGCCCGTAGGCGATGTTGGCGGCGACCGATTGGCTGAACAGGAAGCTGTCCTCCATCGCCATCCCGATCGCCGACCGCAGCGACTGGATCGTCACCTCGCGCACGTCCTGCCCGTCAATGCGCACCGCGCCCGCCTGCACGTCATAGAACCTGGGCAGAAGCTGGGAGACGGTGGACTTGCCGGAGCCCGAGCCGCCCACCAGCGCCAGCGTCTCGCCCGGTCGCGCCGAGAGCGAGAACTCGCGCAGCACGGGCTCGCCGCGGACGTACCCGAACGTCACCTGGTCGAACTCGATGCGTCCGGGCCCGGGGGCGAGCGGGCGGGCACCCGGCGCCTCCTTCACCAGGGGGCGGACATCGATCAGATCGAGCACCCGCATCACCGAAGCGCGCGCCTGCTGGCCGGTCGTCAGCAACAGCGAGAGCAGGCGCACCGGCCCTGACATCTGGGTCACATAGGTCGAGAACGCGAGGAAGGTGCCGAGCGTCAGATGGCCGCGAAGCGCCAGCCAGCCCCCCAGTGCGAGAACGCCGACCGTGCCCAGCTGGGGGATCGCGGCCATCGCGGGCGCGTAGAAGCTGTTGAGCCGGACCGTGCGCACGCGGGCGCCGAACACGCGCTGTGAGATGCGATCGACCCGGTTCAGCTCCTGCTCCTCCTGGCCGAACCCTTTGACCACACGCACGCCGGTGGTCGCCGCCTCGACCGCTCCCGCGACCTCGGCCTCGCGCTGCTGCGCGTACCAGCTGGAGGGGAAAAGCCGGGCCCGACTTCGCGTCCCGAAGTACCAGAGCGCGGGCGCCGTGGCGAGTGCGACCAGGGCCAGCACCGGCGAGAGCCAGAGCATCACGCCCAGCGAGACGACGAAGAGGACCAGGTTGCCGGTCACGTTGGGCAGGATCTGGAGCATCGCCTGAATCAAGGTCAGGTCGGACGTCGCGCGCCCCACCACCTGCCCGGTGTCGAGGTCGTCCTGCCGCGCTCCATCGAGTTTGGAGACGGACCGGAAGAGCTCCGTCCGCAGCTCGTACTGGACGTCCACCGAGAGACGTCCGCCGTTGTAGCGGCGCAGGTAGGTGAACCCGAAGACCGCCAGGGCGGCCGCCACCAGCAGGATCGCCCAGGGCAAGAGGGGCTGCTGGCGGGTGAGGATGACCTGGTCGATGATCTGGCGCTGGATGAGCGGCAGCCCGACCATGATCGACTGGCCGACGACCCCGGCGCCGAACGCGATCAGAACCCGCCCTGGATATCTCCAGCAGTAACCGGCGATCCGCCGGATCCAGTGGTCCGACGCCCGACCGGTCACCTGTCGACTCACGAAGCGGTGGCCCCCTCCGGAGCCGGTCTGGCCTCGTGCAGCTCAGCCAGCAGCGCCAGCAGGCGCGCCGGGTCGGAAACCTCATCGGTGAAGGTGCGGAAGCGTTCCACGTAGGCCCGCTCCGTCTCCCCCAGCGCGGCCGCCCCGCGCTCCGTGAGGCAGAGCTTCACGGCGCGCCGGTCGAGCGCTTCGGTCTCACGCGCCAGGTAACCGGCCTGCACCAGACCGTCGGCCACGCCGGTCAACGTGGGCTTGCGGACCGCCAGCCGCTCGGCCAGGCGTGCGGCGCGCTCGCCGCCCGCCTCCACCATCCGCAGGATGCGATATTGAGGCACGGTGAGCGGGGTGGGAACCCGCTCCAGGAGACGCTCCACCCGGAGCAGCGCGTCGATGCCGAGCAGCAGCGCGGTGTCGTCGGACTGCGGCGGGCGGGACATGGTTAGACAGTCTACTAGTTAGGGAGGCGAACTTGTACGACAGACTCTTGGCGGAGACTATTCGCATCCAGGGCGACGGCGGAGACTGGATCAACGCCTACCTGGCGCGCCCCCTCGGTGACGGACCCCTGGGCGGGGTGGTGGTCATCCATCACATGCCAGGCTGGGATGAGGCGAGCAAGGAGATCACCCGCACCTTCGCGGCCCACGACTACCTGGCCATCTGCCCGCATCTCCACCACCGGGAAGGTCCGGACGCCAGCCCGGACGACGCGGCGGCCGCCGCCCGCGCCCAGGGGATGGTGCCGGACGCCCGCTTCCTGGGCGATTTTCGAGCCTCGGTGAACTTTCTCCGGCAGCTGCCGCAGTCCAACGGCAAGGTGGGGACGATCGGCTACTGCTCGGGTGGGCGCCAGGCGTACATCGCCGCCTGCAACTCCGACCTCCAGGCGGCGGTCGACTGCTACGGCGGGCGTGTGGTGGCGACGCCGGACCAGCTGACCGAACGCCAGCCGGTGGCGCCGATCGACATGACGCCGAACCTCGCCTGCCCCCTGTTGGGGCTTTTCGGGGAGGACGATCCCAACCCCGACCCGGAGCAGGTGGCGACGATCGAGGCTGCGCTCAAGCAGTACGGCAAGAGCTACGAGTTCCACAGCTACCCGAACGCCGGCCACGCCTTCTTTTCTGTCGACCGCCCTTCCTACCGTGTGGAGGCGGCCAACGACGGCTGGCAGCGGGTCTGGGATTTCTTCCGTCGCTACCTGGTCTGACCCCGAAGGGAGGAGTTTGTGATGTGCACCTGGATCACGCACCGCAGCGAGGTCACCGGCAGCGGGAAGGGCGCCCGCGGCTGGTTCCCGCTCTCCCACGCCACCGTCTACTTCGACCATCCCTTCCACGCGTCGCTCGACCACGCGCTCAACATCGACTTCGTCAACGAGGCCGCCGGCCCCGGGGCGAGGGTGGCGGTGGAGTTGAGCGCGGACTCGGCGCGGGCCTTGATCCGCGACATCGAGGCCGCCCTATCCGCGGGGGAGGCCGCCCACGCCGTCTGACAACTCTGAGGGGGGGACGTCTGTATACAGACGTCCTTCATTTCGGGGCGCGAGCGGTGGCTTCGTATACAAACGTCCCCGGTGGGGGCGGACTCGGGGTCAGTACCGGGAGCGGCCGGGCGGGGTGATCAGCAGTGCCCCCGTGTAGGCGACGATCGCAACGGCCAGGCCGATCGTCATCAGGAGCAGGTCGATGCTCTGGTTGAAGTCGAGGTAGGCCGCCACGGCGGCGGCGGCGCCGGCGATCCCGATCAGGCCCACCAGAGAGGCGAGGAAAAGGCCGCCCCGCAGCGTGACGACGGCGATGGCGAGGATGACCAGCGCCAGCAGCACGAGCACCAGTGCCACCGCGGTGTGCACCTGCAGCCAGGGATCGCTGTGCGCCAGGGCCCAGGACAGGCTCCGCTGAGACTGCCCGAAGTAGCCGCCCCCCGAAGAGCCGGGGTGGCCGGCGGGGATCGCGACGTAGAGCTTGACGACGACGCTGAGCACCACCTGCGCGGCGAGCAGCAGGACAGCCAGTGCCAGGAGCCTTCGCATGCGAGACAGCGTGGACGATGACCGCGGCTTCGGTCAACCCCCCAACCCGGCGGCCTGGTTCCCGCGTCTGAGTACAATTTCGGCGCCGTGCCGGACCAGGAGCCGACCCGTGCCTACCACCTCGGTCTGGCCCCGGGGGAGGTCGCCCCGCTGGTGCTGCTCCCGGGCGATCCGTTCCGCACCGAGCGCATCGCCGGGCATCTGGAGGAGGCCCACGAGATGGCCTTCTGGCGCGAATTCCGCACCTTCACCGGGCGCGCCGGCGGGCATCCGGTGTCGGCCGTGTCGAGCGGCATCGGCGGTCCCTCGACCGCGATCGCGGTCGAGGAACTGGCGGCGCTGGGGGTCCACACGATCGTCCGGGTCGGCACCTGCGGCGCGCTGCAGCCGGAAGTCGTGCTGGGCGACCTGGTGATCGCCACCGCGGCGGTGCGCAGCGAGGGGACCTCGGACAGCTACGTGCCGCGCTCGTTTCCCGCCGTCGCCGACCGGGAGGTGGTGAGCGCCCTCATCGACGCGGCCCGGGCGGCCCGGATACCCCACCACACCGGGATCGTGCGGAGCGTCGACGGCCTCTACGCCGATATCGCTCCCGGCGCCATGCCGGCGCGTGAGTCGCTGGTCGAGGAGCTCGGAGTCTGGAAGCGGGCGGGCGTGTTGGGCAGCGACATGGAGTCGGCCACTCTGTTCGTCGTCTCCCATCTGCGGGGCATCCGGGCCGGGACCATCCTGCTCTGCGTCAACGAGGTGGAGGCGGGAGAGATCCACCAGCTCGATCCCTCGCTCATGGAGCGGTTGATCGCGGTCGCCGTCGAAGCCGCCCGGCGGCTGGCCGGGGCGGCCTGAGCAGGGGCCGGGGCATGCCCCTCCACGTGAGCCGGCACCCGCTGATCCAGGACTGCCTGGCCGGGCTCCGCGACCGGCGTACGCAGCCCCGCGAGTTCCGGGCCCTCGCCAACCGGATCGTCGTGCTGCTGCTCTACGAGGCGACCGCCGACCTGACCCCGCAGCCCACCACGGTGACCACCCCGCTGACGGAGGCGAGCGCCGCCATCCTGGGCCAGGAACTGGTGGCGATCCCGCTCCTGCGGGCGGGCCTCGGGCTCCTGGCGCCGGTTGCTCGACCTGCTGCCCCGGGTCTCGGTCGGGTACATCGGACTACAGCGTGACGAACGGACGGCGGTCGCCAGCATCTACTACGAGAACCTCCCCCGGCTGGAGGGCCGGGTGCCCCTGGTCCTCGACCCCATGCTGGCGACCGGCGGCTCGGCGGCGCAGGCGGTGGAGATGATCCGCGCCGCCGGCGGGCGCGCTGTGCGGATGATCTGCGTGGTCGCGGCCCCCGAGGGGGTGCGACGCCTGGAGGCGGTGGAACCCGGCATCCGCATCTTCACCGCCGCGCTCGACCAGGGCCTCAACGACAGGGCCTACATCGTCCCCGGGCTGGGCGACTTCGGCGACCGCCTGTTCGGGACCATGTGAAGGGACCGTTATGCCGTGGCGGTCGACGTCCTCCTGCGGCACCGGCTCCACGTCCGAGGTGCAGTGCGAGCACTTGCGGGCGGCGGCCGGGATGCTCTCCAGGCAGTAGGGGCAGTCGCGCATCGGCGGTGCCGGCTCGGGCGCCCGGGTGAACGTCGCCTGGAAGCGCGCGTAAGGACTGACGACCAGGAAGTAGAGCACCGCACCGACGATCAGGAAGCTGATCAGCGCGTTGATGAGGAGGCCGTATTTGAACTGCGAGTGGTTGATCGTGAAATAGAGGTTTTCGAAGTTGGGCTGGCCGAAGATGGCCGCGATCAAGGGGGTGATGATGTCGGCCACCAGCGCGTTGACCACCGCGGTGAACGCGGCACCGATCACGATGCCGACCGCCAGGTCAACCAGGTTGCCGCGGAGCAGAAACTGCTTGAAGCCGCTCATTTCCAGGGGATCTCCTCCGTCAGTGAAGGTTCCGGCAGCGTCCGGTTGACGATCTCAGCGCAGCGCCGGAGGATGTCTTCCAGGACGTACGCGGTGGCTCCGTAGACCCACCCCGCGCCCGCGCCGAGATCGAAGATCGGCGACCGGTGGTCCCCGAACTTGACCGCACTGTAGGGGATGCGGCCACCGAGCACCGCGTCGAGCGACAGCGGGACGACGCCGGCCACTTCATCCGGTGACGGACGCGCCTGCTGGCCGGCGGAGAGCGCGACCACGAACGGGTGGAGCAGGAAGGGGCTGGTCGCGGTCGGCACCGGGCCCAGCGCGCCCAGCAGCAGGACCGCCAGGGACGGCACCCCGACCTCTTCCTCCAGCTCGCGGAGGGCGGTGTCGAGCAGGGTGGGGTCGGCCGGCTCGCGCTTGCCGCCCGGGAACGAGACCTCCCGCCGGTGGTGGCGCATGCCATCGGGCTGCTTGGTGAGCCAGATCAGGAGATCATCGCCGGCCGGCTGCAGGGGCACGGCGACGCCGGTGTCGATGCGGCCCGCGAGGTTCCAGCGCGGGTTGGGCGCCGGCGGCACCTGGGGCAGCGTCCGGCGCAGCTCGTCGAGCATCGCCTCCGGCGTCACCGCACCCCTCGAGTCCCGTTTTCTCGTGAATCCGGGTTCATGGGGATCTCTGGCCCCAGTCCCAGTCGGACAAGGGGGCGACGACGTGATGCGCGGTGAGGTCGAGCGAAAGCGGGGTGATCGACACCCAGCCCTCCTGCAGCGCGAGCGCATCGGTGGTGGGGTCGGTGTCGGTCATCTGGTAAGAGCCCGCCAGCCAGTAGTAGGGCTCCCCGCGCGGATCCCGCCGCTCCTCCAGCGCGTCCACGAAACTGGAGTCGCCCTGCCGCGTCAGCCGCACCCCCCGCACGCGCTCGGACGGGCGGTTCGGGACGTTGACGTTGAGCAGCACCCGGGGAGGCAGCCCGCGCTCGAGGACGGCGGCCGCCACCCGCTCCGCGACCTCGGCCCCCGTCGCCCAGAGGGGATCGACGAACGTCGCCAGCGAGATGGCGAACGAGGGGACGCCCATGATGCAGGCCTCCGTGGCCGCCGAGACGGTTCCCGAGTAGATGACATTGGTGGCGGTGTTGGGCCCCAGGTTGATCCCCGAAACCACCAGGTCGGGCGGCCCCTCGGTCAGCAGCCACCCGATGGCCAGCTTCACGGAGTCGGCCGGGGTCCCGTTCACGCAGTAGGTGCGATCCAGCCCCTCCAACGCCACCCGCTTCAGCCGCAGCGGCACGCGGGTCGTGATCGAGTGGCCGACCGCCGACTGCTCGGCCTCGGGAGCGCAGACGGTCACCTCACCGAGCGCGCTGAGGCTCCGCGCCAGCGCGTGCAGGCCCCCAGACTCCACGCCGTCGTCGTTGGTGACCAGGATCTTGGGGCTCAGCTCGGAACCTCCAACACCACCTTCCCGAACTGCGCCCCCTCGTCGAGGTGGGTCAGGGCATCCTGGACCCGCGCCAGCGGATAGACGGAGTCGACGACCGGCCGGAGACCCTGCTCCACGGCGCCCAGCAGGGCCTCGAACTCGGAGACGTTGCCCATCGTGGACCCAAGCAGGTCGAGCTGGCCGAAAAACATCCGCGGCATGTTGACCTCGGCCCGGGGACCACTGGTGGAGCCGCAGAAGACGATTCGCCCGCCCGGCCGCGCGGCTCGGAAGGACTGGTCCAGCGTCGCCGGCCCGACGTGCTCGAAGACCACATCGGCGCCCGCTCCGGTCGCCCCCTTGACCGCCTTCGCGAAGTCCTCGGAGGGGAAGGCGGCCTGGGCGCCGAGCGCCACGGCCCGCTGCCGCTTCTCCTCGCTGCGGCTGGTCGCCAGCACGCGTGCCCCCAGGTGCTTCCCGATCGAGATCGCGGCCGCCGCCACCCCGGCGCCGGCGCCGACCACCAGCATCGTGTCGCCCGGCTGCAGCCGCGCCCGGGTCACGATCATCCGCCAGGCGGTCAGGAACGTGAGCGGAAAGGCCGCCGCCTCCGGCCACGAGAGGCCGCGCGGCTTGGGGAAGACGTTCTCCGGCGCCACGTGCACGAACTGGCAGGCGGTGCCGTCGGTGTGTTCTCCGATGATGCCGAAGCCGGGCGCGAACACCTGCTGACCGGCCTGGCTCTCCGCCGAGGTCCAGTCGCAGGTGACGGGATAGATCACGACCTCGTCCCCCGTCTGCCAGCGCGCGTCCGACGACTCCGCCACCACACCGGCGCCGTCGGCCGCGATCACCCGGGGTGGAGCAATTCGCTGCGCGCCGCTCGCCAGCCAGAGATCGAGGTGGTTCAGCGAGGCCGTCCGCACCTGGACCACCACCTCGCCAGGTGCTGCGGGCGTGCGGGGCCGCTCCTCCACGCGCACGCCCCGGGGGCCTTCCGGCTCGACGAAGACAGCGGCCAGGCCCTCGCTCTTGATCGTGCTCGGCATGCCGGTGATGGTAGCCGCCCGGCCTGGCGCCGCCTCGCTCGCCGGCGCCGCCTCCCGTATATAAGGGTGCGGTCATGAGCGCGAGCGCGGTTCAGGCGGTGGCCTCCTGGATCGGTCTCATCACGGGCATCGTCGGGATCGTGCTCGCTTGCGTCGCCATCCTGTACGCCTTCGTCACCAACCGGCGGGCGGATCAGGTGAACGACGCCACCATCCGGGCCCTCGCGCATATCGAGTCCGACGTCGACAAGTTGAACTCGGACGTCCGCAGTCTGATCCAGGACGCCTGGGCCAAGTTCGTCATCACTCCTGGCAGCGCTGGGTCCGGGACGGTCGACCAGGACGGTTCCGTCGCGGCCGAGGAGGCGAGTGATGACAGCGGCCAGGTGTCGATCGACCGGGGGCTCACCGAGGAGCTGAAAGCGGAGATTGCCGAGGCGGTCGGGCAGAAGCTTTCCGACGACCTGCAGCAGCAGCTGGACCGTACGGTCGATGAGTTCCACCGGCGTACGGAGGAGACGGCGGCCACCTTTCGCCGTGGCCGGGGACCGCGCTACGGTCAGCGCTCACCCTCCGCCCAGTCCTTCGCGGCGACGTTGGAGGGGGTCCGCGGCCTCTCCACCCAGGCGCAGGCGCTGCTGCGCATCCTGGCCCGCGGCCGCCCGCTGACCCGGGATCAGTACCGGGCGCTGCTGAGGAGCGACCTGGGGCCGGCCTTCCAGGAGCTTCGCGCACGCCGGCTGCTGGCGCCGATCGGCACCGGGTTCGGAGGCGAGGGGGCCCCGATCTACGGCCTGCCGCCGGACCAGGTGGAGGCGATCCAGGCCGCGATCCGGGTGGCCGACCCGAACCCGGCCGCCGGCGAGGACGTGCTGCGGCGCCTTCGCGAGGCCGGTTACGACCCCGCCGCCTCCGAGCCTCCGAACCCGGCAGCCTCCGGCTGAGCTACGCTCCGGCCATGCCGGCCCCACCGCCCTGGGAGTTCGAGGTCGACGGCCATCCGGTGCGCGTGTCCAACCCGGAGAAGGTCTACTTCCCGCAGGTCGGGCTCACCAAGCGCGACCTGGTGCAGTACATGGTCGACGTGTCGGAGGGCATGCTGCGCTCGGTCGGAGGGCGACCCGTTCACCTCGAACGCTACCCGGGCGGGCAGGGCAGCGAGCAGATCTACCAGAAGCGCGTCCCCGAGAAGCGTCCCGACTGGCTCCAGACCGCGGTTGTCACCTTTCCCAACGGGCGGTCGGCGACGGTCCTCTGCCCGGCCGACGCGGCCCACCTGGCGTGGGCGGCGAACCTGGGCACGCTCTCCATCCACCCGTGGCCGACGCGCGCTGCCGACAACGACCATCCCGATCTGCTGCGCATCGACCTCGACCCGCAGGAGGGGACCGGGTTCGAGGAGGCGCGGACGGCGGCCGGCGTCGCCCGCCGGCTGGTGGACGAGCTGGGCTGGCGGGCCTGGCCCAAGACTTCCGGCGGCCGCGGCATTCATCTGCTGGTGCCGATCGAACCACGCTGGGACTTTGTCGAGGTGCGCCGGGCGGCCATCGCGTTCGCGCGCGAGCTGGAGCGCCGCCTGCCGCAGGTGGTGACGACCGCCTGGTGGAAGGAGGAGCGGGGGCGGCGCGTCTTCGTCGACTTCAACCAGACCGCGCGAGACCGCACCATCGTCTCCTCCTACAGCGTGCGCAACCGGCCCCAAGCGGTGGTCTCGACACCGGTGACCTGGGAGGAGCTCGAGACCTGCCGCCCCGAGGACTTCACGATTCAGACCGTTCCCGGCCGGCTGGAGGCGTTGGGTGGCGACCCGCACCGCACGATGGACGGGGTGGCGCAGTCGCTGGACCCCCTGCTGGAGTGGGCGGAGCGGGACCGCGTCGACCGCGGTTTGAGCGACCTGCCGTACCCGCCGAACTTCCCCAAGATGGAAGGCGAGCCGATGCGGGTGCAGCCGAGCCGGGCGCGCAGCCGGCCCGAGCAGTGACGCCGGGCGCCCTTCTGCCGGCAAACGGCGAAAATGCGGCCCCTTCTAAACGACCCGGCCCACACCCGGGATCCGGCGTACCAGCCCGGCCACCGCGAAGCAGCCCGGGATCGCGATCACGACCGCCACCAGCAGCTTGAGCAGCGGGTTGATGGGGGCCGGCGCGACCGGGATTCGCAGCCTCCGCAGCGGCCGCACCCCGGCACTACGCGTGCGGGTTTTGGCCCCGGAGTGTGGACAGTACGGGGTTCAGACCCGGTCGCTCAGCGTCAGCGGGGACGCCGGCGAAGCCGGGGACGGAGGAAGAGCATCACCACGGCGCCGATCGCGGCCGCGAAGTAGAGGAAGGCGATCACGAAGAGGAGGTAGATGTAGAGGCCGCCGGAGGACGCTTTCTCCATCGAGCGCCAGAATACCTCAGTGTCGTCGCCAGGCGAGCCGGGCCAGGCGCCGGACCGGACGCGGTAGGCGGCGGCTCGTGGCCACTACACTGACTCGCCGTTGATCCGCGACGCGCTGCGGCAGAAGACGATCTGCATCACCGGCACGACCGGCTTCCTCGGCAAGTCACTGGTGGAGAAGATCCTTCGCGACCTCCCGGAGGTGGGCGGCATCGTGGTCGCGATCCGGGACTCGGCCCGCCGCCCGGCCGCCGAGCGGCTGGACCGTGAGATCCTGGCCAGTCCCGCGTTCCGCCGGCTCAAGGAGGAGCTCGGCGAGGACCAGTTTCTGGCCCGGGCCCGCCAGAAGCTGCGAATTCTTCCCATCAACCTCGATCGGGACGGGCTCGGGCTCACCGAGGAGGGGCGCGCGCTGCTCGCCTCCTGCGACGTCGTCATCCACTCCGCCGCCGCCGTCGAGTTCGACAACCCGGCCGACTGGTCCGCGCAGACCAACCTCTGGGGGGCGGCGCGGCTGGTGGAGGCGATCCGCGCCACCGGCGCCCGTCCGCACCTGGTGCACATCTCCACCGCCTATGTGGGCGGCATGCTTCGTGGGCGCGTGGACGAGGTGCTGCCGCACGACCCGGGACTCAACTGGCGCCATGAAGCGGCGATCCTCTCCGGGCTGCGCCCGGTGGTGGAGGAGGAGAGCCGCCGCCCCGAAGTCCTGGCCCGGTTCGCCTCCCAGGCCCGCCAGCGCATGGGACCCGCCGGCACCCCGGCCACCGCGCGCGCCACCGAACGCTTGCGGGACCGCTGGGCCAAGGACCGGCTGGTCGAGCGGGGCCGCGCCCACGCCCGCGCCATGGGGTTCACCGACATCTACTCCTTCACCAAGGCGATGGCCGAGCGAGCCGTGGTCGAACTGCACGGTGACCTCCCGCTCTCCATCGTCCGGCCCTCGGTCATCGAGTCGGCGCTGCGCGATCCCGTGCCTGGCTGGCTGGAGGGTTTCCGGATGGCGGAGCCGATCATCCTCGCCTTCGCGCGCGGCGTCCTCAGCGACTTCTCGGGGCTGCCTGACGCGCCGCTCGATGTGATCCCCGTCGACTACGTCGTCAACACGGTGCTCGCGGCCGCCGCCAGCCCCCCGGCGGAAGGGGAGGATCACCGCATCTACCACGCCGCCTCGGGGGGGCGGAACCCGCTGCGCCTGCGCCGGCTTTACCAGCTGGCCGGGACCTATTTCGGCGAGCACCCACTCCGTGATCGCTACGGCCAGGCCATCGGATCGCCCACCTGGACGTTCCCCACCCGGCAAGAGCTGGCGGGCCGTGGCCGCCTCGCGCTGCGCGGGATCGAAGCGCTCCAGCAAGGGGTCGAGCTGGTCCCGCTGGGTGCGAGGGGCGCCCGCTGGTCGGACGAGCTGCACGATCGCCGCACCACGCTGGAACGCTCGCTCTCGCTCCTCGACCTGTACGGGATCTATACCGACGTGGACGCGATCTTCGATCCGACCCACGTGCTCGAACTGTGGCAGCAGGTCCCGGTCGAGGAGCAGGCGCTCTTCCCGTTCGATGTCGCGCTCTTCGACTGGAGCGACTACCTCCAGGGCGTCCACTTCCCGACCGTGATCCGGATGGCGCGCGCTGACACCGTGGCCCGGCGCGGCTCCAGCCCCCCTGGCAGCACGGTGCCGCGGACCAGCACCAACCCGGCGCGCACCGCGCTCCAGCACCGTGCCGGTCGCGACGACGTGCTGGCGGTGTTCGACGTCGACGGGACGCTGGTCGAGACCAACGTGGTCGAGTACTACTTCTGGATGCGCCTCCGCGACCAGCCGGCGGCTGACTGGCCTCGGTTTCTGGCCCGCATGGCCCGCCGTGCCCCCCGCTGGCTCGCGCTGGAGCGGAATTCGCGAGCCGAGTTCCAGCGGTCGTTCTATCGCGAGTACGCAGGGCTCGACGCGGAGGAGATGCGACACCTGGGACGGGAAGCGCTGGAGCCCGTGACATTGCGGCGCATCTACCCCGAGGGCATCCGCCGCATCCGCGAACACAAGCGGGCCGGCCACCGCGTCCTGCTGCTGACCGGCGCCATGGACGTGGTGGTGGAGCCCCTCGCCGAGCTGCTGGAGGTGGAGGTCGACTGCGCCCACCTGCTGATCGACGCCGACGGCCGCCTCACCGGCGACCTGGTGTCGCCCCCGCCGGCCGGGGAGGCCCGCGGCGCGCTGCTGGAGCGGTACGCGCGCGAGGGGAAGGTCGACCTTTCCTCGAGCTTCGCCTACGCCGACTCCCTGAGCGACCTCCCCATGCTGGACCTGGTCGGCACCCCCGTCGCGGTCAACCCCGACCCCCGCCTTTCCCAGATCGCCGGCCAGCGCGGGTGGCGCGTCGAACGCTGGAGGATGGCCCCCAGCAACTGGCGGCTGCCGGTCCCCAACCCTCGGTCGACCTCCTACAAGCTGGGCGTCCGCGGCGGTTCGCTGGCGAGCCCCGGTTGATGTTGGCAGTCACCCTGCATCGGTCGGAGGCGCGCTACGGGCTGGTGCGCGCGTCCGGTGGCGACCCGCGCGTGGCCACCAGCGAGCTCTCGCTGCTGCATTTCGGAGGTGTCCCGGAGCCGGTGCCGCCGGGCCCCTCGTGGATGGTGGTCCGGCCCCGGCTGGCCGGCATCTGCGGCTCCGATCTGGCGGCGGTCACGGGTCACGCCTCCCTCTACCTGGCGGCCCTGACCAGCTACCCCTTCGTCCCCGGCCACGAGGTGGTGGGGGAGACCGAGAGCGGCGACCGGGTGGTGGTGGAGCCGGCGCTGGGCTGCCGGGTGCGCGGCCTTTACCCGCCCTGCCCGCAGTGCGCGGCGGGGAGGCCCGGGCTCTGCGAGCGGGTGAACAGCGGGGACCTCGAGGTGGGGCTTCAGACCGGCTACTGCGCCAGCACCGGCGGCGGGTGGGGGGAGAAGCTGGTGGCTCACCACTCCCAGCTGCACCAGGTGCCCGAGGTGCTCCCCGATGAGGCGGCGGTCCTGATCGAGCCCTTCAGCTGCGCCGTCCACGCGGCCCTGCGGGCGCAGGTGGCGCCTGACGAGCGGGTGCTCGTCAATGGGGCCGGCACCATCGGCCTGCTTACGCTGGCCGCGGTCCGCGCCTTCACCGCGCCCCGACAGGTGCTGGTGGTGGCCAAGCACCCGGTCCAGAAGGAGCTGGCGCGGGCACTGGGCGCCGATGTGGTGATCTCGCCCTCCGAGGTGGTGCAGCGGGTGCGGTTCCACACCGGCGCGGTGCGCGTCGACGGGATGACCGCCGGCCGGAACCTGCTCCTGGGCGGGCCGGAGGTCACGTTCGAGTGCTCGGGAACCGCGTCCGGGCTCAACCTCGCCGCCCGTCTGACGCGCGCCGGCGGCCGGCTGGTCGCGGTCGGCATGCCCGGGGAGGTGAAGGTGGATTGGGGACCGATCTGGCAGCGCGAGCTGTCGGTGCTCGGCGCCTATGCCTACGGGACCGAGCGTCCCGAGCGGGGCCACGGCGCCCGCCGCACGTTCGAGCTCGCGCTGGAGGCAGCTCCCACCCTGCGCCTGGAGCGGCTGGTGGGCCCGCTGTTCCCGCTCGCCGGCTACCGCGATGCGATCGGGTACGCGTCGGCGGCCGGGTCCCTGGGCGCGGTGAAGGTCGCCTTTGACCACCGGGTAGGATCGAGCACCGAATGAACCGCCCCGGCGCCGTCATCGAGGTCGATCGCAATACGCCGCCCACGCTCTTCCACTTCGGCGAAGGGGTTCGCCTGGAGCGACTCCCACTGGGGAGCCGGATCGTCTACCCGCCCGACCCGATGGAGGGGATCGCGCATCCGGAACGGGCGATCCGGCGGGCGTTGACGCATCCGCTGGACGACGACCCGTTGCTCTCGCTGCTGCGAGCGGGGATGCGGCTCACGATCGCGATCGACGACCTCTCCCTGCCGCTGCCGCCGATGGCCGCCCCCGACGTTCGCCAGCTGATCCTGGAGGAGGTGCTGGAGATGGCGGCGGCGACCGGGGTGGAGGATATCGAGCTCATCATCGCCACCGGGCTGCATCGGCGGATGACGGCCGACGAGATCCACCACGTCGTGGGCGACCGCGTCTTCCACACCTTCTATCCCGATCGCCTCTATAACCACGATGCCGAGGATCCCGACGGCAACGTGGTCGTCGGCGTGCTCGACGACGGCGAGGCGGTGACGCTCAACCGGCGTGCCGCCGAGTCGGACCTGGTCATCTACGTCAACCTCACCCTGGTCCCGATGGACGGAGGTCACAAGTCGATGGCGACCGGCCTCGCCAGCTACCAGGGGATCCGGCAGCACCACAACGTGGAGACGCTGCGCCACTCACGCTCCTACATGCACCCGCCCGATTCCGCGCTCCACCAGTCGTGCATCCGGCAGGGACAGCTGATCGAGGACGCGGTGCGCGTGTTCCACATCGAGACCGCGGTCAACAACCACTCCTTTCCGGCGGTGGCGGGCTTCATGCAGAAGCGGGAGACGGACTGGACGGCGGGCGACCAGGCGGCGTTCCTCGCCATCAAGCAGCTCACCGACCTGGCGCCGCCGACCGTCAAGCAGACCGTCTTTCACTCCATGCGCGCGCCCTACGGTCTGACGGCGGTACACGCGGGTCAGGTGGACGCGGTGCACGAGAAGACGCTGGGGGCGGTGCGGGCGCAGCTGACCACCGAGGTCGAGGGGCAGACCGACATCGTGACCATGGGGGTGCCGTACATGGGGCCCTACAACGTCAACGCGCCGCTCAATCCGGTGCTGGTGGTCTGCCTGGGCCTCGGGTATCTGTTCAACCTCTACCGGGGCAAGCCGGTGGTCCGTCAGGGCGGGGTCGTGATCCTCGAGCACCCGTGTCGCTACGAGTTCGATTCGGTGCAGCACCCCTCCTACATCGACTTCTTCGACGAGGTGCTGGCGGAGACGCTGGACCCGCTCACGATCGAGAGCGAGTACGAGCAGCGGTTCGCGGAAGATCCCTGGTACCGCCAGCTCTTCCGCAAGTCCAACGCCTACCACGGCGTGCATCCGTTCTATGCCTGGTACTGGGCGGTGCACGCGATGGAGCACGTGGGGGACGTGATCATCGTCGGCGGTGACCGGAAGACGGTCCACCACCTGGGGTTCAAGTGCGCGACCTCGCTGGAGGACGCGCTGGAGATGGCGGAGCAGACGGTGGGACGCTACCCCAGCATCACGCACCTGCGGATGCCGCCGCTGCTGCTGGCCGACATCCGATGAAGGTGCCCCCGCTGGGACGCGAGGTCGGGCCGCTGCGGGATCTGCGGCAGGTCGCCGACGGCTGGCACTGGCGCGGGCAGCGGCCGCGGTCCTGGGCGCCTCGGGCAGACGTGGTGCCGGCGCCGTCGAGCGACCTTTCCTGGGCCCGCTCGGAGCCCGTGCGTCTGGTCCGGCGGGGCATCCAGTACGGGCTGTCGCTGCCCTTCACGCGGGTCATGGCGCACCCCGAGGTGACCGGCCGGGAGTGGCTGCGGCACCTGGACCAGCCGGTGTTGATCGCCTCCAATCATGTTTCCCACGCCGACCTGCAGCTGCTGCTCTACGCGCTCCCCGACGAGGTTAGGGACAAGACGGTGGTGGGGGCGGCGGCAGACTACTGGTACAAGCGGCAGTGGGGCGGCCGCCTGGTCTCGCTCTGGCTCAACACGTTCCCGTTCACGCGCACCGGCGGGGCGCAGGCGGTGCTCCACAGCGCGGCCATGCTGATCAAGTCGGGCTGGCACCTGGTGCTGTTCCCGGAGGGCACGCGCTCGGTCACCGGGGAGCTGCAGCCGTTCCAGCGGGGGATCGGCCACCTGGCGCAGGAGACGGGGGCCCCGGTGGTGCCGGTCTACGTCGGCGGCACGCACCGCATCATGCCCAAGGGCCAGGCGCTGCCGCTGCCGGCGCCGGCCTGGGTCCGGATCGGCAGACCTCTAGCGCTGGAACGGGGGGAGGGGTCGCGCGCGTTCACCGCACGGATCGAGGAGGCGGTGCGCCAACTGTCGTTGGAGCGGCCCTCGGAGGCAGCCACGGGCTCCTGGATCGACCGCTGGCGGGTGTCGGCGCCGGTGGAGTCGAAGCGCCGCTAGGCTGTCCTGTCCCCGAGCCGGTGGGACACGAAGGGGTCCCAGGTCCAGCCCAGCAAGTGCTGTTGGTCCGGGGGGCCGTTTCTCTACATTCCGGCCCTACCGGGCGCGCTGAAGGCCCGGATTGTCGAGAAAGCGTGCCCTCATGACCGCTCGACCGACCCCGCGATGCAGGGCCGCGTCATGTCGCTGGCCATGTTCGCGTCGATGGGACTTGAGCCGGTTGCGCTGGCGCTGTCCGGAGCACTGGCCTCACGGCAGCTGGGTCTGCTCTTCTGGGGCTCCGCGGTCGCGATCGAGCTGACGGCGGTGGGGGCCGGCCTCAGCCGCTCGGTCCGGCAGATGTAGGTGCCTGCACCGCCTCATGGAGATCGGCGTCCGGCTCCTCCTCTACACCCCACCTGACCTGCGCACGCGCGCCACCGCCGTCGTTGCCGAGATCCGCTCAGCGCTCTCCGGACTGCACAATGCCAGCAATATGTGGTTATCCCCGGGTCTGTAGCGTCACATCGCTGGCAATGTGCGAACTGGGGGAGAGGAGGCTGCGGATGCGCATCACGGACGTTCGGGTGCTGCCGGTCGACCGCTATCTGTTCGTGGAGATCCACACCGACGAGGGCCTGACGGGACTCGGCGAGTCGGGGACCTGGGGGTTCCTAGAGGCGTCGGGCCAGGCGGTGGAGACGTTCAAGCGCTATCTGGTGGGCCAGGACCCCCTCCGCATCGAGCACCACTGGCAGTACCTCTACCGGTGGAACGCCTTCCGGGGGGCGGCGATCATGGGCGCTCTCTCGGCGATCGACATCGCGCTCTGGGACATCGCCGGCAAGCACTTCGGTGTTCCCGTCCACCAGCTCCTCGGGGGACCCACGCGCGACCGGGCCCGCGTCTACTACCACGTGTTCGGCGAGTCCCGGGAGGAGCTGGTCGCGGGCTGCGTCGCGGCCAAGGCGGCCGGCTTCACCGCGGTCGGTCACCTGACGCCCTTCGTGGACGCCCCGCGAGAGGTGCCCTACGAGGAGACCTACGCCCAGCGGATCGAGGGGGCGATCGAGTCGGTGCGCGCCTATCGGGAGGCGGTCGGGGACGGCGTGGACCTGTGCGTGGAGATCCACCGGCAGCTCACCCCGGCCGAGGCGATCGCGCTGGCGCGCGGCATCGAGCCGTACCACCCCCTGTTCTATGAGGATCCGACGCTGCCCGACAACTTCGACGCCATGGCCCTGATCGCGGACCATGTCGAGGTGCCGATCGCGACTGGCGAGCGGCTGCACACGATTTTCGAGTTCGAGATGCTGCTCGCGCGCGGCGCGGTCCAGTACGTGCGGCCCGACGTGTGCATGTGCGGGGGGATCACCGGCGCCAAGAAGATCGCGGCCCTGGCGGAGGCCCGTCACGTCGGAGTGGTCCCGCACAACCCGCTCTCGCCGGTGAGCACCGCGGCCTGCCTCCAGCTGGCGGCCTGCATCCCCAACTTCACGCTCCAGGAGTATCCCCTGGGGGAGGGAGAGCCGCCCAAAAGCGAGATCGTCCAGCCCACCCTGACGCGGGAGGGAGCTTACCTGCGCATCCCGACCGTGCCCGGCATCGGCGTTTCGCTGGCCCCGGATGCGGCAACCCGCCATCCGTACCGCCCGCGCGAGGTGGTCACCCGCCTGCGCGCCGACGGGTCCGTGATGGATCAGTAGGGAGAAGCCGGCCTGCGAACCTCAGCCCGTTGGCCCGGCTCAATGCAACGCCGTTGGCGGCCCTGGCCGCCTTCCCTCAGCCCTCTGGTCCCGAACGGGGGAAGGGTTCATCGCCCGAGGTGGTGGGATCCAGATACGGCGCCGGCAGACCCTGCTTGCGCATCGCCAGTCCGGTCAGCGCCTCGAGGATGACCCGGTTGGCGTTGAGCGCGGTCACATAGGTAGGGTCGTGGGCGGGAGCCACCTCCACCACCTCGAGCCCGACCACATGGGCCTCGTGACAGAGCCGGCGCACGACCGGGAACATCTCACGAGTTGTGAAACCGCCAGGCTCGGGCGTGCCGGTGCCGGGGGCGTAGGCGGGGTCGAGGCAATCGATGTCGAACGAGAGGTACAGGTACTCCGGTCCGTCAAGGGCTTCCGCGACCGCGCGCTCCACCGTTCTTTCGAGCCCGTGCCGCTCGACCTCGGCCATGAAATGAGAGCGCATCCCCTGCTCTCGCATCCAATCGATCAGCTCGTTGTCCGGGTAGAAGCCGCGGAGCCCGACCTGCACGAAGTTTTTCCCGGGGACGTGTTCATCCTCGATGAGGCGGCGGATCGGGGTTCCGTGGGTGACGTGGTGCCCCAGGTATTCGCGGCTGCAGTCGGCATGGGCGTCGAAGTGGACGACACCCAGCTTGCCGGCTCCGTAGACGTCGGCGCAGGCCGCCGCGTCGGGCCAGAGGATGGAGTGGTCGCCTCCGAGCACGCACGGCACCGCACCCGTCTCCGCCACCTCTCGCACCAGCGTCCGGATCGGCTCCATCGACTGCTCGATGCTGAATGGGTCCACGGCCGCGTCCCCGTAGTCCACCACGGTCAACTCCCGGAATGGCTCGAGCCGAACGTGGAGGTGGTTGCCCAATGCAGGTGGGGAGGGGAGATAGCGTTCGGCGGTCCTGATCGCCCGCGGTCCCAGGGCCGCACCTCGGTGCCCGCCCGCTCCCGCGTCCATGGGGGCGCCGACGATGGCGACGTCGACCGCACCCGCCCGCAGGTCCTCCTGGGTCAAGCACGCCGGGACGCCCATGAACGTCGGAAAGCCGGCATACGCGAGCTGCAGCTCATAGCGTCTGAGGTCGATCGGCCCCGGTTGCCGCTGCGGGTCTCCGCTCCGATCCCGCCTGGTCTTCCACGAGTCACCTTCGCGTCTTGCCATCACTTCCTCGCCATTTCGCCGCTTTCGACCGCGGTGAAGATTGAAAAGTGGTCGAAACAAGCTTCTCTTACGGAGTTGCCCATGCAGTCCACATTGCTACGGAACTCGACGTCCTCCGCCTGCAGCGCGTCACTTGCCGGCGCGCTGCGGTGAGGACATCATTGTGAGTGGTTCGACGCCGTCGTTCTCTCTGGAGGAGGCTCGCATCCGGGACATCCACGCCGACCTCCTGGCGCGTCGCGTGAGCTGCCAGGAGCTCGTGGCCGCCTACCTCGAACGCATTGAACAGTACGATCGCGCGGGGCCCCGCCTGAACTCCTGCGGCTTGCGCTGGCAGTGGAGGCGGTCGGGTTTCGGCGCCGTCCATGCGCGTTGTGACCGTGGTGAGCCGGCGACCGAGGGCCGGGCTGCCCAATTAGGATCGGAGGATGCTGCCCGAGTACGCTGCCGGCGCCCGCAACGCGGTGCGCGCCTGCCTCAACATCGGCCCGAAGGATCGCGTAGCGGTGATCGACGACCGCGGGCGCAAGGACATCGCCGACGCCATCCTTGAAGAGTCGGAGGCGGCAGGGGCCCGGGCGGAGCGCTTCACGATCGAGGACTGGATCGACCGGCCCGCGCTCGCGTTCCCGACGCCGCTTCGCCAGGCGATCGACGCGTTCGGCCCCACGGCGTCCTTCTACATCGGTGAGGGGCTTCCCGGTGAGCTTGCCTTCCGCCACCCTCTTCTGGAGCTGGTCCGGGAGAAGCGACTGCGACACGGGCACATGATCGGCATCACGCGTGAGCTGATGCTCGACGGCATGGCAGGCGACTACGCGGAGATCTACCGCGTGACGCGCGCCACGTTCGAGGGGGTGAAGGACGCCCGTCTGATCGAGGTCAAGACGGAGCTGGGAACAGACCTCCGGGCCACCTTCAACCCCGCCTGGCGCTGGATCTCCTCCGACGGCCGTTACTGGGAACCGGGCCAGTGGGGGAACCTGCCCGAGGGGGAGGTGTTCACGGCGCCGCAGCGGTTGGACGGAATCCTGGTGGGGGAGGAGATGGGGGACCACTTCGCCCCCAAGTACGGGCTCTTCGAGGAGCCGGTCCGGATCCTGGTCGAGAACAGCCGCGTGCGGGAGGTGACGATGCCCGGGCATCCCCAGATCGTGCGGGAGGTCGAGGCCTACTTCGCGCAGCACCCGGAGTCCAACCGTGCGGCCGAGTTCGCGATCGGAACCAACATCGGCCTGACTCGGATCGTGGGCAACTTTCTGCAGGACGAGAAGTTCCCAGGCAATCACGTCGCCTTCGGAGATCCGTATGGCTCCGAGACGGGCGCCGACTGGGAGGCGCCGAGCCACGTCGACGTCCTCGCCAGCCACGCCGACATCTGGGTCGACGGGGACCAGATCATGCGCCGGGGCAGGCTGCTCACTTGATTGAGCGGGGATGCCTTGGCGATGCCGGCCGCGGTCGCCGGCGTGGGGCAGGCCCGCCCAGTGCACGTATCGACCCTCGGGACGAGTGTTCCTCCAGGAGATGAGGCCGCATGGCGAGAGCACGTTGCACGAGGGCCGCGCTGAATCGATAACCCGCCCCTTGCAACAGTGCGATCTCTTCCGGCAGCGAAGCTGCTCCGAGTCCAGCGTCGTGAATGAAGATGAGTAAGCCGAGCGTGCCGGTCAGCCCGACCGACGGAGTCAAGCCCGCTCTGGCTGCGAGCCTCCGCGCCGGGAGGTCGTCGACCACGGCACGGGCGTCAAGTTCCGTCTGGTCGCTTCGCAGCGCGCGGGTGAGTGCGATCACCCCGAGTTCGCCGGCGTGCACCGATGGAGGGACCTCACATTCGCGCACCAACTTGTCCAGCGTTGCCTCGGGTGTGTTAACAACCTGGAGACGCGCTCCAAGTCCAGCCCCCGGCCGCGGAGCACCGCGCTCAAGCTCCACGGCCACCGTGGAGGGAATCACAGCTGCTCCGATCGCTCCTGCCGCCAGAGTGTCCGAGTACCCGAGCCGGTCCAAAGCCACGATCGGTCCGGTATCGAGCACGAAGGTCAGAGACGGCATCGGCCACGTTGCCGGTCAAGAGCCCGGCGCAGGCTGTTAACCTCCTCTGTCAGCTCTTCGGGAGAGTAGGCGACATAGTCGTGCCCGCGGTTCGAGTACCACTCAATCGACTGGGACGGTGAAAGGCCCAATACCGCGCCGGCATCGTCCGTCGAGATCAGGGCCTGAAAGACGAGTTCCGCAAGCAAGGCTTCGAGCGCGGCTCGTTCAGGATCAGGGCCGAGTACCTGCGCGATTGCCTCCGGGATTGCCAGCCGCAACTCCACCAACCAAGGATATCACGTCCGACTAATGTCCGATTCCGCTCCCCGGCGCTCCCGCTCCAGAATCCCGGGGCGTCCACACTCTGGGGCTAAAACGCGGGCTGTAGGCCCGGAGTGTGGACATTCCTGGACTTCTCCGGGGGGCGGTGGTCCTGCCCTCTGACACATGGACGCCGCCCCAAGGCCGGAGCCCGGAGCGGCGTCAGGGGTAGGGGAGATGTCTTCTCAGTTGAGACGCCAGCGGTGTGAGCACGTCCAGAGCACGACACCGGGGTCGTCGCGGTCGATGGCCTCTGCCTCCGCCTCATCGTAGAGCCAGCAGGCGTCCTCGACAGCATCCGTCTGCTTCCAGGCGACGGCACCCTCCGGCACCCTCGTGGGCTCGCCGTCGATCATTAGGATCTCCGGCTGCTCCATGACGGCCATGCTGCAAGTTCCTCCTGGGCCAGGTTTCCGCACAAGTTGCGGCCCGCGACATAACTAACCCCGCGCCTGCCGCGCGCCTCCCTCCATCATAATCGCACGGATACAGAAACGCAAAATTTGGTGTATTCGACCGGTTTATTCGGCTGCTTGCCCATGCTAAGCACGCGGGTCTCCGTCAGGACCGGAGCGGGCCGGCCCGCTGCCCTCTAAAGTCGTCAGCGATGAGCACGTCGCGGGCAGGCGTCCGCTGGACGTCGGTCTTTCTCTTCACCGCTCTCACGTTTGTCCTCGGCTGGATCGTGTTCTGGGGGCTGCGCCCCTTCCTCGCGTTCAACGTCCGGGCCGAGATCGGCATGTTCACCCCGCTGGCGGCCGCGGTGGCCACGCGGTTCATCCTCGACGAGGGGTTCGACGACTTCGGCCTGCGGCTCTCCTTCCGGCGCAGCTGGCGCTGGTCCTATCTCACTGCCTACCTGCTGCCGCTCCTGCTGGTCGCGATCGGCGTCGTGCTGGCGCTGCTGACCCGACAGCAGCAATGGGTGCTGTACCACCGCTGGGAGGCGGATCTGGACGCCCTCGGCCGGCAGCTCTCCCCCTCGCAAAGCCGGGCGCTGCACAACGCCGGGGCGGCACTGCTGTTCGCGCAGCTGATCCAGGACCTGGTGCTGGGAGTTTTCGCCAACTGTCTCTTCACCCTGGGCGAGGAATTCGGCTGGCGCGGCCACCTGGTGCCGCGCCTGGCCCCGCTGGGCGAGGTCTGGGCCGCGCTCATCGTCGGCGTCGTCTGGGGGGTCTGGCACGCCCCCCTGATCGTGCTCGACGGGTACGAGTACGGGATCGCGGCCTGGCAGGCCGTCCCCTTCTTCTGCCTGTTCACGATCCCGCTCTCCGGCATCCTCACCTGGCTCCGGCTGCGGTCGGGATCGACGTGGCCCGGCGTCCTCCTCCACGCCACCGTCAACCAGGCCGGGCCGCTGGTCCTGGCCCTGATGCTGAGCGACACGGTCAGCCGGTTCGTGGGTGCGCCCATCGGGCTGCTCGGGATCCTCCCCTGGTGGGGCTTCGCGGCGTTCCTGGTCGCCACCGGACGTCTGAGGCTCCGCCCCCGCCGGCCGGGCTACGTAAAGGGGGTTACCCTGACCTCTTCGGCTGGGTCATGATGCTCGGATGGACGAAGCACAACGGAAGGTGCGTGCGTTCCACGACCGGTTCGGCTGCGTCGCCAACGACCGCCCGACCTGGCCCGGAGTCCACGCACACCGGCTGCGGATGGCTCTGCTCGAGGAGGAGATGGCCGAGCTGAGGAACGCGGGGGAGGCGGAGGACCTGGTCAGGATCGCCGACGCGCTGGCCGATCTTCTCTACGTGACCTACGGCGCGGCGGTGACCTACGGAATCGACCTGGAGCCGGTCTTCGACGAAATTCACCGTTCGAACATGTCCAAGGGTGACCCCGAGGTACGGGTGCGTGCCGACGGCAAGGTGCTGAAGGGTGCCCACTATTCGGCGCCCCGGATCCACGAGGTCCTGGCCGCGCAGTCGGGTTGAGTGGACCACGAGCTGTCGATCTGGTCGGGGGCCGTTCGACGCAGTGGACAAGGGGCCGGTACCAGGCCCCACAACAGGAGTGACGGCAATGCGATTCATGCTGTTCATGCATCCGGCGGTCGAGTACGAAGAGGGCGACACCCCAAGCGCGGAGGACGTCGCGACCATGGAGCGGTACAACGATGAGCTCCGGCGGGCCGGCGTGCTGCTCGACCTGGCCGGCCTCCATTCGCCCGCGGAGGGTGCGGCGGTGCGCTGGACCAGCGGCCGGCCGGTGGTGTATGACGGACCCTTCGGCGAGGCGAAAGAAGTCATCGGCGGCTACTGGCTGATCCAGGCCGCGTCCAAGGACGAGGCAGTGGAGTGGGCGACCCGGGTCCCGAACGGCGGCGAGGCCTGGATCGAGGTCCGGCGCGTCCACGAGTTGGAGGACTTCCCACCGGACGTGCAGCACGTGCTGACGCCGGACGCGGGCGCGTGAGCTCCGCGACCGCCACCTCGTCCGCCGTCGGCGCGATCTGGCGCATCGAGTCGCCGCGGGTCATCGCGAGCGTCGCGCACCTGGTCCGCGACGTCGGGCTGGCCGAGGACCTGGCGCAGGACGCCTTCGTCGCGGCGGTCGAGCAGTGGCCGCGCGAGGGCATCCCGTCGCGGCCCGGCGCCTGGCTGACGGCGGTCGCCAAGCGGCGCGCCATCGACCACCTGCGGCGCCGGCAGCGGCTGGATGAGCGAATCCCCGTTCTCGGTCGTCAGCGGCAGGTGGAAGAGGAGGAGGCCCCGGACTTCGACGCCGCCCTCGACGAGGAAGAGATCCGCGACGACCTGCTCCGGCTCATCTGCGTGGCCTGTCACCCGATCCTCTCACCCGAGGCTCGCGTCGCCCTGACGCTGCGCATGGTGGGCGGCCTGCGCACCGACGAGATCGCGCGAGCCTTTCTGGTTCCGGAGGCGACCGTCGCGCAGCGCATCGTCCGCGCCAAGCGGTCGCTGGCGGCGGCCCACGTGCCTTTCGAGACGCCCCAGCGGACGGAATTGGCGCAGCGCCAGGCGTCAGTGCTCGAGGTCGTCTACCTCATCTTCAATGAGGGCTACGCGGCGACCGCCGGCGACGACTGGATGCGGCCCGGTCTGTGCGAGGATGCGCTCCGACTCGGCCGGGTGGTGGCGGGCCTTCTGCCCGACGAGCCGGAGGTCCATGGTCTGGTCGCGCTGATGGAGATCCAGGCCTCCCGGACCCGAGCCCGCACCGGCCCCCACGGCGAGCCCATCCTCCTGCTCGACCAGGACCGCTCGCGCTGGGACCTGGTTTTGATCCGGCTTGGTTTGGCGGCGCTGGCGCGGGCGGAGGCGCTCGCCCTGTCGGGCCACGGCCCGTTCGGCCCCTACGCGCTGCAGGCCGCGATCGCCGCCTGCCACGCCCGCGCCAGGCGCGCCGAGGACACTGACTGGGTTCGGATCGCCGCGCTCTACGACGCGCTGGCGCAGATTCAGCCCTCCCCGGTGGTGGAGCTGAACCGGGCGGTCGCAGTGAGCCGCGCCTTCGGGCCCGAGGCGGGGCTGGAGCTGGTGGAGCAGCTGGTGGAAGAGCCGGCCCTGCGCTCCTACCACCTCTTGCCCAGCGTGCGCGGCGATCTGCTCGAGCAGCTGGGCCGGAACGCGGAGGCGCGGGCCGAATTTCGTCGCGCCGCCTCGTTGACGCGCAACGAACGCGAACGCACCCTGCTGCGCCGGCGCGCCGGCGACGCCTGAGGGTGGAAACTGGAGCGCGTGCTGAGCGAGATCGCGGACGGGGTGTGGGTCCGGCAGAGTACCTTTGGCCGGAGCAACGCGATCGCGATCCGAGGGGAGGACGGGATCCTGCTCGTGGATCCGGGCATCGACGGTCGTGACCTGCAGGAGTTGGGGGATGACCTCGACCGGCTGGGTCCGCGAGTCGTGGCCGGCTTCTCGACCCACCCGCACTGGGACCACCTGCTCTGGCACTCGCGCTTCGGGCAGGTGCCCCGCTACGCGACCGCGCGGGGCGCCGCAGCGGCCAAGGAGTCCCTGGAGCGGTCGCGGCGGCTGGCCGCTGAGAAGGCACCGGGCGCACCGCTCGAACTGCTCGGGCTCGTCGACGCGCTGCCGGAAGGAGCGGTCGAGGTTCCCTGGCCAGGCCCGCCGACGCTCCTCGTGGAGCACGAGGCCCACGCGCCCGGACACGCCGCGGTCGTCATCCCGGATCGGGGCGTGTTCCTCGCGGCGGACATGCTCTCGGACATAGAGATCCCGCTGCTCGACCCCGGGCTCCCGGAGCAGGTCTCGGCCTACCTCGCGGCGCTGGACCGCCTGGCCGGAGCGCTCACCTCCGACATCTCGACGCTGGTGCCGGGACACGGCGCCTTGGCGCGTGGCGAGGAGATCGCCGCCCGTGTGCGTATGGATCGATCCTACGTGGAAGCCCTGCGGCGCGGTGGGGACCCGGCGGACGCCCGGCTCGACCCCGACGCCACCTACGACCCCGACTGGCTCCGCGATATGCACCGGCAGAACCTCCGGCTCGCCGGCATCTCAACCTAGGGACGCGGCCCCTCGAGCCGGGCGTTTCCCCGGGAAATGGCGTCAGGCGGGGGCGGGCCAGGGGACGAGCGGGCCCGAGCCGGCACCGTCCAGCGACCGCGCCAGGTTGCGGGCCGAGAGGAAGGAGACCGCGAAGCCGTGACCGTTGAACCCCGCCAGCAGGTGGACGTTGGGACGGCCCGGCACCGGGCCCACGAAGGGCAAACCGTTGGACGTGAAGCCCATGATCCCGGCCCAGCGGTGGGTTACGGGGGCGTCAGCCTCGATCCCGACCAGGTGCTTTTCCAACGCCGTCTGCAGGGTCGGCGTGACCGCCATCTCGTAGCCGACCTCCTCCGAGATGGCCAGGTTGCGGTAGCCCCCGGCGACCACCCGGCCGTCGGTGAGCTGATTCCAGTACTGGTAGCCGTGGTCGCGCCCCTGGGGGCAGGGCGCGACGGTGTGGCCCACCGGCGCGGTGGCGAGCGCCTGCGCCCGGGTCGGTGCGATGGCGACCTCCGGCAGCAGTTGGGGGGTGTAAGCGTTGAGGCAGACCACCACCGCGTCCGCCCGGCACTCGGCGCCGCTCCCGTCGGTCACCAGCACTCCCGACCCCGACGACTCGAGTCCGGTCACTCGAACACCCTCCCGGATCGATGCGGCGGGCGCGTCGGAGGCCAGCGCCAGCACGGTCTCCACCGGGTTGTGCTCGGCGTTGTGCGGGTGGACCAGGCAGCGCCCGTTCCATTCCGCGTCGAACCCGTCTTCGCGCTCTAGCTGGGCCGACTCGGCGAGCACGGACGCCTCCCCCGGGTCGACCGGCCAGTTCTGGCTACCCCGCTGCCGGTAGTGTGGCGAGCGCCCGGCCACCGCCTCCATGAGGCGGGCGTGATTCTCCAGGGTGAAGGCATTGATCTCTCCCGCCGCCCCTCGTCCGAGCTCCTGCACCGCGAGCGCGTAGGGCCGGTTCGGGCCCGACCCGATGACGCCGGCGTTGCGCCCCGACGCTCCCGCCGCCAGCCGGTCCGCCTCCACGAGCACCGCCGAGCGACCCCCCGAACGCAGCCACCACAGCATCGACACCCCGGCGATCCCGCCGCCTACCACCAGCACGTCGCAGCGCTCGGGCAGCGACCCGGTGCGATCGCGCGGGGCCAGGCCCCAGACCGGGTCCGTGGTCTGGAGCGTCACGACTTCTTGCCGGTCAGCTTCCTGCCCGCCCAGCGGAGGGGGTCGAAGTAGAGGTCGGCCGTCCGCTCTTTGAGCGGGATGATCGCGTTGTCGGTGATGTGGATGTGTTCCGGGCACACCTCGGTGCAGCACTTGGTGATGTTGCACATGCCGACCCCGGCCTCGTGACGAAGCAGCGACCGCCGGTCCTCGACGTCTTTCGGGTGCATCTCCAGCGAGGCGATCCGGATCATGAAGCGCGGCCCGTAGAAGGCGTCCTTGCGATCGTGGTTGCGAAGGACGTGGCAGACGTCCTGGCAGAGGAAGCACTCGATGCACTTGCGGAATTCGATCGATCGGTTCACGTCCTCCTGGGCCATGCGCCAGGGCGCCTTGGACGTCGCGTCGAGGGCGGAGGGCGTGAACTTCGGGATCCTCTTGTTGACTTCGTAGTTCCAGGAGACGTCGGTCACCAGGTCCTTAACGATGGGAAACGTGTGCATGGGCCGGACCGAGATCTCCTGTCCCTCGTAGGCCGACAGCCGCGTCTTGCACATCAGCCGCGGGAACCCGTTGATCTCGGCCGAGCAGGACCCGCACTTGGCGGCCTTGCAGTTCCATCGCACCGCCAGGTCTCCGTCGACGTGGCGCTGCACCCACAGCACGGCGTCGAGCACGACCATGCCTTCCTGGACCGGGACGTCGTAGCCGACCATCTCTCCGCCGGACTGGTCGCCGCGCCAGACGTTGAGACGCAGGTTTCCGATCGATTCGACAGCACGGGCGTGGACCGGCTCCAGCTCCTGCTCTTGAGAGATCGTGGTGGCCATGTTTTGCGTCCTCAGTCCTCCCTCGTGTAGTCCTTGGTCCAGGTGGAGTCGATGATCTCTTGGTACTCGGGAGGGATCGGCTCCTTCTGGATCGAGTCAAGTTCCAGGTCCCGGTCGTGGTCCCGCTTCTGGACCACGAAGTTGAGCTGACCCAGCTCCGGGTCGAGCTCCGGGTAGTCACGACGGGTGTGGGCGCCGCGGCTCTCCCGGCGCTCGATGGCGCAGAGGAACACGCCCTCCGCGTTGTCCACCATCGCCCGCAGGTCGAGCGCCGCGTGCCAGCCGGGGTTGAACTCCCGGCCGCCGTTGCCCCCGGTCCCGACTCGGGTCGCGCGCGCTTGCAGGTCCTTGACCTTGGCCAGCCCGGTGCGCAGGCCGGCGTCGTCGCGGATGATGGGGGCATACCGAGTGAGCGTGTCCTGCAGCTCCTCATGCAGCAGGTAGGGGTTCTCCTCTCCGTTGTGACCCAGGGGCTCGAGCGTGTACGCGATGAAGTCGGAGATCTGGCCCGGAGAGAGCGCCGCCTGCCGTTTGCCGTCGGCCACGTAGGCGGCGGCAGCGTCGCCGGCGCGCTTGCCGAATACGATCAGGTCGGAGAGCGAGTTGCCTCCCAGCCGGTTGGCCCCGTGCAGACCGCAGGCGACCTCGCCGGCCGCGAACAGGCCCTCGATGTTGGTGGCGCCGTCCCCCGGCTCCACCCGCACCCCGCCCATCGAGTAGTGGATGGTGGGGGCCACCTCCATCGGCTCCCTGGTGATGTCGATGTCGGCCAGCGAGTGGAACTGTTCGTACATCGAGGGCAGCTTGTTGAGGATGTAGTCCCGCGGGCGGTGGGAGATGTCGAGGAAGGCGCCGCCGTGCGGCGATCCCCGCCCCTCGATGACCTCCTGGTTGATGGAGCGGGCGACCACGTCGCGTGTCGAAAGCTCCATCCGCTCGGGGTCGTACTTCTCCATGAACCGCTCGTGGTCCTTGTTGAAGAGCAGGCCGCCTTCGCCGCGGACGCCCTCGGTGACCAGGATGCCGCGCACCCCCGGGGGCCAGACCATCCCGGTGGGGTGGAACTGGACCATCTCGCAGTCCATCAGCAGCGCGCCCGCGTTGAGGGCCATCGCCGACCCGTCGCCGGTCGACTCCCAGGAGTTGGAGGTGACGCGGTAGATCTTGCCCAGTCCGCCGGACGCGAGCAGGACCGCCTTGGCGCGGTACGCGATCAGCGCGCCGTCATGCCGGCGGTAACCGATCGCTCCCTGGACGCGGCCGTCCTGGACCAGCAGCCGGGTGCAGGTCGTCTCCATGTGAACGGTGACCCCCGGCTGGTGGACCAGGTGATCCTGCAACGAGCGGATCAGCTCCAGGCCGGTCCGGTCGCCGATGTGGGCGAGGCGGGGATAGGTGTGGCCGCCGAAGGAACGCTGGTGGATCAGCCCCTCGTGGTTGCGGTCGAAGACCGCGCCCCAGCGCTCCAGCTCGAGCACGCGCTCCGGCGCCTCCTTGGCATGGATCTCCGCCATCCGCCAGTCGTTGAGCAGCTTGCCGCCTTTCATGGTGTCGGAGAAGTGCGTCTTCCAGCTGTCGGGGCGGGCGACGTTGGCCAGCGCCGCCGCCATCCCGCCCTCGGCCATCACGGTGTGCGCCTTGCCGAGGAGGGACTTACAGACCACCAGCACGTTGAGACCGGCGTCGGAGGCGGCGATCGCGCCTCGCATGCCGGCCCCGCCGGCGCCGATCACGAGGACGTCGGTCTCGACCTCTTCGTAGTTGCCCTGGGGTGTCGCCATTCCCAACCCCCTAATTCCAGATCCCTTTGGGGATCAGCCAGCCGTGCGCGAGCAGCCGGATATAGATGTCGGTGCCCCACACCGTGAACATCGAAACCCAGGCCCAGAGACCGTGGCGGATGTTGAGGACGGTGGCCCCCCTCCAGGCGCGGTGGCGCGTCTTCATGCAGCTCTGGCAATCGTGGCCGCCACCCACCCAGTGCCGGAAGGCGTGGCAGCCGAAGGTGTAGGCCGAGAGGCAGACGACGTTGACGATCATGATCGCGTTGCCGAGCCCGAAGTGGAGCGGACCCGACCAGTCCCAGAGGCCGCTCGCGGTGGGTGTCCAGACGAACGCGTGGACGGTGTCGTACCAGAGCACCGCGACCTGCGCCACGGTCACGTACATCACGTACCGGTGCAGGTTGTTCCAGACCCAGAACCGGGTCTCGCCGTAGTACTTGCCGCGCTCCGGTTCGGTATGGGCGCAGGAGTGGGGGTGCGAGAAGTAGCTGCGGTAGTACGCCTTTCGGTAGTAGTAGCAGGAGAGGCGGAAGAGGAAGGGGATGGGCCCGATCCAGAGCCCGGGCGGGATGTGGAGCGGGCCGATGTTGATCACGTAGAGCGGGGAGTTGAACGGGCTCAGGTAGGCCATGTACTTGGCCGCGGTGGTGTCGAGGAGCGAGACGGCGAGTCCGTAGAGGGCGAAGACCGAGTAGACGACGATGACGCAGGTGGGGTAGAACCAGTCCGGGAGGCGGGAGTAGGGATTCTGGAGCCGCTGCCGGAGCGGTCGGGCGCCTGCGGCGGAGGTGCTCATCGACACTTCTGCAGTGTAGGAGTACGGCCGGGAGGGCCCGAGTGCCCCCACTGAGGGGTTGTGGCACGCCCCCGGGGGCCCGCATGCCGGCATTCGGGGAGCGCGCCGGCGGTCATGTGGGTCTGCCCACGACCAGCTCTCGGACCGCCCGATACTGCTCGCGGACCTGCGGGGTGGGGTCGGCCTCGTAGCGCCGCGCGTCGCCCGCCGCCCATTCCGGGGGGCGTGGGGTGCCGGCCAGGACCCAGGCCGCCTGCTTCGCGGCCCCGTCGGCGACGTACTCGCTCGGGGCCGGCACGTCCACCGGCAGGCCGAGCACGGCCGGCGCCAGACGACGCAGCGCTGCCGAGCGGGCACCGCCCCCGATCAGGAGTACGCGCCGGATGGTGACGCCCTGGGCGAGCAGCGCGTCAACCCCGTCGGCCAGCCCGCAGAGGAGCCCCTCGACCGCGGCGCGCGCCAGGTGCGCGGACGTCAGGTTGCGCCGGGTGAGGCCCTGCAGCGCGCCTCGCGCATCGGGCAGGTTGGGCGTCCGCTCGCCGTCCAGGTAGGGCACCAGCACCAGGCCGTCCGCCCCCGGCGGCATCTCCAGAGCGAGCTCGGACAGCCGGTCCAGACTCACGCCCAGCAGGTGGGCCGCCGCCTCCAGCACCCGCGCCGCGTTGAGGGTACAGGCGAGCGGCAGGAACGCGCCCGTCGCATCGGCGAACCCCGACACCAGGCCGGTGGGATCGGCGGTCGGGACCCCGCTCACCGCGGCCGCCACTCCCGAGGTCCCGACCGAGAGGACCAGGTCGCCCTCGGTCGCGCCAAGTCCGAGCGCGGCCGCCGCGTTGTCCCCGGTGCCGGCCCCCACCGCGATTCCGGACGCGGTCTCACCCGCCCGGGCGGCGGGCCCCAGCACCTCCGGAAGCTCCGGCCGGCGGCCGAACGCCAGCTGCAGCAGGTCGGGCCGGTACCGCCCTTCGGCCGGCGACCAGTAGCCCGTCCCGCTGGCGTCCCCGCGGTCGGTGGAGAATGGTGAGTCGACTCCGCCTCGCAGCCGCCAGGAGAGCCAGTCGTGGGGGAGGCAGACCCGCTCGGTGCGCTCAGCGGCGGCCGGCTCGTGCTCGGCCAGCCAGCGCAGTTTGGTGATGGTGTAGGAGGCCAGCGGCACCGAGCCGACGGCACGTGCCCAACCGTCGGCGCCCTCCGGCAGCTCACGGACCAGGTCCCCCGCCGCCCCCGCCGAGCGGGTGTCGTTCCAGAGCAGCGCCGGCCGCACCACCCGGCCGTCACCGTCCAGGCACACCATGCCGTGCTGCTGGGCGCCGACCGCGAGCGCCGCCACATCCTCCAGCCCGCCCGCGCGGTTGAGCGCCTCTTGCAGCGCGTCCCACCAGACCTCGGGATCGATCTCGGACCCGTCGGGGTGGGCGGCCGCGCCCTCGCGTACCAGCCGCCCGGTCTCGGCGTCGCGGATCACGACCTTGCAGGACTGGGTCGACGAGTCGATCCCACAGACCAGGGCCACCGGCTCAGCGCGCTCCCAGCAGGTGCTCCAGCGCCAGCTGATTGAGGTGGATGTACCCGTAGCCGCGGCGACCCGCGGCGTCGGTGTCGAAGTCTTCGAACGTCGAGCGATCCTGTAGCAGCCCGCTGAACGTCTCCCCCTCGGTGAGGGTGGGTTGGCGCAGCGCCTCGACGCCGGACGCCGCCAACGCCTCCTGCACCTCGGGGTCGGCGCGGTAGGCGCGGGCACGCTCCTTGAGCAGGAGGTAGGTGCGAATGTTGGCGGCCGCCGACGCCCAGACACCGTCGAGGTTCTCGGTCCGCGACGGCTTGTAGTCGAAGTGCCGGGGGCCGTCGTAAGCACGGGTGCCGTTGTTCCCGAACTCCAGCAGGTCGACCAGGAAGAACGCGTTCAGGAGGTCGCCGTGGCCGAACACCAGGTCCTGGTCGAACTTGGCGCCGCGCTGACCGTTGAGGTCGATGTGGAACAGCTTGCCCGCCCACAGGGCCTGCTGCACCGCTGCCACGAAGTTGAGACCGGTCAGCTGCTCGTGCCCGACCTCCGGATTCAGCCCGACCATGTCCTTGTGCTGCAGGTGCTCGATGAACGCGAGGGCGTGCCCGACCGTGGGGAGGAGGATGTCGCCGCGCGGCTCGTTGGGCTTGGGCTCGAGCGCGAAGCGCAGGTCGTAGTGCTGTTCCTGCACGTACGCGGCCAGCGTGTCGATTCCCTCCGCGTAGCGATCGAGAGCGGCTCGCAGGTCCTTGGCGCCGTCGTACTCCGCGCCCTCGCGCCCTCCCCAAAAGACGTAGGTGCGGGCGTCCAGCTCAGCGGCGAGGTCGATGTTGCGAGCGATCTTGCGCAGCGCGTAGCGGCGCACCGAACGGTCGTTGCTGGTGAACCCGCCGTCCTTGAACAGCGGCTGGGAGAAGGTGTTGGTGGTCGCCATGGGAACGACCAGGCCGGTCTCCCGGAGCGCGTCCTTGAAGCGCTGGATGATCCGGTCGCGCTCCTCAGGCCCGGTGCCGAACGGGATCAGATCGTCGTCGTGGAAGGTGATTCCCCAGGCCCCCAGCTCGGCCAGCCGGTGCACCGCCTCCACCGGGTCCAGGGGCGGCCGGATGGCGCTGCCGAACACGTCGACGCCCTCCCAGCCCACGGTCCAGAGGCCGAAGCTGAACTTGTCGTCCTTGGTCGGGCTGGTGGGCGTGTGGGTCATGTCCTCGCTCCTCAGAGATTTGCCGTCGCCTGGTCGAGCAGCGCCGCGAACTTCTGGCGCGCCGCCTCGCGCCGGGTCGGGATGTGCTCGGTGGGCCAGATGCCGGCGGGCGCCTGGTAACCCCTCAGGATCTGGCGGGCGACGGTCTGGCGGTGCACCTCGTCGGGCCCGTCGTAGAGCCGGGCCGCGCGCGCGTGCCGGTACATCTCCTCCAGCGGGAGATCTCCCGAATACCCGAGCGCACCGCAGACCTGGATCGCGCGGTCGATCACGTCGTGGAGCACCCGGGCGCCAAAGAACTTGATCAACCCGATGTCGACGCGGGCGGCGCGCGGACCCTCCTGGTCGATACGCCAGGCGGCGTGCAACGTCATCAGGCGCGCCGCCTGCATCTCGGCCGCCGAGTCGGCGATCCAGTTCTGCACCGTCTGCTTGTCGGCCAGCGAGGTACCGAAGGCCTCCCGCTGCTTGGCCCGCTCGCACATCAGATCGAAGGCACGGCGACCCTGCCCCAGCCAGCGCATGCAGTGATGGATGCGACCCGGGCCGAGCCGGACCTGCGCGATCGAGAAGCCCTGGCCCCGCTTGCCGATGAGCGCGTCCACGGGAACCCGCACGTCCTGGTAGCGGATCTCGGCGTGGCCCGTCCCCCACAACTCGTGCTCGCCCGCCATGTGGGGAATGTTCCGGATCAATTCCACCCCCGGCGTGTCGACCGGGACCAGCAGCATCGAGGCACGCTCGTAGGTGGGCGCGTCGGGGTCCGTGATCGCCATCACGATCAGGAAGTCGGCGATCATCCCGTTGGTGGTGAACCACTTGTGCCCGTTCAGCACCCAGTGGTCGTCCTCCAGCACAGCGGTGGTCGACATCTGCGTCGGATCCGCACCGGCGTGCTCGGGCTCGGTCATGGAGAAACCGGAGCGCATCTCACCGTCCAGCAGGGGGATCAGCCAGCGCCGCTTCTGCTCCTCGCTGCCGAAATGTGCGAGGACCTCGGAGTTGCCGCTGTCGGGCGCCTGGTTGCCGAAGATCAGGGGCGCCCAGACCGACATCCCGTCGATCTCGTGCATCAGACCCAGCTTGAGCTGTCCGAAACCCTGTCCCCCCAGCTCCGGAGGCAGGTGTGCGGCCCAAAGTCCCTGGCCCTTGACCTCGTCCTGCAGGCCGCGAACGATGCGCATGGAGGTCGTCTGGTCGGTCTCCAGGACCTCGAGCGGGAAGACCTCGCTGCGCACGAAGACCTCCATCCAGCGCAGCTTGGCCTCGAACTCGGGCTCGGTCGAGAAGTCCCAGCTCACGTCCTTTCTCCTTGCGTCCCCTTCACGTCAGCGTCCTCCTGGGTTGAGGAGCCGTGCCGCCTGGTCGAGGAAGGCGACGATGGTTTCGTCACGGCTCTCGTAGGTGGGATCGGGCCGCTTCCCGCGGCGGTGCAGCATCAGGTTGTACCCGAAGATCGCGGCGTACTTGTAGAAGGTAAGGGCGAGGGGCCAGCGGAACTCGGCCGGCTCGACCCCGTACCAGCGCAGGAGATCCTCCTCGTCGACCTTGAGCGACCCGGCCCCGGGGACCCCGGGAGCCTGGCCCCGCTCCGCCTGGCCCACCACCACCATGCAGGCGAGGTCGAGGAGCGGCTGGCCCAGCTCCGCGATCTCCCAGTCCAGCACCGCGACCAGCCGGCCGGCGCGGAAGAGCATGTTGCCGTAGTGGTAATCGCCGTGGACGAGGACCGGTTGGCGCTCCGCGGGCGCCGTCTGGTGGAGCCGCGCCCGCACCTCGGGAGTGCGTGCGACCAGGTCCTGCGGGGAGCGCTCCAGCAGCCAGGCCCAGCGGTCGATCTCCCCGGCCAGCGGCATCGGAGCCTCGCCGCCGATGCCGGTGCGCTCCCGCGGCAGCTCCTGCAAGCGGCGCAGCTCCTCGATCGCGGAATGTGCCAGGGCGGCGTCGTCCGGGCCGGCCGCGGCCTCCACCCGGTCGCCCGCGACGCGTGCCATCAGGCAGTAGGGACGGCCGTCGATGAGCGGCAGCTCGGACATCGCCAGCACCTCGGGAACGGCCACGCCCGCGGTGTGGAGCGCCCGCAGGAGCCGGCCCTGGCGAGCGATGTCGGCAGGTCCGGTGGCGCGGGTTCCAGGAGGCGGCAGACGGAGGACGGCCTGTCGTCCCACCAGGTCGACCCAGTAGGTGAAGCCGGAATGTCCCTCCGGGATCGGACGCACGCCGAGGACGGGCTCACCGAGCTCTCGCCCCAGATCGCCGGCTATGCGCTCGAGGACGCGATCAGGAGCGTCGACTTCGCTCATGCGGCCGGCTCCTCGGGTGGGAGATGGGTGGCATCGGCGATCGATCCCACCACGCGCCGGTCGTACCGCGCCCGCACCACGCTGACGCTGGTGAAGTAGGGCAGTAGGCGCAGGCCCGGGGCCGGGAGTTGGAGGAGCTGACCCAGGTAGGCCATGATCGCTCCCCCGTGCGAAACCATCACCAGGCGCGTACCCGGATGCCGGGCGACCGCTTCGTCGATCGCCAGGGCGACACGGGAGGCGACGGCTTCGATCTCCTCGGTGAAGCGAATCCCTTGCTCCCAGTCGATCGCGGCCTCGACCAGGCGGGGCTCGAGCCGAACTCGGCGGCTCAGCATGGCCGCGGTCTGCTGAGCGCGCCGCAGCGGGCTGGCGTAGACGGCCGCGACCGGCAGCGGGCCGAGCCGGGCCGCCAGCGCCGCCGTCTGCCGGTGCCCCAACTCCGAGAGGGGCGGGTCATGCGGGTCCTCGGCGCTCATCCCCTGGTAGCAGTCGCCGTGGCGGATCAGCAGGATCTCGGTGACGCCGGGGACGCCGATCAGAAACCGTTGTTCGACCTCCCGGATCGCCGCTTCCACGGGGTGCTGAGAACCCTCCACGATTGCCCCTACCTGTAGCACACGTACCGGCGCCCCGACGGCCCCTTGTAAAGCAGAAGCAGGCGGCCCTTTGTAGACTGCTGTGCGTATGCCCCGTCTCCGCATGCGTCTTGCGGGCATCCTGATGGCGGCGCTGGTCGCTCTGCTGGCGGCCGGGTGCGGAGGCAGCGGCAGGACGGGCGCCTCTGTCACCTCCCGGCATACGCCTTCGCCGGCCGCCACCGCCAAGGGACCGACGCCGGCGCCTACCCAGCGCATCGGCCCCCCCGCGGCGGCCCAAAAGCTGACCTTCTCGGGCGACGTCAACGGGACCATGACCGACCTCGTCACCCAGAGCGCGCAAACGGCGAGCGCCTGCAGCGAGCGGCCGGTCGAGGCCGCGGCCTGGGCGTCCACCCTCTACGGCCCCATCGGCGCGGCGGTGTACGGCTTCGTGGCCACCGTCAAGCCGTACAACGGGCCCGGGACGTACACCGCCGCCCAGGCCCAGGTGCAGCTGTTCAGCGTCAGCGGTCAGCAGCACACGTGGGAGTCACTGCCCGGCGACTCGGTCTCCTTCACCGTCCACAACGACAACCTCACCGGCACCGTGCGGGCGACGCTCACCGATCTGAACTCCAACCAGGCGACGTTGACCGTGAGCGGAGACTGGAGCTGCGCGCCCTAGCCGGCCGGGGTCAAACTGTCCGCAGTGTGACCCTTCCGAGACCTCTTTAGTGTCCGACTGTGGACACTTTGCGCTCCTCGGCATCCTCTGTGTCCACTGCGGCGGGTGTGGACGCGCGCCGGCGGGTGGCGAGCAGGAGGCCGCCCAGAATCAGCGCCAGGCCGACAACGTCGCCCACGCCGAACGGTTCACCCAGAAGCAGAACGCCGAGGACCAGCGCGACGACCGGGTTGACGTAGATGAAGGTCTGCGAGCGGGCAGGACCGGCCTCGGCGATCAGCGCGAAGAAGGCCAGGAACGCCACCGCGGTACACAGCACGCCGAGCGCCAGCATGGCTCCTATCACAGTCAGGCTCGGCATCTGCGAAGGCCAGGACGCGAGGGCGAAAGGGGCGTAGACGATGGCGGTCAGGGCCAGTGAGACCGCGATCACGCCCGTCGCCGGCACGGCACCGAGCTTGCGCGCGATGATGATGGGCCCGACTGCATAGCCGGCCACGACCACCGCCATCTCGGCGAGCGCGAGCCCGTCTCCGCGGAGATTGCCCAGGCCGAGCAGGGCAGCGACGCCGACGAACCCGACCAGCAGTCCCAGCCCCCGCCGCCGGTCGACGCGGTCGTCGGCCCGCATGACGAACAACAGGATGGCAGTGACCAGTGGCACGGCGGCCACCAGCAGGCCGACCAGCGAGCTCGGCAGCCGCTCCTCCGCCGCCGTCAGCATCAGCCAGGGGATCGTGACTTCGACCGCGGTGTAGATCAACACCCACCGCCAGGCGCGGAGCACCTGCCCCAACTCCTTTCGCGCGAAGACGATCGGCAGTAGGACGACGGCTCCGATACCGGTGCGCAGGAACACCACGGAGACCGGCGAGAAATCACGGACGGCCACTTTGATGAGGAGGTAGGGGATCCCCCAGAGCACGCCCATGACCGCGAAGAGGAGCCAGCCCCGCCGCGTCACTGGGCCGCCACCCTCATGGCTGGCGAAACCATGTCAGATCGAGCCTTATTTCGTTCTGGTACAGAAACCCTCAAGCGAGCCAGCGGCCGTCGCGCAGCACGTCCGAGTCAGGCGTCTCGTCGTAGCCGCGGTAGGCCTGGATGCGGGTGGGCCGGAAGCGCACGAAGACCCAGTCGCTGCCGACCTCGCGAGGGTCCCACCCGGCCGCGGCGTTGAACCCGTCGGCGACCGCCGGAACTTGACCGGCCGGCGTCAGGTCCTCGGCCTCCAGATCGAGAAGCGTGGCGTCGTCGGTCGAGCCGAGGGCGAGGCGCGCGTGACGCGTGGCCCCCAGGTTGCGGGCGGTGCGGGTACCGCCGCGGGTCGCGACCCAGATCTCGCCCTCGTGCCACCAGGCGGTGCAGGCGATCAGGTGTGCGCGACCGTCCGCAGCGGCCGTCGAAAGCCAGCCACTCTGGGCGATCTCCAGAAGCCGCCTCGTATCCGTCACGCGCTCGGCTGTCGTTCGCAATACGGTCATGGATCCAGTGTGGTCGGGAAGTGGAGCAGCAAACAGGTCCACGCTGAACCATTTCGATGGACCACTTTGCCCCTTGAAGTTATTTGCCGGTCCAGGTCGGCTGCCTCTTCTCGAGGAAGGCCGACATCCCCTCCTGAGCATCGCAGGTCATCGCGTTCTCGGCCATGGTCTGCGACATCCGGCGGTAGGCCTCGGGCTGGGCGACGTCGATCTGCTCATAGAAGGCACGCTTGCCGATGGCCAGTGTGAGGGGGCTGGCCGAGGCGATCTGCCGCGCCAGCTCGAGCGCTCGTGCGTCCAGCTCAGCCGCTGGCACCACCTCGTTGACCAGGCCCCAGTCGGCCGCAGTGGCGGCGTCGATCGGCTGTCCCGAGAGCAGCATGTAGAGCGCGCGCTTGCGCCCGATCGCGCGGGAGACGGCGACCATCGGCGTCGAGCAGAAAAGTCCGATCTTGACGCCCGGCGTGGCGAACGTGGCGGCCTCCGCGGCCAGCGCCAGATCGCAGGTCGCGGCCAGCTGGCAGCCGGCGGCGGTGGCGACGCCTTGGACGGCAGCGATCACCGGCTGCGGAACCTGCTGGATCGTCTCCATCAGCTCGGTGCAGGCGGCGAAGATGCGCTGTTCGTCCTCCAGCGTGCGTCCGACCAGCTCGCCAAGGTCGTGCCCGGCACTGAAGGCCTTGCCCTCCGCTCGCAGGACGAAGGCTCGAACCTCGGGTCGGGCGCTCTGGTCTCGCAGCGTGCGGGTGAGCTCCGTCATCAGAGGCATCGACAGCGCGTTGCGACGCTCGGGCCGATTGAGGGTGAGCACGACCGCGGGCAGCGCGTCCGCCGCGGTCAGGTTTTCGAGTGCCACGTCCATGCGCTTGTTCTACGCGCGTGTTCGCGACAGCCAGCGGCCGCTGCGGCTCGCGCTGGGTTCGGCCCTTCGTGGCTCGAAGGGAAGAGCGGACCTCAGGCGGATTCCTCGCCGGCAGGGGGGCGGCCGCGCCTGGGCAGCGCAGCCACGTGCCGCGGCATGCGTCCCGCGTCCCGGAGCGCGCGGCGAAGAAGGAACTCGATCTGCGCATTGCTGCTGCGTAACTCGTCCTGTGCCCACCGCGAGATGGCGTCGTGGACTGCCGGGTCGAGCCGCAGGAGGACGCTCTTGCGCTCCGCCACCGTACCGCTAGGTGTAGAGAGAGCCAGCGTTGACGACGGGCTGCGTCGGCTGGTCGCTGCAGAGCACCGTGAGGAGGTTCGACACCATCGCCGCCCGCCGTTCTCCGTCGAGGTCGACGAGTCCCTTCTCTTCCAGCCGCTCGAGCGCCATCTCGACCATGCCGACCGCTCCGTCCACGATCCGCCGGCGGGCGGCGACGACCGCTTCTGCCTGCTGGCGGCGCAGCATGGCCTGCGCGATCTCCGCGGCGTAAGAGAGGCGGGTGAGCCGCGACTCGATCACGTGCACACCGGCCGCCTCGACGCGAGCCGCGATCTCCGCGGTGAGGCGGGCGGTGATCTCCTCGGGGCTCTCGCGCAGCGACGGCACATCTCGGCCCCGTCCCTCGTACGGAAACGCGGATGCGACGTGCCGGACGGCACTCTCGGTCTGGATGGCCACGAATTTGACGACGTCCTCCACCTCGTAGACCGCCTGCGCGGTGTCCTCCACCTGCCAGACGACGACAGCCGCGATCTCGATCGGGTTGCCGTCGGCATCGTTCACCTTGGCCTGCCCCGTTTCGTGGTTGCGGATCCGCGTCAGGACCTTGCGGCGCTGCGTGAACGGGTTCACCCAGCGCAGACCCGGCTCACGCAGCGTCCCCTGATAGCTCCCGAACAGCTGGACCACACGAGCCTCGCCGGGAACGACCGGCGTCAGCCCGGTGAGGCCCAGGGCCCCGATCACGAGAAGCGCCGCCCCGATCACGGTCACACCGGCGCCCGCACCGGTCGCGGAGCCGACGATGATGAGGGCCAGCCCGACGGCGGCGACAAGAACGCCGGCGGCGAGCGTCGGGAGGCCCGCGAAGGCGATCGCGGGTCGCTCCCGAAGCCCCGTCTTCGCGTCGACGGCAACCTCCGCTCTCAGCGCTCTGTCCTTCATCGACGGTACCTCCTTGATTTCGTAATCACTATGATATCTCATTTCGGATCGCCGGTGAACCTCGGGTCCGCGAGGAGGAGGGGGAAGGGTTGAGCGGCTGGCCGAAGGCTCAGATCCCATCCCTACCCTAGTGGCGATGGA
>CAWEGH010000013.1:0-96992 GCA_963808785.1 Candidatus Dormiibacterota bacterium | reverse complement strand
ACCCTCCAGCAGATCGGGACGCTCGCCCCCCAGGCCACGCTGGCGGCGGAGGATCGCAACTTCTATCACGAGGGCGCCTTTGACTACGGAGCCATCGTCCGCTCCGCCTGGCACGACCTGACCAACCGCAGCTACCTCGAAGGTGGCAGCACCATCACCCAGCAGCTGGTCACCATCTCCGTCCTCGACAAGGCCAACCGCACCCCGCTCCGCAAACTGCAGGAGGCGATCCTGGCCCAGGGCATGACGCAGAAGTACTCCAAGGACCAGATCCTCGAGATGTACATGAACCGCGTCTTCTACGGCCACAACGCGTATGGGATCGGCGCCGCGTCGCAGATTTTCTTCGGCGTCCAGCCCAACCAGCTGACGATCGCCCAGGCCGCGCTGCTGGCGGCGATCATCAACGGTCCCGCCGAGTTCGATCCGGTCCTCAACTGGCCCGGTGCCCGCGCGCGCCAGCTTTATGTCCTGCAGGGGATGGTGGCGATGGGTTCGATCACGCCCGCGCAGGAGCAGCAAGCGGCAGCCGAGCAAGTGCAGGGGGAGCTCCGGTTGGGCCAGGCGCCGGCGCCCGCCACCGGTCCCGCCCCCCTCTTCATGAACTACGTGTACACCCAGCTGGAGAAGGAGTTTGGCGCCAACTTCGTGCAGCAGGGCGGCCTCTCCGTCACCACGACGCTCGACCTCAACCTCCAGAACCTCGCCAACCAAGCGGTGCAGCGTGGCGTGCCGGCGCTCCGTGGCTTCAACGTCAACAACGGCGCCCTGGTGGCAGCCGACCCGAAGACCGGCCAGATCCTCGCCTACACGGGCTCCTACGACTACACGGACGCGGCCATCTCCGGGCAGTTCGACCTGGTCAGCCAGTCGTACCAGCAGCCGGGGTCGTCGTTCAAGGTCTACGTCTACGAGTCGGCCCTCGTCAACCACAAGGTCACGCTCGCCTCGCAGATCGCCGACAAACCCTACAGCTATCCCGACGGCGGCGGCGCCCTCTACGACTGGGACGACGGTTACCAGGGTGACATCACCATCCGCCAGGCGCTGGTTCGGTCCCGCAACATCCCCGCCGTCGAGGTGGGCCAGATGGTGGGGATGCAGAACGTGGTCAATCTGGCCTCCCAGATGGGCGTGACGAAGACCGTCGGCGGCCAACCTCTCCAGGCCAACCCGGCGGCGGCGATCGGTACCAACCCGATCACCATGCTGGAGAACCTGCAGGGGTATCAGACCATCGCCAACCAGGGGACCAAGGTGCCGCTCTCCGCGATCGTGAAGGTGCAGACCGGGGACGGAGCAACCTACACCCCGCCCGGCCAGACCTCGACGCAGGTTCTGACTCCGGCCGAGGCGTACCTGATGGACTCCATCCTCAAGAACTACGACGCGGTCTGGGGCCTGGGCTGGAATCGCACCATGGCCGGTAAATCGGGGACTCCCGCGCTCTCCTCCACCAACGGCGCGATCTCGCAGTTCCCGAACGGCTGGATGATGGCCTGGAATCCGAACATCGTGATCGCCTCCATGGGCCTCAACACCAGCAACTCGTCGACCCCGACCTACACCACCGCGTACGGGACCGACATCGGACAGAGCATCACCAGGAACTTCATCAATGGCCTGCCCGCGAGCTACGACGGCTGGTACGACGAACCGTCCGGGCTCACGATGGGCGGCAACTGCCCCGGCCTGGCCCCCGACCTGACGCTGCCCGACGTCTCGCCCAGCGGATGCGTTCTCACCTCGGCCCCCAAGCAGGAGCCGGCCAGCACCCCCACCCCGCCCCCACCCACGGCGCGGCCCACCCCGCCCCCCGCCACCCCAACTCCCACGCCGACCCCGGTGCCGCCAAGTCCGACCCCGAGCGCGGCGGCGCCGACTCCCACCCCCAGCCCGAAGCCCAACGGATAGGCCCGTGGTAGCATTCTGGGTTAGTACGGTTGTTCGGGCGGTCGGGATCCGCCCAATCCCCTGAGAGGTGACGCCCAGCACAATGATCGAACAAGCAGTCGTAACAATCACCGATGAGGCACTTGGCCAGTTGAAGACCCTTCTCGAACAGGAAGGCAACCCCGACCTTGGCCTGCGGCTCTTCGTGAGTGGCGGCGGCTGCTCCGGCCTCCAGTACGGGATGGCGTTCGACAACGAGATCCGGGATGGGGATGAGGTCGTCGAGCAGAGCGGCGTGAAGGTCATCGTCGACGACTTCAGCGCTCCGCATGTTCGGGGTTCCGAGATCGATTACGTGGAGGGGCTGATGGGCGCCGGGTTCACGGTCCACAACCCGAACGCGGTCCACTCCTGCTCCTGCGGCCATTCGTTCGACACCGGCGACGACGCCGGGTCCGCCCAGGCCTGCGGCTGCGGCCACTGACCGAGCCGTTCGGACCCCACCCCACCAAACTCCGCAAGCTGCGTTTCGCGGGGGCCCCGGGGGTGCGGCGCGAAGAGGGGCGGTTCCGGACGGACCGCCCCTCTTCGGTTCTGGCAGGGTAATGACCAGTGACGCGGCAACCATCCCCGAACTCGCGCTGGCGACGGGTGGGCAACGTGGCAGTCCTGGTCGTGGGCCTGATCGCTCCGCTCAGCGTACTGGCCGTCAACGGGGCGGTCTTCTTGATGCAGCACGTCTCGACGTTCCGCCTCATCGTGGCGGTGCTGACCGCTGTCTCGGGGATCGTCCTCAACACGCTCGCTGCCCGTCAGGCGCTGCGCTTCGCGCACCTTAATCTCCCGCTGATCTATCGGGAGTATCGCCGGTTGATCATCGTGCTGGCCGTGATCGGAGTCCTGGTGAGCGTGGTGGTCGGAACATTTCTCACCTATGAGGGGATGGCTGACGTAAACCACCTACCCAGTCTGGCCGCCGTGCTCGGTGCGCTGGTCGCCCTGATCATGCCGTTCGCGCTGACCTTCGGCGATCGGCTGGTCCTGCGCCCACTGATGGAGCTGCGCGAGCGGCGCGACGAACAACGCGAACGGCCCGCGCGCCCGTCGCCCGCCACACATCCCTCTGAGACGCACCCCGAGTAAGGGCAGGGGCCGCGCGCCGCGGGGGGCACGCGCGACCCGTGCCCATCGGTCAACTCTTGCTCTTGCTCTTGCTCTTCTTGCCCTGGGAGACGATTCGCACACTGCCGGCGGTGGGCATGATCGTGCTCTCATGACCGTCGGCCCAGCGGACCCGATAGCGGACGACATCGCCCACGGGATGGACTTCGAGGATCTCGCCCTCTCGATTCGGCTGACCTACGCGCTCGGACTCCAGGACCAACCGATCGCCGACGCTGCCTTCCATCGTGTTCCTCCGTTCTCGGCCGCTCCGCGGCCGGCTGTTCCTCGATTCTCCGCCACAGGGTGAGCGCCAGAATAGCGCCCCGCGCCCTATCTAAACATCTGATGCGACCGGACTTCGCGCGGGAAATTGCCCCAAGAGAAGAGACCCCCGGGCCTTCAGTGGCCCGGGGGTCTGGTGATACAGCTCACGACGGCGGTCGCGGACTACATCATGTCGGGCGGCATGCCTCCACCCGGAGCCGCTTCCTTCTTCTCCGGGATCTCGGTCACCACGGCCTCGGTGGTGAGAACCATGGCCGCGATCGAGGCCGCGTTCTGCAACGCCGAGCGGGTCACCTTGGCGGGGTCGACGACCCCGGCCTTCACCATGTCGGCCGACTTTCCGTCCAGCGCGTCCCAGCCGTGACCGGCCTTCGCCTTGCGGACCAGGTCCACGATCACCGATCCCTCGGCCCCGGCGTTGGCCGCGATCTGGCGGACCGGCTCCTCCAGGGCCCGGCGGACGATCGCGACACCGGTCGCCTGGTCGCCCTTCAGGTCGAGGCGGTTCTCCAGGATCTCCTGGGCCTGCAAGAGGACGGTGCCGCCACCGGCGACGATGCCCTCTTCGACACCGGCCTTGGTCGCCGAGAGCGCGTCCTCGATCCGGTGCTTCTTCTCCTTCTGCTCGACCTCGGTGGCGGCGCCGACCTTGATCACCGCGACGCCGCCGGCCAGCTTGGCCAGCCGCTCCTGCAGCTTCTCGCGGTCGAAGTCGGACGTGGTCTCCTCGATCTGAGCCTTGATCGCCTTGATCCGGCCCTGGATGTCGGAAGCACTGCCGGCGCCCTCGACGATCGTGGTGTCATCCTTGGTGATGGTGACACGGCGGGCACGACCCAGCTGGTCCAGCTGCGTCTGGTCGAGCTTGAGCCCGAGATCCTCGGAGATAACCTGACCGCCGGTCAGAACCGCCATGTCCTCGAGCATCGCCTTGCGGCGGTCACCGAAGCCGGGCGCCTTGACGGCGACGACCTGGAAGGTGCCGCGAAGCTTGTTCAGGATCAGGGTCGCCTGGGCCTCGCCCTCGACGTCCTCGGCGACGATCAGGAGCGGCTTGCCGACCTGGATCACCTTCTCGAGGATCGGCAGGAGATCCTGCACGGAGGAGATCTTCTTGTCGGTGATCAGCACGAAGGGCTCGTCGAGGACGGCCTCCATGCGGTCCGTGTTGGACACGAAGTAGGGCGACGTGTAGCCACGGTCGAACTGCATGCCCTCGACCGTGTCGAGCTCGGTGGCGAGACCCTGGCCGTCCTCGACGGTGATCACACCGTCCTTCCCGACCTTGTCCATCGCCTCCGCGATCAGCTCGCCGATCTCGTCGGATTGAGAGCTGACGGCCGCGATGTGAGCGACGTCCTCGTGACCCTTGACCGGGACCGAGATGCGCGCGATCTCGTCGACGACCGCTCTCACGGCCGCCTCGATGCCGACCTTGAGCTGCATCGGGTTGGCGCCCGCGGCGACGTTGCGGAAGCCCTCCGAGATCATGGTCTGCGCGAGGATCGTCGCGGTGGTGGTGCCGTCACCCGCCACGTCGTTGGTCTTGGTCGCCACCTCGCGCAGCAGCTGCGCGCCGGTGTTCTCGTTGGGATCCTTGAGCTCGATCTCGCGGACGATGGTGACGCCGTCATTGGTCACCGTCGGAGCGCCGAACTTCTTCTCCAGGACCACGTTGCGGCCCTTCGGTCCGAGCGTGATGCGGACCGACTGCGCGACGATGTCGATGCCGCGCTTCAGGCCCTGTCGCGCATCGGTGTCGAATGCAACAGCCTTTGCCATCGGTTTCCGAAACCTCCTCGGTGTGAGCTAGTTGGTGCCGTCGAGGACGGCGAGGACATCCTTCTCGGAGAGGATCAAGTACTCGACCTCGTCGAGCTTGAACTCGTTCCCGGCGTACTTCGCATACAGCACCCGGTCGCCCTTCTTGAGCTCCAGCGGCACGGTGGCGCCGTTGTCGAGCACCCGGCCCGAGCCCACCTCCTGCACGATCCCCTCTTGCGGCTTCTCCTTCGCGGTGTCGGGAAGTACGATGCCGCTCTTGGTTCGCTCCTCTCGCTCGACGGGCTTCAGGACGACCCGATCCCCGAGTGGACGAATTGCCATGTTCGACCTCCAGGTCCTCTAGAGTGGTAACAGCACACAGGCCCCGCCCCGTTAGCACTCGGGGCTGCCGAGTGCTAAGTGTAGCGCGTCGGACCGTTCGGATGCAGGGCGCCGAACTGGGGCGCGATTGACCTCACATCAGGCCGGCGGGTGCGCTTCGCCCTCCGCCGTCCCCTCGTCCTGCTCCACGACCACGGTCTCCGCGAGAACGGCTCGGGCCTCCGCCTCGTCCTCCTCGGGCACGAAGAGGCGGGTCCGCGAGACCCCGGGCAATGAGAAACCCTCGTCGCCGCCCCGGCGCTGCACGACCAGACCGCGTGTCTCCAGTACGGCCTGCAGGACATCCGCCTCGAACACCATGCCGTCGAAGACCAACGCCCAGCCGAGGCGGCGTTCGCCGCGCGAGCCGTTCATCGCCGGAGGGTCACCACTCGAGGCCCGGATCCACCGCGCCCTGCCCGGCCGGGGTGTGCGGCGCGGCGGCGCCGATCATGGCCGCGTTGTCGGTGCAGAGGGCGAGGGGTGGGAGCGTGATCCGCGCTCCCCGCGAGGCGGCGACACGGGTGGTCGCCTCACGCAGCGGCCCGTTCGCCGCCACGCCCCCGCACAGCACCACCGCACCGACGGGATGCTCGCGCAGGGCCAGGTCCAGCTTCTCCGCCAGGGCTCCCACCACCGCCGCCTGGAAGGCGGCCGCCAAGTCTGCCCGATCCTGCTCGGTCACCGCCTCCCCGAGATCGCGCAGCCGGTAGCGCAGCGCCGTCTTGAGTCCCGAGAACGAGAACTCCAGACCGGGCAGGCGCGGCCGCGGCAGGGGCCGGCGCCCGGCCTTTCCCGATCGCGCACAGCGCTCCAGCGCCGGTCCGCCCGGATAGCCGAGGCCGAGCATGCGCGCTGCTTTGTCGAAGGCCTCGCCGGCGGCGTCGTCTCGTGTGCGGCCGAGCGGCCGAAAGTCTCCGTGGCCGCGCATCAGGACCAGATCGGTATGGGCGCCGCTGACGACCAGGGCGAGCAGCGGCGGCTCGAGGGCGGGATTGGCGAGGAACGCCGCGTAGATATGCCCCCAGAGATGATTGACGCCCCGGAACTCGACGCCCCAGGCCGCCGCCAGTCCCTCGCCCAACCCCACGCCGCACAGCAGACAGCCGGCGAGCCCGGGACCGCGGGTGGCCGCCACCAGCCCGATCTCCGACGGCGTCACCCCGGCCTCGTTCAACGCCCCGTCGACCAGTCCCGGCAGGCGCTCCAGGTGGTCACGCGCCGCCAGTTCGGGCAGCACGCCCCCGTGAGGCGCGTGAAGCTGCGTCTGCGAATGGACCAGGTTGGAACGCACCTCTCTGTCCCCATCGAGGACGGCGACCGCGCTCTCGTCGCAGCTGGACTCGATCGCCAGCGTGAAGGGGCGGTTCAGTCTGCCGGGTCCTGCGTGGGCGACGGCACCGGCGGCGCCTCGCGGCGCAGGCCCCGGACGTCGTAGCCGACCTTGGCCAGGTTCTCCTCGAAGGCGGCCCTGAAGCGCGGCGACAGGATCGAGTCCGACCACATGACGAGAGCGTCCTCGCCGTTGTCGGTGTAATACCCCTTGCGCCGCCCGATGACCTTGAAGCCGAACCCCTCGTACATCCTCTGGGCGTTGTCGTTGGTGGCCCGCACCTCCAGGGTCACCCACCGGGCCCCCATCTCGTACGCCGCCTGCAGAAGGCCGGCGAACAACACCCGCCCGTAGCCCTGGTGATGCACGTCGTGTCGCACGCCGATCGTCGTCACGTGCGCCTCTTCGTGCATCCGCCACATCCCCGCGTAGCCCACGGTCTCCTGATCACCTGCGTCGTGATATCGCCGAAGCACCACGTAGTAGGAGTTGCTGCGCGAGCTGAGCTCGCGGTAGTACGCGTTCCGCGGCCACGGCGAGGAGAACACGAACCGTTCGATCTCCTGCACGACCGGCACATCGGCCTCGCGCATGGGTTCGATCGCCAGTCGCTGCCTGACCTGCACCATCAGTCTCGAACCGACCCCACCGACGTCACGTAGTAAAGCTTGACCCTACCATAGGGCAGCGGAACCGCCCGGTCGAGCACCGAGAGCGCCGCCCTCCCGAAGCCCCGCCACTCGCTCTCCGGCAGCAGCGGCACGCCCGCCTTCCGGGCGGCTTCCCGGAGCGGCTCGCTGAGCCGGCCCACCACCGGGAGGTCGCGAGGCAGCGCGTCTACCGCGGTGACCTCCACCCCACCCGCCGCGGTCTCCCGGTAGACCCGCCCCCGACCGGCCTCCACCACCGGCCGGGCGCATCTGGTGCTCAGCGCCCTGACCAGTTCGAACGTGCCCACTCCGAGCAGCGGGATGCCCAGCCCCTGCGCCAGCCCGATGCCGTAGCTGGCCCCGGCGCGAAGCCCGGTGAACGACCCAGGACCGGTGACGATCGCGACCCGGGTCAGGCCGCGCACGTCGCCGACCAGCCCGGCCACCGCCTCTGGCAGCTCCTCCACCCCCAGCCGGCCTGCCGTGCGTTCGGCCACGACACCACCGCCGTCGAGCGCCGCCAGGGCGGTCGTCGGTGAGGAGGTATCGATCACCAGGTCCATGCCGCGGGTGCCTCCAGGAGCCGGAGGCGGCGCCGGTCTGGGCCCTCCTCCTCGATCCGGACCCGCACGGCGCCGGGCCACGCGATGCGATCCCCCCACTCGATCACGGCCACCCCCTCCTCGGCGAGCTCCTCCAGGCCGAGGTCGGCGAGCCCCGGGCCCGGGTCGTCGAGGCGGTAGAGGTCGGCGTGGGCGAGCTGCAGCCGGCCCGGATAGACGCGGACCAGCTGAAAGGTCGGGCTCGCCACCTGGGCGGTGGCTCCCAGTCCCCGGGCGAGGCCGCGCACGAAGGCGGTCTTTCCCGAGCCCAGCGGCCCCTCCAGGAGCAGCACGTCCCCCGCGGACAGCCGCGCCGCCAGGCGCTCGCCGGCAGCTTCGGTCTCGGGGGCGGAGGCTGTGGTCAGCGCCCGCTCGGCGGTACGGGCCCCGCGGGTCACCTCGCCGCGTCCCCGCCCGGCGGAGGCTGCGAAGCGTCGGGGGAGGGGTCGAAGTGGTCCCAGCCGCGGCGCGGCGGTTCCACCGCGCGGCCGTCCGCGTCCACCACCGTCACCCGGCCGCTATCTTCCAGGACCCCCACCTGGTGCACCTCGTCCGGGAGCCGCGGACCCACACAGACCAGCTCCACCTCCTCGCCGCTCGCGATCGCGTCGAGGGCGCTCACCCCCCGCACCCGCGGGACCCGGTGCAGCTCGAGCCGGGCGCCGACGCCGGCGGCGAGGGCGAACTTGTCGAGCTCCCGTAGAAGACCGTCGGAGATGTCGCCACAACAGAGGCCTTGGGCGCACAGCTCGGCCCCCAGCTCGAGTCGAGGGCGGGGACGCGCCAAGGTCAGCTTCGAGCCCCCGAGCGGCCCCGTGACGCCGATCAGCCAGCCCGCGCGGGCCGCGGACCGCGGGATCGGTCGGGCCGAGGCGGTGCCGAGCAGCGTGATCGTGAGTTCCCCGTCGTGCGGGGCCAGTGTGGTGTCCCCGCCCACCAGCCGGCACCCGACGCGCTGAGCCAGTTCGGCCAGCCCGCGGTAGATGCCCTCCACCTGCTCCACCTTCCAGCTCTTCGGGATCGAGATCGCGATCAGGCCGTAGGTGGGTCGCGCCCCTTTGGCGGCCAGATCGCCGAGGGCGAAGGCCAGCGCGCGCCAGCCCACGTCCTCCGGCCGCTGAAGCTGGAGGTCGAAGTGAACCCCTTCGACGGCGGTGTCGCAGGTCGCGACGGTGTAGTACCCGTCCGGCTCCCGCCAGGCCGCGGAGTCGTCTTCGCCGGCGCCGATCAGCAGGTCGCCGCCGTGGCTGCTCAGATGCGGCACCAGGTGGCGGAGCAGCTCGAGCTCATTCATGGGGAATGGCGGCTCACGAGCAGAGCAGGGTGCGCAGCCGGCGGGCCTCCGCCTCCGGGTCGGCGACCTCGGACAGGGCCCGGATGACGCACACACGGTCGATCCCATGTGCCCTCAGCTCGGGCACGTTTTGAGGCTCGACCCCACCGATCGCGAAGACGGGGATCTGCACCGCCTGCTGGATCGCGCGCACGCCCTCCGGCCCCATGGCGGGCTTCTCTGCCTTGATCGGCGTCGCGTAGGCCGGCCCCGCGCCCACGTAATCGGCGCCCGCGCGCTCCGCGGCTCGAGCAGCCTGGACGCCGGAGGCCGAGGCTCCGATGATGATGCGGCGCGACCCGGCGTTCTGCAGCGCCTTCTCGGCGTCGGCCAGCGACAGATCGTCCTCTCCCAGGTGCACGCCGTCCGCTCCGCTGAGCAGGGCGATGTCGAGGTGGTCGTTCACGATGAAGAGGACGTGGTGGCGCCGGCACGTGTCTCGGAGCCGCCCGGCCAGCCGCAGCAAGGCTGCCCGCTCCAGGCTCTTGTGCCGGAGCTGGACGATGTCGACGCCGCCCTCGCACCAGGCTGTCACCAGCTCCAGGATCCGGCCCGGACCGGCATCCGGAGTGAGCGCGTACAGGTGGGCCCCCTGCACCCGCTGGCTGGTGGCGGACACCTGCCGGGTCATGCCCCTATCTTCCGCGCTGGCGTCCCGGCGAAGCCTGGCGTGCCAGGTCGAGGTAAGCCGCGTCGGGGGTGTCGCCGGTGCCATGGGGACCCGCGTAGGCGTCCAGGAAGCCGGGGGCCAGGTAGTCGTCCGGCAGCTCCGAGGGCCGGGCCAGGAACGCGACCCAACGTTCGAGGCGGATGATCGTCACCGGCGACAGGTCCGGCCAGTTCCCCGCCCAGGGCACGCGGCCCTGGGGGATGAGGTTGCTCCCGCCACCACGCCCGGCGGGATCGGGCACGATCTCAGGCCAGGAGGTGCTGGAGCCGCTGCCGCAGCTCCGGGCTCGCCCCCGGCTCCTCGTCAAGGCACACCTTGACCAGTCGCTTGAGGTCGCCACGGAGCTCGACGCGGTGGCCGCAGGGCGGACACTCGGCCAGGTGCATCCGCACCTCTTCGACCTCCGTGTCCGTCAGCTCGCGGTCCACGTACGGATCCAGTCGCTCGATACAGTCATCACAGTTCATGCCGACTCCCCTTGGATGATCCCGGACTCACGTGCGTAGGGAGCCAGCGACTTCTGCAGCTGGGAGCGTGCGCGGTGGAGCCGTGACATCACGGTGCCGATGGGAACGCCGAGGATTTCGGCCGTCTCCTTGTACGGGAAGCCTTCCACGTCGACGAGCAGCACGACTTCGCGGTGGATGTCGGGCAGAGCCTCCACCGCCTGGATCACCTCGCCACGGGCGATGTGGTCCAGCGCTACCGTCTCCGGGCCTTCCCCGGCGTCCTCGACCAACTCGTAGAGGCCGTGCTCACCGTCGCCATCCAGCGACAGGCTTTCCGGACGACCGCCCTTGAACCGGTCCCAGAAGAGATTGCGCATGATGGCGAAGAGCCAGGCCTTCATGTTCGTGCCGGGTCGGTAACTCTCCTGATACCGAAGGGCACGGACGTACGTATCCTGCACCAGGTCCTCGGCCTTGGCGGGGTCTCGCGTCAGGCGCAGCGCACCGCGATAGAGGACATCCACATGGGTGATCGCCTCTTCGGCGAACGCGGCCTGCCCCGGCTTTTCTGCCACGGCGACCAGTGTAGGCATACAGATGGGAGAATCCCGGGCGCATACTGTCCTATTCCGCTCGGCGGCCTTAGAGGCACTGTCCGGGCGGTCGCAGTGCAGTAGTCACCGGTGGCCTTACCGCGGGGTCCTCGCCGTGCCGACATGCACGGGCGGGCGCAAGCTCGGGCGCCAGCCCGACGCAAGTCCCCCGGTACCCTCACGAGAGCACTCCGCACCGCGGGCCCGGCAGGGATCGACGGCAAGCGCCGCCGGGGGGTCCAGGGGGGCCAATGCCGTTGCAATAAGGGGCGTGAGGGCACGTTTTCTCGACAGTCCGGGCCTACAGCGCGCCCGGTGAGGCCCGAATGTAGAGAAACGGCCCCCGGACGCGATGGCGCTAAGGCAACGGCATTGCCAGGGGGCCGTGCCCTCCCTGGGTAAGGCAAATGCGCGCCGGCAACCGGCAAGCACGGTCTCTACGCATTCGTGCGCGCAGCGCTCGGGCGCCAGCCCGAATCGGGGGGTCAGCCCACCTCGTCTTTGTAGACGCGTTTGACCCGGGCGCCGATCGCGAGCAGGACCTCGTAGGAGGAGGTGCCGGACCACTCCGCGACCTCCTCGGCAGTGATGCCCCCGCCGATGACGGTGGCGATGTCGCCCGGGGCTGCCCCTTCCACGTCGGTCACGTCGAGCGCCAGCATGTCCATGCTCACCCGCCCGACGAGGGGTGCCCGCCGGCCGCGCACCACCGCCGTCCCCCGAGAGGAGCGCGACCGGAGGATGCCGTCCGCGTAACCGATGGAGACGGTCGCGACCCGGCTCGGGCGGGGGGCGGTCCAGATGCCGTCGTAGCCCACGCGGCCGCCCGGGATGACCTCGACCACGTGGGTGACGAGCGCGTGCAGGCTGAGCGCCGGTCGCAGCTCGGACCACTCGCAGCCGTACATGCCGATCCCGAAGCGGACCGCGTCGAGCGCCATCTCGGGGTAGCGCAGCGCCGCCTGTGTGTTGGCGGCATGACGCAGCCCCGGCGACACCTCGAACTTGTCCAGCGCCGCCCGCAACCGCCGGAACTGCTCCCGGGTCATGCTCTCGGAGGCGTCGGAGCTGGCGAAATGGGTCATGGTCCCGGCCAGCCGGAGCCGGTCCGAGGCCGCGATGTGGGCCGCCAGCGCGGGTGCGTCGCGGGGGTGGCAGCCGAGCCGGTGCATACCGGTGTCGATCTTCAGGTGGACATCGCGCCGCTCACCCCGGGGTACGGCGGCCGCGATCGCGTCGGCCAGCTCGATGGAAGAGCAAACGACCGCACACCCGGCGTCGATCGCCTCCTGGACGACCTGGGGCGCGAGGCCGCCCAGCGCCAGGATCTGTCCCGGAGGGCAGACGCCGCACAGCTCGACCGCCTCGGCCGGGGTCGACACCGCCAGCATCGTGGCCCCCGCCTCCAGCGCAGCGGTCGACACCTCGCGCGCCCCGTGCGCGTACGCGTTGGCCTTGACCACGGCGATCACCTGAGTGCGCGCCGGAAGACGGTCGCGCAGGTGCTGAATGTTCGACTTGAGGGCGCCCAGGTCGATCTCAGCCCAGCGGGCCGGGTGCAGGATCACGAGCCCATCCTCAGGCTTGGTCGCGCAGCAGGTGGGCCACGATCGCCGCTTCTTCGAGCAGATCGGAGGCGAGCAACGTGCCTTGCCTGGCCGCCAGCCGGCGCCCGGCCGCGGCATGCACGTAGACCCCGGAGACGGCCGCTTCGAACGCTGCGGCTCCCTGGCTCTGCAGCCCGGCGATGATGCCTCCGAGCACGTCGCCACTGCCCCCCGTGCCCAGCGCGGACACCGCGTGGGGATCGACGGACACGCGCCCGTCAGGCGCCGCCACCACCGTGCGGGCGCCTTTCAGCACCACCACGCAGCCCCACGTCGCGGCGGCGCGGCGCGCGGTCTCGGTGCGGTCGCGCTGGACCTCGGGGATCGGCTGGTCGAGGAGGCGCCCCATCTCACCCGGGTGGGGCGTCAGCACGTGATCGGCACGCAGGTGGCTGAGGCGTGAGCGGTCGGTGGCGAGGGCGTTGAGGCCGTCGGCGTCGATCAGTGCCGGGTGGCGGCTCGCCTCCACCAAGCGCGCCACCAGTTCCTGCGTACGTGGATCCTGCCCCAGGCCGGGCCCGATCAGCGCCACCCTGGCACCGGCCACCTGGTCGGTGAGCGCGGCGGTCGCCGCCTCGCCGCCCAGCACCCCCGGCGCGACCTCATCGATGGGCGCCGCCATCACCTCCGTGCACTTGACGGCCAGGATCGGGTAGAGGTCGCGGGCCACGTTGAGGCGCACGGTGCCGGCGCCGATCCGGGCCGCGGCCGTGGAGGACAGGTAGGCCGCACCTGTCAGCCCGTAGCTGCCGGCGACCACGGCCACCAGGCCGAACGTGCCCTTGTGCCCGTCCGGGGGGCGCGCGGGGAGGGCGAACGCCGCCGGGCGTTCGAGAAACCGGGGAGCCGCCGGACCGACCAGGATCGCGGAGCCGATCGCGAGCCCGGCATCGTGCGTGATCGTCACCTCGACCTGCCACGGCGCACCCTGCCCGGACAGACGCACGACCGGGGCCCCCTGCTGGTTGGGGAGGATCTCGATCTCGCGCCTGGCGAGGTTCGCCACGTTGCCGTCGAGGCACTTGAGCACCGCCTCCTTGGCCGCCCAGCGACCGGCCAGCCGGTCGGGGCGCCCCGCGCAGTACTCCAGCTCGGCGGGGGTGAAGATCCTGGCCAGGAACCGGTCGCCGCCCCGCTCCGCCGCCTGCGCGATCCGCTCCACCGGACACACGTCGACCCCGATCCGAGGCGGTACGGCACCCAGCTCCATCAACGCCAGAGCCTACGGACGCCAGGCGAGCGCCGGCGCCCGTCCCCTAGGCGTTGACGACGGCGGTGCCCAGGATCAGGTCGTGGAGCGCCTGGTGCTTCTCGGTGACCGCCATCATGATCAGGCTGATGATCGCCGGCAGCAGGCAGACCGCGAACGAGAGGTCGACCAGGAGCCCGCGCAGGAAGGCCCAACCGTATCCGAGCTGCTCGCCCGACATGGTGACGGCCCGGATCCGCATCACCCGGTAGCCCAGCGTCTGTCCGGTGGACCCCCAGAAGTAGGTCCAGTACCCGAGCGAGATCGCGGTCCCGAGCAGCCCCCCGAGCAGGTTCAGGTGGACCAGGCTGAAGATCCAGGTCACCACCAGGGCCACCACCGAAATGATCACCCAGTCGATGATGAAGGCCACGATCCGGCCCAGCACGCTGGCCGGCTGGCCGGCTCCCGTCACACCGAGGCGCTGCGGACCCTGCGTCGGCGGAGCATCCCATGATCCCATGGCAGTAGTCATACAGGAAGCGCTCGCCGAGCGGGGCGCCCACGTGTCCGCGGCTTACTCGACGGTCACACTCTTGGCCAGGTTGCGCGGCCGGTCGACGTCGCGCCCCAGCAGCACCGCCAGGTGATACGCGAACAGCTGCAGCGCGACACTGGCCAGCACCGCACTTCCCAGCTCGCCGCTCTTGGGGATCGCAAGCAGGTCCTCCGCGATCCCCTGGAGCCGCTGATCGCCTTCGCTGACCACCGCCAGCACCGGAGCCTCGCGGGCCGCCACCTCGTGCACGTTGCTGGTCATCTTGTCGACGGTCGGGCTCTCGGTGCAGATCGCGACCACGGGGAAGGTTCGGTCGAGGAGCGCGATCGGCCCGTGCTTGAGATCGCCTCCCGAGACACCCTCCGCGTGCACGTAGCTGATCTCCTTCAGCTTGAGCGCCCCCTCCAGCGCGACCGCGTGGCCCAGGCCCCGGCCGAAGTACATGAAGTTGCGGTATGCCGCGTATTTCTTCGCCAGGTCCGCGATCCCGGGCTCCGCCTCCAGCACCTGGCGCGCCTTCTGAGGCAGCTCGTGAAGCTCCGCCCACACCTCTTCCCGCCGCTCCGGGTCGAGACGGCCCTGAACCGCGGCCAGGCGCAGCGCCAGCAGCGAGAGGCTGATCAAGTGGCTGACGAACGTCTTGGTCGAGCAGACGCCGATCTCGGGACCCGCGTTGAGATAGATGGCCCCGTCCGCCTCGCGCGCTGCCGTCGACCCGACCACGTTCGTGATCGCCACCGTCGCCGCGCGCAAACTCGCCGCCTGCCGCATGGCCGCGATCGTGTCGGCGGTCTCGCCCGACTGCGTGATGACGACCGCGAGACCTGTCTCCCCCAGCGTCGGCCGGCGGTATCGGAACTCGGAGGAGTCCTCGGCCCGGGCCGGGATGCCGGCCCAGTCCTCGACCAAGCGCTCCCCGATCATGGCGGCGTGGAGCGAGGTACCCATTCCCAGCAGTCGCACGTCGCGCACCTCTCGCAGGCGCCCCACGTCGAGGTCCCAGTCGGTGAAGTGGACCACGCCATTTCGATCGATACGACCCCGCTGGGCGTTCGCGATCGCGGCCGGCGCCTCGGCGACCTCCTTGCGCATGAAGTGCGGGTAGCCGTCCTTCTCCGCCTGGGTCACGTCCCAGTCGACGTGGATCAGGCGGTGTTCGACGGGATGGCCGTCAAACGTGGTCACCGTCGCTCCCAACGGTGTCAGGGCCGCCATCTCCCCCTCGCCGAGCACCAGCATGCGACGGGTGTAGGACACCAGAGCCGTGATGTCGGAGGCGATGAACTGCTCCTTCTCGCTGAGCCCGACCACCAGGGGGGCGTTGAGCCGGGCCCCCACCAGCAGCTCCGGGTCGTCGGATGAGAAGAGCACCAGCGCAAACGCCCCCTCCAGCCGCAGCAGCGCCCGGCGGACGGCGCCCACCAGGTCACCGCGGTAGTAGTGCTCGACCAGATGCGGCACCACCTCGGTGTCGGTGTCCGACCGGAACCGGTGTCCGGCGGCCACCAGCTCCTCTTTCAGCTCGGCGAAGTTTTCGATGATGCCGTTGTGGACCACCGCGATGCGGCCGCCGCAGTCGACGTGAGGGTGCGCGTTGACGAGCGTGGGGCGGCCGTGCGTCGCCCAGCGCGTGTGACCGACCCCGAGGTGGCCCGCCGGCATCGTGGGGCCCACCTTCGCGATCAGCTGCTCGACCCGCGCCTCCGTCTTGGTGACCGTCGCGGTCGCGCGGCGTCGCTCGAGGACCGCCACCCCCGCCGAGTCGTAGCCGCGGTACTCCAGTCGCTGGAGGCTCTCGAGCAGGATGGGGGCGGCCTCTCGCTCACCGAGGTAACCGATGATGCCGCACATGAAGCCTCCTTGGCTGCGTTGAAGCGAGGGTAGGACGACGGAAGCTAGAACGTTCGAGGCTGGGTGAAAGGTTACCCGGTCGGGGTCGTCTGGGGCGTCGGCACCGGTGTGTGGGAGGTGGGCTGTGGCGTGGGCGTGGGGGTGCCGGTGACGGTCGACGGCGTGCACGAGAACGCCTGGCCGAGGTTCACGGTGACCGAAACCGCCGACGGCGTCCCCGCGGACGCCTGCACGCCGGAGGGGAGGTCGAGGGACCGGGTCACGGTCTCGGTCGCGCTTAGCCCGGAGACGTCGATCGACGACAGCTGAATCTGCTGCAGGCTGGCCAGCGACTGCGTGGGTCCCGTGACCGTCACCGTCTGTGGTGAGTACGACATGCTCTCGACCTGATAGCCGCAGGCCGGGGTCCCGGTCGTCCTGGCGAAGACGGGGTAGGTGGTGGTGAGCGTCCCGCCCTGCGTCTGGACTCGGGCGGTCGCCTCCGTCGGCTGCACCGTGATCAGGTTCGGGATCACTTGCGGGTTGGTGCCGGTGAGGTCGACCGGCTTGCCGTGCTGCTCGAACTTCACCGGCAGGCCCGGGACGCGCTCGAGCCCTGCCTGGCTGGGCTGCGGGTCCACGTACTCCAGGTATGCCGTCAGGCCGGTCACCAATGACGTCGGCGCGTGGACGGTGACCTGGCACATCACGGTGTCGCTGCCGCAGGTGGCGTAGGTCCCGCTCTGCACCACCGAGATGCCGGCCGAGGAGTTGAGGTTGGTCACCCTGACCCCGATCGGCAGGCGCACGGTCTCCATGGTCTCGAGGTTGACGTGGATCCCCACCGAGGTCGGGTTGACGCTGACACCGTCGGCGCTCGCGGTAACCACCGCGGTTGCGGGCTGCCTGTTCCCGGCGTGCATCCCGGTCAGGTCGACCCGGGCGCCGGCACTGCTGGCGAATTCATGCTCGAACTGGGCGACGCTGTTGGACAGTCCCACCACCCGCGCCTGGACTGTGGTCCGCGGGTTGACGAGGACCAGATCCGAAGGCGGGGTGTTGTAAGCGAGGTGCAGCTCGACCGACGCCGTGGTGGGCGGGTTCTGCGTGAAGGCGACCGCGGCCAGCAGCGCCAGCGTCAGGACGACCGAGACCAGCTTGAGCTGCCAGTTACCGACGAGCCAGTGCATCACCACCGCGGAAGAGTCTCCCGGTCCCGAGCGATCGCCAGCCACCCTGTGGACGTTCCGGCTCCAGGCCCGAGGTCAGGCGCCGGCGCAGCGTCTCACCGTCCAGGTGACGCGTGATGGCGCCGTTCTCGACCACCGAGATGGAGCCCGTCTCCTCGGAGACGACGACGAGCAGAGCGTCACTCACCAGGGAGAGGCCGATTGCCGCCCGATGCCGCGTGCCCAGGCGCTCGCGCACCGATCCCTCGTCGGGCAGCGGCAGCAGACAACCCGCGGCCAGGATCGTGGTCCCCCTCACGATGAGGGCGCCGTCGTGAAGGGGCGAGTTGGGAAAGAAGATGGTCTGAATCAGCTCCGCGGAGAATTCGGAGTGAAGGCGGACGCCGGTGTCCGCATAGTCCTCGAGGCCGACCTCACGCTCGAAGGCTACAAGGGCACCGGTCTTTCGAGCCGACATACGTTCGGCCGATCGGACCATGTCGGTGATGACACGGTTCAGCGCCTGGCGGTTGGCGGTGGAGTAGGCGCCCAGCGGATGGCGACCGACCCGGCCGATCTGATCCAGCGCCTTGCGGAGCTCGGGCTGGAACAACACCACGATCGCGATGAAAATGATCGAAGCGGCGTTCTGCACGATCCAGCTGAGCAGGATCAGGTGTAGGTGGAGCGCGATCAGGCCCAGGAAGACGAGGACGATGATCCCGATCACCAGCTGCGCCGCCTGGGTGCCCCTCACCAATCGCAGCAGCTGGTAGAGGATGAACGCGACGACGATGACGTCGACGATCTCGACCCAGCCCACCTGCTCGAGGATCACCAGGCCCTGGTGGATGAAGACCCCTATGGTGCCCATCGCGCGGTTCCGGGGGTAGCCGCCGACTCCCGCGTCACGGCAGATTTCCCTCCCATCCGGTGGTTGCGAAGCGTCGCTGGAACGTGCACGGGTCGCGTCACACTTCTTCTCTGACCTTACAAGTTCAACGCGGAATCTGCGGGGAAGGCGTCACGGGAAGTGCGACGGTCCCCCGCTGCACCGGTCTCAGAGCAGCGGCTGCAGCTGATCTCCGGACCGGACCGGGCGCCGGACCAGGGGGATCGCCGGGTCATAGGCAGGCAGGCGGAGACGCGACGATTCCTGATCGCGCAGCTGGAGCACAAGATCGCGGCACGCGACCGGCGCCAGTCCCACCTCCACGGGCCGGAAACGGAGGATCGAACCGTCCGCGCGGCGCACCGTGAGGCGGCCGGTGAGACGTACCCGCGGCCAGGCCAGCGTCGCCCACTCGCTGGTGTCCCCCAGAGTCGCCGTATCGATCTCGGTCCACCTCAGCTGCCGCTCACCGTCCTCGGCGAGCAGGACCAGGCGGTCGCGGAAAAGGCCGAGGCGAAACCGGGCCAGATGCCGCGCCTGCACGCACTGCTGGACCGCCAGCGGGAGTGGCAGCACGGCCAGGATGACAAGCAGGATGCCGTCCGGCTGGGCGAGCAGCAGGAAGGCGACGCCGAGCGCGGCCACCGCCAGACCCGCCACGACCAGCCAGATCGCAAGGCGCACCATCGATCGCGGCGAGCGGGAGAAGACCACGCTGCGGTCAGCGTACCCCTCTCCCGCGGTCGCCACCGGCGTCCTTCACCCCCGACCTACCCCCACTCCTCGAGCGTCGTTGGGTACTGCACGGCGACCAGGGTGAGACCGCACGCGGGTGCGACGCGGGGCGCGAGGCGGCGGTCGCGGGCGGCCACGATCCGGCCCAGCCAGGTGGGATCCCGTTTCCCCTGTCCCACCTCGAGCAGCGCCCCCGCGATCCCGCGCACCAGGCCCCGTAGGAAGCCTTCGCCGACCAGGTCGAGTTCGAGGAACCGGCCCTGACGCTCCACACCGGCGCTCAACAGGCGGCGCACCCGATCTCCCTCCCCCACCGTGGCGGCGCAGAGCGTGGTCCAGTCGTGGCTCCCGACGAGCGCCGGGACCGCCGCCCGCATCGCCGCCTCGTCCAGCGGCGTGCGTACCCACCAGCACCGTCCCCGGTCCAGCACCGGACGCACCGCGCGGTCCAGGTAGCGGTAGCGGTAGTGGCGCGAGACGGCGGAGTAGCGGGCGTGGAAGCCGGCCGGCGCGGCCTCCACCGCGCGCACCACCACGTCCTCCGGGAGATGCGCGTTGATGGCCGCTCGCAGCCGGCGCAGCGCCAGCGACCCGTCATAGTCGACGCTGGCGACCTGGCCCTCGGCGTGCGCGCCGGCGTCGGTCCGCCCCGCTCCCTGCACCGGCCCCCAGGCTCCGGGCAGCCGCCCCAACGCCGCCTCCAGCTCGCCTTGCACCGTCCGCCGGCGCCGCCTCCGCTGCACCTGCCAGCCGGCGAAGTCCGTCCCGTCGTACTCCAGGACCAGCTTCAGGATCACCGCCGGCCGCCTTCCCCGTTTCGCACGGAAGGGATGTTATCCCGCGCCCGATGGCCCCCCTTTCGCACGGAACGGGGCCTATGCGAGACTGCGGCGGTGAACGATCTTTCCTCCTTCGCCGGCCTGGTGCCTCTGGATCACGGCCTCTGCAGCCTGAGCACGCTGCGCCGGGACGGGACCATTCAGTCCACGGTGATCAACGCGGGGGTCCTGGAGCACCCGCTCAAGGGTGGGCAGGTGGTGGGCTTGGTCGCGATTGGGGGCTCTCGCAAGTTGAAGAACCTGCGGTCCGACCCTCGCGCCACCATCGTGATCCGGGCGGGATGGCGGTGGGCCACCGTCGAAGGCGACGCCGAGATCATCGGCCCCGACGACCCGCATCCCGACATCGACTCCGAACGCCTACGGATCCTGTTGCGGGAGATCTTCAAGGCCGCCGGCGGCACTCACGACGACTTCGCAACCTACGACCGGGTGATGGCGGAGGAGCGCCGGGCCGCCGTCCTTATCACCCCCCGGCGCGTCTACGCCACCTAAACGCCGGAGTCTCCACACTCAGACCCTACCGCGCGCGTTTTAGCGCCCGGGTGCGGACACTCGGACGCAGCAAGCGCGGGTTCAGCGCTTGGTGTACTGCGGCGCCTTGCGGGCTCGCTTGAGGCCGTACTTCTTCCGCTCCTTCATGCGGGAGTCCCGGCGAAGCAGACCCTCCGGCTTGAGCGCGCCTCGCAGCTCGGGGTCGAGCTCGCACAGCGCGCGCGAGATGCCGTGGGCGATGGCACCGGCCTGGCCGTGAACGCCACCCCCCTGGACCTTCACCGAGATGTCGAAGCGGCGCAGGCTGTCCGAGAGGCGCAGGGGGCGCATGACCTCCTGCTCCAGCCGGCGCTGGCCCAGGTACTCGAGCGGCGCCTTCTCGTTGATCAGGATGCGCCCCTCGCCGGGCAGCAGGCGGACCCGGGCGACCGCCGTCTTGCGGCGGCCGACGCCGCGGGAAAGGATCTGGTCAGGCACGCTCGATGTCCCCTCGCTCGTTGAAGGTGATGGTCTGCGGCTGCTGCGCCTGGTGGCCGTGCTCGGGCCCGGTGTAGACGCGCAGCCGGTTCAACTGGTCGTGGCCCAGCGTGTTGCGCTGGAGCATGCCGCGGACCGCCTCGCGCACCGGCACCGCCGGGTCCTGCTCCCGCTGCTGCCGCAGCGAGCGGGTGCGCAGGCCGCCCGGATAGCCGCTGTAGCGCGTGTACTGCTTGTCGTCCAGCTTGGAGCCCGTCACCTGCACCTTCTCGGCGTTGATGACGATCACGTGGTCGCCGGTGTTGACGTGGGGGGCGTAGGTCGGCTTGTGCTTGCCCTTCAGCACCTTGGCCACGTTGCTCGCGAGCCGGCCCAGCGTGAGGCCGGTGGCGTCCACCAGGAACCAGTCCGCGTGCTCGAGGTCGGCCTGCTTGGGGGTCCAGGTCTTGAACTTCTGGGTCATCTCGTCAATCCACCAGCTCGATCACGACCATGGGCGCCGCGTCGCCCAGCCGGGGCCCCTTCTTGATGATGCGGGTGTAGCCGCCGGGGCGGTCCTGCATGCGCGGCACCAGGGTCCGGAACAGGCGCTCTTCCACGTCGGGCTTGCTGATGTCTTTCGCCACCCGCCGGCGAGCGGCCAGATCGTCGTCCTTGGCGATCGTGATCAGCCGCTCGACATGCCGGCGCAGCTCCTTGGCCTTCGCCTCGGTGGTCGTGATGCGGCCGTGCTCCAAAAAGTCGGTGCAGAGGTTGCGCATCAAGGCCTTGCGTGCGTTGGTGTCGCGGCTGAACTTGCGGCCGCTCTTCTGGTGGCGCATTACTGGAAGATCGTGTCCATCTGGTCGGCCGGAACGAAGCCCTTTTCGACCAGCTTTTCCTTGATCTCGTCGAGCGACTTGCGGCCGAAGTTGCGCAGGCTGAGCAGCTCGTCCTCCTTCTTGGAGAGCAGCTGCCGGATGCCGGTGATGTCGTTCGCCTTAAGGCAGTTGTAGGCGCGGACCGAGAGCTCCAGCTCCTCGACCGGGATCTCGCCGACCCGGCCCGACCCGGCCTGCTCAGCGCCGGCCGCCTGCTCATGCTCCTGGATCGAGTCGCCGAAGCGGGCGAACAGCTGCAGGTGCTCGGTGAAGAGCTGTGCCGCCGCGCTCACCGCCTCCTCTGCCGTCACCGTGCCGTCGGTCCAGATCTCGAGCAGCAATCGGTCGTAGTCGGTCGACTGCCCCACGCGCGTCTTCTCGACCCGGAAATTGGCCTTCAGGACGGGCGAAAAGATGGAGTCGATGGGGATGACGCCGATCGGCTGGCCCTCACGCTTGTTGCGGTCGGCGGCCACATATCCCTTGGCGCGCTCGACCGTCAGCTCCATCCGGAGCGCGCCGCCCTCGGCGAGCGTGCACAGGTAGAGCTCCGGGTTGACGATCTCGACCTCGCTCGGCGTCTGGATGTCCGAGGCGTGCACCTCGGCCGGCCCCTGCACATCGAGCGAGAGCGCGATCGGGTCCTCGGAGTAGCTCTTCACGTTGAGCTGCTTCAGGTTGAGGATGATCTCGGTCACGTCCTCCTTGACGTGCGGGATCGACATGAACTCGTGGGCCACGCCCTCGATCTGGATCGACGTGACGGCGGCTCCCCACAGCGAGCTGAGCAGCACCCGGCGCAGGGTGTTTCCGAGCGTGGTGCCGAAGCCCGGCTCCAGGGGCTCGATCTCGAACTTGCCGTAGGTGTCGTCACCTTCGACCTTGGTGACGGCGGGCTGCGCGGTGAGTTGACTTTCTGCGATCACTTCTCTGAGCTCCTCTGTTACCTCGAGTAGAACTCGACGATGAGGTGCTCCTCGACCCCACCCTCCATTTCCTGACGGTCTGGAAGGCTGAGCACCCGGCCCGTCTTCTCCTCTTCGTTGAAGGCCAGCCAGGAGGGGGTCGTGCGCACGCGAGACGCCTCGAGGGACGCCTCGATCGCGTCGTTCTGATGTCGGACCTTGATCTCGTCCCCGGGCTTGACCTGGTACGAGGGGATGTTCACGGTGCGGCCGTTGACCTCGAAATGGCGATGCGTCACCAGCTGCCGGGCCTGGCGCCGTGACGCGCCCAGGCCGAGGCGGTAGACCACGTTGTCGAGACGCAGCTCGAGGTGACGGAGCAGGTTGAGGCCGGTGACCCCCTCCTGCCGGACGGCCTCGTCGTAGTAATTGCGGAACTGCTTCTCCAGCAGGCCGTAGGTGCGGCGTGCCTTCTGCTTCGCTCGCAGCTGGACCCCATAGTCCGACACCTTGCGACGGCGTGCCTGACCGTGCGCGCCCGGCGGCACCGCACGCCGCTCGATCGCGCATTTCGGCGTGTAGCACCGCTCACCCTTCAGGTAGAGCTTGGCGCCCTCCCGCCTGCAGTATCGGCACACCGGGCCGTGGTAATTCGCCACTTTGTCGAAGCGTTCCTCCGTCTACTGAACTGCGGCTCAGACCCGCCGCCGCTTGGGCGGCCGGCAGCCGTTGTGGGGAATCGGGGTGGTGTCCGTGATCGCCGAAACCTCCAGGCCGGCGGCCTGGAGCGCACGGATCGCCGCCTCGCGGCCCGCACCGGGGCCGCGCACGTAGACCTCGATCGAGCGCATGCCGTGCTCCATCGCGCGGTGGGCGGCGTTCTCCGCCGTCACCTGAGCCGCGTAGGGCGTCGACTTGCGGCTGCCCTTGAAGCCCTGGGCGCCGGAGCTGCCCCAGGAGATGACGTTGCCCTGGATGTCGGTGATCGAGATGATCGTGTTGTTGAACGTGCTCTGGATGTGCGCGTGCCCGACCGCCACGTTCTTGCGCTCGCGGCGCCGGGTGCGGACGACCTTCTTCTTCTGCTTGCCCACTGCTTACCTGCCCGTCCTTACTTGCCCTTCTTGCGCGCCCGTGCGACCACACGGCGAGGACCGCGGCGCTGGCGGGCATTGGTACGGGTTCGCTGCCCGTGCACGGGAAGCCCGCGCCGGTGCCGAAGCCCGCGGTAGCAGCCGATCTCGGTCAGCCGCTTGATGTTGAGCGCCACCTCCCGCCGGAGGTCGCCCTCGATCAGGATGTCCTTGTCCGTGGAGAGGCGGTCGATGACCTGCCGGAGCCGGCCCAGTTCCTCGTCACCCAGCTCGCGCACCCGGGTGTCCGGGTTGATGTTGGCCATCCGGAGCAGGCGCTCGGCAGTCGTCCTGCCGATGCCGTGGATATAGGTGAGCGAGATCACGACGCGCTTGTCGTTCGGGATGTCGACCCCGGCCAGTCGTGCCATCGGCCTGTTCTTCTCCTAGCCCTGCCGCTGCTTGTGCTTCGGGTTCGTGCACAGAACGCGCACGACTCCCTGACGCCGAATCACTTTGCAGTTCGGGCACATTTTCTTGACGGACGGACGAACCTTCATTTCTTCTTAGTGTTTCCCGTTTATGAGGAAGGGCAACCCTCTACAATCGCTTCCGAATCCGCCCCCGGGACCGATCCCGCTCGGCCAGCTCCACCTCGACCTCATCTCCCGCGACGAGCCGTACGTAGTGCATTCCGAGCCGATCCGCCACGTGCGCCAGGACCCGGCGGCCGTTTTCGATCTCGACCCGGAACATACCTTCGGGCAGAGGTTCGACAATGCGGCCACGCGCGACCTCACGGTGCGGGGGCACGAACGTCGATTGTATCGCAACCGGTGTGAGTTCTGCCGCACGGCCGCCTTCACCGGGGTCCCCGCGAACCCGAGCTTGCGAGGCTTCGTGGGGGTGGTCAGTCATGGACGGTGTCGGGCACGGTCAGGATGAGGGGGCCGTCCTTGGTGATCGCGACCGTGTGCTCGCGGTAGGAGGAGAGCATTCCGTCCGCGGTGGAGACGGTCCATCCGTCGTCGGCCAGCACCACGTCCGGTCCTCCCTGATTGATCATCGGTTCGATGGCGAGCGTCATCCCCGACTTCAGCTCGGGGCCGGTGCCCGGGACCCCGAAGTTGGGCACCTGTGGGTCCTCGTGCATCTCGCGGCCGATCCCGTGCCCGACGAACTGGCGGATGACCGAAAAGCCGGCTGCCTCCGCGTGGCGCTGGACCGCGAACCCGATGTCGCCCAGCCGTCCACCGGGCTGGGCGGCGGCCACCGCCAGGTCCAGGCACTCGTCGGTCACCCGCTTCAGCCGGGCCGCCTCCGGGGAGACGTCACCCACCAGCACCGTGCACCCCATGTCGGCCCAGAACCCGTCCAGCACCAGCCCCAGGTCGAGCGAGACCAGGTCCCCGTCTTTGACCCTCCGTTTGGACGGGATGCCGTGGACCGCCACCTCGTTGATCGAGACACAGATCGACTTCTTGTAGCCGCCGTAGCCGAGGAACCCGGGCCGCGCCCCGCGGTCACGGATCAGGCGGTCGGCGAGCCGGTCCAGTTCCTCGGTCGTGGTCCCGACCTGACAGGCCGCCTGGAGCTGCTCGGTGACGCGCGCCAGGTGGTCGCCGGCGCGCCGCATGAGCCCGATCTCGTAGGGCGTCTTCCTCACAATCACCTGCGGGGGTGCCCCCCCGCATACCCCCCGAGGGAAGACGACTCCTTGATCTGAAACGGCTCGCTGGCGCTCGCTCGGCGCGCCGCGAATGAGTGCCGGCACGGGACCGGCGGAGTGGCCAGTGCGCCTCGACGCTCGGTCTGCGGCGCGCCGAAACGGGTCACGTGGGGGAGCTCGCCTGCTCGCCGAGGGCGGAGAGAACGCGCGCGGTGACTTCGGCCACGTCCCCTTGCCCGTCGACCTCGACGACGCGGCCCGACGGGCGGTAGTACTCGAGCACCGGCAGCGTCTCCTGGATATAGACCTGGATCCGGTGCCGGACCGCCTCCGGCTTGTCGTCGTCGCGCTGGGTGAGGGGGGTTCCGTCCTCGACGCAGGTGATGCCCTCCGCGGGCGGGTTCTGACGCAGCGAGTAGGTGCGGCCGCAGGCGGGGCAGATCCAGCGGTCGGCGAGCCGCGCCACCAGCTCCTCCTCGCTCACCCTCAGATAGATGATGCGGTCGATCGAGCGCTGCAGCTGCTCCAGCACCCGGTCCAGGGCCTCCGCCTGGGTCAGCGTGCGCGGGAACCCGTCGAGGACGAAGCCCTGCGCGCAGTCGGGCTGGCCCAGGCGCGCCCGCACGATCCCGATCATCACGTCGTCCGGCAGCAGCGACCCGGTGTCCATGATCGCCTTGGCTCGCCGTCCCAGCTCGGAGCCGCTCCGCACCTCGTCCCGCAGGATGTCGCCGGTCGACACGTGGGGGATCGAGAAGCGTTCCCGGAGGGCGTCGGCCTGCGTCCCCTTTCCGCTGCCCGGCGCGCCGTAGAGGACCCAGTTCCGGCTCATGCGGGGGAATAGCCCCTCATGCGGGGGAGCCCCCCCGCATTCCCCCCGAGGGAAGACGATTCATTGATCTGCTACGGCTCGCTGGCGCTCGCCGGGCGCTGGCGCGCCTCACCGGATGAAGCCGCGGTACTGGCGCATGACGAGCTGCGTCTCGAGCTGGCGCATGGTGTCGAGCGCCACGCCGACCACGATCAGGATGGCGGTGCCTCCCAGGGTGGTGGAGGATTGGGGGATACCCGTCACCCTGGCGGTGATGATGGGCAGCAGCACCGTGATGCACCCCAGGAAGATCCCGCCGGCGAACGTGATCCGGTTCAGGACCCGCCCCAGATACTCCGCGGTGGCGCGGCCGGGACGGATGCCGGGAATGAAGCTCGAGAGCCGCCGCAGGTTGTCGGCGACGTCGTTCACGTCGTACGTGACGGCGGTGTAGAAGTACGTGAACCCGAAGATGAGCAGGAATTCGAGAATGTTGTAGCCGATCACCACCGGGGTGTTGGCGCCGGTGGGCTGGAAGTTGTTGGTGATCCAGTTGGCGGCTTCCCAGTACCACGTGTTGTGCGGAGCGCCCTGCAGGTAGCTGGCGATGATGGTCGGAAACTCGAGGACCGAGATGGCGAAGATGATCGGGATCACGCCCGCCGTGTTGACCTTCAGCGGCAGGTTCGACTGCCGTCCCTGCACGGTGCGGCCTCCGGAGAGCCGTTGCGCCGATTGGATCGGAATCTTGCGCGTCGCCTGCTGGACCTCGATGACCGATGCCACGGCGGCGATCGCGACCGCCGCCATCGCCAGCAGCGGCAGGTAACCGACCAGACCGCCGTTCCCGGTTCCCTGGATCAGCCCCTGCACGGTCTGGGGCACCCGGGCGAGGATCCCGGAGAAGATGATCAGGGAGATGCCGTTGCCGATGCCGTACTCGGAGATCAGCTCGCCGAGCCACATCGCGAGGATGGTCCCCGCCGTCATCACGATCATGATCGCGATGCGCTGGAACCAGCTCATGTCCGCGGGCAGGATGGCCGGGCTGGTGTTCTGGAACAGGACCGTGATGCCGTAGCCCTGGCCGAACGCGAGCGCGACCGTCAGGTAGCGGGTCCAGCGGGTGATCCGGCGGCGCCCCTGCTCTCCTTCCTTGGAAATTTCCTTGATGCGTGGGGACACCACGGTCATCAGCTGCATGATGATCGAGGCGTTGATGTAGGGGTTGATGCCCAGCGCCACGATCGAGAAGCTGGCCAGGCCGCCGCCGCTGAAGAGGTTGAGAAGGCCGATCAGAGGCTGTCCCGCGAACAACTGGTTGAGCGCCGACTGGTCGGCACCTGGAATCGAGACCTCGGCAAAGAGGCGGTAGATCCCGATCAGCCCCAGGGTGATCAGCAGCTTGTTCCGCAGCTCCGGCAGGCGGAACGCGTTGAGGACGGCGGTCAGCACCTCGCCCTCACCCTATGACGAAGCACCGCCGTTTGCCAGCCAACGTTCGCGAATCCGGTGAAAAACCGGACCGCTGGCCGGCAAACGGCCGATCCGCATCGTCACGCCTCCGGTGAATCCGGGGATTCCGACGAAGCCGGAGAATCCGGCGAGTCCGCAGGCACCGCGGGTACCTGGCCCAGGAGGCGCAGCGTGCCGCCCTTCTTCTCGATCGCCGCCCGCGCCGACTCACTCGCCGCGTGGGCGACCACCACCAGCCTCCGCTGCAGGTGGCCGGCGCCCAGGATCTTGACCGGCAGGCCGGCGCCGGCGAGCCCGAGCGCGTGAAACGCCTCCGGGCCCACTTCCTGGCCGTCCTCGAAACGGTTGAGCTTGGACAGGTTGACAGCCGCGTAGACGGTCCCCCAGTGGTTGGTGAACCCGGGCAGCTTGGGCAGCCGCTGGGCGAGTGGCATCTGGCCACCCTCGAAGCCAACCCTGAAGCCCTGGCTGCGGGCCAGCTGCCCCTTCTGGCCACGGCCGGACGTCTTGCCGCGGCCGGAGCCGGTCCCCCGCCCGACGCGGGTGGCCTTCTTGCGCGCCCCCTCGGGCGAATGCAGGTCGTGCAGATGCACCGCTACCTACCTCTCGAATGCTTCTTGCGGGAGCGCGAGCGCGGGATCTTGTAGCGCGCCCGCCGGGGGTCCGGGAACTCCTCCCCGTCCACCTCGACGAGCCACCTGACCCGGCGCAGCATGCCTCGCACCGCGTCGGTGTCGGGCAGCTCCCTGGTCTGCTGCAACCTGCGGAAGCCGAGCGACGCGATCGTCGCCTTGGTTTCCTCCGTGTAGCCGATCGCCGACCGGCGCCAGGTGGCCCGGATCACCGGGGGACACCGCGAAAGGGACCCGGGGTCCCCGCGAAGCCGAGCTTGCGAGGCTCCGTGGGGTAAGGACCCGGGGTCCCCGCGAAGCCGAGCTTGCGAGGCTCCGTGGGGTAAGGACCCGGGGTCCCCGCGAAGCCGAGCTTGCGAGGCTTCGTGGGGTGGGGAGCCTGCGGAGGAGTTTCGCCGGAAAAGGTCATACGGACGCCTCCTCAGCGGCACGGTCCGGGAAGGCGTCGCGGTAGGCCGAAGCCAACCGCGGACCCACGATCTGCTCGACGGTCCGGCCGCGAAGCTCCGCCACGTCCTGCGCCGTACGCAGGCTCTGCAGCGCTTCCATGGTGGCACGCACGGTGTTGATCGGATTGTTGGTGCCCAGCGACTTGGTCAGGATGTCCTTGATCCCGGCCGCCTCGATGACCGCCCGCATGGCACCACCGGAGATCACCCCGGTACCGGGGGCGGCGGGCTTAAGCAGGATCTTGGCGGCGCCCCACTTGAAGCGCACCTCGTGCGGGATCGTGGTTCCCACGATCGGCACCCGGATCATGTTCCGCTTGGCGATCTCGACCCCCTTGCGGATGGCTTCCGGCACCTCGCGCGCCTTGCCCAGTCCGGCGCCGACGCGACCGTTCTGATCGCCGATCACGACCAGGGCGGAGAAGCTGAAGCGGCGTCCGCCCTTCATGACCTTGGCCACGCGGTTCAAGCTCACCAGCCGCTCGGACATGTCCGACCGGTCGTAGCTCGGATTTCTCTGCCCCATCTAAAACTCCAATCCGCCCTCGCGGGCGGCCTCCGCCAGCGCCTGCACGCGCCCGTGGTACAGGAAGCCGCCCCGATCGAAGACGACCCGCTCCACACCCTTCTCGCGCGCCAGCTCGGCGATCCGCCTTCCCACCTGCTGCGCGGCCTCGATGTCGTTGCCGCCCAGCTTCATCCGGACGGTGGAGGTCGCGGCCAGGGTGCTTCCGGCGGCGTCGTCGATCAGCTGCACGTAGAGGTGGTGCAGGCTCCGATAGACCGACAACCTCGGCCGCTCGGCGGTACCGCGCAGGTGGACGCGGACCCGGCGGTGGCGCCGGCGCCTCGAGCCCTGGCGGTCGAACTGCTTGAACATGACTATCTGGCCCCCTTGCCTGCCTTCCCGGCCTTGCGGCGCACCCGCTCGTTGCGGTAGCGCACGCCCTTGCCCTTGTAGGGCTCCGGGGGCCGCAGCTTGCGCACGTCGGCCGCGATCTGGCCGACCTGCTCCTTGTTGATGCCGGTGACCGCGAAGTGGGTGGTGTCGGTCACCTCGAAGGTGATGCCCTGCGGCGGCTGGACGCGCACCGGATGCGAATACCCCACGCTCAGGTTCAGGTCGTTGCCCTGCTTCTGGGCGCGATAGCCGACCCCGACCAGCTCCAGGTCCTTGCGATAGCCGGTGGAGACCCCGGTCACCATGTTGGCCACCAAGGTCCGGGTGAGACCGTGCAGCGAGCGGTGCTCGCGGCTGTCGTCGGGGCGTGTGCAGACGACCTCATCCCCCTCCACGGCGACCGCGATCGCCGGCGGCACCGACCGCTCCAGCCGGCCCCCCGGGCCCTCGACGCTGATCACGTTGTGCGTCACCCCGACCTTCACCCCCGAGGGGATCGCGATCGGAAGCTTGCCGATTCGAGACATCTCCTCCCCCTTACCAGATGTAGGCCAGGACTTCACCACCCACGCCGGCGTGCAGGGCGGCCCGCCCCGACATCACGCCCCGGCTGGTGGAGAGGATGGAGATGCCGAGCCCTCCCAGCACGCGCGGGATCTCGGTCTTGCGGGCGTACACACGCAGGCCGGGCCGGCTGATCCGCTTGAGGCCGGTGATCACCTGCCGCCGGTCGTTGCGAACCTTGAAGACGACGCGCAGGGTCGACCCGGCGAGCTCGTTTTCGAGCACCTCGAACGACTCGATGTAGCCCTCCTCCTTGAGGACGCGAGCCACCTCGACCTTCAGGGTCGAGCTCGGGATCCGCACGTCGTCGTGTCGCGCGCGCACCGCGTTTCGGATCCGGGTCAGCATGTCGGCCACCGGGTCGGAGACGACACCGGTCCGTGGTGCCCGGGCGGCGGTCCTGGAGCGCTGTGCCATCACCAGCTCGACTTGGTCACGCCCGGGATGCGGCCCTCGGCGGCAAGGGTGCGGAAGCAGATGCGGCACATGCCGAACTTGCGCATGTAGCCGCGGGGCCGGCCGCATACGCGGCAGCGGTTGCGGAACCGGACCTGGAACTTGGGGGCCCGCTTCCACTTCTCGATCGAGGACTTCTTCGCCACTGGCGTCTCCTACCTTTCGTCTACCTTTCGTCCCGGCGGAACGGCATCCCGAGCTCGGTCAGGAGCGCGCGCCCCTCCTCGTCGGTCCGTGCGGAGGTCACGATCACCACCTCCAGGCCGCGGATCCTGTCGATCTGGTCGTAGTCGATCTCCGGGAAGATGATCTGCTCCCGGAGTCCGAGCGAGTAGTTGCCCCGGCCGTCGAAGTCGTCCTCCGGGACACCGCGGAAGTCGCGGATGCGGGGCAGCGCGACGCCGACCAGCTTCTCCAGAAACTGCCACATGCGGCGTCCCCGGAGCGTGACCTTGACCCCCACCGGCATGCCGGCGCGCAGCTTGAAGGCGGCCACCGACTTGCGCGCGCGGACCACCACCGGCTGCTGCCCGGTGACCTGGCGCACGTCGTTGACCGCGGCCTCCAGGGCGCGGGGGTTGTCCTTGGCCTCGCCGATGCCGATGTTGACGATCACCTTCGCGATCTGCGGCACCTGCATCGGGTTCCCGTAGTCGAACTGCTTCTGCAGGGCGGGCACGACCCGGTCCAGGTAGCGCTGCTGCAGCCCGGGCAGCTGGAGCTGCTCTTTGGGCGCGGCGGCGGTGGCCACAGTTGGGGTACTCATTGGCCCTCCACCCGGCCCAGACGCTCGATCGGCTGACCGCAGTGCAGGCATTCCATTCCCTTGCGCCCGGTGGGGAGCGTGATCCGCCTGACCCGGGTCGGCTGCCCGCAGTTGGGGCAGACGAGCATGACGTTGCTGCGGTGAATCGGAGCCTCGAAGTCGATGATGCCGCCCTGCATGGACTGCGCGCCACCGCCCGCCCGCTGGCCGGCCTTCAGGTGCCGCTTGACCAGGTTCAAGCCCTGGATCACGATCTTCTCCTGCTCGGGCAGCGTCCGCAGGACCTGTCCCTGCTTGCCCTTGTCCTTGCCGGCGATCACGACCACCTGATCGCCTTTGACCAGGTCCAGGCGTCGCCGAGCCGGCTTTGCCTTGTTCGCCAGCACCTACAGCACCTCCGGTGCGAGGGAGACGATCTTCATGAAGTTCCGCTCGCGCAGCTCGCGCGCGACCGGACCGAAGATGCGGGTCCCCCGTGGGTTGTTGTTTTGCGGCGTGATGATGACGGCAGCGTTGTCGTCGAAGCGGATGTTAGAGCCGTCGCGCCGCCGGTACTCCTTGGCGACGCGCACCACCACCGCCTTCACCACGTCGCCTTTCTTCACCTGCCCGTGGGGCTGGGCCTGCTTGACGGTCGCGGTCACGATGTCGCCGACGGACGCGTAGCGGCGGTGGTGACCGCCATGGACGCGGATCACCAGCAGTTCGCGCGCACCGCTGTTGTCGGCCACGCGCAGTCGAGTTTCCTGCTGAACCATGGAGCTAGCGGCCCCCCTTCGCAGAGGAAACTCGGCTGAGATTCAGTGAGTCGTCCTCCTGCCGCCTGGGCCGTGGCCAGACCAGATGAGGAAAATCGTCTACCTGCCGGCGGCCCCGTGGCCCGTGTCTGGTTTCCTGCTGAACCATGTCGCTACCGCGCCTTCTCGACGATCTCGACCACGCGCCAGCGCTTGTCCTTCGACACCGGACGGGTCTCCATCAGCCGCACCAGGTCGCCGACCCGGCACTGCTCCTCTTCGTCGTGCGCCTTGAGCCGCTCCTGGCGCCGGATCACCTTCTTGTAGAGAGGGTGGCTCTTGCGCTCCTCGATGGCGACCACGACCGTCTTCTGCATCTTGTCCGAGACCACACGGCCGACGCGGACCTTGCGGAAGCCGCGCTCGGGCGCCAGCGCCTGCCCGGGGTCCCCACGAAACGGAGCTTGCGGAGTTTCGCGGGGTGGGTGCGTAGTCGCGTCGGTCATTTCTTCTCCTCTTCTGGCGAGGTCTCTTCGTCGTCGATCTGATCCTCGGCGTCGTCCTCGACCTGGTCGCCGGTGTCGTCTTCACGCTCGTCGTGGCTCTCGTCCTCGACCTCGACGTCTGTCTCAGACGCGTCCTCGGCGGCGGCCGGCGCCTCCACCTCATCGGGCGTGTCCGCCTGCGCTTCCGGCTCTGACGCCGCCTCCTCGGCCGGCGCCTCCACGACCGGCAGCGTGGCAACCGGCTCGGCGTCGGCGTAGGCCTCGTCGACCTGCTGATCCAGAAGGCGCTCATGAACGATGGTCAGGATCCGCGCGATCTCGTGACGCACGATCTTGATCTGCTGGGGATTGTCGAGCTGGCCCACGGCAAGCTTGAACCGCAGCTCGAAGAGCTCCCGGCGGGCGCCCTTCAGGCGTCCGCTCAGCTCTTCGGCATCGAGCTCCCGGAGCTCTTGCACCTGCATCTTCTAGTTCACCTCCGCCGGCGTTCTTGCTTCCTGGCTGGCCGGCGCCTGGTGCTGTGGCTCTTCCAGGGCCAGGAAGCGGGTCTGGATGGGCAGCTTGGCCGCCGCCAGGCGCATCGCTTCCTTCGCCACGTCGTGGCGGACGCCCGCCATCTCGAAGAGCACACGACCCGGCTTGATCACCGCGACCCAGCCCTCGGGGTTGCCCTTTCCGGACCCCATGCGGGTCTCGGCCGGCTTCTTGGTGACAGGCTTGTCGGGGAACACGCGGATCCAGATCTGGCCGCCGCGGCGCACGTACCGCGTCATCGCGCGGCGCGCCGCCTCGATCTGCCGGTTGGTCATCCAGCAGGCCTCGGTGGCCTGCAGCGCGTACTCGCCGAACGCGATCGTGCTGCCGCGCGTCGCGACGCCGCTGCGCCGGCCGCGGTGGACCTTGCGGTGCTTGACCCTCTTCGGCAGCAGCATCAGCGGCTCCCTCCGGCGGGCCGGCCGCCTGCCGGCCCAGTGCCGGCGCCCTGCCGGCGTTCGCCTGCCTCGGGCCGGCGGTCGCTCCGCGGACGGCGCGGACGGCGCGGCTCGGCCGGCGGGAGCTCCGCCGGCCGCGGCTGTGCCTCCTCCGGGATCAGCGCGCCGCCGCGGCGCCGAGGCGCGACCAAGTCCTTGTAGATCCAGACCTTGATCCCGATCACCCCGAACGTCGTCTTCGCCTCGGCCCGGCCGAAGTCGATGTCGGCGCGCAGGGTCTGCAGCGGTACCCGCCCCGCGCGATCCCACTCGCGCCTCGCCATCTCACCGCCCCGCAGCCGGCCCCCCATCGCGATCCGGATGCCCTTGGCGCCCGACCGCATGGTGCGGAGAATCGACTGCTTCATCGCCCGTCGGTGGTTGATCCGCCGCTCGATCTGCGACGCGATGTTCTCCGCCACCAGCTGAGCGTCGAGCTCAGCCTGCTTGATCTCCTGGATCGAGATCCGGATGCGGTTACCGGTGTACCGCTTCTCGAGGTCGGTGCGCAGCTGGTCCACCGAGGCGCCGCCTTTGCCGATCACGATGCCCGGCTTGGCGGTGTGGATGGTAACCGTGAGCTGGTTGTTCGACGACCGCTCGGTCTCGATCTTCGCGATCCCCGCGTTCCGCAGGCGGCGCATGATCGTCGCCCGCATGTCGAGGTCTTCGTGCAGGAGCTTGGTGTAGTCCTTGTTGTCGGCGAACCACGTTGCCTCCCAACCCCGGATGACCCCGAGCCGGAAGGCGTTGGGGTGAACCTTGTGTCCCAACTACTTGTCCCCCTTCGTTGCCTTGCCTTTCGGCTCGTCGTCGGGTGAGGGCTCCTCGTCCTCCGGGGAAGCATCCTCATCCTCTGCTTCTTCGTCTTCCTCTTCTTCTACGTCCGTCTCGCCCGGCACCTCGATCTCGGCGTCGGTCGGCACCGCCTCGGCCTCCGGCTCCTCCGCCTCCGCCTCCGCGGGGGCGGCCTCCGCCTTCGGCGTCTCCTCCTGGATCTCCTCCGGCGCGCCAGTGCCGGCGGCCGCCAGCTCCTCTTCGTCGACCGAGGACTCCGGGGTCACGGTTTCGGCCGGGCGCCGTGCCGGCTGCGGGCGCCGGCGGCGGGTGGTCTCCTCCTCGCGGTCCTCCACGATAACGGTGATATGGCACGTCCGGTGAAAGTACTGGTGCGCACTGCCGCGGCTGACCGGACGGATCCGCTTCATGGTCGGACCGTCGTCGATCATGATCGTCTTCAGCCAGAGTTCGTCCCGCGAGAGCTCGAAGTTGTGCTCGGCGTTGGCGGCCGCCGACCGGATCGTCTTGGCGACGTCGTGGGCGGCGTGCTGGGGCGCGAACTGGAGCGCGGTCAGAGCTTCCTCGACCCGCATGCCGCGGACCATGTCGGCGACCAGCCGGGCCTTGCGCGGGCCGCGCCGGATGAAGCGGGAGCGTGCGATCACTTCCATCAGCGCAACCGGCTCCCTTTCTCCGACTTCGCCACGTGACCGCGGAAGTGCCGGGTGGGCGCGAACTCGCCGAGCTTGTGGCCCACCATGTTCTCGCTGATGAACACGGGCACGTGCTTGCGGCCGTCGTGGACCGCGACCGTGTGCCCGACCATTTCGGGGAAGATCGTCGAGCGCCGCGCCCAGGTGCGGACGATGCGCTTCTGGCGGCTCTTGTTGAGCCCCTCGATCTTGACCTGCAGCTTGGGGTCGATGTAGGGCCCCTTCTTCAGTGACCGTGACATCTACTTCTTCCCTCGCCGCCGGATGATCAACTTCGAGGACTCCTTCTTCAAACCCCACGAAACTCCGCAAGCTCCGTTTCGCGGGGGCCCCAGGACGATCATTTCTTCCCTCGCCGCCGGATGATCAACTTCGAGGACTCCTTCTTCTGGTTGCGGGTGCGCAGGCCCAGCGCGGGCTTGCCCCACGGCGTCTTGGGGTTGCCGCCGGGCCCGGTCTTGCCCTCGCCACCTCCGTGCGGGTGGTCGGCCGGGTTCATGGTGGAACCGCGGACCGTGGGCCGCTTGCCGGCCCAGCGCGAGCGTCCGGCCTTGCCGCCCGACTCGTTCTCGTGATCGAGGTTTCCGACCTGGCCGATGGTGGCCATGCACCGGATGTGCACGCGCCGCAGCTCCGAGCTCGGCATGCGGACGACCGCGTAGTCGCCCTCTTTGGCCAGCAGCTGCGCGGCGGCGCCGGCCGACCGGACCAGTTGCGCTCCACGGCCCAGCGTGACCTCCAGGTTGTGGATCGTGGAACCGAGCGGGATTCGCTCCAGCGGCAGCGCATTGCCGACGCGGACGGGCGCCTCCGCCCCGCTCATCAGCTCGTCGCCGACCCGCAGGCCGAGCGGCGCCACGATGTAGCGCTTCTCGCCGTCCCGGTAGTGGACGAGGGCGATGCGAGCGCTGCGGTTGGGGTCGTACTCGATCGTCGCCACCCGGCCCGGAACGCCGAACTTGTCGCGCCGGAAGTCGATGCGCCGGTAGAGCCTGCGTCCTCGACCCTCGCGATGCCGGATCGTGACCTTGCCGGTGACGTTGCGCCCGGCGTGGTTCTGGAGCGGCTCGGTGAGCGACTTCTCCGGCTCCGTGGCCGTGATCTCGCTGAAGTCCGCGGTCGCCATGAAACGGCGGCCGGGGCTGGTGGGCTTGTATTTCTTGACCGGCATCAGAGGCTCCCGAAGAGGCCCTCGAGCCGCTGCCCGGGTGCCAGGGTGACAACTGCTTTCTTGTACGAGGAGGTGCGCCCGTTGACGCCTCGGCGACCGGTGCGCCGGCTCTTGCCGCCGACGTGGATGGTGTTCACCGCGAGCACCTTCACGTTCTGGTCCTGGTAGTGCTCTTCGAGCGCACGGGCGATCTCCGGCTTGGTCGCGTTGCGGGCGACCCGGAAGGTGTAGCGCCCGTCCTGGTACAGGGAGTAGGCCTTTTCCGTGATGACCGGGCCGTAGACGACCTGGACTGGCGGCCGGCTCATTCGGCGTCCTCCTCGTGGGGCGAGTCCTCGCTGTGGGTCTCATCGGACGCCGGCTCGGGCGCCCCGTTCTCGGCGCCGGCCGGCGCCTCGTCCTCGATGGGCTCGGCCTCCTCGTCCTCGGCCTCCCCGGAAGGCGCCTCGGCTGCGCCCGGCGCGGTTTCCTCGCCGGCGGTCTCCTCGGCCTGCTCTTCCTCGGCCGGGACCTCGACCGCCCGCGTGGACGCGTCGACGTCGTAGCTCGAACCGTCAGCCGCGCCGAAGGTCTCCCAGAGCGCCTCCAGCGCCCCCTTCTGGACCAGGAGTTGGTCGTGGGTGAAGACGTCGTAGAGGTTGAGGTTGCTCCAGAGCACGACCTTGGCCCAGGGGAGATTGCTGAACGACCGCTGCACGGCCAGGTTCGACGCGGGCAGCACGATCAGCGCGGTCTGCTCGACGCCGACCGAACGCAGCAGGTCGGCGGCGCCCGCGGTGCTCGGCTCCTCGAGCTCGAAGCCCTCCAGGACCACCACCTTGCCCTCGTGAGCCTTGACGCTGAGCGCCGAGCGCAGCGCCAGGCGGCGCATCTTGCGCGGCATGTCCTGCCGGAAGCTGCGCGGCTGTGGCCCGAAGACGGTGCCGCCACCGACCATCGAGGGCTCACGGTTCGACCCGTGCCGCGCCCGGCCGGTACCCTTCTGCCGGTACGGCTTGGCACCACCGCCGGAAACCTCGCCCCGAGTCTTGGTCGCGGCCGAGCCCTGGCGCGCGTTCGCCAGCTGACGCAGGTACGCCTGGTGCATGACGGCCATGTTGGGTTCGATCCCGAACACGTTCGCCGGCAGGTCGACCTCGGCGGACCGCTTGCCGCTGGTGTCAAAGACCTCGGCCACCAGCGCCGTCCGGGCCTCTACGTCCATCGTGTCCACGCTCATCTGGCCGTCCTCTGCTTCACCGAGCCGCGGATGACGACCACCTCGCCGCGCGCCCCCGGCACCGACCCGTGGACGAGCAGAAGGTTCCGCTCCGGGTCGACGCGGACCACCCGCAGCGCCTGGACGGTGCTCGTGGCCGCACCCATGTGGCCGGCCATGCGCAGGCCCCTGACCACCCGCGCGGCGTTGGTGGCGCCGATGGAACCCGGCTTCCGCACGTTCATGGAGCCGTGGCTCTCGGGCCCGCGGCCGAAGTTGTGGCGCTTGACCATCCCCTGGAAGCCTTTGCCCTTCGAGGTGCCGGTGACGTCCACCAGCTCTCCCTCGCTGAACAGGTCGGCCTTCAGCTCCTGGCCCGACTCGACGCCGGTGAAGTCACGGAACTCGACGATCCGGTGGTGCGGATCGACGGAGCGAGCCCGGTATTCGCCCGCGACGGGCTTCGTCAGCCGCCGCCGGTCGACCGGCTCGAACGCGATCCGCGCCGCCTGATAGCCGTCGCGCTCTTCGGTGCGTAGATCGAGCACGGTGCAGCGGCCCGCCTCCAGGACGGTCACCGCGGACACCGTGCCGTCGGCGTTGAAAAGCTGCGTCGTGCCCCGCTTGCGGGCGACCAAGCCTTTGCGGTTCTGGGGCCCCCGGGAAACGGAGCTTGCGGAGTTTCCTGGGGAATTCACAGCTTGATCTCGATGGCGACGCCGGCGGGCAGGTTGAGACGCATCAACGAGTCCACCACCCGTGGGTTGGGGTCGAGGATGTCGATGATCCGCTTGTGCGTCCGCATCTCGAACTGCTCACGGGAATCCTTGTCGATGAACGGCGCTCGAATCACCGTCATCTTGTTGATCTCCGTGGGAAGAGGGATCGGTCCGGCCGTGCGTGCGTTGGCGCGCTTGGCGGTGTCGACGATCTTGTCGGCCGCCTGGTCGAGGACCTTGTGGTCGTATGCCTTGAGCCTGATCCTGATCTTCTGCGCTGTAGGGGACATCGCTCCTTCCGCTCTCTCTAGTTGCCGGGGGCTCCGGCTGCCCCATAGATCGCCGCCGGGCTCCCGGGCGTGGCCGGCGCGTCTCGGCGCCCGGCCACCTCCGGTTCGATGCCCTTCGCTCCAACACTCGTCCGGGGCGCCACGCACGCCGCCGCGGTCGCGGCGCGACTGATCTCGAAGACCGTGAACGACCCGGAGTTGGACATGCCTACGCGATCACCTTGGTGACGACGCCGGCGCCGACGGTCCGGCCACCCTCACGGATGGTGAACCGCATCCCCTCCTCGACCGAGACCGGGGTGATCAGCTCGACGCCCATCTCCACGTTGTCGCCGGGCATGCACATCTCGACGCCCTCGGGCAGCGAGATGGTGCCGGTCACGTCGGTGGTGCGGACGTAGAACTGCGGTCGGTAGTTGGCGAAGAACGGGGTGTGGCGCCCGCCCTCCTCCTTGGTCAGGACGTAGACGTTGGCCTGGAACTTGGTGTGTGGGGTGACCGAACCCGGCTTGGCGAGCACCATGCCGCGCTCCACCTCCTCCCGCTTGATGCCGCGGAGCAGGACGCCCACGTTGTCGCCCGCCTGGGAGGAGTCCATCTGCTTGTGGAACATCTCGAGACCGGTCGCCACCGTTTGGCGGGTCTCGCGGATGCCGACGATCTGCACCGGCTCGTTCAGCTTGATGGTGCCGCGCTCGACGCGGCCGGTGACCACGGTGCCACGACCCTCGATCGTGAACACGTCCTCGATCGGCATCAGGAACGGCTGCTCGGTGGCGCGCTCGGGCTCCGGCACATAGGTGTCGACCGCGTCCAGCAGCTGACCCACCTGGGCCTCCGCCTCGGCGTCGCCGTTGAGGGCCTTGAGCGCCGAGACCCGCACGATGGGCACGTCGTCGCCGTCGAACTCGTACTTGTTGAGCAGCTCGCGCAGCTCGAGCTCGACCAGCTCCAGCAGCTCCTCGTCGTCCACCATGTCGACCTTGTTGAGGGCGACCACGATGTAGGGGACGTTGACCTGCCGCGCCAGCAGGACGTGCTCACGGGTCTGCGGCATCGCCCCGTCGTTGGCGGCCACGACCAGGATGGCGCCGTCCATCTGGGCGGCGCCCGTGATCATGTTCTTGATGTAGTCGGCGTGGCCCGGGCAGTCGACGTGCGCGTAGTGCCGCTTCTCGGTCTCGTACTCGACGTGTGCGATCGAGATCGTGATGCCGCGCTGCCGCTCCTCAGGGGCCTTGTCGATCTGGTCGAAGGCCTGGAAGTCGGCCAGACCCTTCTCCGCCTGGACCTTGGTGATGGCCGCGGTCAGGGTCGTCTTGCCATGGTCGATGTGACCGATGGTCCCGACGTTCATGTGCGGCTTGCTGCGCACGAACTTCTTCTTCGCCACTGGTGATCAGCCTCCTCAGCTCTGCTCGATGCAGGCCCCTGGCCCGCAGTCCAACATCCGTGGGCTCATCGTTTGCCCACCGTCTCTGCCAGGTTCCCCGGCAGCTCTTCTTATCCCCACGAAACTCCGCAGGCTCCCCACCCCACGAAGCCTCGCAAGCTCGGCTTCGCGGGGGCCCCGGGTCCGTTTCGCGGGGGCCCCGGACTTTCGATTCAACAGGTACCGGCTCATCGTTTGCCCACCGTCTCGGCCAGGTTCCCCGGTAGCTCTTCGTAGTGATGAAATTCCATGGAGTAGGTGGCGCGACCCGACGTCATCGAACGGAGGTCGGTCGCGTAGCCGAACATCTCGGAAAGCGGGACGTACGCCTTCACCGTCTGTGAGGTGCCCCGGCCCTCCATACCGAGGATGTGGCCCCGGCGAGCGCTGAGGTCGCCCATCACGTCGCCCAGGTAGTCCTCGGGCATGAAGACGTCGACCTTCATGATCGGCTCCAGCAGGTACGGCTCGCCCTTGCGCAGCCCGTCCTTGACGCCCATCGAGCCGGCGATCTCGAACGCCTGCTCGGAGGAGTCCACGTTGTGGAACGAGCCGTCGACCAGGTCCACCTCCAGGTTCAGCACCGGGAAGCCGGACACCACGCCCGTGTTGAGCGCCTCCCGGATGCCCTTCTCGGCGGCCGGGATGTACTCGCGGGGGATGCGACCGCCCGTGATCTTGTCATTGAAGACGAAGCCGGTTCCCGACTCACCGGGCCGGAGTTCCAACTCCACGTGGCCGTACTGACCGCGGCCGCCGGTCTGGCGCACGAAGCGGCCGGTGCCGTGTGCCGGCTTGTGGATCGCTTCTCGGTAGGCCACCTGAGGCTTGCCGATGTTGGCCTCCACCTTGAACTCGCGCGTCAGGCGGTCGGTGATGATCTCCAGGTGGAGTTCACCCATGCCGCCGATGATGTTCTGGCCCGTCTCCTCGTCGGTGTGGACGCGGAACGTGGGGTCCTCTTCGCTGAGCCGCTGAAGGGCCACGCCGAGCTTGTCCTGGTCGGCCTTGGTCCGGGGCTCGATGGCGACCGAGATGACCGGCTCCGGGAACGTGATCGACTCGAGCAGGATCGGGTGCGACTCGTCAGCCAGGGTGTCGCCGGTGCTCGTGCCCTTAAGCCCGACCGCGGCGGCGATATCGCCGGTCGCGACCTCGTCCACCTCCTCCCGCCGCATCGCGTGCATGCGCAGGATGCGACCGATCCGCTCACGGCGCCCGGTGGACGCGTTGAGCACGGTCGAGCCGGCCCGGAGCCGGCCCGAGTAGACGCGGAAGAAGGCGAGCTTGCCCACCCCCTGCGGGTCGATCTGGATCTTGAACGCGAGCGCGCTGAACGGCTGCTCGTCGTCGACCTCACGCACGGTGAGGCTCTCGTCTCTGGGGTTGACGCCCTCGACCGGCGGCTTGTCGAGGGGGCTGGGCAGGAAATCGATGATGGCGTCGAGCAGTGGCTGCACACCGCGGTTGCGGAGGGCCGCGCCGCAGAGCACCGGCACCAGCTGGCCGGACACCGTCCCGCGGCGGAGAGCGGCCACCAGGTGCTCCTTGGTGATGTCCTCCTCGTCCAGGTACCGGGCCATCAGATCGTCGTCGAAGTCCGCCGCCGCCTCTACCAGCTCGCGCCGGTAGCGCACGACTTTCTCCTCCAGCTCCTGTGGGATGTCAGCGCTCTGGACGTGCTTGCCCAGGTCGTCCGTGTAGACGATCGCGCGCATGCCGATCAGGTCGACCACGCCGCGGAAGTCGTCCTCGGAGCCGATCGGGACCTGGACCGGGACGGCGCGCGCGCCGAGGCGGTTCAGGATCGACTCCACGGAGGCGTAGAAGTCCGCCCCCATCCGGTCCATCTTGTTGATGAACGCGATGCGGGGTACGCCGTAGCGGTCGGCCTGCCGCCAGACCGTCTCCGACTGGGGCTCCACGCCGGCCACCGCGTCGAACACCGCCACCCCACCGTCGAGGATGCGCAGGTTGCGCTCGACCTCCACCGTGAAGTCCACGTGTCCGGGCGTGTCTATGATGTTGATGTCGTGGTCGCGCCAGTGGCAGGTGGTGGCCGCGGAGGTGATGGTGATCCCCCGCTCCTTCTCCTGCACCATCCAGTCCATGGTCGCGGCGCCCTCGTGCACCTCGCCCATCCGGTGAAGGCGCCCGGTGTAGAACAGGATGCGCTCCGTCGTCGTCGTCTTCCCGGCGTCGATGTGAGCGATGATTCCGATGTTGCGTAGCCGTTCCAGACGGCTGGTTTGTTTCACAGCCACTGCCGTGATCCCCTCAGTCCCTATCAATACCGGAAGTGGCTGAAGGCCTTGTTGGACTCCGCCATCCGGTGTGTCTCTTCCTTCCGCCGTACCGCGCCGCCGGTGTTGTTGGCGGCGTCGGCAAACTCGTGGGCCAGCCGGTCAGCCATGCTGCGCCCGCCCCGCTGTCGCGCGAAGCGAACGATCCAGCGCCGCGCCAGCGCCAGCCGGCGCTCCGGCCGCACCTCCATCGGCACCTGGTAGGTGGCGCCCCCGACCCGGCGTGGCTTCACCTCCAGCTGAGGTGTCGCGTTCCGGAGCGCGAGGTCGAACACCTCGAGCGGCTCCCGGCGCGACAGCCGGCCCGCCTGGCGAAGGGCGTCGTACGTGACCTTCTGCGCGGTCGACCGCTTGCCGTCGCGCATCACGATGTTGACGAACTTGCTGACCTGCTCGGAGTTGTATATCGGGTCCGGCGCGATCCGCCGGCGCTGGGGTCGATTGCGGCGGGGCATGACTAGCTCTTCTCCCGCTTGGCGCCGTACTTGGAACGGCCCTGCTTGCGGTTGCGAGTCCCCGCCGTGTCGAGCGTGCCGCGGATGATGTGGTAGCGCACGCCGGGCATGTCCTTGACACGGCCCCCGCGGATGAGGACGTTGGAGTGCTCCTGCAGGTTGTGTCCGATGCCGGGGATATAGGCGGTGACCTCGATGCCGGTGGTGAGGCGGACGCGCGCGACCTTTCGCAGCGCCGAGTTCGGCTTCTTCGGAGTCGCGGTGTAGACGCGCACGCACACACCGCGCCGCTGGGGCGAGCCCCGGAGCGCAGGCGACTTCGACTTCTTGACCGCGGGCTTGCGGCCGATTCGAACCAGCTGCTGAATGGTCGGCAATACTTTCTCCGCTTCTAACGCAGGACAAATTGATCCCAGGCGGCAACGTCCGCGTGGGCGACAGCCCGCTACTTTACCGCATCGACGGTGAACTCGTCGGGCCAGTGGAATCGTGCCCTCGACACGTCCCGCCCAAACACAGCCCGCGCTCGGAAGTGGGCCTGGCGCTCCCCTGCGCTGACTATGCTCTGGGCCATGGGTGGCGTGGGCCGGCGGGTGGTCGTGGTGGGGTCGCTCAACGCCGACCTGACGGTCCGCACCGAGCGGCTGCCCCGGCCCGGAGAGACCGTGCACGGGTCGGCTCTCGTGGTCGCGCCCGGCGGGAAGAGCGCGAACCAGGCGGCGGCGGCCGCCCGTCTCGGCGCCCGGGTGGCGATGGTGGGCGCGGTCGGCCGCGATGACCACGGTGATCTGCTGCTGCGGGAGCTGCGGAAGGCCGGAGTAGAGGTAGAGGGGGTGCAGCGGGCGCCGGAGGTGGCCACCGGGACGGCGGTGATCACGGTCGATCGGGCGGGCGAGAACACCATCGTGCTGTCCGCCGGAGCCAACGGTGCGCTCACGCCAGACCATCTTGCCGGGCTCCCCCACCTGCTGCGTGGAGCGGCGGTCTTGTGTCTCTGCTTCGAGGTCCCGATGGAGACCGTGATCGCGGCGGCCCGCCAGGCGCGGGAAGCAGGCGTCAGGGTGGTGCTCAACCCCTCCCCCGCGGCTCCCATCACGGACCGGCTGCTGGAGGCGGTCGACCTGCTCCTGCTCAACGAGAGTGAGGCGGCCGACCTGCTCGAGACGCAGGGCGACTGGGAGACGACCGCGAGCCGGCTCCGGCAGCGGGGCATGCCGGCGGCAATCGTGACCCTGGGTGCCGAGGGCGCGGTGGTGCTGGAGGAGGGGCGGGTGACGGAGATCCCGGCGGTCCCCATCACGCCGGTCGACACCACGGGCGCCGGGGACGCGTTCACCGGTGCGGTGGCGGCCCGCCTCGCGGCCGGTGCCTCGCTGGCCGAGGCGGCACGGTTCGCCGCGCGAGCGGCCGCCTGGTCGGCGACCAGAACCGGCGCCCAGCCGTCGTACGCCACGCTGGCGGAGCTGGAGGCCGGGACCGCCGAGGACCGCCCTTGACGTTGCCGAACGGATGTTCTAGGATGCCGGTTCATGGCGGATGACACCACGCCGGCGCCGGGCCTCCAGGTCGTCTTCGACTGCCGCGATCCCGACTCACTGGCCACCTTCTGGGCCGCGGCGCTCGGCTACCAGAAGCAGTGGACCTGGGACCCGGAGACCATCCGTGAGATGCGTGCTCAGGGCCTGCGTGAAGATCAGATCAATCAGCGCTGCGCCGTTGTCGATCCGGAAGGTCGCCGCCCGCGGCTGTTCTTTCAGCGAGTCCCGGAGCCGAAGACGGTCAAGAACCGCCTCCACCTGGATCTGAACGTGGGGCATGACCGGGCGCAGGGCGAGGCCCAACGGCTCGAGATCCTGGGGGCCAGCCGCATCCGGGTCCATGAGGAGGGGTTCGGACCCTTTCAAGACTTCGCGATCGTGATGCAGGACCCGGAGGGCAACGAGTTCTGCGTCGCGTGAACGCCGGCCGATCGTTCAGCGGCCGTACCGAAGCCTGATCAGCCTCGACAGCAGGTCCACCTGCCAGGGTCGCCGGTCGAACGTCATCGCCGGCAACAGAGAAGGGCCTCGCCGGCGCGTGATCGCCTTAGCGCGGGCGAACTCACGCAGCCCGTCGTCACCGTGGGTGCGGCCGAAGCCCGAGTCACCGACCCCGCCGAAGGGCAGGCTCGCCATGCCGACGAAGGCGAGGGCGGAGTTGACCGAAACCATCCCGGTGCGGAGCGCCGACGCGGCCTCCATCGCGCGGGCCCGTCCGAACACCGCGCCGCCGAGCCCATATTTGCTCGCGTTCGACCGCCGCACGGCCTCGTCCAGGTCGCGCACGCGCGTCACCGCGAGGGTAGGTCCGAACGTCTCCTCGGTCATCGCCGGCGCGTCATCCGGGACGTCGACCAGGATCGTGGGCCAGACGTACGGCGGGCGCACGGCGTCGGGTCCGCCCAGCACCGCCCGCGCGCCGCGCGCCACCGCATCCTCCAGATGCCGCCGGATTACCTCCAGCTGTCGAGGCATGGTGATCGGGCCCAGGTCGGCGTCGTCATCCTCCCCCACCCGCAGCCGCCCGGCCCGCGCGATCAAGGCGGTCAGGAACTCGTCGTAGCACGAGTCGACCACGTACGCGCGTTCGATCCCGAGACAGGTCTGGCCGGCGTTGGTCATGGCTCCCCAGCAGCAGGCGTCGGCCGCCAGCTCCAGGTCGGCGTCCTCGTCGACCAGCAGCGCGTCCTTGCCGCCGGCTTCGATCAGGACCGGGGTCAGCGTCTCGGCGCAGGCCGCCATCACCCGCTTCCCGGTCGCCGTCGACCCCGTGAACGCGATCTTGTCGACCCCCGCCCGGCAGAGCAGGGCCCCGACCTCGCCGCCCCCGTGGAGCAGCTGCAGCACCGGCTCCTCGGGCACGGCGCGGCGGAACGAGTCGACCAGCCACTGGCCGACCGCCGGGGTGTACTCACTGGGCTTGAAGACGACCGCGTTCCCGGCCGCCAGCGCGTAGGCGAGGGAGCCGACCGGCGTCAGCACCGGGTAGTTCCAGGGGCCGATCACGCCCACGGTGCCGAGAGGCTGGTACTCGAGATATGCCCCGTGCTCGACCAGGAGGAGCCTCGAGCGCACTCGCCTGGGCGCTAGCACCCGCTCAGCGTTCGCGGCCGCCCACTCGATGTGGTCGATGGCCGCCACGGTCTCCACGATCGCCTCCGCGCGAGGCTTGCCACCCTCGGCGTGAACCAGCGCCGCGACCTCCTCCAGCCGGCGCGCGATGTCGGCCCGCCAGCGCCGGAGCCGCACCGCTCGCTGCCGGAATCCCAGGCTCGCCCACCAGAGCCCCGCCTCGCGCGCGCCCGCGACCGCCTCTCCCACGTCGCCCGCGGTCGCGACGCGGACCCTCCCCACCACCCGGCCCCTGGCGGGGTTGGTGGAGATGAGCGCTCCCCCCTCCACCCGCGCCTCGCCCGGCACCACCGTCGCCATGCCCCGATGGTGCACCACCGGGAGGGTGAAGCGTCAGAATGTCCGCACTCGGACGCTACCGGCGCCGTTTTAGGGTCAGAGTGCGGACACTCTGACCCTAACGCCTACGCCGCGCTCAGACGCTCAGCGTGTCGAGGTCGAGCGGCTCCTCGTCGAGGATCCGCGCCGCCTGCTCGCGCTGCTTCTTGTAGTAGTCGAGGCCGGTCCCGGCGGGGATCAGCTTCCCGATGATGACGTTCTCCTTGAGACCCCGCAGGCGGTCCACCTTGCCCGAGATGGCGGCCTCGGTGAGCACTCGTGTCGTCTCCTGGAACGACGCCGCCGACAGCCACGAGGCCGTGTTGAGCGCCGACTTGATCAGACCGAGCAGCACCGTGTGCGCCGTCGCCGGCTCACCGCCCTCGGCCAGGATCTCCTTGTTCGCCGCCTCGTACTCCCACTGGGAGACGATCTCGCCCGGGAGCAGCGACGTGTCGCCGGCCTGGTCGATGCGGACCTTCCGCATCATCTGCCGAATGATCACCTCGATGTGCTTGTCGTCGATGTCGACGCCCTGGGAGCGGTACACGCGCTGCACCTCGTTGACCAGGAACGTCTGCACCGCCTCCTTGCCGCGGACCTGGAGCAGGTCTTGGGGATTGATCGCACCCTCGGTGATCTGCTCGCCGGCCTCGATGTGGGCCACGCCCTTGTCGAGGTCGGTGCGGATGCGCTGACCCTGGGCGATCGGGTACTCGCGTACCTCCTCGTCCTCGGTCTTGACGATGACCTCCTTGTTGGAGACCGTCACCACACCCGCGTGGCGAGTCCGGAGCACGGCCTCCCCGGCCTCGTCGTGGGCCAGCTGCTGACCCTCCATGACGTGGTCGCCCGAGTGGACCTGCACCGTCATCCCGTCCAGCGGGTAGGAGACCTCGAACTCGTCCCGCGAGACCACCCGAGCCCGGCGGCCCGAGTCGTCGCGGATCACCTCCAGGTCGCCGTCGATCTCGGAGATGATGGCGCGACCCTTGGGGATGCGCGCCTCGAACAGCTCCTCGACGCGGGGCAGACCCTGCGTGATGTCGACGCCGGCGACGCCGCCGGTGTGGAACGTGCGCATGGTGAGCTGGGTCCCCGGTTCACCGATCGACTGAGCCGCGATCACGCCGACCGCCTCGCCCACCTCGACCAGCTTGCCCGTGGCCAGATTGCGGCCGTAGCAGAGGCGGCAGACACCTTCGCGCGCCTCGCAGGAGAGGACCGAGCGGACCCTGACCGTCCCCACCTCAGCCGCGATCGCCCGCTCGGCGAGCGCGTTGGTGACGGTCTCGCCGGTGCGGCACAGAACCTCGCCGTCCTTGGTGACGATGTCCTCGGCGGCGATCCGGCCCGCGATCTTGTTCGCGATCGGGTCCGCCTTGGCGCCGCGCTGATTGACGTTGCGGACCCAGATCCCGTTCTGGGTGCCGCAGTCCTCCTCGCGGACGATGACATCTTGCGCCACGTCGACCAGACGCCGCGTCAGGTAGCCCGAGTTCGCCGTCCGCAGCGCGGTGTCGGCGAGACCCTTGCGGGCGCCGTGGGTGGAGATGAAGTACTCGAGGACCGTGAGCCCCTCGGTGAAGTTGGCGCGGATGGGCAGGTCGATGATGCGGCCGGTGGGATCGGCCATCAGGCCGCGCATGCCGGCCAGCTGGCGCACCTGCTGGATGTTCCCGCGGGCGCCGGAGGTCATCATGATCCAGATCGGATCGAACTCGTCGAACGCGCTCTCGGTGGAGGCGGCGACATCCTCCTGAGCCTTGGTCCAGAGCTCCACCACCTCGCGGTAGCGCTCGTCCTCGGTCATCAGTCCACGGCGGAACATGCTCTCTACGCGGTCCACCTTCTGGTCGGTGGCAGCCAGGATCTCGGCCTTCTCCTTGGGATGCGGCACGTCCATGGCGGAGATCGTGATGCCGGACCGCGTCGCGTAGGCGAAGCCCTGCCGCTTGATCTCGTTGACCACCTCGGCGGTCACATCCGCCCCGTAGAGCCGGAACAGCGCGGACACCAGGACCCGCAGCTGCTTGCGGTCGAAGAGCATGTTCTGGAAGCACAGGGGTTCCTGCTCCACCCCGTCCTCGGAGGGAAGCGCAGGACGGCCGATCGGCAGCACCGAGTTGAAGATGACGCGGCCGGGCGTGGTCGTGACCAGCTCCGAAGGCCGGTCCTCTCCGTTCGGCCAGAGACGCACGCGCACCCACTCGTGCAGGCGCACCGATCCCACCTGGTGGGCCAGGAGCACCTCGTCCTGGCCGGAGAACCTCCGAAGCTTCTTCAGCGACTCACCGTGGGGCTGCTTGGTCCGGGTGGCGGAGAGCCAGTAGGAGCCCAGCACGATGTCCTGCGAGGGAGCCACCACCGGGTGACCGTCCGCCGCCGAGAGGACGTTCTGGGACGACAGCATCAGGTTTTTGGCCTCGGCGATCGCCCCGCTGAAGAGCGGCACGTGGACCGCCATCTGGTCACCGTCGAAGTCGGCATTGAACGCCCCGCAGACGAGCGGATGGATCTGAATCGCCGAACCCTCGACCAGCACCGGCATGAAGGCCTGGATGCCGAGCCGGTGCAGCGTGGGGGCGCGGTTGAGGAGAACCGGGTGGTCGCGAATGACCTCGTCGAGGACGTCCCAGACCTCGGGACGCGACCGCTCTACCATCCGCTTCGCCGACTTGATGTTGGTGGTGTAACCCTTGTTGACCAGCTCCCGCATGACAAAGGGCTTGAAGAGCTCGAGCGCCATCTTCTTGGGGAGGCCGCACTCGTGCAGCTGCAGCCAGGGGCCGACCACGATGACCGAGCGGCCCGAGTAGTCGACCCGCTTGCCGAGCAGGTTCTGGCGGAAGCGACCCTGCTTCCCCTTCAGCATGTCGCTGAGCGACTTCAGCTTGCGGTTGCCGGTGCCGGTGATGGCTCGCCCGCGACGACCGTTGTCGATCAGGGCGTCGACCGCCTCCTGCAGCATCCGCTTCTCGTTGCGAACGATGATCTCCGGCGCGCCCAGCTCGAGCAGCCGCTTGAGCCGGTTGTTGCGGTTGATGACGCGGCGGTAGAGGTCGTTCAGGTCACTGGTCGCAAACCGGCCGCCGTCCAGCTGAACCATCGGCCGCAGCTCGGGCGGGATCACGGGGAGCATCTCCAGGACCATCCAGGTCGGGCTGCCCTCCGACTTGCGGAAGTCCTCGACCACCTTGAGCCGCTTGATCGCCTTCTGCTTGCGCTGGCCGGAGGTCGCCCGCGATTCCTCGCGCAGGCGGTAGTACTCCTGCTCCAGGTCGACGCGGGCCAGGAGATCGCGGATCGCCTCGGCGCCGATGCCGGCGCGGAAGACGTGCGCGAACCGCTCCTCCAGGTCGCGGTACTGCATGTCGGTCAGGAGCTGCTTGACGTGCAGCCCCTCCAGAGCCTCACGCGACGACTGCACCTCGGCCTCGAGCTGCAGCAGGTCCGACTCGAGCCGCCCGCGCTGCTGCTCCGTCTCGGCCGCCACCTGCGCCTCGAGATCGGCCTCCGCCTTCTCCACGCGCGCGCGGAGGTCGGCCTGCGCGGCCCGGGTGCTCGCCTCGGACGTCGACACCATCTCCTGCACGCGGCGCAGAAGCTCGGGGATCAGGTCCTCGGTCAGGACGGTGCCCCGCTCGACCACGGTCACCTCGTCGTCACCCTCGCCGATGGTCAGGAGCCGCCGGGTCTTCTGGCCCAGCTGGTCCCGGATCTGCCGCTCCAGCTCCTGAGCCCGCTCGGTGAGCGCGGCCACGGCGGCGTCGTGCGCCTGCTGCAGCCGCTGCGTCTCCACCTGGACCTCGTTGCGAAGCTCCGCCAGGTCCGACTCGTGCTGCGCCCGGACGCCCTCGGCACCGGCCTCCAGCTGCCCGCGAACCCGCACGATCTCGGCGTTGTCCTCCACCGAGAGCCCGGAAAGCTCCCGCTCACGGACCTCCTCGTCGACGTCGGTGACGATGTAGTTGGCGAAGTAGAGGACCTTCTCGAGGTTGCGGGGGGTCAGGTCGAGGAGCAGGCCCATCCGGCTCGGGATGCCCTTGAAGTACCAGACGTGGCTGACCGGGGAGGCCAGCTTGATGTGGCCCATGCGCTCGCGGCGGACCTTGGACCGCGTCACCTCGACGCCGCACTTCTCGCAGATGATGCCCTTGTAGCGGTAGCGCTTGTACTTCCCGCAGTGGCATTCCCAGTCCCGCGTGGGACCGAAGATGCGCTCGCAGAAAAGCCCGTCGCGCTCCGGACGGAGCGTGCGATAGTTGATCGTCTCCGGCTTCGTCACCTCACCGTGCGACCACGAGTGGATCGTCTTGGGAGAGGCGAGCGTGAGCCGCAGCGCGTCGAAATTCTCGAGCTTCAGCAATTGTCCCTCTGCAACATGTGCGTGCCGTACCGACTGGATCCCTGGCGACTGCCGCTCAGTCCAGACTCTCCTCGCGATTGATCAATCGAGGCTCTCCTCGCCGATCTTTTAATCGAGGCTCTCCTCGCCGATCTTTTAATCGAGGCTCTCCTCGCCGATCTTCTAATCGAGGCTCTCCTCGCGCTCCTCGCGCTCCAGGCTGATGCCCAGGTCGAGAGGCATCTCGGGGGAGTCCTCCTCGCTGAGCACGATCTGGCTTTCGTTCTCACTCAGGATCTCGACGCCGAGACCAAGGCCCTGCAACTCCTTCACCAGCACCCGGAACGACTCCGGGATGCCGGCCTCGAGGGTGTTGTCGCCCTTGACGATCGCCTCGTAGGCCTTGACCCGGCCCACGATGTCGTCCGACTTGACGGTCAGGATCTCCTGCAGGACGTGCGCCGCCCCGTAGGCCTCCAGCGCCCAGACCTCCATCTCGCCGAAGCGCTGGCCGCCGAACTGGGCCTTGCCGCCCAGCGGCTGCTGGGTGACCAGGCTGTAGGGCCCGGTGGAGCGGGCGTGGATCTTGTCCTCGACCAGGTGAGCCAGCTTCAGCATGTAGATCTGGCCCACCGTCACCGGCTGGTCGAAGGCCTCGCCCGTGCGGCCGTCGCGCAGCTCCAGCTTCCCCTCGCGGGGCAGGCCGCGCGCCGCCAGCTCGTCCTGGATCTTGGCCAGCGAGGCGCCATCGAAGACCGGCGTCTGCACCTTGAGGCCGAGCGACTGCGCCACCCACCCGAGGTGGGTCTCCAGCACCTGGCCCAGGTTCATCCGGCTCGGCACGCCGAGCGGGTTGAGCACGATCTCAACCGGCGTGCCGTCGGGCAGGAACGGCATGTCCTCGACCGGCATGATCCGGCTCACCACGCCCTTGTTTCCGTGGCGGCCGGCCATCTTATCGCCGGCCGAGATCTTCCGCTTCTGGGCCACGTAGACCCGCACCAGCTCGGTCACGCCGGGCGCCAGCTCGTCCTTGTTCTCGCGGCTGAACACCTTGACGTCGACCACGGTGCCGCGCTCCCCGTGGGGGACGCGAAGGCTGGAGTCGCGGACCTCGCGCGCCTTCTCACCGAAGATCGCGCGCAGCAGCCGCTCCTCCGCGGAGAGCTCGGTCTCGCCCTTGGGCGTGATCTTGCCCACCAGCATGTCGCCCTCGTTGACCTCGGCGCCGATGTAGACGATGCCGCGCTCGTCGAGGTTGCGCAGCGCATCCTCCGACACGTTGGGGATGTCGCGGGTGATCTCTTCAGGACCGAGGCGCGTCTCGCGGGCTTCGATCTCGAATTCCTCGATGTGGATCGAGGTGTACTTGTCGGCCTTGACGATGTCTTCGCTGAGGAGGATCGCGTCCTCGTAGTTGTAGCCCTCCCAGGGCATGAAGGCGACCAGCACGTTGCGGCCGAGCGCCATCTCACCGTTGTCGATGGCGGGGCCGTCGGCGAGGATGGTGCCCGGGTCGACGTGCTGGCCCGGCTTCACCATCACCCGGTGGTTGATGCAGGTGCCCTGGTTGGAGCGATAGAACTTGGTCAGGGAGTAGCGGCGCTCTTCGGACCCGTCGTCGGGGCGCACCACGATGTCATACACGGGGTTGGCGTGGACGCCGTGCAGCTCCTGCGGATAGGCCACGTCGACCACGGTGCCCGAGACCTCGGAGACGAGCATCTCGCCCGAGTACTGGGCGGCGGCCGCCTCCACGCCGGTCCCGACCAGCGGCGACTCGGTCACCAGCAGGGGCACCGCCTGCCGCTGCATGTTGGAGCCCATCAGGGCCCGGTTGGCGTCGTCGTGCTCCAGGAACGGGATCATGGCGGTCGCCACCGAGACGATCTGCTTCGGCGACACGTCCATGTACTGGATCCCGACCGCGTCGGCCACGATCGGCTCACCACGAACCCGGGAGGGGACGCGGGTGTCGGTGAAGTTCTTGTGGTCGTCGAGCGGCGTGTTCGCCTGCGCGATCCCGTACATGTCCTCCTCGTCGGCGGACAGGTAGACGACCTCGTCGGAAGCCCAGGGCAGGATGTCGACGGCCTCCACGCCCGCCTCGCGCAACTGCTGGATCGCCGGCTCGTCGAGGTGCGCACCGCGGGGAAGAACCTCTTCCTCGTCATTGGTCACCGGGCGGCGGAGCACCCGGTTCAGCAGCTCATCCGCGTTGCCGTCGACCGGCAGGCGGTTGTAGACGCGGCGGAAGGGCGACTCCACGAACCCGAACTCGTTGACGCGCGCGTAGGTGGCCAGCGAGCCGATGAGCCCGATGTTCGGGCCCTCGGGCGTCTCGATGGGGCAGATGCGGCCGTAGTGGCTGTGGTGGACGTCGCGCACGTCGAACCCGGCGCGCTCGCGCGAGAGACCGCCCGGGCCGAGCGCGTTGAGGCGTCGCTTGTGCGTCAGCTCGGCCAGCGGGTTGACCTGGTCCATGAACTGTGACAGCTGGCTGGAGCCGAAGAATTCCTTGATCGCCGCCACCACCGGCCGCGCGTTGATCAGCGACGCCGCGGTGACGGTGTTGGGATCGGAGATCGTCATCCGCTCCTTGATGATCCGCTCCATCCGGATCAGCCCCATGCGGAACTGGTTCTGGAGCAGCTCACCCACCGCCCGCACCCGGCGGTTGCCGAGGTGGTCGATGTCGTCCGCGATCTGCTGATCGCGAGGCGCGTTGTTCAGTTCCAGGAGCTTGCGCAGGATGGCGACGAAGTCACCCTTCTCGAGGATCCGGAGACTGCGGTCGCGAACCCGCTCCTGGATCTCGTCGGCCGGACGGCCCAGGCGCTTGTCGACCTTGTAGCGGCCGACGCGGCCGAGGTCGAAGCGGCGGCTGGAGAAGAACAAGCCCTGCAGCAGGGTGCGCGCGTTGTCGACGCTGGGCGGATCGCCGGGGCGCACGCGCCGGTACAGCTCGAGGAGGGCATCCTCGGCCCGGAGCGTCGGGTCCTTGTCGAAGGTGGCCTCCAGGTAGTGGTGCTCGGGGTTGTTGTCCACGTCCCCGAACAGCTCCTGGAGCGCGCGCCGCTGTCCCTCGCGGTCGCCGTCGACGGCGGCCAGGCTGGGCAGCTCGAGCGCCTTCAGCAGGACCGTCACCGGGACCTTGCGCTTGCGGTCGATCTTGACTGTGACCAGGTCCTTGGCCGAGGTCTCGATCTCGAGCCAGGCCCCGCGGTTGGGAATCAGCTTGGCGCCGAAGAGACGCCGGCCCGACGCCGGGTCCTCGGTGGCGGTGAAGTAGACACCGGGCGAGCGGACCAGCTGCGAGACGACCACGCGCTCGGTCCCGTTGATGATGAAGGTGCCCTCGTCGGTCATGCGGGCGAAGTCGCCCATGTAGACCTCGGATTCCTTGATCTCTCCCGTCTCCCGGATCGTCAGCCGGGTGCGAATGCGAAGGGGCGCCGCGTACGTCATGTCACGGTTGCGGCACTCGTCGACGCTGAACTTGGGAGAGCCGAACTCGAAGTCCAGGAAGCGAAGCTCGAAGTTCTTGCCCGAGTAGTCCGTGATCGGGTTGATCTCGTCGAACAGCTCCCGGAGCCCATCGCTCAGGAACCACCGGAAGGAGTCGGTCTGGGTGGAGATGAGATCCTTGGTTTCGACGAGATTGGGGATCCGGCCGAAGTTCAGGCGCGCGGGAGCCTTCATCTCAGAGATCATCACAGGGGCATACTCCTAAGGAGATCGAAGGGCACGCTGAACCAGGGCCCGAGGGAGAGGCACAGCGAGACGGCACGCACGAGACCGCTTAGCGTACCACGCCGCGGGCCAATGTGTGGAATGCGCGCACGTCTCCGGATCCCCCACCTCAGGTGAGCGACCGTCGCGGAGTCTTCAGGCTCGTTTCGAGCCCCTCACGCGCATCGAGGTTAAGTATGTGCACAACCGGTGCGTTTCGTGCAACCCCCATGTTCGGGGGAGGGCCCCCGAAGGCCCCCCGGCAGGAAGACGACCCGTCTTATCCATTGGGCCTTCGGCCCCGCGAACGCCGCCATCCGGAGCTTGCCGCAGGCGCACGCAGGGAGAGTCCCTGCAGGTTTGGGGTTCGCCCCTGAGAGCCGTGCAACACCCAGATTCGGGGAGGGCCCCCGAAAGCCCCCCGGCAGGAAGACGACCTGCCTTATCTATTGGGCCTTCGGCCCCGCGGCTGGCGCCGCGGTCAGGGGCGAACGCCGCTGCGCAGGCAGCACGGGCAGCCCACAGTCGAGGTCCGGAGGCACCCCGCGGACACGCACAAGCGGGTGCGCAGCACTTGGGCGCCAGCCCAAAGCAAGTCGCCGGCCGACCTCACCACAGCACGCCACCCTGCGGGCCCGGCAGGGTACGACGGCCAGTGCCGTCGAGGGGTTTGGGGGCGCAGCCACCCAAGTAAGTCAAATGCGCACCCGCAACCGGACGCCCCGGTGCTATCCCTCGTGCGCGAAGCGCTCGCGCGCCAGCGCGACCACTCCGTGGGAAGAAAAGAAACAGCCCGCCCCCTGGCGTGGGGGGCGGGCCGTCGGCGAGGGCGGGCGGACGAGGTCACTTGACCTCGATCGTGGCGCCTGCCTCCTTGAGCTTGTTGACGGCGTTGTCGGCGTCGTCCTTGCTCACGTTCTCGAGGACGTTCTTGGGGGCGCCGTCGACCAGGTCCTTGGCCTCCTTCAGACCCAGGGAGGTCAGCTCGCGGACCGCCTTGATGACGTTGATCTTGCTGGCGCCGATCTCGGTCAGGACGACGGTGAACTCGGTCTTCTCTTCCTCCGGCGCCGCCGTGTCGGCGGCCCCGTTGGTCGCCGCCGCGGCCGGCGCCGCGACCGCGGCCGCCGCCTTGATGCCGAACTTGTCCTCGATCGCCTTGACGGCGTTGACCACGTCGAGCACGCTCCAGGTTTCGAGAGCCTCGACGAACTCTTCAGGGGTGATCTTGGTTGCCACTTCTAACTCCTTGCCTCTCTGTCAGGCGGCCGCGGCCGGCGCGCCGCCGGTCCCATCAGCGCCACTCTCGAGCTGCTCGCGCCGCGCCTCGAGCAGTCCCACCAACTCCTGCACCGACGACTGGATCGCGCTCGCCAGCTGACCCAGCGGCGACTGCAGGGTGCCCAGCAGCTGCGCGATGAGCACCTCGCGCGACGGCAGATCCCCGATCTGGCGGATCTCCTCGGCGTTCATCACCCGGCCCTCGACCAGGCCGCCCTTGAGGTTCAGGGGCAGGCGGGTCTGGCGCGCCCACTCCGTGAGCAGGCGGACCGGTGTACCCAGGTCGTCATAGCCGAAGGCGATCGCGATCGGGCCCGTGAACAGCTCCTGCAGGCCGGTGTCGTGTCCGGCGTCGGCGACCGCGCGCCGGGCCAGCGTGTTCTTGACCACGCGGTACTCGACGTTCGCCGGGCGCAGGTTGGAGCGCAGCTCCTGAAGCTGGGCCACGCTGAGACCACGGTAGTCGGTCAGCACCGCCGTCTTGGCGGACTGCAGCTTCTCCGAGATCAGGCTGACCTGCGCTTCCTTTTCGGGTCGTGCCATAAAAAACCTCCATACCCAAGGCGGCCAAGGTCGCCCGGGGCAGGGAGGAGTCCCTGTCACGCACGCTTGCCTGGGCAGGAAATTGAGGCCTCGTCGCCACCTGCCGTCTCGGGCCAAGAGGAGCATACCCGGTTGACGGCTTCGGGTAACGTGGCCCGGATGATCGGAGCCGCCGGATTGGTTCTGGTGCCTCTGGCGAGCTCCGGTGCGGTCCTCTTCGGCATCGACTTCGACAAGCTGCCGCCGGGCCCCGCCTACGCGCTCATCTTCGCCCTGGTCGCGATCGAGTACCTGGGCATCCCGTCCCCGGGGGAGACCGCCCTCATCCTGGGCGCTCTGCTCGCCGCCGCCACCCACCGCCTGTCCATACCGCTGGTCATCCTGGTGGCGGCGGTGGCCGCCTTCGCGGGCTCCAACGCGGGGTTCGCGATCGGCTACTTCGGCGGTTCCCGCGTCCTGCTCCGTCTCACGCGATGGCTGCATATAAAGGACGAGCGGTTGAAGGTCGCGCGCTACCTCTTCAATCACTACGGCGTGTGGGTCATCGTGCTCGGTCGCTTCGTCACCATCCTGCGCGCGTACATCTCGCTGCTCGCCGGCGTGACCCGCATGCCCTATCCGCGGTTCGAAATCGCGAGCGCGGTCGGCGCCGTGCTCTGGGCCGGGTTCTGGGGCATCGTCTATTACGAGGCGGGGGCGGTGGTGGTCCGGTACGGCACTCTGTCCCGGATCGTGCTGGGCGCGGCCGCGGTGGCGCTCGTGATCATGGGCATCGTGGTGATCCGGATGAACGAAGGACGCCTCACCGCGCTGGCCGAGCGCGAGATGCCGGGGCCCCTCGATTTCGGCGGCCTGCGCCGCCCGGAAGAGCACCCCTGAGCCGCGCTGCCGGCCCGGGCCGCAGAGGAGGAAGCATGCATCCCAACGCCCAGGCGGTGGCCGAGGAGCTGGCCCGGGTGGCGCCCGGCGTGCGCGTGCGTGAGCTCGACGCCTCCACCCGAACCGCGGTGGAGGCGGCGGCCGCGCTTGGGTGCGAGCCGGGCGCGATCGCCAACAGCCTGGTCTTCATGGCGGGCGACGAACCGGTGCTGATCCTGGCCAGCGGGGCGCACCGGGTGGATCTGCGACAGGTGGCGTCCGCCCTCGGGCTCGTTTCTCTCCGCCGCGCGACCCCGGAGGAGGTTCGCGCGGCGACGGGGCAGCCGATCGGCGGGGTGGCGCCGGTGGGCCACTCAACCCGGCTGCGCACGCTGGTCGACGTGGCCCTGGAGGCGTATCCGGTGGTCTGGGCCGCGGCCGGGACCCCGCACGCCGTCTTCGCCTCCACCTTCCCGCAGCTGGTCGCGATCACCGGCGGTGAGCCGGTGTCGGTCGCCTAGCAAACGCCGAAACGAAACGAGACGAGACGAGCGAAGACGGACGAAGCGGGGTCAGGCGGTGACGAGCCTGGCCGCCTCGCGCACGTCGATCGGGACCGAGGGGCCCATGGTGGCGGCCAGGTGCAGGCTGCGCAGGTACTGCCCCTTGGCGGCCTGCGGCTTGTCGTGGACCAGCGCCTCGACCAGAGCGGCCAGGTTCTGCTGCAGGCGCCCGGCGTCGAACGAAACCTTGCCGATCGCGACGTGCACGATGCCGAAGCGGTCGGTGCGGTACTCGACTCGCCCTGCCTTCACCTCACGGATCGCGCGTCCGACGTCGAAGGTGACGGTGCCCGCCTTTGGGTTGGGCATCAGACCGCGGGGACCCAGGATGCGACCCAGCGGGCCCACCTTGGGCATCATGTCGGGGGTGGCGACGGCGACGTCGAAGTCGGTCCAGCCACCCTGGATGCGCTGCACCAGGTCCTCGCCGCCCACGAAGTCGGCCCCCGCCTCCTTGGCCTCGGCCGCCTTGTCCCCGCCCACGAATGCCAGCACCCGCACCGCCTTGCCGGTGCCGTTCGGCAGCACCACCGAGCCGCGGACCATCTGGTCCGCGTGGCGCGGATCCACGCCCAGCCGGACGTGCGCCTCGACGGTGGCGTCGAACCTCACGGCGGAGGTGTCCTTCACGACCTCGCACGCTCGCACCGGGCTCAGGCCCTCCGAATCGGGGCCGATCGCCTCGCGCAGCCGCTCCGCGACCGCGACGTACTTCTTCCCGTGGTGACTAGCCAACGACTTCGAGCCCCATCGAACGGGCGGTGCCCTCGATCATCTTGGTCGCCTGGTCCAGGTCCTGGGTGTTGAGGTCCTTGACCTTCGCCTCTGCCACCACCCGCAGCTGATCGCGGGTGACGGTGCCGATCTTCTCGCGGTTGGGCCTCGCCGACCCCTTCTCGATCCCGGCCGCCTTCTTCAGCATCTGCACCGTGGGCGGGGTCTTGAGCACGAACGCGAAGCTCCGGTCCTCGAAGATCGTGATCTCCGCCGGGATCACCTCGCCGGACTGCTGCGAGGTGCGCTCGTTGTACTGCTTGCAGAAGTCCATGATGTTGACGCCGTGCGGACCGAGCGCGGTGCCGACGGGGGGCGCCGGGGTGGCCTTGCCCGCCGTCAGCTCGATCTTGAGTACGGTGCGAACCTTCTTCTTCGCCATCTCTTCTCCTAGGCCTCCCTCACCGGGCTACCGGACCTTCTCCACCTGGAGGAGGTCGAGCTCCAATGGGGTCTCGCGGCCGAACATGGTGACCAGCACCTTGAGCTTGCCCTTCTCCCCGTTGATCTCGTCAACGCGACCCAGGAATTCGGCGAACGGCCCGTCGACCACGCGGACGGTCTCGCCCAGGTCGTACTCGACCTTGACCTTCGGGGCCTCCTGCTTCATCTGCTTGAGGATGCCCCGCACCTCCTTCTCCTGGAGCGGCACGGGCTTGTTGCCGCTGCCCACGAAGCTGGTCACGCCGGGCGTATTGCGCACCACGTACCAGCTCTCGTCCGACATGTGCATACGGACGAGCACGTAGCCGGGGAAGATCCGTCGCTGCACGTGCCGGCGCTTCCCCTCCTTGATCTCGATCTCGTCCTCCATCGGAACCAGGACGTCCAGGATCCGGTCCTGCATGTCCATCGACTCGATGCGACGCTCGAGATTCTTCTTCACCTTGTCCTCATGCCCCGAGTACGCGTGGATGACGTACCACTGGGCCTCCTCGGTCGGTGCCGTGCTCGTCGCCTGTTCAGCCATGTCTCCAGACCTTCTCTATACCCTTATCTATCTCTGCATGAATCCAGCCGGCGGGCGGGGCTCAGCCCCCGACCACCGACGTCCCGTAGATGAATCTCTGCGCCAGCTGCTGGAGCGCCCAGTCGATCCCGGCGATGAACGCGGCCATCACGATCACGGTTACGATGACGATGATCGTGTACCGGTAGAGCTCGGAGGGGGTGGGCCAGTCCACCTTGCGAAGCTCGTCGAACGTCTCACGGAAGAACCGCACCACCGCCGGTCCCTGGGGTGGAGGCGTTGCCCCTCGCCGGCGGTTCCGGCCTGCCGAGCGCGGGACCGGCCGGGGTCGGTCCTCGACGTCCGGACCGGCGCGCCGCTCACCGGCCGCCGGCTGCGCTGGTTCCGCTTCCAGCTCGGCCTCCGCGCGCTCGATATCGGCCTCCTGCTCCTCCAGCGTCTCGGCCTCGTCGCCCTGCTCGTCCTCGAGATCGGGCTCGCTCTCGTCCACCGCAAGGTCGGGACCGCCATCATCGACCTCCGCGGCGTCGATCGGTTCTTCCGTGTCGACCGCGTCGATGGGCTCGGCCTCGGCCTGCTCGCGGACGAGCGCCAAGGACTCGGCCTCCTCGACCGACGCCGGCTCCGGGGGTCGTGCCACCGGTGCCGGCCGTCGAGGCGATCCCTGCGCGGGACCGCGGCGCTGCTGAGCGCGACGGCGGCGGGCCCTGGAGGAAGGCATCGCCCGCTACTTGGTCTCTCGGTGTGAGGTGTGCGTGCGGCACCAGCGGCAGTACTTCCTGAGCGTCAGGCGATCAGGGTCGTTCCGCTTGTTCTTCTTGGTGGTGTAGTTGTGCCGCCTGCAGGTCTCGCACTGCAGGGTGATGATCGTCTCCATGGGGCCTCGTTGGTTCTTCGCCTGGGCAGAAAAAATAAACCTGACTTCCGCCAGGCTCAAACAATGGTACCACGACCAGGGCGCGCCTCCTAACGAGGCTGGCACCGGAACCGGAGGGCGATCGGGTAGCGTGAATTCGTGACCGAGAAGACCGATCTCGTCGTCCTGCACGGCGACCAGACGGGCGAGGAGCTGCTGCAGGAGGCACTGCGTCTTCTCGCCCCCCACGTGCTCGGGGTACGGCTCGACCTGGAGCACTTCGACCTCTCGCTCGAGCACCGTCGTCGGACCCAGAACCAGGTCGTCCACGAAGCGGCGATCGCGATGCGTAAGGCGAGGGCCGGGCTCAAGGCGGCCACGATCACGCCCGAGGGGGCCCACGACGTGGGAAGTCCGAACGCCATTCTCCGCAAGGAGATCGACGGCCGGGTCATCGTCCGCACCGCGCGGCGGATCCCGGGCATCCGTCCCGCGCTGGCGGTCTTCTCCCCCATCTCCATCATCCGCATGGCGGTCGACGACGCGTACGGCGCCCGGGAGTGGCGGGAGGGCGAGGGCCTGGAGGAGTGGGCCTACCGCACCGAGAAGGTGAGCCGCCGGACCTGCCGGATCCTGGCGCAGTTCGCGTTCGAGCACGCCCGCCGCACGGGCTCCACTGTCTTCGGCGGGCCCAAATGGACGGTCAGTCCCGTCTATGAGGGGATGCTCAAAGAGGAGATGGACCGCGCGGCCGCCGAGTCGCCGGACGTCCGCTACAACCCGCAGCTGATCGACACCACCTACGCGATGCTGATCGGCACCAACGGCGACCCGCTGGTGATCCCGGCGCTGAACCGGGACGGCGACAACCTGTCCGACCTGGTGATGCCGATGTTCGGCAGCATCGCCGGCGCCGAGTCGGTGGTGCTGGGCTTCGACGAGCACGGTGAGGTCTCGGTCGCGATGTCCGAGGCCCCGCACGGGACCGCGCCTTCGCTCCAGGGCAAGAACCTCGCCAACCCGATGGCGATGATCCTGGCGGTGGCCTCGATCCTCCACTACCTGAGCGGCAGCCGCGCCTATCAGACCGCCTCGCGCTCGATTTACGAGTCGACGCTGGAGGCGGTGGCCGACGGGTTCAAGACGCCCGACCTGGGCGGGAGCAACTCGACCACCGAGTTCACCGACGAGGTGGTGCGGCGCGTTCGGACCAAGCTCGAGGTTTGGAGCTCGCTCGCCGATCTGCGCTAGGGGCCGCGTCCCCAGGCAGCGATCGGCCCCATCCGCCGGGCAGACGGGCCCTATCGGTTAGCTGCTGCCACCCTCGACGTACGGCGGGTTGGCCGTGATCTGCGCCACCACGGTGAAGAAGGCGAACCCGCCACCCGCGTTCTCGGCGTTGGTGGCCCAGGCATTCCAGACCGAGCCGGAGACGGTGCAGGAGACGGTCTGGGACTGATTGGAGGCGATCGCCGGAATGGTGACGTTGCAGCTGATGATGCTGGCGTTCGTGTTCGGATCCTGGGCCGTCAACTGCACGGTGCTGGTGCCCTGCGGCGCGCCGGTCAGGTTCTCGATGTCGGCCTGTAGCTGGCAGCTGTTCGGGTCGCACGCGTTCTCGTTGTTCGACGCGTCGATCACCGAGTACTGGGCCGGGAGTGTGGACGGCTGCAGCGGGTTGACCGTCTGTGCCTGAGGCGGCGCGCTCACGTTGGGCACCTTGGCGGCCGCGATCGTGATGTCGACGTTCTGCAGCTGCCCCGCGGTCGCCGCCTTGAACCCGACCAGCTGATCCGGGTTGCCCGCTGCCACCCAGAAGGTGTCGCCGCCGAAGCTGAGCTGCGTCGCCTGTTGTCCGTCGATGGTGCGGGTGGCGCCCTTCTTGAACGAGTTCGCGTCCGACTGCAGCTGCGCCAGGTCGCCGCCCAGATCGGGGAGCTGACTCAGCGCGGCGGCGACGTCGTTGCCGGAGGCCACGGCGTAGTTCTGCTCAAAGCCCCTGGCCTGGGTCTGATTGTCGTTCTGGCCGGTGTAGTACTGCTGCCAGAACGACTGGCCCTTCAGGTACTCGTTGCTCGAGGCGGCGAGGTACGTGAACGGCTTGCGGACCAGAGTGCCGCTGCCCCGGGCCTGACCGCCGTTGGCCGACTCGGTGACCGTGAAGTCGACGGCCCCTTCCCTGACCGAAAGCCTTCCTTTGAACTGGAAGGCGCCATCCTTGTACCAGCTGCTGGAGGCGCCGTCGGCGAGCTGCGACGCCGACTGCGGCGCGAAGGGCAGTCCCGAGCAGCCGGTCAGGAGGACCAGCGCGGCCGCTCCCCCCAGGGCCCACCCCAGGACCGTTTGAATTCGTGCGTTCCTCATGCTTCCCGTAACGTCTGGCGCCGGCCTGGTGGTCGGCAGGACCGCGAAGTATGCCGAATCGGCCCCGGGCGACGTCGGCGGCAATTCATGGTGCGGTCCCAGGGAAAGAGACAGACCGTGCAGGCGGTGAGGCAAAGGCCGAGTCGAGGGCGAGGACGGTGGCGGCGAGCCGCCGCGTGTCCTCCCCTCCCCGCGTCATGGCGGCCTGCCCCAACAACCCTAGGGACACGGCCCCTAGCGCGTGATGAGGCGGCGGAATCCCTCCGCCGCCCCATAGCCGGCCGGCTCCCCCGCCGCCGCCAGGCGCTCGCGGATGAAGCGCTCCAGCTCGAACCGCGGGCGCGCGGCCGAGTGGTGGTCGATCTGGCTTCGGTGGCAGGCGAGCGCCTGGAGTTTCTTGTCTACGAAGCCGCTCACGTCGACCAGGTGGTCGCCGCCCTGTGCCGCCGCGATCCAGACCTCCTCCACGCGGACCGGCTCCAGGCCGTCGCCGAGCAGGTCGCGGAAGGCCCGTGGGTTACGAGCGTCGGGGTAGACCGCCTCCAGGGTCGCCTCACCGGTCGCCAGGTGGTCCGGGTGGTCGACGCCGATCCGTCCCGAAACCAGCGCTCGGGCGGGCGACTGGGTGAGCACCAGCTGTGGATGCGCGAGCCGGATCTCCCGCACGATCAGGCGGCGCAGCGCGAGGTCGGCGACCAACCGGCCGTCCGGGAGCCCCAGAAAATGCACCTCACGGACTCCCAGCACCTCGGCCGCCGCCCGCTGCTCCTCCTGGCGGAGGAGAGCCAGCTCCGCGTCCGGCACCTCCGGGTCTTCGCCGCCCTGGCTGCCGTCGGTCACCACCACGTAGGTAACCTCCGACCCCTCGGCGGCGAGACGCGCCACCGTGGCCCCGTATCCGAACTCGGAGTCGTCGGGATGGGCCGACACGCACAGCACCCGTTCCGGCAGCCAGTCGAGGCCGCCTCGCGACGTGGCCTCCGCCATCAGACGGACTCCACCTTCACCAGGTTGGTCTGACCGGCGCGGCCCGGAGGAACACCGGCCACCACCACCACCCGGTCTCGCTCCCTCACCAGCCCCCCGCGCTTGGCCGCGCCCGCGGCGCTCTCGATCATGGCGTCGGTGTCGGGGGCGCGCTCGACCTGAAGCGGAACCACGCCGCTGAAGAGGGTGGTGCGCCGCAGCACCGAGAGGTGTGGGCTGACGGCGATCACGGGCACGCGGGGCCGGGTCTTGCTGATGTGGAGCGCGGTCGCCCCGGTCTCGGTGAAGGCGATGATGGCCCGCGCCCCCACCTCATCGGCGATCCCAGCCGCGGCGTGGGCCATCGCCGAGGCGACTGATCCGTCGAGCCAGCCGCGCTGCTGGCGCTGGTAGGCGGGGTGGCGCTCGGCGGCCAGGCAGATCCGCGCCATCGCCCGCACCGCCTCCGCCGGGTGGGCGCCGATCGAGGTCTCCTGGGAGAGCATGACGGCGTCGGTCCCGTCCCAGATCGCGTTCGCGACGTCGGAGGCCTCGGCGCGCGTGGGCCGGTTCGACGTCACCATCGACTCCAGCATCTCGGTCGCCGTGATCACCGGCACGCCGCGCGCGTTGGCCCGCTGGATGATGTCCTTCTGTGCCGCCGGCACCTCCCCCAGCGAAAGCTCGGTACCGAGGTCGCCGCGCGCGACCATCACCGCGTCCACCTCGTCGATGATCTCGGGCAGCCGGGCCAGCGCCTGGGCGCGCTCCAGCTTGGCGATGATCGGGGTCGTGACCCCCACTTCTGCCATCGCCTCACGGCAGCCGCGGACGTCGGCGGCGCTGCGCACGAAAGAGAGGGCGGTGTAGTCGAAGCCGAGCTCGGCGCCCAGTCGCAGGTCACGGAGATCCTTCTGGGTGAAGGGCGGCAGGTCCAGTGGCCGACCCGGGACGGCCACCCCCTTGTGCTCGCCGAGCAGCCCGCCGCGCGCGACCTGACAGGAGGCGTCGACGCCGTCGCAGCTGGACACCCGCAGCTCGATCTGGCCATCGACCAGCAGCACCCGGTCGCGCGGGCGCAGCTCCTGCAGGACCACCGGCTGATCGACGCTGACCACCGTCTCGTCGCCCACCACGTCGCGCGCGGTCAGCGTGACCTTGCTGCCGCGGACGAGGCGGACGAGCGGGTGGGCGAGCCGGCCGGTCCGGATCTTGGGGCCCTGTAGGTCCTGCATCAGCGCCAGCTGCCGCCCGGTCGCGGCCGCCGCCTCCCGCACCAGCTGGACCGCCCGGCGGTGTGTCTCCTCGTCTCCATGCGAGAAGTTGAAGCGGGCCACGTCCATCCCGGCCGTGATCATGCGGCGGAGGACGCCGGCCTGGGTCGAGGAGGGGCCGAGCGTACAGACGATGCGGGTCCTGCGCACGGCTTAGGACGCTCGCAAGGGCGCGAGGGGCAGTGGCGACATCGCCCCGAGTCTAGAGACGAGGCCCGAACCCCCGACGGATCGCCCTCGCCCGAACCCGGCCGGTGACCCCGAGTGCCGGCGCCGGCAGTCGGGGATCGTCAGGTGGAGGGTTCTCTCGCCGCCTGGCGCTGACGTACCGCCTCGAACAGGGCGATCCCCGCCGACACCGACGCGTTGAGGCTCCGGACCCGTCCCGCCATCGGGACCCGGAGGCGGAGGTCGCACCGCTCCCGGACCAGGCGGTGCACCCCCGACCCTTCGCCGCCGACCACCAGGCACAGCGGCTGGGTCAGGTCGACCTCCCAAGGGGCCGCCTCGCCGCGGGGATCGAGCGCGGCGGTCCAGATTCCGTGGCGACCCAGCTCCGGGATGGTGGAGGCGAGTCCAGAGACCCGGCACAGCGGCAGCAGCTCGCTCGCACCCGAGCTGGCCTTGACGGCGGCCGCCGAGAGCGGCGCCGAGCGGCGCTCGGGAAGCAGCGCGGCGTCGGCGCCGGCCGCCTCGGCGCTGCGCAGGATCGCCCCCAAGTTGTGTGGGTCTTCGACCCCGTCCAGCGCCACCAGCAGCGAAGGCCGCCCCGCCAGCACCTGGCGCAGCTCGACGTACTCCCGCGGGCGGAGCCGGCCGGCGACACCCTGGTGCAGGCCCTGACTCATAGCATCCAGACGCGCCGCCGGCACCTCCTCGATCTGCGACGCGGGAATCAGGCGGCGCAGCTCCTCCAGCCGGGGATCGGCGTGGACCCCGGCGACCAGGATCAGGCGCCGCACCCGGCCTGCGCGCGCCGCCTCCAGCACCGCGTTGCGCCCGTAGATCAGATCCGGCGGCGGGGCCCCCCCACCCCGCTCGCGCGGGCCGCCGGCCGGCGGACGCCCCCTTCGCGACCGGTCCTGCGTGCCGCGCGCCGGCGGACGGCCGTCGCGCGGGCGACCGCCTTTCGACGGCTGGCTCACGTCGGCCTACCTCCGTCCGGTTCAGGTCTGTCTTCGCACATTGCCGGCAACGTGCGGTCATTCCGGCTCGAATAGCCGCACAATGCTGGCAATTCGATGGTTACGGACAATGTCCGAACCATAGTGTTGAAGTTCTGAAACCGGGTGTCGGGAGGGTCACCCGACCACTCGACGCCAGCGCACGCCGCCCGCCGTGTCCTCGAGCAGGATCCCCTGCGCTCGCAGCTCCTCGCGGATCCGGTCGGCGGCCTCGAAGTCACCCCTCCCGCGCGCGTCCTCTCGCTGCGCGATCCGGCGCTCGAGCGCTTCATCCAGGCGGTCCGGCTCAGCCCCCAGCACATCCAAATGCGCGTCGGCCGCGGTGAGGGCGGCGACGATCGCCTCCCGCCCGGTCCGGCCCACCCCGCCCGCATCGAGGGCGGCGTTGGCCTCCCGGACCAGATCCATCAGCCGCCCCATCCCGCGGGCCAGGTTCAGATCGTCGTCCAGGGCCTCCTGATAGCCGCGTGCACCGTCCCGCACGACCTGGATCAGCCGCGTGTCGTCAAGGTCGGCGACGGGCGTCTCCTGGAGCCGTGCCCGCAGATCCCGCAGCCGGCGGACGTTTTCGGCCGCGTCATGCAGTCCTTGCTCGGTGAGGTTCAGCCGGGTACGGTAGTGGGCGCTCGCGAGCAGGAACATCCGCACCGCAGCGGGGTCGTACCCGGCCTCGAAGATCTCGCGGACGCTGGCGATGTTGCCGAGGCTCTTCGACATCTTGTCCCCACCGGCCGCCATCAGATGCTCGCCGTGCACCCAGTGCCGCGAGAACGTTTGACCGGTGGCGCCCTCGGACTGGGCGATCTCGTTCTCGTGATGGGGGAACTTGAGGTCGACGCCGCCTCCGTGCAGATCCAGCGTCTGGCCCAGGATCGTGGTCGACATCACCGAGCATTCGATGTGCCATCCCGGCCGGCCGCGGCCCCAGCGGCTGTCCCACGCGGCACCGACCGCCTCGTCGCGCGAGTCGGCCAGCTTCCAGAGCGCGAAGTCGCTCGCGGACTCCTTCTCGTACTCGTCGTTGGCGACCCGTGCCCCGGGAAGCAGCCCGGCACGGTCGAGGTGGGCCAGCGACCCGTAAGCGGGGAACGAGGAGATGCGGTAGTAGACCCCATCGTCGGCGACGTACGCGTGACCCCGCTCCAGCAGCTTCGCGATCATCTCGATCATGCCCGGCACGTACTCGGTGGCGTGGGGATACACCTCGGCGGGACGGATGCGCAGCCGTTCCAGGTCCTCGAAGAAGTTCGCCTCGAAGGGTGCGGTCACCTCCTGGATCGGCATCCGTGCCTGCTCGGCGGTGGCGATGATCTTGTCCTCGACGTCGGTGATGTTCATCACCAGGCGCACGCGGTGCCCCGACCCCTCCAGGTGGCGCCGGAGCAGATCGGTGAGCAGGAACGTGCGGAAGTTTCCGATGTGAATGTTGGCGTAGACCGTGGGGCCGCAGGAGTAAAAGCGCACGACACCCGGCTCCACGGTATTGAGCGGGGAGACCAGACCCGAGGCGGTGTCGAAGAGGCGGAAGGTCATGCCGGGCGCTCCAGCAGGGCCACCGCCGAGGCGGCAATCGCTTCCGCCCGGCCAAGCGCACCCACGGCCTCGGGCGACGTCGCCTTGACCGAGACCTGACCCTCCTCGACGCCCAGCACCTCCGCCAGCCGCCTCGCCATCGTTCGCAGGTGCTCGGCCAGGCGGGGCTCCTGCGCCACGATCACGCTGTCCACGTTGCCCACCCGCCAGCCGCGCTCGTGGACCATGGCCGCGGTGGCGGCCAGCAGCGTCAGCGAGGAGGTGCCGCGGTACCGCTCGTCGGTGTCCGGGAAGTGCTCACCGATGGTGCCCAGGGCCGCCGCCCCGAGCAGCGCGTCGATCACCGCGTGCGTCAGGACGTCGGCGTCGGAGTGGCCGCGAAGACCCCGCGTATGGCCCAGCTCCACGCCCCCCAGCACCAGCCGGCTGCCGGGTGTCAGCTGGTGCTGGTCCTGCCCCAGCCCGACCCGAATCACACCGGGGTCCCCGCGAAACGGACCCGGGGCCCCCGCGAAGCCGAGCTTGCGAGGCTTCGTGGGGTGGGGAGCCTGCGGGGTTTCGTGGGGTGGTTCACGCGAGCACCTGGAGGCGCAGGAGTTGCTGTTCGCAGGGCCCCAGATCGGCGTCGAGCGTGACCTTCAGGTTCGACTCCTCCCCCGCCACCACCGCGACCGGGTGACCCAGCGCCCAGACCAGTTGCGCGTCGTCGTCGGCCTCCACACCGCCGGCCAGGGCCTTCGCGTGTGCCTCCTCCAGGAGTTCCAGCCGGAAGCCCTGGGGGGTCTGGGCGAGGATCAAACCACGGCGGTCGAGGGCGCCTGCCAGCTGTCCGTCCACCACGTGACGGACGGCGTCGCGGGGGTTCACCCCCGGGAGGGCGGCTCCCGTCTCGCCTACCGCCGCCAGCACCCGCCGGATGAGCTCCGGCGAGACCAAGGGGCGTGCGGCGTCGTGGACCAGCACCTGCTCCACCCGGGGCAGCGCCGCGAGCCCGAGCCGCACCGAGTCCCGCCGGGTGGGGCCGCCGGCGCAGACGGAGATCCGGCCCCCGGCCGCCAGGGGGCGCACCAGGTCGGCCATCGCGGCGACCCGCTCCGCCGGCGCCACCACCACGATGGGGCCGATCTCGGGCAGAGGCAGGAAGCGGCGCAGGGTGTGAACGACGAGTGGGGCGCCGGCGAGGTCCACGAACGCCTTGTCCCCGCGCCCGAGCCGCGTCCCGCCACCGGCCGCGGGCACGACGAGTCCGACGCCGGCGGGCTGCGCTCCTCGTTGCTGCATAAGCGGTCGAGCCATCCTACCGCCGCGGGAAGGGCGTTCCCACGGTAGGCCGGCCCGAGCCCTGCCAGATCGTGGGTCGCGGGCCCGACCGGGGCAGCATGCGATCGACCGCGGTCGCCACGTCGGGCACCTCGATCAGCTCCAGACCGGGATCGGCAGGCTTCACCCCGGGCGGGACGACGGCGCGCACGAACCCGCGGCGCCGAGCCTCCTGCAGGCGCCGCTCGATGCGTCCCACCCGGCGTACCTGCCCGGTCAGGCTCACCTCGCCCAGCACCACGGTCCCGGCGGGGAGCGCCACGTCGCGCGCCGCGCCGGCCAGGCTCAGCACCACCGCCAGGTCGACCGCGGGTTCGCTGACCCGCAGCCCCCCGGCCACGTTCACATAGACGTCATGCTCGGCGAGGGAGACGCCGGCGCGGCGGTCGAGCACCGCCAGCAGCAGGTGGAGGCGGTTGATCTCGATGCCCGCCGCCGACCGTCGGGGCAGCCCCAGCGATGACTTCGCCGCCAGGCTCTGCACCTCGATCAGCAGCGGGCGGCTGCCTTCCAGCATCGGCAGCACCGCGGTCCCGGGCACCGGCTCACCCTCGCCGAGGAGCGCGGCGCCGGCATCGGTCACCTCGCGGAGCCCCTCTTCACCCATCGCGAAGATCCCGAGCTCCTCGGCCGATCCAAAGCGATTCTTGGTCGCCCGCAGCAGACGCAGGTCCTGGTCGCGCTCCCCCTCCAGATAGAGGACGGTGTCGACCATGTGCTCGAGGACGCGCGGGCCCGCGATCGCCCCCTCTTTGGTCACGTGGCCGACGAGGAAGATCGGGACCCCCGAATCCTTGGCCACCCGCAACAGCCGGGCCGTCGCCAGCCGGACCTGCGTCACTGAGCCCGGCGACGCATCCACCGAACCGTCCTGCACGGTCTGGATCGAGTCCACGATGGCGAGCGCCGGTCGTTCCTGGTCGACCGCGACCGCGATCGCGTCCAGGTCGGTCTCGGCGAGCAGCAGCACCCGCTCACCCGGCAGGTTCAGCCGCCGCCCGCGCATCCCCACCTGCTGCGCGGACTCCTCGCCACTCGCGTAGAGGACGCCGCGCCCATCCCGCGCCGCCTGGGCGGCGAGGTGCAGCAGGAGCGTCGACTTGCCGACCCCGGGCTCTCCGCCCAGCAGGACCAGGCTGCCGGGAACCACGCCGCCGCCGAGGACCCGGTTCATCTCCTCCCACTCGAGACGCAGCCGGACCTGCTGGTCGAGGTCGATCTCGGCCAGGGGCTGCGGGCGCGAAGCTCGCGCCGGTGCCCGCCGCGACGAGGCTCCGCCGCCGCGGGCCGGTGCCGGGTGGAACTCCTCCAGCGTGTTCCAGGCCCGACAGTGGGGGCACTGGCCGGCCCAGCGAAGCGCCTCGCCCCCGCACTCGCGGCATACGAAGACGGTCGTCGGCCTGGCCATGGTATGAGCTCCGTGCGGTGGTGGGATGGTATGCGATTCGATTCCGGTGGCTGCGCGCCGCTCTCAGCGTGGGGCTGGGCGCGGGCGGCGCCAAGAGCCCCGGTAAAGATCGGCAAAAGGCCGGATCCTTTTCGCCCTTTCCGTCGTTTTACCAGTCGAGGGTTCTGCGGACACGACAGGCCCTCGTCGTTCCTCATTTGGCGCCGCCTTGACTACCCCCTTGGCGGCGCCTCTTCTTTGTTCACTGCACGATCAGGCGACGCCGGCGAGCGTCGCGTCGACCAGCTCCTGCGCCTCCCGGAGCACCTGGCCCAGATGGTCCGGGCCCAAAAAGCTCTCGGCGTAGATCTTGTATACGTCCTCGGTGCCCGAGGGTCGGGCGGCGAACCAGGCATGCTCCGAGATCACCTTCACGCCGCCGATGGGTGCGTCGTTGCCGGGCGCGCGGGTCAGGACCTGCCGGACCTGCTCCCCGGCGAGCGTGTCCGCCCGCACGTCCTGCGGCGAGAGCCGGCCCAGTGCCGCCTTCTGGGTCGCGTCGGCGGGGGCGTCGAGCCGCCTGTAGGCGGGGTCTCCGAAGCGATCCGCCAGACTGTCGAACCGCACTCCCGGGTCGCGCCCGTCACGCGCGGTCATCTCCGCCGCCAGCAGAGCGGGGATGAGGCCGTCCTTGTCGGTCGACCAGGGCGCGGGCCGGCGCCGCAGGAAGCTGGCGCCGGCGCTCTCCTCGCCGCCGAAGCCGAGCGTGCCTCGGTGCAGCCCGGGCACGAACCACTTGAACCCGACCGGGACCTCCACCAGGCGGCGCTCGCGAGCCTCCACCACCCGGTCGATCAGGCTCGAGGAGACCAGTGTCTTGCCCACCTCGATCTCGGAGGGCCACTGCCGCCCCTCCCCGAAGAGGTAATCGATCGCCACCGCCAGGTAGTGGTTGGGGTTGAGCAAGCCCGCGCGCCGGGTCACGATGCCGTGCCGGTCGGCGTCCGGGTCGTTGCCGAACGCGACGTCGTAGCGATCGCGCAGGTGGAGCAGTCCCGCCATCGCGTCGGGTGAGGAGCAGTCCATCCGGATCTTGCCGTCATGGTCGACGGGGACGAACGAGAAGGTGGGGTCGATCCGGTCGTCGACGATGGTGATGCCGAGCCGGTGGGTCTCCTCGATGCGCTGCCACACCGCCAGGCTGGAGCCGCCCAGGGGGTCCACGCCCAGCTTGAGGCCGGAGCCGCGGATCGCGTCCAGGTCGACCACCGTGTCCAGATCCTCGACGTATTCGCTCAGGTAGTCGTGCGGCCGCACGGTGGAGGCTTTCCAGGCCCCCTCGCCCGTGATCCGGCGCACCCCCCGCAGCCCCTCGCGGAGGATCTGGTTCGCCTCTTCCTGGACCACCCCGGTGACGTCGGTGTCCGCGGGGCCGCCATCGGGCGGGTTGTACTTGATGCCGCCGTCGGAGGGCGGGTTGTGAGAGGGCGTGATCACGATCCCGTCGGCGAGTCCCTCGCCGCGGCCGCGGTTGTGGGTGAGGATCGCGTGCGAGACCACCGGCGTGGGGGTGAAGCCGCGGGCGGAGTCGTACCGGACCTCGATCTCGTGCGCGGCCAGCACCTCCACCACGCTCTGCAGCGCCGGCTCGGAGAGGGCATGGGTGTCGCGGCCGACGAAGAGCGGGCCCGTGATCGCGCGGCGCTTGCGGTCGCGCGCGATCGCCTCCGCGATGGCCAGCACGTGGTCCTCGTTGAAGCTCCGCTGTAACGAGGAGCCGCGGTGCCCCGAGGTCCCGAAGCTGACCTGCTGCGCGGGGTCGCGCGGATCGGGGTGGAGATCGGCGTAGGCGGCCAGGAGGGCGGGGATGTCGACCAGCAGCGACGGCGGTGCGGGCTTGCCCGCAAGCGGTGAGCGAGCCATGGCTGGCCCCAGTCTCGCAGACCGCACCCCTGACGACTGCCGGATTTCGGTCCGCCCTGGCAGACTGGAAGCCGGAGAACCAGGAGAATCCGCCCCGCGGAGGGCGTGACGAGGAGGCGAGGTTGGCCAGGGCAGTCTATCCGGCGATGCTGACGCCGCTCACCGCGGGCGGCGAGTCTCTCGACGAAGGTGTGCTGGGGGCGGAGATCGACTTTCTCCTCCACCACGGCGCGGACGGCGTCTTCGTCGCGGGCAGTACGGGTGAGGGCGTGAATCTGGAGGACGAGGAGCGGCGCCGCCTGCTGCGAGCGTCCAAGCGAGCCCTGCGCGACCGGGGCCAGCTCCTCTGCCACGCCGGCGCCCAGACCACGCGACGCACGGTGGAGCTGGCGCGCGACGCCCACCGGCTGGGGGTCGACGGGGTGGCCGTGATCCCGCCGCCCTACTACCCGCTCAGCGACGCCGAGCTGGCGGCCCACCTGATCGCGGCGGCCGAGGCCTGTGCCCCCACTCCCTTCTTCATCTACTGCTTCGCCTCTCGGAGCGGCTACCCGGTCCCGGTGGCGGTGGTGAAGCGGGTTCGGGAGTGGACGTCGAACCTGGCGGGGCTCAAGGTGTCGGATGCCCCCTGGTCGGCGATCGAGGGGTACTTCGAGCTCGGCGTCCCGGTCCTGGTCGGCAACGAACCGCTGATCGCCGAAGCGGCGTCGAAACCGGCCTTCGCGGGCTCGGTCTCGGCGGTCGCGGGTGCCTTCCCGGAGGCGATCCGAGCGCTCGTCGACGACCCCACGCCAGGTCGCGCCGCCGCCGTCGGCCGCCTCCGCGCCGCTCTCACCGAGACCACGTCTTTGCCCGCGCTGGGCAAGCGCCTCCTGGCAAGCCGAGGCGTGCCGATCCGGCCCGACGTGCGGCCGCCGGCCCGAACCGCGACCGAGGAAGAGACGGCACGGGCCCAGGCGCGGATCGCGGAGCCTCTGGGAGCGGCGACGGCCGTGTCTTCCGGCCTGGGGATGGCGACAGCGGACTGACGCACAATCCCGGTTTCGCGTGAAGCCGGGACTGGTCGTACCGCCACCTCTTAGGGACTTTCGCGGCGATCCCGAATCGCCCCTGCGTTGGACCTGCAAGAGCACCGGTGCTGGCCTTGGCGCTGACGCGCGGCGGGCACCCGGTAAGCCCGACCACGGTCGGGGCCATGCTCAAGGAGCAGGGCTACAGCCTCCAGGCCAACCTCAAGACCAAGGAGCGGAACCAGCATCCCGATCGCGATGCCCAGTTCCGGTATCTCAACGAGCGGGCCCGCCAGTTTCGCGATGCTGGGCCTCCCCGTGGTCTCGGTGGACTGCAAGAAGAAGGAGCTCATCGGCGAGTTCAAGAACCAGGGTCGGGAGTGGCGGCCGAAGGGCGAGCCAGTGCCGGTGAACATCCACGACTTCGTGAGCGAGCAGGGCAAGGCGATCCCCTACGGCATCTATGACATCGGGCGCAACGTGCGCTGGGTCAACGTCGGTCTAGGATCACGAAACCGCCGCCTTTGCGGTCGAGAGCATCCGCCGCTGGTGGCGCGGAGACGGCGTGCAAGCGTATCCCGACGCCTTCCTTCTCTTGATCTGCTCGGATTCGGGTGGCGCCAACGGCTACCGAGTCCGGGCCTGGAAGCATGAGCTCTGGCGCTTTGCCCAGGAGTCTGGTCTGGCGATTACAGTGTGCCACCTACCTCCTGGGACGAGCAAGTGTAACAAGATCGAACACCAGCTCTTCTCGCACATCAGCATGAATTGGAGGGGGAGGCCTCTCACCAGCCACTTGGTAGTCGTGCAACTGATCGCAGCAACCACCTCACAGACCGGGCTGCGCGTCCACGCCCAACGCGACTCCGGCGGCTACCCGACGAAGGTCGCCGTCCCGGACTCCGAGAGGCTGCGATCGGCCTCTATCCGCACGACTTCCACAGCGAGTAGACGTTTTTTGAGTCAGAGGGCGCGGCGGCGAGTCACGTCGCCCGACCCCTGGGCTCCGGCGCCGTCCTCCGCGCCCCCGCCCGCTGAGGGTGCGCAGCCTGCCGTCTACGGCGCGCCCGCAGCTGTTGGCGGGGGGCCCTGCTCGTCGGGTGAGGTCAGGGCAGGGCTTCGAGCGCGCTCAACACCAACTCCCAGAAGCGGGGCACGTCGAGATCGATTGCCGCCTGCTGGGCTGTCGGCTCGGGGGGGTCGAGGTCGGTGACGGTCATCCCGCTGGTGAGCCGGCCCTGGGTCTCGACCTGGATGGAGGCCGGGACGCAGGTCACCAACGAGGGATCGACCACGCGGGCGACCGCACAGGGGTCATGGACGGGCGGTCCGTCGAGGCCTCGCTTGGGGTATCCGCCGGCGGCGTAATCGAGGAGGTCGGCAGCCAGCCGGGCGCCCGCGCCGGGCAGCGCGCCGACCGCGTCGCGGACCTCAGACGTCGCCTGGGCCTGATGGGTCAGATTGAGCCCCACCATGGTCAGCTTCCAGGGGGCCGCGAACACCGCCGCAGCGGCCTCTGGATCCACGTAGACGTTGAACTCGGCGGCTGGGGTCTGGTTGCCTCGCCCGATGCTGCCGCCCATCAACACCACCTCGCGCACGGCCGCGGCCAGCCGGGGCTCGCGGCGCAGCGCGAGCGCCAGGTTGGTGAGTGGACCGATGGGGAGCAGCGTCACCTCACCCGGCGCGGAAAGCACGGTCTCCACGATCAGATCGACCGCGTGCTCGCCGCTGAGGGGTGCCAGCTCTCCCGGCGCCCGACGCCCACCCAGGCCGGCCTCCCCGTGGTAGGACACCGGGGCCGTGACCGGCTCGCGTACCAGCGGCCGGTCGCAGCCGGCCGCGATCGGCGCCTCGAGACCGGCCAGCGCGCAAACAAAGCGGGCGTTGTCCGTGACCAGAGGCAGCGGCACGTTTCCCGCCACCGTGGTGACGGCCCGTACGTCGAGCGCGGGGGAGCCTGCCGCGAGCAGGAGCGCGATCGCATCGTCGACGCCGGGGTCGCAGTCGATCAGGACGGGGCGGGAAGCGGGCATCCGGCCGAGGGTACCTGAGCTGGCCGCGGCTCCCTCAGCCAGGGTGCGTCACCAGACCTCCGCCACCAGCCGCAGGTCGCCCGGGTGGCGGGGAAGACGGCGGACCAGGGCGCGGATCGGGCCCTGACCGGCCAGCTCGCGGTCCCCGGCGACCTCGGCCAGAGGGAGCAGGACGAAGGCGCGCTCGGCGGCTTTGGGATGGGGCAGCGTCAGCTCGGGGTCGTCCCGGCGCACCGGCCCGCCCCGCTGCCAGACCTCGATCACGTCGACGTCGAGGGTGCGCGGACCGTTGGGGCGAGCCGGGTCGCGAGTGCGGCCGGCGGCTGCTTCCAGGCGACGGGACCACTCGAGCCAGTCCTGGTCCGTGTCGGCCTCCACCGCGAGCACCGCGTTCAGGTAGTCGGGCTGGTGGGGGTCGCCCCAGGGCGGCGTCTGGTAGAGCGCCGAGGCGTGCACGCGGAACCCGGCCTCCCGGAGGGCCTCCGCCGCCCCGTGGAGAGTGAGCCGGGGGTTTCCCAGGTTGGCGCCCAGCGCGAGCGCGCACACCTCCATCTCCGCTCAGCCTACGCGCACCTGATCATTGTCCGCCCGTCGTCCTCCCCGAGGCGCTAGCGTGGGTTCCGCGATGACCCGCAGCCAGAACCCGCGGCCGCAGGGCAGGCAGGTACTCGTGTTCTACGCCATCCTGCTCGGTGCCTACCTGCTTCCGCCGCTCGCGGTCGCGCTCCCTGCCCACCTGGCCGGAGGCCATCTGCGGCGCATCCCCTCTCTCTGGCCGATCACGTTGATGCAGCACGTCATCGGCCAGGAGGCGGCACCGGGGCCCTGGGTCTGGATGGGTTGGGACGGCGTGGTGCGGCCCGGCATCTTCTGGGCCGTCCTGGCGCTGGAGGGGGGCCTGCTTCTGGCGGGCGCTGTTCTCATCGCCCGCCTCGGGCGGACCACCGGCGCGGGAGTAAAACGCGCCTCCCGATGGGCGCATGGCCTCGACATGGTCCGCGAGGGGCTGGTGTTGCGGCGACCTCGGCCTCTCCGGCTCATCCTGGGCCGCCTCCCGGGCTGGATGTCCCGCGGGCCTTTCATCGCCGCCCCGCCGGGGGTCTCGGTGCTCGTCTTCGGCCCCACCGGGAGTGGAAAGTCAGCCGGGTTGTGCGTTCCCCACATCCTCGAGTGGGATGGCCCGGTGGTCGCGATCAGCATCAAGAACGACCTCGTGGTCCAGACGGCCGGAGGGCGACAGCGTCGGGGCCGGACCGACATCTTCGATCCCACCGGGATCACCGGCTTCGCCACCTGCACCTGGTCGCCGATGGCGCGCTGCCGCAGCTTCGACCGTGCGATGCGGGTGGGGCAGTGGCTGGTGCAGGGACAGGGCCAGGGGCAGGGAGCCGCCCCCGGCCGGGCGGCGACCGACGCCGAGTGGGCGCACTGGGAGGACGCGGCCATCCGCCTCGTGTCGACCGCCATCTACGCCGGCGATGCGTTGGGCGCCTCGATCACGGACGCGCTCTCCTGGCTCGACGATGGATCTGGCACCAAGCTGGGCCTGGCGCTGGCCGCCGTCCCGGACCGCGATCCACGGGCCCTGCAGTGGTATCACTCGGTGCAGGAGCGACCGGAACGGGAGCGTGGCTCCTGCTACTCGACGAGCCAGAAGTCCCTGCGGCCGTACATCGAGCGCGCGGTCGCCGCTTCCGCGGTGGATCCCAGCTTCGACCCCCGCCGCTTCCTCCAAAGCGACAACGACACTCTCTACCTGGTCGCCCCGCAGGCCGAACAGGATCGGCTGGCGGGGGTCTTCGCGAGCTTGGTGATGACGGTGATGACCGACGCCGCCGACCTCGCTCAGTCGAGACCCGAGGGTGCGCTCCGGCGGCCGCTTCTGGTGGTCCTCGACGAATGCGCCAACACAGCGCCGATCCGGGACCTGCCACAGTACCTCTCCACTGTTCGCAGCCTGGGCATCACCCTGGTCGCGATCTTCCAGGACCTGTCCCAGTGCGAGCACCGCTACGGGGACCTGGCGGCCAGCATCGTCAACAACGCGCGCGCGGTCCTCTTCCTCAGCGGCTCCAAGGATCGAAAGACGCTGGAGCTGCTACGGGACCTGGCCGGGCGGGAGCGCACGCGGCGCTACACGGCCGACTCCAAGGGCGGTTCCCAGGTCACGTTCGAGAAGGAGGAGTTGCTGGCCTTCGACGTCGCCCGGCAGCTCGGACCCGGCCGCGCGGTACTGCTCCTGGATCATCTCTCCCCGATCGCCCTGCACCTGCGCAATTGCTACCGGGACCCCGACCTGCGGCGGCGCCGGCTCCGCTACCTCCCCCACGTGACCGAGATCCTTCACGAATCCGGCCGCGCACGACCGCCGGTGCCGGGGGAGGCTCGAGCCCTAGGTGTCGGAGCCGCGCCGCCGCAGGCGTGAGGGCTCGACGCGGCGCCGCCGTATGAACGCGCGCGAACCGGGGACCAGCCGGCTCGACCCGACGCGCGTCTCCTCGATCCTCCAGTCCGGCAGGTCGAGACCCGACGCCAGCTCGGTCAGCCGGACGTTCTCTTCCTTCAGGGCAGCCGACTCCTCCGACAAGAGCATGATCCGGCGGCGCAGCTCGGTCGCCAGCTCCGGGAGCGTCGGGGTGGCGCCCAGCGTGATCGCGTCGACCGGATGCGGCCGCGGCGGAGCGACCACCCCCCGCTCCGCGAGCACCACCGTCAGGCGCATGTTGTGTCCGGCCAGCATCTTGTTCTCCCGACGGAGCATCTTGACCTCGCTCCCGAGTATCGACAGGAGCTCGTTGAGGTCGGAGTCGGTGGCCGGCGTCGGGACCACGTTCGGAACCGGCAGGTTCTCGGTATCGCCCCCGTGATCCCTCTTCGCGTTCATGGGTGCCCATGGTAGCTGTCCGGGTCCGAGTGGCCGCGTCATCGCGCGCCGGTGCCGGACGTCTGAGGGACCTGTTGACGCAACCGAGCAGCAGGTAGACTTCCGGCCGGAGGAAGATGGCCAGGGAAGAACAGCCACGGCAAGCCCCAGCGCCAGGACCTCTGGCGCCCCGCGGCGCGTCGCCGGCCGGTCCTGCCCGGTCTGCCGCGTCCGCCAATCGACCGGGCGGCAGCAGCCTGCAGCCGCTCTACGACAAGCCATCACCGGTGCCCACGGCTCCCCGCCCGGGCGCCCCGCATCTCCCCGCCCCGCCACCGCCCAAAGGGCGGCGCCGGTTCCTGATCTTCGGACGCCGCGAGCGCCCCGACGGCCTGACGGAAGATCGGGAGCGTGAACTGATGGCACTCTGCCGCGCGCATATCCCCCGGGTGCGGCGGATCGCGGTGCTCTCTCGCAAGGGCGGGATCGGCAAGACGACGACCACCTTGCTGCTCGGGCATCAGTTCGCGACCCTGCGCGGCGATCACGTGGTGGCGCTGGACGCCAACCCTGACGCGGGCTCGCTCGGCGACCGCATTCCTCGGGAGACCCACGGGACGGTCACCGACGTCCTCCGCCAGGCAGGGTCGCTGCGCTCCTACACGGACGTCCGCGGTCTCACCTCCCGTGCCACCAGCGGGCTCGAGGTGGTGGCGTCGGACAACGACCCGCGGATCACGGAGGCTCTCGGCTGGTCCGATCTGCAGCGCGTGATGAACGTGCTCTCCCGCCACTACGGGATTGTGATCGCCGACACCGGGACCGGCATCCTGGACCCCGCCACGCAGGGCGTGCTGGCGGCCGCCGACCAGATCGTGGTCTGCGCCGCCCCCTCCATCGACTCCTCTCGGGTCACCGCGCTGACGCTGGACTGGTTGGAACAGAACGGTCAGCGGGCGTTGGTCGAGAACGCCGTGGTGGCGATCAACGGGGTCCAGGACGGCATCGGCGACGTCGACCTGCTCCAGCACTATTTCGAGCGTCGCGTCCGGTCGGTGGTGCGCATACCGTTCGATCGCCAGCTCGCCCAGGGCGGGGAGACCAACCTGGATGACCTGGCTCCGGCGACGCGCGGCGCTTACCTCACGCTGGCCGGGATGGTGGCCGCCGGCTTCTCCTGGTGAGCGCGGGGGGTGTCTCCTAAGTCCGCAGCACTTGTCGCCGCCCGCGGCCCACGGTGAGGGTCCCGTAGGAACCGCGCGGACACGCACAAGCGGGCGCAGCCCGGGCGTCAGCCCGAAGCGCACGAGACACCAGCTACGGAGACGACCGCTGGCCCGGTATTGAACGGCGGCTAGCGCCGCCGGGGGGTTTGGGGACGCCAACGCCGTTGCAATAAGGGGTGCGCCACGCGGTTGCAACGTTGCAACGTGAACGCACCTTTCTCGGCAATACGGTCTTTCGGGGCAGCCGGTAGGCCCTAGTCTGCAGTGCCTCCAGGATGGTGAGACACCGAGCGAGTCATGAGGGCACGGTTTCTCGACGATCCGGGCCTACAGCGCGCCCGGTAGGGCCGGAATATAGAGAAACGGCCCCCGGACCGGCGCGTCGGACGGCGATGCCCGCTTCTGCGCCCTCTGCCGGGCGCTCGTTCACTCCACAATCTCCTGGACCCGGGCCCGGCGACGCGGGCCAGCGCCGGCGAACAACCCATCTGCCGGACGGAAGGGGCCTACCGATGCCACTGAAGGACCCTTTGTGGGGCAGATGGGGCTTACCGGTGTGAGGCGCAGCCGCCCAAGAAAAACAAATCGGACGCCCGCAACCTGCAACAACCCGGTGCTATGTTTTCGTGCGCGCCAGCGCTCGGGCGACAGCCCGAAGTCATCCGCAGGTCCCTAGCCGGCGCGTTGGAGCACGCCGCTGGTGCTGACGATCGGAAGCAGGTGGTCGCCGGGAAGGACGTCGATGATCGCGCGCTCACGCTCGGCGATCAGCACCCCGCGGCCCGACCGCCGCTGGGTGGTGATCGCGGCCAGCTCCGCGTCGCTCAGCCCGAAGGCCGCGCGCATCCCCGCCTCCAGGCCGTGCTCGACGCCAAGGATGAGCTTGGTCGCCGCGACGGTGGCGAGGACCTCGCCCGGTGAGGGCCGCCCGCTCTGGCCGTCTGGCAGGAAGTCGCGAATCGACTGGGAGGCCATCCAGACGCCGGCCCCGCGCTTGCGGGAGGTTCGAACCACGTCCGCCAGCACCTCGCCGGCGTCGGGATCGGACAGCACCCGGTGCGCCTCGTCGACCAGGATGACGCGGCGCCGGTCCATCTTCTGCAGCTCGCCGAGGAGCGCCGCCAGGACGAAGGCGAGCGCGGGGGTGAGGTCGGCGCGCAGCTGGTTGGCGAGGTGGTACAGCCCCACGCCGACCGCGTGTCCGGTCAGCGAGACCGAGCTCGGGCGATCGAAGACCCTCCCCTTGTCGCCCTGGGTGTAGGCGCGCAGGCGCTCGGCGATGTCGGCGCACCGCTTGACCCTGCCCTCCACGTTGAGCTGCGCCGCCGCACGGAGGGCAGGGCCCTCCAGGTGCTCGCAGAAATCCGACAGCACGGGCTCGGCGGCGCCGCGTCGCTCCCGCCAGCCGTGGAAGAAGCTGACCACCTCGCCGAAGAGCCAGGCCATGTCCTGCGCCGCCAGTGACCGGACAGGCCGGTTGTGCTGATAGTCGCGCTCCTCTCCCCCCATCACCGACAGCATCCGGGTGACGGTGCCCGCGGCCTCCTCGGGGGCCACGTCGAGAGGCACGGCGAACGCGTTCAGGCTCTGGTCACCAAGCTCGATGTACTGGCCGCCGAGCGCGGTCACCACCTGCTGGTACTCGGACTCGGGGTCGACGACGAGGATGTCGGCGCCCTGCTCGTGATGGCGCAACAGCAGCGTCTTGGCGGCCACGCTCTTGCCCGCCCCGCTGGAACCCAGGATCAGGGCCGAGTAGTTCGTTCGATCGAAGACCGAGTACCAGCAGGTGGCGGTGGTGGCGGCGTCGATGCCGATCAGCGGCCGGGTCGGGTCCCCGAACGCGGAGCCCTGGCCGGCCAGCAGGTAGGCGGCCACGTCCCCGGTGGTCAGGAAGAGGCTCCGGTTCAGCGGGCGTCCGCCCGGTGCCGCCGACGCGGCCACCAGCGCGGTCGGCGTCGTCACGCGCTGAAGGGCCATCTCTTCGTCGAGCAGCGCCGCCTGCAACCGCTCGAAGGCGAGCGACGCGCCCTCCGACGAGTCCCCGGCCACGGTGAGCGTGAGCGCGACGCGCATCGCCGTCGTCTGTCGCGACAGGAGCATCTCGTCGAGCTTGCGGGCGTGGTGGTACAGCATCTCGACATCGGCGCTTTTCGACCGCTGGAACATGGCCCGGTAGAGCGATTCCTGGCGTTTCAGCTCGCGCCGGGCCGCCGAGGGCTGGACGGGGATGAGGTGGAAGCTGACGGACCCCCGTATGCGTGCGCGGATGATCGCCGACATGACCACGCCGGGGAGGATCCGAGTCGGCAGCTCGACGACCGTGCCGACGCAGGAGTGCAGCCCGTCGACCACCACCTCGCCGGCGTGGAAGACCGCGTCCTGACAGCCGAGGGCGGTTCTTCCGAGCACCGTCCGCAGCGCCCCGGCCGAGGCTGGTCTCACACCGACGCCCAGAGCGTCGGCCTGGCGCACGGCCAGATCCCGGAGCCGCACGGCCTCCGCCCTCGACGCCGCCACGGTACTCATCACACTGGTCAGCCGGTTCGCGGTGGGGATGCCGTTCGGGCCCGCTCGATGGGGGCTGAGGACGACGACCTGGCTCACCGCCAGGCTCTGCTCGGCGACCTGGCCGGCCAGCTGACGCTCGTAATCGATCAGGTTTGTCCGGGGGCGCCGCAGCGAGCGCTCAAAGGCCTGCTGCGCGTCGAGACGCTCGTAGTGGGTGACCTCGGTGTACAGCTGGGCGGGCGCGCCCACCGTGTTGATCCAGTCCACCACCCCCTGGCACCACCCTTCGTAGCCCTGGGTCAGGGGCGCCTCCCGCGGCCCCTCCAGGAGCAGCGCGGCGTGCCATCCCCCGTCCGGGCCGAGACGGATCAAGCCCTCATCCAAGTCGCGCAGGCGTGGGAGGTCGCTCCAGTGAGCCAGCGCCCGCGGCAGCGAGAGTGGCGCCCGGTCGGAGGCGGGCAGGCGCAGGTGGGACCCCAGCCGGCGTACCGCCGCCGACCTTGGCCGCCCATCTCGCAGCAGCTGCGGGAAGAGTGGCTCCAGGAGGCGGTAGAAGGTCCAGGTCCCGATCCAGACGCCCTCCCGATTCGGTCGCGAGACCACACTGGCGGCACCCAGGATCCCGGTGGCGACCAGCGCCTGGGTCGTGAGCGCGAGCGGGAGGGTGAAGACGAGCAGGACCAGCGGCAGCGACCCGATCAGCATCAGCGCGGTGCGGAACGGAACCTCGATCGGTCCAATCGGCAGCTTGAGCTCCGCCCGCAGCGCCATCGGGACCTGGATCGGACGCATGCGCTAGACCTCCTGCGCGGGGACCAGCCCGGGCTCCAGATCGGCGGCGCCGGCCGGCTCGGAGAGGTAGGTCGCGTAGTGGACCAGCTGCCGGCGCTCGAACTCGTGGATGACCCGGCCGCCTTCCGAGCGGTGCCGTACGTAGTACGTCTCGGCCATCATCGGGGCCCCGGTGCTCGGGGGCTCCGGCAGCAGCCGCTGGGAGCTCACGCCGGTGGCGGCGGACCCTCCGGGCAAGCGTGGGAGCGGCGGCGGAGGCAGCAGCAACTGCGACCCTCCGCCCCTCCCTCCCGGCCCACCGGGCAGCGGTGGCACGGCGGGCGCGGCGCCGCCGTCGGCGTCTGGTTCGGGATACCTCCGGTTCGAGGTCGCCGTCCGCGCCGCCAGCGCGACTCCCATCGGGACGCCCGCGGCCGCCGCCGCCACGCCGACCGCCGCCTCCGCTCCCCGGCGTGTGTGCTCCAGGGCCTCGCGCGGGGCGCCGGCCACCGATCCCAGCTGGGCGGATTCGAACGACCGGCGCACCCCGGTCGCCCCCTGCTTGAGGGCGTCCTTGAACATGGCGGTGCTCGCGAAGGCGGTGAAGAAGAGGCCGCACTCGCCGGTCAGCGCCCCCAGGTAGGAGCCGAGGAACGGGCCGTTGTCGGCGACCTGGTGGACCAGCCAGGCGAGGGCCAGAGAGCCGGCCGTCCCGATCCCGGCCGTGACCGGCACCAGCAGGCTGCTCACGATCATCCGGCTCCAGGTGGCGGCCAACCCTCCGTGCTCGTTGTGGAGCGCGATCGGGATGCCGAGTGGAGCGATGAGCGTTCCCAGCAGCAGCACCAGCCGGGACGTGACCACGAGGAGCAGCAGATACGCGATCAGCAGGTAGAGGACCGGCAGCAGCGCGACGCCCAGGCCGCCGGTCGGAAAGGCGCTGAGCATGTCCTGGGCGCCGCGGATGTGGATCGGGCCCAGGATCGCGTCCTCGAGGACGAACGCGCCCGTCATCGAAAGCTGGCCCAGATCGTTGAGCACGGGCTCGAAGTACCGGATCGCGAGCAGGCCGAGCAAAAGCCTGGGGGCCAGGTCCAGGAGCACGTGTTCCGGCGACCGGAGCCGGCCGGTCGCCGCCAGCCTCAGCATGCGCGCGAGCAGGAGGATCCCGAGCAGCACATACCCCGCGCCCTGGATGGAGCCGGCGATCTTCTGGAAGTCGGCGCTTTTGGGCACCGCCCTCGCCAGCGGATCCTGCGCCGCCGCCCGGGTCGGATCTCCGAGCGGGATCAGGAGGCCTAGGGGATTGAGGACCGCCTGCCCCGGGTGGAGGGTGCCGACGTAAACACCGATCGACCCCACGATCCACTCGATCGGCGCCTGGATCGGATTGGCGTCGAGCACCGGCGCCGCGGTGCCGGCGAGCTCCAGCATGACCGGGCGCTGCTCCCGGCCGCTCAGATGCCGACCATCTGGCGGAGGGCGAGCAGCGCACCCTCCATGACCAGGATGAAGCCCACCATCTCGGCCAGGAGCACGGTGTGATTTCTCTCGTGGCCGCTCTCCACGATCTTGTGGATCCCAACCAGGAGCACCACGACCGGGATCAGCACCTGTGCCCCGGTGAAGATCGGCGTGGCGGCGGTCTGCAGCAGCGAGGAGATGTCGGCCGCGCCGGGTGTGCCCGCGAGCGGCAGCACCGACAAAACTTCGATCATCGAGTGATTCCTCCTTGTCGTTCGAGCCGGATCGCCGGTGCCGGCGAGCGTGGCGCCAGCTCCGTTCCCCGCACCTGTGGCCCGCGGCCGGCCGGCGCCGGCACCATGTGGTCTTCGATCCCCCCCACCGCCAGCAGCACCAGATAGGTGACGCGAGCTCGCTTTCTCATGGCCCCAGGGTAGCTCCGCTGCGTGGACATTTCCTGGACATTGCCAGGAGATCTGCCGGCGCGCTCCGGGGTGAGCGCCGGGCACAGCGCGACCCGATTACCATGGTGCGCTGTGGGACCGGACGGCGCGCGGACAATCATCGCGATCAGCCCCGAACCCCGCCTGGCGGCGGCGGTGCGTGAGCACGTGGCGCTCGAGGTGGGCCTGGTCCGTTGGGCCACCTGGGAACGTCTGCCGGAGGTCTGGGCGCGGGCGGCGCCCTGGCCCTGGATCGTGGTCGGTACCGGCGAGTTGAGATCCGCGCTGGAGCAGCAGAGCCGCGAGACCGCGGTCGTGGTGGCGTGGATCGGGAACCGGTCAGCCCCCCTTCCGGCCGGCGGGATCGCATTTCCAGGCTGGGCCGCGCTGGCCACCTGGCTCGACCGGCTGCGTACGGTTCGCGCCGGCGGGCTCCGCCTCAGCCCCTACCGGGGGGTCCTCACTCCGGACGGTTCCCGGCGCCTGGCGCCGGTGGCGGAGGCGCTGCTCGCCGCCCATCCTCGGGGCGTGCCTGAGACGGCAGTTGTCCGGCGCGGTATGGGACGATTGCGGCGGTTGGGCGTGCCCTACCACAGCACGAGGGAGGGAGAGTTGCTACGGTTGGCAATCGGATCGCGGCGTAGGACACCGGATGCAGAGGGAGGGTATCGATGAGAGCCGACGCGGAGATTCTCGTCCTCGAGGATGATCCACAGGAGCTGCAGCGACTCCAGGTCGCCATGGCTCGGGCCGGCTTGCCCATGCTGCCGGCGCAGAGTCCCGACAGCGCGCTCGCCATCCTGCCCTACCGCAAGCCGGTGCTGGCGGTCATCGACCTGGACATGTCGCAGGCACCGGACAGCGAGAAGTCGGTCAGCGACGTGCTGGCGTGGCTCTACGAGTGGTCGGCCGAGTGCATGGCGATCGTCTACTCCGGCCATGTGGGCACGATCGAGCAGCAAGAGCCCGTCTACGCGGTTCACCCCTACGTGCTGTTCCAGGACAAGCGGGACGGCGAATACGCGCTCATCCAGCGCATCGAGCGCCTCCTCGCGGCCCGCTACGGCGACCTCTCGATCAGCCGGGGCAAGGTGCGCCACGGTCCCTCGGGCCGGATGTACCCGCACCGGGTGGCGGTCTCGCTGCTGATGGCCAAGCGGGCCAAGCAGCCGCTCTACCTGGACGACACCGACGCCCGCGCGGCCCGGCGCTTCAACCGCTGGCTGGAGGACCACGTCCGCTCCTCCGTCCGTGTCGTCTCGCACCGCGACCGCCGCTATGAGCTGGTCCTGGACCGGGATCTGCACTAGCGGGCACGGTGCGGCTCGACCCCGCGGAGTTCCAGGAACTGCCGCTGCCGGCGGCGCTGCTCGATCATCGACGCCAGCCGATCGCCTGGACGCCGGAGTGGCGTGGATGGACGCCGGGCGATGTCGTCTACTACGCGGGGTACGGGCACCTGGTCGCGGGGGGCGGCGGGAGCGTCAACGCCGTGCTGGAGGCGGTCATGGGAGAGCTGCTGCTGGCACTGCAGCAGCTGCAGGCGGACCTTCCGTACGAAGAGACGCTGCGCCTGCGGATCCTCGTCGCCGGTCTCCGGGTGGTCGCGGGCGAGCCCCTTGACGAAGCGGATCGAGGCACCACCGACGAGGTCCTGGAGCTGACCCGACTGGCAGCGGCGGCGCGCGTGGTGCCCCCGATCAAGCTTCGCAGCGAACCCGCCCGACCGCCGCTGGAGGTTCCGGCGCCGGCGGTCGTGGCGCTGGCGCTGGTCCAGCTGATCGTCAACGTCAGCCGCCACGAGTGGACGGACGAAGCACGGTCGCGGCGGGTCGAGGAGGTCACGCTGCGAGTGGCGCCGGGTCCCGGCTTCTTCGTCGAATGGGCGAGCGATCGTACCTCGACCGGCCGGGTGCAGACCCATCGACACGCGGACCGGCGCCGGCGCTGGGGTCTGGGCTACGTGCGCCTGGCGGCCGACGCGCTGGGCGGTACGGCCCTGCCTCCCGCTCCCGCGGGAGACGGACGCGCGGCGGTCGCGTTCGGGCTCGGGGCACGCAACCTCGCGCTTCCGCTCTGCTGCCAGGAGGCGGGCGGCAAGTCCCGCAGCACCCGCGCCTGGGACCAGGAGCACGACGAACCGGACCAGGACCGGCGGGCGCTGACCGCCTTGCGGGAGCGGGCCCGGGCCGACCCGGGTCGCATCGTCGCCGACGGGTATCACACCGCCCGCGCGGTCGCCGGCACGGAGCGGGTGTGGATGGCGATGCCGCCCGAATCCGGCGAAGCGCGGGTTCGAGACGCGCTGCGCGGGCTGGACCACGAGCGAGCCCTGCTGCAGGCGCCACAGCCGCACGCGATGCGCATCCACGCCCTCAACGTGCTGCTGCGCGCCGGACTCGGTGATCCGGAGGCGATCACCACCTGCTACCGCCAGGACTGGCTGCGCCGCTTTCCTCCTGCCATGCAGTCGGCCGGCCTGCCGGTGCCGGTGCTCCGCGACGCCGCCGTGTACCCCGACCCTCTGCTCGCGGCCTGGCTGCTGGCCGAGTACGGAGGAGCGCTGGCGGTGGACGCGACCGGCGCGGTCTGGTACCGCCCGGCGCGGGCGCCCGACGCACGGTTGGGTCTCCTCGGTCCCGGCTCCGATGGCCAGGTCCTGCTGGCGCGGGGACTCGAGGTCTGAACGAGCCCTACGCCGGCCGCGGGTGCCGGGGGCGCACCCCGAGCCAGCCCAGGACCAACCCGGCCGCGATCAGCACGATGCCGACCACCGCCCACTGCCGCTGACCCAACATGGCGCTGCCGGGGAGCAGTCCCACTCCCTGCAGCGTGAACAGGAGGCCCACCAGGATGACCAGGATCGCGGGCAGCAGCAGCAAGCGGCGCATCAATCACTCTCCGAAGGTTCGATTTCCGGCTCGGCAGGCGCGACCATGAGGCAACGCCCACCAGGCACTACGCCGCCCCGTTACGCCACCCGGTGCACCCCTAGCCCCCCCTAGCCCGACATCGCTTCCAGGCGGCGGCCGGTGGCCCGGGGTCCGGCCAGCGCGAGCAGGCCTGCCGCCAGGCCGGTGACGCCGATCCCGATGAACCCGAACTGGAGCGAGGTGGCGGCGACGACCACGGGGAGAGTGAGCGCTCCCACCACCCCACCCAGGTGGCCGGCGCCGTCCGCGATCGCAAAGCCTGAGCTGCGGGCGCGGGTCGGGAAATTCTCCGCGGTGTACGTGTAGGCGATCTGCAGGTAGAGCCCGAGCGCCAGGGAGGCGAGGAAGAAGCCGGCCGCCACCACGACGCCGTCCGCGAGCGTCCCGATCAGCACCATGCCCAGCAGCCAGATCCCGGTGGCGCCGAGGATCAGCCGGTTGCGCTCGGCGCGCTCGGCGAGCACGGCCATCACGGCGGCGCCCAGTGGGTAGGCGGCGGCGGCGATCACGACGAACGCGATCGATCCGGTGACGCCGTATCCACGGTCCACGAGCAGCGAAGACGCGTTCGTCACAAATCCGTAGTTCCCCAGGTACCAGAGGAACCACATGCCGAGCAGGATGTAGAGACGGTGCAGATACGGCGCCTGGAGGAGGTAGCCGAACGAGAACGCGGTTCCCTCGTCTTCTGCCGCCGACGCGTCTGGCTCCGGGAGCTGCACGGCGCGGGCGCGGACCGACGCCTCCATGCGCTCGATCAGCCCGCGGGCGCGCTCGACCTGCCCGTGCTGCACCAGCCAGCGCGGTGACTCGGGCAGCATCAACCGGACCAGCAGGGCGATCAGTGCCAGCACGCCTCCCACCACGAAGAGCCACCGCCAGTCGCCGGACGACGTGCGTGTCAGCGCCAGCGCCACTAAGGGCAGCACCGACTGACCGAGAATGCCGGCCAGGAAGGTCAGCATGCTCACGCGTCCCCGTCGCGCGGCTGGGGACAGCTCCGAGACATAGGTCGAGATCAGGTTGAGGTCGGCCCCCACCCCGACGCCGATGATGAAACGAAAACCGGCCAGCATGAAGAGGCTTTTGGACGCCGCGTCACCGAAGCAGCCGGCGGCGATGATCGCCATCGCCGCCAGCAAAATCGGTAGCCGGCCCACACGGTCGGCGAGCCCACCGACCACGACCGAGCCCACGACATAGCCGGCCAACCCGACCGCCACCGCGACCAAGAGGCCCTCGGGCCCGGTCAGAGCGAGGCGCGCCGCCACCGCGGGCGTCGCCCACCCCACGTCCGAGAGGTTGTAGAAGTTGAAGACGTACCCGATCCCGATGATGACGAGGTGAGTCCAGGGCAGGGGCCAAACGGGTATGCGGTCAAGTCGCGCCAGGACGAGCCGGCCTTCCTCCACCGAGGACCTGAACGGCGTGGTCGCCATCGGCGTCATCATCTCTCGAATACGACGCGAGGACCCGCACGGCTAGCTCGAGGGCGCCGAGAAGACGGTGGTCTCGAGCACGGTGCCCGACTCCTGGGCGGTGCCCGCCACCGTCGTGGTGGTGCGCCGGAACGTTGCCTGTTCGCGGGTGGAGCGCAGGGAGAGGGTGGTGCCCCGCCCTCGGTAGCGGGAGACGACGGTCACCTCCGCCCCACCCTCCATCGTGATGGGGTCGCCCGACCTCGTGAACTGCGGTCGCACCGCGGACCAGGTAAGGGTCGTCTGACCGGGCGGCGCGGACGGCCCCAGCTGATAGGCAAGGTCCACACCCTCGCCGTCCGTCCGGGACCAGCCGGACACAGGCCCCAGCGGTGCGGCAAAGACGTCGAGGCCTGGCAGCGGCAGCTCGGAAGGAAGCGGCCAGTCGACGCCGGAGACGATCTCGGCGCTCGCGTTGACTCCGAACGTCGACTGCCCGGGGAGGGAGGCGGTGAGCAGCGAGGCGGTATTGCGCTGCCAGTGCCGCACGGTCACGTCGACCCGGATGGTGGCGGCGCCGCCCACCACTCGCAGCACCCTGAACCGCTCCCAGGCGGAGAACTCGAGCTCGTCTTCAACCGCCCCCAGGTCCTGCTCTTCGAACGTGACCGCCCCGGAAAACATCTCTCCCTCCCTCCAGCGCAGTCGCCCTCCGGCCGGCGCGCGAGCGGGCGTGCGGGTGGCCGGATGCGGATGGCCGGCGGCAGCGGTGGCGCCGTGAGATCCCCCGCCGCACGCCGCCAGCAGCAACGCGACGCCCAGCAATGCCACCAAGCCCACCCTCATCCGGGTGGCGCCACGATGAACCCTTCGATGCCTGGGGCGCCGGCCTGGTCGATCCGGACGTCGAACACGTTCCACGCGTCCACCAGCGAGTCCGAGACCGCGATCACATTCTGTTCGACCACCTCGAACCTGGGGCCCGAGACGGCGATCACGGTCGCGATGTGACCGGCGCCCGACCCTCCCCAACCGGAGGCGTAGACGACCATCGACCCCACCACCGGCTGGTCCGGACCGGTGGTCTGGAAACCCTCCTGCTGCGCCGCCCCGAACTCCTGCCACGCCATCGGCTCCGCCAGCGGGGGCGGCGGACTCCAGCGCGGGTCCGAGAGATGCATCACCCCCCAGGTCCAGAGCGCGCCGGCGACGCACTGGTTGGTGATCGCGTTCGGGTTGGCGTGAGAGGCGGCGCCGGCCGGCCACGCGATGGGCGGGATCGTGGCCCGGGTGCCGACGGGATCGGGGAGCGGAAGCTGGGGCCAGGGCAGGTTGCCGGCCAGCGTCCCGCTGGTGGAGAGCGCCGCCCCTCGGTACCGAGCGGCCCACCCCAGCACTTGCGCCGCGTAGGAGTCCCCATCCCCCATGCAGGTCTGGTAGGCGCCGCCCCAGCCGGCGTTGTAATGGCAGAGCGCCGGCTGCTCCTGCGCGGGGTCGGTCATGCCCAATGTCGCCAGGTAGTTGGCTGCCGCCGCGATCGCCTGCCCCGGGTCGTAAAGATCGGGCGGGGACCCGGAAGCGCTGACGTAGTACCGGGCGAAGGTCGCCGCCTCGAACTGCATCGGCCCGGCCGCTCCCGCCGCGTTGGTGCCACTCGCCACGCCCGGCAGCAGCGCGCGCCCGAAGTCGGTCTCCACCCGCCCGACGCCGGCCAGCACGGTCCAGTCGATCCCGAACTGCGCCGCCCACTTCTGAAACAGCGCCAGGTAGGAGGGCGGGATGTCCTCTTGCGCGAACGCGCTCGCCTGAAACGTGAGCCCGCTCGCGGCCAGGGTCGCGGACGGCGCCAGGGCCGCTTGCACGTCGGGCACGAACGCACCCGCGACTTTGACCAGGAAGTCCCCGCCCAGCACCGACCGGGCCGCGTTCCAGACCGCCGCCATCCCCGCCGTTCCGGCCCACCACGCGCCCCGCAGGACGTTCGGGTTCTGAGGAGGCGCCCCGGCTCTGATCGCCGCCCAGATCTCGGGGATCTGGCTCGCGACCGCGCTCTCGACCTGGAAGAGCCCGCGCGCCAACGCTGCCAGCGGCTCCATCACCGACGAGGTCGTGAGCCGGGAGATCACGTCTCCCGCGGTGATTTCGACCTGCCGGAGGTGACAGGCGAGGGCCTTCAACGAGTCGAGCGGCGAGAAGGGGTCGAGGCGGGCTGCTCCGCCCGGGACCTGCGCCGCGTCAGCCGCCCATACCGCCGGCGTCAGGAGCAGGAAGCCAAAGCCGTGGATCCCGGTTGGTCCCGGGACCCAGGTGCCTCCCTCTTGCTGATAGGGGAGGATCGTCGTCCACTGGGCGGGACGCACCCCGCCGCCCAGGCCCAGCTCCGCGTTCACCGGCCCTCCCGCGCGCAGGTCGGCCGCCGCCTGAGCGCGGAACTGCTGAGGGATGTCGCTCTCGGAGCCCCACGGGTTGAGGTAGCGACCGAGCCGGAGGGACGTGCCGTTGATCGCGTAGGCGGAGGCGACCAGCACCGCCGCCGAGGCGGCCGCCGACCCGGTGACGGGACAGGTCTCGGCGGCGTCCCAGGCGTCGGCGACGATCGCCGCCTGCGGTTCGATGGAGAGGCCGCCCAGGATCTGCTGCACACCGCCCAGGACCGCCATCAAGAGGAACGCGGGCACGGCGATGATCGCGACCACGATCAGCGCGATCACTCCCTTCCACATCTCGGGACCCATTCTGGATCCCGGAGGCGGACGAGCCGCGGACGTTTACAAGCGGTTCAGGGGTCGACCGGGATGGGGACCGGTACAGGTCTTCGCTGCCGGATCGCGAGCTCCACCCGCCTGCCGTCGCCGTAGACGCGGAACCAGGAGCCGGCGCGCCAGGTGTCCACCGCCCGGATGCCGCGGGCGCCGATCCGGAAGGTGCAGCGTTCGGTACCGGAGACGATCCCGTCACAGTGCGCGACCATGGGCCTGCCCTGCACGGTCGCCGAGGCGGCGCCGTCCAGAGTCGCCCCCTGATCGCGGAGTACGACGACACCGGCGCTCCCCTGATACACCCCGCCTCCACGCGCGGCCAGCGTCACCCCGTCGATGCTGTACGCGTTCTCGGTCACGCTCACCTCGACCCGCGGAGTCAAGGTGACCAGAAACAGCCCTCCCGCCGCCAGCAGCACCGCCAGCAGTCCCATCGCGAGCGAGCTGTCGAAGAGGCGCGGCCGCTGCCGCCGGGGCCCGCGCAGCCGGCCACGGGTCGCCTGCCGCCGGTCGACGGGCCCCACCGGCAGATTCTGATCGCTCATCTCCTCACGCACGCCGGACCTGGCGTTCGCCGGTATGGGAGGTTCAACACGGCCCGCCCGACGGCGGTTGGCCGGCGAACGGCCGCTCGGTCACGTCGCGCAGGACCACGCTCCTGATCTGTCGCAAATCTTCTGCGATCCACACCGTCATCGACCACCGGCGGCCCGGCGTCAGGCGCGTCCCGTCGGGGGTCTGGATCTCGCTTCGGTCCTGGAACGTGACCTCGGCCCGCGGGCCCTCGTCGAGCCCGTCGTTGATCGCGACCCGCAGCGTCCTCCCGAAGCTGGGCCGGTACCGGAAGCCCCGGCTCACCCAGCGGTCGAGCACCTCGCTCCAGCCCTCCAGCAAGGCCGGGTTGAGGTACCGGGCCATGCGCGCGCGGGGCTCCGGCAGGTCGGCGACGGCACGCAGCCGGTACTCGGGATAGAAGCCAAGGTCGACCGCCTCCACCGTCCCGCTCAGCCAGGCGGCAACGTCGTGCAGGAGCGCGTAGACGAGCGCGGTCACCCGTTCCAGGCGCTGCTCGGTCTCGTCGACGGCCGGTGCGGCGGTCTTTCTGGGCATCTGCAATCTCCCCCCCGACGCGCGGCCTCAGATGCCCCGCACCAGCACCCGCGCCACCGTCGAGGCGAGGTCTATGTAGGCGTTGCGCAGCCGGGTGTCGACATCGAGCACCGAGGCGCCCTGGACCACCGCCAGGGTCGCCTTCTCGGTCCTCGGAAACGGGACCACGGCGACCGCCTGCTCGCGGATGTGGTCCAGCAGGTCGAGCACCTTGGGATGATCGCGGATCCCCCGTTCGGTGGAGACGATGTACGGCACGATGGCCGCCTTCTGACGCATGGAGGGCGCGGCCAGATACTCGATGACCCCCCGGAGCGCGTTGGGATCGTCGGTGGTGGGGACCAGCACCAGGTCCGCCAGGGCGATGTAGGAGGCGGCGACCGCCGCCTCGGCGGACGTGAACGCGGGCAGCGCGTTGGGGAGGTCGACGACCGTGAACACATAGCGCGAGCGCAGGTTCTTCGCGAACCGCTCGATCAGAACCGGTGGGTAGCCGTCGCCCGGGTCGCGGGACTCAGGGAACACGGCCAGCGCCGGCGTCTGGGCGTAGGCGGGCGCGGCCGGGAACTCCTCCCCCTGCTCCAGTCTCGCCATCACCTCCCGCACCGTGGTGACGCCCTCGGGAAGGCGAAGCCGGCCCCACTGGTCGGCGTTGTTGATGTTCTGATCGACGAGCGCGGCGATGCCCGCGCGACCGTCCAGCGAGTAACCGGCGACCTGCGCCAGCCCCGCCGAGAGCGCCGTCTTGCCGACCCCGCCCTTGCGCGAGCCGACCACGACCAGCGGCGCCGGCCGGGTCCCGAGCAGAAGATCGCCGATCTCGCCCGGGACCTGGATCGCACGCCGGCGCCCGAGCGCCAGCCGGACGCGCTCCAGGAACCCGCGCGACCCCGGATCCTCCATCTGGTCGGGGGGGTCGGGAGGCAGCGGCGTCCGCCGGCGGTGGCTCGCGGCCTTTCGCTCCCCATCGGGCCGCTCGATCGGGACCGGCTTCAACGCCGCCAGCGCCGCCAGCGGGTCGTCCGCCACCCGGCCCGTCTCGAGCGCCGGGCCGGCTGCGGGAGAGGGCCCGGTCTGGGGCGCCGGCGGTTGATTCACCGCTTCCTCGATGCCCGGGAGCGACCCCCAGGGCTCGGGTACGACCTCGGGTGCCTGAGTGAGGGAGGGGGCCGGCTGATCATCCCCGAAGATCCGGTCAAAGAAGTCGGAGTCCGGCTCCGGCAGCTCCGGCGGACGCGGCTCCAGGGCCCGCGCCGCGACCTCTCGGCCAGGCTCCGGAGGCAGCAGGAAGGCCGGGTCTTGGGGATCGTTCCAGGCTCCGACGGCAGCCGCCAGCACCTCGGCGGGGTCGGCGCTCTCGACCACCGTCACGTTGGGCCGTCCCGCGTAGAGACCGGCCCCGTCGCGGCCGCCCATCCCGATCACAAAGTCGGCGTCGAGCCCGTCCAGGAATCCGGGCAGCGCCGGATGATGGAGCATGACCACCACCGGAGTCGTGTCCGCCGGGACCGCCTGGGCCCAGATCAGGTCCAGCTGACGGGCGGCCTCCCCGGTCGCCGCGAAGAACCCGATCCCGCTGAGCGGCATGGTCGCCACCCGCCCCGGTCGGCGCGCCGCCGGGTTCGCGGCCTGGCGCAGCCGGCGCGCCAGGCCGGGATCGACGGCCTCGCTGAAGAGCGGAATGAAGGTGACGGGGCGAACGCGTCGCGGCTGAGGGTACATCTACGGGCCCAGCGCTCTGGTCGCCTGGGACACGGAACCACCTCCGTCGAGCCCGATCGAAGGCGGGGCCAGCTGATGGGCGACCCCGGCGAGCAGGATGGCGGCGCCGCAGAGAACGACGGCGACGCTCCAGCCGCGACGCAGCGCGGTCCCCGGTACCACCCGCCGCGCCTCGCGCACCGCCGCCACCGCCGCGACCGCCAAGGCGGCCACCAGGACGGCCCACAGAACCAGCTCGATGATCGCGACCGACTGCTGCGTCGTCGGCACCGATCCGCTCAGGAAGGCTGCCGCGGCGCCGAAGTGGGGCACCCCCAGGACCCTCAACGCGAGCACGACCTGGAAGCCGATGACGAACAGGGCGAGCCCGGTGCGCGCGAGTCGCAGGGTCATGTGAACAGACTCTGCAGGGAGGTGATGAGCGGGAATCCGATCAGCGCCAGGAGGGGCAGCACCATCAACCCGACCGGGATCGCCTGGCGGACCCGGGCCTGCTCGGTCCGGACCAGCATCGCCGCCACCTGGTCGTCGGCCGCCGTTCGTGCCAGTGCGGTCAGCACCTCGGCGGGCGACTGGCCTTTGTCGTTGATCCTGTGCAGGTTGGTTCCCAGCAGCGCCAGCGAGGGAACCCCATAGGTGTCACCGATGGCGGTGTAGACCTCCGCCGTGCTGCGCAAACCGGGCCCGCCCCCCGAGCGCGGGGCTCCCGCCGCCGCGCGTGCCGTCGCTCCCTCGACCAGCGGCCGCCACGCGTCGCCACGCAAGAGCTCGAACAGCGCCTGGTCGCGCTGCGCCGGCGCCACCACCTCCTCGAGCGCCACCGGCACCGGCAGCTGCCGGGTCGACGTGAGGAGCGCCACCTCCACGAAGGACTGCTGGACCGCGCGCTCGAGGCGGTCACGCCGGCGCTGGGCCGCGTTGCGGAGCCGCACGTACCCGAGCAGCCACCACGCGAACCCGAACACGAACGCCAGATAAGGAGGAAACGCGAGCCGGCCGTTCGCGATCAGCGTCAGCCCGTCCAGCGCCAGCAGCATCGCCGCGGTCACCACCGCGAACCCGACCTGGCGCAGCGTCCAGGCGGCCGCGGTCTGGGAACGACCCGCGAGCAGCAGCAGCCGGCCCACGTCGGTCGCGTCCTGCAGCCGTCGCAAGGCGGGGGTGCGCCGCATGACCCGCTCGGCGAGCGGGGTCTGCAGTTTGATCCCGTGTCGCGCGGCGAGGCGGCGGAAGGTCCGGACCGAGGCCGGCGTCCAGACGCCCAGACGCCACAGCAGCGCCAGCCCCAGGACTCCCACCAGGAGAATGAGCAGCGCCGGCACCCACTCAGGCATAGCGCCGCTCCAGGATCCGGTCCATCTCGGCGAGGTCCCAGCGCACCCACTCGGTGCGGGGCGTGAACAGATAGACCAGGAAGAGGATGAACGCCACCATGCCGGCGATCAGCAGCAGCATGATCTGGCCCAGCGGGGTCGCGTAGGCGTGACGGAGCGAGGTGCTGCGCATGACCATCACCAGGAGCACGCTCATCAGCGTCACCACCACCAGGACCGTCGCGCGGGCCCCGGCCGCGGCCGCGTGGTTCCGTCGCTGGATCTCCAGGTCACGCTCGTACTGCGGCAGCAGCACTCGGGTCGCGACCTGCAGGAAGGCCTCCGGGGTGACGGACTGCGCGATCAAGAGGTCGACACAGATGCGGTTTGCGATCGGGCTCAGCGCCAGGCGGTCGACCTCCCGCAGGCGCTCCCGGATGGAGTCCCGGGAGCGGGCGAGCGGGGCCAGGATCGTGCGCACCGCCGGGTGCGGGTGCACCCCCTGCTCGGTGAGCGCCGCGTCGATGGTCTGACTCGAGTCGCGGACCAGCGAGGTCACGCTGCGAACCATCTCCACCAGGGCCTGCTCGCGAGCCAGACGCCGCTGGTTGGCGCGACCGGAGACCACGTACGGCAGGCCCAGCAGCCCGAGCAGGAACGCGCCCACCGTGGTCAGGGGCGTGCCCAGCCAGATGCCGACCCCGAGCCCCGCCAGCGCGACCACCACGCGCAGCGCCAGCCACCAGCGGAAGGACCACCCGAGATCTGCGGCCAGCTGTCGCTCCCGCCCGAGCACCGCCTGGACCGGACCCTCTAGCGGCCTCCGCGCCCGGCGCCCGGTGCCGGAGCCGCCCGCCACCACTACGAACAGTGCCCACAGGCCGAGCACGAGGAGGACCTCGACCACGATCAGGAGGGAGCTCATGGAAAGGATCCGCCGCACCCCGGGCGGCGCCGGTTGAGATGCGTCATCGCGTGTTCGGAATCTCCTGGCCGGGGAGGACCGGCTGGAGCTTGCGACGCAGGTTGGGCGGGAGGTCACCGAGCAGCCCCACCTCACGGCGCAGGCCTCCGATCTGGGCGTCCTGCCGGTAAAGCCACTCGACCTGGCCCGGCTCGTCTCCCAGCGCGACGACACCGGACACGACGCGCCGGCCCTGAGTGTCGAAGGCCAGGTGGAGGACCACGTCGAACGCCTGGTGCACCTGCATGTTGGCGATCTGCGTCAAGTTGGCCGCACCCCTCAGGTCGGGCGACATCATCACGTACTGGGCGGCGCGGGTGATTCCCTGCATGGCTCCGT
>CAWEGH010000012.1:0-18039 GCA_963808785.1 Candidatus Dormiibacterota bacterium | reverse complement strand
ATTAATTAATTAACGCTGCCCATCTGCTCGGCAGCCGACACTGCATGCGGTATCACGAGATGGACGGGATCCTTATTGAGCGGGTCGCAGGCGCCGACTTCAGCGACTCGGCCATCCTGCGGGCTCCCTCTGCCCGGCCGACGAGGAGCTGCCGGCCGAGGTCGAGCGGGGAGGAGGGGACCGGTGACCGGCGGAAAGGCTATGACGCGTTGCGTCGCGCACAAATCGCGCACAAACGCGGGGCAGTGGGGCCGGATGGGGGCGGACTACGCCGGACGGCAAGGCCGACCGCGCGAGTTCAGGACCGGACGATTTCCGATGGCATCGGATGGGGCCGGACGGTAACCGGTTTGCTGTTAACCGCAAGGTTCACGGTTCGAGTCCGTGCTCCGGAGCCAGTTTTGAACTCGGATCGGTCCGAGTACCGTCCGGGCTGGAATGGCCGGAAGGGCGCTCGCGCACATTTGTCGGGAAGTGCTCCGATTTTGACGCAGCACGGGTACCTTACGTCGGACCGAGTGTGGACACCGAGGGGAGTGGCTCACCAACCGGCTCAGCTCCTGAGTCGCCACCTCGAGGCGGGGTTCGGAAGCCGCGCCGTCACTCCGGCGCTGTGAGCGTTTCCGGACCGAGGTGATCTCGGACTTGCTGCGGTCAAGCGGGCTCCCCGTGCCCGTGGTTTCCGACCGCAAAGCACGAAATTGGAATAGAATCGCGATGTGGGAATGATATCTCCGGAAAGGGTGGCGCTCGCGAGGCACGAGCTCGCACCCGCCGTCTCACTGTTCCACTCTCTGGCTGATCCGGTACGCCTCTCCATCGTCCAGCGTTTGAGCCGAGGGGAAGCCCTGGTGGTCGACCTAGTGACCGAGCTGGAGCTCTCCCAGTCGACGGTCTCCAAGCACCTCGCGTGCCTCCGCGATTGTCAGTTGGTCGATTACCGCGCCCAGGGTCGGCAATCGTTCTATCGCCTGACACAGCCCTCGCTGAACGACCTGCTGCGTTCTGCGGAAGCGCTGCTCGCCGCCACCGGCTCCGCCGTCGCCCTCTGCCCCGTCTACGGACGCGACGCATGAGCACCGAGGCCCCGATCGTGCAGCGTGGCCGGCGCGGGGACGACTGGCGCCAAGCCGCGCGGTGGGCACGCCGCCTTGCCTGGGCCAGCCTGATCTGGATGACGATCGAAGGTGGCGTTGGCCTGCTTTCCGGGGTCGAAGCGGATTCAGTGGCCCTGATCGGCTGGGCGCTCTCGTCGGTCGTCGAAGGCCTGGCGAGCATCATCGTGATCTGGCGGTTCAGCGGTTCACGGACGCTCTCGGAGACGGCCGAAGGGCGTGCCCAGAAGGCGATCGCGGTCAGCTTCTGGATCCTTGCTCCTTACGTGGCAATGGAGGCCGTCCACAGCCTCCTAACGCGGACCCACCCGAGCACCACCGTTCTGGGCATGGCGGTGACGGCGAGCAGTCTGGTCCTGATGCCTGTGCTCAGCGTCGCAAAGCGCCGGCTGGGTCGACGTCTGTCCTCAAGTGCGACCGCTGGCGAGGGTGCGCAGAACATGCTGTGCGCGTACCTCGCGGGCGCCGTGCTGCTTGGACTGCTGGCCAACACGTTGCTGGGTTGGTGGTGGGTCGACTCGATCGCGGCTCTGGCCGTCGCTGCACTCGCAGTGAAGGAGGGTGTCGACGCCTGGCGCGGAGATGACTGCTGCGACATCCCCGGGCTCGACGTGTCCCAAGCCGGCGAGTCATGCGGTTGCGGGCCGGGGTGCACGGATGCCTGCTGCGCCGGTGAAGGGGAGCAGACTCGACTCCCTGCGGACTAACGGACGAGGATCTTCCCCCCGACGAGCGGTGTGAAATGAATGGCGCGGAGTGTGCGGAGTGCGCGCACCCGAATTGCTCTCGCACCCATCTGAAATCTTCTGGGGAGGGATCCATCTCAGCTCGATGCGCATCGAAGAACGGCTCTTCATCGCCGCACCGGTCGAGCGTGTCTGGAGTCTGATCGGCGAGCCGGCGCGCATGCCAGGGTTGTCGCCGGAGCTCCGGCGCATCACGTGGGTCGGGGCTCCCAATCCGACCGCGGGTGGCGCATTCCGCGGGCACAACGGTGTCGGGCCGGTTCGCTGGCGGACACGGAACGTGATCGAGGTGGCGGACCCGGGCCGCATCTTCGCCTGGCGCACCATGGACGGCCCCGGGTACAGCTTCGTCAGTCGCTGGACCTATCGTCTGGAGCCTCAGACCGGCGGTTGCGAGATCACGGAGCGCTTTGAGACCGCCAGCTGGCTGGCTGCTTTTATCACCGGGGCCCTGCTGTGGGGGCGGGGCCGCATGCTTCGAAGAGGCATGCGAACCACCCTGCGATCGATCAAGGCAGCAGCCGAAGATGGCACGCGAGGTGCGGAACCCAGCCGCGTTTAGCGCGTCAGGTTCCTCGCGGATCAAGCTAGGAATGTCGCTGGCGGGTGGGAGGCTATAACGCGTTGCGTCGTGCACAAATCGCGCACAAACGCAGGGCAGTGGGGGCGGACGACATCGGATGGCAACGGCGTCCTCGCCAGTTCAAGATCAGACGATTTCGGATGGCCCCGGACGGGGCCGGGCCGCAATCGGTGTGCTGAAGCGGCGCCCGCTGCGGTGTGCGCTCCTGGGAGCCGCCTTCAGGTGATTTCGTCCGCGCCGGAGGAAGGACTCGGTCATGTCCTCGCCCGAGGCCTGATCGAGCCCTCGCTCGCGGGCCTCAAAGAGATCCACGGCATCTTCGTAGGACGGCCAGTTGGCGACGTCCACCACCACCTGCGCCCCGGCCAGGGTCGCGTCCAGGCCCTCACCGGTGATCGCGTTGGCCCCGGTCGGTAGGGACGGCACCACCTCGTGGCCGAGTGCACGCAGGTTCCGGACGACCTGCCTCCCGATGAGTCCGGTACCGCCGATGACCACGATCTTCATGGCGCACCCCTTTGCGTCGAGCCACGGACCGCACGAATTGTGTGGGCGTATGTCCTTATGGTGGCGCGCCGCGGCGATGATCGTCGAAGGCAGGCGAGGCGGGAGACCCGGCTTACCCGGCGGTCCGCCTCTAGCCGAGGGATCCAGACGGTTCTGCTGCAGGTCGTCGATGATCCTTCGCCGAGGAACTAGACCCTGACCTCAGACATCTCGGACGTGACGGATGCTGGCTGACGTAGCGCTGCCTACCCCGATGCTCCGCGACAAGCGCAGCAGCGCACACCATCAAGTACCGCTCGATCGCCGCCCAACCCGCCAGGTCGAGCCGCACGCTCCGCGCCGTCGATGAGCGGCCTGCGGTCATCCGGGCGGTGGGGCGGAGGTCCAGACCTGAAAGGAATCCCGGGTGCAGGCGAGCCGGCGTCCGGAGCGGGGCAGACGGTGGAGGATCCGCGAGCGCGCGCCCGCGTCGACGTAGCGGGGCGGCGTGGTGCGCGTGTCCACGACGAGCCAGTCGCCGGGGGCGGCTGTGGTCAGGGGACCCTCGCCAGTTCGAGCGGAGAGCCACACCGCGACATCGTCGTCGGTCGCGACCGGCGCGCCGGCAGGGATCACCGCGGTGCAGGAGGCGAGCTGGGCCACCCGCGGGGAGCCGACACCAGGCCCCCGTCCGGCGAGCGGGCCGAGCACCGCGCCCAGCACCAGCGCGGGGACGGCGAGCGCGGCGAGCACCGGCGGCGTGGCGAGGCGGCGCGCCCAGGGGCGTTCGGCATCGAGGAAGCGAGCCGCCCCCAGTCCGCCGGCGACGAGGATCGGCACCACGACCGGGAGCCCGTACTGGAGGGCGAGCGCCGGTTGCGGCCAGTGGTCGCTGAGGAGGCTCCCGAGGAACGGTGGCGCGACGAGCAGCAACCACCCCGGGCGCAGCAGGGGCAGGCCCGCCATCCCGGCCACGGCCACCGCCAGGGCCGCCCAACCCGCGGGCCGGGCGAGGTGACCGAGGAACATCGCCGCAGTGGGGTGGTGGAGCCACGCGTAGTAGGAGGCGAGGTCGCTCCGCTGGCCCTCCAGCAGGTGCGGCATCAGCCACAGCTCCAGCGCCCCCGCCCAGAGCAGTGAGAAGGCGACGATCGCCGCTCCCTGGCGGCGGGAGGACCCGAAACGGAAGAGAACCAGCCCTAGCACGAGCGTCGCGTAGGCCTCGTCTTCCTTGGCGGCGAGCCCGAGCAGCAGCATCGACCAGCACCACCACGAGCGCCCGCGCAGCCCCAACCACCCCGCGAGCAGGAGGAGCGGCAGCGCGATGGCCTCGGTATGGAACGCGCCGGTCGCCGCATTCTGCAAGAGGACCCAGAAGGGCAGCGGAACGGCCAGCGCGCCTGCGGTCAGTGCGGCGTGGCGCCGGCCTCCGAGCAGGGCCCGCAGAAAGAGGAACGCGGCCGGGGCCGACGCGCCCAGGGCCAGGCCCTCCAGCACCAGCAGCACCCGCCAGTCCGGGACGGCGCGTTCGAGCAGCGCTGGAACGACGAGGAGCGGCTCGAAGTGGAGGCCGAGGAAATTGGCGGCGAAGTAGCCGCTCGACCAGCCGTCGCCGTGGCCCACGTTCCAGACCACCTGCTCGAAGAACGCGGTGTCGTAGGCCGGGATCTGCAGCGCGTCGGCCCAGCTCGAGAGCGTCCACAGCACCACCAGGCACGCCCCCAGCCCGCTCACACCGCACGCCGCGAGGCCCAAAAGACCCCGCTTCTCGAGAAGGGGGGCCTTCCCCTCCAGGGATACCACCCGGTTCCCGAGCAACGGGTACAAAGGTGGGCGGTGGCGCCGGGTCACGGTCGCCGTGCCGCCGGGTCGCGCGCCAGCAAGGGGCCGCTCGCGTACGCCGGCCGCGGCACCAGGTTGGGCCTGAGGTAGAGCTGGGGTGCGCCCTTCCCCACGATCAGGCCGTCGACCCACTTGATATTCGACTGACCCTCGGTCCCCGGCAGCAGCAGGCGCGCGGGGAAGCCGTGGCGGTCGTCGAGAGGGACACCGTCGACGTGCGTCACGAGCAGGGCGCCGGCGACGAGCACGTTCTCCCGGGCGTGGTCCCAGTGGTAGCCGCTCGTGCTCCGCACCTCCACGTGGCCGAAGTCGGGGTCGGCATCGGCGATGCGCAGCAGCGCCGCCACCGGCACGCCGCGCCACAGCCGTGTGACCGACCAGCCGGTGACGCAGTTGAGCGGGAACTCGTGCTCTTCGGTCGGCAGCGCGGAGAAGGCGGCGTAGTCCAGCGCCAGCGGCTGCCGGACCGCGCCGGTGACCCGTAGGCGCCAGCGACCGAGATCGACCACTTGCCCGCCGCCCTCGAAGTTCATGACCGGGTAGTCGAGCGCGCCCGGCCCCACGCGCTGCGCCGGAAGCCACTGCAGGCGCGAGAACGGCCAGCCTGACGAGGTGAGGGCGAGGCCGAGACCGGCCCCCAGCCCACCCGCAACCACGGCGCGGCGCGAAACCTGTCCCGGCGCCCGTCCCGCCGGCACCAGGTCGCGCTTGGCCTCCCGGGTCGCGGTCCCGCCGTTGAGCACCAGGTGGGCGACGAGAGCACCGACGAAGACGATCGCCGCCAACAGGTGGAGCTGTGCCCACCAGCCGATGAACTGGTTGAGGAAGGACCACTGCTCGATGCCGCTGACGAACAGCACGAAGGCGGAGACGACCAAGATCGGCGCCAGCAGCCGCGCCGGGGTGCTCGGCGATCCGTCGCGGTGGTAGCCGACATTCCCCAGGTAGTAGAGGGCGAACCGCCACCCCGTGCTGAGCAGCTTCAGCGCCACCAGCGGCAGCAGCAGGAAGCCGACGAAGAAGTGGACCGGATGAACAAGGTCGAAGATCGGCCGGAACGGGAGCGGCACGTTGACGTCGAGGAGCGCGAAGAAGACCGCGCTCGCCACCTGCAGCGTGAGCAGGCACCAGAGGACCATCCCGAGGAGCGCGGTCAGTGACCGGTTCGCGGGCGGGTTCGTGCGCAGGCGGGCGACGGCGGACAGCGGCGACCTCATGCCGGGGTCTCCAGTGATTCCGCCGCCCGCGAAGCCGGCCGCCACCCCACGTAGCGGAGCGCCGTGGCGAGGATCCGCGCGCCGGCCCGGGCCCCACCCCACAGGGTGCCACCAACCTTGGAGGTTCCGATTCGGCGGTGGTAGCCGACCGGCACCTCCCGGTAGCGGTAGCCGGCCCGCGCGGCCTTGGCCACCATCTCCATCGACCATCCGTAGGTCATCTCGCGCATGTCGAGGTCGAGCAGGCGCTGGCGCCGGATCGCGCGCAGCGGTCCCAGGTCGGTCGCGCGACAGCCGTAGAGCGCCCGCAGGACGGTCACCGCGACGCGGTTGCCGGCCACCTGCGGCGCGGTCATCGCGCCCCGCTCGACGCCTCGGGTCCGGGCGCCGACGACCAGGTCCGCCTCGCCGCTCCGGATCGGGCCGAGGATCGCCGGGAGATCGCCGGGATCGTCGGCGGAGTCGCCGTCGAGGAGGAGCACGATCTCAGTGCGGAGCCCGCGCACGCCGGCCAGGCAGGCGCGGCCGTAGCCCCGGCGTGGCTCCTCGACCACCCGGGCGCCGGCCGCCCGCGCGATCGCGCCCGTGCCGTCGGTCGAGCCGTTGTCGACGACCACGACCTCGTCCACCAGCCCCGTCTGCCGGAGCGCGCGCACCACCGAGCCGATGGCCGGGGCCTCGTTGAGGGCGGGGATGACCGCGCCCACGGCGGGCCCCGCCCCGGTCACGGGAACGCTCCCGGGATGCTGAACCAGAAGCGTGTCAGCCCCTCGCGCGACTCGACGCCGGCGCACCCGCCCGCCTCCTCGACCAGCTGCTTGACGATGGAGAGCCCGATCCCGGCACCGCCCCTCGCGGTGGCGCGCGACTTGTCCACCCGGTAGAACCGCTCGAACAGGAAGGGGAGATCCTGGTCGGGGATACAGCCGGTGTTGGTCACCGAAACCTGTGCGGTGTCGCCGGCGCGCTCGGCGGCGATGCGCACCCGGCCCCCGCGCGGCGTGTAGCGGGCCGCGTTCTGGAGCAGGTTGACGACGACCTGCGCCAGCCGGTCAGGGTCGGCGAGCACCGCCAGCTCGCGCGGCAAGAGCACCTCGACCTCGAGCCGGTTGGCCTCGAGCGCCGGCCGGCAGAGCCGGACGGCGGCCTCGACGATGACGACCAGGTCGACCGTGACCGACGCCGATCCGCCGGGTCCGGTGCCGCTCGCGAGCACGTCCAGCGACCGGGAGAGACGCTCCAGCCGCTGCACCTCCTCCTCCAGCGACGAGAAGAGGTCGGGGCTAGGCTCCATGACGCCGTCGCGCAGCGCCTGCAGGTAGCCGCCGAGACTGGTCAGCGGCGTGCGCAGCTCGTGGGCGAAGTTGGCGATCAGGTCCCGGCGCATGCGCTCCTGGTCCTGGAGCGCCGCCGACATCTGGTTGAAGGAGTCGGCGAGCGAGGAGAGCTCGGCACCGCGGGGGCGAGGCACCAGGTTGCCGTAGGCGCCGTCGCCCGACGCGCCGCGCCGCTGCCGCCACCCGCGGCGACCGGCCGCGCCACCGCCCGTCCCAGGAGCACTCCCAGGAGGACGGAGACGGCGAGGGCGACCAGTGACGCGTAGACGAGGACCCGGGCGACGGCCGACGTGAACATGTCCCGCGTGTCCGCGGCGCTGGCGCCGTTGGCGAGCATGAGGTGCTGGAAGATCCCGTAGCCGACCCAGTTGACGCCCACCCGACGACGACCAGCGCGGCCACCGCGCCGGCGATGCTGGCCAGCGCCGTGCGCACCCAGAGGCGGTCCAGCGAGCGCCGTGCTCTTGCGGTACCGCTACGCATCCAGCACCGCCCGGTAGCCGACGCCGCGCACGGTCTCGACGTAGCGCGCCGGGGTCGTGGTGTCGCCGAGCTTGCGGCGCAGCCGCCCTACGTAGGCGTCGATGCTGCGCTCCAGGATCGGCTCCTCCTGGTCGTCCGCCAGCGCGTCGATCAGCGAGCCGCGGGTGAGCACGCGGCCCCGCGCCAGCACCAGCGCGGCGAGCAGGTTGAACTCGAGGCGCGTCAGCCCGCACTCGCGGCCGTCCCGGTCGGTCTTCCGGCGGTCGAGATCGAGGGTGAGGTCGATCAGGCGGACCGTGCCCCGCTGGTCGACCGGGCGCGAACGGCGCAGGAGCGAGCGCAGCCGCGCCACCAGCTCCGTCGCAGCGAATGGCTTGAGCAGGTAGTCGTCGGCGCCGGCGTCGAGGCCCCGCACTTTGTCGCGGACCGTGCCCAATGCGGTCAGCATGAGGATGGGGGTGGAAGAGCCACGGCGCGCCTCCTCGGCGATGCGGATGCCGTCGAGCCGGGGCAGCATGACGTCCACGACGACGGCGTCGTACGCGGGCCCGCGGAGGAGCTGGATCGCCTCCAATCCGTCGTACGCCTCCTCCACCTGCCAGCCCTCGCGCTGCAGGTAGGCGGCCACGAGCGTGACGATCTTGTGGTCGTCATCGACGACGAGTACGGTGGTCATGCCGCGCTTCTCCTGTAGCGCAGTGCCAACCATTCCTCCAGCACCTGCACCTGGGTCAGGCGGGACCGCCGCAGGAGCGGCCGCGACTCGGTGGTCAGGGCCACCGCGAGCCCCTCGGCGGTGGGGAGCGAATGAGTCAGGGCGGGGACCGTCCCCGGCAGCTCGTGGCAGCCGGTGAGGCGGACGTCGGGAAGCCACCAGCTGCCCGCCTCGGGCCGCGCGCCCGCGGCGTAGTACCGATGGCGGACCACTGTAAGCGCCCGCGCCAGCGCGCGCTGGTCGCCGAACGTCGCCGTCATGGTGAGCTGCGCCGTCCGCTCGAGGACCGGGCCCAGGCGCCGGTTGCCGGCGGTCGCGGCCACCGCCGTCCGTGCTCTCAGCCGGCGCATCTCGGCAGCGAACCGACGCGCGTGGTGGAGCCCGGCTGCGTCGCGGTACATGCGGTAGGAGAGGGTTGGGCGCCGCGCGCCGAGATAGCGCGGGTCGCGTTCCATGGTGTACCCGGTGATCCGTCCCGAGCGGCAGAGGGCGTCGAGGGCGGGCACGAAGGCGCTCCGCGGGCTGGTCGGGCTCACCGGACCGCCGCCGCCCCGGCCGGCGACCGCACGATCCCGTGCGCGGCGAGCCGCTCCCGGGCGGCGCTGAAGAGCTCGCCGATCGCGCCTGTCCGGCGCAGCCAGGCGAGGTGCCGTGCGATGCCCTCCTCCAGTGGCACGCGCGGCTCGAACCCGGCGGCGCGGAGCAGGGTCAGGTCGGGGGTGAGCGCCCGCATCTCGCCAGGCCGGAACTCGCCGGGCAGGAGCGGCTCCAGATCGGGCCGCCCCAGCTCGGAGGCGAGGAGGCGGGCCAGGTCGGCGATGGCCGTGGCCCGGCCGGTGCCCACGTTGACCGCGCGCCCGTCGAGCGCGGCGGTGGTGGCGGCGAGGAGCGTCGCCCGCGCCGCGTCGTCGACGTAGCAGAGGTCCCGGGTCTGGCGGCCGTCTTCGTAGACGACCGGCGGCAGCCCGTTGAGGAGGCGGGTGCAGAAGATGGTGATCACCCCGGTGTAGGGGTTGTGCAGCGACTGCCGCGGACCGTAGGTGCAGGCGTAGCGGAGCGCCACGACCGGGAGGCCGAGCTGCGCGCCGAGGATGAGGCCCAGTCGCTCCTGGTCGACCTTGGTCACGGCGTAGACGGTGCCGGGGCCGAGCGGAGCGAGCTCCGGGATGGGTGCCGCCTCGGCGGGCCCGCCGCACGCTGGGCAGGGGACCTCGAACCGACCCGCGGCCAGGTCGCCGGCAGCACGCCGCCGAGGAAACCGGAGGCCGTGGCTCGGGCAGCGGACGCAGCCCTCCTCGTAGACGACCTGGGAGGAGGCGAGGACCACCTTGCGGAGCCGGCCGCCGCGCAGGCGCCGGACTGCCTCGAAGAGCCGCGCCGTGCCCAGGGAGTTGGTCTCGACGAAGTGGGCGATCTCGGGCATGAACCCGCCGTAGGCAGCGAGATGGAAGACCACGTCGACGTCCTCCAGCGTGACGTCCCAGTCGCCGGCGTCGCGTACGTCCCCCAATCGGAACTCCGTCGCCGGATGGATCCAGTCGGGGCGGCCGGCGCCGTGCGTCTGCGGCTCGAGGTTGTCGAGGATCCGCACCGCCCAGCCGGCCGCGACGAGCTGGTCGACCAGGTGGGAGCCGATGAGCCCGGCGCCACCGGTGACGAGCGCACGCGGCCTGGTGAGACTAGACACCGGCGGCGACCCCGGCGAGCGCCGCGGCGGTGGCGGGCAGGTCGGCACGGCGGGCGATCTCGTCATGGAGCCGATGCAGGTCGCTCACCTCGTCGACGTCGAAGGTCGGCGGGAGCAGGTGGACGCGCAGACGTAGAGCTCGGGCGCGGTCCACGATGCGCTCGAGCACGTCGCCGGTCGACATCCGGAGGCCGCCGAGGACGTCGTGCCACCGGCGCAGCCCGATCAGCGCGTAGCCGCCGTCCTCGGTCGGACCGAGCACCAAGTCGTGCTCCGTCAGAGCGGCGAACGCGGCCTCGACGTAGGTGGCGGTGAGGTGCGGGGAGTCGGAGGCGACCAGCACCACCGGGTCCGCGCCCTCCGCGGTCAGCGTCCAGAGCAGGTGCCGTTGACGCTCGGTCCAGTCCCCACCGGCCTGCACGCGGACCGGAGCCGGGCACGACAGCCGCCCCGGCCGGACGAGGGGAGCGATCTCGGACCAGGCGTCGTCCGGCGTCACGTACCAACCGGCCTCGGGGAAGCGAGCGCCGAGATCGGTGAGGAAGGCCGCGTAGAGGGCCGACGCGCGGTCCTGGCCGATGCCGGAGCCGAGGCGGGTCTTGGCCAGCCCGGGACGGGGTGCCTTGGCGGCGATGAAGAGCCGCCTGGCGGCTCCTTGCGAGGTGGTGCGGGAGATCACGCAGCCGACGCTAGGTACGGAATGTGACTCCCGCGTGACTCCGCCCTGACCGACCGAAGGAGCGGGGCGCCGCCCGGAGCGGGAGCTCGTTCGACGGATGGCCCGCACCCCGTGCAGATCAACAAACACGCGACCGGAACAGGCAATCTCGGCAAACGCCCAGGGGTCACGATCGTGCGCAGTCTCGGCGAGATAGCCCGGTAGCGAGTCCAGCGTGCCCGGGATTGCCGCGTAGATGCCGCAGCGGCAACCGGCCGCAGGAGCGCGGTGTCCCTTGTAGCAGGTGGCCACGCAACTCGGTTGTGGCCATGGAGGCGGGTCGGGGTCGTGGTACATATGCGCGGAGAGCAGCAGGCCCCGAGCGTCTCCGCGCACGCGGAACAGCCGCCAGGCATGCAGCGGCGAACGCAAAGTGAGCCGATACCCAGGTGGACTTCAAGGTCAGTAATTCCGAGCGTGAGCGCACCAACGACGCCGAGTGTCAGCCATGAAGTCCAGCGCCCGAACCGTCGTTTGCCTTGTTCGCCGAGCTGGCCCAATGGGGCGATCGCCGACGATGGCGCTTCTGTTCCGGTCGCGAGCGCCATCGCGACCGGGAACGCGAGCACAACTGCGAGGGGGCGGCTTGGGTCAGCGCGCTCACATGGCCCGGATGCTCGAACCGGCCTACCGCTCGCGATCGCGATCATATCGCGGTAGCCCGCGAGTGAGGGAAGGTAGGCGATGATCGCGGAGGCTCCTGCGGCAACGCTGATGCCGATCGTCAGCACGTAGTCGACCATGAGCGCCCCCGATCGGGACGAAGGCCCATGCCTCCCCGAACGCCGCCCCGGCCGCTGCCGCAGGACCGCCACCCGCTGGAAACCGGCCGATCACTGGTGATAGTTGAGGTCGACGTGCGCAATGATCGCGAGGACGAACCCCATCGCGGGCAGCAGAAATCCCAGATGGCCGTTCAGCGCTCGCAGCCCAGCTTCGATCGCAGAGGCGACCGACGACACGGGGTCAGCCGTGATCGCGAACGCGAACGCCATGAAGAGCACCGGGACGCTGCCGACTACTCGAAGCACTGGGCGGAACCTCGCGCCGACCAGACTTCCCGGCTCCTCTATAGAGGGCCCGCGTCCTGCCGCCCTTCTTGGTGATACCGCTACCAGCCCCAGCGTCAACAAACCGTCAACGACAAGGCCTCGGCACCGGCCCTCATGCTCGACGCTGGATCCCCCAGGCGCTGAGCGTGCTGTCTCGCTCGGCGGGGGTGCAGCGCTGTCGAGGCACGACGGTGAGTGTCTCCAGGTCCTTCCGGACCGAGCGACCAAGACACGGCGGGTGGCGGCCCCCGGCGCCCGCAAAGGTCGTCCGGCCCGATGCGCCATTCCGGAGCGCCTGCTCAACGGCGACGATCCGAGTTGCCGGGCCCACTTGCAGCTGATCGATAATCGGTCTTAATGGGCGACCCCGTAGCCGTCACACGACCTTCTGCCGCTCTCAGGGGTCTGGCCGACAGCGTGGAAGGCCGCCTGCCTTGGCGGTCCCGATCGACGACGCCAAAGCCGAAGATCTCAGGCAGTGAGAGCGCGAGCGCGCTCCTGCTCGTCGCCGCTGTGGCGGCTGCCTTGGTATGGGCGAACCTCGATCCGGCCGCCTATGTGGGTTTCTGGCGCACCACCCTCTCCGTCGGCGTCGGTCGCTGGGAGTTGTCGATGAGCCTGGCCGGATGGATCAACAACGGGCTCATGACGTTGTTCTTCTTCGTGGTCGGACTGGAGGCGCGGCGGGAGTTCGACGTCGGCGAGCTCCGCGAACGTAGGCGGGCTGTCCTGCCGCTCGCGGCGGGTTTGGGCGGGATGGCGGTCGCGGTCGCGCTCTTCCTGGCCCTCAACGCGGGCCGTCCGACCGCTCCGGGTTGGGGGGCGGCGATGTCGACCGACACGGCGTTCGCCCTGGGAGCGCTAGCGCTGGCTGGACCGCTTTACCCCCAACGGCTGCGCGCGTTCCTCGTGACCGTCCTGGTTGTCGATGACGCGCTGACCCTGGTCGTCATCACCGTGGTTTACGCGGGGCGCCCGCTCCTGGTGCCACTCGCGGTAGCGATCCTGTCGTTTGGTCTTCTCGTCCTCGCCCTGCGCATCCGGCTGCGGCACGGGTGGATCTACCTGCTGGGCGCCGTCGCCGTGTGGATCGCCCTCACGGAGGCGCGGATCGACCCCCTCATCGTAGGGCTGGCCATGGGCCTGCTCACCTATGCCTCGCCACCGGCGCGCGCCGACCTCGAGCGTGCGACGCTGCTATTTCGCGGATTCCGCGAGCAGCCCACGCCGGAGTTGGCCCGGCTCGCGGGGCAGGGACTCAGAGCGGCGGTCTCACCGAACGAGCGCCTTCAGGAGGGCCTCCAACGATGGACTGGCTACGTCATTGTGCCGTTGTTCGCGCTGGCTAACGCGGGCATTCCGCTGAGCGGCCCATTTCTCGTCCACGCCTACACCTCCCCATTGACGCTCGGAATCATCGTGGGGTACATCGTCGGCAAGCCGGTCGGCATCTTCCTCGCGTCATGGCTGACGACCCGGCTCAGCGGGGGCCGAGTAGGCCCGCCGGTCGGGTGGGCAGCCGTAATGGGGACCGGCACACTCGCCGGCATCGGGTTCACCGTCTCCCTGCTCGTGGCCGCCTTCGTGCTCAGTGGTGTCCAGCTGCAGGAAGCGAAACTCGGCGTCCTGACAACCGTCGTGCTGGGCGGCACGAGCAGCTGGACCCTCTTCCGGGTGGTCAAGTCCCTTCCCCGCCGACTGCGAGCCCGCCTCCTGCTGGGAACCCCGACCTCCATCACTGACCTCGCCAGTCCCGTAGACCTGGCTCGCGACCACGTGCGGGGGCCGAGCACCGCGCCCGTCACCCTGGTGGAATACGGTGACTTCGAGTGCCCCTACTGCGGTCGGGCCGAGCCCTCCATCCGCGAGCTTCTGGCTGAGGTCGGCGATCTTCGGTACGTCTGGCGGCACCTGCCACTCGACGACGTCCACCCCCATGCCCAGCTCGCCGCGGAGGCGTCGGAGGCGGCGTCGAACCAAGGCGCGTTCTGGCCCATGCATGACCTCCTCCTCGACAACCAGGACAACCTGCGAGTCTCGGATCTGATCGCGTATGCCGAGCAGCTTGGGCTCAATCTCGAGCGGTTCCGCCAAGACCTCGACGAGCGTAGCGACGCCACTCATGTGGCTGAGGACCGTGAGAGCGCGGAACTCAGCGGCGTGACCGGGACCCCATCCTTCTTCGTGAATGGCCTTCGCCACCGCGGCGCTTACGATCTGCAGACCCTGATGCAGGCGGTCAAGCTTGCCCGCGTTCGAGTCAGCATAGGCGACGCAGATTTCGCCGACCGATGAGGCACTGCCCACCCCACATCTCCTTACTGCGGTCACCGGTCTCTTGTAGTCCTCGGCACCTTCCATCCGCAATGGTCCGCGCGGACTTCGGGTCGGGGCGCTCGGGTGTTCCGAAGCCGTTGCGCAAGAGCCTGGCCGCCTTTCTCGTCGCGAATCCAACCTGCGCGCTCGCTGAGTTCAATCCTGACGGCAGTCGGCTGCGTGAGACGCCGAACGCGGAGGTGCGCTTCGTGGTGCTCCAGCAGAGGGCTAGGGCGTCCGGCCCGAGTTTGTCAAAGAAACTGGTGTGCCCAATCTGATCGGCGCGACGCGGGAGAGTCAGCAGTCAAGCGACGCCCGAAGATAAGCTGATCGACACGGTGTCGGGGATGCTCGCCCTCGAAGGCGTGACCTGGGGGGGCCGGGCAACGGCACCGTTTACGGATCTGCTCTGAGAGCCCCCGCCGTCAGTTCGCCGCCGCTCTTCTGGGGGGCTCACGGCCGGGGAAGAGGTCAATCCAAAACCGACTGGTCGGTTTTGTGGTTCGATCTCCCGGCGCAGGCGGTCGTCGGCCTCGCGTACCTCGGGCGTCATCGCCTCGCCGAAGTCGTCGGCCTCGAAGATCTGGCGGATCTCCACCTGCCCGTCGGCGAACGGCGCGCGCTTCAGCCAATCGATGACCTCCTCCTGGTTCGGCGCTTGCAGGATCCAGAAGCCGGCGACCAACTCCTTGGCCTCGGCGAACGGGCCATCGATGACCCGCTGGGACGGGCCGCTGTAGCTGATGCGAACACCCTTGGAGGAGGGGTGGAGGCCTTCTCCGGCCAGCATCACGCCCGCTCTGACCAGCTCCTCGTTGAAGCGACCCATGTCAGCGAGCTCCTGCTCGGTCGGCATCACCCCAGCCGCGGACTGTTCATTGGCCTTAACCAGAACCACGAATCGCATCGTCATCTCCTTGTCTGTTGGCCTTGGAGCCCTGAGTCAGGCCCTAATGACGCGTCGAACGAGCCCGCCCCGAATCGACAGGTCTCATCGCTCGCGCGCGCGATCTACCTCGTCCAAGGTGTGCGGCCGGCCTGGTGGTCAAGGTAGCGGGCGTCCGCGAGGGGAACCCCCAGCTTTACACCTCGCCGGGGATCGCCAGCGGCATGGGCCAGGAGTTGGTCTCGTCCGCGTTGCGAAGAACGAAGAGGCCGGCTTGGGGCAGCCCTCGCGCGTCCAGGCTGCTGGCGCCCCCTCGGCGAGCCCTTGAACTGGAGCGGTCGCCGAGCCCTTCACACCACTGCCCGGCGAAATCACCCCGCGAGAGGTCCTACTGCCCGGTTGAGGAGCTCGTCGGACGCTGGTGACACCGACGGGGCGGTTACCCCCTGCCCCACGAGACCGATGTGTGCAGTGGTACAAGGGAACCATGCGCGGATAAGCCTTGCGTCGCAAGGTCAGCCATGAGGCAACCTACTGGTTAGGTTCCAAGGGCCCTGCCTCTGTGAACGGCGCGAAAGACGAACCCGATTGCCATCGCACTGGCGGCCACCACGATCCCGCCGGTGATCGATCCGCCGACTGGCGTTCTTGTCGCGAAGGCGATGACGAAATAGATCATTCCGGCGACGAGGCCCGCGATCACAACACTCGTCAAGACGGCATTGATCTTCATGCGTAAGTCCTTTTTGCTTTCAGAGGTTGTCCGGCAGCTCGTAGTTGATAAGCATTGAGAAGTGATCCGCCGTGCACTCGCTGTCGTTGGAGAAGCAGATGACAATCTCGGGCCGACGCTACCCGTCGTCTGCGGATGAATGAACCGAGGCCGGGCACATTGTCCGGCCTCGGCGGAACCCCCTAGCCCTCGAGTGTCTCGGGCGCAGCCACTGCACCGATGGCGATCCGCTGGGGCTCGGCCTTCGCCGCCTTCGGGATGCGAACCATCAGACTGCCGTTCGCGAACTCGGCGACGATATTCGCGGGGTCCACCTCCTTCGGCAGCTCCAGCTTCCGGCCCCAGTTGCCCCACGGGCGCTCCTGGCGGATGACCGTGCCTTTGGCTTTGAAGGGCACTGCCTTCAGCAAGATGCTGAGCATGCCGTTCTCGAACATGACCTCGACAGCGTCCTCCGGAACGCCGGCCGCCGACGCATACAGCTCGTATGCATCCCCTGTCTCCAGGATGTCGACAGGCAGGGTGTGAGTCGGCGTGCCATCTCCTTCTCTAACCGTTGCATAGCCGATGAACTGCTCGAATAAACGGTCCATCGAATTCGAGACAGGCACCAGATCGGATCGCGGTCCTATCCAATGCAACGCATTGGTCATGGTCATGAGTGATCACCTCTTGTGTAGGATGTGAACGGGATTGGGTTACGATGCGATCACCGTTCCGTGTTCATACCCTCCTTGTCGTGAATGCAAACCTTGTTCGTCGTGCGGGCTTCTTTTTTGCCGAGGCCGAGGCGGTTGGGGGGGGTCAACCACCCGGCGCTGCACGGGGAGGAGAGCCGAACAGCGGAGACGGGGGCGTCGACGAACCGTCGACGAACCCGTTGGCGCCCCCGGGGCGCCCTGGGTCAGCTCTCCAAACAACCGCGGTGGGGGCCCGGTCGCGACTCAAGAAGGAGTCACGGTCAATACGGCGGATCACTTGCTGTGCCGTCTCGATCTGCCCAGGCTATCCGACGGGCGGCCCCCATGTTTCGGCTAGCGAGGTTTCCATGTGTTGGCCAAAGATAATTCGCCGCGCCCCACACTATGAACATTGAGTTCCCCGGTGCGGGCCACGTCCTACCACTTCGCCAGTTCCTCGAGGTCACCATCTGATCTCGGAGCTTATCTGACAGGCGGGCGAGATAGACGAACGGAGCAAGTGTGGCCGCATGCGCTGACCGCGGGTCGCCTCCTTGACCTCGAGGAGCAGGCGTCTGGCCTGGCCAACCGACGCCTTGGCCAACGCACCCACCTCTTCCGTCAGGCGTTGCACCTCCTGCTTGGCCTCTCCCGTCCGCCGTCTCAGGCTGCGGTTCAACTCCCGCACCCGACGAGCCGCTGCCCGGCTCCGATCGCGAACCCGCTTGGTCAGGCCGGGGATCATCGCCCGCAGCTTGCGTCCGGTGCGGGCGAGTACGCGCACCGCGTCGGCGGCAAGCCCGCAGTCGGTCGGATACCGGACGTCGGACTCCTGCACTGTGGAGTCACAGCGCATGGCGCGCGCCTTGAAGCCCCGCTCGGTGATCGCCAGTCTCACCGCTGATCGCGTCAGGTCCTGGACCAGCTCCGGCCCCAGCCGGCGCGTCAGCTTGCGGATGGTGGACTCGTCGGGGACCTCGTCCATGATCGAGATCCGGCAGAAGCGTCGCAGTTGGAAGGAATCCGCGACCACCCCGACCAGGCGCTCGTAGCCCCACCCGTGGCGATGCTTCAGGACCATCATCCTCAGGTAGGTGGCCATGGCGATGCTGGGGCGCCCGACCTTGAGGTTGGCCCGTCCCCAGTGCTGCTCGAAGCGGCGCAAGATTTCCGGCGCGTCCAACACCTCGTCCAGCCGGGCTAGGTCATCCGGCAGGTCATGGACGAGTTGCGGGAGCACGCGTTCCCAGAGCGTCTCCACCTGGCCGGCATGCTTGGTCAGCACCGTGCTTACATCCTAGCAACAGCCCTGTTTCAAGGTCAAGTCCTATCATTTCGATCGATGCCTTCGGACTCCCCTCGACTCCGCGAGCTGGAGGATCGGCAACGCCAGCTGGCCCGCCAGATCCTCGACCTCGGCTTCGTGCACCACGGCACCGTGGT
>CAWEGH010000011.1:0-352792 GCA_963808785.1 Candidatus Dormiibacterota bacterium | reverse complement strand
CACCATGGTGCCGAGGTGGAAGCAAGACGGAACTTCGTGGCCGGGGTGGTCACGATCGGGCAGTCGCCTCGCGCGGACGGATTGGGCGCCGAGGTCGCGAAGGTGGCGCGCGTGGAGGTGATCGAGCGGGGAGCCCTCGACGGTCTCACCCACCAGGAGGTCTCTGAGCTCGGCCCCCAGCCGGGGGGTGAGCCGCTCGTCTCGCAGCTCGCCGACGGAACGCCGGTCCGCCTCGACCGGGACGCGATACTCGACCGCCTTCAGCGGAGGATCGAGGAGCTCGAGGCCGAGGGTGCGGCAGCGACGCTCCTCCTGTGCACGGGGGAGTTTCCTCCCTTCGTCCACTCTCGCCCGCTCCTCGTGCCCTCCGCCGCGCTGCGGGGCGCGGTGGTGGGGATCGCGGGCACCGACCGGGTCGCTTCCATGCTTCCGATCCCGGAGCAGGCCGAGCAGGCGAGGTGCTGGTGGGGGAGGCAGGGTGTGGACGACCCGATCCTGGTCGCCGCCGACCCCTACGGCGGCGACGCGGAAGCGGAGGTGGAGCGGCAGGCGCGGTACGCCGCCCGACTCGGCGGAGGCGTCCTCTTCCTCGATTGCTTCGGCTACTCGCTCCGCATGGCGGAGCGGGCACGCGACGCCTTCCCGGGCCCGGTGATCCTGGCCCGTTCGCTGGCGGCCAGGCTGCTCGCGGAGCTGGCGGGCGCGTGACCGCCCGAGCGCTCCCCAGCCCCCTTTCGCGCGAAAGGGTTGCCATTCGCGCTCGAATGCCACCCGTTCCGTGCGAAAGGGGGCTTTAGGCGGTCCCTGCCTGCACCCGTGACGGCGCGCCGGCGGACTCGTCCTCGGGCCTCGCGATCGGTCCCTGCTCGTCCACGAAGGCCTGCACCCGCGCCTTCAAAGGCGAGCGGTCGTAGCCGCCCACCATGACCTGCGCCATCCGCACCGGGTCGCCGAAGAAGAAGAACTCGTAGACCTCCTGGCGCGAGGCAAACGCGGAGGCGCTGGCGTCCCAGGCGAGGCGGAACAGCTTCACCCGGTCGATGCCGTCGAGCGTCGCCGCCTGCAGGTAGCGATCCACGTCCTGCCCGGTCTCGCCCACGGTGTCAGCCTCGGTCGGGAGCCCGAAAAGTCCCGATGCCGCCAGCTGCCAGACGATCTCCTTCAGCCGGGGATAGACGCGTGGAAACCAGTTGCGGGCGGTGTTGAGCGGATTCCAGGCCGGCGTCAGAATGCCCCACTGATTGGGCGCCGCGTCCGCCTCCGCCGCGCGCAGCACCGCCAGCAGCAGCTCGCGGACGTTGATCAGCTCGGCGATCTTTTCCTGGACATGCTCGAACTTCTCGATCCCGATCGCGTCGCAGATGAGCCCCACCAGCCCGATCAGGAACTCGGTCTTGGCAAGGTCCTTGAGGACCACCTGATGGGTCATGTGGACGATGGCGCCGGTGTCGTTGTAGAGGCGCCCGCGAGTCAGCAGCTCCGGGTGCCCGACCATGAAACAGCGATCCCAGGGCACCAGGACGTCGTCGAAGATGGCGACCGCGTCCATCTCGTCGAAGCGTGAGCCGAGCGGGTGGTCGAAGTGGCTGCGCCCGTAGTCGAGGCTTTCGCGGCAGAGGAACCGGAGCCCCTTTGAGTCACAGGGGATGGCGAACGCGTACGCGTAGTCCTCGTCCTCGGGACGCGCCTGGAGCACGGTCGAGGGGAGGACCAGGATCTCGTCGGCGATGGGACCGATGGTGGCCAGCATCCGGGCGCCGCGGAGCAGGATCCCGTTCTGATTGCGATCGACGATGACCGCGGCCTGGTAGGGGTCGCGCTGTGCCGAAGGCCCGACCGCGCGGTTGGCCTGGGGGTTGATCAGCGTGTGGGTCAGGAGCAGGTCGTTCTCGCGGACGTGCTCGTAGTAGGCTTGGATGTTCTCGCCGTAGCGCCGGTCGACGACACCGAACCAGGGTCGTGCCGAGGCCAGTGCCATCAGGGCCGCGTTGAGATAATCGCCGGTCCGGCCGAGCATGCCGAAGCTGCAGTCGGACCACAGCTTGGTGCCGAGGGCCCGCTTCTTCAGCTCCGCCTCGGTGTGCGGCTGCAGGAAGGAGAAGCCGACCCTCTCACCGGTGGTCGGTGAGCGGTAGGTGAGCCGCTCCTGGTAGAGGGGGTCATGCTGAAGGTCGTAGAGGCCGGCGTAGGCGCGGGCCACTCCCCGGAAGGCAGGATGATCGGCGACGCCGGTGGTGACGCGCTCGCCGTGCACTCGGATATCGCGGGTGGACGAGTTGAGGTCGCTGAGGTAGCCGTCTCCGGTGCGCGCGGGCATGCGTCAAACCTCCTCAAACCGAGTCGTAGGGCAGTTCATAGGGATCGTTGGGATCGATCGCGGTGATGGGCTGGGACGCGGGCGGTTCGGGAACCGCGATGAACCGGCTCCGAAAGAAGCCGAGCGCGTCGCCGTCGCGGCTGTCGGCGAGGATCACCTGGCCCACGACCATGGTGTGGTCGCCCGCCTCGAACCGGTTCCACGCCACGCAACCGAAGTGGGCGAGCGCGTCGGGCAGGCGCGGCCCGGTCGCGCTCCAGGCGAACTCCGTCTTCAGGCGGGCGTCGTCGTCGTCGCCGGCGAAGCGGCGCGCAAGGTCTTCCTGGCCGGCCCGCAGCAGGTTCACCGTGAAGGGCCGTCCGCGGAGCCGCTCGTGGCTTCGCGCCGCTCGGGCGACCGCGATCATGACCAGCGGGGGCCGGAGTGAGATGCTGACGAAGCTGGAGGCCGTGAGGCCCCGAGGCCGCCCTTCGTCTTCGAAGGAGACCACGGTGACGCCGGTCGGGAAATGCCCGAATCCGCGCCGCAGCTCGAGTTCGTCGAGGGGCATCACGTCGGGGTTCCCCCTGCAGGTGCCATGGAACAGGGCGATTGTAGGGTCCACCCGGCAGCCCGGGGTCCATCTTCAGGGCCGCTGCCGCCCTGCCGGCTCAACCGGCCCACGCCCCCAGGCGTGCCGCCTCCTGTCGGAGTTCGAAGTAGTTGGTCCAGGCGGACGCGGCGCGCTGGAGCGCGGGCGCCCCGTCACCGCCCTCGCGCACGGCCCGGGTAGCGTGGTGCTGTGCCCAGCACCACCGGTCGAACGCACGTTCGACGGTCGCCCGGGCCAGTCGCCGCCAAGAGTCGTCCGGGCCTCCCGGCGGACAGGGGGGCAGCGGCAGGTGCTTCCAGCGGTGGTTCCCGCCCGCCGGCGGCGGGGGGGTGACGCCGGGATGCCTCGGGTTCAGGGTGAGCCAGCGCTGCTGCATGGAGAGGAGCAGGTCGTGCGCTGCGCCGAGCGACCGCGGCGCCGGCCGGTCGGGGAGCCCGGCGTCCGAGCTCAGCTTGTCGATACGCTGCCGCAGACCCGCCGGCGTCAGGCGGCGATCCTGCAGACGGAGCCGTTCGAGCTCGTCGAGCAGGTCATCCGAACGGGCGAGCAGTGCCTGTCGGGCCAGATCGGCAGGTTCGCCACCCCAGATCAGGAGGGCCGGGACGGAGCCGAGCCGCGCGGGCACGATCGACGCAATAGATTGCTCGGGTGCGGGCGAGACAGGTGTCATGGGTTCCGAAGATAATCCGGATTCGGTCCGTGGCAAGGCTTTACAGACGGCGTCCGACCGGCTTGCGCGCATGTCCCTGGTGCTGCTCGCCGGAGGCGCGTCGCGCCGGATGGGGAAGCCGAAGGCGCTGCTGCCGGTAGGTGGTGTCACGCTCGTCGAGTGGCAGGTCGCACGGCTGCGAGGCGCGTTCGCCGAGACCCTGGTGGCAACCGGACCGAACTCGCCGCTGCCGGCCTGTCTGGAGCCGCTGCGGGTGGTCGATGGGTGGCCGGGGGCGGGGCCCCTGGCCGGCATCGAGGCGGGCCTCCGCGCCGCCACCCGCGAGTGGGTGTTCACGCTCGGCTGCGACCTCCCGCTGGCAACGCTCGACCTGGCCCGCCGGCTCGCCGCCGCCGCTGCCGGCCACGAAGGGGCCGCCCCGCGCGTCGCGGGTCGCGCGCACCCCACCTGTGCCGTCTACGCTCGCGGCATCGATCGCCGCCTACATCGTGCGCTGGGGCGCGGCGAGCGGCGGCTGGCACAGGTGGTCGGCGAACTCGACCTGGTCTGGGTCGAGGATGTGGAGGCACGGCTCCTGACCAACCTCAACACGCCGGCCGACCTGGAGGGTCTTCAGGGCCGGTTGCCCTCCTGGGAACGTCCATAATGCCGGTCAGCCTTTGGGCTCACCGGCTGAGCAACAAGACAGAAGGGGTGTTCCATTTTGAAGATCGTCGTGACCGTGAAGCAGGTGCCTGATCCGAACGTGTCTCCAGGCCTGGATCCGGACAATACCGTGGCCCGTCAGCGGGAGTCGGTGCTGGACCCGGGCGACGAGTGCGGTATCGAGATCGCGCTCCGGCTGAAGGAGGCAGCGGGTGACGGCGAGGTGGTTCTCTGCTCCATGGGGCCGGCGGGCGCTCGCGACGCGATTCGAAAGGGCCTCTCAATGGGCGCCGACCGCGGGATCCTGATCACCGACCCTGAGCTGGAGGGCGCCGACGCGCTGCTGACGGCGCGGACGCTGGCGGCCGCGATCGAGCCCGAGTCGCCCGATCTGGTCGTCACCGCGACCGAGTCGTACGACGGGTCCACCGGTGTGGTGCCGGCGATGCTGGCCGAGCTCCTGCACCTGCCTCAGCTCACCTTCGCCACCGCGCTTCAGGTCGAGGATGGGCAGGTGCGGGTGCACCGGCAGACGGTGGACGGCCACCAGGTGGTCGAGGCCGAGGCTCCGGCGCTGGTCTCGGTGACGGCCGCCATCGCGGAACCGCGCTACGCGTCCTTGAAGGGGATCATGGCCGCCCGGCGTAAGGAAGTGAGGGAGATCTCTTTCGCCGACCTGGGCATCGACAAGGGGACGCCGGTGGAGGAGATCGTCGCCGTCGACGCCGCCGAGGAGCGATCGGCCGGTGAGATCGTCGAGGACGACGGCACCTCGGGCGTGGATCGGATCCTCGAGGTCCTGACCGCGGCCAAGGTGATCTAGGGCACCGGTGATCTAGGAGACGCATATGACGACCATCTGGGTGTACGCGGAGCTCGACGGGGGGGCCCTGGCGCCGATCAGCACCGAGCTGCTGGCCTGCGCGAGGCAGTTCGGGGCGCCGGAGGCAGTCACCCTCGGCCCCGGGGCCAAAGCGGCGGCGGCGACATTGGGCGAGCACGGCGCGGCGCGTGTGCACATCTCCGAGGAGTCTGCCTTCGCCGACTACCTGGCGGAGCCGGCCGTCGACGCCCTGGCCGGTCTGATGGAGCCGGGAGCGCCCGACGTCCTCCTGTTCGGGTTCACGCCCGACTCGCGGGACGTGGCGGCGCGGCTGGCCGCCCGTCTGGGCATCGGCCTGATCTCCAACGCACAGGAAGTGACGGTGGAGGGCGAGGAGATCAGGGCTCGCGTCCCCTACTTCGGCGGCGCCAAGGTCGCCACCTACCGGGCGGTCTCCCGCCCGGCGATCGTTCTCGTGCGACCCAAGTCGTACGAGGCGAGCCCGGTGGGAGGGAGCGCGGAGGTGGTCGAGTTGGAGTCCCGACCGCGCTCCGAGAGCGAGCGCTCTCGAATCACCGACCAGGTTGTGGAGGCGGCGGAGCAGGTCAAGCTGGAGGACGCGGCGGTGGTGGTGGCAGGCGGTCGCGGACTCGGTGGTCCCGAGAACTTCGTGCTCGTCGAGGACCTGGCGGCGGCGCTGGGAGGAGCGCCGGGCGCGAGCCGTGCGATCGTCGACGCCGGGTGGGTGCCCTACGCGCTGCAGGTCGGGCAGACCGGCAAAACGATCCGTCCCCAGGTCTACATCGGCGCCGGGATCTCAGGCGCGATGCAGCACACGGTGGGGATGAAGGCGTCGAGGATCATCGTCGCCATCAACAAAGACCCCGACGCACCGATCCTGAAGATGGCCGACCTGGGCGTGGTGGGAGACGCCGTCAAGATCCTCCCCAAGGTGACCGACGCGGTCCGCGCGCGGAAAGGCTGAGCCCGGGGCTCTGTCCCCGCGTCAGCGGGCGCTGGTGGAGGCCGTGCCCGAGGGCGCTCGCAGCGTCGCCGACATCGGCGCCGGTGACGGGCAGGTGGCGCTCGCGCTGGCCGGGTCGGGAGTCCGCGTGATCGCGGTCGAGCGGACACCGGGGGCACTGGACCGGCTGCGCCGCGCCACTGCCGGCCGCTGTGAGGTGCGATCGGGTGACGGGCTCGGGGCGCTGGCGCCGGGCGAGGTGGAGGGGTGTGTGATCGCGGGCTTGGGTGGCCTCAGCATCGCGGGCATCCTGCGGCGGGCGCCGGAGCAGGTGCGCGCGCTCGGCTGGCTGGTGCTCGGGCCGCACTCCGAGAACCACCGTCTGGAGGCCTGGCTGGCCGGCGCCGCCCTTCCGCCCCGAGCGGTGCGCTTCGTCACCGAAAGACGCCGTTTGTACCAGATCATCGTGGTGGAGCCGTGACGGTGGAGTTTCTCCGTCTGCGCACCGACGGAGGTGCGCGCGGAAACCCCGGCCCAGCCGGTCTGGGCATGCTGCTGGAGGCCAAAAACGGCAACCGGCTGTGGGCCGGCTACAGCTACGCCGGCGTCATGACCAACAATCGTGCCGAGTATTTGGCGCTCATCGCGGGGCTGCGCAAAGCACTCGAATTCGCCCCCCGGGAACTGGAAGTCTGTCTGGATTCGGAGCTGGTGGTGCGCCAGATCAACGGCCGCTACCGAATCCGGAACGCCGACCTCAAGCCGCTTGCCGCGGAGGCGCAGGGGCTGCTCAGCAAGGTTCCCAAGGTCACGGTGCGCCACGTTCCGCGGAGTCAGAACGCGGGTGCCGACGCGCTCGCCAACCGGGCCATGGACGAGCACCGCAAGAACGCTCAGGGATCTTCGCAAGATTCTGGAACAAAACGCATGTCCTGACCGGTACAAAAGGCATGAGCACCGCTGCAATCGTCACCGTCGTCGGCATCGTGGCGTTCGTCGTCCTGATGGCCTCGCTCTTCTTCGCGGAAGGCCACCCGGCTTCCGGCGCGGCCCGCCACTAAGCCGCTTGGATCCGCCCCGGGGCCTCTGGTCGGGTCTCGGGGCGGCCCCTTGCGAAGCCCTTGGGGGTGGGGTAGTCTGAGCCGCGGACCGAGGCGGGCGGGCGATCGCTGCGCCGTACAAGACGTGGAGGAAAGTCCGGGCTCCAGAGAGCAGGGCGCTGGGTAACGCCCAGTCGGGGTGACCCGAAGGAAAGTGCCACAGAAAGGACACCGCCGCCCCTCTGGGAGCGGTAAGGGTGAAATGGTGGGGTAAGAGCCCACCGGCGGCCGGGTGACCGGCCGGCCAGGCAAACCCCGCCCGGAGCAAGACCAAATAGGGGGACGTCGCCGCCGGCGCGGTGGAGGGGCTGCTCGTCCCGAGTTCCCGGGTCGTGGTCGCACGAGGCGTCGGGCAACCGGCGTCCCAGAGAGATGATCGCCGGCCCCCCAGGGGGTGCACAGAACCCGGCTTACAGCCCGCTCTCGGTCCCCTTTCCTCGACGTTGGTGTCGAGCGTTGCAGGCGGCTTCGCCGCGCGGGAGCGGGTAGCCTTCAGCGCTGATGAAGGGCTCGAGGGAGGAGGAGGCAGGCGGGGCGGCGCAAGGAGAGTCGGCGCGGTATCTGTTCTCGCGCCACCCTCGTGAGGTCAACCGCCTCGACCTCCAGCACTACGCTTTTCGTGAGGCTCTGGGCGCCAACTACCTGGCTCCCATCGAGCGCCCGGGACGAATTCTTGACGCCGGCACGGGCACCGGGCGGTGGTGCCTCGACATGATCGCCGAGTTCCCGCAGGCCTTCGCGGTGGGCCTGGACCTGGTGGTTGGAAAGTCGGACCGTGTTCGCAGGTACGGCCCGGTCCAAGGTGACGTGACGGCCGGCCTTCCGTTCCCGGACGAGACCTTCGATTTCGTCCACCAGCGCTTGCTGCGGTCTGGCATTCCGGTGGTTATGTGGCCGGAAGCCGTCGCCGACCTGGTGCGCGTCACTCGACCGGGAGGCTGGGTGGAGCTGTTCGAGATCGGCGACGAACAGATGCGCCAGGGCCCCGCCACCTCCGAGCTCTTCGGTGGCCTGCTCCGGCTCGCGACGGCCCAGGGTCTGGATGCGGACGGCAGCGTCGTGTTTCATCTCGATCGTCTCCTGACGGAAGCGGGGCTGGAGAACGTGACAGCGCGGCGTATCGAACTGCCGGTCGGGGAGTGGGGTGGCCGCCCGGGGTCGTTCCTGGCCTCCGACATGCGTTCGATGTTCACGCGCCTGGCTCCGGCCTTCGAAGCCAGGTTCTCGGTTCCGCAAGAACGGACGTTGGAGCTGATCCGGGCGGCGCAGTCTGAATGTGAGGAGCTGCACAGCTCTGCAGTCTTTCTGGGCGCCTGGGGACGCCGTGCCGACTAGCTGGTCTGCGCGCCGGCCCCGGTCCTCATAAACGCGGCACTGGAGGTAGGGAGGCCCCTTTTCTCGACGATCCGGGCCTACAGCGCGCCCGGTAGGGCCGGAATGTAGGGAAAGGGCCCCCGGACCAACAGCTCCGGGCGGGGCGGCGTCCGGGACGCGTAGGCTCCGGCCAGCGCTGATGGTTGGACGGCTCCGGCGGCGGCTGACGGTGACCGTGCGGCCACTGATCTGGCGGATGGCCCAGCCGCCCGAGTTCCTGCCGCCGCTCGCGGTGCAGTGCATCAAGGTCGCGCTCGGCTGCGGCATCGTGTGGTGGGTCGGACCCTATGTCGGCCTGCCCCGGCCTTACAACGCGGTCCTGGCGGTGATCATCCTGATGCAGGGCAACGCCTACGGGTCCCTGCTCAACGCGCTCCAGTTCCTGCTCGGCGTCGCGGCCGGGCTGCTGCTCGGTGTGGTCGCCGGCAACTTCCCGGTCAGCCCCCTGGTGATCGCCCTCATCATGTTCGTCTGCCTGCTCGCGGGCGGCCTGCTCAAGATCTCGAGCCAGGGCTTCAACAACCAGATCGCCGTCTCGGCCCTCCTGGTGCTCGCGACCGGCACCGTGTCGAACGTGGGCCGCCTCTGGGAGACGGTGCTCGGAGGCGCGGTGGGCGTGGTGATCGCGGCCCTGATCTGGCCCCCGAACCCGATCCGGGGGCTCCGGCGGCAGGCTCGGGACCTGGGCGCGCAGCTCTCCGAGGACATCTCGGTCTGCGTCGACCTGGTCACCCGCCCCGGATCCGACGAGGGGCGGGGGGAAGCCAACCGGCGCCGGATCCGCGACCACAACGAAGCCGCCGACGCGGCCGTCGCCGACGTGGCCCCGGCGCAGGAGGCCCTGCGCTGGAACCCCTGGCTCTTCCGGCGCAATCCCGACCTGAGTCGTATCGAAGACCGGCTGCGTCTGATCTCCTATCTCTATCGGAGCGTGCGCGCACTGGCACGGCAGGCGGCGGAGATGGCGGCGGCGAAGGTGGCGGCCGGGGACGCCGGCGAAGCACTGCGAGGCGCCGGCCAGCTGGCCTCGGACGCGGTCCAGACCCGACTCCGGGGGCAGGACGCCGGGGAGTTGGTCGCGCGCGGGCGTGAGGCTGTGGGCGAGTTCGTCCGGCGTGCGCCACGCGACCACCACGCGCTGGCGCTGGGGGCGGCACTGGAAGCGCTCCTCAGCGATGTGGAGAGCTGGAACTGGGACCCGGGTGCGGGCAGCGTTGGGGGCGGCCGCCTCATCCCCCGGATCCTCCTCCGCCTGGGAGGTGAGCGGCTGACCTCGTTGGGGGTGACCGAACGCGCGGCGGTCGAGTTCCAGGAGGAGCTGGGACAGGGTCGCGTGGAGCGGTTCACGGAGCAGCTGCGCGGTCAGCCGGTGCGGCCCCCGGCCCTGGAAGACGTGGTCGCGGCGGCCGGCGTGGAGCGGGAAGAGGATCGTGGCGTGCGCGTGATCCCGCTGTCCAAGATCCGGGGGGTGGAACGGCCGACCCGCGACTTCGACGCCTCCTTCCTGCCCCGCCGGAGCAGCGTCCGGGATCGCTGGGTTCGGGTCTACCAGGAGATGGAGCAGAGGGGCTCGGTCGACCCCATCGACGTCTATCAGGTGGGGGAGGGCTACTTCGTCCGCCACGGCCACACGCGGGTCTCGGTGGCCAGGCACCTGGGCTGGCTCACCGTTCCCGCGCACGTCATTGACATGGAAACCCGGGCTCCGGTCGACGAGGCGAACCCGGAGGACTTGCTCCGCGCCTCGGAGTACGCCAGCTTCCTGGAGCTGACGGAGCTCGACCGCACCCGGTCCCAGGCCCGGTTGGACTGCAGCGAGCTGGGCCGGTTCGACCTCATCCTCGAGCACATCGAGGGACACCGTTACTTCCTGGGCGAGCGGGGGCGGCGCGTCGACCTGAAAGAGGCGGCCGCCAGCTGGTACGACTCCGTGTACCGGCCGACGATGGACGCCGCCTCCCATCTCGGCCTCGGGCGCCGCCTGCCGGGCTGGACCGAGACCGACATCTACCTGGCCCTGACCCAGGTCTGGCTCGAGCTCGAGCTGGAGGGCCGGGAGGCGGGGCCGGAGGCGGCGGCCGCGGTGCTGGTGGACGATCAGCAGCCTGCGCAGCACCTACCGAGCGGCGTTCGGCCGGGGCCCACGCGACGAGGGCGGCGGTCGCGCGTCACGGCTCGACGGCCGCTGGGACCGCCATCGTCGGACCGATGAGCCGCGGGCCGCTCAGGCGCAGGCGGGCGAATCCGGGTCCCAGCGATTGAACACTTTGGGGCTCTCTGCGGCCAGCCGCGCCCGCGCCTCCAGCCACATCCGCGACCACGCCGCCGCATCCCGTAGCTCCCGCTCTGGACGGGACCGCGAGCGGGCGACGAAGGAGGGGAACATGGGGCGTCCGCTGGGCTGGTCCGGGGACTGATAGCGCAGATCCATGCTGATCCGGACCTGGTCGGTGGTCCGGTTCTCGAGCGAGCTGTGGAGCGTTCGGGAATGAAGCAGCAGGACGCTTCCCGGCGGCATCGGGAGCGGGACCGGCTCCCGCCGCTCCAGGTACGCGTCAGGGATGTGCGGGCCGCCAGGCCCGGTCGGGCAGTGTTCGACCAGCTCCTGCCCCGGCGGCGTGGGCAGCACCTGCAGACAGCCGTTCTCGATCGTCGCCTCGTTGAGCGGAATCCAGACGGTCAGGATCCTCGACTCATCCGCCTCCGGAAGGATCACGCCATTGTCCTGGTGCCAGGGGATCTTGGACATCAGCCCGTCGGCACCGGCCTCGAGGGTGTGGTCGGGCAGCTTCATCCGCACGTGCCCGACCGGGCTGACCGAGATGTCGGGTCCGACCCACCGCTCCGCGAGGTCGAGCAGTCGCTCGTTGGTGAGGAGGCGGAACGACGCGGGACCGGTGTGGATCGGCGTGTCGACCCGGATGCCGTTCTGGGGCAGGCTGACGTCGAAGTACTGGCTCAGGCTGCATCCGGACTCACGGGTGAGGAGGATCAGCCGCCGCGCGAAGGGGAGGTCCGTGTGGGTGCTCGTCACCAGCCCCCGCGCGAGCAGGTCGCGGGCAGCGCGGTCCAGAACGTCCTCGTATTCGTCGAGCACCGGCCGCAGATCACGCTCAGGATCGAGCACGCCCTCGACGACGACGAAGCCCCGCTCGTCCAGCTGCTGGATCGGGGACCGTTCGGTGACGTCTTGCATGGCCGCTGAGCTCCCTCCCGGTTCCCAAGGTACCGCGGCCGCTGGATTCGTACCCTGGAGTGGTGCCCGGCGAACGCGTCCAGAGGCGGGTCGTCGTGTCCGGGCAGGTACAGGGCGTCTTCTTTCGGGACGCGACGCGTCAACGAGCCCTCGCGAGCGGCGTCGACGGCTGGATCCGAAACCGTCCCGACGGCAGCGTCGAGGCGTTGCTGGAAGGGCCCCGGGACGCCGTCGACCGGCTGGTCGCGTTCTGCCGTGCGGGGCCGCCCAGGGCACGGGTGGACCGGGTCGAGGTGGAGGAGCAGGACCCGGCTGGACTGCGGGGCTTCACCGTCGACTGAGGGCGCCCGCGCGGGCGTAGCGTCGGCGGTGCCGGCCGTACTACCACGCCGTCCCCGCCCCGGGAAGCGGAACGGCGCCCGCCGCGAAAGCCAGGGGTGCGGCCGGAAACACGGCCCTTTGTGGGGAGATGGGCCCCATACGCGCCACCACAGGCCCCTTCTGTGGGGCAGAAGGGGCTTTTACTGCGCCGGTGGTTCGCCCGGAGGCGGTGGCGGAGTCGGCATCCCCGTGTTGGTCGTCGACTCGTCATTGCCGTGCTCGCCCTGCTGCCCGGAGGCGGGTGCCGCAGGCGGCTGACTCGACGAAGGCCCCTCGTTCGGCGCGGGGGGGTTCCCCTGCTGCGGCGACGGCTGCCCCGGATAGGGCGTGGCCCCGGTGGGGGCGGTGGGCCCGCCAGGTGCCGGCGGGTAGGGCGACGGCTGGCCGCCGGACGGGGTGGACTGCTGCTGACCGTACCCACCCGACTGCTGCTGGCCGTACCCGCCCGGCTGCTGCTGGCCGTACCCGCCCGGCTGCTGCTGGCCGTACCCGCCCGGCTGCTGGCCGTAAGGAGCTGCCGGCGGCTGCCCATAGGCTCCCGGCTGGCCATATGGGGGCGCCGGCTGCTGCCCGTAGGCTCCGGGCTGGCCGTACGGGGGCGCCGGCTGCTGACCGTAGCCGGGCTGACCGTAGCCCCCCGCCTGCTGTCCGGGATAGGGGGCAGGCTGCCGGCCATACGGTGCATAGCCCCCACCCGGCGGCACCGAGCCGGGACCCCCGAGCGTGGGAACCTCCCCGGGCACGAGCGTGGTGAGCAGACCGGCGATGATCGACATGCCGTACCCGTAGGTGAGGAAGAGACCGACGTAGCAGAGGACGGCGCCGATGCCGGCGATGAAGCTGGCAACGATTCCGAGCAGGGAGGCGACCGGATTCTGGATCGCCCGCCGGATCACGTTGGGGTAGTTGAAGGCCGCTCCCATGCCGCCCTCGTAGGCGCTGGCGAACAGGGGCACGAGCAGGAACGCCGTGCCCAGGCCCAGGATCAACCTCAGCAGGTTGCCGATGCCGATCAAAATCCCGGCGCCGGCCGCCACCCCACCGGATTGATAACCGGATTGGTAGGAGGACGCGATCATCGCTCCGCCGATCCCGGTGAAGATCGCGGGAATGATGCCGGCGATCAGCCCCAACACGAAGACCGGCAGCCAGACGTTGATCCCGCGTCCCAGTGGGAACCCCGGCTCGGCCAGTTCCTGGCGGCCGCTCCGCAGGTTGTCCAGGCACTCCATGACCCATCCGAAGAGTGCGATCTGTCCCACGATCGGGATCAGCCCGACGAGGCCCTGGAGGATCAGCTTCCGGCCCCAGTGAGGGTCGCGGAACGCCCATCCGAACGAATCTCCGAAGGTCAACACGCGGCGAGTATATCGGCCATTTTCTGAAATGGGGGCTGGGACAGGCCAAGGACCGGCTCCCCAAGATTCCCCACTCACTTGCCCAAGAGGCTATCTCGTAGCTCTGAATTGACCAGGCACTACATATTGCGGTACGAGACTGTACCGTAGGTGCTTCCCAGGCGTCGCGTGGGGACCGGTGTTGACAGGTGGGGACCGGTGGGGTATGCTGCGTGTCGAATCGCGGTGATTTGTGGGGAGAAGTGGTGAACCCAGCAACGATCCAGCACCCGACGCAGCACACCCGGACCAGCACGATTCACCACCCAACGCAGCAGACGTCGCACCAGACACCTTGCCTGCCACTTCTCCCCGCGGCGGAGGGCCCGGCGGCCCTCGCACTGACGGTTCACCGGTAGACATGCATGCTCGCGGGAACACATCGCGTTCGAGTGGACGAGAAGGGCCGGCTGGCGATCCCCGCCCCCTTTCGCCGTCAGCTGCCGGAGGGGACACACATCTCCATCGGGCAGGACTCGACGCTCACGATCTACCCGCCCGAGCAGTGGCAGGCGATCTCGGAGCGCCTCCGCGACCCCTTCCTTTCACGCGACCTGCGGGCGCTCTCCCGGATCCTCTTCGCGAGCGCGGTCGCCTGCGAGTTCGACCAGCAGGGCAGGGTGAGCCTGTCCCTGGAGCAGCGCCGGCTGGCGGGGATCGAGCCTCGCTCGACGGCGGTCGTGATCGGGAACGGGCAGACCGCGGAAATCTGGGCCGAGGACCGCTGGCGCAGCTACTCCGACGACGCGCTCGATCGATACACCGATCTCGCTGAACAAGCCAACGCCGCACCGTAGATTCGCCTCTCGGTGCACCAATCCGTACTTTCACAACCGGCCATAGATCTCCTGGAACCGGCGCCGGGCGAGACATTCGTCGACGGCACGCTCGGCGCCGGCGGCCACGCCAGGCTCTTGCTCTCCCGGCTGGGAGAGGGGGGCCGCCTGGTGGGCATCGACCGGGACCCGGCGGCGATCGTTCGGGCGCGAGGGATTGCCGACCCGCGGCTCCTGGTGGTCGAAGGCAACTTCGCTGACCTGCCCGCCATCCTCGACGACCTGGGCATCGGAGCTGTCCAGGGCGTCCTGCTCGACCTGGGCATCTCCAGCGATCAGCTGGACGACCCCGAGCGAGGCCTCAGCTTCCGGGTCGACGGTCCGCTCGACATGCGCCTCAGCCCGCAAGATCCGGTCACCGCGGCGGACTTGGTGAACGGGCTCGGGGAGGCGGACCTGGCAGCGCTCCTGTGGCGCTACGGCGAGGAACGCTGGTCACGGCGGATCGCGCGACGCATCCTTGAACGGCGTCCGCTGCGACGCACCGGTGAGCTGCGCGAGGTGGTCGCGGGGGCCATCCCCCGAGGCGCCTGGCCCAAGGGCATCGACCCCGCGACCAGGACCTTTCAGGCGCTGCGCATCGAGGTCAACGACGAGCTGCGCAACCTGGAACGGGGCCTCGACGGAGCCATCGAGCGGCTCGCTCCGGAAGGTCGCATCGCCGTCATCTCGTTTCATTCGCTCGAGGACGGGATCGTCAAGCGGCGCTTCCGTGACGAGACCCGTGACTGCATCTGTCCCCCCGAGTCGCCCCGGTGCACCTGCGATCACCGGAGGCGGCTGCGGATTCTGACCCGCAAGCCCATCCAGCCCGACGCCGTGGAGATCGCGGCCAACCCCAGGAGCCGCTCCGCCCGCCTGCGCGCGGCGCAGCGGCTGCCAGTCGCTGAGCCGTCGAGGAGCCCCCACGCGGGCTGACCCTCGCCGTTCCAGCACCGTCCTGTCCCCGCTCCAGCACCGTCTTACGAGGCCGTTCTCTTGGTTACAACCCGCATCCTCAGTCAGCGCCGGCAAGCCGGCCTCCGGGCGCGCCGTGAGGCGCCGGCGCCGAGCCGCCGCCGGCGCAGCGCGCGTCCCGCGCTGCTCCGCATCGCGGCGCACCTCGACGCCGTCCGCCTCCGCCTCGGCGTCTTCGCCAAGGTCTATGTGCTGGCGGTGGCGACCATCCTGGTCACGGTCGCCTACCTCGGCGTCTCCGCCTCCACCACCAGCCTCTCGTACCAGCTGGACACCCTCCAGACGCAGCAGCAGCAGCTCCGGGAGCAGCAACAGGGGCTCACCTATCAGGAGGCCATGCTGCACACGCCGGCGAAGGTCGCGGTGGCGGCACAGCAGCAGGGGATGAAGGCGCCCACCACCTGGAGTTCGGTCGCCTACCAACCCGCGACCTTCGACGTCAACGCCCCCATCGGCCAGGCTCCGGCCGACAACGCCCCCGCCTGGCAGCAGCTGGCGAACGCGATCGTCACCGACCTGGCGGGGGCGGTGCTGCCCGCGCGCTCCCGGGAGGCCGGCTAAGTGGCGGTCCGTCACGAGGTCGCCCGCGGCTTCGGGGTGCGCCGCGCCCCCCGGCGCGGGGGCCGCGTGGGCATCCCGCGGGCCCGCCCGCTCTGGATGATGGGGCTCGTCATCATCGTGGCCTCCGTCTTCTGGGGCCACCTCGTCTACTGGCAGGTCGGCGAGCACGCGTTCCTGAGCGGGGAGGCACAGGCTCAGGGGGCGTCCACCGTGCAGCTCCTGGCGCGGCGGGGGGTCATCTATGACTCGCAGGGAACGCCGCTGGCGCTGAACACGACGGTTTATAACGTCGCGCTTTCGCCGCCCCAGGTGGTGGCGCGCGCCGACGAGGAAACCGCGGCCGAGGGCCTGGCCTCCGCTCTTCGAATCCAGCCGGAGCGGGTCATGCGCCTCTACCAGGAGAAGGTCAAGTACGCCTATGTGGCCAAGCGCGTCTCGCAGCAGACCGCGACCCGGATCCAGGCCATGAACCTGGCCGCCGCCGGCGTCACGCTGGAGGCGCAGCCGGAGCGGACCTACCTCCCCGGCGGCGAGACCGGTGACACGCTCGGTTCCCAGTTCTTGGGCTTCGTCAACTACGCGGGGGTCGGAGTCGCGGGTCTGGAGAGCTACTACAACCAACAGCTCGGAGGCCAGGACGGCTGGGAGAAGCTCTACAAGGACTCCGCCGGGAACCTGATCGCGGCCACCACCGAATCGAGCAGGAAGCCGGTGCAGGGCGAGAACATGACGCTCACCGTCGACGCCCAGATCCAGTACCAGGCCGAGCAGGCGATCCAGGCCGCGGTCAGCGCCAACCACGCCCAGCAGGGGAGCGTCATCATCCTTGACTCCCAGACCGGCGGCGTGGTGGGCTGGGCCGCCTACCCCAGCTTCAACGCCAACGACTTCGCCGCCACGCCGGCGCAAAACCTCACCGAGCCGATCGCCGGCAGCGTCTACGAACCTGGGTCGGTGATGAAGGTGGTGACGTTGTCCGGAGCTCTCAACTCGGGCGCGATCACCCCCCAGCAGACGATCGACGACCCCGGCTACATCGTGGTCGACGGCCAGGCGCTCAACGACTGGAACAACGCGCCCTGGGGGACCATCAGCTACACCCGGGTGCTCGAGGAATCGTTGAACGTCGGCGCCGTACACGCCGAGCAGGCCGAGGGGTCGGCCAACTTCCTGCACTACCTGCGGGCGTTCGGGTTCGGCAAGCCGACCGGCGTCGGGGTGTCGGGAGAGGAGAACGTCCCCGTCCCCGACCTGACCGGCGTCCAGGAGGCGACGGCGGCCTACGGCGAGGGGATCGACGTCACGCTGGTGCAGATGGCGGCGGCGATCAACACGATCGCCAACGGCGGCGTCTACGTCCAGCCGCATCTGGTGCAGTCGATCGGCGGTGTCGCGCAGACCTACGGCAGCCACCGTGCGGTGACGACGCAGACCGCCAACCAGATGAAGGCGATGATGCGCTCGGTCGATCAGTACGGCGAAGGCCGCCTGGCCCGGATTCCGGGGTTCCAGTACGACGAGTCGGGGAAGACCGGGACCTCGCAGATCCCGGTCAACGGGAAGTACTCGCCAACCGACTTCTGGTCGACCTTCGCCGGGTTCGTCCCCTCCCAGAACCCTCAGTTCACGATGCTGATGATGCTGAAGGACCCGCAGGACGGCTCCGTCGGGGCCAACGAGGCCGACGAGGCGACGGCGCCGCAGTGGAAGTCGCTGGCCCAGCAGATCATCGTGGACGAGCACATCACCCCCGAGAACCTGGCCCCGGAGCCCAACTGAGGCGCTGCCTCCTCCGCACCGGCGTGGATGCCGCACGGGCGGCCCCTAAACTGGTGCGCGCATGCAGCTGACCGTTGGCGAGGTCGCCGAGGCGATCGGCGGTCGGCTCCAGGGCGATCCCGGCCGGACCATCACCTCCTGGTACACGGACTCGCGGCTGGTGGCCGGACGGGGGAGCCTTCTTCGCGCTGCTCGGGGCCGAGGCCGACGGCCATCGTTTTGTTGGGCAGGCGCAGGCGAGAGGGGCGGCGCTGCTGGTCGTGGAGCGTCCGGTCGCGACGTCCGGGGCAGCGGTGGTGCGGGTCGCCGATACCTGGGAGGCGCTGTTCGGTCTCGCCCGGTACGTGCTGTCGCGGGTGAGGCCGATCGTCGTCGGCATCACCGGCAGCAACGGCAAGACGTCGACCAAGGAGCTGACCGCGGCCGCCCTCGAGGTGCGCCATCGGGTCCACCGCACGACCGGCAACCTGAACACCGAGACCGGGCTGCCGCTGACGGTGCTGGACCTGGAGGAGGAGCACGAGGTCGCGGTCCTCGAGATGGGGATGCAGCGGGCGGGGGAGATCGCCCGGCTGGCGGCGCTGGCCCGGCCCACGGTCGGCGTCGTCACCTCGATCGGCTCCGTCCACGCCGAGAACTTCGCCGACGGTCGTGAAGGGGTCGCGCGCGCGAAGGCGGAGCTGTTGGAGGCGCTGCCCCCCGACGGGCTGGCCGTGATCAACGCCGACGACGCCTTCTGCGACCGGCTGGCCGGCCGCAGCGCCGCCCCCGTCGCCCGCTACGGGTTCGAAGCGGCGATCGACCGGGGAGGCCTCCGCGGCGAGGACTTCCGTCAGGTGCCGGAGGGAGGTTCCCGGTTCGTCGTCCGCGGCCTGCCGGTGCGACTGCGCCTGGAGGGACGGCACCAGGCCCAGAACGCGCTGGCGGCGCTGGTGGTGGCGCGCCGGCTGGGGGTCGGGCTCTCCCAGGCGGCGGCGGCGCTCTCCGGCGTCGAGGCCGTGCACCGGCTGCAGCGACGGTCGACCGCCGCCGGCTGGACCCTGGTCGACGACTCCTACAACGCCAGCCCCGAGTCGATGCGCGCCGCCTTCTCCACGCTCCGCGGCATGGAACGCGACGGGAGGCTGCTCGCGGTGCTGGGCGAGATGCGGGAGCTGGGGCCGGACACGGAGGAGCTGCACCGTCAGATCGGCGCCGAGGCGGGCGACCTCTTCGACGCGCTCGCGGTGCTGGAGGTCGGCCTGGGCCCGACGCTGGCCGGTGCCGCCGGCGCCGCGCTGGTCGCGGACCGCGAGGCCGCCGCCAGGTGGGTGCGCACCAACGCCCGCCCCGGCGACCTGGTCCTCATCAAGGCGTCCCACGGCGTCGCCCTCGATGAGCTGGCCGAGGCCCTGGTCCCATGACCTGGAGCGTGCAAAAGGGCCATTGGTGCACCACCGGCCCACTCTGGGCGGTCAAACCGGGCTATTGGTGCACCGACGGCCTTTTCGGGGGCCGGCGGTGCGGGTGAACCCGCTTCTCTTCGCGGCGATCACCGTCGCCGTCTCGTTCGCGATCGCGATGATCCTGTATCCGGTGCTCATCCACCTGCTTCGGCGCTGGCGGGTGGGCCAGGTGATCCAGCCGGAGCTCGCGCCCGAGCATCAGCGCAAGGCGGGCACGCCCACCGGCGGCGGGATCCTGTTCGTGCTGCTCGGCATCGTGGGGGGCCTGGCCTCCCTCCCCACCCATCGTGGCGCCCTCCCCGCGGTGTCGGCGCTGCTGTTGTTCGGGCTGTTGGGCCTCGCCGACGACCTGGCCAAGCTGCGGTTCGGCCAGCGTGGGATTCCGGCCCGCTACAAGTTCCCCCTTCAAATCCTGCTCGCCATCCCGGTCGCCTACCTCGCCCACACCGAGCAGCACCTGCTGCCGGGAACCGGGACCTGGGCCTGGATCTACTGGCCCTTCGCGGTGATCGTGATCGCGGGCGCCGCCAACGGGGTCAACTACAACGACGGGATCGACGGACTGGCGGGGGCGACTTCGGTGGTGGCGCTGCTCGGCATCGGGCTCCTCCTCCCCGGCGAGCCCCCGGGAGCCCTGGCGGTCGTTTTCACGCTGGGCGGCGCCCTGCTGGCGTTCCTCTGGTACAACCGCTACCCCGCCCGGATCTTCATGGGCGACGCCGGTGCGCTGGGCTTGGGCGCGGCGCTGGCCGCCCTCTGCCTGCAGGCGGGTTGGGGGGTGCTCCTGATTCTGCTCGGAATCGTCTATGTCGTAGAGGTCCTTTCTGTCATCATTCAAGTGAGCTATTTCAAGGCCACCGGTGGCCGGAGAGTGTTCAAGATGACCCCGTTGCACCTGACGTTCCAGCTCGAGGGTTGGTCGGAGAACCGAATCGCGCTCACCTTCTCGGGAGTCGCGATCGCCGCCGCGCTTCTTTCTGGCTGGATCGCGCACACGATCTCGTGACTGCCGTGCCGCGCCCCGGCGAGCGGGCCCTGGTGGTGGGCCTGGGCAAGTCGGGCCTGGCGATGGCTCGCTACCTGGCCCGGCAGGGGCTTCTGGTCCGCGCCGTCGACCGCCGCCCCGCCGACCGGCTGGGGGATGCCCTCGCTCAGCTGCCCGGCCCCGAGTGTGGGACCGACGTGCGCACCGGCGGCTACGGCGAGACCGACCTCGACGGCTGCGCGCTGGTCTGCGCGAGCCCCGGCGTGCCCTGGGACGACCCGCTGCTGGAGGCGGCGCGCGCGCGCGGGATCCCGGTCACCAGCGAGATCGATCTCTTCCTGCGCCGCTGCCCGGGCGAGATCCTGGGTGTCACCGGCACCAACGGGAAGACGACCACCACCGCGATGCTGGGCGCGATGCTCGGGCAGGGCGACCGGCCGGTCCTGGTCGGCGGCAACATCGGCGAGACCGTCCTCGACCGGCTGCCGGAGATCACTTCCCGCCACCTGGTGGCGCTGGAGCTGTCCAGCTTCCAGCTCGAATCGGCGGCCGACCCCCGCTGCCACGTCGGCGTGGTGCTCAACGTGACCCCCGACCACCTCGATCGCCACCACACGTTCGAGCGCTACCTGGACGCGAAGGCGCGGCTGGTGGAGGCGCTGCCGGAGGAGGGCACGGCGGTCCTGAACGGCGAGGATGAGCACTGCCGTGCGCTCGCCCGCCGCACGCGCGCCCGGGTGGTCTGGTACGAGCGCCACCGGCCGGTCCCGCACCTGCGCGTCCCCGGCCGTCACAACCTGCTGGACGCCCTCGCGGCCGCCGCCGCGGCCAGGGCGGTGGGGTTGGACGACGACCAGATCCAGACCGGGCTCGACTCCTTCACCGGCGTCGAGCACCGCCTGGAGCTGATCACCGAGACGGCCGGGATCCGCTGGTACAACGACTCCAAGGCCACCAATCCCGAGGCCGGCCTGCCCGCCCTGCGCGCCTTCCCCGGCGAGCGCCTGGTCGTCATCGCCGGCGGCTACGGCAGCGGCTTCGACCTCGGCGAGTGGACCCGCGAGGTCCGGGCGCGCACCGTCGCCGCGGTCCTGATCGGCGCCTCCGCGCCCTTGCTGGCGGCGGAGCTGGAGGGCCACCCCGTGCGTCGCGCCGCCACGCTCGAGGAGGCCGTCGGCGAGGCCGAGAGCCTGCTGCCCGACGGCGGGGTGGTGGTCCTCAGTCCTGCCTACAAGTCCTACGACATGTTCAACGACTTCGAGGAACGCGGGCGGCTCTTCAAAGACCTGGTCCGCGCCCGCTCGCGAGGAGGTGGCTGACATCCCCATGAAACTCCGCAGGCTCCCCACCCCCCAAAGCCTCGCAAGCTCGGCTTTGCGGGGCCCCCGGGTCCGTTTCATCCACCCCACGAGGCTCCGCAAGCTCCGCCTCGTGGGGGCCCTGGCTGCGGGGTCCCCTGGGTGATGGCGCAGACCGCGGTCCCGCAGGTGCTGCCGCGAGAGCGGGCCACCGGCGACCTCTGGCTGCTCGGCATCTCCCTGGCCCTGCTCGGCGCCGGGCTGATCATGGTGCTCTCCGCGAGCGACGCCTACTCGCTGCAGACCACCGGCTCCACCTTCAGCGTCTTCTTCCATCAGGTGGGCTACGCCACCCTGGGGCTGATCGGCCTCGTCGTCGCGAGCCGCGTCGACTATCACCGGCTCCGCCACTGGGCGCTCCCCGGCTTCGTGGTCACCGTCTTCTTGATGCTGGCGGTGCTGGTCCCGCATGTCGGCGCCTCCGCCTACGGCGCCACCCGGTGGCTCAACATCCCGGGGATCCCGATCCAGCTGCAGCCTTCGGAGGTGGCCAAGCTGACGGTGGCCGTCTTCATGGCGAGCTGGATGTCGAAGCGGACGCGCTCGCTCGACAGTTTCGTCGACGGCTTCCTGCCCTACGCGGTCCTGATGGCCGTCGTCATCGGCCTGCTCATCCTCGAGAAGGACCTGGGGACGTTGATTGTGACCACCGTGATGATGGTCGCCATCTACTACGCGGGCGGCGGGCGCATGCGCTACCTGGTGCCGCTGGGGATGGCCGCGCTGGCGGCGATGGGAGCCCTGGTGGCCGCGGAGCCCTACCGCGTGGGGCGCGTGACCACCTTCCTCAACCCGTTCTCCGACCCCACCGACAAGACGCTCCAGGCCTACCAGGGACTGGTCGCTCTGGGCTCCGGCGGGCTGACCGGAGTCGGACTCGGCCACTCGATCGAAAAGTATCAGTGGCTGCCCGAGGCCCCGACCGACTTCATCTTCGCGATCATCGGCGAGGAGACGGGCCTGATCGGAGCCACCCTGATCATCCTCGGTCTCCTCTTCTTCACGATCCGCGGGTTCAGGGCCTCGATGCGCGCGCCAGACCGCTTCGGGGTGGCGCTGGGGGCGGGGATCACCACCTGGATCGCGGTGCAGGCCTTCATCAACATCGGCGTGGTCACCGCGTCGCTGCCGGTGACCGGTGTCCCGCTACCCTTCATCAGCTACGGCGGCACCGCCCTGGTCATGACCCTGATCGGGGTCGGCGTGCTGCTCAACATCTCGGCGCAGGGCAGCCGGCCCTCGCTCAGCGGTCAAAGGAGAGGTCATGCGGCTGCTCATCGCGGGAGGGGGGACCGGGGGTCACGTGTCCCCGGCGCTCGCGATCGCACAGGCGTTCCGCGCTGAGCTGCCGGATGCCGAGGTGCTGCTGGTGGGACGGCGTGGGGGCCCCGAGGAGCGCCTGGTGCCGGCAGCCGGATTTGCCCTCCGCACGCTCAAGGTCCAGGGCTTCGACCGCGACAACTGGACCCGCAACGCGCACCTGGTGGTGCTGCCGCACGCGTTTCGGGAAGGAACGCGGATTCTGCGCGAGTTTCGCCCCGGGGTGGTGGTCGGGGTGGGTGGCTACGTGATGGCGCCGGCTTTGTGGGGAGCGCGGCGCACCGGCACTCCGTACGTCCTGCAGGTGTCGGAGGCCGACGGGCTGGCCAACCGGCTGTTCCGGCGGGGCGCGGCCGCCGCCTGCGTCACTTTCGCGGGTGACGTGGACCGCTTCGTGACCCGCCGCACGGTGCTGACCGGCTATCCCCTCCGCCCCGGGTTCCTCCCGCGCAGCCCGCGCGTCCCGGCGCGGCGGCTGCTGGTGCTGGGCGGCAGCCAGGGCTCGCATCGCATCAACCAGGCGGTGTGGGGGGCTCTCGACGGCCTGCTCGCGCGGTACGCGGAGGTGGTCCACCAGACCGGGCACCAGGGGGAAGACGAGGCGGCGCGGCTGGCCCGGCCCGGGTACCGGCCGTTCGCGTTCTCAGACCACATCCCCGACCTGCTCGCGGAGGCCGACCTGGTGCTCTGCCGGGGGGGCGTGGGGACGATCGCCGAGGTGACGGCGGTGGGGCTCCCGATGCTGGTCGTCCCGGGCACGTTCGGAGGGCGCCACCAGGTCCGGAACGCCGCCCGCGTACACCGCGAGGGCGCCGGTGTCCACGTCGCCGACCAGGACCTGACCCCCGCCCGCCTGCTGCAGGAGGTCGAACGCCTGACGCCGGAACGTCTGGAGGCGATGGCCGTGCGGTCCCGCGCGCTGGGCCGGCCCGACGCGGCGGCGGCGATCGTCCGCGTGCTGCTGCAGGCGGCCGAGCCGGCGGAGGTGGCCTGATGGAGCTGCGGGACCGCCGGATCCACCTGCTCGGCATCGGGGGCGCCGGGGTCTCCGCGCTGGCCGAGCTGCTGCTCGAACGGGGAGCGGTGGTCTCCGGCTGCGACGTCGCGCCGACCGCGGTCACCGAGCGCTTGCTGGCACGCGGCGCAGGGATCACGCTCCAGGGCCAGAGCCCCGCTCACGTGGAAGGCCAGGACGTGCTCTGCTACACCACCCGGCTGTCGGCGGCCGCGCGGACCGAGGTGGCCGCGGCGCAGAAGCAGGGGCTGGAGGTGCTCGACCGGCCCCATCTCCTGGCCCGGGTGCTGCAGCAGGCGGACGCGATCGGCGTCGCCGGCACCCATGGCAAGACGACCACCACCGCCATGCTGGCGCACCTGCTGGAGGAGGTGGGGGAGCGGCCCTCGGCCCTGATCGGGGACGGCGCGTCGACTCGCATCGGCGCCTCCGACGTGATCGTGGCCGAGCTGGACGAGTCCGACCGCAGTCTTCCGCTCCACCACCCGGGCACCGCGGTGGTGACCGGCGTCGAGTTCGACCACGGCGACTACTTCGCGGATCTGGACGCGGTGCGCGACCTGTTCGCCGAGTTCCTGGAGGGGCTGCCGCGCGGCGGGCTGGCCGTGCTCTGCGCGGACGATCCCTGGCTCGGCCGGCAGCCGGTGCCGGGCCGGCGTCGCACCTACGGCTACGCGGTGGACGCGGACTACCGGATCGACGAGGAGGGGGTGGTGCGGCGCGACGGCGAGCCGCTGGCCAGGCTCCGCCTGCGCGCGCCCGGGCGCATGACACGCCAGGATGCCGCGGCGGCGCTGGCGGTGGCGGTGGAGCGGGGCATCGACCCGGGGCGGGCGGCGCAGGCACTGGCCTCGTACCCGGGAGCGAGGCGCCGCCTGGAGCGGTTGGGCGAGTGGCACGGCGCCGAGCTGTTCGACGACTACGGGCATCTGCCGGCGCAGGTGACCGCGACCGTCCAGGCCCTGCGGGAGCTTCCGCACGGGCGCGTCCTGCTCGTCTTCCAGCCGCACCGCTTCTCGCGCTTCGCCGACATCGAGGGGGCGCTCGCGCAGCCGCTCCGTGCCGCCGACCGGACGCTGCTGACCGAGATCTACGGGGCCGGCGAGGAGAATCCGCGCGGCCTCTCGGCGCGCTCACTGGCGGTGCGGACAGGGCTCGACTTCGCCCCCGACCTGCAGGCGGTGCAGCGCTGGCTGGAGCGTGAGGTCCGACCGGGCGACGTGGTGCTGCTGATGGGGGCGGGTGACGTGGGGAGGGTGGGCCATGCCCTGGCGCGGGCCTGCTGAGCTGGCCTGGCTGCGCGGGCTGCCGGGCGTGGAGGAAGGCCACCCGCTGGCGCGCCACACCTCCTTCAACATCGGTGGCCCGGCCGAGTTCTTCGTCCAGACACCCTCGCCGCGGGAGGTCGTGGAGGGCTGCCGCGAGCGCGGGATTCCGTACCTGCTGCTGGGGGCGGGGACCAATCTCTTGGTCGCGGACCAGGGGGTGGAGGGGCTGGTGATCCGGGTGATCAGCCGTGGGGTCCGCGTCGAGGGGACCCGGGTGGTGGCCGCGGCCGGGCTCAAGATGCTGCGCCTGGCCCGCATCTGCGCCGACCACGACCTGACCGGCTTCGAGTGGGCGATCGGCGTGCCGGGGACGGTGGGCGGCGCCGTCTACCAGGACGCCGGCTGCTGGGGGGGCGAGCTTCGCGATGTGCTGGTGGCAGCCACCGGCTGGCTGGACGGGGCGGAGCGCCGCTGGACGCCGGCGGATCTCCGGCTCGGTTACCGCACCTCGGCGCTGCGCGACGGATCGCTGCGGGGCGCGCTGGTGGAGACCGCGACCCTGCAGCTCGCGCCCGGTGACGGTGCCCGCTCCCGCGCGCAGATGGCCCGGTGGACGGAGCAGCGCAACGCGACCCAGCCGATCCGCACCAAGAACTGCGGCAGCGTCTTTCGCAACCCTCCGGGCGACTCGGCGGGGCGTCTGGTCGAGGCGGCCGGGCTCCGCGGGGCGCGCGAGGGGGCGGCGCAGGTGTCGACTCAGCACGCCAACTTCATCGTCAACACGGGAGGCGCCACCGCGGCCGAGGTGGACCGGCTGATCCGGCGCGCCCAGCAGGAGGTGCAGACGCGATTCGGAGTCGCGCTCGAGTGCGAGGTGGAGCGCGCCGGCAGCTGGGCGGAGGCGCTGGCATGACTCACCCCACGAAACTCCGCAGGCTCCCCACCCGGGTCCGTTTCGCGGGGGCCCCGAGATGAAGGTGGCGGTCCTGCTCGGCGGCCGGTCGGCGGAGGCCGAGGTGTCGCGCGCTTCCGGCGGGAACGTGCGGGCGGGACTGGAGCGGGCCGGGCACCAGGCGGTGGAGGTGGAGCTCGACGGCGAGGTCTGGGACCGCCTCCGGGACGGCGGGTTCGACTGCTGCTTCATCGCCCTCCACGGCCGGCTCGGCGAGGACGGAACCGTGCAAGGGATGTGCGAGCTGCTCGACCTGCCCTATACGGGTTCGGGCGTGCTGGCCTCCGCGCTCTGCATCGACAAGACCCGGGCCAACCGCCTGCTCCAGGCGGCAGGTCTCGCGGTCCCCGAGTTCGAGGAGGTGCCGGCGCCGGCGGGAGTGGAAGGGCCGCTGGTGGACCGCCTGGTCGCTGCCTACGACCTGCCGCTGGTCGTGAAGCCCGTGCGGGAGGGCTCCACGGTGGGCCTCAGCATCGCCCGCGACGAGGACGCGGTCGCCTCCGGGCTGGTACTCGCCGGGCGTTACGACCGGCGCCTGCTGGTGCAGCGGTTCGTGGCCGGGACCGAGATCACGGTCGGGGTGCTGGCCACCCCCGAGGTGCAGGTCTTGCCGACGCTGGAGATCACCTACGAACGCGACGCCTACGACTACACCGCCAAGTACACGCCGGGCCTCAGCCACCACACGATCCCGGCCCGGATTCCCCCGGTCGCGCGCGAAGCCGCGGCGGAGGCGGCCTCGGTCGCGTTTCACACGCTCGGGTGCGACGGGATGGCCCGGGTCGACTTCATCGTCGACGGCGACGGTATCCCCTGGGTGCTGGAGGCGAACACGGTCCCCGGCCTGACGGAGCTCTCCCTGCTGCCGGACGCGGCCCGCGCGGTGGGGGTGGAGATGCACGAGTTGTGCGACCAGCAGGTGCGCTGGGCGGTCGAGCGCCACGCGGCGCGGGTAGGCCCCCGATGACACCCGACCTCGCGCTGACCCCCGCCGTCATCCCACCCGCCCCCACCACACCCGCCCCCACAACACCCGCCCCCACAACACCCGCCCATAACACCCGTTTCGCACGAAGGGGACCTCAAAGAACGCGCCATACCACCCGTTCCGTGCGAAACGGGGGGTGGTCGGTGGGGAGGAGGTGTGCGCCATGAGTGACCGCGACTCCGAGCAGAGCCGTCGCCGGCGGCGGTTCGGGCTCGACCAGCCGGGCAACCTGGGCGAGCGCCGGGAGGGCCAGGAACCGATCGGCCGCCGCCGCGCCGCCGTGCCCGCCCCCGCCCGCCGGCGCACCGAGCGCGAGCGAGCGCGTCCCCGCCCCGCCGGCGGTGACGCCCCCGAGCCGTCGGCACGCTCCCCCCTTCGCTGGCGCCTGCTCGCGCTGGGATGCGCCGCGCTCGCGATCGCGCTCATCGTGGCGGCCTGCACGAGCCCCGTCTTCCGCGTCCGCGACATCCAGGTCCAGGGGGCGACCCGGGTCGGCAGCTCCGCGGTGATCGCGGCCGCCGGCGTCCAGCCCGGGACCCCGATCTTCCTCGTCGACTCGCAGGCGATCTCGCAGCGGCTCGACGGCCAGATCTGGGTGCGCACCTCGTCGGTGGTGACCGTGCTGCCCGGCACCGTGCGCATCTCCGTCGACGAGTGGGCGCCGGTCGCCGTCTACACCCCGACCGGTGGTTCGCCGCTCTACCTCTCCGCGCAAGGCACCATCCTCGGTTCGGCGGCGGCGCGCGGCGGCCTGACCCGGATCGACGGACCCGACACCGGGACCGACGCCGGCCACCTGGCCATCGACAACCGGCTGCTGCGACCGCTGGTCAACATCCAGGAAGGACTTCCGGGGATGATCGGCCAGCCGGTCAACCACTTCCAGCTCGACCGCTGCTGGAACCTGACCATGTACGGCGGGGGCGGCTGGCGAGCCATGTTCGGCCGCATGCTGACGCCCCCCGACTACGCCACGCTGCAGAGCAAGGTGGCGGCGCTGCGGTCGGTGGCCCCGGACGTGAACTTCAAGGACTCGACCGTCTACGTCAACCTGGAGAACCCCTCCGAGGTGACGATCGGCCACGGCCTGGACGTGGCGCCGACGCCGACGCCTACTCCCACGCCCTCGGCCACCCCCACCCCGACACCCACGGCGACGCCGACCCCGGGCCCGATCAGCGCCGTCACCCCGACTCCAAAGGCGACACCCAGCATCTCGCCCTCGCCAACGCCCGCGGCCCAGGGGGCCTGCTCCTAGCCGGAGCCGCCTCGTCGCCGGAGCCGGGACGGCGCCGGTCGAGGGTGCACGCACCTCCGTCGAGTTGTAGAACCACCAGATATATGTTCGCCTGGAAGGTCAGCTACAAAATCTCGTGACCCAGCAGCATCCGACGGGCTATACTCACACACGGGCGGGAGTCACCGCGGACCCAAGCAGCATCAACCCAGCACATCCCCGGAGGCATTGCAGGACCCTTGTCCAGGCGGAGGCATATCGCCGGATTGGACCTCGGCACCCAGAAGGTCGCGGTCGTCATCGCCGAATCCGACGAAGCAGGTGAGATCAGCATCACGGGCGTCGGCGAGGCGCCGTCCGAGGGCCTTCGCAAGGGCGTCGTCGTGAACATCGACCGGACCGTGCAGTCGATCCAGGAAGCGCTGGTCGCGGCCGAGCGCATGGCCGGGACCCGCGTCGACCAGGTCGTGGTCTCGATCGGCGGGGCTCACCTGCATTCTCAGACCTCGCGCGGCGTGGTCGCGGTCACCGGTGCCAACCACGAGATCTCCGCGGGCGACGTCACGCGCGCGATCGAGGCGGCGAAGGCGGTCTCGGTGGCCAGCGACCGCCAGATCATCCACGTGCTGCCCCGCGCCTTCACCGTCGACGGTCAGGACGGGGTCAAGGAGGCGGAGGGCATGACCGGGCGCCGGCTCGAGGTCGAGACCCACATCGTGACCGGCGCGCAGACCTTCGTGCAGAACGTCATCAAGTGCGTGCACGCCGCCAACCTGGACGTCGAGGACGTGGTCTGCCAGGGGCTGGCGAGCGGTGAGGGCGTGCTCACTGACAACGAGATCGACCTCGGCGTCTGCCTCCTCGACATCGGCGCCGGCACCACCGACGTGGTGGTCTACAACGAAGGGTCGGCGCTGCATCTGAGCGTTCTCCCGGTGGGCGGCAACCACGTCACCAACGACATCGCGATCGGGCTGCGGACCAGCCTCGACGACGCCGAGTCGCTGAAGATCAACTACGGGCACACGCTTTCCGATGTGATACCCCGCGAGGAGCGGATCGACGTCCGGCAGGCAGGTGCGGAGCGGCCCGTGGCCACGTCCAGGCGCTATCTGGCGGAGATCATCGGACCGCGCATGCGCGAGGTCTTCCAGCTCGCGCGCCAGGAGGTCCGGCGGAGCGGCTACGACGGCCTGCTGCCGGCCGGTGTGGTCGTGACCGGCGGCGGGGCGCGCCTGATGGGGACCACCGACGCCGCCGAGGCCGTCTTCGACACCGGCGTGCGCCTGGGCCTGCCGGCGGCCGTCGGCGGCCTCGCCGACCGGGCCGGCGGCCCTTCCTTCTCCGCCGGCGTGGGCCTCGCCAAGTGGGGCGGAGCCACCAGGCCGCGCCTGGAGGAGATCCAGGAGGATCGGGAACCCGCGCTCGCCGGCGCCTTCCAGCGCACGGCGCGGTGGTTCCGGGATTTCTTCTAGTGGATGTCAGAGATGGAGAGCTGCGGGAATCCCGCGACACCCAGCGGAGCGCAGGAGGACAGGAGGACATGATGAGCGCGGAACGGTTGGAACGCCAGGACGGGCGCGCCCGGATCAAGGTGGTCGGGTGCGGGGGTGGCGGTGGGAACGCGGTCAATCGAATGATCTCGGCTGCTCTCAAGGGGGTCGAGTTCATCGCCGTCAACACCGACCTCCAGGCGCTCGAGCGCTGCACCGCCGACGTCAAGGTCAACATCGGGCGCAAGCTGACCCGCGGCCTGGGCTCGGGCGGGGACTGGACCAAGGGTCGCGACGCGGCCGACGAGAGCCGGGCCGAGCTGACGGAGCTGGTCAAGGAATCGGACATGGTCTTCATCACCGCCGGCATGGGTGGTGGGACCGGCACCGGGTCGTCGTCGGTGGTGGCCGAGGTGGCGAAAGAGCAGGGGGCGCTGACCATCGGGGTGGTGACCAAGCCCTTCCGCTGGGAGGGCAAGGTGCGTGCCCAGTCGGCCGAGGAGGGCGTGGACGTCCTCCGCGAGAAGGTCGACGCGCTGATCGTGATCCCCAACGACCGCCTGACGCAGGTGGTCGACAAGCGGACGACCCTGGAGGAGGCGTTCAAGATCGCCGACGACGTCCTCCGTCAGGGCGTGCAGGGCATCGCCGACCTGATCGTGAACCCGGGCGTCATCAACCTCGACTTCGCCGATGTCAAGGCCGTGATGCAGGACGCCGGCGCCGCTCTGATGGGGATCGGCTTCGGCGCCGGCGAGAATCGGGCCGAGGACGCCGCCAAGCAGGCGGTGGCGAGCCCGCTGCTGGAGCAGTCGATTGATGGCGCCCGCGGCATCCTCTTCAACGTCACCGCCGGCAACGACATCACGCTCTTCGAGTGCGAGAAGGCGGCCGAGATCATCAAGGCGTCGGCCGATCCGACCGCCAACATCATCTTCGGCGTCGTCAACGACGAGCGGATGCAGGACGAGGTGAAGATCACGGTGGTCGCCACCGGGTTCGACATCGGGCGCAAGACCCCGTCTCGAGAGATGGCTCCGGGCCGTGAGATGGAGCGGGACCGCGAACGGGAGCGGGTCACCGCCTCCACCCGGCGCGAGAACGAGTCGACCTCCATCGAGTACACGCACCGGGCCGAGGGCGAGCCTCCGTTGCCGGCGAGCGGCTCCGAGGACCTCGACGTCCCGGCCTTCCTCCGCAACCGGTTCTAGCAGCACGCCGAAGACCGAACGTGGCGAAGCGTCTCTCGAAAGTCCTCTAACGTTTGCAGGGTGCGCTGTCCGTACTGCGGCCATCACGAGCTGAAGGTCGTCGACTCCCGCGACTCCGAGATCGGAGAGGCGATCCGCCGGCGCCGTGAATGCCTGCGGTGCGGGCAGCGATTCACCACCTACGAGAGGATCGAGACCGTCCCCTTCTACGTCACCAAGAAGGACGGGCGGCGCGAGGACTTCGACCCCCAAAAGCTCTTCGGGGGCCTGCGCAAGGCCACCGAGAAGCGCGACATCTCGCCCGAGCGGCTGAACCGCATCGTGGGAGAGATCGAGGCCGAGCTGCGCCGGTCGGCCCGGGTCGAGATCCCGTCTTCGGAGATCGGCGCCATGGTGATGGAGCAGCTTCGCGAGCTGGATGAGGTCGCGTACATCCGCTTCGCCTCCGTCTACCGCGAGTTCAAGGAACTCGACGAGGTGAAGCGGGAGATCGAGCGCGTCCTCCAGGGCCGCAAAGAGCCGGCGTCGAAAACCGCGCGGTCGTAGGAGACCTCACACTGCTCGCGGGCTAGGATCAGCCCGTGCGCTACGCGATCTCCATCCCCCAGCTGACCCCAGACGGTGCCTTCGACCCTCGAGCGTTCGCCGCCTACCTTCGGCGTGCGGAGGAGCTCGGGTTCGAAAGCGGGTGGACGCAGGAGCAGGTGCTTGGGGCCGCACCCGTCCTGAGCCCGCTGGAGACCATGACCTTCGCCGCCGCGTGCACCGAGCGGCTCCGGCTCGGGTGCGTCGTCTTTGTGACCCCTCTGCACACACCGGTCCACCTCGCCAAGGCGCTCTCGTCGCTCGACCAGCTGAGCCGCGGCCGTGTGGAGGTCGGGATCGGCACCGGCGGGCGCCGGCCGGGGGCGGCGTTCGGCCTCGACGGCGAGCACACGGTGGGACGCTTCACCGAGGGCCTGCGGCTGATGAAGGCGCTCTGGACCGGAGAGAAGGTCACCTTCTCGGGCCGCTTCTGGCAGCTCCAGGAGCAGGCGATGACGCCGCCCACGTTCCAGAAGCCGCACCCGCCGATCTGGTTCGGCGCCAATCACCCGGACGCGCTGCGGCGCACGGCCCGCCTCGCCGACGGTTTCTTCGGGGCCGGCTCGACCACGACCGCCCGCTTCGCCGAGCAGGTGCCGGTGGTGCGCGCCGCCCTCGCCGAGGGCGGCCGCGACCCGGCGTCGTTCCCGATCGCCAAGCGGGTCTACCTGGGGGTCGACGACGACCCGGCGCGTGCCCGGGAGCGCGTCGAGCAGGGGCTGCACCGGATCTACGCCGCGTTCTCGATCCCCAACCTGATCGACGTGGCGGTGACCGGCACGCCGGCTCAGTGCGTGGAGGGCGTGCGCCAGGTGATCGACGCAGGGGCCGAGCGGATCCTGTTCACGGTGCTTCCGCCCGACGAGGAGGAGCACATGGAACGGATCGCGGCTGAGATCATCCCGCACCTCGAGTAGCACCGATGCGCCGGCTGCTCCTGGTGCCCGCGGTGATCCTGATCCTGGTCGGGCTCGTGTTCACCCTGCAGGGGTTCGGTGTGCTGCCCGGCAGCTTCATGACCGGCGAGCGGCAGTGGGCCGAGATCGGACTCGTGCTGATCGTGGTCGGGCTGGTCCTGACCTGGTTCGGGCTCGGCACGGGGCGGGCCGGGCGCCGTTCCTGAGGAGACGGGATTCAGGCGAGAGGGTTCGCCCAGCGCAGGTGCTCGAACCGCGCGTAATCCCGGTCGGCCGAAGCCAGCGTCAGCCCGTGTTCGATGGCGAGCGCGGCGAGATGCGCATCAGGAACGAGCTCGGGACGGTCGACGGCGGGGAGCAGTTCGGCGAGGACATCTCGGTGGCGGTCGGTGGGGAGTGGGATCCAGGCGGGCGGAGCGCGTAACCAGTCCTCCACCTGCGTCCAGGCGGCGCCGACAGGCTCCGGCCGGGCGTAGACGCGGGGATTGGAAATGAGGCGCACGAAGGCGAGCAGAGATTCCCATGGCAGGCCGACCCTGGCTCGCCCGCTGAGTTGGGCGTCGAGCCACTCTCGAGCCTGGTGGTGGCGCGGCGCGTCCCGGGACCGCGCATAGAGGAGCAGGTTCGCGTCGACCAGGATCACCGATGACTGTCGCCTTCGGTTGCCGCCAGCGCGTCGCCGACGCTGTCCAGGCTGATCAGCATCCCGCCATGGTCGACGGCCCGGGTGCGGAATCGCTTGGCCTCGGGGACGGGCCCTTCCAACTGCGCGATGCCTTCGCGAAGCGCCTCGTTGACGATCTCCTTCAGGGTGGTGCGTCGCCGCGAGCGCAAGCGTTCGATTTGCTCTGCGACGTCGTCGTCCAGCGTCAGCGTCGTTCTCACACATCAAAGCATAAGAGGCAGGATGAAGTGATGCCAGCTCATGGTGTGCCGCGCACCAGCGGGGCCAAAGCGGCACCGGGAACCCGCGTTGGTGCACCATCGGGTGAATGACGACCGACTTTCCGGCCCTGGCGCGAGCGGCGCTGGCCCAGCTTCCCAAACAGGCGCCGCTCCTCCATCACCTGACCAACTTCGTCACCGCGCAGGACCAGGCCAACCTCGCCCTTGCCTACGGGGCGTCGCCGGTGATGGCCCCCGCTCGTGAGGAGGTCGGGGAGCTGGCCGCGGTCACCGGCGCCCTGGTCCTCAACATCGGCACCCTCGATCCGGAGCAGGTGGAAGCGATGCTGATCGCGGGGCGGGTCGCCGCCGAGAACAGCCGGCCGATCGTGCTCGATCCGGTGGGAGCCGGCGCCACCGGCCTCCGCACCCGCGCCGCCGAGCAGCTCCTGGGTGAGCTGCCGGTCTCAGTCCTCCGCGGGAACCGGGGCGAGATCGGGGCTCTGATCGGCAGCGGCCGCATGCGGGGAGTCGACGCCGTGGGCGAGGAGGACCCGCAGCAGGTCGCCCAGGCGGCGGCGGAGAAGTTCGAGGTGGCGGTCGCGGTGACCGGCCAGGTGGACGTGGTGGTCGGCGTCGGGCGCGTCTACCAGGTCTCCAATGGGCACCCGTTGATGGCGTCGGTGACCGGGACCGGCTGCATGGCGACGACCGCGATCGGCGCCTTCCTCGCGCTCGGGGGCGACCCTGCGCTGCAGGCGGCGCTCGCGCTCGCCACCTACGGTCTCGCGGCGCAGCGCGCGGCCGCCGGCGCGCAGGGCCCGGGCAGCTTCCGGGTCCGGCTTCTCGACGAGGTGTACGGGCTGCGGCGCCGGGGCGTCGACGGCCTCGACATCCGGAGCCCAGACTGAGGTCATGCACCTGGTTCGCTACCACGACCTGGCCGCGGCCGCGCCCCGTCCCGGGGTGCTCGACGAAGCGGGCGACGTCCACCCTCTCCCTGGGATGCCCACGCTGGCCGCGGTGCTGCGCCGGCCGGTGGCAGAGCTGCGGCAGATCGTCGAGCGGGCTCTGACCAACCCCGGCACGCCGGGCGCGAGGCTCCTGGCGCCGATCGACGGGGCGACCGAGGTGTGGGGCGCGGGTGTGACCTACGAGGTGTCGAAGACGGCGCGGGTGGAAGAGACGCAGGAATCGACCCGCACCGTCTACCAGCGGGTCTATGACGCGGCCCGGCCGGAGATCTTCTTCAAGTCGGTCGCCTGGCGGGTGGTGACCTCCGGCGAGCCGATTGCGGTGCGGGAGGACTCGGACAACAACGTCCCCGAGCCGGAGCTGGCCGTGGTCGCGAACGCGGACGGTGAGATCGCCGGCTACACGGTCTGCGACGACCTGACCGCGCGCGCGATCGAAGGCGAGAACCCGCTTTATCTGCCGCAGGCCAAGATGTTCAGCGGCAGCACCGCGCTGGCGCCCGGCGTGCGCCCCGTCTGGGAGGTTCCTGACGCGGGCGCGCTCGAGGTCCGGATGACGATCTGGCGCGCTGGGCAGCCGGCGTGGCAGGACGCGACCCCCACCAGCCGCATCCGGCGCGGACTCCAGGAACTGGTCGACGCGGTGTACCGGGGCGACTGGTACCCGGACGGCCTGGTGCTCTCCACCGGCACCGGCCTGGTGCCCCCGCTCTCGTTCACGATCCTGCCCGGGGACGAGGTCGAGATGACGATCCCAGAGGTGGGAACACTTCGCAACCCGGTGAGGCGGGGCAAAGAAGGCCACCGGTGGCTCCTGGAGACGCCCCGGTAACGCGCTCACCGCCGCCCGCCCCCGACTACCAATGGACGGCGTGTCGGACGGTTGCTGCAACAGCCCCGACCCCTACGCGGTGAAGCACAATCCCTTCGCTTACTAGGGGGGCCGCTGCCCGAGCCAGGTGGTGCCGTTCACCGGCTTCGATGGAGATCTCGAAGGCCCAACCCCCAGGATTGTCTGGATCGGGGTGGTGCCCCACCTGCTCGCGGATCGGGGTACCAACGCCACGGGCTGATCGTCAGGGTGTGGGACGAGGGGAGCGGCCCATCGACGCCGATCCACTCTCGGGCGTCCTCGGATGAGCCGGCGGCTGGGGAACGCGGGTGGGCCCGGCCGCACCGACGCCCTGGGTCCTCTCGTCCAGCCGGCGCGGTAACCTCGGGACCGCGATGGAGGATCTCTTCGCGCTCGTCGTGCCCCGGTCGCTGCTCAAGAAGCGCAAGCCGCCGCGCGTCAGCCTGGCGGATCCGACGCCCGAGGACCTGGAGCAGATCGAGGAGCTGCGGATCCAGGGCTCCCGGCTCAAGCTTCCGCACCCGGTCCGGGCTTTCGTTCGCTTCCAGGACGAAAAGTCGGCTCGCGAGGCGATGGACTTCTTCGCCAAGGAAGGCTTTCGCTGCTCGGTGCAGGCGGACGCTGCCGACTGCTGGACGGTGATCGCCGTCATCGCGCTGGTCCCCGACCCCAAGGTGATCACCTGGCTGCGGGAGCAGATGGGAAGCTGGAACAAGGAGGTGGGCGGGACCTACCTGGGCTGGGACGCGCCGATCGTGGCATGACTGCCGGCCTCGATGGGGTGCTGCGGATCGACGCGCTCGACGCCGAACCGGACCTGCTGCACGGCTTCTCCACGCTCGCGCTGGGGGCGATGGAGCGTGGCGATGGCGAGGGTGTTCGAACGCCGGCGCGTCTGGCGCTGCTGGACGCCGTCGGCCTGGGGGTGCGCGCCTCCGGGCTGACGACTGTGGGTGCCGTGCACGGCAACCGCGTGGTCGAGGTAAGGGAACCCGGTGGCGTGGTCGCGGGCGTCGACGGCCTGATCACCGATCGGTCCGGGGTTCCGCTGCTCGCCACCTTCGCGGACTGCTGCCCGCTGGTGCTGTACGACCCGCGCCGGCGGGCGGTGGCACTCTGCCACGCCGGCTGGCGGGGGACCGCGGCGGGGATCTCGACGCGAGCCGTGGCGGCACTCGGAGAGCGATACGGCACCCGTCCCGAGGACCTGATCTGCGGCCTCGGCCCCTCGATCTGCGGCGCCTGCTACCAGGTCGGCCCCGAGGTGGCGGCCCGGTTCGACGGCGCCGGGTCCCGGCCCGGCCCGGGCGACCGGACGCTGCTCGACGTGGCCGACGTCAACCGGCTGCAGCTGATCGCGGCGGGCGTCGATGAGCGGCGCATCCATCGTCACCCCGCCTGCACCCGCGAGACGCCGGACCTGGCGTCGCACCGCCGGGATCACGACGGACGCCGCTGCGCCGCGGTCGTGGCGCTGGGGTGACAAACCCCAGATGAGCGTGGAGCCGGCGACGGTCGAGATCGCGAGCCGCCTGCACGCGGTGCGCGAGCGGATCGCCGCCCAGGGCGTCGACCCGGGCACGGTCGAGATCGTGGCGGTGACCAAGTTCCACGACGCGGCGGTGTGCCGGGCGGCGGTGGCGGCAGGCCTCACCACGCTGGGCGAGAACCGGGTCCAGGAGGCATTGAGCAAGATGGACCAGGTGCCGGGAGCCGCCTGGCATCTGATCGGCCACCTGCAGACGAACAAGGCGCGTTCGGCTCAGCGCTTCGCGATGATCCAGTCTCTCGACTCGCCGCGGCTCGCCGAGACGCTTGCCGGGCGCGCGCCGGCGGTCCCGGTGCTGGTGGAGGTGAACATCTCCGGCGAGGTGGAGAAGTCGGGCGTGGAGGTGGAGGGGGCGCTGGACCTGGTCGAGCAGGCCGCCGAGCTCTTGCCGGTGCTGGGCCTGATGGGGATGGGACCCCGCGAGGGCGACCCACGGCCCGCCTTCCGGCTTCTCCGCGACCTGCGGGACCGAGCCCAGGAGCGGCTGGGCCGGCCGCTGCCCGTCCTCTCCATGGGCATGACGCAGGACTTCGAGGTCGCGGTCCAGGAGGGCAGCACCATGCTTCGCCTCGGCACCGTCCTGTTCGGTTCGCGCGGCTGAGATACCACGGCTCTGACTGCCGGCGGCGCTGGTACCGTGACGGCGTCATGCTCGTTGTCTCCGGGGTCCTCTCAGCGGTCGCGCTGGTGGTCGTCGCCTTTGAAATCTGCCTCCTCGGGCGGGCCATCTTCTCCTGGATCGAGCCCTTCCCGCGCAACCGGGTCCACGCCTTCTTCATCCAGGTCACGGAGCCGGTCGTCCGCCCCGTGCGCCGGGTGATCCCGCCGCTGGGGGGCCTCGACCTTTCGGTGCTGGTCGTCTTCATCGGGCTCGGCATCATCCTGCGGGTCCTGAGCGCGTACGGCGCCATGGTCCCCTTCCCCTTCTGAGACGCCGTCGTCCGCATCGCACCGGTTCCGCGTGAAATCGGAACTGGGAGGGTGCGGTGGTATTTTTTGACGTAGCTCGGCGACGACGGAGACAGGTAGGTTCGCCGCCAGGTTGCCTCCAGAGAGCCCGCGCAGCTGGGATGCGGGCGGCAGCCGGCGATCCGAGATCACTCCCGAGCCGAACCACGATGAGCGCCCGGTGCTGGCCGGGAATCAGGGTGGTACCGCGGGCCGGTCGGCTCGTCCCTGAGACAGACCTGCCGGGCGTGCGCGCGTCCGGCGCCCGGATCGAGTGAAGGACGAGGCCGATGCAGCAGCAGGAAAGGACGGTGTTCTCGGAGGTCGACCCGCGCCAGTCGCTGCCCGACCTGGAGCGCGAGCTGGTCGCGGCCTGGGCGCGCGAGGGCACCTTCGAGCAGAGCCTGGCCAACCGCGATGGGAGGCCCCGGTTCGTTTTCTACGAGGGACCGCCGACCGCCAACGGCACCCCCGGCGTCCACCACGTGATCGCGCGCGCGATCAAGGACCTGATCGGCCGCCACCGCACCATGAAGGGCTACTACGTCGAGCGGAAGGCGGGGTGGGACACGCACGGACTGCCGGTCGAGCTGGAGGTCGAGAAGAAGCTCGGCATCTCGGGCAAGCAGCAGATCGAGGAGTTCGGGATCGCGAAGTTCAACCAGCTCTGCCGCGAATCGGTCTACGAGTACGTCGACGACTGGCGCTCGATGTCGGACCGGATGGCCTTCTGGCAGGACTACGACCACGCCTACTGGACGCTGACCTCCGACTACATCCAGTCCGAGTGGTGGTCGTTGAAGCGGCTCTGGGAGCAGGGGGCGATCTACAAAGGCTTCCGGGTCGCGCCCTACTGCCCGCGCTGCCAGACCCCGCTCAGCAGCCACGAGCTGGCCCAGGGTTACGAGGACGACGTGCCCGACCCCTCGCTCTACGTGCGCTTCCCGGTCGAGGGGCGGCCCGGCACGTCGTTCCTGGCCTGGACCACCACCCCCTGGACGCTGCCCGGCAACGTCGGCCTAGCCGTGCTTCCGGACGCCGACTACGTGACGGTCGAGGTGGAGCGGGACCCCCGTGCCGACGACGAGGCGGCCGCCACCGAGCGCCTGATCCTGGCCGAGGGACGGCTCGAGGTGCTGGAGCGGCCGTACACCGTGGTCGCGCGCGAACAGGGTCGCGACCTGGCCGGTCTCCACTACGAGCCGCTCTACCGCATCCTGCCGCCGGCCGATGGCGGTGACGCCTGGTTCGTGGCCGCCGCGGATTTCGTCTCCACCGTGGAGGGCACCGGGATCGTCCACACCTCCGCCTCCTACGGCGTCGACGACCTGGCCCTGGCCCAGCGGGTGGGAATGCCGGTCCGCCACACGGTCGACCTGCGGGGCCGGTTCGTGCCCGAGGTGACGAAGTTCGCCGGCCTCTTCGTGAAGGAGGCCGACCCCCTGATCACCGAGGACCTGCGCGAGCGCGGTCTCCTCTACCGCGCGGAGACGATCCGCCACACCTATCCCTTCTGCTGGCGCTGCGGCACGCCGCTGCTCTACTACGCGCTCGACGCCTGGTACATCCGGACCACGGCGTTCAAGGAGCAGCTGGTCGCCAACAACCTCGCCACCAACTGGCAGCCGGCGCACGTCCGCACCGGGCGGATGGGCGATTGGCTGGAGAACAACGTCGACTGGCAGTTCTCCCGCACCCGCTACTGGGGTACGCCGCTTCCGATCTGGACCTGCGAGGCATGCGGCGAGCAGCGCTGCGTCGAAAGCGCGGCCGAGCTGGGGCTGGACGAAGACCAGGACCTGCACCGCCCCTTCATCGACGAGGTGACCCTGGCCTGCTCCTGCGGGGGGACGATGCGTCGCGTCCCCGAGGTGCTCGACGCCTGGTACGACTCCGGGGCCATGCCCTTCGCCCAGCGCGGCTACCCCCACCAGGGCAAGCAGGCGTTCGAGAAGACGTTCCCGGCCGACTTCATCTGCGAGGCGTTGGACCAGACCCGGGGCTGGTTCTACTCACTGCTCGCGGAGGCGACGATGCTGTTCGGGCAGAACGCCTACCGCAACGTGATCTGCCTGGGCCTGATCCTGGACGAGGAAGGCCAGAAGATGTCCAAGTCGCGCGGGAACTCGATGGACCCGTTCGCCATCTTCGACGAGTTCGGGGCGGACGCCCTGCGCTGGCTCTTCTGCCTGGCGCCGGTGGGTGAGAACCTGCGGCTCGGCCCGACCCTGCTGCGCGAGGTCGTGCGCGGCTTCCTGCTGCCGCTCTGGAACGTGTACTCGTTCTTCGTCACCTACGCCAACCTGGACGGGTTCCGGCCCGGGGTGGCGCCGGAGATCCCGGTCGCGGAACGGCCCCTGCTCGACCGCTGGCTGCTCTCCCGGCTGCACGACCTGGCGGCCACCACCGACGGCGCGCTGCTGCGCTACGACATCAACGCCGCCGCGCGGCCCATCGCGGCGTTCGTCCAGGACCTCACGAACTGGTACGTGCGGCGGTCCCGCCGGCGCTTCTGGAAGTCGGGCGACGACCAGGACAAGCGGTCCGCCTACCAGACCCTCTATCAAGCGCTGGTCACCACGGCCCGCTTGCTGGCCCCGTTCACGCCCTTCGTCCCGGACGCCATCCATCGCAACCTGACCGGCTCCTCGGTGCACCTGGCCGACTATCCCGAGCCCGTCCCGGAGTGGCGGGACGAAGCGCTGGAGAGGGAGATGGCGGCGGCGCGGGCGGCGGTCCAGGAGGGCCTGGCGGCGCGCGACCGGGCCGGCCTTCGCGTGCGCCAGCCGCTCCGCTCGGTGACGCTGACGGCGGCGCTCGGCGACGAGGCGAAGGCGATCGTCGCCGACGAGCTCAACGTCAAGGAGGTACGGCAGGGCGAGGCGTTCGCGCTCGACACCGAGGTCGACCTCGAGCTGCGCCTGGAGGGCCTCGCCCGCGACGCGGTGCGGGAGGTGCAGCAGGCGCGCAAGGAGGCGGGTCTGCGCATCGAGGACCGCATCCACCTGGCGTGGGACGGCGACAACGACTGGCCCGACGTGTGGGCTCGGTGGTCGGACTGGATCGCGCAGGAGACGCTCGCCCGCTCGGTGGAGCGACGCCCGGGTCTGGCGAGTCCTCGCCGGCGCAAGTCGGGGCTGGCGATCGCGGTGGAGCGGGCTACCGCGCCGGCCGCCGGACGATGAGAAGATCGGGCTGATGCAGCGGCAGGGCGGCCCGGCGCCGGGTCCGGCCCGGGGCTCGACTCCGGACGTCGTCCCGCGACCGGCGTCCCGGGCCTGGACCGCGCGCCTGCTCTTCTTCGCGGTCGCGATCGCGGTCGTCGTCCTGGACCGGGTCGCCAAGCTCGTGGTCGAGGCCCGGATTCCGCTCGGCGGGGAGGTCCAGCTCCTGCCCTTCCTGTGGCTGCAGGACGGCCAGAACTCAGGCGCCGCCTTCGGCATCGGGCGGAACGCGACCTTCGTCTTCGCCGCCGCCTCGGTGGTGGTCTCGGTGGGGCTGGTCGTCTACGCGCTGGTCTCCCGGATGCGGCTCAGGACGGCGCTGGCGCTGGGGCTGATCCTGGGTGGGGCGGCGGGCAACGGGTACGACCGCCTGGTGCACGGCGAGGTCACCGACTTCATCGCCCTGCACTGGTTTCCGACCTTCAACCTGGCCGACAGCGCGGTCACCATCGGCGTCATCCTCCTGCTGCTGGAGTACCTGCTCTCATCGCGCCGCGCACCGTCGTCGTAAGCGGCGTCGAGGGCCGGGTCGACCGCGTGCTGGCGGCGCTCGACACGGATGTCTCGCGGTCCCTGGCGACCCGCCTCGCGAGGGATGGAAAGATCGTCCGCGAAGGGAAGGCGCTGCGCCCCTCCGACCTGGTGCGGGAGGGGGAGCGGCTCGCCTACCAGGTGCCCGACGTGGAGGAGGTGGCGCCGGCGCCGGAATCGATCCCGCTCACGGTCGTCTATCAGGACGCGGACCTGGTGGTGGTGGACAAGCCGGCCGGAATGGTGGTGCACCCGGCGATCGGCCACCCCACCGGGACCCTGGTGCAGGCGCTGCTCGGGCTGGGCGGCCCCTGGTCGTCGGTCGGAGGCACCGCCCGGCCCGGGATCGTCCACCGTCTCGACAAGGGAACCTCGGGCCTGATCCTGGCCGCGCGCACCGACACCGCCCACCGCGCGCTGGCGGCGCAGCTGGCCGACCGCACCCTTTCCCGCACCTACCTGGCGATCGTGCGGGGCGGCCTGGCTCAAGACTCGGCGCTCCTCGAGGGCCCGATCGCGCGGCACCCCCGTGACCGTCTCCGGATGGCGGTGGTGGAGGGCGGACGGGGGGCGCGGACCCGGGTCCAGGTGCTGGAGCGGCGGGGCGGGCACACGCTGGTGCGGTGCGACCTGGAGACCGGGCGCACGCATCAGATCCGGGTCCACCTGGCGGCCCTCGGCCATCCGATCGCGGGCGACGACGTCTACGCCCGGCCGCGCCCCGGCGACCCGCCCCGGCCCATGCTGCACGCGTGGCGGCTGCGCTTCGTCCACCCGCGAACGGGGGAGGCGATCGAGCTGGAGGCGCCGCCGCCCGCCGATTTCACCGACTTCTGGGCGCGGCTCGAACGCGGCGGCGGGCCCGTCGGGTAGATTTGCCTGCGCTTCACGCCCATCCAGCCACAGGGATGCCCTCGGCCGCCGCCGCGCGCATGACCTTGCGGTCGAACGACGCCAAGGTGCTGCCGCTGTGCTTGGCGCCGGCAAGGAGGTAGGCATCTGGCAGGCTGATCGGATGTCGCCCGCGCAGACGGGCCGCGTCGACGCCGACGGCCTCGGTTGGCGAGTAGAAGGTCACGCCGAGGGCCGCAATGGCCGCGCGCGCGACGCGCAAGCGCCGTCGATCGGCAGACGGGGCGACCAGCACTTCGGACAGGTTGATCACACTGATCACGACGGTGTCGCTCCGCTCGTGCCACTCAGTGAAGAAGCGACGGGCAGGTGAGTGATGCTGGTCAGCCTGGTCCAGCGCGCCGATCAGGACGTCGGCGTCGAGTGCGTATCTCAACGCTGCTCGTCTTCGGTGTCGAGCTGGTCGAGGTAGCCTCGGGGATAGATGCCCGTCATCGCCCCGAACGCGTCATCGAAGGTGAGCGCCCCACGACGGATGCGGAGTTCGCCGTCGTGCAGAGCCTCGACCAGCACTTGATCCCCAGGGTGCAAGCCGGCTTCCTCCAGAGCGGCGACGGGAATCGTCACCTGGTTCTTGGCGGAGATTCGGGACATCCCTTTACCATAGCAGTAAAGGATGGCTCTTCCCGACACCTTTACGAGGGAGGGGAGCATGCAGGGTAAGCGTCCGGTCGCGATCGAGGACCTGGAGCGTATCTGGACCATCGACGCCATCTCCTGGCGTCCGGGCGGGGAAGAGATCGCGATCGCAGTCGCCCGGCCCGACCTGACCGATGACCAGGTCCAGCATCAGGTGCGTCGGGTCGACCTCGAGACCGGGAGGACCGACCCGTTGTCCCCTGCCGGTGAGGAGTGCTCTGCTCCCGCCTGGTCGCCGGACGGCACCCGGCTCGCCTTCCTCCGACGGCGCGGCGCCGGGCCTCAGGAGCTCGCGGTCAGGGGCCCCGCGGGGGAGGTGCACGCCTATCCGGACCTGCTGCCGGAGGGGGTGACCGACTTCGACTGGGCCCCCGACTCGCGCCGGCTTTGCCTGGTCGGTCCCTCCCACGACCCGGCCCGCGATGCCGACGACAAGCGGCCCCGCGTCATCGAGAAACTGCCGTACAAGAGCGACGGCGCCGGGTTCACGTTCGATCAGCGTTCGCACCTCTACCTGTTCGACCTGGAGTCGGAGCGGGTTGAGGAGCTCACCTCGGGGCCCTGGTCGGACCGGGAGCCGGCGTGGTCGCCCGACGGACGGTATCTCGCGTTCGCGTCCGAGCGTCATGCGGAGCGGGGTCGCGACCTGGGCGCCGACCTGTTCCTCCTCGAGGTGCGTACGGGGGAGTTGTCGCAGCTGACCCGCACCTCGGGCCAGGTGCACATGCCTTCGTGGTCACCCGATGGCTCCCTGCTCGCCTACGCCGGCACCGACCGGCTCCGGTCGGCTCCCTCGCACCGGCGCCTCTGGGTGGTGCCGGCCGCCGGTGGTTCGCCCCGCTGCATCAGCGGCGTGCTGGACCGGACGGTGGTGGTCGGAATGCGGGGCGGCGTCGCCTTCCTCGCCGACCGGTGCGTGGCGGCGCTGTTCGAGGATGAAGGCCGCGTGACCTGGGCCGGGTTCGACCCCACGTCCGACCGGCACGTCGCGAGTGGTCCGCCGCTGGCGTGGCAGATCGCGGCCTGGGCCATCAGCCCCGACCGCGGGAGCCTCGCCTACGCGGCTTCCTCGGTGACGCGCCCGCCCGAGCTTTTTCTCGAGGACGAGATCTCAGGGGACGCGCGCCAGGTGACCCACCTGCACGACACCTGGCGCGATGAGGTGGCGCTGAGCGACGTCGAGCCCTTCAGCGCCCTGAGCGAGGATGGGTCTCGGGTACCGGCCTGGTTCCTCGCGCCTGCTGGGCGGGCGGAGGGCGAGCCGGCCCCGGTCATGCTGCGCATCCACGGCGGCCCCTACGCGCAGCACGGCGCGGGCTTCTCGCTCGAGTCCCAGTACTGGGCCGGGCGCGGCTACGGCGTCGTCTTCGGCAACCCGCGCGGCAGTTCGGGCTACGACGAGACCTGGGCTCGAGCCCTGGGTCCGAACCGGGGCAGCATGGACCAGCAGGACGTCCTCGCCGAGCTCGACGAGGCACTCCGCCGGTGGCGGTGGCTGGATCCCGATCGGGCCCTCGTCGAGGGCTACAGCTACGGGGGGTACCTGACGAGCTGGCTCGTCGGGCACACCGAGCGCTTCCGGGTCGCGTGCAGCGGCGCCGCACCCAACAATCTCTACTCCCAGCAGGGGAACACCGATCTGACGGCGACCAACTACCCCTTCAGCTGGGGGTTCACGATCCTCGAGCGGCCGGAGTTCTATGTCGAGCGCTCGCCCATCACCTATGTCAACGACATCGAGACGCCGGTCCTCATCATTCACGGCGAGGCGGACATGCGGGTACCGATCAGCCAGGGCGAGGAGCTCTTCGCGGCGCTCGCCATGCGTCACGCCCCCGTCCGCTTCGTCCGCTTCCCCGGCGCCGCCCACGGCTTCGTCCGCGCCGGCCGCCCCAGCCACCGTCAGGTTCGCCTCCAGGAGATGACCGCCTGGTTCGACCGCTGGTTGAGTCCCCGGCAGGAGGCGGCGGCCCCGGCCCCCGAAAGGACGTTGGAATACAAAGGGACCCCCGGGAGCCGCTCTTAGCGTGCTCCTGTAGACAAACGTCCCCGGCGGCGGCCGCCATACTCGTGGGCGATGAGGCCCGGGCTTCTGATCGTCATCTCGGGGCCCGGCGGGGTGGGCAAGGACACCCTGATCGAGCGCCTGCGGGAGCGGCATCCTGAGCTCCGCTACTCGGTCTCCTACACGACCCGGCCCCGGCGACCCTACGAGGTGGAGGACGAGCACTACACCTTCGTCGACCCCGCCGCCTTCACGCGGCTGGTCGAGGCGGGGACCTTCCTCGAGCACGCGACCGTCAACGGACACTGGTACGGCACCTCCGCCGAACGGGTGGCAAAGCTCCAGGAGGCGGGGCACGACGTCATTCTGAAGATCGACGTGCAGGGGGCGGACCAGGTCCGCGCCAAACGACCGGACGGCGTGTTCGTCTTCCTGGCGCCCCCCTCCATGGAGGAGCTGTGGCGCCGCCGGGTGGGGCGGGGCGCCGAGCCGCCGGAGGTGCTGCAGGAGCGTCAGGACCTGGCGGCGCGGGAGATGTCCTTCGCCGGCCACTACGACCACGTGGTGGTCAACGACGACCTGGAGCGGGCGGTCCGCGAGGTGGAGGCCCTGCTCGACGCCGAACGCACCTCCCGAGGGCCCGCATGATGAGCCGCTTGCCAGCAGGTGGGGCTGGTCAGGGCGGGTCTAGCACCCAGGCGCCGGCAAACGGCGGTTCTCGGCGATGAGCCCGCTCGACCCGGCGGTGGTGCCGGACCGGCTCCGCGGACGCCGGGTGGCGGTGCTCGTGACCGGGGGTATCGCGGCCTACAAGATCGCCGACCTGGTCTCGCTGCTCGCCCAGGCCGGCGTGGAGGTGCGGGTGGCGGTGACTGCCGCCGCGACCCGGTTCGTCGGCCCGCTGACTTTCGAAGGGCTTTCCGGCCACCCGGTCCTGACCGACCTCTGGGACCCGGGCCCGATCCCCGAGCCGCACGTGGAACTGGGGGATTGGGCGGAGGCGGTGCTGGTGGCGCCGGCCACCGCCAACACCTTGGCGCTGCTCGCCCAGGGCCGGGGAGACGACGTCGCCCTCGCGACCGTGCTGGCGGCGCGGGGGACGGTGCTGGTGGCGCCGGCGATGAACGATGCCATGTGGGGGAAACCGGCGGTGCAGGAGAACGTAGCCCGGCTGCACGCCCAGGGCGTCACGATCGTGGGGCCGGAGGGAGGCCGGCTCGCCAGCGGACACGTGGGCGCCGGCCGGCTGGTCTCCAACCAGACGCTGGTGGAGGCCCTCGATTGCGCGCTCAGCCGCCGCGCCGACCTCGCCGGGCGACGGGTGGTGGTCTCCGCGGGGGGCACGCGCGAGCCGATCGACCCGGTCCGGTACATCGGCAACCGCTCCAGCGGCAAGATGGGGGCCGCGCTGGCCGAGGCGGCGGCGGCACGCGGTGCGCGGGTGACGCTGGTCACCACCGGCGTGCGGCCCCGCGCTCCCGGCATCGACGCCCGCCCGGTCGAGACGTCGGAGGAGATGCTCGACGCGCTGCGCGACGCGACCCCGGGCGCCGACCTGCTCTTGATGGCGGCCGCGGTCGCCGACTTCCGTCCCCGGCAGGTGGCGGGCGAGAAGATCCATCGGGAGGGCAAGGGCGGCCTGACGGTGGAGCTGGAGGCCGGCCCCGACCTGCTGCTGGAGCTGCGACGCCATCCCGGGACGGAGCGGATGGTGCGGCTCGGGTTCGCGGCCGAGGATCGCGACCTGGAGGAGCACGCCTCCGCCAAGCTGGAGCACAAAGCTCTGGACGCGATCTTCGTCAACGACATCCGGCGCCGCGACATCGCCTTCGGGGCCGATCAGAACGCGGGCACGCTGCTGCTGGCGGGGGGTGAGCGCGTCGTATTCGAACGCCTACCCAAGCTGGAGCTCGCGCACCGCCTGCTCGACGAGCTGCTGCCGCTGCTGCCCCCGGTCCCACCGCCGCCACCTGGGTGAGGTACGCCGAGGTCGCGGTCGAAGCAGCCCGTTCGATCGATCGCGAGACCTACTCCTACGCCATCCCCGACGATCTCTCGGTCCAGCCCGGACACCGGGTGTGGGTCCCCTTCGGACGCCGCGAGTCGGCCGGCTACGTGGTCGCGGTCGCCGACGGGGATCCCGGCCTCGAGGTCAAGCCGATCGCCCGCGCCGACCCCGAGCCGCTGCTCCTGGCCTACCAGGTGGCCCTGGCGCAGCGGGTGAGCCGGCACTACTGGGCCCCCCTCATCGAGTGCCTGCGGGTGATGCTGCCGCCCCGGGTGCGGACCGGAAGGTCGAGCGGCGCGGGGCCTTCCTCGCGGCAGACCCGGCACTCGCGGCTGCTCGCGTTCGGGCGCCCGACGGGGCCGCCCGAGCCGGGCCCGGCGCTGACCGCCGACCAGCGACGCGCGGTCGAGATCATCGCCTCGTCGCGCCGGACCCTGGTGCACGGCGTCACCGGGAGCGGCAAGACCGAGGTGTACCTGGCGGCGGCGGCGCGGGTGCTGGAGGAGGGGCGCCGGGTCTTGGTCCTGGTCCCGGAGCTCGCTCTCGGGCCGCAGCTGATCGAGCGGTTCTCGCGGCGGCTGGGGGTGCCGCTGGCCGTCCTCCACTCGGGCCTCACCGAGCTGGAGCGTGCCCAGCAGTGGTGGCAGGCGCGCCGCGGCGAGGTGCGGCTGGTGGTGGGGAGCCGCTCCGCCGTCTTCGCGCCGATCGCCGATCTGGGCCTGGTGGTGGTCGACGAGGAGGGCTCGAGCGCCTATAAGCAGGACCGGCTGCCCCGGTACGACGCCGCCCTGGTGGCACGGGATCTGGCGCAGCTGACCGGGGCGGCCCTCGTCCTCGGCTCCGCGACCCCGACGGTCGCCACCTACGCCGAGACACAGCCCTCGCCGGCCGACCCGGCGCTGGCGGGCCTTCCGCTGGGGCTGCCTTCGGTGCCGCACGTCGCGCTCGCCGAGCTGCCCCGGCGCGTGGTCGGGCGTACCGCGCCGATCGAGCTGGTCGACATGCGGCAGGAGTGGGCGGCGGGCCGGCGCGGCGCACTCTCCCAGTCGCTGGTGGGTGCGGTCGACCGGTCCCTGGCGGCCGGGGAGCAGGTGATCCTCTTCCTGAACCGCCGGGGCATGGCCACCTTCGTCCTCTGCCGCGCCTGTGGCCAGGCCGTCCAGTGCCCTCGCTGCTCCGTCTCGCTGGTCCAGCACCCGGAGCTGGGTGGGCTCGCCTGTCACTACTGCGACACCGTGCGGCGGATGCCGAATCGCTGCCCCGCCTGTGGGTCGGATCGGATCCGGGGTGTCGGCGTCGGCACCCAGCGGCTGGAGACGATCGTCCACTCGCTGTGGCCGGAGTCGGTGGTGGTGCGTCTGGACCGGGACGCGGTGCGCCGGCCCGAGGCCTATCTGGAGATCCTGGAGGCCTTCACCTCAGGCCGGGCACAGATCCTGGTCGGGACCCAGCTGGTGGCGCGCGGGCTGGACGTGCCCACGGTGACCACGGTGGGGGTGGTCGATGCCGACCTGCCCCTGCACTTCCCCGACTATCGATCGGCGGAGACCACGTACCAGCTGATCACGCAGGTGGCGGGGCGTGCCGGGCGCAGCGAGCGGCCCTCGCTGGTGGTGGTGCAGACGTCCAACCCCGACCACTACGCGCTGCTCGCCGCCCAGCGGGCCGACTACCGCCGCTTTTTCGAGGAGGAGATCGCCTCCCGCCGGCTGTTCGAGTTCCCTCCCGCGTCGGACCTCGCCGTCCTGACCTTCAGCGACGCCGACCCCGAGAAGGCGGCCACCGAAGCGCGCCAGGCCGGCGAGTGGCTGCGCTCGGTGCTGGAGGGCGGCACGCTGCCGGGGATCCGGCTGCTCGGCCCCACGCCGCCGTTCCTGCACCGGCTGCGCGGTGAGTACCGCTGGCAGCTGACGCTCAAGGGTCGTGGGCTGGAGCGAGTCCGGCCCCACCTGCCGCGAGGTCGGGGCTGGGTCTACGACGTGGACCCCTTCTCCTGACCGCGAAGGCCCGCGCGCCGAGCAGCGCATCTGGGCCATTGGTGCACCGACGGCCCAATCTGAACAGCCAAACCGGGCGGTTGGTGCACCAGCGGCCCTATTCCGCCCGTTTGACCGCGGAGGGTGCACCATCGGGGAGACGGTCGACGCCCTGCTGCCGGGCCAGCGCCTCCAGGAGCGCCTCCATCCGGTCCAGCCGCGCCTCGAGGTCCCCACCCCCGGCACGATCCCTGAGCAGGAGCTCGATCTCCTGGATCCGGCGCCTGGTCTTCCGCTCCTCGGCGGCGTCCTCCTGTCCCACGAAGGCGGCCGCGATCGACGCCGAGAGTGTGGACAGCATGCCGATGCCGGCGATCATCAGCGCCACCGCGGTGGTCCGGCCGAGCACCGTCTTCGGACTCAGATCGCCGTAACCGACCGTGGCCGCGGTGGTGGTAGCCAGCCAGAGGCCGTCCATGTAGTTGTGATGGACCTCCGGCTCCGTCAGCGTGAAGATGCCGGCCGCGATCACGACCAGCAGCGCGGTCAGTCCCCCGACGTAGATGAGTCCCGGGCGGACGATCCGGCGCAGGGCCGGAAAGCCGATGAAGCCGACGCCGCCGAGGCGGACGAGCCTGGCCACCCGGAGCACCCGGGTCAGCTCCGCCAGGTCCTCGAACTGCCGGAAGATGATGAGCCAGATCGGGCATGAGACGACGCAGACGAAGGTGGAGACGCCGACCCAGAACCACCCTCCGCCACCCCCTCGGGCCCGCCGGTAGAGGACCAGCGTCTCGGCCACGAAGATCACCCAGATGATCGAGTCGAGGATGTCGGTGACGAGCGATTCGTGGTCCCACTCGATGACGGTCAGCGGGATGGTGGCGAACGCCCCCGCCACGGCGAGCCATTCGATCGTGCTCTCCAAGTCGCGGACCCCGAGCAGGCGCCGCACCATGGCGGGAAGAGTACCGGGCCACCGCGGTGGCGCCACGCGTGTCCGCTTCACCGCCAGTTCATCGTCCGCCCCTAGCCTGGAGCCCGACATGGGGAGGCCTGTGCCCGTCACCCTGCCGGCGCAGGTGGTACACGTTGCAGGCGTGCGGATCCTGCTCGCCGAGGACGACCTTCCCGTCCAGAGGGTCCTGAAGCGGGGCCTGGAAGAGGACGGCTACGTGGTCGACGCGGTGGACCGCGGTGACGACGCGCTCCATCTGCTGCGCCTGTACGACTACGCGGCGGCGATCATCGACTGGCGGATGCCGGGCCTGGGCGGAGATCAGGTGATCAGCGAGGCACGGAAGTTCAAGATCGCGACGCCGATGCTGATGCTGACCGCGCGCGACGCGCTGCAGGACCGGGTGCACGGGCTGGACTCGGGTGCTGACGACTACCTGGTCAAGCCGGTCAGCTTCGACGAGCTGCTGGCCCGCCTGCGGGCGCTGCTGCGACGGCCACCGCAGACCGCGGGCCCGGTGCTGGCGCTCGGCGCGCTGACCCTTGATCCGGCGACCCACGTGGCCGCGGTCGCGGGTCAGGAGATCGACCTGCGGGCCCGCGAGTGGGCGATGCTGGAGCTTCTGCTCCGACGTTCGCCGGCAGTGGTGACGCGGCAGGCGATCGGGCTCCACGCCTGGCCCGACGAGTCGGAGATCGAGGGCTCCAACACCATCGACGTGCACGCCGCCCGCCTGCGCCGCAAGCTGGACGGCGCCGGCGTTGACCTGATCGCGGTCCGCGGTGAGGGCTACCGCCTGGTGGCCCGGACGTGACGAACGTGCCCAACGCCGTCCGGAGCGCGCCGCTGCGCATCGCGCTGATCGCCACCCTGGCCTTCACCATCGCGTACGTGCTGGTGTCGGTGGCGGCGGTGGCCACCGTGTACAGCAGCAGCATCGGCACGGTCGATCAGTCGCTCTACGGGTTTCAGCAGGAGGTGCTGGCGACGGCGCAGGTGGGCGGGTTCGTCACGCTGGAGGCGCGCGCGCAGCTGGTCGGCTGGGAGGCTAACCCAGAGGGTCAGTTCCAGGCCGCCCGCGGCACCCCTTACGCGCAGCCGCCACCGCTGCCCGCCGGGGTGCCCACCACGGCCACCCTCGGCAGCACCCCGTACCGGCTCCTCAAGTTCGAGGTCCCGAACGCCAACGTGCCCTGGGTCGTGCTCGGCGAGTCCCTGGCCCCCACCTACGCCGGCACCGCGCGGGTGGCGGGCGCGGCGACCATCATCGCGCCCTTCCTGCTCGCGCTGGTCTTCTTCGGCGCCTGGTGGATCGGACGCTCGGCCGCGGAGCCGGCGATCCGTGCCCGTCAGCGTGAGCTCGCCTTCACGGCGGACGCCTCGCACGAGCTGCGCACGCCTCTCCAGGTGATCGAGGCGGAGAGCTCGCTGGCGCTGCTCAGAGACCGGCCCGCCGACGCGTACCGGGCGACCATCGAGCGGATCTCGGGGGAGTCGAAGCGCCTGCGCACGATCGTCGACGACCTCCTCTGGCTGGCCCGGGTAGAGGAGGAGCAGCCGGGCCGGGACCAGCTGTCGCCCGTGGACGTAGGGGCGGTGGTGCGGACGACCGAGGAGCGTTTCGCGTCCGTGGCCGGACGCCGCGGGATCACGCTGGTGGGGCACGTCCTCCCGTCCGAGGCGCCGGCGCTGGTGCTGGGAACGGACGAGTGGCTGGAGCGTCTGGCCGGGGTGCTGGTCGACAACTCGATCCGGTACACGCCCGACGGCGGCCACATCGACCTCTGGGCGGCGGTTCGTTCGGGCCGGGTGATGCTCGGAGTCGCGGACACAGGGCCCGGGATCACTCCCGAGCAGGCCCAGCACGTCTTCGAGCGCTTCCACCGCGCGAGCGATGTCCCCGGGGGCGCCGGGCTGGGGCTGGCGATCGCCGACTCGGTCGTGCGCGCCACCGGCGGCCAGTGGACGGTGGGACGCTCCGAACCGCTGGGGGGAGCCCAGTTCGAGGTCTCGTGGCCGGCCGCGCGGGCGGGCCGTCAGCTGGAGGCGCCGGCTCCCGCCTCGACGCTCTAAGCACCCCGTTGGTGCGCCATCGGCATCTATCTTTCCCGTTCATCCCCGTCGGCGAACCATTGGGCAGCCGGGGCGGCGGGGCAAAAAAACCCCCGCGGCGGCCGGCTTGCGCCGGCCGCCCATTGGGGGTGGTGAGCTTCGAGGGGGGTCCGCCGCCGGCGAAACGTCCGCCGGCAGGGTCCAGTTTCCACGTTGTCCATGAACGCACCATGAACGAAGGCCGGTCGTAGAATCTCGCCGCGATGTCCGTTCGGAAGATCCTCACCTCCGAGGCGCCGGTGCTCCGCCAGATGGCGAAAAAGGTGCCCCGGGTGGATGAGGCGATGGTCAGACTGCTCGATGATCTGACCGAGACGATGTACGAGGCGCACGGCGCCGGCCTCGCCGCCCCGCAGATCGGTGTCTCGCTGCGGGCCTGCGTGGTCAAGGGGGAGCACGGCCAGCCGGTGGCGCTGGTCAACCCCGAGATCGTGAGGGCAGAGGGGACACAGGTCGGCTACGAGGGCTGCCTCAGCATCCCCGGCATGATCGGCGAGGTGGAGCGGGCGGAGACGGTGGTGGTCAAAGCTATCGGCCGCCGTGGCAAGCCGATCCGGGTCCGCGCCTCCGGCTTCACCGCCCGCGCCTACCAGCACGAGATCGATCATCTGAACGGCGTCCTCTTCACGGACCGGCTGACCAGCATCGACACCTTGCGCCACGTGGAGGAGACGGTCGAGGGAGACGCGTCCGCGGAGCCCGAGCTGGCGGGCGCCGAGTAGGAGCGCGCCGAGTAGTTGGATGTCGTGTTCATCGGGACCGCGCCGTTCGCGGTGCCCTCGCTCCGGGCCCTGGCCGCCGCCGGGCACTCGCTGCCGCTGGTGGTCACCCAGCCCGACCGTCCCGCCCATCGCCTGCGCCTGACGCCGAGCGCGGTCAAGGTCGCCGCCCGCGAGCTCGGCCTCGACGTCTTTCAGCCCGAGCGGCTTCGCGCCCCGGAGGCGGTGGCACGCCTGCGGGCGGTTCCGGCCGACCTTTACGTGGTCGCGGCGTACGGGCAGATCATCTCCGCCGAGGTGCTGGCGCTGCCCCGGCGCGGCGTGGTCAACGTCCACGCATCGCTGCTGCCGCGGTGGCGCGGCGCCTCGCCGGTGGTGGCCGCCATCCTGCACGGCGATGCGGAGACCGGCGTCACGATCATGAAGATGGACGAGCTGCTGGACCATGGGCCGGTGCTGCGCGCGCAGCCGACGGCGATCGGTGAGCGGGAGACGGCCGCCGAGCTGACGCAGCGGCTGGCCGAGCTGGGAGCGCGGCTGCTGGTCGAGACGATCGCCGAGCTGGACACCATCACGCCGCGGGAGCAGGACCACGAGGCGGCCACCCACGCCGGCAAGCTCTCGCGCCAGGACGGTGAACTCACCTGGGATCTGGACGCGACCGAGATCGATCGGCGTGTGCGGGGGCTCAATCCCTGGCCGGGAGTGACGCTCGAGCTCGCGGGCCATCGGGTCAAGGTGCTGCGCGGGCATCCGGGCCGCGGGTCGGGCCGGCCGGGCACGGTGCTGAGCGCGGGAAAGGAGGGCGTCGAGGTGGCCGCCGGTCGCGGCTCCTACGTCCTGGAAGAAGTTCAGAACCCGGGCGGACGGCCGGGTCCGGCCGCGGCGACCCTTCACCACCGTGCCTGACCGTCAGTCCGCGCACCGGGACCTGGCCCAGAACCGGCGCGCGTTCCACGACTACTTCATCGACGAACGGATCGAGGCGGGGATCGAGCTCACCGGCACCGAGGTCAAGTCGCTGCGCGGCGGGCGCGTCAATTTGCGTGACGGATTCGTCCGCATCGACGGCGACCAGGCCTGGCTGGAGGGCGTCCATATCAGCCCCTATGCGCAGGGCAGCTGGACCAATCACGAGCCGACCCGCCGGCGCCGCCTGCTCCTCCATCACCGCGAGATCACGAGGCTCTACGGGCAGGTGCGTCAGCAGGGCTACACGCTGATCCCGCTGCGGATGTACTTCCACGGCAACTGGGCGAAGGTGGAGGTCGGTCTGGCGCGCGGAAAGAAGCTGTACGACAAGCGGCAGGCGGTGGCGGAGCGGGACGCCAAGCGCGAGATGGCGCGAGCGCTGCGAAGGTGAGTGCCCGCGAGGACTCTGCCGGCGCCGTCTCGCGGCACTCCCGAATCCGCGCCCTCGTGTTCGACTTCGACGGCCTCATCGTGGACACCGAAGGCCCGGTCTTCGAGGGCTGGCGCGCGCTCTTCGAGTCGCTGGGCCAAGAGCTGACCGAGGAGCGCTGGTCGGGCGTGATCGGTCACGGCAGTGGCTGGTTCGACCCGTTCCCCGAATTGGAGGCGGCGGTGGGGAGGCCGCTCGACCGCGACGAGCTGCACCGGGCGCGGAGGGCACGGGAGGTGGACCTGATCGCTTCCAAGCCGGTGCTCCCAGGAGTCCGGGAGTGGATCGCGCGGGGCCGGCAGCTGGGTTTGGGGCTGGGTGTGGCCTCCTCCTCGTCGCTGGCGTGGGTGACCGGACACCTCGAGCGCCTCGGTATCACCGACTTCCGCTGCGTGTGCGGGCGTGACTCGGTGGCGGACGGCCGCACCAAGCCGGCGCCGGACCTTTACCTGTCGGCGGTGGCCTGCCTGGGGGTCGCGCCGCCGGAGGCGCTGGCGATCGAGGACTCCGGCGTCGGCCTCACCGCGGCCAAGTCGGCAGGTCTTCGCTGTGTGGCGGTCCCGGGACCGCTGACGCTCCGCAATGACTTCTCGGCCGCCGAAGTGCGACTGGGCTCGCTGGCCGAGCGCTCGCTGGACGAGGTGCTGGCCCAGCTCCAGGGCTCCCCCGCCTGAGTTCTCCCGTTTCGCGCGGAACGGGCGTCATTCGGCCGCCGATAGGCACCCTTCGGCCGAAACGGGCGACAGGCCTCGGTATGATTGCGGTTCTGAAGTTCGACACCTCGAGATGGGGGCGTTCCGGTCTCGACGGGGCAGGCGGGCTTCGGGATAGCGAGCCGAAGGCGTGTGCGTTACAGCGCAGGCATCACAACTGCCAAGAACGAGCGACCCGCGCTCGCCCTCGCTGCGTAACTCGTAGTTGAGGACGGGTCCCGGGATTTGAGGCCCGGGTGCCGCCCCCTGGTCCCGCCGGCGGACCGGGGAACGCGGTAACGAAACAAAAAAGCCGGATGGCCTGACCGAGGGTGCGCCGGCCTCGGTCGGGCGAGAGCGCACCGGCGCTGGCCGTTCGGGATCCCGCCGCCGGGAGCCCGAAGGGTGAGAGCAAATCGGCGGATACGCTCGTAGAGGTCCCGGGGATCGGTGCTTCGGACGCGGGTTCGACTCCCGCCGCCTCCACCATTCACCCGCTGCCCTTCGGGGCTCCTTCTCCCTCAGAATGAACTTGTATCACGGATGGATGGAGTCCCGCTTGACACCAACGCGAGACGGGGTAGAGAAGCCGGTTCGTGTCGGGAGTGGTGTCGAGAGAGACCCGGCCGAGGTCGAGATCCAAACGCGTAGAAACACCGAATGGGACAGGGTCGGTCGTGAGACGCTCCGATGGCCGGTGCATGGCTCGGTACTCCACCACGGACGCGGAACTGGCCGATCGGTCGGAATGAGCGTCGACTCACCGGCGGACGAGGACAAAGCCGCTTAAGCCTCCCCTCATCACTCGGCGTCGCCAAGCACCGGAAGCGCTGGTGCTCAATGGATGCCATCTACGCGTCAGCCGATGTTCGTCGCGCAGTCGAGATAGGCACCGACGCGGACTGGGCTCGCCTCGCAGATACCACAGACGGCATCGCCGACTCGGCTGCCCCTTGCCAAGCCGAGAGAGTCATCGCTGAGGCTTGCTAGCGCTACCCGGGCGCGACCGCCGAGGAGACTGCGGCGCGGCTGCTGCTCGATCGAAGCCGGCAGTGATGGGACGTTGACGGCTGGGGCCTCAAGGGCCTGAGTGTGATTCCTTTGCAGAGTCCGAGTCCACCTCGGCCAGGATCTCGCCTGCGTCGATGGCGCTTGTGGGACCATGACGAGCAACAATCGGGCTGTGACAACGGGCGAGAGTGTCGTGGTCGATTCGCGGATCGAGGAGGTCGATTGGGAGCAGGCCAGCTAAAGCCTGGGCCATCGCGCAATACGATATGTGCGGGATTCTAGAGACGCCAGGTCTTTCGCGCCTGCTGGGTGCCCTGGAGGTGGCGCCACTGGCAGGAGTCTTCCCTGACTTCGGATGCCTGATAAGGCGCATGCAGGGAGCAGTGGTCCTTAATTCTCGCTGATCAAATCCGCGATCCAGTCGGCGGCGAAGTAGCCTGCAAACCCTCCGATCGCGCCCCCTGCGATGCATCCGAGCAGTGCCCCAGGGCCCGTCTCCACCGTGGCCGCCGCGCCTCCCACACACGCGAGCTTTGCACCTGCCCATGCTCCAGCCCAACCACCTATGGTCCTGACTGCCTGTGCAACGGCCGGGGCCGGCGTACCTCTCTCGATACTTTCATTGATTGACACGCCCATCTGATATGCGTCGATCGCGACACCGACCACCAACAACACTCGCCCGCCGATCCGTACGTATCTGAGGCCCTTGGCCGCTCCCAGCTCGCCGGCTGGTATTGGCGAGTGATCCGACTGACCGAAAAGGCCCTTCGACATTCCCTGCTGGTTGACGTGATAGAAGTCATGTGGTGTCGACCCCGCAGGGAAGTGAGCGTCCCACGCGTAGTACTTCTTGTTCGCTTTCGTGGGATCGAAGATGCTGATGAGTCTGGTGTCCTCGGGTAGGCTCCACCACGGCCCTCTACCGCGGAAGGCGGGATCTGCAAAGCGGATTCGGGTACCAGGCGGAAGGGACACGCCCTTCCATGTCGAGATCGGAAAGGTTCCGAGCTGGTAGATCCCCGATTTCAGCGCGCCTCCAACCGCGGCTTGTTGCGCTGCCGGCCATGGAAACTGAGCGGGCCCGACCTGGGTGGGGGAATCAAACTCACCTGGTGCCCCGGCGAGGATCAGTGATGCCATATCGGCACTGATCGGCGGAGTCATGAGGGCACGGCCGTCGGGCCACAGCAGGGCCTGAACCCCCTCATTGAGCGCAGCGGCCGGTAGAGATCCGCCGTTGGTTGCGTCTGAGATCCCATTGAGCACGGATAGGAGATCGTCATCGACCCCAAAGACCACCCCGGGATCCAGGAGTTGCACCTGGCCGCTATCGTCCACCGCCACGAGTTGATTACCTGGAAGAGCAGCCACAGCGGGATCTTCGGGAGGTTCCTTGCCCAGTCCCCGTAGCGCTTCAGCTGCCTCGCTGAACTGGGCCAGTATCGGCTCCAACGGCTCAATAAACGCTGCTTGAGCCAGCTTTGTGAGTGCGCGGTCTGCCTGCTCATCGAGTAGAACGGTCAGGTTGTCGCTCAGACCCTGATCCCCCGGCGCTGCTCCGAGCGCGGAGCGGAGTTGCGCGACGCCATCCGACAGGGCGGAGTCGCTCATACCTTTCGCGTAGTCCGAGGAGATGCTCATGTTCGTGAGGTCCCCGGAAGGTGAGGCATCCTGGCGCTGTATCGTAGTCACAACCGGCTCATGCCGTTGAACAGTTCGTAGAATATTGTGTAGCGGATGTGCTGGCGAGGTTGGTCTAACCATGGAGGCTACGGTATCGCCACTGGTCACAGTCAACACCTGGCCGCCGCGGTCTCCCGGATCGGACTCCGCTCTCCGTGTCGCTTCGCCTTGCCGTTCCCCGACCGTGCAATCGGTTTGGTCGAGTGATGGACCGTACTGCCGCTGGACAAGGGTTTCACCTGACTCGTCCAGCTCCATAGCGTCGACGGCTGGACTTGCCGTCGAGCAGTTGCAAGGCGCGCCACCACACCGTTGTACCTGTGGAGACCCACGTCCCGAGTGTTGAGTCGGTGGCATACGGCGGGCAGCGCCGGCGAGCTCGTGCCTTCCTACCAGGGATTCCGGCGAGAGCCCGGGATGATCTTGAATGAGAGCTGTCACTGCTGCGTTGCCGACGCTTCGCTGCATGGCCAGAAGGAGCCCTGGAGTGTTCCGAAGGCTGTGGGTCAGTCTTGACCTGCTCGAGGCTTCTTGGAACTCCGCCTTGGCGCGGTCGAGAGGACGGGCAGGCCCCGTCGACTCGCGCGCCGCGATCGGGCCACCCATAACGTAAGTCTGACAGCTGTGCGAGACGCCCTCCAGGCCGTCGACGCAGATCTGTCCTTAGGGGCACGGTCTTTGCTCGAAAGTGCCACCCTCCAGGCAATGAGTGAGCGCACGTACCCGCTGAAGAAGTCATACCGACCTCTCCCCCTGACACCGCATAGCCGGTCCCGGCTGCGAACTGGCCGTCGGCACTCAGGGTGCCATCGGTAGCCGCCCTCAATCGCCCCGACGTAGTTTTAGTGAATGTCTCGACCAGGAAGACGCTCGATTCAGTGGCCAACGCTCCGCTCACACGTCGGGGCATCCCTGACTGCCCACGCGAGAGCGCGGCACGGCACAGGAGAGGGCAATCGGCCCCGGCAAAGCTAGAGCGGCTCGATCGGTCGGCAGAGTCCCCTCTGGAGCGCGTATCGAACCAGCTGGGAGCGATCGCAGAGGCCGAGCTTCGCGTACATGCTCGCGATGTGGTTCCGGACGGTCTTCTGCGAGATCTTGAGCCCGTTGGCCAGCACCTTGGTGGTCATGCCCTCGGCCAGGCCGCGCAGCACCTCGAATTCGCGCGGCGAAAGCCCGTCGACCAGCGGGCGAGGGCGGGTGAGCGGGTTCCCCAGCCGGCACGTCTCCTGCATGATCGGCCGGGGGGCCACCACATAACCATGGGCGGCGGCGATGATGGCCGCGGCCAGCAGTTCAGGCTCCGCCTCCTTCAGGATGAACCCACCGGCACCGTCGTACAGGGCGCGGGCGGCGTCGAGCACGGACAAGGCAGAGCTCAGCGTGAGGATCGAAACCCCGGCCACCTGCCGGAGCGGCTCGTCGGACACCTCCTCGCAGCCCCCCGGGAGGCCCTCGTCGACCACGACCACCTCGGGGTGAAGCCGGCGGGCGGCCATGAGCAGTTCGCGAGCGTTGGCGGCCTCTCCGACTACCTCCAGTTCGGCGTGCCGGCTCAGGAGCCCGGTGAGCCCGCGTCGGAACATGGCCGAGCCGTCGGCTACCAGCACCCGGTACCGGCGTCTTTGCATGCGGGGTTTCCTGCTACCTGGGCCCAGCCCTTGACTGCCCCCCAACCGTACCTACCTCTGCCATCGCCGCTTCCCCACAACGTTTGATCGAGAAGTGAGCAAAATGCCCTATTACTCTTGGGGGGCTCATCCTACGCTATTGGGTCCCCTTTGCCCCCCCGCTCGGCTCGCCGGTCGGCCGATCATGTCACTGGAGGTCCCATGAACGTCATCTGCCCTGCCGTCGACCCCGAGCGTTGCGGTGCCGGCAGCCGGCACGGACCGGCAGCTGGTCGCATGAAGTGGGGTCCCGGGCTGATCGCCGCCCCAGGCTGAGCCCTCGGTCACCCGGCGGGGTGCGGCCGCCACCACCGATACTTCGAGCGTGACGCAGGGGGCGACGGAGGAGCGGGCGGCAGCCGTCGCCGAGCACCTGGAGCGGCAGTACGGGGTCCGCGTCACCGCAACCTCTCCGCTCGACCTGGCGGTATTCCGGATCGACCTCGACGGATCCCCGTCCTGGGTCGCCCGCCTGTTCCCGCCTCGGCGCCCGCGCGAGGCGGTGGAGGGAGACGCCGCCATCCTCCGCCGGCTGGAGACCTCCGGCTTTCCCGCCGAGCGCTGCGCCACGCCGGAGCCGGTCTCGGACCTCGACGGGGAGACCGTTCTCATCACCACCTTCGTCGAGGGAGCAAGGACGCGTGACGGCCGCACCTTTGCCGCGCTGGCGACCACGCTCGGCCGCCTGCACGCTGCCACCGCGACGGAGCGTCCCGGGCCCCTGGCACGTGCGGGCGGCGCCTGGCACCACGTCGCCCCCGAAGGTGGGCTGGAGGCGGAGCTGGAGGGCACAGACGCGTTGCTTCGGGACCTGGAGCGGCGCCTGCCGGCGCGCGACCGGGCCTGGTCCGCACGGCTTCGCCGGCGGCTGCGGGCGATCGATCTCACCGGATTGCCGCAGGCCCTGCTCCATCCGGATTTCGCGCCTGCCAACGCGATCAGGACGCCTGGCGACCGGCACGTCATCGTCGACTGGGCGGGCGCCGGGCGAGGCTCCCGGATCTGGCCGCTGGGCCTCCTGCTCTACGCGACCGGCGGCCAGCCGCGGCTGGTCGAGTTGGTCACCTCGCGCTACACCCGCGAGGTGACCTTGACCGACGAGGAGCTGGATCGGCTCCCCGAGGCGATCGTCGAGCGTGGGCTGGTGTTCGGAGCCTGGTCGGCAGCCCATCGGGGGCGCCCACTGGCCCAGGTCGAAGCGGACGCGGCCGCTGCCCAACGGCGGGCGGACCGCATCGCCGTCCAGGTCAGGGAGCTGCTGGCCCCCGCGCCGGTCGCGCCGGCGGCAGCTCGGGCCCCCGTCAAGCGCCCCGCGGCCGCCGCCCTCGAGCTCCCGGAGCCCCTCGAGGGGGTCCCGCTGTCGGCCCTGCTCTCCCAGGCCTGGGTCGCCTGGACGATCGAGCTCGACAATGCCTACGAGGCGGTGGCGCCACACCGAACCACACGCGGGGCCCGCGGCCGCGGACCCTGGCTCATCTCCAGCGTGATGTGGTGGAACTGCCTGCGGCATCTCGGCGCCGCGACCAGGCCTCTCACGGCCGGCGAGCTCGCGGCCCGCTCGCGGCTCGGCACCAACCTGGATGGAATGGACCGCTGGGGCTACGTCAAGATTCAGCGCCCGCGAACCAACAACGCTTCCTGGTTGCTGACCTTGACTCCGGCCGGGCGCCGCGCGGCGGAGATCTTTGCGCGGCTTTCGGTTCAGGTCGACCGGCGCTGGGAGCAGCGGTTCACCGAGACTGCGCGCCTCCGTGCAGCGCTGGTGAAGGCGGTGGCCGGCCTGGATCCCGCGCTGCCCGACTGCCTGCCCATCACCGGTCCCGCAGGCGCGTTCCGGGCTCCGATGCCCGCCGGTCCCGCGCCGCAACCCGCGCCGGGTGCGCGCGTGCCGGCGCTGGGTGCTCTGCTGGCCAGACTGCTGCTCGCCTACACCCTGGAGGCGGAGGCCGGGACCCGCGCCGGCCTTCCGTTTCGTGAAGACCTGCTGCGCCTGCTCGACGAGCGGGGAACCAAAGTCCGCGACCTGCCGGTCCGCTCAGGCGTGTCGAGAGAGGCGCAGGACATGGCGCTCGGCGTCCTTCAGCGCGCGGGTTTGGGCGAGGTGGGGGAGGACCCCCAAGGAAGCCGGTTCAAGGTGGTCCGGCTCACCCCACGTGGCGGGCGCGCCCGGGAGGCCCACATCGCCCGGCTGCGGGAGCTCGACGCCGCCTGGGCCGTGCGAGCGCCGGGTTTGCGCGAGGTGCTCGCCACGCTGGTGGGGGGAGGCCGGCTGAGCGAGGGCCTGGAAGCACCGCCCGGGTCCTGGCGCGCTGGCCCGCCGCCCCCTCAGACCCTGCCACGCTACCCGATGGTGCTCCACCGGGGCGGCTACCCCGACGGGTCATGAGCCCCGGTGGTGCACCTCCCGGGGTCAGCCTGGTAGATTCACCTATTGCGTCAAGATCCTGGGGTTCAGCTCCAACCCAGGCCCCATATGAGGTACCTTGTGAGCCATGGGTCGCGGAAACCAGCCCCGTCGAAAGCAGACTCAACGGCGCCATCCGAAACGGGCTGCGGGGGGCGCCGAGCCGTCAACTCAGGCTCTGGTCAAAGAGCTGACCGGCATCGTCCAGCGCTCCATCCGTTCCGAAGCCGCGCCCGCCTCGGCGCTCGAGGCCGAGATGATGGCGAGCGAGATCTTCGGGTTGCTGGATGAGCTCCCGCTGAAGGAGCTCCCGGTCATGCCGAGGGATCTCCCCTTACTGGTCGGCCAGGAGCTCATCCACCGGGTGGAGCAGGATCCGCTGACCAACGTGGTCGGGTTCCTTCACGGTCTCTCGCTGGTGGGGCCGCCCGAGTTGGCCAAGCGGGCAGAGGCGGCGGTCGGCCGACTCGAGGCGAAGGGAAGCCGGCGGCCGGCCTGGGCCACGGGTCCGTCCCGGTTCACGCGCGGCTGGATCGGCGGCGACGTCTACGGGGATCGGAAGGTCGGGCTGGCGGAATTCCAGCACCCCGGCCAGGAGCCCCATGCCATCACGCTCTTGATCGACCCCAACGAAGGCGGCCTGGTCAAGAACGTCATCGTCAGCCAGAGCGCGGACGAAATGCTCGCGCAGTGGTCGGGGATGCAGCCCGACGTCGTCTTCGAAGAGTCGTCGAGCGAGCAGTTTGCCAGGCTGCTGGCGGGGGGCCTGGATGCCGCCGAGTCGTACGCATCGAACGATCTCGTGGGCGAGGAGGTCGCCTCCGCCCGTGCCCTGCTGGTAGCCCGTCTTAAGACGCTGCCGCAGTGCCAGGCCGAGGACCTGGAGCGCGACCTGGACGAGGTCGACCGGGCGGTGCTGGTTGACCGCTTTCTGGCGTCGTCCGAAGCGAGCCACCTGGCCCAGCGGGAGCTGGTGGCGGAGTGCGCCGTCGACTTCAAGATCGACTACGGCGATGGCGACCCCCTTCGGTGGAGCCCCGAGGTAGTGTCCGACTTCCTCCTGGGCTGGTTTCCGCGCAAGGTGACGATGCCCGGCCAGACAGTCGAAGGGGTGCCCGATGCGCTGCGCGCCTGGGTCCGGTTCGCCGGGCGCCAGAAGGGTCTCGCCCGGCATCTGATCTCAGCGACCGAACGGGAGGTGGATGCCTGTCGCGAGGAGTTCCTGCAAGCCTGGGCGGACCCACGCTCCTACGGACCGGCAAAATCCATGGTGCTGGCCCTGGCGGCGGACGGAATCGACCCTCGCGACAGGGATGCGGTCGAGTCATGGCTCGAATCGCACCGGGACGTTCCGTGGACTGAGTTCGTGCATTCTCAGCCGGCTCGTGAACGGCCGTCGGCCCACCAATAGCCCGGTCCGGGCCGTTCCAAGCGGAGATCGGTGCACCAATCGCCCCATCCTGTCGTGGGCCTCAGCCCAGGACCGCCGTCGCCGCCTGCCCCGCCAGCTCGACCGGATGCTCTTCGTAGGCCGCGTAGACGCTGAAGCTGAGGCCGTCGAACCCGGCGTCTACGTAGGGCCGCAGCCGTTCGGTCACCCGCGCCGGCGTACCGCTCACCAGCCGCACCGACAGTTGGTCCGCGGTCACGCCGCGCAGCGCGGGGGGCGGGGCGGCCGCGATCGCCTCCAGCCGGCGGCGCACGTCCGCTTCGGTCTCGTCGATCACCACGATGCCGACGTGTGCGGTCTTCTCGATCGAGGCATAGTCGCGGCCGACCGCCTCACAGTGCCGCCGCAGCACCTCCAGCTTGCCGGCCCCGGTCTGCGGGTCCCCGATGATGTTGCAGAGATCGGCGTGCTCCGCCACCAGCCGCAAGGTTCGCCGCTCGCCTCCGCCGCCGATCAGGATCGGGACGCGTGCCTGCAGTGGCGGCGGGACGTTGAACGCGTCCCGGGTCTGGTAGTGGCGGCCCTCGAAGCTCGACTGTTTCCGCTCGAACATGCCGCGGGAGATGCGGACCGCTTCGTCGAGCCGGTCCATGCGCTCGCCGGTAGGCGGGAAGGCAACGCCGTAGGCGCGATGCTCCTCCTCGTTCCAGGCGGCGCCGATCCCGAGGATGGCGCGGCCGCCGGAGATCACGTCGAGGGTCGTCACCTGTTTGGCCAGCACCGCCGGCACCCGGTAGGTGACCCCGGTGACCACGGTCAACAAGCGCAGCGTGGTCGTGCGCGCGGCGATCGCGCCCAGCGTCGTGTAGGCCTCCAGCATGGGCTCGTCCGGAGCCCCCTGAGGCTGGATCTGGTGGTAGTGGTCCATCACCGAGAGCGCGTTGAAACCGCCGCGCTCGGCGGCCGCTGCGATCCGGAGCACGGTCGGGAAGAGGTCCTCGGGCGGCCCCGGATAGGTGAACGACGGCACGTGGAGGTCCAGGAAGGCCATGGTCGAACAGTAGGAGCAGTTCGGGGTGGCGCGACCGCCGTCGACGCTCAGATCCGGACCACGACCTCGCCGTCTCGCACCCGCACCGAGTAGGTGCGGAGCCGGATCTCGGGGAACGCCAGGCACTGCCCGGTGGGAACGTGGTACTCGATCCCATGCCAGGGACACGCGATCACCTCACCCTCCAGCCCCCAGCGGGTCTCCCAGTTCGTCTCCGCGCTGGCGACGGTGGTGCCGTGAGGGGGCCGGCGGCCCTCGCAGAGAGGCCCCTGCTGATGGGGGCACAGGTTGGGCAGCCCGTAGAGGCGGCCGCGGATGTTGAAGACACCGATGCCTCTGCCCCCGACCTGGACCACCCGGTGGCTCCCTTCGGGGAAGTCGCGGACCGGGCCGACCGGATGCTCCTGGACGTCAGCGCCGGCGGCTCGGCTCATGCGCGTCCCTTGAGACGCCGGCCCTGCTCGTCGATGGCGAGCAGCCGGAGGGCGTTACCGCCGAAGACCTTGCGCTTGACCTCGTCGGCAAAGGGCACCTGGTTCACCTTCGACGGGTGGTCGAAATCGTGGTGCGGCCAGTCCGACGCGAAGACGACCTGGTCCTCGCCGTCGAACAGGGAGACTATGGTGGCGACGTCGCGCAGCCGTTCGGGTTCCTCGATGGGCTGGGTCGCGTAGAAGAACTTCTTCAGGTAGTGGCTGGGTCGCTCGGTCAGCCACGGCACCTCACGCCGCTTCTCCAGGTACTCCTTGTCGAGCCGCATCATCAGGAAGGGCACCCACGACAGGCCCGCCTCGGTGACGGCGATCCTGAGGGTCGGGTGGCGGACCTGGACCCCCATCGTGACCATGTCGACCAGGTTGGCCATGATCGCGAAGGTGTGCGAGGTGGTGTGGCGCGCGATGTCGGTCGCGAAGCCGTGGGAGTTGTGCGGGAAGACCGGGTGCACCACGGTCACGCTGTGGAGCAGCACCGCCAGGCCGGCCTCCGCCGCGGCCGCGTAGATCGGCTCATACCGCCGGTTGCCCCACATCGGGTCGACACCGGCACAGGGCAGGAAGACGCCCACGATGCCGGGGTGGTCGGCGTACTTGCGGATCTCCACCGCCGCGTCTTCGGGGTCCTGCGGGCAGGCGCAGACGCAGCCGAGCAGTCCCAGCCCGGGCCGGCACCACTCCTCCACCAGCCAGGCGTTGTAGGCGCGGGCGATCGCGGCCGCGTACTCGGGGTGGGCCAGCACCGGCAGCTTGAGCAGGTTGTCGGGGAAGAGCAGGGCGAGGTCGACGTGGATCGTGTCGAGCTCCGACCGCATCTGCTGTGGCGTCGCCACCGTGCGGCCGCGCTCGTGCCCGGTCGGCCACGACGGCTGGTACTGGGTCTGGCCGGGTGAGAACCCGGGGATGTCGAGATAGTTCTCGTGCAGGTCCTTGATGTTCTCCAGTGACATCCGCCACGGCATGTCGCAGTAGGGGATCAGGGCCTTCGGCGTGTCGTGGATGTGCACGTCGGTATCCACGATCAGTAGGTCCTGCCAGCGCACCCGCTCGCTGGACCCCTCGCGGCTCGTCGTGACTCCCATCTCGCGGCCTCCTCGGTGCACGTGTGCCGTCGATCGTAGCCGAAGCGGTTGTGACTCCAGATGGCGCCACCCTCCTACGCTGTGGCACCGATGGCGGAGGCCGAGGCGCGCCCGGAAGAGGAGTCGAAGGCACATGAAGGCCTCGCCGGCACCTTTCACGAAAAGGCGATCTCGCTCGACACGATGGGGCTCGGGCTGCTGGCCCCGACGGCGGTGGCGATCGCGATCATCGTCGCCAGCGCCGCCCTCCTCGCGACCCGCGACGCGGCGTGGCCTCTGGTTTCGGCGGGGGCGGTGGTGGGGTCCGAGCTAGGGACGGTGCCGCTGCCGATCGCGCTGCTCAGCACGATCACCCTCGTCCTCGCCTGGTCCTTCATTCTCGCCGGCGCGCTCCACGCCCACCTCGCCCTGCGCATCGTGGGGGTGGCCGCGTACACGGTACTGGGCCTGGTCAGTGCCATCTCGGCCGGATCAGTGGTAGCCACGTCGATCATCACGCTGGTCGTGCTTTCCGTCGTGGCCGCCGCCATCGGCCTCTACGTGACCGATCGCGGGAATCGCCATCAAGCTCCCCAGCTGCACCATCGAGCCCGTCTGCGCCTGCCCACCTTCGGCTGGATTCTGCTCGCGACCAGCCTGATCTACGGGCTCGCCGCTGTGCGGGGCCTCCAGGATGGCCACCTGGGCGGGTTCATCGACCTCCAGCTGGCTGCGCTCCAATTCGTCCTCATCCCGGTCCTGCTGGTCGCCGGCACCGATTTCGCCGAGTGGGCTGAGGTGGCCGGCGGACGGATCAGCTCGCTGGTCGAGAGGCTGCCCCGGGCGGCCGTCGCGGGTGCGGTGGCGGTGGCCGGCGGTGTGGTGCTGATGTGGGCCTATGTCGTGCTCCCGGGAGGCCCGGCGTTCAGCCTCACGGGAACCGTTCTGACCCTGGTACCGGTCGTGATCCTGGCGGTGCCCGTGGTCGTCGTGGGTTCGCTCGCCCTGCGGCGCCCGACGAGCACTCGGGTGCCCTTCTGGGCGCTCGCCGCGGGAGCCGTCGTGCTCTATCTGGGCCTCTTGGCGGCGGGGATCGCGTCCGGAGTCGGAAGCGCGCAAGAGTCCAGCTCTCAGGATCTACCGCCGCTGGTGACCGCCGAGAGCACCCGCGCACCGCGCTACTCGCTGCTGGTTCCGCAGGCCTGGACCAGGATCACGATCGATGACGGGTCGGCGTGGTCCGGAAGCTCCGACGGCCGGCCCGCTCGCGTCGCCCTGTTGTGGGGCCGCGCTTCCGCCGCCCGCGCGGTGAGCGTGGCTCTCGCCGCACCGGTCGCCCTGGCACCGGACGGCTCCACCGAGGGCTGGAATGCGGCGTCCGTCGCGACCACCATCGCGGGTCAGGACGCGCACGGGGAGGTCTGGACGAAGTCGGAGAGCGGGAGGACCTGGACCCTGGTCGCCGTCCGCGCAGGCGCCCCCACACCGACCTCGAGCGCTCTCTTCGACACCGTGCGAGCCAGCTTCACCGCCGACCCGGGCGCGGAGGAAGAGCGTTCGGCGGCCGGCACCGCGGAGTACTTCCTGGTCTGGGAGGGCACCGCGGTGCTGATCCTGTTGGCAGCGGGGCTGGCCTTGCTTCTGGTGGGCCGCGGGGAGGTCGCCACCGCGGGCCTCTTTCTCACGCTGGCCGGCCTCTTCGCCGGCTTCGGGCCGCTCGTCCAGCCGCCGCTGGCACACCTGATCGGAGCGGACCGGCTGGAGGCGGTTGCTCCCTTCAACCTTGACGTGGCGGGTGCCTATGGCGCGCTGTGTGTGGTCGCGCTCACCTCCGCCGTCCCCGGCTGGCGGCTCCCGATACCGGTGCTGCGGCTGATGCTGGTCCTCACCCTCGGCCTCGCCGGCCTGCACTTCCTGTACGAGGGCGTGTTCGGGACCGCCCTTGGCGCGGGCGCGCGTTTCACGGTGGTCCAGGGCGTGGTCCTGGTGGCGGCCATGCTCTGGGACGTTCTCATGTCGGGAGAGTCCTTCACCAACGCCGGCGGCCTGGCGGTACCGCGCCATACCCGGGTGCTCATCTACATGGGGTACACGCTGCTGGTCGTGACGACGGTCCTGTTCCTGAGTTCGGTGCAGATCCAGGGCGGGGGCAGCGCGGGGCAGCAGTTCGAGAGCGATCAGTGGCCGCAGCTGGGCATCGCGGCCCTGGGCCCCCCGCTCTTGATCACCTTCTTCCTCGTCAACCTGACGGCGTGGCGCCGCTCCCGACCTCTGCCACGCCCGGATGCGCTCGATCAGGTCGACCGCTCGATCCTGGTGGAGACGGGCCCGGACGCAACTTCCGCCGGCTGAGGGGCCGGGGCGCACCGCGCACCGGCGACGGCCGGGAGCAGGGGGGAGGAGCAGGAGGAACTCTCCGCGACGCCGGCGCTCTCCTCTTCGCGTTCCCGGGACTGCCGTGGCCCGCTCTCGGAGCGGGCGGAACCACTAGACCACCTTCTTCTTTGTCAACCTCGGTGCCTGGCAGCGGGTCGCCGGCCCCCGAGCCAGGGGAGATCGACCAGGTCGACCGCTCGATCCTGGACGAGCGGGGAGGGGAGGCGGCAGGATAGCCGCATGACCGCCTCGCTGATCCTGCACCCGCGCCGCCTTCTGACCCTGACACCGGGGTGCGAGGGAGAAGCGATGTCGGTCCGCGACGGGCGGATCGAAGCGGTCGGGTCGCTCGCCGACCTGCGCGACCTCCACCCGGAGGCGGAGGTGCGCGAGCTCGGTGACGGGGTCATCGTGCCCGGCTTCAACGACGCCCATCTCCACCTGCTGATGACGGCCGAGGACCTGCTGCATCTCGACCTCTCCGCGGACGCGGTGCACTCGATCGGCGAGTTGGTCACGGTGATCGGCCGGGAGGCCGAGGCGCAGCCGGCGGGGACCTGGATCCGGGGCAGCCGCTACGACGACGCCAAGCTCAGGGACGGGCGCGTCCTGACGCGCTGGGACCTGGATCAGGTGGCTCCCGAGCATCCGGTGCTGGTGGTGCACGTCGCGGGGCACTGGGGGGTGGTCAACTCGGCGGCGCTCCGCCTGGGCGCGATCGACGAGGCGAGCCAGGCACCGGCGGGAGGAGCGTTCGGCCGGGATGCCGCCGGGCGCCTTGACGGCCGGCTCATCGAGCAGGCGCTGTTCGACTTCGCGGATCCAGCGGTCTCTCGCACCGGCCGCACGGTGGTCCCCGAGAGCAGCGAGGCGGAGCGGCGGTCGGGCCTGCGCCGTGCCGTGGAGCACTTTCACGCAGCGGGCATCACCTCCGCCACGGACGCGCTGGTGGGCGCGGACGACGTCCCCTTCCTGCTGGCCGCGGAGCGGGACGGCGATCTCACGCTCCGCCTCAATCTCCTGGTCAGCGCCGAGACCTATGACCGCTTCCGGGAGGCCGGCGCCGATCTCCTGCGAGAAAGCAGTCTGCGGCTGGCGGGGGTCAAGACCTTCATCGACGGCGCCATCGGGGGGCGCACCTGCCTGATGGACGAGCCGTTCGAGGGGACCAGCGACGACTTCGGCATGCAGACCAGGACCACCGCGGAGCTGCGGGACACCGTGCGCCGGGCACAGGAGGACTCAGTACCGGTCTGCGTCCACGCCAACGGCGACCGCGCCATCCGCACCGTGCTGGGTCTGATGGGAGAAGTGCAGGAGTCGCTCCCGCGACCCGGGCTGCGCCACCGCGTCGAGCACTGCTCGATCGTGGACGAGGGCATCCTGCGCCGCATGCACGACCTGGGGACGATCGCGGTCCCGTTCGGCAGCTACGTCCACTACCACGGCGGCCGGCTGCTCGACTGGTACGGCGAGCGCCGGGTCCGGCGCATGTTCGCCCACCGCTGGTTTCTGGACGCGGGGGTGCTGGTGGCCGGCTCCTCGGACTATCCCTGCGGGCCTTTCGAGCCGCTGCTCGCGATGCAGAGCTGCGTCACCCGCCGGGGCGGCGACGGCGCGCCGCTCGGCCTCGAGCAGCGCATCACCGCGTCCGAGGCGCTCCGGCTCTACACCACGGCGGCCGCCGCGGCCACCGGCGAGGCGGGCGAAAAGGGCACGCTGGCGCCCGGCCGCCGGGCCGACTTCGTGGTCCTGGGCGACGACCCGCTGACCCGGGATCCTCAGACCCTGGCCGGGATCGTGGTGCGCGAGACCTGGGTCGGCGGGCGGCGAGTCTGGGCGTCCGGCCGACTGTAGACTGAGCGGCCATGCGTGAGCGCCGGCGCTCGGGACGGCTGGTGGTCCCGGCGGCCCGCCCTCCGGCCGACCGCGGCCTGCTCGCCATCCCCGACGACAGCGGCCATCACACCGACCCCTGGCGGGTGCTGCGCTTCATGTCGGAATTCGTGGAGGGCTTCGACGCGCTCGACGACCAGGGTCCCGCCGTGACCTGCTTCGGCTCCGCCCGCATCTCTCGCTCGGACCCCATCTACGCGCGCGGGGTGGCGCTCGGTCGCGCCCTCGCCGAGCGCCGGGTGGCCGTCATCACGGGAGGGGGTCCCGGTCTGATGGAGGCTGTCAACCGGGGCGCCCAGGAGGCGGGCGGGCGGTCGATCGGGTGCAACATCGAATTGCCGCGAGAGCAGGCCCTCAACGACTACGTCGAGGTCGGCATCGAGTTCCGCTATTTCTTCGTGCGCAAGATCGTATTCGTCAGGTACGCGCAGGGATTCGTCATCCTGCCCGGCGGCTTCGGCACCATGGATGAGCTGTTCGAGGCGCTGACCCTCGCTCAGACCGGGAAGATCGACCCCTTTCCGATCGTCCTGCTCGGGAGTGCCTACTGGGCCGGTCTCCTCGCCTGGCTGCGCGCCCAGGCCCTCCCACGCGGAGTCGTCACGGAGCGCGACCTGAGCCTGCTCCGGCTCACCGATGACCCCGAGGAGGCGGCCGCGCTCGCCACCGCGCCGCTGGCGGGCGCAGACTGAGGCGGGCCATGGGCGACGACTGGGGACCGCGGCGGGGAAGGCTCCCCGGAGACACCCGGGTTCTGGTGCGGCGCCGTCCCAAACTGCCGCGGACCTTGGGGACGGGGGCGCTCTTCAGCGCCTGCTACGGGAACGTGGGGTCGAGCATCTACTACGGCCTCGGGGTGACCGCCGCCTTCGCGCTCGGGTTGACCCCGCTGGCGCTGGTGCTGGCCGGCTGCATCTTCGTCACCACCGCCCTCTGTTACGCGGAGGGGACGGCGGCGATGCCGCAGGCCGGCGGCAGCTCCAGCTTCGCGCGCCGGGCCTTCAACGTCCCCTTCGGATTCTTCATCGGCTGGGTGCAGCTGCTCAACTACACCGCGACGGTCGCCATCTCCTCGTACACGGCGATCGCGTACCTGGGCGCGCTGGGCCGGTACGTGCCGTTCCTCCTGGCCCTCGACCAGCCGGTGCTGCACGTGGTGGCGACGGTCGTGCTGGTGGTGCTGCTGATCGTCATCAACGTGATCGGGATCCAGGAGTCGAGCCTCATGAACCTGGTGCTCTCCCTGGTCGACCTGGGCACGCAGCTGCTGCTGGTGCTGCTGGGGCTGCTGCTGCTCATCAACATCCAGACGCTGATCCACAACGTTCACTTGGGCGTCGCGCCGACCTGGGGCAACTTCCTGGTCGCGATCTCGCTGGGCATGGTGACCTACACCGGCATCGAGACCATCTCCAACATGTCCGAGGAGGCCAGAAACCCGGGCCGGACCGTCCCCCGCGCCACCTTCCTGGTCATCATCGCGGTGATCATCGTGTCGGCGGCGCTGCCCACCATCGGGGTCTCGGTCTTCCCGGTGCATTACGACCCGGCCACCCATCAGTACCTGACCGCTTTGGGGAGCCCTCAGAACCGCAACGACCCCGTCTCCGCCATCGTGGGGCAGTTCCAACCGGCGTGGCTGGGGCAGGTGGCGCAGGCGTGGGTCTCGGTCCTGGCCTTCACGATCCTCGTCATCGGCAGCAACGCGGGCCTGATCGGGATCTCGCGGCTGAGTTACTCACTGGCCAGCCACGATCTGTTCCCGAAGGCCTTCGCGCGCCTGCATCCGAGGTTCCAGACGCCGTACGTGGCGATCATCGTGTTCGGGCTCACCTCCTGCTTGCTCGTCGTCAGCAATGAGATCGCACTGATGGCGGCGGTGTATTCATTGGCGGCCACCTTCGCCTTCAGCAGCGCCCACCTGTCGGTGATCCGCCTCCGCTACGTCGAGCCCGATATGCGCCGTCCGTTCAAGATCCCCCTCAACATCCCGTTCGGGCGCTCCTCCATCCCGGTGCTCTCGGCGGTCGGCTTCGTCGCCATCGCGGCGGTGTTCTTGCAGTTGATCCTGGAGAACGTCAACGGTTCGACCGTGATCTTCGTGAGCTGGCTGGCGCTCGGCGTCCTGGCCTGGATCGCCTACCGGCGGTACCGCCGGGCGCCGCTCTGGGAGCCTCTCGAGCGGGGCCCGGAGCGACGGCCCACCGGCGCCGGGCCTGGTCCTCGCGCCGGGCGGTACCCGCGAGAGGAGCGGGTGAGGATCGCCCGGCGGCTGCCATCCGGAGCCGGGGCGGACGCACGCCGGCGGGCTCTGAAGCCGGTCGCCGGAGAGCCCGGACCGGCTCCTGAGCCGCCCGAGCGCCCGCCTGGAGGTGAACGTGTGCGTATCCCGCGCCGCCCGCGCCGCGGTTCCTGAACCTGATCGGGGATGCGGCAACCGACCCCGGATTACACTCCGCATGTGAGCTCAGCCCAGCCCTCAGCCCAGCCGGTGGCCGTGGCGCGGACATCGCGCGACGCGCTTCGCGACTACCTGAGCCTGGGCAAGCTCAAGATCGTGGTGTTGCTGGTAGGGACCGCGTTCCTGCCCATGGTGGCGGCGGCGCACGGGCTGCCCACGCTGGCGCAGGCGATCGCCGTCCTGGTCGGCGGGACGATGTCCTCGGCCGGGGCCAACGCGATCAACTGCTGGTTCGACCGCGACATCGACCGTCTCATGCAGCGGACACGCAACCGCCCGATTCCGGCCGGGCGCATCCCCGCCTGGCACGCGCTGGCGCTCGGAATCGTGGCCAACGCCGCCGCCTTCCTGATCCTGGCCACGCTGGCCAACGTGCTGGCGGCCGTGCTCGCGCTCACCGGGTCCGTGATCTACGTCCTGGTCTACACGGTGTGGCTCAAGCGCTCGACGCCCCAGAACATCGTGATCGGGGGCGCGGCGGGCGCGATGCCGCCGCTGGTGGGGTGGGCGGCGGTGACCGGGCGGCTGGACCTGACGGCGTTCTCGCTCTTCCTGGTCATATTCTTCTGGACCCCGCCCCATTTCTGGGCCCTGGCGCAGATGATCTCGCAGGACTACCGGCGGGCGAGCGTGCCCATGATGCCGGTGGTGCGAGGCAAGGTGACGACGCAGCGGTGGTCGCTGGTCTACGCCGCGCTCACGCTGGCCGCGAGTCTGATCCCATTCTTCACCGGGGCGGCGGGCTGGGTCTACCTGGCGGGCGCGCTGGTGCTCGGCGTGGGCCTGTTCGCCCTCACGCTGCTCGACAGCCGGGAGCGTGGATGGACGCGAAGGTTGTTCGGCTACTCGTCCCTCTACCTCGCGCTCCTGTTCGTGGTGCTGGCGGTGGGGGCGGTCGTCGCCTGACCAGCGGCCGGCAGGCTCCCCGTTTTGCCAGAGTGTGGACACTAAGGGAGTGTCAGGAAATTAGTCCTCCAATGGGAGGGTGAGCTGGCGGGTCCGCCAGGCGGGTGATCGCAGTGTGTAGTTCCACTCACCGTGGAAGCGGTGCGGTCGCAGCCAGCGCGCCCTGATCTCATCCATCTCCTGGTCGCGAACCTTGAGGCCGGTGGGGTAAGGGCGGTCGTCAAGCTCGGCGTGGACGCTGAGCCCACCATCGGTTCGAGTCGCCCCGATGAGCTCGATCGCGACCTCATGACTGCTCAGCGGTCGACCACGCCAGTTGGTGCTGATGGCGGCGAACAGCCGGTGCTCGACCTTGTTCCACTTCGAGGTGCCCGGCGGGAAATGACAGACCGAGATGGCCAGGCCCGCGTCCACCGCCAGGTCAGCGACTTCCGCCTTCCACAGGCGTAACTGGTAACCGTTGGAGCCGCCAGCGTCAGCGCAGATCAGCAACCGGCGCGCCTCCGGATAGGCGCGGGCGCCATCCCCGTACCACCAACTGCGCAGGCCTGCCACCGCAAAGCAAGCGGTGTCGTGATCGGTGCCCACCGAGACCCAGCCTCGGTTGCGGCCCAGATCGTAGATCCCGTAGGGAATGGCCTTGCCCTGCTCGGGATCGATGAAGTCATAAGTGTTCACTCGCTGCGGCTGCCCTTTCGGCCTCCATTCCTGACCGGCGTTCTTGTAGGGCCCGATCAACTCCTTCTTTTTGGTATCCACGCTAACCACCGGCTCACCACGCTCCAGGTGGCGGCGGACCTGGCCATTGATGTAGCGAAATTGGGCATCTCGATCCGGGTGCTGGCTGCCCTCCAGGGTCTTGACATTCGCCTGCAGGCTGTATCCCAACTCATGCAAGAGCTGGGCTACCGTCCAGAAGCTGACTGGATGTCCGGACCGGCTCAAGGTCCGCGCCAACTCCCTGGTCGATTTGGAGGTCCAGCGCAGGGGTGAGTCGGGATCTCCCCGCGCTTCCGGTTCCACCAGGGCTTCGAGAGCGGTGCCCAGCTCAGGATCCTTCAGGGTCGCCTTCCTGCGGCCTGCGCCCTCTCGCCGCGCCCGGCCGGTCACCGGCATCGCCGGCTGGTCCAGCTCTCGCATGCCGATCTGGATGGTGGAGCGAGCGGCGCCGGTGGCGCGCGCCACCTCACTTACGCCGCCGCGACCCAAGGCCCGCGCTTCGCTCGCCAGAAGCAGGCGGCGTTGTCGCTCATTGAGGTGCGGGAAAAGAGCCTCGTAGCGCCGGCTGACGGCTACCTCGGCCACGCACCAATGGTAGCCTCAGCACACATAAATGGATGAGTTATTTCCTCACGACTCCTAAAGTGCTAAAACCACGCCTGGAGCGGCAGAGTGTGGACACCTCTGCCGATCGCGGGGCGGTGGAGGTGGCGCAAAGTAGGGGGGTGGACACCTTTGGACCCCTGGTCTCCGCGGGCTGGCTGCACGACCACGTGGGCGGCGGAGATCTTCGCATCCTTGACGTTCGCTGGTATCTGGACGGCCGGTCGGGTCGCGAGGCCTACCGGCGAGGACACATCCCGGGCGCGGTGTGGTGCGATCTGGACACCGACCTGAGCGGGGCCGTCGAAGGCCGCGGGCGCCATCCACTTCCCGAACGCGACGCCTTCCAGCGCGCCATGCGCCGGCTCGGGGTCGGTGCGTCCAGCCGGGTGGTCGTCTACGACGATCAGGGCGGCATGGTGGCGGGACGGGCTTGGTGGACGCTCCGCTACTTCGGACACGATGCGGTGGCCCTCCTCGATGGCGGGTTGCAGGCTTGGGGAGAGCCCCTGGAGACGGGCGATCTCACGCCCGCGGAAGGCGATTTCGCCGCCGCGCCGCCCCGCGTCGAGTGGACGGTGGACTACGAAGCGGTCCGTTCCGTGAGCCCCGAGACGCTCCTGCTGGACGCCCGATCCGGCGAGCGCTTCCGCGGCGAGGTGGAGCTGGTGGAGCCCAAGGGGGGCCACATCCCTGGCGCGCGGTCGGCGCACTACGCCGGCAACCTGACGCCGGACGGCCGCTTCCGCAGCCCCGAGGACCTGCGGCGCCGCTACCGGGACCTGGGTGTGACCAGCGGCGCGGAGACCGTCCTCTACTGCGGATCCGGGGTCTCCGCCTGCAACGACCTGCTGGCCATGGAGCTGGCCGGACTGGGCGGCGCCCGGCTCTACCCCGGCTCCTGGAGCGACTGGTCGCGGCGCGAGGGTTCTGAGGTCGAGACCGGGCCCGGGCGCATCTGACCGCGAACATGGGCGTGGAGCCGCGGGTCCTGGCCGAGGGGCGCGCCTCGGAAATCCTGGCCCTCGACGATCGCCGCGTGCTTCGACGCATCCGGGGGGCGGCGGACCCGGAGCGGGAGGCCGCGGTCATGCGCTACGCGCGGGAGCGGGGTTACCCGGCGCCGGAGGTCTTCGAGGTCCGGCCCGAGGGCCTGGTGCTGGAGCGGGTCGGCGGCCCCACGATGGGAGCCGACCTGGCGCGTCATCCGTGGCGGACGGGAGCGCACGCCAGGACACTGGCCGGCCTTCACCAGCGTCTGCACCGCCTGGCGCCGCCACCGGGCGTGCCGGCCCGATACGGAGCGGCCGGCGAGGGCGACGTCTTCCTGCACGGGGACCTCCACCCCTTGAACGTGTTGCTGTCACCGCGAGGACCGGTCGTCATCGACTGGACCAACGCCGGTCGCGGGCCGGCCGCGGCCGACCTGGCGGACCTCTGGCTCGTGATGGCTGAGGCCCGCATCCCGGGAGACCCACCGACGCGCCTGGTGGTGGCGGCCGTACGCGGCCACTTCGTCCGCTGCTTCCTCGCCGCCGCGGGCCGTGAGGAGGCGGCGGGCTATCTCGAGCTCGCGGCTCGGGTCCGGGCGGAGGACCCACACACGGAACCGGCCGAGCGGGCGGCGATGCGCGAGCTGGTCCGCGGCGTCAAGCGGGGTGAAGCTCGAAGACAGCGTGCGTAGCCGCGGCAGCCTCCGGATCCGCGACCAGCCTGGTCAGCCCGAGGACGCGGCCGGCCACCCTGGTGAACACTGAGCGGTCGAGGTCGGGCCCCAGGATGTCGCGGTAAAAGATCGCCGCCTCGGGCTGCGAGAGCCGGGTCGCGGTCACCTGTTCGGTGCGCCGCCCCTTGGTGAGCGTGGCCTCGCCGGCGGCCCGCAGGTTCCGCGTCCACTGGACCTCTCCGAAGGGGCTCTGGACCCACCTCTTGCCCGCGACCTCGACGATCGCGACCGGCGTCGAGTGGGGGATGCCGCTTTTGCGTCCCCGGACCGTCAACACCACATTGGGGCCGAGCGGAAGGCCGAGGCGGGCCAGGCGGCTCACGAAGCCATTGGTGACGGTGACCAAGCCGGGGACGTTCCGGTTCTCGATCGACCGCGGTGCTGCTGCCTGCTTGGTGAGAGGTGCCATGCTCTCAGCATAACACCTCCATCAATCAGTTGATTGATCGATCCCAAGCCACCGGAGCAGTTCGAGCAGGGCGCCGTCGTCGCGCGCGGCGTCCCCCAGCACCGGCAGCGTGAGGCTGCCCAACACCGACACGATGAGCGCGGCGGCGCCGGCCGAGTCGAGCTCCGGCCGGACCCGGCCCGCCGCCGCGGCGCGGCGCAGCAGGGCGCGGACGGCGTGCTGCCAGGTTTCTTTGGTGGCGCCCAGGATGGCGTCGATCTCCGCATCCCGGGTCGACCGCAGGGCCAGCTCCGCCATCACCTGGCCCAGCTCCGGCTCCTGACGCAGCAGGGTGGCCACCGCCACCAGGTGCGCCCGCAGGTCGTCTCCGGGCTGTCCGTGAGGAGCCAGCGTGGACTGGAACCGGCTCATGGCGTGGTCGACGACGCCCCGGATCAGCGACTCCTTGGTCGGGAAGTAGTAGTGGAGCGTCGCCACGTTGAGGTGGACTTCCTGCGCCACCTCGCGGGTGCGCAAGCCTTCGAAACCGCGGGCCGCGATCTGGTGATACGCGGCACGGATCAACGCCTGGCGACGTTCGTCGGCGGGCGCTCGCGTCGCCGCTCGAGCCTGGTTCTCCATCCCTGCTCAGTAAACCCCAGCGTCCCCATCCCTGCGGGGGAAACAGGGCGACACCGGGTACGGCCGGCGCCGTTCGGCTACCCTCAACGACCGATGTTGCTCGACGGCAAGAAGCTGCTGGTGACCGGGGTCCTCGATCGCAAGAGCATCGCCTTCGCGATCGCGGACGAGGCGCAGAAAGCGGGCGCGGAGATCGTCCTCTCGAGCTTCGGGCGGGTCGCCCGGATCACGAAGATGATGGCCAAGCGGCTCGACACCGAGCCCGACGTCCTGGAGTTGGACGCGACCAGGGAGGAGGACATCGCCGCGGTCCAAGCAGAGTTGGGCCGCCGCTGGGGCCGGCTCGACGGCTGGGTTCACGCGATCGCGTATGCCCCCGAGGACGCCCTCGGCGGGCACTTCCTGAGCGCACCCTGGCCCAGCGTCGCCACCGCGCTCCAGGTGTCCGTCTTCTCACTGAAGGAGATCGCGGTCGGATTGCTGCCGCTCATGCAGGAGCACGGCGGGTCGATCGTGGCCCTCGACTTCGACAACTCGGTCAACGCGTGGCCCTCCTACGACTGGATGGGAGTCGCCAAGGCTGCCCTGGCGAGCACGGTCCGGTACCTGGCGCGCGACCTGGGGCCGCACCGGGTGCGCGTCAACGCGATCAGCTCGGGGCCCGTGAAGACGATCGCCGCCAAAGGAGTGCCCGGGTTCGACGCCATCGAGGACGCGTGGGGCGAACGGGCTCCGCTCGGGTGGGACCCGCACGACGCCCGGCCGGTCGGGCGCACCGCCTGCTGCTTGCTCAGCGACTACATGACGGCGACCACCGGGGAGATCCTCCACGTGGACGGTGGCTTCCACGCCGTCGGCTTCCCCAACCTGCCCCCGCCGGCCGCCTCCACGCCCTGAGACCGCCGATGGTGCACCAACGGGGCCTATCCACGCCCTGAGACACCCGGTGGTGCACCAAGCCCTAACCGGCATGAAGCAAGAGAGGGTCCGACATCGAAGGGTAGCGACCCACGATGCCCCGGCATGCGTGCTGGCTGGCCGGCAGTAGCGGGTAAGGCCCGAGACCGGTACCGCAAGGGCCAGTGCGAAGCGTTGACAGGGGGCGTGCAGGCCGGGCTATTGAGCCGCGAGAACCAACCCCGGGGTGCCGACAGGATTTGGTGCGCTGGAAGGCAACATCGTGACCGGCGTTAACCGGCCGGGCACGGACCCCGCGCGGTCGAAGAACCAGGGCATGTACGCAAGCTTCATGCGCGAGAACCGGGAGAGCCCGGAATCGCCCGTCGTCCGATCAGCGGCGGGCCGCTCGGAGGGGGGCTGAGGCCCAAGCAAGAGATGAACGATTCCGGGCAGTCGGACAGCCCCGTAGTACCTGCGAAGCCGACGAACAAAGCCGCCGGAGTGGCCGCGGAGCCGGTGGAGGAAAGGGGGCTGGCCAAGGGGAACACGGCAAGCCACGCACGCCCCGGACGCGGAGCCGGACCGGGCGTGTCACCGGGGCTCGGTCGTGTGCGCGAAGCAGCGTCCGGGAAGCGGACGCAGCAGTTCACTGCGCTCCTCCACCACGTGACTCCAGAGCTCCTTGCCGCGAGCTACCGAGGGCTGAAGCCGAAGGCGGCGGCGGGAGTGGTGGAGTGACCAAGGCAGCCTACGGGGAAAGCTTGGAGGCGAACCTCCAGGACCTCCACGGGAGGGTGCATCGGGGCGTACCGAGCCCAACCGTCGCGGAGGGTCTACATTCCCAAGGCCGATGGGCGGCAGCGGCCGCTCGGCGTAGCCGCCCTGGAGGACAAACTCGTCCAGGGTGCGGTGGCCAAGGTGTTGAACGCCATCTACGAGGCGGACTTCCTCGGTTTCTCCTACGGGTTCCGGCCCGGACGTGGCCCCCACGACGCGTTGGATGCGCTGGCGGTGGGGCTGCGAGGAAGAAGGTGAGCTGGGTGCTCGACGCCGACGTGGCGGACTTCTTCAACCACCTCGATCACGGGAAGTTGATGGAGTTTCTCGAGTACCGGATCGGGATCGACGAGTCCTCCGTCTGATCCAGAAGTGGCTGAAGTCGGGGGTCATCGAGACGGAACTGGTCGGCTGAAGGCAGGGCCCGCAGGGGCGACGATCTCGCCCTTATTGGCGAACATCTACCTGCACTATGTCTTCGATCTCTGGGCCGAGCAGTGAGAGGCCACCCAGCGAAGGGCGAGGTGCTCATCGTGCGCTACGCGGATGACTTCATAGTTGGGTTCCAGCATCGTGGGGGCGAGCGGTTCCGCGCCGCACTGGCCGAGCGATTGCCGAGTACGGCTTGGGCTGAGGCGGAGAAGACGCGATTGATCTAGTTCGGCGCGCCGCTCGGACCGCAAAAGCGGGTGCCGCAAGCCGACCTTCTACTTCCTGGGCTTCACCCACATCTGTGGAAAGACCCGGAAGAGGCTTCTACGTCAAGCGAATCACGAAGAAGGGGGAGATGCTAAGAAGCAGCGGGAGGTCAAAGGCCGCCTGCGGCAGATGTGCATGCCCCGGTTCCCGAGCAGTGGGCTTACCTGGCGTAGTGCGGAGGGTACTCCATACTTCGCCGTCCCCGGCAAGCTGCCGCCATGACCGAGTTCCGGTTTCGGCTGATCGGACTGTGGCGCCGGTGTGAGCCGTCGCAGCCAGCGGCCGCTCCCGGGGCGCATGAAACGCCTCGCGCGCGGTCCCCACGCCCCGCCTCCTGCACCCCAGCCTTATGCGCGCTTCGACGCCCCACCTGACGGAGCCCAGTGCTAGCCGCTCGCTCTGCGGGGGCCGCCCGTAGGGCGTTCCTCCGCGCGGGGGTTTGGGTGAGCCTTGGTGAGCGCCGGTCGCCGCCGGCCCGCGGGTTACGAGAGGGACACCGGAAACCCAACATCTGGTGGCAGCGAGTGGCGCACCGCCCCACATGCTGCTAAGCTCACCGCAGCCTTGACCCTCACCTCGATGAGCGGAGGACCCTCCCAGGTGCCAGATTGCCTCGTCTTCTATGTCGATGCGGCGCTCGACAGGTACGGGAGGGCCGGCTGCGGCCTCTCCGTGTTCCTGCGGGGGAGGCTTCTCTACCAGGAGTCGTTCGGGTTCGCCCACGACGGAGGTTCCGCCCAGCTCGAGGCCCACATCTGCGCGGCCGCTCTCGAGCTGGCGGCCGCCCGCTGGCCGCTCTACCGGGTGGTGGTGCGGACCGACTGCGCACCGGTCGTGCGGAGCCGGGAGCCTTCCAGCGACTCCTTCCGGGCCGCTATCGACGAGGTGCGGGCCCGCATCCGGCGAGGTCACCGGGTCGTCCGCTACGTGAGCCGCAAGGCGAACCCGGCCCACGAGCTGGCGCGCGAGGGGCTGCGGACCTATCTCAAGGAGGGCATGCTGGAGGTGGCCGCCTGAACGACGCGGTTGTCCTGGCGCACGGTCCAGTAGGCATCCCACATGCTGAACAGCCAGAGGCCGAGGCCGCCGGCGTCGATGGGGACGCCCGCCACCGCACCGACCATCGTCATGTCGAGGTCGCTGCCGACCACGACGGCGGCGACGAAACCACAGAAGATGGCGACCCCCTTTACGCGATGTCCGGCGTACAGGTGGCCCAGGCCGGGCACCATTCCCAGCACCGTCGCCTTGAAGGTGCTGCGCTCCTGTGTGGGCGCCACGAATGCGTTGCCGCGGGTCCAGTCGTACGCCGGGGTGGCGGCGCCGGCGCCGCACGCCGTGCAGGCGGCTCCCACGCCGGAGAGCGGCGCGCCGCAGGCCTGACAGAAGATCCGGTTGGGCATGGTCCCCCTTCTACCCACGGTGTTACGTTTCCAACCATTCCAGGCGGCCGTCCGTGACCGAGGGGCTCGAGAGGTGGACAGACGATGAGCGCGACGGAGGCGATCGGCCTCGTCGAGGACGACGCCGGTGGCTATCGCTGGGTGGTGCCGGAGCGGTTCAACTTCACCCGCGACGTGATCGGCCGCTGGGCCCAGGACCCGGATCAGCTGGCACTCCTCTGGGTGGGCAGCGAGGGAGAACAGGTTCGGCTCACTTTCCGCCGGCTGCTCGAGCGCGCGCGGCGCTTCGCCCGCCTGCTGCAGGACCACGACGTCCGTCCCGGCGAACGCGTCATGATCCAGCTGCCCCGCATCCCGGCCTGGTGGGAGGTCATGCTCGGGTGCACGCTGGCGGGGGCGGTCCCGGTGCCGGGCACGATCCTGCTCAGCGCGGGCGACATCGAATACCGCGCCACCGCCGCCGAAGGTACCGCCTACGTGGCCGACCCCGACAACGCGGCCAAGGTCGACCAGGTGCGCGAGCGCTGCTCGGGCCTTCGTCTCCTGATCTCGGTCGGCGGTTCGCCCACGCCTGCCTGGCACCAGTACGAGAGCGCGATGACGGAGGTGTCGGGGGACCCTGAGCCGGTCGACACCAGGAGCACGGATCCGGCCCTCATCTACTTCACCTCCGGGACCCAAGGCCATCCCAAGATGGTCCTTCACACCCACAGCTATCCCCTCGGCCATCAGGTGACGGGACGCTACTGGCTCGACCTGGGGCCGCAAGACCTGCATTTCAACCTCGCCGAGACCGGTTGGGCCAAGGCTGCCTGGTCCTCCCTCTACGGACCCTGGAACCAGGGGGCGGCCCTCTTCCAGCAGGACGCGCGAGGTAAGTTCTCGGCCGCCGAGACCCTGGACCTGCTCGAGCGCTATCCCATCACGACCTTTTGCGGCCCGCCGACCGCTTACCGGATGCTGGTCCTGGAGGACCTCGCGCGACGCAACTTCAAGGCGCTGCGCTGGTGCGTCGGCGCCGGCGAGCCGCTCAACCCGGAGGTGATCGCGGCCTGGGAGCGGGGGACCGGCCTGACCATCCGCGACGGCTACGGGCAGACCGAGACGGTCCTGCTCTGCGGCAACACCCGCGACATGACGGTCCGCCCGGGGTCGATGGGCAAGCCCCTGCCGGGCACCAGCGTCGCCACAATCGACGAGCAGGGCAACCACACCGAACCCGGCGAGGAGGGCGACATCGCCGTCCTGGTGGAGCCGGAACGGCCACCCGGGCTGTTCAAGGAGTACTACCTCAACCCGGAGGCGACCGAGGCCACGCGGCGAGGGCCCTGGTACCTCACCGGGGATCGCGGCGTCACCGATGAGGAGGGCTACCTCTGGTTCGTCGGACGCGCCGACGATGTCATCATCTCGGCCGGCTATCGCATCGGTCCGTTCGAGGTCGAGAGCGCGCTGATCTCGCACCCGGCGGTCGCGGAGTCGGCCGCGGTCGCCAAGCGGGACCCGCTGCGCGGCGAGATCGTGAAGGCGTTCTGCGTCCTGGCACCCGGGTACCAGGGTTCGCCCGAGTTGGCGGCGCAGCTCCAGGAGCACGTGAAGGCGGTCACCGCGCCCTACAAATACCCCCGGGAGATCGAGTTCGTGAGCGAGCTGCCGAAGACGGTCAGCGGCAAGATCCGGCGCGTCGAACTCCGCGATCGGTGAGGCCCTTGAGGATCCGCCGTTTGCCACCAGGTGGGTCTTTCCGGAGCACCTGAAAGGCCCTTCTGCCAGCAAATGGGCCCTACGGCACGCGCCTTCCGGGTTGGGCGCTTGACCGCATGGCCGCTAACATGCCTTCCTAGTGAGCTCGCTGGTGGCGGGGCGTCCGGCCTCCCAGGTGCCGATGGTTCGGATGCGGTGGGTGACAAAGCGGTTCCGGAACCGTCTCGCGTTGAGCGGGATCGATCTCATGATGCTTCCGGGGGAGCTGGTGTTCGTGGTCGGGCAGTCGGGCTCGGGCAAGACGACGCTGCTCCGGCTTCTCAACCGCGAGCTCAGACCTTCTCAGGGCGAGATCTTCGTGGACGGCGTCCCCATTCACTCGCTGCCGCGGCGCCAGGTGCCTGACTTGCGCCGCCAGGTCGGCACCGTGTACCAGGACTACCGTCTGCTGCCCCGGTTGACGGCGCGGGAGAACATCGCCTTCGCGGCCCAGGTGCAGGACCTGGCGCTCACCGACCGCGAAGTCCGCACCCGCGCCCAGCAGACGCTCGAGCTGGTCGGGCTGGGCGGTTCCGGCGACGCGTTTCCGGACGAGCTCTCGGGCGGCGAGCAGCAGCGCGTCGCGATCGCCCGCGCTCTGATCTCGGGACCCCGGCTGCTGCTCGCGGACGAGCCCACCGGCAACCTCGACGCGCCCACCGCGCTCGGGGTCATGACCCTGCTCTCGGACCTCGCCCGGCTCGGCCACTCGGTGCTCGCGGTGACTCACAACCTGGAGGCGGTCCGGCGGGTTGGCCGCCGCGTCCTGGTGCTGGACGATGGCCGCCTGGTGGCGGAGCACGAGCGCGATCCGGACCGGGATCGGTGGGACGAGCAACCGTTCCAGCTGCCGCCGCGCACCGCCGTCGGGCGCCTGACGGAGCGCCGGGCATGACGCCTTCCGACCGAGGAACCGACCGCCCGGCACTTGACGAGACGCCGGCCGGGACGGCGTCTCACGGCCCTCCCGGCGGGACGGGGTCGGGCGCGGAGGCGGGCGCGACCGCACCGCGCAGGCGCGGGCGCCGGCGCACCATTCTCCGCAACGCGATCCGGCTGGTGCTCGGCGGCGCCTGGCGCGACTGGCGCCGCCATCTGGGCGCCAACTCGACCGCCATCGGCTCGATCGCCCTCCTCCTGCTGCTGGCGGGGGTGGTCGGGCTGGGCACGCTCGGCCTCCGGGGGCTCGCCGAGCAGCAGGTCCAGAGCGCCGACGTGCTGCACGTCTACCTGCGCCAGGGCGCGTCGCAGACCCAGGTGGCCGAGCTGCGCGCGAGGCTGGTGTCGGACCCGGACGTAACCCGGGTCGGATACACCAGCGCGGCCCAGGCCCTGAAGGAGGCCGAGCAGCGACCCGGCCTGGGCGGGATCGCGCGGGCGGCGGGCCAGAACCCGTTCCCGGCGAGTTTCGACGTGACGGTCAGGAACCTGACCGACATGAGCGCGGTGGCGTCGGTCGCCGAGCAGTCGCCGGCCGTCGACCCGACCCTTCCGACCTCCTACGACCAGACCGCTTACCAACGCGTGCTCACGGGGTTGATCTGGATCCTGATCGGGGGCGCCGCGTTCCTGCTCCTGCTGGCGGTGATCGCGATCGCCGTCACCCAGAACAGCATCCGGGCCGCCATCTACACGCGCCGCGACGAGGTGCGCGTGATGCAGCTGGTCGGGGCTCGCCGCTGGATGGTGCGGGGACCGTTCCTGATCGAAGGCAGCCTGACCGGCCTCATGGGAGGAGTGGTGGCGGCGCTGCTGATCGGGGCGGCGGGCGTGGCGGCCGTTCGCGCGGCCGCGGCCCAGAGCCAGCTGCTGGCGCCGGGCGTGGACCAGAACGCGGTCCTGATCACCTCGCTGGCCCTGCTCGCGGCCGGCGTGGTGCTGGGGGCCGGAGGCTCGATGATCGCGCTCAGCCGTCATCTCGAGCGCTGACGCGCACCGACTCCCCATCTCAACCCCTCCGAAAGGGCGATTGGTGCACCAACTGCCCGGTCTCGGCGCTCGGAATGGGGGATTGGTGCACCAATGGCCCTCGGGCCGCGGAAGGATGGGTCAGCGGCGAGGCGGTCCGGCGAAGGGGTCGTCGTCCTCTCCATCCGGAGGGGGCAGCCCGCGCGGTTCGGAGCCGCCGCCCGGGAGTCGGGGCCGATCCTGGCCCCCGGGCAGGCCGGCAGCGCCGGGGCCGGCCCCGGTCAGTTCGGGCGGCTCGCCGCTCCCGGGCAGCGGCTCCCCACGGACCGGCGCGCCGACTCCGTGCCGGTAGTAGCCACGCGGCGCCGGCGACCCCCCTGGCTCGCCCGGCGGCTGGTACCCGCGCGGGCTGCGGTGGGTGACGGTCGGCCGGCCGATGCCGCGCGGGTCGCCCGGCACGGGCGCCGGCGGGACCGCCGCGCCGGCCGTCTGCGAGCGCCGGCTCCGAACCAGAAGCACGATCCCGATCACCGCCAGTGCCACCAGGATCGCGATCGGGATCAGGATCCAGGGCCACAACGAGGCCAGGAGCCCGTTGGAGGGCTGGGCGGGGGTGGGCGCGACGGTCGGAACCGCGGTCGGGACCGGGGTCGCGGGAGTGACGACCGGTGTCGGGGTGGCGACCGGGGTCGGCGTGGGCGCGGGGTTGATCTGCAGCTGCGCGCAGGCGGGCGTCTCGGTGTTGACCTGGGCGCAGATCTGGTGCAGGTCGACCGTGGCGCCGGCCGGGATCGTGGCCGTGGTGGTGAACGTTCCGTCGCTTCCCACCACCGTCGACGCGCCGAGCGGGTGGTTGGGGCCGTCCAGGTAGACCTGGGCCCGGGTGCCGGCCGGAAAGCCGGAGCCGCTCACGGTGACCGTGTCGCCGGGGCGCGCCTGGGTGGGTGTCACGTTGACGACCGGCGAGGGGAGAGGCGGCGTGGGGGTGGGCGCGGGGGGTGGATCGCGCCGCGCGGGAAGCGTCGGTGTCGCCGCGGGAGCGGGATCCCGCCGCGCGGGAGGCGTCGGTGTCGCCGCCGGGGTGTGGCGCGGCCCGTGGGGGAGGGGGACGGCGGTCGCGACCGTGACGCCCATTCCGAGTGCCACTGCGGCCCCGACCACGACCAGAGGGAAGCCTACCGCCCACCGACGTCTCATACCGGCGGCCAGGGTACCGCTCGGCGCGAGCGGGGGGAAGGAAACCGCCAGCCGGGCTCCAGCATCTGCCGCGCCCGGCGCTCCAGCGTGGTCAGCTCGTCGACGTCGAGCCACCGGCCCAGGACGCGGGCCAGGCGGGCTCCCCTCAGCCCCCGGATGACGCGTTCAAGCCCCGACCGCAGCACGTGCGGCAGGGGGTCGCCGGCGTACTCCCAGAAGATGGTGCGGAGCTTGGGGTCGACGTGGAAGGTGAGCCCGTGGTCGATCGCCCACAGGGTGTCCCCGTAATCGAGCAGGCAGTGGCCGCCCTTGCGGTCGGCGTTGTTGGCCAGCACGTCGAAGGCCGCGATCTCGCGCCAGCGGTCCTCGGGCAGGGCACCGTCATCGAGATGGCGAATGCCGGGCCGCGCGTCCACGAAGAGCTGCAAGGAGCCGGCTCCAAAGGGCCCGGTGGCGCGGAACACGGTGGGCGGGATTTGTGGCCAGCCCAGCTCGCGGCTCAGGTGGTGGGCGGCCACCTCGCGCAGGCAGAGTGTTCCGGAGGGGAAGTCCCAGAGCGGCGACTCCCCGCGGCGCGGCTTGTAGACGGTGAGCAGGCCGTCGCCCGCCAGCGACGCCCAACACGGATCCTGCTCGATCCTCCGCAAGCGCCCGCGATCCGGAACGTGGGTGCCGAGCCAGGCCAGGAAGGTGGCGTTGGAGGAGCTGGCGAAGCGACCGACCAGGTGAAGCTCGGGCAGGTCGCGCAGCCGCTGCTGCACCTGGCCCGCGCCGGGCGCCTCTTCCCGCCCTGCCGCGCCCCGGTCAGAAGACTGGTCGGGACCCATTGGCCGCGGGGCACGGATGGCCTCCCGGGTCGATGGGCAGGCCGCAGTTGGGGCAGATCGGACGTCCCTGGGAGAGGACCGACTCCGCCTGCGCGAGAAAGCGGACGACCTGCTGCTGGGTGAGCCAGAAACGCGCCGCCGCCGGCTCCGCGCCCTCCTCGCCGGAGACCTCCCGGACCACGATCACGAAACGCTCGCGCCGATCGTGCCAGCCGAGTCCGAGCTCGCCGATCCGCCAGTCGATCGGAGACGGCTCGGCCGGTCGGGGCGGGCGCGGGTCGGGCACCCCAAGCTCGACGCCCTGCTCCAGCAGGAGCTGCCGGATTCGCACCGTGAGCGCCTGCACCTGCGCCTTCTCGCAGGCCAGGACCAGGGTCTGCTCGCGATTCCCCCCGCGTACAAAGAACTGGCGGGATCCCGGTTCCCCGACCGTGCCGACGCCGAAGTCCGGGGTGGGGTCGAAATCGATGATGTCTGCCACCGTGATCGATTGTCGGCTTTTACGTTTTGCCGGTGGCCGGACAGGGAAAGGAGTAACAAAGAGCAGCGATGCAAGTAAAGATCGGAGGATCAGATGCCTAAGACGGTAGGAATCGACCTCGGCACCACCAACTCCGTGATCGCGGTCATGGAAGGCGGGGAGCCCGTGGTCATCCCCAACTCAGAGGGGTCGCGCACGACCCCGTCTGTCGTCGCCTTCACCAAAAACGGCGAGCGCCTGGTCGGCAACCTTGCCCGGCGCCAGGCAGCGGTCAACCCGCAAAACACCATCTACTCGATCAAGCGTTTCATGGGCCGTCGCTTCGGCGAGGTCGATTCCGAGCGCAAGATCGTGCCCTACACCGTGCAGGACGGCCCCGAGGACCGGGTCATCGTCGACGTTCCGGCCGCGGGCAAGCAGTTCACGCCGGAAGAGATCTCGGCGATGATCCTGCAGAAGCTGAAGACGGACGCGGAGTCTTACCTGGGCGAGAAGGTGACGGACGCCGTCATCACCGTGCCCGCTTACTTCAACGACTCGCAGCGGCAGGCGACCAAGAACGCCGGCCAGATCGCGGGCCTCAACGTGCTCCGCATCATCAACGAGCCCACCGCCGCCTCGCTGGCCTACGGGCTGGAGAAGAAGTCGAACGAGACCATCCTCGTCTTCGACCTCGGTGGCGGCACCTTCGACGTCTCCATCCTCGACGTCGGCGACGGCGTGTTCGAGGTCAAGGCCACCAACGGTGACACCCACCTCGGCGGCGACGACTACGACCGCAAGATCGTCGACTGGACGGCTGACGAGTTCCGCAAGGAGAACGGGATCGACCTCAAGGCCGACCCGCAGGCCCTGCAGCGGCTGACGGAGGCCGCCGAGCGGGCCAAGATCGAGCTCTCGTCCCGACTCGAGACCACGATCAGCCTTCCCTTCATCACGGCCGACCAGACCGGCCCCAAGCACCTCGAGATGACCCTCACGCGGGCCAAGTTCGAGACGCTCACCTCGGATCTCACCGCGCGCTGCCGTGAGCCGTTCATGGCCGCCCTCCGCGACGCCGATCTGACGCCGCAGCAGATCCAGGAGGTGGTACTGGTCGGCGGTTCCACCCGCATGCCGGTGGTCCAGCAGCTGGTGCGCGACCTGACCGGCGGCAAGGAGCCCCACAAGGGCGTCAACCCGGACGAGGTGGTGGCCGTCGGGGCCGCGATCCAGGCCGGGGTCATGAAGGGCGAGGTGAAGGACATCCTTCTCCTCGACGTGACGCCGCTGTCGCTCGGCGTGGAGACGCTGGGCGGGGTCACCGACAAGGTGATCGAGCGCAACACCACCATCCCCACCTCTCGGGCCAAGACCTACAGCACGGCGGCGGACAACCAGACCTCGGTCGAGATCCACGTGCTGCAGGGCGAGCGCGAGTTCAGCCGTGACAACCGGACGCTGGGCCAGTTCCACCTGGATGGAATTCCGCCCGCGCCGCGGGGGGTGCCGCAGATCGAAGTCACGTTCGACATCGACGCCAACGGCATCCTTTCGGTGAAGGCCAAGGACCTGGGCACCGGCCGCGAGCAGTCGGTGCGCATCGAGGCCTCCTCGACCCTCTCCAAGGACGAGGTCGAGCGGCTGGTGCACGACGCCGAGTCGCACGCCGCCGAGGACCGGCAGCGCCGCGAGGAGGTCGAGCTCCACAACCAGGCGGATCAGATGATCTACCAGGCGGAGAAGACCCTCAAGGAGCACGGCGAGAAGGTGCCGGCCGAGCAGAAGACGGACCTCGAGCAGAAGATCGAGGCCCTGCGCCAGGCGACCAAGGGTGGAGACGCGGGAACGCTCCGCAACGCCATGGACGCCGTCAACCAGTCCCTCCAGCAGGTCGGCCAGCACATCTACAGCCAGGCCGGCGCCACCACCGAGGCGGGGCCCGCTGAGGGCGAGGCTGCCGCTCCGGCCGGCGAGAAGTCGGGCGAAGAGGGCGACGTCGTCGACGCCGACTATCGCGAGGTCAACTGACCCGCTGGTCGGATTCGACCCGGGTAAGCGATCGGGGCGCCATCCCACCGGGGTGGCGCCCCTCGCTGTTCAAGCCCTGTTCTTTACGCACCCCCGTTTGCCTGCGCAGGTACGAACGCGGCGTTCAGTGCGGTCAACCGGGTTTACTGGCATCGATGGGCATCGAGGAGAGACCGCGAATTCTGGTTACCACCGGGAGCACCTCTGCCGTCGATGCCTACGTCCATGCGCTGGAGGCCTCGGGCGCGGAGCCGCTGGTGGTGCGACCAGGAGGGCGGCTTCCCCCCGAAGAAGGTTGGGACGCGGTGCTTCTGACCGGCGGCGCGGATGTCAGCCCGGCACGGCTCGGCGTTCCGGTCCCAGAGCAGCTGGCGGCCCTGGTGAACGTTGAGGAAGCTCGGGATGAGCTGGAGTGGGAGGTGCTCGACACGGCGCAGCGTCTGGGGCGCCCGGTGCTCGCGATCTGCCGTGGCGTGCAGGTCCTGAACGTCTATCTCGGTGGGACGCTGCGGCTCGATCTGAGCGGCGAGGGATTCGTCGCCATCGATCACCGCCGGCGCGACCGGATCCTGGAGCCGGTGCACGAGGTGACCGTCTCGGAGGGGAGGCTGCGTTCGATCCTGGGGGTCGCGCGGCTGGGGGTGAACTCCAGCCACCATCAGGCCGTGCGGCGGGTGGCGTCCGGCCTCCGGGTGGTGGCGCACGCACCCGACGGCGTGATCGAGGGGGTGGAGTCGGTGGATGGGCGCCTGATCGGCGTGCAGTGGCACCCGGAACGCCTCTTCGAGACCGAGGAGGCCGCGCGCCGCCTGTTCGCCGACCTGGTGAAGCGGGCGGCGGCCGCAGCGCCGGCGCCGGTGGCAGCGGTCCGGGCGACCGGGCCGCGCGGCTCCGCGGCGCCTCCTAGACTATCGGGGCTGCGCCGCCGACGTAGCTCAGCTGGCAGAGCAGCCGCCTCGTAAGCGGCAGGTCCGGGGTTCGAATCCCCGCGTCGGCTCCACGCCGGCCCTTCCTCGGGATCGCATCGAGCGGTCACACTCGGAGGACGCGAGCAGTTTGGCGATCACCGTGGAGCGGCTGCCCGAGGGCGAGCTCGACCGGATCCGCCCGCTCTTGCTCGATCTGGAGGTGGAGGAGCAGCCCTTCTTCACGGGGCATCCACAGCTCACACGCGAGCAGCTGGAGCGGTCGCTGCCCGGGATCTCCGGCCACTTCCGCGGCGAGAACGTGGTCTTCGTGGCGCGCGAGGGAGAGGAGATCGCCGCCTTCTGCTGGGTCGTGCTCTTCGATCCCGGGACCGGGCTGGAGGGAGAGGTGGCCGAGGTCTACGTCCGGGCCTCGCACCGCGGCCGTCGACTCGGTGAGCAGCTGGTCGCGCGCGCCGTCGACCTCTTCCGGGAGCGGGGGGTGACGCTGGGGTACGTCTGGACGCGGGCGGAGAACCGGCCCGCGGTCAGCCTCTACCGCGGGGCCGGATTCCGTCCCACCGAGCAGCTGATCCTCACCTGGTACCCCGACCCCCCCGCCGGGCAGTAACCCCCGTTCCGCACGGAACGGGCGCCATCGGGGTCCGGATGAGCACCCTTCCGCGCGAAACGGGGAGGGCTCACTAAACTGGCGAGCGTGACCGAGCCCAAGGGGCCCGGGTCGTCCGCGGTCGAATACGGCGTTCACGAGCGGCGAGCCGCACCACGCTGGGCCGCGCTGATCTCGACGATCGTGATCGCCGGTCTGGTCGGTGGCCTGGTCGGCGTGGGCGTGACGTTCGGTGTCCAGCGCCTCACGACCGCGCCGACCAAGCCCAATCAACCCCCTGCTCAGCAGGTGACGATCACCGAGACCAGCGCCGTGAGCCAGGTCGTCACCCAGGCCAGCCCGGCGGTGGTGTCGATCCTCCCCTCGCCGCAGTCGACGTCGCCCACGTCCGGCTTCCTGGTCTCCGGCGGCGGTTTCGTGGTTACCAACGTGGACGCCGTCGCAGGCGCCACCCAGCTCTCGGTGATGCTGCCCAACGCCGCCCGCCCGCAGCCGGCGATCCCGGTCGCCGAGGACTGCGACACCGGGCTTGCGATCGTTCAGGTGACGGGAGCCCAGAACCTCCCCACCGTCTCCTTCGGAACTTCCTCGACCCTGGCCCCGGGGCAGACCGTGGTCCTCCTGGGGGGCGCCGCTCCTTACCAGTCGATGGCGTCCCAGGGCCTGATCAGCGGGGTCGGGCGTCAGAACCAGATCTCGGACCCGGCCGACTCCTCGACCACCAACCAGCTCGATGGAACGCTGGAGGTGGATCAGCAGTTCGGCGCCGCCTGGAGCGGGGGGCCTCTCCTCAACCTGGGCGGGCAGGTGGTCGGAGTCCTGGTCCACGGACCCACGAACTTCGTGATCCCTTCCGACGCCGTCCAGCAGGAGGTCCAAACGTTCCTGAACTCGGGCCAGCTGGTGGTCGCGTCGCTCGGCGTGACGGCGCAGTACGTCAACGCGGCCCAGGCCGCGCAGCAGGGAGTCGGGCCCGGCGAGCACGTCACCGGCGTCACCGCCGACGGCCCCGCCGCCCTTGCCGGCATCCAGGCCGGCGACATCCTGACCACGCTCGACAACCAGCACCTGTCCGCGCAGGCTCCCCTGGCAGTGGTGCTGCGGCAGCTGTTCAAGCCGTCGCAGAAGGTGACCCTCGGCTACCAGCGTGCGGGTGCCCAGAAGCAGGTCCAGGTGACGCTCGGACAGGAGGTGCCTTCGTGCTGACCGGATTCGTCTACGCCCGCGCGCAGCTGGGGGAGGCCCTGCTCCGCGCGGTGCGGGCGCTGGGGGTGGAGGAGGTGCCGGACCTGGAGCTCCAGCGAGCCCGCAACCCGAGCCACGGCGACTACGCGAGCCCGGTCGCGATGAAGCTGGCGCGGGCCCTTCGAGAGCCGCCGCCGCAGATCGCCGGCCGGCTGGCGCAGCAGTTCGGGGAGCTACCCGAGGCGGAGGTCGAGGTGGCCGGCCCCTACCTCAACTTCCGGCTCCGCACCGAGTGGCTGCACCGCCTGGCGACGGTGGCCGCGGTCGACGAGCGCTACGGGTCCAGCGAGCTGGGTGGGGGCGAGCGGGTCCAGGTCGAGTTCGGCAGCATCAACCCCACCGGCCCTCTCCACGTCGGCCACGGCCGCGGCGTGGTACTGGGGGACTCCCTTTCCCGCGTCCTCGAGTTCACCGGGCACCGGGTCCAGCGCGAGTACTACGTCAACGACCAGAACACACAGGCGCGCCTGTTCGGTGAGTCGGTGTACGCGCGGGTCGCCGGTCGCCCGCTGCCCGAGAAGGGATACGCCGGTGACTACGTGACAGACCTCGCCGAAGAGGCGGGCGCGGCGCTGCCCGGGATCGCTGCCAAGCCCGAGGAGGAGGCGGTGGCCGCGGTCCAGGCCTTCGCGATCGAGCGGATGGTGGAGCAGCTGCGGATGTCGCTGCGCCGGATGCAGGTGGAGTACGACGAGTGGTTCTTCGAATCCACCCTCTGGCGCGACGGCCTGGCGCAGGAAGCGATCGAGCTGCTGCGAGCGCGGCGGGTGCTCACCGAGCACGACGGTGCGGTCTGGTTCTCGCCCGCGGTGGAGGGGTGGGAGTCGGACGACACCGACCGCGTGGTCGTCCGCAGCAACGGTGAGCCCACCTACTTCGCTTCCGACCTCGGCTACCTGCTCAGCAAGTTCCGGGTGCGCGAGTTCCAGCGCGAGATCGAGGTCTGGGGGGCGGATCACCACGGCTACGTGGCCCGGATGCGGGCGGCGGTGGCGGCGCTCGGCTTCGACCCCGCGACGTTCGAGGTCATCCTGGTCCAGCTGGCGTCGGTCACCGGGGGCCGGATGTCCAAACGTCAGGGGCGCTTCATCACCATCGACGAGCTGATGGACGCCATCGGCACCGACGCCGCCCGGTACTTCTACCTGCTGCGCTCACACGACCAGGCGATTGTGTTCGACCTCGACCTGGCAGTCAAGGAGGGGTCGGAGAACCCGGTCTACTACGCGCAGTACGCCCACGCGCGCCTCGCCAACGTCGAACAGCACGCGGCCGCCCGGCACCCCTCGCTGCCTGCGACCCCGGACCTCTCGCTGCTCCGGGAGCCGTGGGAGTTGGCGGTCCTGCGCGAGATCGCCCGCTGGCCCGACGTGGTGGAGGTTGCCGCCCGCCTGCGGGAGCCACACCGGCTGCCGCCCTACGTGCACGACCTGGCCGACCGCGTCCACGCGTTCTACCACGAGGGCAACACCTCCCCCGAGCACCGGATGGTGGTCGACTCACCCGAGCTGACCCGCGCCCGGCTGGAGCTGGCACGGGCGGCCCGCAACACGCTGCGCATCGCACTCTCGCTGATGGGCGTCTCGGCGCCCGATCGCATGTAGGAGAAGACTCCAAGTGGACCTCACCTGGTACGGACACGCGTGCTTCCGGCTGCGGGGAAAGCGGGCTGCGGTGGTCACGGACCCCTATCCCTCCACCCTGAGCGGACGCGCGCCCCGCCTGGAGGCGGACGTGGTCACGATCAGCCACCCCTCTCCCAACCACAACTCACCTGAGGCCGTGGGCGGCAACCCCTATCAGGTCAAAGGCCCCGGGGAGTACGAGATCCAGGACGTGACGGTGCTCGGCCTCGACTCCCGCCAGGGGACCCCGGGGGGCGCTGCCGGGGGGCGGGCGCCGCACAACACGATCTATCTGGTGGAGCTGGACGAGGTCCGCGTCTGCCATCTCGGGGACCTGGGTCATCCCCTGGACGACAGCCTGGAAGAGCGGATCGGCGACGTCGACGTGCTGCTGGTGCCGGTCGGCGGCGGCAACGCGCTGGGGGCCGCCCAGGGCGCCGAGGTGGTGCGCCGCCTGGAGCCGCGCTACGTGGTTCCCATGCACTACGCGCTGCCGCAGCTGAAGGTCGACCTGGACCCGCTGGAGCCGTTCTTGAAGGAGATGGGGCTGGAGTCGGCAGACCCGCAAAACCGCCTCAACGTCCAGGCCAGCTCGTCGGCCGAGGGGGACATGAAGGTCGTGGTCCTGGAGGCCCGCACCTCCTAGGGACCCCGCCGCCACGTCCGGTTTCAGGGCGCCCTATTCCGAGCGCGAACAAGCACCGCGGAACCGACCCTCGCAATGCAGCACTCATTCTGGGCGCCCTGAGCGAGCGCCAGCGAGCTGTCCCAGCTAAATGAATCGTCTTCCCTTGGGGGGCCCGCGGGGGGGCACCCCCGCGCGTTATCCTTTAGTTCCGGTTTGTCGAAGCTTGTTTTCGTAACCGGTGGCGTCGTATCGGGGCTCGGTAAGGGGATCGCCGCCGCCTCGATCGGAAACATTCTCAAGAGTCGCGGACTCTCCCTCTTCCTCCAGAAGCTCGATCCTTATCTCAACGTCGACCCGGGGACCATGAGCCCCTACCAGCACGGCGAGGTGTTCGTCACCAACGACGGCGCCGAGACCGACCTCGACCTCGGCCACTACGAGCGCTTCGTGGACGAGGACCTGAGCGCCGCCTCCAACGTGACCACGGGCAAGGTCTACTCGGAGGTGATCGCCAAAGAGCGTCGCGGAGACTACCTGGGCGCCACCGTCCAGGTCATCCCTCACGTCACCAACGAGATCAAAGAACGGATCCTGCGGGCGGCGCGCGCCTCGAAGGCGGATGTGCTGGTGTGCGAGGTCGGGGGCACGGTCGGCGACATCGAGAGCCAGCCCTTCCTGGAGGCGATCCGCCAGCTCAAGAACGACCTCGGGCGGGACAACGTCTTCTACGTCCACGTCTCTCTCTTGCCGGCCGTCCACGGCGACGAGTTGAAGACCAAGCCCACCCAGCACTCGGTCCAGGCGCTGCGGGCGCTCGGCATCCAGCCCGACGCCATCGTGGCCCGCTCCGAGCGGCCGATCGGTGAGGAGCTGCGGGAGAAGCTGGCGCTGTTCTGCGACGTCCCGGCCGGAGGCGTGATCTCGGTCCCCGACGTCCCCTCCATCTATCAGGTCCCCCTGATGCTGGAGGAAGCCGGGCTCGGGCGTCTCATCGTCGAACACTTCAGGCTCAACAAGGCGAAGGATCCGGAACTCGCCCCGTGGCGCGAGCTGGTCTCACGTCTCCAGCACCCACGGGGGGAGATCACGGTCGCCGTGGTCGGGAAGTATGTCGAGCTGCCGGACGCCTACCTCTCGGTGATCGAGGCGCTGACCCACGCCGGGATCGCGCACAGCGTCTCGGTGAACATCCGCTGGGTCTCCTCCGAGCACCTGGAGAAGAACGGCATCTCCCCGCTCGTGGGGGTGGCCGGGATCGTGGTCCCGGGCGGCTTCGGACACCGCGGCATCGAGGGCAAGGTGGTCGCCTCCCGCTACGCGCGCCACCACAGCCTGCCCTACCTGGGGCTCTGTCTGGGCCTCCAATGCGCGGTCATCGACTTCGCCCGCGACGCGCTCGACGCTCCCGACGCCAACTCGACCGAGTTCGCCGCCTTCACCTCGACGCCCGTGATCGACCTGATGCCGGACCAGCGGGACGTCTCCAACCTCGGCGGCACCATGCGCCTGGGCGAGTACCCCTGCAAGCTGCTGCCCGGATCCCGGGCCCACCGCGCGTACGCCACCGAGGTCATCTACGAGCGTCACCGGCACCGGTTCGAGTTCAACAACGAGTACCGGGAGTCCCTGGGTGAGGCGGGGATCGTCTACAGCGGGCTCTCGCCCAACGACCGCCTGGTCGAGATCGTGGAGCTGCGGGATCACCCCTGGTTCGTGGCCAGCCAGTTCCACCCCGAGCTGAAGAGCCGGCCACGGCGGCCGCACCCGCTGTTCCGGGCGTTCGTGGGTGCCGCCATCGAGTTCGGCGGCGTCGACCAGATGGAGTTGGAGCATGAGAGCCGGCCGGCCGAGCTCTACGCGCCCGCGCGTCCCGAGGTCCCCGCGATCGACTAGTGGCCACCGTCGAACGCGGCATTCAGCAACCGACGTGCGCGCCCGTGCTCCTGCGGGCGAGCGAGCTGGCGGCGCTCGCCGCCGCCCGCAGCACCGGCCGTGCGGAGCCGGAGGAGCTCCGGGAGCGGGCGGTGCGCGCCATCGGCCATGCCTTCGACGCCGCCGGGCTCCAGGTCGCCCCGGACCTCGGCGTGCGACACGGGACGGCGGCCTGGACCGAGGTTCTGATGGGGGACAGCGAGGAGCCCGCCTGGTACCTGGTCGCCTATCCCGCCGAAGGCGCGAGCCTGGCCGCCACCGGACGCGGCGGCGCGATCTCGGTCCTCTATGCGGCCGCGGCGGACGCGATCCCGGACCTGCCGCCGCTTCGCTACATGCTGAAGGTGGTGGCGGGGCCGGCCGGGCGCGACGCGCTCGACCTGGACGACGACGTGGGCGACAATCTCCGCCGCCTCGCCTTCGCGAAGGACGTGAAGATCGGCGACCTGCTGATCGCGGTGCTGGAGCGGCCCCGCCACCAGGACCTGGTCAACGAGATCAAGTCCGCCGGCGCCCGGGTCATCCTGCTCGAGGAGGGCGAGGTGGCGGGCGCGCTGCTGGCGGCCAGCGGGACCGGCGGGGTGGACGCCATGGTCGGGATCGGCGGCCTCCAGGAGACGGTGGTGGAGGCGGGCCTGGCGCGGTGCCTGGGGGGCGAGATCACGGCCAAGCTGTGGCCCCGCAACGACGAGGAGCGCGAGCTGGCGGGCCCAGAAGGGCTGAACCGGATCTACGGCGTCGCCGACCTGGCGCCGGGACCGGTGGAGGCGGCGGTCACCGGTATCAGCGACGGCCTCCTGCTCCGGGGCCCGCGCCTGGGCCGGCCCTGGGACGAGACCGAGTCGATCGTGCTCTCCTCTCTGACCGGCACCGCCCGGCGCGTCTCCACGCGGCACCACCGGGGCTGACCCCAGGCGCCGGTAACCGACCGGGTGCTCAGGGCGCGAACGCGATCAGCGGGTAGACGATGGCTGCGATGAGCGCTCCGACGACCCCTGCCGCCGCCACCTGGGCCACGCTGTGGTCCCCCAGCCGGACGCGGGACCAGCCGACCAGGATCGTGAGCAGCGCCACCGGCCACCACCAGGGGCCCAGGGCCAGACCGGCGATGACGCACGAGCCGCCCAGGACCGCAAGGTGGATCGAGATCTTCCATCCGATGGTTACCAGGAGGCAGACCACGATCCCGACCAGGCCCGCCACCACCGCGGCCAGCAGCGATCGCGAGGCGCCCGTCACCAGCAAGAGTTCGAACCCGACCAGGCTCAGCAGGAACGACACCGCCATCACCCGGGGCCGCTGCCGGCGGCTGCCCACGTGCACGTCGGTGAGCTGCCGGGCCCGCACCTGGTAGGCGATGAAGGCGAAGGGGAGGAGGCTGCCGAACGTGATCGCGATGATCGCCTGCTCGATCGCCTGCCCCGCGCTGTGGGCGCTGTGGACCGCGAGCGCGAGGACCAGTGCCGCCACCACCGGCGCCGGGGACAGCGCGTCGGTGACGACGCGGGCCAACCGGCGCCCGCCCGGGCCGCGCAGCATCTGCTGACACCGTACCGAAGACCCATCGAGCGGCACGCGGCGAGCACCGGAGCGCGCGCGTATACACGAGGGTGCGATGGGCTCCTGGTACCCGGGCGATCCGGCGCCGCTCGACGGCGTGCCGGACGCGCGCCGTCCGTACCCACAGCCGCCGGGCGACGGCCCCGCGTTTCGACCCGGGCCGCCAACCTGGCAGCCGGAGGGCGACTGGCGGCCGTCCCCGCCCTCCCCCGGGAGCCCGGGCCGGCCCCCCTCGCCAACCCGCCGCGGCAACCGGCGGTGGTGGGGCGGGGGCATCGGGGGCTTTCTGGTGGCGCTCCTCGCGTGGGGCAAATACGTCCTGCTCGTCGGGCTCAAGCTGCCGGCGCTGCTCACGCTGGGGACGATGGCGATCAGCTTTGTGGCCTACGCCGCCTTCTTCGGCCCCTGGTTCGCACTCGGGTTCGTGGTCATGATCTTCTGCCACGAGATGGGCCATGTGGTGGAGATCCGCCGGCAGGGGATGCGTGCCTCGGCCCCCCTCTTCATCCCGTTCTTCGGCGCCGCCATCTTCCAGCGTCAGCACGCGACCGACGCGCTCAACCAGGCGCGGATCGGCATCGCGGGGCCGATCTCGGGAACGCTGGCGGCGACGGCGGCCTACGGCCTCTACCTGTGGACGCACGAACCGGTGCTGCTGCTGTGGGCCTACCTGGGCTTCCTCATCAACCTGTTCAACCTGATCCCGTTCGGCATGTTCGACGGGGGCTGGATCCTGGCCGTCGCCTCCAAGTGGTTCCAGCTCATCGGGGCGGCCGCGCTGCTGGTCGCGGTGGTGGCCTTCGGCGTCAGCCCGATCATCCTCGTCTTCGCCATCCTCTCGCTGCCCGCGATCCTGGCCCGCTTCCGCAACGCCAACAGCGCCTACTACCGCGAGGTGCCGGCGCGGGCGCGGGTGACCATGAGCCTGGCCTGGCTGGTGCTGGTGGGTTACCTCGGTGTGCTGCTGCTGGAGGCACATCAAACCCTGGGCGGGATGACGTAGGCAATGAGGGTGAGAGCCTGGTTCGGTCGATCGCTCGCCGTCCTCGCGATCGCGGCCGGACTGCTCCTCGCGGCCTGTGGCGGTTCGTCGTCCGGTTCCAGTTCCGGCAATGGCTCCGGCTCCGGGTCGGGGACACCGACTCCGACCCCGACCGCGGCCGCGGTCACGTCATCGCCCTCCGCGTCTCCCGGCGGCACCAGCCAGTATCTGAGCGTCAACTCGGCCGGCAAGTCACTCACGCTCACTCTGAACATCGGGAACTTCAACTTCGACGGCTTCTCCAACGGGCAGATGACCGTGACCGTCCCCCAGGGGTGGTCGGTGACCGTGCAGTGCAATAACAAGTCCACGGTCCCGCACTCGTGCGCGATCGTGCAGAACACGAGCTCCACCAGCCCCGCTTTCTCCGGCGCCGAGACGAGCGATCCGACCAGCGGGCTGCAGCCCAACACCTCGGGCAGTTTCACGTTCACCGCCGGCGCCACCGGCCAGTACCTGATCGGCTGTCTCGTCCCCGGTCACATGTCGGCGGGCATGTGGGACCACTTCGATGTCGTCAGCGGCGGGAGTCCCTCGATCTCGCCCTAGGTGGCGAGCTGCCGCCGGGATGCGGGCCCGGACGACCGGCCGGCCGGAGTCCCGGGGGTCGCTTCTCTCGCCGCGTGTGATCCAGGTCGCCTTGGGGCTGATCTGGCTGGCCGACGGAGCGCTGCAGCTCCAGCCCTACATGTTCAGCCCGGGCTGGTTGCCGTACCTGATCGCCGCCAACGCGCAGGGGCAGCCCAGGATCATCCACGACACGATCGTCGCGTTCGTGGGCTTCGCGATGCCGCAGCACGTCTTCTGGAACGCCTGCTTCGCGCTGGTTCAGATCGCGATCGGGCTGGGGTTGATCGTGTCGCGCCGGACCGTGCGCCCGGCGTTGGTGCTGTCCTTTGCCTGGACCGCTCTGGTGTGGTGCGTCGGAGAAGGCTTGGGGATGCTGTTCATGGGGACTGCTTCACCCCTCACCGGAGCACCTGGCCCGGTGCTCCTGTACGCGCTGATCGGTGTGCTGGTGTGGCCGGCGCGGGACGTCACGGGCTCCGGCCGCGTCCGGGTGGTTGCGGGCCAGCTTCCCGCCCGGATCGCCTGGGCGCTCCTCTGGCTGCTGCTGGCGGGGCTCATGCTGCTTCCCTTCAACAGCGCTCCCAACGCCACCCGGTACACGTTCGCCGCCGCCGCCGCCTTCATCGGGTCGGGACCGCTGGCGGCGGTGGACACGGCGCTGGCCGGATTGACCGCCGGCCGCGGCCTGCTCGCCTCGCTGATCGCGGCCGCGATCATGGCGGCGGTCGCCGTCATGGTGCTGATCGACTGGCACCGAAGCGCAGCGCTGCTGGTCGGGGCCGCGATCGGTGCCTTCCTCTTCGTCACCTCCGAGTTCCTGGGCGGGATCCTGACCGGGTACGGGACGGACCCGAACACGGGCCCTCTGCTGGTGCTCTTCGCCGCCTCCCTCCTGGCACGACCGTCGCCGTCGGCCTCCCGGTTGCCGGCACTCGGGGCCGTGCGGCCGGGTCTTCGAGCCTGAGTGCCGGCACTGCGGATAGGCGGGGGCTACCCCGGGACCTTTTCGGTCGTTCCACCGAGCACGCGCTCCAGGTAGGCGTTGCCGAAGCGCCGTTCCGGGTCCAGCCGGTCGCGGACCGCGATGAACCGGTCCCAGAGCGGATAGCGCGGGCGCAGCGTCTCCGCGGTCTGGAAATGCAGCTTCCCCCAGTGTGGGCGCCCCCCGTGGGCGTTCATGATGGCTTCCACCTCGCGGAAGTACGGCTCGTAGGGCAGCCGGTGGAAGACATGGACCGCGATGTACCCGGTCGGACGGCCGAAGGCAGGGCTGAGGGGGATGTCATCCGGGGCGACCGTGCGCACCTCGACCGGGAAGCTGATGTTTAGCCCCGTGCGCTCGATCATGCCGCGCACGTCGCGGACCGCCTGGACCAGCTCCTCCCGCGGCACCGCGTACTCCATCTCGGCGAAGCGCACCAGGCGCTCGTTGACGAACACGCGGTCGGAGCGGTCGTGCACTTCCTTGCGAGTCATGGTCCGCGCCGTGAGCGCGGAGAGCCGTGGGATCCAGCCCGGGTTGACGACCGCGGCGCGCTGGATGACGCCGAACGCGTGGTTCTCGATCAGGATGTCGTTGACCCAGCTCCACCACCCGGCTCGGCGTTCGCGCTCCGACGGCGGCTCCTGGGTGCGCGTGTTGGTGACCGTCTGCGCCCAGGGCGTGTGCGGCCACCAGAAGAGCTCGAAGTGATCGGTGGCGGCCGCCCGCTGATCGAAGGTGTCGAGCACCTCCTCGATCCGCATCGGCTGCTGGAGAGACCGGACGAAGTAGGCGGGGACCAGGCGCAGCGTCACCGTCGAGATGATCCCGAGCGCGCCCAGGCCGACCCGTGCCACCTCGAACACCTCCGGTTCCTGCTCCGCCGAGCAGTCGAGCGTGCTTCCGTCCCCCAGCACCAGCCGCAGGCCCACCACCTGGCTCGGGATGTTGCGCAGCTTCTCCCCGGTGCCGTGCGTCGCCGTCGAGATGGCGCCGCTGATGGTCTGGTAACCGACGTCGCCGATGTTCTCCATCGCCAGGCCGAAGGGGGCGACCGCGGCCGCCAGCTCGACGATCCGGATCCCCGACTGGACGGTCACCGTCCGCGCCGGGCGGTCGAGGGCCAGCACCAGGTGGTACCGGTCCAGGTTGACCAGCACGCCGTCGGTGCACGCGATGTCGGTGAACGAGTGCCCGCTGCCGGCCACCTTCACCCGCTCTCCCCGCTCGCCCGCCTCGCGCACCAGCGCGACGATCTCCTCCTCGGTGCGCGGGGAGACGATCCGGCTCGGGTGGCAGGTGTAGGTGCCGCCCCAGTTGGTCCACTCCACGGCGCTCACCATCCCCGGAGGTCCACCGGCCAGGTTTCCAGCACCTGGTCGCCGGACACCAGGTGTACCCGCTCGTGCAAGGCCATGGTGGGGTCGCAGTGGGCGGGGAGCGCGCGCACCAGGTCCCCGACCGTGACCGCCTTGTCGGGGACGAACGTGACGTGCTCTTCGGACACGAAGAGCACGTTCCTGCACTCCAGGTCGGGGTTGCCGTGGTCCATGCCGAGCGCCTTCGCCCCACAGTCCGCCACTGCCCAGCCGCCTTGGTCCGAGACCGAGATCACCCGTGCCTGCAGCTGGAGCGCCTGGCGGAAGCCCACGTTGACATCGATCACGACCTCCTCCACCCCGGCTCGCGCCGCGGCGGCCACCGTCTGGGGCGAGTCGACGGCGACTGGCGGGCCGCGGGCAGGGTGCATTTGTATGCCTTCACATGAGGCCCGACCCGGGCTCCCGGGAGTGCCGCCGCCATGGTGCCGAGGTTGTGCTCGAACGCATCCGCCTCCAGCACCAGCGCGGGTGTTGTGAGGTCCTCCAGATGCCGTCTTGTCACGCCCTCTCCCTGCTCGCCACCCCGGCCGACTGGTGCTGCTCCGTGCGCGCCATGATCGCACAGGCGTGGGTGCTTGAAGGAGATGACGCTGCCGCCGACGGTTTGAAATAGCCCCTGGCGTGGGCAGGTACTATGGGAGGTTCTGATGAAGACGGCGATTCACCCCACTTACTACGAGAACGCGGTCGTTACCTGCAGCTGCGGAAACACCTTCACGACCGGTTCCACCAGGCCGGAGCTGAAGACCGAGGTCTGCTCCGTCTGCCACCCCTTCTACACCGGCACGCAGCGGATCGTCGACACCGGCGGTCAGGTGGAGCGATTCCGAAAGCGCGCCGCCAAGCGGGCGTCCCGGTAGCCGATCTCTTCCAGGGTCGCGCGCCGGGAGGCCGGCCCAGCGGCCGGCGGCGCCAGCGGGAGAGAGTGAGAGCATGATCGACCGGCTGGAAGCCGTTACCGACCGCTACCACGAGCTGGAGCGCGAGCTGGCCGACCCGGCGGTGCTGCGCGACCACGAGCGCAGCTCCGCGCTTGGACGCGAGCTCCACGAGCTGGAGGACCTGGTCCAGACCTACGAGCGCTACCGGGGAGCGCGTCAGGAATTGGTGGACGCGCGCGAGCTGGCGCACGCCGAGCGCGACCCCGAGATGCAGGATTACCTGCGCGGGGAGGAGCGAACGGTCGAGCAGCGTCTCGAAGGCCTGGAGTCCCGGCTCCGGGAGCTGGTGACCCCCAGGGACCCGAACGACGAGCGCGACGTGGTGGTCGACATCCAGGGCGCCGAGGGCGGGGAGGAAGCGGCACTGTTCGCGGCCGACCTCTTCCGGATGTACTCGCGGTGGGCGGAGCAGAAGGGCTGGAAGATCGAAATCGTGGAGCAGCAGGAGACACCGCTCGGCGGCTTCGACAAGATCGAGTTCGAGGTGCACGGGCGCGGCGCCTACTCGCTGCTCAAGTACGAGGCCGGCGTCCACCGCGTGCAGCGGGTGCCGGTCACCGAGTCGCAGGGCCGTGTACATACCTCGGCGGCGACGGTGGCGGTGATGCCGGAGCCGGACCCGGTCGAGATCGAGCTCCCGGACAAGGACCTCAAGATCGAAACGTCCACCTCGACCGGTCCCGGCGGCCAGTCGGTGAACACCACCTACTCGGCGATCCGGATCACCCACCTGCCGACCGGCATGGTGGTCGCGATCCAGGACGAGAAGTCGCAGATCAAGAACCGGGAGAAGGCGCTGCGGGTGCTGCGCAGCCGGCTCTACGAGCAGAAGCTGGCCCAGCAGCAGGCCGAGCAGTCGGCGACGCGGCAGTCGATGGTCCGCACCGGGTCGCGTTCGGAGAAGATCCGCACCTACAACTTCAAGGAGAACCGGGTCACCGACCACCGGATCGGGCTCACGCTGTACAAGCTGGACCAGGTCATGCAGGGCAACCTGGACGAGCTCTCCACGGCGCTGGTGGCGGCCGACCGGCAGGCGCGGCTGGAGGCGGAGTCGGAGCCGGTCTGAGCGCTTGCGGGCGGCGCCACGTTGCTCGCGACGTGCCGCTGTCGGACGCCGGATGAGGGCGTGTTGCTGGCATTGTGCGTCTCGTCGGATCGTCCGCAAACTGTCTGCGGAGATCGTGTTCAGTGGTTATGCTTGAGATGTATGACTCAGAGGGTTGGCTCCAAGGGCCAGGTCGTGATTCCGAAGGAGCTGCGGGAGAAGGTCGGCCTTCATCCCGGCACCGAGGTTTCCTTCGGGCTGGACGGCGATCGGCGGCCGGCGGACGATCTGGGCGGTAGGTTCAACCACAGCGGTATGGCGGAGGAACTGTTGAAAGACCGTGCCCGCGAGCCCCGGTGAGCCTCTGCCTCGATTCCTGGGCGGTGCTCTCCTGGTTGGACGGGGACGAGCCCGCGTACAGCCGAATTGTGAGCGTGCTGGGCGACCGGCCGGCGCTGAGCTGGGTCAACGCTGTCGAGGTGTACTACCGGATCGAGCGGCAGCACGGTGGCGCCGAAGCTGAAACAGCAGCCTGGCCGCGCTGCGCGATGTCCTCGACGTCACGTTGCCCGGAGTGACACAGATGACGGACGTCGCGCGGCTGAAGGCGCGTCTCGCCATCTCGCTGGCCCGCTGCTTCGCGATCGCCAATGCTGCCGCACTGGGCGCGGCCCTGCTCACCGGTGACCCTGAGATCCTGGACGCGCCCGACCTCCCCTGCGGGGTCGAGGACCTGCGGGCCCGATGACCCTGCTCGAACTGCTGCGCCGGGCGACCGGGTACCTGGAGAAGAACGGCTCCACGTCTCCGCGCCTGGATGCGGAGCTGCTCCTGGCAGCCTCCCTCGGCATCCGCCGCCTCGACCTTTATCTCCAGTTCGAGCGCCCGCTCTCGGAGCGCGAGATCGCCCCCTTTCGCGCGCTCAGCGCCCGCCGCGCGCGCGGCGAGCCGGTCGCGTATCTGCTCGGGCACAAGGAGTTCATGACCCTTGATTTCGAGGTCACGCCGGCGGTCCTCGTGCCCAGCCCCGACACCGAGGTCCTGGTCGAGCGGGCGGTGACCCTGGCCCGGGCACTGGTGGACGGCGGCCGAACCGAGGTCCGGGTGGCCGACGTGGGGACCGGCAGCGGGTGCATCGCGATCTCGGTCGCGCACTTCGTCCCCGCCGCTCGGGTATGGGCGTCGGACGACGACGCGGCGGCGCTGGAGGTGGCGGCTCGCAACGTCGCCCGGCACCAGCTGGCGGACCGGGTGCAGCTGGCCGAGGGCGACCTGCTGGCGCCGGCACTCCAGGATCTGGATCTGATCGTGGCCAACCTGCCGTACGTGGCGCCGGGTGCGGAGCTGCCCCGCGAGGTGCTCGCCGAGCCGGCTCACGCTTTGTTCGCGGAGGACGGGGGAGCGGCTCTGGTGAACCGTCTGCTGACCGACGCCCCCACCCACCTGGCGGCGGGCGGCGTGGTGCTGGCGGAGCTCGACGAGGCGGTGTCACGCCGGTTGAGCGCGCTCACCGCCTACGCCGGCCACGAGCTGCGCCGTGACCTGTCCGGCCACGTGCGGGTCCTGGAGGCGCGCCTGGGATCCACCCCGCGGAACTCCGCAAGCTCCGTTCCACGGAGACCCCTGTGACCGCGCCGCTCCTGCCCGCGTCGGCCAGCGGGTTGGCCCGAGCGGCGCAGCTGCTGGCACAGGGTGAGGTGATCGCTTTTCCCACCGACACCGTGTACGGCCTGGCCGCACTCGCCACCAACCACGCCGCGTGTGAGCGGATCTACGTCATCAAGCGCCGCCCGGCGGAGAAGTCCCTGATCGCGATGGCGCCCGACGTGGAGGCCTTCGCTCCCCTGGTGGAGCTGACACCGGCGGCACGCGAGCTGGCCCGGCGCTGGTGGCCGGGCCCGCTGACGCTGGTGTTGCCCGCCCGCGCCGGTGACGAACCCACTCTGGGGGTGCGAATCCCCGACCACCGGCTGGCGCTGGCGCTCCTGCAGACGGTGAAGGCCCCGATCGCCACCACCAGCGCCAACCTGAGCGGCGCCCCGCCGGCGCTCACCGCCGCGGAGGCCGCGCGCCTGGCGGGGGTGGCGGCGGTGCTGGACGGCGGCCGGGCGCCGGGCGGGGTGGCCTCGACCGTGCTCACCCTCGCGGCGGAGGATCCGGAGGTGCTGCGCAGAGGACCCATCTCGCGCCCGGCGCTGCTGCTGCCGCTGCTGGCGGAACGGTTCCGGGGCTTCGCTGTGGCCGAGGCGGCCGGCAGCTCGCCGCTCTACCAGGCCATCGCGGCCGGGGTGGCGGAGCGCCCGGAGGCGCTGGAGGTCCTCCTCGACGCGCAGCCGGGGCAGCGCCGGCCGAACCTGCTGCTCGCGGCGGCGCACGCGCTCCTGCTGGAGGGGCTGGATCATCCCCTGCGCCGCTGGTACCCGGATCTGGGGGGCACGCTGACTCCCTCCCCGGCGGCGGCAGCGGCGTTCGCGGATCTCGTCCTCGCCCACGCGGACCAGGTGCGGTCGCTGGTCGCGACCCGGCGCACGCAAACCAACGAGGTGCTGCGGTCGGCCTCTTTGGTGCTGGCGCTGGCGCGCATCCCGGGACCGGTGGCGCTGATCGACGCCGGGTGCAGCGCCGGCCTCAACGTGGCGCTGGACCGGTACCGCTATGACTTCGGGATCGGCGTGCTGGGCGCTCGCGACGCGTCCCTCACGCTGCGCTGCGAGCTGCGCGGCGCGGGCGCCGCGGTACCGCCGGGCCTCCCTCGCGTGGTCTGGCGGGCGGGCCTGGACGCGGAGCCGCTCGACCCGGCCGACCCCGAGACGGCGCGCTGGCTGGAGGCACTGGTCTGGCCCGAGCAGCTCGACCGGCGGGAACGGCTGGCGGCGGCGCTGCGGGTGGCGGCCGCGCACCCGGTCTCGCTGCGGCGCGGCGACGTGCTGGGGGACCTACCGGCCCTGGCCCGGGAGGCGCCCCGGGACGCGACGCTGGTGGTGCAGCACAGCGCGGTCACCGCGTACCTGCCGGCGCCCGACCGCGAGCGGTTCTCGACCCTGATCCGTTCGCTGGGCGCGCACGACATCGCACTCGAGGCACCCTCCAGCGGGGACTGGGCGTACAACGTGCTCTCGCTCGATGGCACCCCCCTGGCTCACGCCGACGGGCACAACACCTTCATCGACTGGCTCGTTCCCTAAACCTCCCCACTCGGTGACGGCCATCTGTCGACACGTGTACCGTCGCGGCGCCCAGATTCCGGCCATCTGTCGACAGATGGCCCCCCAGCGGGGTGGGGTGGTGGCGCGGGTCTACGGGTACCTAGACTCTGTGCTGTTATGGCTACTCCGACGACACTCGGCCTGCCCGAGCTCACCCGCGCGGACCCGGAGGTCGCCGACCTGATCCGCCGCGAGTACCGGCGGCAGTCGGAGACTCTGGAGCTGATCCCCTCCGAGAACCTGGCCAGCCCCGCGATCCTGGAGGCGCTCGGCTCCCTGCTCACCAACAAGTACGCCGAGGGCTACCCGGGCAAGCGCTACTACGGCGGCTGCGAGGTGGTCGACCAGGTCGAGCTGCTGGCCCAGAACCGCGCTCGGGAGCTGTTCGGCGCTGCCTACGTCAACGTGCAGCCGCACGCCGGCAGCCAGGCCAACGCGGCCGTCTACATGGCGTTCTGCAAGCCCGGAGACCGGGTGATGGGCATGGACCTCTCGGCGGGCGGGCACCTCACCCACGGGAGCCCGGCCAACTTCTCGGGCAAGCTCTACGAGATCCACTCCTATGGGGTCGACCGGGAGACCGAACGGATCGACTACGACGCGGTCCAGAAGCAGGCCGAAGAGGTACGGCCCAAGCTCCTGCTCGCCGGCTACTCCGCCTACTCGCGGTTCATCGACTTCCGCCGCATGCGGGAGATCGCGGACTCCGTGGACGCCATCCTGCTCACCGACATGGCCCATTTCGCGGGCCTGGTCGCGGGCGACGTCTATCCGTCGCCGGTCCCGGACTCCCACGTGGTCTCGACCACGATCCAGAAGACGCTGCGCGGGGCCTGGGGCGGCATGATCCTGGGCGCCACCACCGACTACGAGAAGCAGATCAACTCGGCGGTCTTCCCCGGCACCCAGGGCGGTCCCCTGATGCACGCGATCGCGGCCAAGGCGGTCTGCTTCGGCGAGGCTCTGAAGCCGGACTACAAGGCCTACACCCGGCAGGTGGTGACCAACGCGAAGGCGATGGCAGCGCGGCTGTCGGAGCGGGGGCTGCGGCTGGTCAGCGGCGGCACCGACAACCACCTGATGCTGGCCGATCTGCGCCCCTTCGGCCTCAAGGGACGGCAGGTGCAGGACGCCGCCGACACGGTCGGGATCACCCTCAACAGCAACTCGATCCCGTTCGACGAGGCCTCCAAGTTCAACCCGTCCGGGATCCGCCTGGGCAGCCCCTCGGTCACCACCCGCGGGATGAAAGAGGGGGAGATGGCGGAGGTCGCGGACTGCGTGGTCGATCTCCTGGACGCGCTGCAGGCCGGCTCCCCTCACGCCCAGATGGACGCCATCCGCGAACGGACGCTGGACCTCTGCCGACGGTTCCCGATCCCATACAACCTCGACTGACCCCTCACCGCCCAGACACACCGCTTGCCGGGGAAGGGCCTACTCGTCGAGCCGGTAGACGCGCCGGGCGTTCTCCCAGCCGATCAGCCGCACGATGCGCTCGGCGTCGGCGCGTGACCAGTCGCCGGCGTCGACCGCCTCGTGCAAGACCGTGCCCAGGCCCCGTTTGAAGAGGAAGGTCGCCAGGTAGTAGAACTCGCTGATCCCGAACGCGTCGGTGGAGAAGAGCTGCTTGGTGAAGGGTGCCAGCTCCAGCGCCTCCGCCCACAGGCGCGGCGCCGAGCGGCCCACGTACTGCAGCACCTCGCCGATGTCGAAGTAGACGTCGGGGAAGCTCGCCGCCAGGTAGGACGCCTCGCGGATGTAGGGATAGCAGTGCAGCAGCATCACCGGGACATGCCGCGGCCGCAGCAGCATCAGCCACTCGTGGAGCAGGGCCGGGTTCACGCGGTGGAGACGGATGTCGGGGTCGCCGTAGCCGACGTGGAGCTGGATCGGCAGCCCCAGCTCGGCGCCCTTCCAGAGCAGATGCCGAAGGACGGTCGGCTGCTCGAGCCGCCAGTTTCCGCGCCGCTCCGCCTCCCGGTACCAGTCCGACACCCCGGCCGCCACCTCCCTCTGGTCGGGCGGCGCCGGCTCGAAGTCGAAACCGTAGCGGTAGGCGATGATCGATTTCAGGCCCACCGCGTCCGCCGCCCGCCGTCGGAGCTCGGCCTCGAAGGCTTCCGGCCATCCGGCCGCCGAGACGCCCGACTCGGCCACCTCCTGGGCGACCGCTTCCATCCGCACGATCTCCCGCACCGGGGTGCCGAAGTGGGTGCCGAACGCATCCAGGGAAAGGATTTCGCTCGAGCGGTGCCCGGTGTCGACCACCAGCTCGGCGATGCCGGTGGCGCCGAGCAGACGGCGGTCGACCTCGTCCCGCCCCAGCTCCTGGCGGCGTGCCAGGTACGCATCCGCGGGCGCGTGCGGCTCAAGGTCGAGCATGGGCGCGCACCAGGCACGGATGGCGAGCCCGGTCGGGGTGTCGAAGTTGGTGGCGCCGGGCGCGGCCGGGCCGCCCTCGCCGATCATGTCGTCGAAAGCCTTCTGGTCCAGAGGGCCCGCGACCACGGCGTGGCAGTGATGATCGACCAGCGGCGCGCTCGCCAGGCCGAAGTCGTCGTCGGTCATCGTGCCTCCTCCCCGGTTCAGTAGACCCATCTGGCGGCGGCCACCACCGCGTCCGGCCCCTGCTCGGCCGCGTGCGCGATCTCGGCGCGGCGCACGGTGAGGAACTTGTCGGCGAGCGGCTCGCCCAGCGCTTTCACCAGCACTCCCGACCGCTCCAGCTCGGAGACCGCCTCCTCGAGCGAGGCGGGCAACCGGCGCACCCCACGTTCGGCCCGCTCGTCGTCGGACCAGGTGGCGGGGTCGCCGGTGATCTCGGGCGCCAGCCGGTCGCCTCGTTCCAGGCCGGCGAGGCCCGCCGCCGCCACCGCGCCGGCGACCAGATAGGGGTTGGCGGACGCGTCGAAGGACTTGACCTCGAAGTTCGCCGCCCTCTCTTCGGTGCCCTTGATACCGGTGACGAAGCGGATCGCCGACTCCCTGGTCTCGCGCCCCCAACAGGCGTACGCCCCCGCCCAGTGCGACGGCACCAGACGGGCGTAGCTGATCGGGCTGGGGGCGCCGATCGCGAGCAGGGCCGGCAGCTCGTGGAGCACGCCGGCCAGGAAGGCCGCGCCTTCGGAGCTGATCCCGTACGGCCCGCCGGAGCCGGCGAAGAGGTTGTGGCCGCCGCGGCGCACGCCGACATGGATATGGCAGCCGTTGCCGAGGCCGTCCGGTTCCACTTTGGGCGAAAAGGACGCGCGCAGACCGTGCTGCTGCGCCACCGCCCGGATGGTCTGGCGGACCAGGACGCTGCGATCCGCGGCGCCGACCAGGTCGAGCGGCCCCACCGAGAGCTCGTACTGGCCGGCCGCGTACTCGGGGTGCAGCTGCTCCACCGGCACCCCTTCGGCATCCAGCGCCACCAGCAGGTCGCGGAGAAAGTGGGAGCGTTCGACGACGCGGATCATGCCGTAGGCGGGACCGAGCGCCGCGGGCACGAAGGAGCCGTCGGGTGTCGGCAGGCCGAGCACGAACTCGGTCTCGAAGCTGGCGGTCAGCTCCAGGCCGCGTTCGAGGGCGGCCGCCTGCACGCGCCGCGTGAAGGTGCGCTGACAAGAGCCGTATGGGGTGCCGTCCTGTTCGTAGCGGTCGACCGGGGCCCACGCCCAGCCCGGCTGCGCGGCCAGCACGGTGAGCGCGTCCAGGCTCGGGAACAGGCGCAGGTCGCCGTCCGGTCCCCCGGCCGGGAGGTCGGGTCCGTAGAAGAGATCGAAGCAAGGCGACATGCCGATGCCCGAGGTCACCGCCCGGACCAGCCGGCCGGCCGGGATCGTCTTGGTGCGGGTGATGCCCTCGTTGTCGACGAAGGTGAGGGCGATCCCGACCACCCCCTGCTCGCGCAGCGTGGCGACTCGCTGCTCGGCGTCCGCGGTCCGTCCCTGGTCGATCACCATCCTGCGTAGTCCGCGACGCGCTCGTCGGGCACGCGGCCGGCCTCCACGTCCCCGATCGCCCGGTCCAGGATCGCGACCCCCTCCTCCACCTCACCCTCCGTCAGCGTCAGGGGCGGCGTGATCTCGAGGACGTTCGAATAGATCCCGCCGTAGAAGACGACCAGGCCCAGCTCGAAGGCACGGTAGACGATCTTGGCGCTCTCCCGGTCGGCCGGCTCCTTGGTGGCTCGATCGCGCACGTTCTCGACCCCCAGCATCAGGCCCAGGCCGCGCACGTCGCCGACCAGCGGATGATCCTGCTGCAGCGCCCGCAGGCGGTCCAGCAGCAGGCGCCCGACCCGGGCGGCGCGAGCGGCCAGCTGCCGCTCCTCGATCTCGTCCAGGTTCGCCAGCGCGGCCGCGCAGCTGACCGGGTTCCCCGCCATCGTGTACATGTTGGTGGCCGCGCCCTGGTCGAGCAGCTCCCGCCGGCCCACCACCGCCGAGATCGGCATCCCGCCCCCCAGCGACTTCCCCAGAGTGACCGCGTCCGGCTCCAGGCCGTAGTGCTGAAACGCGAACAGATGCCCCGAGCGTCCGCAGCCGATCTTCACCTCGTCGATCAGCAGCAGGATGCCGTGGCGGCGGCAGAGCGCCTGCAACCCCTCCAGGAACCCGTCGGGAGGCACGATGTCGCCGCCGTCCGACTGCATCGGCTCCACGATCACGGCCGCCGTGTCGTCGGGGGGACAGATCGTGCGCATGACGTAGTGCTCGAGGTAGTCGAGGACGGCCTGGCCCGGTTCGCGGTCGCCGAACAGTGGCCGGTAGGGGTCGGGATAGGGGATCTTGATCACGTTTCCGGCGCCGCCCGAGCGGGCCTGCGCGGTGTGGCCCGACAGCGCCGCCGACCCCGCGGTCTGGCCGTGGTAGCCACCGATGAAAGAGACGATCCGCTTGCGGCCGGTGGCGAGTGGTACCAGCTTGGCCAGGCAGTCGTTGGCGTCCGACCCGTGAAGCCCGAACCAGGCCTTCTTGGGGAAGTCGCCCGGCATCGCCTCCACCAGCCGCTGGGCGAGGCGCGCAGCCGGTTCGTTCATCCACGCGGTGAGCGTTCCGAAGGAGGTCCGGTCGAACTGCTCGATCACCGCCTCCCGCACGCGCGGGTTGCCGTACCCGAGGTTGGCGACCGCCCAGCCGGCGGTGAAGTCCAGGTAGGCGCGCCCCTCGACGTCGACCAGCCGGTTGCCCTCCGCGGCCGCCAGGGCGAAGGGGAAGAAACGGACCTTCAGGGGATCGGCGAGGTAGCGGTCGTCGAGCGCCTTGATCTCCTCGGTGCGCGTCACGGCTTGTCCCGCTCCGCCTCGTACTCCGCCCGCAGCTCGCGCTCACGGACCGCCCACTCTTCGCCGTGGCGGAGGTTGCGGCCGTACGCGTAGTAGTAAACGATCCAGATCAGCGTCCAGATCACTCCCGCCACCACCACGATCCCGCCGCCCGGGATCGTGATCGGCCCCAACTGGGTGCCCGCGCCGCCGGTGAAGAACTGCCCGATCAGGGCGATCACGATGAAGACGATGGCGACGATCGGCGTCAGCGGGTAGAGCGGGACCTTCCAGCGCAGGCTGTCCACCCACGCCTTCCCCTCGCGAATGCGGTGCAGCGGTTGGGCCAGGCTGATCATGCCCCACGCGAAGAGGAAGCCGAAGGCCGAGAGCCCCGCCACGAACACATATGCCGTGGTCGGGAAGAAGAAGGCGAGCAGGGCGCCGATGAAAGCGCACCCCGCGGTTACGACGATGGCGACGATCGGCGTCTTACGAGTCGGATGCACCCACGCCAGAAAGCGCGGGAAGTGGCCTTCCCGGCTCATGGCGAAGAGCATGCGTGACGCGGTGTAGACGCCCCCGTCGACCGACGAGATGGAGGCCACGATCACGATCCAGTTGAGGATCGCGGCCAGCGCCGGCAGGTGGAGGGCCTTGAGCGCGTCGACGAACGGGCTCGAGGAAGTTCCGGCCTGGGTCCAAGGGACGACCGCGATCAGCACCCCGAGCCCGACCACGAAGAGCACCATCACGATCGCCGACGTGCCGAGCAGCGCGCGAGGGATGTCGCGCTCCGGGTGGACGCTCTCCTCGGCCGCGACCGAGACCAGCTCGACACCGGCGTACGCGAAGAAAACGGCCAGCAAGGCCGCGAAGACGGCGCCGCCGCCGTGGGGGACGAAGCCGCCGTGCGCGGTCCAGTTCTGCAGTCCCAGGGGATGGCTGAAGCCGATGCCGAGGATGGCGCACAGCCCGATCACGATGAACGCGCCGAGCGCGAAGATCTTGATGCTGGAGAGCACGAACTCGTACTCGCCCATGATCAACACCCCGAGCACGTTGATGATCAGCTCGATCGCGATGATGATGCCGGCCACGATCCAGATCGGGATCACCGCGTAGAAGCTGTGCAGGTAGGTGCCGGCCGCGACCGATTCGGTGGCCATGCCCATCACCCACGCGAGCCAGTAGTTCCAGCCCGTGAGGAAGCCCGCCAGCTTGCCCATCGAGTCGCGCGCGTAGGTGGCGAAGGAGGCCGCCACCGGCTTCGCCACGCAGAGCTCGGCCAGGCAGGCCATGACGGCGAAGGTGATGATGCCGCCCGCGATGTAGGAGATCAGGGTGGCCGGGCCGGCGGTCTGCAGTGCCGACCCGGCGAAAAGCAGGAAGCCGGAGGCGATGACGCCGCCGACGGCCAGCATGATCAGGTGACGCAGGCGCAGCGCCTTACGCAGCTCCGTCTGCCCGACGGTTCCGGTGTTCTGCGAGGCCATGACGGCTCCTCCCTCTCGAGTGCCTCCCGGATGAATGCCGGCGGCGGCGTGGAGTCCGCTCGACGGCTTTCCCTGGGGAGGATTGTGCCTGACGACCGGCGAACGGACAAGAGCTTTGGTGTGAGGACGGTCGGGATTCCGTAACGGGGTTCTGACGCCGCGGGGTAAGCTGGCACGGGTGCGGCTGCCGCTGTCGATCCTCAGCTCCTTCGACCCCACCATGGTGGTGGTGCTGCGGAACCTGGGGCCGGCGCTGCTGCCGTTCCTGGTCGCGGCCGCCCTGGGGGTGGTGCTGTCGCTGATCGCCATCCCGGTCTCGCGGTGGACCGGGATGGTGAAGCGGCCGCGAGGCCAGGGACGGGACATCCACCTCAAGCCGATGCCGCAGCTGGGCGGCGTCGCTCTCTACCTCTCTTTCTGTGCCGCCGCCCTCCTCTTCGCGCCCAACACCGAGGCCCGCTGGCTGATCGTCGGTTTGACCGGCGTCACGACCGTGCTCTTCCTGATCGACGACCGCTGGCAGCTTCCCTACTGGGTGAAGTTGGTCTTCCAGGCCTTGCCCGCACTGGCCGCGATCCTGCTGCTGGGCAAGGAGTTCCAGATCACGTACTTCACGCTGCCGTTCCTGCACACGATCCACGTCGGTCTGCTCGCCATCCCGCTCAGCCTCTTCTGGCTGATGGGGATGCAGAACACCGCCAACTTTCTGGACGGGCTGGACGGCCTCTCGGCGGGCGTGATGGCGATCGTGGCGCTGGTGCTGGTGGTGGCCGCCGCCTCCGCCGGCCACCACCAGGCGCAGGTGGTGGTCCTGGGCGCTGCCCTGGCCGGGGCCTGCTGCGGCTTTTTGATCCTCAACTTCAACCCCGCCAAGGTCTTCATGGGCGACTCCGGTGCGCACTTTTTGGGCATGGCGGTGGGCCTGCTCGCCATCATGGGGGTGGCCAAGGTGGCGGTGGTGTTCGCCCTCGCGGTGCCGCTGCTCGCGCTCGCCGTTCCCATCGTCGACGTCGCCTGGTCGGCCTACCGACGCCAGCGCAGCGGCGTCTCAGCCGCGCACGCCGACACCCGCCACCTGCACCACCGGCTGGTCTTCGATCTGGGATTGTCCCAGCGGGAGGTCTGCATCGTCTTCTACGGCGTGACCGGCATTTTGGGAGCGGTGGGCTTGACCGTCTTCGGGCACAAGAAGATCCTGTTGGTGGCCATCGTCCTGATGGTGGTCGCGGTCTCCACCGCGCTTGCCGACCGCCTGCAGAGCGCCGCGCCGCGAGTGCTGAAAGGCCTTTCCGCGTTCCTGCTGGGGCGACCCTCGACCCCCGACTAGCGCCCCCGCCGCGAACTTCGCCGAAGCGGCGATCGAACATGAGGAACAGGTAAGCTAAGGGCGGCATGGGCTCCGCCACCAATGGCCCGTCGCCAGGAGACCTGGCCGGCATCGGGGTGGGGTTGGCCGTTTTGATCGTGGTGCCCCTGGTGGCCGGGATCTTCGTCGACCGGGTGCTCGGGACCTCTCCGCTGTTCCTGCTCGTAGGACTCGCGCTGGGCATCGCGGCGTCCGTCCTGTATGTATACGTCCGCTACGTGAGACGTTTTCTGTAAGTAAGGGAGTGACGTTGGTGATCGAGAAGGCGGCGGGCGCCGCCCTCGCGGCTGCCGTGCTCGCGTTGCTCGCCGGGGTCGTGAGTGCCCACTGGCTTTACGGCCTGGGCGGAGCGGTGGGGCTGGCGATCGGCTCCACCAACGCGCTTCTGATCAAGCGGAGCCTGAGCAGTCCGCTCGGCTTTCGCGCGTCGAGCCTGGCACGCCTGGTCCTGCTGTCGCTGGTCGGGATCGCGGCCGGCCTGCTGATCGGCGTCACCACCCTGCCCTTCGTGATCGGAGGTATCGCCCTGGCACAGCTTCTCGTCGCCGCCGTCGCCATCCGGGAGGTGGTCCACGCCTCCCCGAGCAAGATCCGCGGGCCCGGTTCCGGGGAGACGCCGAAGTGATCCCGCTCGAGGCGACCCCGGGCACACATCCGGCGATCGATCTGATCCCCGGGCTGCCACTGCAGCTGGGGTACGTCAACTACCTCACCGTGATCACCTCAATCCTCGCCGCGCTGGTCACGCTGGCGGTCGGATTGACCGTGCGAGCGGTCCTGGTCGGGGGGCGGCCGGGCAAGCTGCAGGCGCTCTTCGAGTGGCTCTACGGGTACGTGCAGGGGGAGGTGCGAAACACGATCGCGCCGGACGCGGGGTTCGTGATCCCGCTCGCCGGCACCATCGGTCTCTACATCCTGATCGCCAACTGGCTGGACATCCTGCCGCTCTCGATCTTCGGAGTCGAGCCGGCCACCGCGGACATCAATCAGACCGTGGCCATGGCGATCGTCGTCTTCGTCCTGGTCCAGGGCTACAGCATCCGGGTGTTGGGGCTGGGCGGCTACCTGCGCCGGTTCACCAAGCCCTTCGACTTGAACCCGGCCATGCGGGTCGTCATGACGCCGCTCAACATCATCGAGGAGATCGTCAAGCCGGTCACGCTCTCGCTGCGGCTCTTCGGCAACATCTTCGCCGGCAGCGTGATGGTCTTCCTGATCGGCGTGCTGCTGGGGAGCCTGCCGCTCGGCAGGGTGGGGGCGTTCTCGATCGGCGGCATCGCGCTCAGCGGGATCCTGACCGCCCTCTGGAAGGCGTTCGACGTGCTCTTTATCGGCGCCATCCAGGCCTTCATCTTCATGTTGCTGACCATCGCCTACTTCGGCCAGGCGCGCGAGGGTGTGGAGGAGATGGAGCATCACCGCGCCGAGCGTTCCCGTTCACAACCCACCGCCGGGTCCCGCACCGCGGACCTGCACCCAACGGAATTGAAGGAGAGTAGCCCGACATGAACCACGCGATCATCCTCGCCGGCGCTGTCATCGCCGCCGGCCTGGCGCTCGGCGGCGGGGCCATCGGTGCCGCCATCGGCGACGGCCTCGCCGGTAATGCCGCGATCAACGGGACCGCGCGGCAACCCGAGCTCTCCGGCCGTCTCCAGGGAACGATGTTCATCATCGTCGGCCTCGCCGAGGCGATGTACTTCATCAACCTGGCCCTCGGCTTCTACTTCATCACGAGCATCGGCGCCCAGTCATGACCTCGCTCCCGCTGGCCACGGCCGGGCTGCTCTCGATCAACGCCACGCTCATCATCGAGATCATCGCGTTCTTGATCCTGGTCGGCATCCTGGCCCGCTGGGTCTACCCGTTCATCTCCAGGATCGCCACCGCGCGCCAGAAGCAGATCACCGAGGCCCTGGACCAGGCGGACCACGACCGGCAGGAGGCGGAGGCCCGGCTCAAGGAAGCGACCGCCCAGCTCGAAGAGGCGCGCCAGCAGGCGTCCCAGGTGGTCGCCGGCGCCGGTCGCAGCGCGGATCAGATCCGCCAGGAGGCCCGCGACCGCGCCACCGAGGAGGCGCAGCGCATCGCTGCCGCCGCCGCCCAGGACATCGAATCCGAGCGGCAGCGCGCGATCCAGTCGGTGCGTGGCGAGGTGGCCGACCTGGTCGCCGCCGCCACCGAACGCGTCATCGGCAGCTCCCTGGACGGTGAAAAGCACCACCAGCTGATCCAGCAGGCGATCGAGTCGGTCGGCAGCGACTCGGCGATCCAGAAGAACTAGGTCCGCACCAGATGGCGAGCACCACGGCCAGGCGCTACGCGAAGGCGGTCTTCGACGTCGCGCGCGAGAGCGGGGACGTAGACGGCTGGCGCGCCCGCCTGGCCCGCCTGCAGGCGGTGCTGGACGACCCGGAGGTGGCGGCGATCCTTGCCAATCCCGCGGTTTCCCCGGAGCGCCGGCTCCAGGTCCTCGACGTGGTCGATGCCGACCAGGCACTCGGACAGGAGGGCCGGAACCTGGGCAAGCTGCTGATCGAAGCCCGCACCGCCGCTGCCCTGCCCGAGATCCGCGAGGAGTACGACCGGCTCGACGACGAAGCGGCCGGTCGGGCGCGCGCGCTGGCCACCAGCGCGGTCCCCCTGAGCGATGAGGACCGCGAGCGGCTGGTGGCGGATCTCTCTCGACGGCTTCAAAAAGAGGTCCGGCTCCAGACGCGCGTCGACCCCTCGATCCTGGGTGGCCTCGTGGTCCAGGTCGGCGACCAGCTCATCGACGCGTCGGTCCAGACCCGGCTGCAGCAGCTGCGGCGCCAGCTGGCCACGGCGTAGCAAAGGAAGGAAGAGAACATAGTGGAAAGCGGTCAGATCTCCGAGGTCATCCGGGAGCGGCTCCGGGACTTCGAGGCGAAGACGGTGTCGGCGGACGTCGGCCGCGTCATCTCGGTCGGTGACGGCATCGCCCAGATCTACGGGCTCTCCGGCGCCATGGCCTCGGAGCTCCTCGAGTTCCCGGGCGACGTCTACGGGATGGCCCTGAATCTGGAGGAGGACCGGGTCCGTGCCGTCATCATGGGCCCCTACGAGCACATCCAGGAGGGCGACGAGGTCCGGACCACGGGCCGGATCGTCGAGGTGCCGGTCGGACCCGAGCTGCTGGGGCGGGTCGTGAACGCGCTCGGGCAGCCGATCGACGGCAAGGGCGAGATCAAGACCACGGAGACCAGCCCGGTCGAGAAGATCGCCCCCGGCGTGATCACCCGGATCACCGTCGACACGCCGGTCCAGACCGGGATCGTCGCCATCGACGCCATGATCCCGATCGGCCGGGGTCAGCGTGAGCTGATCATCGGCGACCGCCAGACGGGCAAGACGGCGATCATCCTCGACACCATCGTCAACCAGAAGGGCAAGGATCTCTTCTGCATCTACTGCGCGGTAGGGCAGAACGCGGCCAACATCGCGCGGGTGGTGGAAGCCCTCGAAGAGCACGGCGCGATGGAGTACACCTGCATCGTCGCCGCCACCGCCTCCGAGCCGGCGACCATCAACTACCTGGCGCCGTACGCCGCCTGTGCCATCGGCGAGTACTTCCGCGACCAGGGGCAGGACGCGCTGGTCGCCTACGACGACCTCACCAAGCACGCGTGGGCCTACCGCGAAATGTCGCTCAACCTGCGCCGGCCGCCCGGCCGTGAGGCCTACCCGGGGGACGTCTTCTATCTGCACTCCCGCCTTCTCGAGCGCGCCGCCCGCATGTCGAAGGACTACGGCAACGGGTCGCTGACCGCGCTGCCCGTCATCGAGACGCAGGCCAACGACGTCTCCGCGTACATCCCCACCAACGTGATCTCGATCACTGACGGTCAGCTGTATCTCGAGGGCGACCTTTTCAACGCCGGCCAGCGCCCCGCGATCTCGGTCGGTCTCTCGGTGTCGCGGGTGGGCGGCGACGCGCAGATCCGCCCCATGAACAAGGTCGCAGGCCGGATGAAGAGCGAGCTCGCGCAGTTCCGGGAGCTTGCCGCCTTCAGCCAGTTCGCCTCCGACCTCGACGCCGGGACCCGCCGCCAGCTGGATCGTGGCCAGCGCCTGACCGAGCTCCTGAAGCAGGATCAGTTCGAGCCGATTCCGGTCGGCGCGCAGGTCGTCATCATCTACGCCGGCACTCGCGGCCAGCTCGACCAGGTCCCCATCGACCGGGTTCGGGAGTGGAAGGACGGTGTGATCCGCTGGCTCAACCAGAACCAGCAGGACTTCCTGGAGTCGGTGGAGCGCGACCAGAAGTGGGACGACGAGGCCGAGGAGCGCGTCAAGTCGCTGATCCAGAGCTACAACGAGGAGGCCGGTTTTGTGGCCGGCAAGCAGTCCGAGCCGGCGGCGGCGGACGCCGAGGCCAAGCCCGAGGGCGAGGCCAGGCCCGAGGCGCCGGCTGCGGCCCCGGCCGGGTGAGGTAGCGGATGCCTTCCCTGCGCGAGGTCCGGCGCCGGATCCGGAGCACGCAGTCGACGCAGAAGATCACCAAGGCGATGCAGGTGGTGTCGGCGACCAAGCTCCGAGGTGCACAGGAGGCCGTGCGGCGCGCCCGTCCCTATTCCGACAAGATCGACCAGGTGCTGACCAGTACCGCCCAGCGCGCCACACACTTCAGGCACCCATACCTGACCCGCCGCGAGGGGGATCGCGCCCTGGTGATCGTGATCACCGCCGATCAGGGCCTCTGTGGCGCCCTCAACTCGAACACCCTGCGTGCCGTCAACCGCTACGTCAACGAGAACCATCGCGGCCAGGCCAGGTACGTGGCGATCGGCCGTAAAGGGGAGTCCTATCTGGCTCGGTTCCGGCGCGACATCGTCGCCAGCGCCACCGGCATCCCCGATCGCTCCGGGATCGCGCCCATTCTGCCCGCCGTCCGGGCCGCTCTTCAGACTTACGACCAGGACGAGGTCGACACCGTCCTGCTCGCCTACGCCCATTTCATCACCACGCTGCGCCAGGAGGCGACGGTACGCACGTTGCTGCCGATCCAGATCCCGGAGCCGGATCCCGACCAGGGTCTGGTCGCGGATTACGAGTACGAGCCCGACGCGGCGCATGTGCTCGACGCGCTGCTGCCGCGCTGGGTGGAGACCGAGGTCTACCAGGCGCTGCTGGAGAATCAGGCCAGCTTCCACTCCGCCCGCATGATCGCGATGCAGAACGCGACCAACGCGGCCGATGACATGATCACGTCGCTCACGTTGACCGCCAACAAGGTGCGTCAGGCGGCGATCACGACCGAATTGATGGAGATCGTCGGCGGCGCCGAGGCGCTGCGCCAGTAAGAGGAGGGCGAGACAGCACGATGGCAGAGGTCAAAGAGGCCCCGAGGGCCACGGAGGAGGCGACCGGACGCATCGCCCAGGTGATCGGCGCCGTCGTCGACGTCGAGTTCGCGGACGGCAACCTGCCCGACATCAACGACGCGCTGGTGGTGACCAACCAGGCCGGCAAAGAGACGGTGCTCGAGGTTGAGCTGGAGATCGGCGACGACACCGTCCGCTGCGTGGGCATGGACAGCACCGACGGGATGCGCCGCGGTGACCCGGTCCGGCTCACCGGCGGACCGATCCAGGTCCCGGTCGGCGTGGAGACGCTGGGCCGGCTCTTCAACGTGACCGGCGATGCGATCGACAACGAGCCGACGCCGGAGGGAATCGAGCGCTGGCCGATCCACCGGGCGGCGCCCGCCCTCGTGGATCAGGCGGCCGGGATCGAGATCCTGGAGACCGGGATCAAGGTCATCGACCTCATCTGCACGTTCGCCAAGGGCTCCAAGATCGGGCTCTTCGGGGGCGCCGGGGTCGGCAAGACGGTGCTGGTGCAGGAGCTGATCCGGAACATCGCCACCGAGCACCAGGGCCGCTCGGTGTTCGCCGGCGTGGGCGAGCGGACCCGCGAAGGGAAGGACATGTACCTGGAGATGGACGCGGCCGGCGTCCTCGACAAGACGACGCTCGTGTTCGGCCAGATGAACGAGCCGCCCGGGGCGCGGGCCCGGATCGCCCTCACCGGCCTCACCATGGCCGAGTACTTCCGCGACAATGAGGGGGCGGACGTCCTGTTCTTCGTGGACAACATCTTCCGGTACATGCTGGCCGGGTCGGAGATGTCGGCTCTGATGGGACGGATGCCGTCCGCGGTCGGCTATCAGCCCACCCTGGCCACCGAGATGGGCACCCTGCAGGAGCGGATCACGTCCACCAAGAAGGGGTCCATCACCTCGGTCCAGGCGATCTATGTGCCGGCCGACGACTACACGGACCCCGCCATCCAGACCACGTTCGCCCACCTGGGTGCGACGGTGGCCTTGGACCGGGGGCTGACCGAGATCGGCATCTACCCGGCGGTGAGCCCGCTCGACTCCTCCTCCCGGTTCCTGGAGCCGCGGATCGTGGGGCGCGACCACTACGAGGCGGCGCAGGGCGTCAAGCGAACCCTCCAGCGTTACAAGGAGCTGCAGGACATCATCGCCATCCTGGGCATGGAGGAGCTGAGCGAGGACGACAAGCTGGTGGTGGGCCGGGCACGGCGCATCCAGCGCTACCTGGCGCAGCCGATGTTCGTCGCCGAGCGGTTCACCGGACAGCCCGGCGCCTACGTGCCCATCAAAGAGACCGTGCGCGCCGTGCAGGAGATCATCGAGGGCAAGCACGACGACCTGCCCGAGCAGGCGTTCTACATGGTGGGGACCATCGACGACGCCGTCGAGAAGGGCGAGCGCCTGCGCTCCGAGGGCAACGACTAGATGCCGGCCCGCCTCTCGGTGGTGGACGCCGAAGGATTCAACTTCGACCAGGAGGTGGACGGCGGGGGCCGTCCTTTCCTGGTCGCGAGGGGGGCTGACGGTGATCTCGGCATCCTGCCCCAGCACGAGCCTCTGCTCACCACCCTCCGCCCTGGCCCGCTGCAGATCCGCAACGGCGACGAGGTGACGGAGCTGTTCTGCGGCGGGGGATTCCTGGAGGTGCTGCCGGACCGGGTCGTCGTGCTGGCCGACGTCGCCGAGCGTGCGGAGCAGATCTCGGAGGAGGCGGCGCAGGCGGCGCGGGAGCGCGCGGCGCAGCGTCTGCAGGGCGAGATGACGCCGCGGGAGCGGGCGGAGAGGTCGCTCGCGCTCGAGGTGGCCGACGCCCGGCTCCGCATGGCGAGGATCCGCCGGGGCCTCTAACCGTTTCCACTTTGGTGGCGCACCTGCGGGGCTTATCGGCGCCGGCGGACAGGGCCCAGGCGCGGGCGCTCGATTGCGAGTCGGTCCCGGCGCGGGCGGAAAACGATATCGACGGCTCCCGGCGAACTTACCAGGTGGCCGCCAAACCCCGTCTTGAAGCGCCACAGCCCATTCCAGGGGTGATCGGGGTCGCCGTTGGGGGGCACTCCGAAGAGGTCATACGAGCGGCAACCGGCAGCCGCGGCGTCGGTCATGGCTCGCCACTGAAGGGCATAGGAAGGCATCAATTCGTGATGCGCGCCGCTCGTGCCTCCGAAGAGGTAGTAGGCGCGGGCGCCGAAGCGGGCGACCATTATCGCACCGATTACCTCGCGTCCTGAACGGGCCACATAGATATGACACCAATCGAGCGCTCGCAGACGACGGCGATAGACATCGGGATGAGAAGCGACGATCCCATGCCGGCCGGCCGTTGCCAGTTGCTGGCGATGCAGCTCGTCGACGTCGTCGGTCAGCTTGACTTCGACCCCACGACGCTCCGCGAGGCGGATGTTGTACCGGTGCTTGGGCTTGCAGTCCCGCAGCATGGCCTCCTGCTCCCCGAGCGAGACCACCCAAGTGTGTTCCGGATACAGATACCGCGAGTGGCGGCGGCCAAGGCCCGGTGTGACTGACGGTCCGACCCGAAATCCCATCGCCAGCAGGTCCTGCGTTTGGTCAACCGGAAAGGCGGGCTGAACCCGAAGCCTGACGAGACCTGCGGCCCGTGCCCAGGCGACCAGCTCGCGGATGGTGTCCGTTGTGGCGGGGACCGGTCCGAATGGCACGTAACCCCGGCGGAATCCGGGCAGGCCGGCCACCAGCAACAGTGCCCTCGAGCCGCTGCGCAGCGCCGCTCCAACGGGCAGCCAGCCCTCCTCCGACTGGACCACGGCATGCCCGGCGGACTGAAGCAGCGACGCCTCCTCGTCGAGCTCGAGAAGCACGCGATCCCATGCCGCGCGGCTCGCGGGGTCGGCGAATTGGCTGCCGATGGGGCCACCACCGCTTCGTGCTTCTCGCGGAGATTCGTCATGCAATTTCATGCGTTTGGGACGTTTGATGTGATGACCATGTTGGCAGGCCGGAGGCGCTCCGTAGTCGTGGCCAGTTATCGTCCGCGAGCCGCCCGTCGGCAAAGTCCCCCAGCTCAGCCGGCCAGTGTCGATGGTGAGAGGCACAAAGGGCTGCCTGGGACTTCCGGTGTCGGGATGCTACACTCCGAGGGCCTGTGCGAGAGCCGGTATCGGAGAGTTCCCCGATCGATCTGACCGCGTACCGGGAAGCGGTTGCGCGGTTCGAACAGCAGGTCGCGCTGTCCCCGCCAGATCATCAAGAACAGTGCGTACTGAGCGGGCTCTCTGATCCAGGGCTGTCCCGCCTCTTATCACTGTTGCCCGGAGGCGCACCTCAGGTCGAACAGACACTGATTGACGAGCTCCAGCGGTATCACGACCAGAAACAATCCTCTCTGCCCGCTCATCCGGTGTCTGACTGGCTCCGCATTTACCTGCTGTCGCGAATCGACTCGCTCTGGTGGGATGCAGCCCCCCAATTTCAGACCGACGATGACATCGTGCACTCAACCGATCTTGCGGACGCCGACGAGTTGCGCCGGTCGGGCCGCGTGCACTTCACGTATCACCTCTTGCCGGGCAGCCTGCCGGGCCGCGCGAGGGATTGGGCGAGCCGGAAAGTGTTCCCGTGGCGCCGGCCCCGGACGGCGGGACTGCGGCTTCCCCGGGGCCGCCCCGAGATGGTGGCATATATGAACGAACTCGCTCTCGAGTTCAAGCGTCTGGCTCCCGCCCGAACACCGCCCTTGTGGGTGACCAGCATGGTGCGAAGTGCCCAGGATCAGAGTGAGCTCCGCACCCTCGGGTACGCGGCCTTTGTGCCAAGCGCGCACTCCTCCGGCTACGCATTCGACGTGGAGGTCGAGTGGTATCGGCGGTTCCGGGCCGACGCGGCGATGCGAGCACTCCTCGTCGGTCACCAACGTGACGGGACGATCAATGCGATCGACGAGGGCCAGGTCTGGCATATCTGCATGAGTCCGCACGCGGTCGCCGCCATCAGACGATCCGGCGCCGCGCGAGGGCTTTGAAGATGTGTGGGATCATCCTGATCCGCGGCTCCGGGTCGAGTCCGGAGCTCTTCCAGCGCATGCTCGACACGATCCGCACCCGCGGCGAGCTCCAGGAGACCTTCTGCGCCGAGACATTGCTGCTTGGTGTGCAGCGTCTGCGGATCGTGGATCGAGATCGAGCCTTGCAGCCCTGGAAGTCAGCCGATGACCGCTGGGCTCTTTGTTACAACGGGGAGATCTACAACCTTCGGGAGCTACGCTCGGAGCTCGCCGGCTTGGGGCACGCGCTCCGTAGTGATAGTGACACCGAGGTGGTACTCGAGTCGTTTCTAGAATGGGGTGAGGAGGCGGTTCACCATCTGCGGGGTGAATTTGCGTTCGCGATCACTGAGCTGGATACCCGCCGGGTCTTCCTCGCGCGGGATCCGGTGGGTGTCAAACCGCTCTACTGGTCGCAGTCCCAGGGGCGGCTGTACGTCGCATCCGAGGTGAAGGCGCTGGTCCCAGTGGCCGCTCCAATCTCCGAGGTGCCTCCCGGTTACCGGGGGTGGGCGATGCCGGCGGGCGCACCCAAACTCGGTCCCTACGTCGATCTCTTGCAGATCGGAGATGACGACGAACCGATCACCAATCCCGAGGAGGCGTCTCGACTCGTCCGGGATGCAGTTGTGGACAGCATCCGTTGCCGGGTCGACACAGATCTGAAGGTCGGAGTCATCCTCTCCGGGGGCCTCGACAGCACCATCACGTTGCTCCATGTCGCGAGCATGCATCCCGACTGTGTCGCGTTCACGATCGGAACCAAAGAGAGTGAGGACATTCATTACGCGAAGCGAGTGGCCAGGGAACTCGGGGTCGACCATGAGATCCTCGAAATGCGGCCCAACGACATCACCGCCAGCGAGGTACGAGAAGCCATCCGGGTCTCGGAACTCACCGAATACGGTGACATCATCAACGCGGTCGTCTCGAACCGTCTCTTCCGGCATGTCCACGACCGTGGCGTGAAGGTGGTCCTTTCGGGCGACGGCTCTGACGAGCTGTTCGGAGGCTACGAGATATTCGCCGCCATCCCCGACGAGTCGCGCCAACGACTCTTCCAGCACATCGTTCGGACCTTGTGCCGGACCGAGCTCCAGCGGGTCGACCGCACGAGTATGGGCCACGGAGTGGAGGTTCGGGTCCCGTTCCTCGATCTCTCTGTCGTCAGGCTTGCCCTGCGGCTGCCGATCGACCTCAAGGTGCGGGACAACCAGGAGAAATGGATCCTTCGGCATGCGTTCGCCGACATGCTGCCCGACTACATTCGGATCCGCCGGAAAAACCCGATGTCGTACTCCTCAGGTGTCCACGAGCGCATCCGGCTGTACCGGCCAGTGTTCGCACGGTATTACAAGGCCTGCGGGTATGAGCTGGCGGGTGGCCTGCGCCGCGATTTCTGGTACACGCTGGAGCGATCCGGCATGGACCTTGACAGAGCCCTTGCCGAGGACGCAGCCGAGCTCGACCACACCCCACTCGAACATGCCCGAGACCTGGCGGGCGCGCTGCGGTGGAACGTCGCCGCCGCGCTGCACGGGCTCACCCGCAGGGTCCGCGAACAGAGAAGCCCGGACAGCCTCCCGTCGTAGGGGCCGTCGGTATCAACGTCCTGATCCCGACCCGGAAACAGGGCTATTGGCGCACCAACGCGCGGTTCTCGCTCACTGGCCGGCGAGCGAGCCGCCGATGCCGCCGATGCTGAAGTACCGGTTCAGGAACCCGAAGATGATGATCGGGGGCAGCATCATGAAGACCGCGCAGGCCGAGACCGGACCCCAGTTGATGGCGTTCTGCTGGAAGAACGACTCCAGGCCGACCGGGAACGTGTAGTTGCTGGAAGAGCGCAGGAACACCAGCGCCACCAGGTAGTCGTTCCAGGCCAGCAGGAACGAAAAGATCGCGGTGGAGAGGATGCCCGGGAGGGAGTTGCGAAGGACGATCCGGCGGAACCCGCCGAAGATGCTGGCACCGTCGATCCAGGCCGCCTCCTCCAGGGAGACCGGAATCGAGTCGTAGTAGCCGGCCATCATCCAGATCGCCACCGACATGGTGAAGCCGACGTAGATGATCATCACGCCCACCAGGTTGTCCACCAGGCCGATCTTCGCGAACAGGATGAAGAGCGGAATCACGGCGGTCACGACCGGCAGCGCCTGAATGATGAAGAGCGTCAGGGCGTAGCCCGACACCATCATATTGCGCCCGCGGGAGAGGACATACCCGGCCGGGGCGGCCACGCAGACGGCGACCAGCACCGTGACCGCGGCCACCAGCACGCTGTTGCGGAGCCAGGTGGCCACCGCGGTCTGGGTGAATACCTGGACGTAGTTCTCGAGCGTGAGGCCCGTCGTCTTGCTGCCCAGTCCGGGGAGGAGCGCAAGGTACAGCACAGACGCGATGGGCACGATCGCGATGGCGGTGATGAGCGCGATCAGTGCGAACCGCCACCACTGGCCTCGCAGGCCGGGGTCGCGGGGCGCGCGAATCTCGGATCGCCGGGTCCGCGAGGCAGCCCCGGTGAGGGTGGGCGAATCCATCGTGTTCATTGCATCGAGGCCTTTCTGATCTGCCGGTAGAGCAGCACGGAGATGAAGATGAGGACGATCGTGGCGATCACCGCGATCGCCACCCCGGGCCCGACCTCGAACTGCTCGAACACCGTCGTGTAGGCGAGGACCGCGAGCGAGTTGGTCGCGTTGACCGGTCCCCCGCCGGTGAGCAGGAAGATGGTCGGGAAGTCGTTCACGCAGAAGATCGTCATCAGGATCCAGCTGATGTAGATGGTCCGGGAGATGACCGGCAGCGTGACGCTGGTCAGGATGCCCCAGCTGGTGGCGCCGTCGACCCGAGCCGCCTCGTAGAGGGTGTTGTCGACGGCGGCCAGAGCGGCCCGCATCATCATCACCATGAAGGGGAAGCTGATCCAGACCTTGAAGGCGCAGACGGTGACCTGAGCCAGGAGCGGGTTGGCGAGGAACAGCACGTCACCCAGCCCCAGCTTGGAGGCCAGAAACGGGAGCGGGCTTTGCGGGGTGGCCACGAGCCAGTTCCAGGAGAACGCCGACACCACCACCGGGACGATCCAGGGCAGCAGCAGCAGCACCTTGAACACATCGTTGGCGGGGATCTTGGTGTTCAGGAGGAGGGCGAGCGCAAGCCCGACCAGCCAGGAGCCGAACACCCCGGTGATGGTGAAGATCAGCGTGAACCAGGCGGCGTGCCAAAAGAGCGGGGTGAGGGTCGAATTGAAGAGGACGGCGGCGTAGTTCTCGAGCCCCACGAAAGCACCGGCCTGGTTCAGGTTTCCGTTGTGGACCGATTGGAAGCCCGCGTAGATGACCGGGAAGAGATTGATGAGCAGGACCAGAACCAGAGACGGGAGGACGAAGAGGACGAGGGTGGCGGTGCGGTGCCCGAGGACCGACCCCTTTCCTGAGCGATGCCCGCGGCCGCCATTGCCCACGCCGCGCCGTGCTCGATCCAGGCCCTCCGTGACGGAACCTAGCGACATATGACTTCTCCGCTTGAGCGCCGCATCATTTGGTTCACCCGCCGGTCTGCTGGAGGTTCGAGGTGACGGCGTTCTGCAGAGTGGTGAGGGCTGTCTTGGCGTCGGTGCGGCCGCCGTAGACCTGCTGGGCGAAGTTCACCATAGCCGGGGTCCCGTCGACAGTGGTGACTCCCACGAACAGCGAGTCGCTGCCCGGCCAGGCCCAGGTGCGCGAGATCGGCTGCCACTCCTGGATGACCTTCACCATGTTGGGGTCGGACTTGAACTGCGGGGTCTGGGTGAAGGATTTCAGGGGCGGAAGACCGATGCCGGTGGGCTGGGTCCAGAGCGGCTTCATGTTCTTGTAGTAGTAGGTCAGGAATGCCTCCGAGCCCTTGGTGCTGGGGGTGTTCTTGTACATCATGATGTTGTTGGGGAAGAACAGGGCCCCCTTCTTCCCGGTCGGGCCCTTGAGCGGGCTGCCCACCTTGAGCCCCGCGCCCACGGTGCCGCCCACGTTGGATGCCAGGCCGGCCGTGTCCCAACCCATCCCGAACTTCTGAGCGCTCCACTGAGCCTGACTGTTTGCGGAGGTGTAGGAGGGGGTCGCCGGATCGACGTACCCCTTGTGGACGCACTCCAGGATGAAGTTGACGGCTTCGATGTTCTCCTTGGTGACGATGTTGGGCTTCTGCTCTTTGTTGAACAGCCCGCCACCGTTGTTGATCATGAAGCTGGTGATCACGTGGCCGCCGGTGTAGGCGCCGGCCCCAGCGCCGACACCGAACCCGTAGACGTCGATCTTCTTGAGCGCGGCGCAGGTATTGAGGTACGACTGCCAGTCGGTGGGAACGCTGGCGGCCGCCTTCTCGAGCAGAGTGGGGGAATACCACATCACGCGCATGTCGAGGTTGTAGGGGACCGCCGCGTATCCCTTCTTGGTCTTCATGGTCTGGACCAGGCCGGGCAGGAAGTCGTCGTAGATCCCGTTCTTCTTCCACCCCTCGAGCAGGTGGTCGGCGTAGCGGATGAAACCTTGGTGCTCGAACAGGAACGCCTGCGTGCCGCCGCCCGAGCTCACCGCGGGGCCGGTGTTGGAGGAGACCGCCGAGGTGTAGACCTGCAGGAAGTTGGCCCACTGGATCTCCTGGTAGGTGGCCGGTGGCAGGCCGCCCGAGGGCTTGTAGGACTGGGTGATCTGCTGGTCCAGCTGGTTGAAGAGCGTGTTGCCCCAGGGCTGGTTCCAGAACTTGATGGGCTTGCTCGCCAACGGTGACGAAACGCCGGCGCGGCCGTGTGTCGCCAAGACGGGCGCGACCGCCGCGGCCCCGGTCATGCCGAGGAAGGTTCGACGGCTGATCGCCTTGCCACGTCCAACGACCGATCCCTCGTGCCCTGCCATAGGACCCTCCTTATGAGATTGGTCTACGTTCACGGTCCCGGACAGAGGGGCCGAGCGACGTTCCCGTCGAGTATATGCGATCGTTCGAGACCAGGAAAGTTGAAGCCTCGCATGCCTTGAAATGTAGGTCCGGCCGGCTCCCCACCGGCCTGTCGATTCGCCTTCTTACGTCCGGCCGCTGGTGCTCTCAGCTGGGCCGGGGTGGCAGGCCCCCAATTCCCCGTTTCGCACGGAACGGGTGCCATGGGGCGGCGGATGAGGTCCCTTTCGTGCGAAACGGGGAGTGGGGTGGGGCTGGCCCGGGTGATGGGTGGGGTGGTCTGGATCGCGGCGGCGGCGCTGGTCTGGCTCGGCCTCCCCATCGTCGGCTGGGCGGTGGCATTGTTGATCGCGCTGATGGTCGTCCTGGACGCGGCCTTCGACTTTTGCGCCCTGTGCTTCGTGTTCCTCCACCTGGACCGCGCCGGCATCTTGCCGGCCCGCCTCAAGTCCTTCTAGGCGGAGAAGATCCCGAGCCCGATGGCGGCACGCGTCGTAACCCTGGTCGTCTTCACCGCGCTCGTGGTCGCGGCCCTGGTCCTGACGCGGCTCTACAGCCGCCACCGGCGCCGGCGGACCCAGGCGCTGTCGCGGGACGAGCTGTGGGCCGCGCTCGGGACCAGGCCCGACGGGCGGGCTACGATCGTGGACTTCTGGACCTCTGCCTGTGGTGACTGCAAGGTTCAGGCGGAGGAGCTGAAGCCGCTGATCGCCCAGGATGTCCGCGTCCTGGAGGTGGACGCCGGAACGCGGGTCGACGTCGCACGCACGTTCGGGGTCTTCACCGCCCCCAGCACCGCCGTCCTCGCCCCCGACGGGCGGCTCCTCGGCATCAACCGGCGCCTGGCGCGGCATCAGGTGCTGCAGGCCCAACTCGGCCTCGAGGACCAGCCGCACTGAGCGGCGGCCCACCGGCTGCCCGGACGCCGGTTCGATAGGATGCGCGCAGTGTCCGTGCCGGCCCTCGACCTCCCGATTCGCGTCACCGGAGGTTGCCCTCTGCACGGCCGCGTGGCCATGAGCGGCTCCAAAAACGCGTCCCTTCCGGTCCTCGCCGCGAGCCTGCTGACGCGCCGGCCGATGCGACTCACGAACGTGCCCGACATCGCCGACACCACGGTGATGACCGAGATCATCCAGGCGATGGGCGGCCAGGCTCGGGTTGCCGACGGAGGGTGGGAGATCACCGCGACCGAGGTTTCGGGCCACGTCCCGGACGAGCTCGCCCGCCGCATGCGGGCCTCGATCGTCCTGCTGGGCGCGCTGCTGGCGCGGGCGGGCGAGGCGCATCTGCCCCGGCCCGGTGGCGATGAGATCGGCTCCCGCCGCGTCGAGCAGCACATTCGCGGCCTGCGCGCGCTGGGGGCCGAGATCGATGAGACGAACGACGCCTTTCACGCTTCCGCACCCCGCGGCCTGCGCGGTGCGCGCGTGCTGCTCGACCTCCCGACGGTCACCGGCACCGAGAACCTGATGCTCGCGAGTGCGACCGCGATGGGCCGCACCGAGATCATCAACGCCGCTCGGGAACCCCACGTCCAGGACCTCGCCCTGTGCCTCAACCAGATGGGGGCCCGGATCACGGGCGCGGGCAGCGATGAGATCGTGATCGACGGCGTCTCCGAACTCGACGGATGCCGGCACGAGGTCATCTCCGATTACCTGGAGGCGGGGACCTATGCCATGGCCGTCGCCGCCGCCGGCGGGGACGTCACCCTCGATCACAGCCGGCCCCAGGACCTGGTGCACGCGCTGCTCAAGCTGGAGCAGGCGGGCGTCGAGGTGGAGACCGGCAGGGACCTGATCCGGATCCGGCGCGATCCCCAAAAGCCGCTGCGTGGGGTCGACCTCAACACCTGGGTCCATCCCGGATTCCCGACCGATCTGCAGCCGCAGTACCTTTCCTTGATGACGCAGGCGGGCGGCACCACCCTGATCTCCGAGTACCTCTACGACAACCGGTTCCAGCAAGTGCCCGAGCTGGTCCGGATGGGGGCGGACATCCAGGTCTCGGGCCGCGACGCCGTGCTCCGGGGACCGTCACGGCTCGCGGGGAGGACGGTCCGCTCGCCCGACATCCGCGCCGGCGCCGCGCTCGTGGTGGCGGCGCTGGCCGCGGAGGGCACGACCCAGATCGAGCGGGCCTGGCACCTGGATCGCGGTTACGAAGACATGGTCGGCAAGCTGCGCTCGCTCGGCGCCAAGGTCGAGCGGGCCCCGCGCGCCACCTGACCGCGGTGCCCGTGCGCCGGCTTGGCGTCGACCTCGGCACGGCCGCCGTTCGCGTCTACTCCCGGCGGCAAGGGCTGCTGGTGGACGAGCCGGCGGCCATCGCCTGGGTCCCCGGTGAGGGCGGCCGCGTCCTCGCCGTCGGGCATCGCGCCCTCGACGCCGCCACCTTTCTCCCCGCCGGCGCCCAGGTCTCTCGACCCGTGGCGGGGTCGATGATCGTCGACCTGCCCGCCGCCGCCGCGCTGGTCGGGGACGTGGTCGACCCCAGTCGCATCGGCCGCTCTCTGTTCCGGCCGCAGGTCATCCTCGCCATCCCGGCAGCGGCCTCGACGCGCGAACGCCGCGCGCTCCTCGGCGCCGCCATCGCCGCCGGGGCCCGGCGCAGCTGGCTGGTCGAGGAAGGCCTGGCCGCGACGCTGGGCGCCGGTCTCGACACCTCGCGCCAGGCCTGCGCGGTCCTCGACGTGGGCGCGGGCGCCTCACAGCTGACGGTGCAAGACTCCAGCGGCACCGTGGTGCAAGCGATGCTGAGCGTGGCCGGCGAGGCGCTGGATCGGGCGATCGTCGAACACTTCGCGAACCACCTCTCTTTGAGCGTGGATCAACGCGCGGCGGAACAGCTTAAACGCGCGGTGGGGGCCGCTCTTCCCCTCGAGGAGCCGCTCAGCATGGAGGTGCCGGTGAACGAGCCGGCTGGACGCCGGGAGAGATGGCGGCGCGTGACCTCGGGCGACGTCGCCGCTGCGTTGGTCGAACCCCTCGACACCTTCGTGGGTGAGGTCCGGCGCGCGTTCGACGAGGTGCCCGCCGGGGTGCGGGGAGGGATCGCCGAGCGTGGGCTGACGCTGGTCGGTGGCGGCGCCCAGCTGCGCGGCCTCGACCGCCTCCTGGCGGAGCGCCTCGAGCTCCGCGTCCGGGTGGCGGCCGACCCGCAGGCCTGCGTCGTCCGCGGCGCGGTGGCCGCCTCGGAGACGATGCTTGTCTTTCGTGAGCGGCAGCTCTATCTCCGATGACCGGCGGCTCCGGGTCGCCATCGACGGGGACGGCCTGGGCCATCCCGACTCCGGTGTGGGGGTCTACACGACGGAGATCCTGCACGGGCTGGCAGAGGTGGCGCCCGCCGACCTCAGGGTCTACACACCGGCAGGCGTCGACGCGCCGCCGGGGATTTCGGCCGCGCGCCGCTCGTCTTTCCCCCTCGCCGGGCGTCACCTCCTCTGGTCCAGCGCCCTGCGGAGGAGCGACGCCGACGTCTTCTTCGGCTGCATCGGCCAGCTCCCACTGGGTGGGGTCGGGATGCCGTCCGTGGTCACGATCCACGACCTCGCCATCTACCGGAACCCGGAGTGGTTCCCCGACGGCCAGTGGCTCTCGGTCCAGCACATCGTGCCGCGGTCGCTGCGGCGGGCCGACCGCGTGATCTGCGTCTCCAACTCGACCGCTCGCGACGTGGAGACCTTCCTCGGCGTGCCGCATGACCGGCTCCGGGTGGTGCCGCTGGGCGTGGACCCGGTCTTCAGACCCCAGCCGCCCGAGGTGGTCGCCGATGTCCGGCGCCGGCATGACCTTCCCGAGCGCTTCTGCCTCTTCGTGAGCTCCATCGAGCCCCGCAAGAACCTGCCCGTCCTGCTCGACGCCTGGGCCCACCTGGACCAGCGATTGCCTCTGGTCGTGGTCGGTACGACGGGCTGGCGGGCCCGCGCCATCGAGGCCAAGCTGGAGCGCGCGAGCGGCGACGTGCGGCGCCTGGGATCTGTTGCGCGCCAGGACCTGCCCGCCCTCTACTCCGCCGCCGACTGTCTCTGCCACCCTGCCTGGTACGAAGGGTTCGGGCTGCCGCCGCTGGAGGCGATGGCGTGCGGTACCCCGGTGGTGGTCTCCGACCGCGCGTCCCTGCCCGAGGTGGTGGGGGACGCGGGGCTGCTGGTCGACCCCGCCGATCCGGATGCCTGGACCGCTGCGCTGGAGCGGGTGCTGAACGACGAGGAGCTGCGGGATGATCTGCGCCGGCGCGGACGGGCCCGGGCCCAATCGTTCAGCTGGACCCGGACCGCGCAGGAGACCTGGCGCGTCCTCCAGGATGCCGCCGGGCGGGACTGAGCGTTTCTAGGCGAGCGCGGCGCGCAGCACCTCCGCCACGCCCGCCGTGCAGCGCTCCCAGGTGAAGCGGGCCGCCTGGACCCGCCCCCGGGTCGCAAGCTGGGGACGATCCGCGATCGCACCCGCGAGAACGCCCGCGAAGTCCGCCGTGTCGGCAGGATCCATCACGTACCGCGCCGCGTCGTCACCGATCTCGGGAAGTGAGGAGATCGCCGCCGCGACCACCGGCGCCCCGCGCCGCATCGCCTCCAGCAGCGGGAACCCGAACCCTTCGTAGAGGCTGGGCATGACGACTGCCGCCGCCGCCTGGTAGAGGGCTTCCCGGTCGGCGTCGCAGACGTGGCCCAGCAGCTGGCAGGAAGCACTCGCGCGCAGCCGGCCCGCGAGCTCCGGGTCGGGCGTGGCGCCGGCCAGGACCAGACGCGGGCCGCCCAGGCGCTCGACCGCGCTCAGGGCCAACTCCGGCTGCTTCTTCGGTTCCACGCGGCCCACCTGCAGGACATAGGGCTGCCTCACCCCGAGCGCCACCAGGCGCCGGCCCACCACCTCCTCCTCCAGTTCGGGTACCCGCTCGCCCCCGCCCGGGTGGACCGTCACCACCCGCACCGGGTCCAGATGGTGCAGCTCCAGCAGGTCCTGCCGGGTCGCCTCGGAGGGCGTGATCAAGACCCGGCAGCGCCGTTCCGCCCAGCGGGTGGTGAGGCGCAGATACTCGCGGTCAGTCGCCGCGTAGACCTCGGGATGGCGTTCGAAAGCCACGTCGTGGACGATCGTCACCGCGCGGCCCGGGACCAGGAACGGCACCACGTGGGCAGGGGCGAAGAAGAGATCGGGGCGGTGCCGCCACAGCTCGCGGGGGAGCCGGAGCTGGCTGAAAAGGCGGCGCGCCGGAAGCCGGGTGACCGGCAGGTCGTCCGAGCCGGCGGTGGGGGCGAAGAACCGGAAGTCGAGGTCCGGCGCCGCCGCCGGGAGCCGGCGGCAGAGCTCCCAGGCGACCAGCTCGGTCCCCGTCCGCAGCGGGCGCAGGGCCGGCCCCGCGTCGACGGCGACCACGGGCCGGGTCACCGGGCATGGGCTCGCCGCCCCGACGAGCCGGCAGCGCCCCCCGGGGGGAGTGGCGACGCGCCACCCAGCGCGCGCAGGAGGGGGCCGGGGTCCGGCGGGTGGGCGCGGCGCTCCGCGGTCAGCTTGAGGGCGTTGGCGGACAGCTCGCGGCGGATGTCCGGGCGGCGGGCGACCGTGTCCATCGCCTCGCACCACTGGGCCGGGTCGTAGGCGTCCAGCATCAGTCCTCCCTGGTCGACCGTGCGCGGCAGCGCCCCGGTCGCCGCCACCAGCGCCGGAGTCCCGCACGCCATCGCCTCCAGCGCGCCCACCCCGTGTCCCTCGTACAGGCTGGGATTGAGATACGCGATCGCCCCCGTGAGGACCGCCGGCAGGTCGGCGGCCGGCACCCAGCCGGCATCGAGCACGCCGGGCGCGTGGTCCAAACCGCCGCGCTGCGGTCCTGCCAGCACCAGGTGAACGTCCGGGCCGAGCTGCGCCCATGCCTGGGCCCAGGACCGCGCCAGGAAGTCCAGGTTCTTACGCCGTGCGCGAGAGCCGACGTAGACGAAGTACCGCTCTGGCAGACCGTGGGCCTCCCGGACGCGGTCGAGGTCGGCCCGAGCCGCGCGGCGAAACGCCGGCGCCGGCAGTGGATCGAGCGTGACCAGGCGCTCCTCGGGCACACGGAGCCGGGTGGTCAGCGCCCAGCGCACCGCCGCCGAGGGGACCAGCACCGACGTCGACCGGCGGGCGGCGGAGGCGACCCGCCAGCTCCGCGCCACCCATTCCCGCGGTGTGTGCGCGCGCCGGGTGAGCAAGTGGCCCGCGTCGACGATCGCGGTCACCGTCGGCTGGCCCCGCCCCGCCCGGAAGCTGCCGTCCAGAGAAAGGATGGCGTCGTTGGGAGCCTTGCCGCCGACCAGTTCCACCTCCCCGGTCTCGAGCAGGCGGTCCCGCACATAACGGGCGTAGACCGCGGTCCCGGTCGGCCGCTCCGCGAGGCCGGGGGGAAGGAAGCAGGCCACCCGGAGCCTCGCCGTCGCCATCCCGCTATTCTGCCCTGCCGCATGATGTGGCCCGTGACGGCGCAGCGCGTGCTCGGGGTAGCCGTCGACGAGCTCGACATGGAGGGCGCGGTGGCGGCCGTGGTCGCCCTCGTCGACGCGCATCGCGCCGACCCCGGACGGGACACGGCGCTGGTGGTGACCGTCAATCCCGAGTTCCTGATGCGGGCGCGCCGGGACCCCGCCTTCCGGCGTGCACTGGGCTCGGCGGCTCTGCGGCTGGCGGATGGGTGGGGGGTGGTCTGGGCGCTGCGCCGGCGGGGCCGCCCGGCCACCCAGGTGGCAGGGGCCGACCTGGTACCCCGACTCGCCGCCGCCGCCGCCGAGCGTGGATACGGGCTGTACCTCCTGGGTGCCCGGCCGGGTGTGGCCGAAGCGGCCGCGGCGCGGCTCGGGGCGGGACACCAGGGCCTTCGCGTGGTGGGTGCCGAGCCCGGCTCACCGCGGCCCGAGGAGGACCTCGCCCAGGCGGAACGGATCCGCGCCTCCGGAGCCGACCTGCTGCTGGTCGCCTTCGGCGCTCCCGCGCAAGAGCTCTGGATCGCGCGCAACGCGGGCCGCCTGGGGGTGGGAGTCGCGATCGGCGTGGGAGGGACCTTCGATTACCTGGCCGGACGCGTGCGGCGCGCTCCCGGGGCCTGGCGCCGCCTCCACGGGGAGTGGGCGTGGAGAGTCCTTCACGAGCCCTGGCGGGCGCGGAGGATGGCGGTGCTGCCGCGGTTCGCCCTCCTCGTCATGCTGGGCCGCGATCGGTAGCAGAAACCCGCCTCGCGCGGTGCTGTACACAGTGGTGGTGAATCCGTCCGGCGCGCTCCTCGCTTTCTCGCTGGTCGGCCTGCTCTTCATCGAGGAGGTGGGTGTGCCGCTCCCCATCTTCCCCGCCGACGGCATGCTGATCACGGCCGGGGTGCTCGCCGCCGGTGGCGCCGTGCCGCTCTGGATTCTCTTGCCGGTCCTGGTCCTGGTCGACATGATCGGGGCCACGCTCGGGTACCTCTGGGTGCGTACGCTCCGGCGCCGGGCGCTGCGCGGCCCCGCCGAGCGGCTGCAGCGGTCGAGCGTGATCGCGGTGCTGACCGACCGCCTGCAGTCGGCGGGTGCGCCCGGTGTGTTCCTGACCCGGCTGGTCCCGGGGACCCGCGTCTACACCAATCTCGCGTCCGGGCTCATCGACCTGCCGCCCGCGACCTTCCTGCTCGGCATGCTGCCCGCGGCCGCGCTCTGGGTGTCGGTCATCACGCTCTTGGGCGCGCTGGTCGGGAATCGCGTCCGGCCCTACCTGGCCCGGGTCGAGGGTTGGGAGCTGGCAGTCTTAGCCGTGCTCGCGGCCTTCTTCTTCTGCTACCTGGTGCTCCGGTATCTCCCCGCTCTCCGCCGGCGCCACCGGCTCCCGGAGCCTGCCCTCCCCGGCCGCCTGCCGGTGCTGCTCCTCGGCCTCGGCATCGACGCCCTGATCGTTGCGGCGGCGGCGGGTCTGATCTCGGTGGCGGCGCTCGGGCCCCTGCGCCTGCCCGAGCCGGACGGGGCGTTCGACGTGGCGTTGATCGTGGGGCTGACGGGCCTGGCCTATGCCCTGGTGACCCGTCTGGGGCTGGGGTCGACCGCCGGCGAGCACCTCCTGGGCCTCGACTATCACCACTTGCGGGGGTAGCCGGCGGGGCTCACCGGTTGGCTGGCTTTGGTCGTTCCGTGTCCGGTTTGGGCCCGTAGGATGGACCCCCGCTCAGCCATGGATCTGTCGATCGTCATCCCGTGCTTCAACGAGCAGCGCCGCCTTCCGCCGACCCTGGGCGCCATCCGCGCGTACGCCGGGAGCCGCGAGATCAGGAGCCAGCTGATCCTGGTGGACGACGGGAGCCGCGACGGCACGCTGTCGGTGATGCGGGCGGAGGCGGCGCGCCATCGTGAGGTCAGGGTGGTCGCGGTCGCTCCCAACCGCGGCAAAGGCCGGGCCGTCGCCGAGGGCGTGCGAGTGGCCCGGGGCGACCAGGTCCTGATCACCGACGCCGACCTCTCGACGCCGATCGAGGAGCTGTCGAAGCTGCGGGCGGCGCTGGAGCGCGGCGCGGACGTCGCCATCGGCTCCCGTGCGGCCCCGGGCGCCCGCGAGATCGACCAGCCGCTTCATCGCCGGCTGATGGGCAAGACGTTCAACCGGCTGGTGCAGACGCTGGTGCTGCCGGGCTTTCACGACACGCAGTGCGGCTTCAAGTTGTTCCGGGGCGAGGTCGCGCACCGGCTCTTCCGGGGCCTGGTGACGGAGGGGTTCGCCTATGACGTGGAGGTCCTGGTCCGCGCGCTCGACGCCGGCTGGAGGGTGGAGGAGGTACCGGTGCGCTGGTTCAATGCCGGCGCCTCCACGGTGGCGCCGCTCCGGGCGTCGGCGGCCATGCTGCGCGATCTGCTACGGCTCCGCGTTCACTTCGGTCATGTCGGGTGGTCGGACGGGTGGCGGGAACCCGGAGGGTGGGATGCCGCGGACGAAGACCGGACGCGAGTGGACCACTCCGAGATGGTAGGATCGCGGCTGCCGTGAGGAGGAGCACTGAATCCAGGAGGTCGAGCGGGGTGAAAGGGGGGCAGGAGATCGTGACAGACGGCACGCCTGAGAGCGGCCGGGATCAGCGGAGCACACAGCGAGGCCAGGGCATGGTTGAGTACGCGCTCATCCTGGTCCTGGTCGCGGTCGTCGTGATCGTGGCTCTGACCGCGCTCGGTGGTCAGATCTCGAGCGTGTTCTCGCACATCACGAGCACCCTCGCCGGCCACTGAGGCGCCGTTCCCGTTCGCTCCGTCAGCTGCGTTCGCCGAGCAGGAAGGGGATGGCGGCCGCCTTGAAGTCGCGGGCCGGCACCGCGTTGTTGTGGTTGCGGCCCGGGATGGGGTCGTAGCGGCCGTGCGGGAGTCGCGCCCCCAGCTCGGGCGCGTCACGCGCGATCACGTCCTGATCCCCGGCGATGACGTCGATCGGGGTACGGATCGACGTCACCTGGTCCTCTCGCAGGGCCGCATGGTCCCCCAGGATGCAGCAGGCGAGGGCCTCCAGGTCGTTGATCGGCCGGGCGCTGGCGAACTTGTAGAACATGACCGCCTCGGGATCGTCGACCGTGGTGTCGCCGCGCATCCGGCGGGCGATCAGCCGCGCCTTGCCCGGGTTCGCCGACGTGCCCTGGCGGAGGCCGATGCCGGCGATCACCACGCGCCCAAAGCGATCCGGGTGGTCGTGGCAGAGGAGAAGGCCGATCCGGGCGCCCATCGAGTAGCCCAGGAAGTCCGCTCGCTCCACCCCCAGATGGTCGAGCAGCCGGAGCGCGTCGCCGGCCATCGCGCGCAGGCTGTAGGCGGCCGGGTCGTGGGGTTTGTCCGAGTGTCCGTGCCCGCGGAGGTCGATGCCGATGATGCCGAAACCGTGCCGGCTCAGGGTCTCCTGCCACCGCGATCCGACCCAGTTCAGCTCGTAGTCGCTGGCGTACCCGTGCACCAAAAGGATCGGCCGGCTCTCGGGGGCGCCGGCGGTGACGTAGTGGACGCGAAGGCCCTCGGAGTCGAAGTCGGGCATTCCCGCCATCGTATGCAACGGGGGAGTGACTGATCCGGTGCTGCGGCTGCGGCACCAGCCGACCGGCGTGGTCGTGGCCGAGCGGTTGGAGGAGGCCGACGACGCTCTGCGCCGGGCGCTCGGCCTGCTCGGTCGCGAGCGCCTGGAAGCGGCCTCGGGACTCTGGATCCACCCCTGCAAGTCCATCCACATGTTCGGGATGCGCTTTGCCATCGACGCGGTCTTCCTTGACCGCCGCTACCGGGTGGTGCGGGTGGTGGCCTGCCTCCGGCCCTGGCGCTTGGTCCCGCTCGTCTGGCGGGCAGCGAGCGTGGTCGAGCTTCCCGCCGGACGTGCGGCCGAGGTCGGGATCCGCCCCGGCGACCAGCTGCGCATCGAGCTCCGCGATCCCGTCAACCCTTAGGCCATCTGTAGACACATGGCCCGATTTCGGGTCATTTTTGGGGCCAACTGTCGACAGATGGCCGGTGCGGCGCGGGGGGTTGTTAAGAAGGGGCTGGGGAGGAGGGCGCAGGGGAGACGCTGGGCGGATGATGCGGATGCTGCTGGACTGGCTGCTCCCGCCCCGGTGCGGCGGCTGCGGAGCGCTCGGAAGCTGGTTGTGTGCTCGCTGCCTTCTCCTGATCGAACCGGTCGTGGAGCCGATCTGCGGTCGTTGCGGGCGCCGGCTGGAGGTGCGCGGAGAGCCCTGCACCTGCCGTCAACGGCTGCAAGCGCTGGAGGCGGTCCGCTCGGCGGCGGTTTACGAGGGGCCGCTGGAGCGGGCGATCCACCGCCTCAAGTACCGGGGTCGCCGTCCGCTGGCCCGGGCCCTGGCGGGCCTGCTGGTGGAGCGGTTCGAACCCTTCCTACAGCCGGGCGCCATCCTCGAGCCGGTGCCGCTCCATCGCCGCCGGCGCCGCCGGCGCGGATTCAACCAGTCGCAGCTGCTCGCTGACGAGCTGCGGCTGGCCTGGCCGGTCGGACATGCCCGCGGCCATCTCGTCCGGCGGCGTGACACTCGCTCTCAGGTCGGGCTCGATCGCGCCCAGCGCCGCCGCAACGTGGAGGGCGCGTTCCGCTGGCAGGGCCCCGACCTGCGAGGCCGTCCCGTGCTCCTGGTCGACGACGTCATCACGACCTGCGCGACGGTGGAGGCTTGCGCCCGGGTGCTCCGCGAGGCCGGTGCCGGAGACGTGCGCGCGCTCTCGGTGGCTCGGGTCAACGTGTGATGACCGGCGCTCCCGAGTGCCTATCCCCAGATGGCCAGGTCGACCTCGTTGCCCTCGGCGTCGGCAAGCGTCCACCAGTTGGGCGCGTGCGTGTCGTTCACCAGGTGGCCGCCGGCGGCGAGTGCGGCCGCGATGCGTGCCTCGACCTGGTCGCGAGGCACGTACAGATCGACGTGGATGCGGTTCCGCTGGGGGCGTGGCGCGTCCATCTGCTGAAACGAGACGGGCGGCCCGAAACGGTGCGGATCGAACACGTCCTCGTCGCCGATCAGCTGGTAGCCGAGCACGGCGCACCAGAAGGGTCGCACCTGGGCGGTGACGAGCGCGTCGATCGTGATCTGCACGTGTTGAACGAGGGAGGGGTCGGCCGACACGCCGAGTCTGCGCGCGGTCGCGGAGATCTCTCGAGCCACCTCAACATCGAGGCTGCTCAGCCCTCCCGGGTGATGGGTGAACAGCCGGACCGTCACGCCCTCCGGTCGCAGGTCGACGTCGATCGGGTGGTCCGCCGCGGCAGCGAGCTCGCTGATCGCGTGCACGAGCGCGGCACCGGCGCCGAAAGACCCGGTCCGAAAGTAGGTGCACGCGAAGGCGCCTCCCCAGAGGGCGCGCCAGTCCTCGGCGCCCTCCGATTCATCGAACTGTTTACCGGTGATCTGGTCGCTCATTGCCCCCTCTCCGCGTCCGCCTTCTCGTCCGGAGCGCCCTCGCCGGCTCCGGTTCGGGCCCGGTTCGCGCCCGAGCTCAGGCTCCTGCCGGACGTCGAGCAGGTTGCCGGCCAGGTCGCGCAACCTGGCCATTCGCTCCGGGCCCACCCTCGTGATTCGCCTCCCATGGTGCGTGATTTGCCCCCAGCGGGGGGTGGGTATAGTCGGAGATGATGGCCCCAGCTCTGCTTTCCCGCTTGCTCAATCCCAACGAGCGGGAGGTCCGGCAGCACAACAAGACCGCGCAGGAGATCAGCGAGCTCGAGCCCGAAGTGAAGGCCCTCGCCGACGACGAGCTGCGCGAGCGCGCCGCTGAGCTGCGCCGGCGCGCACAGGAGGGCGAGAGCCTCGACGACCTCTTGGTGGAGACGTTCGCGGTGACCCGGGAGGCGGGGCGCCGGACGATCGGGATGCGCCACTTCGACGTGCAGCTGGTGGGCGGGATCGTGCTGTACGAAGGCAAGATCGCCGAGATGAAGACCGGCGAAGGGAAGACGCTCGTCGCCACCCTGCCCCTGGTCCTCAACGCGCTCGGCGGCAAGGGCACGCACCTGGTCACCGTCAACGACTACCTGGCGCGTCGGGACGCGGGCTGGATGGGGCCTCTGTACGCGGCCCTCGGCCTCAGCGTGGGCGTCATCCACTCGCCCCAAACCGGGCTCGAGGGGAGCTACGTCTACGACCCCGAGTACGTCGACGAGGCGCACAGCGACGATCGCCTCCGGCATCTGCGGCCGGTGAGCCGTCACGAGTCCTACCTCTGCGACATCACCTACGGGACCAACAACGAGTTCGGGTTCGACTACCTGCGCGACAACATGGCGGTGGAGCTCAACCAGCGCGTGCAGCGCGATCTCAACTACGCCATCGTCGACGAGGTCGACTCGATCCTGATCGACGAGGCGCGGACGCCGCTCATCATCTCGGGCCAGGGCGAGGAGTCCACCGACAAGTACCGGCAGTACGCGCGGCTGGCGGCTCGCCTCAAAGAAGAGGTCGACTACACCAAGGACGAGAAGCATCGGTCGGCGTCCTTGACCGACGTCGGCGTGGCCAAGATGGAGCGCTGGACCGGGATCCCGAACATTTATGACCTGGAGCACGTGTCCGAAGCGCACCAGGTCAACCAGGCGATCCGGGCCAAGGCGCTCTACGAGCGCGATCGGGACTACCTGGTCCAGAACGGCGAGGTGGTGATCGTCGACGAGTTCACCGGTCGCACCATGCCCGGCCGTCGCTGGTCGGACGGCCTCCACCAAGCGATCGAAGCCAAGGAAGGGCTCCAGGTCCAGCAGGAGATGCGGACGCTGGCCACCATCACGCTCCAGAACTACTTCCGCCTCTACCCCAAGCTGGCGGGGATGACGGGTACGGCGATGACCGAAGCGGAGGAGCTCGACAAGATCTACAAGCTCGAGGTGGTCGAGATCCCGACCCACAAGCCCGTCACCCGCAAGGACCATCCCGACGTGATCTACAAGAGCGTCGACTCCAAGTTCGAGGCGGTCATCGACGAGATCGAGGCCATGCACGAGCTGGGGCGGCCGGTGCTGGTGGGGACGGTCTCGGTCGAGAAGTCGGAGCGCCTCTCAGGGATGCTGGACCGGCGCGGGATCGACCACGAGGTGCTGAACGCGAAGCAGCACGAGCGCGAGGCCGCGATCGTCGCCGGCGCCGGCGAGCGCGGCGCGGTCACGATCGCCACCAACATGGCCGGCCGCGGCACCGACATCGTGCTGGGCGGCGGAGTCGTGGACGTCGGCGGCCTCCACATCGTGGGCACCGAGCGGCACGAGTCACGCCGCATCGACAATCAGCTTCGCGGCCGCTCCGGGCGTCAGGGCGACCCCGGCTCGACCAGATTCTTCCTCTCTCTGGAGGACGACCTGGTTCGCGTCTTCGGCCCCGCCGCCGATCGCATCGGGCGGATGATGGACCGCTTCGACATCGAGCCCATCGAACACCGGTGGGTCGCCAACTCGATCGAGGGGGCCCAGAAGAAGGTCGAGGGAATGCACTTCGACGACCGCAAGCACGTGGTCGAGTACGACGACGTGATGAACACGCAGCGCGAGATCATCTATGGCGAGCGCACGCGTGTGCTGGAGGGCGTCGACACCCGCGAGAACATTCTCGAGTACATCCGCGAACTGATCGTGACGGGGGTCGAGAACCACTGCCAGGGACGTACCCCGGCGAGCTGGGACCTGGACGGCCTGGTCGAGTATCTGCGCCAGTACTTCCCGCTGGCGGAAGGCACCGAGATCCCCGATGAAGCGCTGCACGCCGGCACCGACGGGCTCACCGAGTACCTCTACGAGGCGGCCCTCCGAGCCTACGAGGCGAAGGAGGCCGAGATGGGCGACGACGAGGAGCTGCGGCGGCAGGTCGAGCGCTTTGTGATGCTGCGCACGATCGACTCCAAGTGGGTGGAGTACCTCACCCAGATGGAGCACTTCCGGGAGGGCGTCGGCCTGCAGGCATACGGTCAGCGCGACCCGCTCCAGGAATACAAGATCGAGGCGCACAAGATGTTCGACGAGCTGACCGCGGCGATCCGGGCCGACGTGGTCACGAACATGTTCCACGTCCGCGTGATGGAGCAGGAGGCGCCCCCGCAGGCGGAACGGGTGGACCGGACCTCCGCACAGGGTGCGGAAGCGACCGGAACCGTGGAGCGGGACGGGGCCCGGCAGCGCCGGGATCGGGCAGCGGTGGGGGCAGGACGCAAGATCGGCCGCAACGAACTTTGCCCCTGCGGCTCAGGGAGGAAATACAAGCACTGCCATGGACGATAGCCAGACCCCCAACGAGCTGCTTCGCCGGATCCTCCAGCTGAAGGAGCATCTTTGACCTCCCGAGCAAGAAGCGCCGGCTAGCCGACCTGGAGCGGCAGCTGGCGGAGCCCGGCATCTGGGACGATCCACAGTCCGCCGGCTCGCTGGCACGCGAGGCGGGTGAGCTGCGCGAGGAGATCACCGGCTGGGCGAACCTCGAGCAGCGGGCACGAGACCTGGTGGAGCTGGCCGAGCTGGCGGCGGACGACGCCGACCTGGCGGAGCAGGTGCGGGAGGAGGAAGCGCCCCTCGAGCAGGAGCTGCGCCAGCGGGAGCTGGACTTGCTGTTCGCCGACTCCCACTCCGATTCGCCGGCGGTCGTCACCATCTCGGCCGGTCAGGGCGGGGTCGAGGCCCAGGACTGGGTCGAGATGTTGCTGCGCATGTATTCGCGCTGGGCGCAGCCGCCCCACAACGCGGCCTCGGTGCTGCGCCCCGGCGGGGCCTTCGAGGTGATCGACGTCTCCCCGGGCGAAGAAGCGGGCCTCAAGTCGGTGACCTTCGTTTTCCGGGGACGGCGTGCCTACGGCCTGCTCCGCGCCGAGCACGGTGTGCACCGGCTCGTCCGTCTGTCCCCGTTCGACCAGCAGCACCGCCGGCACACCTCGTTCGCGCTGGTGGAGGTGATGCCGGAGCTCGACGCGACCGAAGAGGCCGACCTGGAGATCAACCCCGACGAACTGCGCATCGACACCTACCGCTCGACCGGCGCCGGCGGCCAGCACGTCAACAAGACCGACTCCGCGGTACGTATCACGCACCTCCCGACGGGCATCGTGGTCGCGATGCAAAACGAGCGCTCGCAGATCAAGAATCGTGACCTGGCGATGAAGGTGCTGCGATCGCGGCTCTATCAGCGCCAGCAGGAAGTGGCGGCGCAGGAGCGAGTCGAGCTGCGTGGCGAGGTGCTCCCGGCCGAGTTCGGAAGCCAGATCCGCAACTACGTCCTGCAGCCCTACACCCTGGTCAAGGACCTGCGCAGCGGCGTCGAGCTGGGCAACGCTCAGGCGGTGCTCGACGGCGAGATCGAGCCCCTGCTGGAAGGCTGGCTGCGCTGGCGGCTGGGGGAGTCGGACGCGGCCTAGCCCCGCGTCGGGATCACCCCCGTTGGTGCACCATCGGGGCCTGCGTGGGCGGGATAACCCCCGTTGGTGCACAAGCGGGGAATCAGGTCGCGTCCCAGAGTTGCCGGTAGAACTTGGTCCGGCCCTCGTCCGGCTCGACACCGTAGGCCGCCAGCAGCTCGTCTTCCCAGCCCGGACCGTAGTTCCATTCCGTGCTCCAGGTGGCGACCGCCAGGTCGGCCCAGCGGTCGGCGACGCCGAGCGCCCCCAGGTCCACGTGGCCGGTCCAACGCCCCTCATCGTCGAGGAGGGTGTTCGGCGAGCAGGCGTCGCCGTGACAGACGACCAGCCGGTCGATCGGGGGTTCGGGCGGGAGCTCAGCCGGTGGGGCGGGGCCCGCCTGGTCAGGTGAGTCCACGTGCACCTTGCGAGCTCGGGCCCGACGCAACCGCTCGGCGACCGACCAGTCGAAGGGGCAGCCGGCGACCGGAAGCGCGTCGTGGAGCGCCCGCAGCCCGGCACCGAGGGCGCGAACGGCGACTGCCGGCTGCCGGCGCCATCGCTCGCTGACGGCGCTCAGACCCGGCAGTGCCGCCGTCACCAGCCAGGCGCCGTCATCGTCCTCGCCCTCCGCCAGCACGTCGGGCACCGGCGTGAAGGGGGCCGCCCAACGCATACGTTCCGCCTCCGCCCGAAGGTCGAGGCCGGAGTCGCGGGGCGCCCACTTGACGAACCGGGCGCCAGGGTATGCGTCCAGCCGGAAGGTGATCCCGCCCAGCTGGTTCTCCCACACCGGCACCGGGCGCTGGGCACCGGCCAGACGGACAACCACGTCCGGGACCGGAACCGGCCCCGACGGCTCCCCTGCGAGCCTGGGAGGTGACACATCGGTCATGGTGCCGCAGGGGGGTCGGCCACGTCGGCTGTTAGTGGAGCCGGCCATCCGGGGGCGGGTAGGTGCGTTTGACCCGCCCCGTCGCCGCTGGCTATACTCGGCCACGGGTGCGCCGGCACCCCGACCGATCCTCGATGGTCGGCTCGACGCCGTCCCGCTCCACATCACAGCAATGTCGAACAAGCCGATCGTTCCCAAACCGCGACTCGATCCGGTCATCTCGCTGAGGGGTGTCAGCAAGCGCTACGCGAACGGCGCGATGGCGCTCGAAGGCGTTGACCTGGAGGTCGATCGGGGAGACTTCCTGTTCCTGGTCGGGCCCTCCGGTGCCGGCAAGTCGACGATCGTGCGGCTCCTGGTTCGCGAGGAGAAGGCGACCTCGGGCCGGGTGTTCGTCCACGGCGTCGACCTCGCCCGGCTGCGCCGCCACCAGCTGCCGGCGCTGCGCCGGCAGGTCGGCCTGGTGTTCCAGGACTTCAAGCTGCTGCCCCGCTTCACCGTGTACGAGAACGTGGCTTTCGCCCTCCGCGTTCACGGCGAGTCGGGGCGGCGCACGCGGGAGCGGGTCCGGGATGCGCTCGAGACCGTCGGTCTCCAGACGGCGCAGCGCCGGTACCCCCACCAGCTCTCGGGCGGCGAGCAGCAGCGCGTCGGGATCGCCCGCGCGCTGGTCCACGCGCCGCAGCTGCTGGTGGCGGACGAGCCGACGGGCAACCTCGATCCCGCCACCTCGTGGGAGCTGATGCAGCTGTTCCTGGGCATCAACGCGGCCGGTGCCACCGTCGTGATGGCCACGCACAACCGCGACATCGTGGACGTGCTCCGCCGCCGGGTGGTGGCCATCGACCACGGCCGCATCGTCCGAGACGACGTGACAGGTAGATACCATGACACTCTTCCGGCATCTGCGCTTCGCGCTTAGCAGCGCCTGGCAGAGCTTTTTCCGTAACGCCACGGTCACGGTGACCGCGGTGGTCTCGATCTCGATGATGCTGGTCCTGGGTGGCGTCAACCTGCTCGTCGGGCAGAGCCTCAACCAGGTCCTCGACAGCTACCGCCAGCAGGTCGCCGTCCTCACCATCTCTGTCTCCGACAACACCCCGATGAGCTCGGTGCTCGACTTCGAAGCCCGGCTTCGAGGCCGTCACGACGTCGAGAGCGTGACCTTCGAGACCAAAGACCAGGTGCTGGCCCAACTGGCCAGCGACCCGCAGAACCAGGCCTTGCTTCAGCAGGTGCAGGGCAACCCGGTTCCGGCCAGAATCGAGGTCCAGGCGACCAGCCTCGCAGGCGGTCCAGCAGATCAACGCCGTCGCCCGGCAGTGGCCCGGTGCCGATCCCCAGAATCCGACCGACTACCAGGGTGGGTTCATCAGCAACATGCTCCGGCTGTCCGACTGGCTCACGTTCGCCGGCCTGGGCCTGCTCGCGGTGCTGGTGGTGATCTCGGTCGTGATCGTCATGAACACGATCCGGACCGCGGTCTACCACCGGCGGCGCGAGATCGAGGTCATGAAGCTGGTGGGCGCCAGCGAGTGGTTCGTCCGCGGCCCCTTCGTCCTGGAGGGCATCCTGACCGGGATTCTCGCCGCCGGGCTGGCCCTGGGGATCGTGATGGTCGGATATCACCCCTTCGTCAACCGGTTCCAATCGGCGCTGTTCTTCGTCCCGCTGACCTACGACCCCCACTTCGTGACCGTGCTCGGCGTCTACCTCCTCGTGGCGGGAGCGCTGCTGGGGGCGCTGGGCAGCTATATCGGGGTCCGCCGGTACGTTCGCGTCTGAACTCGCGGACGGCGCGGCGCCCGCGCGGGCGGCATGCTGACCGGGTGAAGAGGATCCCCCGACCGGACCTCGCGAAACTCCGCCGGCTCGGTTTCGCGGGGACCCCGCGATGGGCGCGCCGCGCCATCGCCGCGCTGGCCGCTCTGCTGCTCCTGTTCCTGGCCTATGGAGCCGGTGCCTACACCGATCAGCAGTTTCCCGAGTTGGTGCCCGTGATCGGTGGCGGGCAGAGCCGGACACAGCTCGACGAGCCGGCCCAGCAGCAGGCGCTCCGCATCATCGAAGCCCACTACTGGACGCAGGACCTGAACGGGGAAGCGCTGACCGACGGGGGCATCCAGGGCATGGTCCAGGCGCTCAACGACCCCTTCACGACGTATCTCACCCCCGGCGAGTACCGCTCCGAGCAGGAGGACTACGCGGGGCAGCATCACAAGCAAATCGGCGTCTACCTCGACTACACGGGAGCCGGCCCCGTCGTCACCGGCATCGTTCCCGCCTCGCCGGCTCAGAGTGCAGGCCTCGAGGCCGGGGACCTGATCCTCGCGGTCGACGGTCGGTCCACCGCCGGGGCGCCGTCGACCACCGTCGGCAACTGGATCGACGGCTCCGGCGCCGAGGTGTCACTTCTTCTGCAGCGCGGGTCGCAGCAGCTCACCGTGCCCGTGACCGCCGGGGCCTTCACCAGCCCGACCGTGGTCTCGACCAAGCTGCCGGGCGACATTCTGTACCTCCGGATTTACGAGTTCGGAGACTCGACGGCGCAGGAGTTCACGCAGCAGCTCCGGAACGGCTTGCCGGCGAAGGGGATCGTCCTCGACCTGCGGGGGAACGGCGGGGGGTACGTGTCGGCCGCGGTCGCCGTCGTCTCCAGCTTCGTCGCCGGCGGTGAGGTCTATTCGACCCGAGGGCGAGGCACGGTCCAGCGCAACGATGTGAGCGGAAACGTGATCGCACCGAGCGCGCCGCTGACGGTGCTGGTCGACCAGAACACCGCCTCGGCCTCGGAGATTACGGCCGGGTCGCTGCTGGTCCACGGCCGCGCCCGGCTGGTCGGGGAACGGACCTACGGCAAGGGCTCGGAACAGGAGGACTTTCCGCTTTCGAACGGCGGCGACCTCCACCTGACGGTGATGCACTGGTATCTGCCCAACGGGAAGTGGATCGGTGATCACCGCGGGATCGAGCCCAGTCGTGTGGTCGCGCTGCCGCAGCCGTGGGACATGTACGACGTGGCCACACCAGGGCGGGGCGACGCGCAGGACCCGCAACTGCAAGCGGCGCTGACGATGCTGCCCTGAGACGGTGCCACTTCTGGGGCAGGGTGGTGCCGAGCGTCAGCAGCGAACTGACGACACCACGATTTCAGTGTTGGTGCACCTCGACTTTCGCGCTTTCTGGTCGGCCGCAAGCAGGGGGTCCAGGGCGAGAAGGCAACAAAATGTAGGTGAAGGTGGATGACCCGAGCCGGCGGCAGGATGCGTCAGCCGCGCGGCCATGACCAGCGTGGCCGGCGGCGTCTCTCCTCTGTGGACTCGACGGATCGGCCGATCAGCCACAACATCGGTGGCCAGAGCCCGACGAAGAGGGCCCGGCGTTCGGCGTTGCCCCGTTCGTCCTGATCCACCGTCTTGGCACGGATCCAGAGGCCGATGCAGAGGCCGACAGCGGCCAGTGAGATTCCCTGCAGGTAGGTCGAGCGCACCCCCACCCGGTGCAGGGCTTGAGCCAGCATCCCCGTCCCACCTTACTCGGTGCCTCTTCCCCCGCGCACAGGGTAGGCAAACTGCGTTCCGCGTATAGGTAGGACGGTGCCGAGACGTCCGACCTTGACGCGTCGCTGGACCGTCGCCGCGACCTGGCCGGTAGGAATTGCACTCACTTCGTGGGACTACATGTGGCGGACCACGCCGTTGCACCGTAGTGAGGTCCTGACGCCCCCACCCCGTGATCCACCCCCTCTGCTCGTGTACCCGTCGGGCGTTAGCACCGAAGAGGTGCAGGGTGAGCGCGACGGGCACGGTCCTCTCTTTCGCCGTCGCTACCGGACCCAGATCCGCGACTCGACGCTGGGAGCGAATGAGCTGATGTCGGCGATCGGGCAGAAGCTGAACCGGCCGGCGCCGACGACGTTTGCGCGCTTCGAGAAGGTCCTTGGGGCCGACGGGCGGATGGCGCTGGGGGACGAGTTCGTGGTCCGGATGCCGGGCCCCTGGGATGGCCCGGTGCGCGTTATCGACGTCACCCCACGCTCGTTTCGCCTGGCCACGTTGGCCGGCCATCTGGAGGCGGGACAGATCGAATTCCGCGTCCGAGGCGGTGAAGGAAAGGCTCTCGTCTTCGAGATTGAGTCGTGGTCGCGCAGCAGCACGCGGGTCGTCGATCTGCTCTACCACCACCTCCGGATGGCGAAGGAGGTGCAAGCCCACATGTGGATTTCCTTCCTGGAGGGTGTGGTGAGGCTGTCAGGTGGTCGCATGTCGGGCGGCATAACCCTCACCACGGAGCGAATCGAGAGCGCACCCGGTGGCGACTGAGCGCAGCCAGAGCCCGAAGGTCCGACGCCTGCTCGCGGACTTGCCTCGCCGGCCGCCGAACTTCGACCCCAAGGTTCTGGAAGCTTTTCCCCGCGAGCCTGGATGGCAGATCACAGACGTCCGCCAGCAACTTCCGAGCGAGCGTCCGGGAGACCCGATCGACGGTGGCAGCTGGCAGATTGCCCGACAGCTGATGCGCGGGTACGAGTTCGCTGACCCGTCGATTGTCCGTGCCTTTTACGATCCAGATGTCGAGCTAAAGCACCGGAACATGGTGCTCGAGTTGCGAGCGTTCGGTGTCTTCCGCCTGTACGTCGGCGTTCGGGTAAGCGCCGTCTATGACCGACTGCAGGAGGTTGATGGGCGGCAAGTGCGGGTCTGGGGGTGGAGCTACCGGACGCTCCAGGGACACATCGAGATGGGCCAAATGGCCTGGGAGGTATGGAAGTGGCTGGATTCAGGCGAAGTCGAGTTCCGCGTGCATGCCATCTCTAAATACGCGAAGGTGGCTAATCCCATCATCGGATTCGGGGTCCGGATCTTTCGTAGCCATGAGCGGAAGGTGTTTCTCGATAGCACGAAGACACGGATGCGGACGTTCGTCGAACTCGCGCTGCAAGAGCGGACGGGCAGCCGGGCCCGCGTTCGGGCTGCCGCTGCGAAGTTGACGGCCAGGCCGATGTCAGCGCGAGACCCGACTCACGGCGACGTCGCGCGCTCCGTGGATTCTGAAGAGCGGGACTGACCGACGATCGACGCTGACGACCGGCGCGATCTCGGCCCAACCGGTGCCGACGACTGGCTGCTCGGGCGTGACCGGGGACGGACCCCAGACCGACTCTGTGCATCGCTCACTGGTGAGGCGGGCCCAGTCCGATTCGTTCGAGTGACAGCAGGGCGCTCTGAGTCAGGAGGCCGAAGGCGCAAAATACCAGCCATCCAATCAACTCTGCAATGGCAATCCTGTCCCCGGGGCGGAGCTCACTAAAGGTGTTAACTCGCAGAAGAGTCAACATGGCGGCGAGCAGGGAGATATAAGGAAAGAACTTGTGCATGTCCCGGGCCTCGATCTTGCTCTCAACCTTGGCTCCGAAGTGCGGCAAGTTTATCGGCACCCTCCAAATCAGAAATGCCAGAAGCAGGGTGAGTCCCGCTAAGCCCAAGTTCGTACTGGACTTCTCAATGAACCCTGATACTCCCGTGGTATTGGCGAGCCCCCCGATCCATGGTGTGAACGCGACGTCGTCCGCGGCGGCTGAAAGAAGTAGCATCGCCACCGCCGGGCCGATCACCGCCACAAGTCGGCGAATAGTGTGACCGATTTGGGGGATCCCAGAATCGGAAATCATCTGCACGATCGCATAGAACAGGAGCAGGACGGAGAATACGAACGACACTCCAGCGAGGAACTGCTCGGATGCAGATCGTCCCGCCGTGATCGCACAACCCGTCTCGCTCGCTATCTCTGCGTATTGAATGGAGGTCAGTATGAAAGACGTGAAGCCGATCGTGAGAGTGATCAAAAGGCTGATGTCGGTCCTATGATGGCGTGTGTGTTCGGCGTCCGTCGGAGGTCGACTCCCCGATCGGCGGTGCGATCCGCCGATGACAAGTGTCAGCGCGAGGAACGCAAACCCCGCCAGAACGCTTGCCATCGTCGAGTAGAGACCGGCGGAAGGTCCGAAGACGAAAGTTAACGCACTGGTGTCACACTTCATCTCTCCTCATTTAAGACGTGCGGGGTGGCCGCATGCGCCGTCCGCCTCAGATCACCCGCGGCCCATCCCCTGTACCCCGGCTTTTCCAAGTGTCGCTGATCACCCGCAGACAGGGCTCGGCAGGGCACACCGGCAGCCGTCGACCGCGCTGCGAGTCCGGAGGACCTTGGGGGATTCCAGCCGCGCTCGCGTGTGCGCCTCGACATCTCGGTGCGCCATCGAGATCCTGAGCGCGAAGGCATCCGAGCTCAGATTGGGTCCCAGGAAGGGGTGGTGCCGAGGGTCAGAATCGAACTGACGACACCACGATTTTCAGTCGTGTTCACCAATGGGACTCGACATTCCGAACTCGCAGCGAGACACGACGCATCGCCGGACTCGCGGTGGGCGAATCGTGGGTCTGGAATCCGAAGCGCCATGTTCCGTCGCCGGCAGTGGGCGATAGGCCGGCTGTACTTGGATCGCCTCCAGCCTCCCAAGGTCGAAGCAGGAGCGCATCATGCACCTTGAGGTGTGGCAAGGGTTGACGACGGCCATCGACGCCCATGAGGCGAAGCTCCCCGCTCGCGACCAGGCATGTCGTGTTGGCGATGAGGAGTTGCTGCTCGCGGTAACGCTCGATCGGGTGGCGGTCGTCTACGATCCTCTTGCCCCGCACCGGGGCCGGTGGCTTGTCGGGCGCGCGGCGGTAGAGGTAGATGCCGAGGCGACCCGATGGGTGCCCGCCGAAGAACTCGAGGGGAAGCGGTCGCCCTGGGGCTGGTATGCGATCGGGCGGGCTCGCGCGGCCTCGGCACGGAACATGAGCCGGCCGCGACCAACGGATTAGAAGGGTGTGGCAGGTCCAATTGGAGGGGGGTCAAGCCTGCCTCCGTTAGTTCAAGGCGTCCCGGCCCGTACCCCTCAGTCTCGCCCTGGTTGCTGTCACTTGTTTCGGTGGCTGTCAGGTGAGGGACAGGACGCCGCGTACCCTCGGATCTCCGAAAAGGCGGGTCGATCGAATAGACTCTCGCGGGGATGGCCCGACGTAGCGATGAGCCGTTCGTACGGGGGGGTCAGCGTTCCGAAGGTCTCCAGACGCAGCCTCCGCACTACCGATATCAGGTACGGGTGGCGCGAAGCGCAACCCCGCAGGCGCGGCGGTCGCAGCCGGCGCCTGAGCGGGACGCTGCCGAGAGGGCGCGCCTGGTCGCGAAGCTGGACGAGCGCGCAAAGCTCGCCAGAGCGACCGGTGGCCGGAAGCCGCGAGGTGGGCCGGTTGCGATGTGGACGGCACCTCGCATCGTTACCGTCCTGCAGGAGCTTGCTGAGATTCTCGGGCGCACCATCGATCGGTGATCTGGCAAGCCGGTCTCGAGCGAAGTGGCCGTCCCCGGCCCGTGTTCGGATCGTTTTTGGGAGCTGGAATGCCGCCCTCGCTGCAGCTGGTCTCCCTCTCAATGTGATCGACCGGGCACCGACCCGGGCGTGGAGCGACGACGAGATCCTGCGGGAGTCAAAGAGGCGGCGGTCGCCGGTGATCGGGGGCAGAGGCCGTTTCGCGAAGGCCGGCGACGCCCCACGCTGGCGACGATCAGCATGAGGTTTGGCTCGTGGTCGGTGGCGGAATCGGTGGCCCTGGGACTAAAGGGGGAATAGGCCAACGAGCGACCTGCGATTAATAAACAGCTCCGGGCGGTGGCCACGCCGCCAGCTCCGACCACTGCCGGGCAGTTGCTGAACCGGCTGGACGTGCGGCAACGGCAGGCGGCGATGGCGGCGCTGGCGGGGGTGGGCAACCAGATCGACCGCCAGCTGGGACTGCCGGTCGACGTGCCCGTCACCCTCGACCTCGACTCCACCGCCACCGAGGTCTACGGGCTGCAGGAACTGGCCGACTTCAACTACCTGGGCCAGCGCAGCTGCCGCTCTCTGCTGGTGAGCTGGGCGCAGCGCCGGCGGATGCTGGCGTGCGACCTCCTGTCCGTTACCATGATGCTCGGTCCCTGGTCGCTCACCTGGTCAATCTCAGTGATCGATCCTGGTCGATCTCCATCAGGGCGAGGAGGCTCTGGTCGCCCTGAGTCAGGGAAGTCGACGTGAGGCAAGTGTGGACCACTCGTGTTGCCGGCTCAGAGCCTATGAAAAGAAGGAGTCATAAGTGCCTTCAACTCGCGTCCGCATCGCCACAATAACCGTCGCCGCCATGACACTCGTCCTGGCCGCAGCGCTCCCTGTCCAGGCCGCCGCTGCCCCTTTCCAGGCCGCAAGCCTGCCCAATTGCAATGCTAATGGCGCCGTTACGCCGTGCTTTGAGCCCGTCTGGGCGGACGGGGTTCAGGTCAAGATGAAGTTCATCAACCTCAACCCCAAGCCAAGCAACGCCCCCACGGCCAACTTCTACGTCTTGGCGCCACAGACCGCTACCCCCCAGGGCTTTGTGCCCTTCCTGCACGACCACGTCATAGGCGACGTTCCATCCCAGAACCATGGCGAGGACCCCGATGGCGGCGTTCGCTACCACGGCTACTTCGTCCTCTGCAGTGCTCAGGGCATCTCCAGCGGCGCCTGCGTGTCCACGATGACCACAATCGCCCCGGGAACCATCCTACCGTTCGCCAAGACAGTGAACGGGCACCAGCTGACATCGGACGACTCCATAGAGTCAGCGGTGAACGCGGGGCTCCTGACGCTGTTCGATACGGGGGGAGTGATCATCGCCAAAGTCATATCTCGGCACGAAGACCGGTAACAAAAGAAATTTCAAATGAGTTCACTTAGTCAAATGAGCTCACTTAGAAAGACCGCGCTCGCGGCGGGCATTCTCTACCTGCTCACCTTCGTCTCGATCCCGACCCTTTTTCTCTACGATCAGGTGCGGCACAATCCGAAGTACATCCTCGGCCCTGGGCCGGACACTGCTGTCCTCTTCGGCGGCATCCTGGAGATCATCGTGGCCCTCGCCGGCATCGGCACCGCCGTCGCGCTCTACCCGGTGCTCAAGAGGCAGAACGAAGGGGTCGCGCTGGGCTTCGTCAGCTCGCGAACCGTGGAAGCGGCCGGCATCCTCGCTGGCGTTGCCTGCCTCTTGGCGATCGTGAGCTTGCGGCAGACCGGAGCCGGAGCCGGTGCGCTGGTCATCGGCCAGACGCTGGCCATCATGTATGGCCGGATCTTCCTCCTTTCACAAAGCCTCATGCCGGCTCTGAACGACCTGTTGCTGGGCTTCCTGCTCTACCAGTCGCGCCTGGTGCCGCGGGTTCTTCCCCTGCTCGCGTTCATCGGAGTGCCCTTGCTCGTCGCTGGTGACATCGGCACGTTGTTCAACTTCTGGGGATCGATATCCTCGGTGTCAGCACTCCTCGCAATCCCGGTCGCGCTATTTGAGTTTTCGCTGGGCGTCTACCTCATCGTCAAAGGCTTTAAGCCCTCTCCGATCACCTCTGACCTGGAACCGTGAGTAGGGAGGTCAGGCGCCCGCTGCGCTGAACGAGGAAACGTGCCCGTTCGAACTGGGACAATGGCGGTGCTTCAGTCGCGCCAACGCCCGCTAACTAACTTAACTAACTAGTGGACCGTAACACCCATTTCTGGTGTACAATGTGAGGCGTGTTCTCGACGTCCCAGCCCCTCGTGCTGTCCGATCAAGAGCGCGCGGAGTTGACGGTCAACGCCCGCTCTCGAAGCCTGCCTGCGTCTGATGTGCAACGCGCTCGTGTCATCCTCCTGCTCGCCGAAGGCAACTCCTATCGCGTCGTCGCTGACAAGTTGGGATGCAGTCAGACCACCGTTGGACTGTGGCGTCGTCGCTTCCTGGAGGAAGGGTTGGAAGGACTGTATGGCCGCCATCAGGGCAGCCGCAAGAGCTCGGAGTCACAGCGCTTGGAGGCTAAGATCCTGGCCCTCACCCAGAAGAAGCCGTCGGATGGCAGCACTCACTGGAGTACCCGCAGGTTGGCTCAGGTGCTCGGGGTCAGCCACATGCGGGTGGCCCGGGTCTGGTCGCGTGCCGGTCTGAAGCCGCATCGTCTCGATCGCTACCTGGCCTCCAACGACCCCGATTTCGAGACCAAGGCGGCCGACATCATTGGCCTCTACGTGAACCCGCCCCAGCACGCGGCAATCTTCAGCGTCGATGAGAAGTCGGCGATCCAGGCCCTCGATCGCACCCTTCCAGCACTGCCCCTTTCCCCCGGTCGCGCCGAACGGCATGGGTTCGAATACGTCCGCCGCGACACGCTCTCGCTCTATGCCGCGCTCGACACGCGAACCGGCCAGGTGATCGGGAAGACGGTCCTCAGCCACACCAGCCAGGAGTTCGTGGCATTCTTGAGCGCCGTCGTAGCGAGCCGCCCGAGGCAGGAAGAGATCCACATCATCGCCGACAACCTCTCGGCACACAAGACGACGCGGGTCAAGGAGTTCTTGCATCTTCACCCCAATGTCAAGCTCCATTTCACGCCGACATACTCGAGCTGGCTCAACCAGGTCGAGCTCTGGCTGAGCAAGATCGAGCGAGACCTCATCGCCCGCGGCATTTTCACCTCAACTGCCGACCTCAGTCGCAAGCTTCTCCGCTACATCCGCGAGTACAACAAAACGGCTCGACCGATCAAATGGAAATACACCGACGTCTCACGACGGATTCGTGCACCACATCCCACCGTTACGGTCCACTAGTGGTTGAACGGACCGATGTCTGAGAACTTCCCGACAGCGCTCCTAGGAGCCCTGGAAGCTTGGGGGCAACCAGCCACGACGGTGCTTGGCGAAATCAGTCATGGTGGTCTGGCCGGACGGGCTTGGCGTGGCGAGCGTGCCGGTCAGCCGGTGGTGCTGAAGCTCGTGTTCGACAGGCCGAGGTTCGTCGTGCCCGGACTCTTGGTGTCGGCAGCACTGGCCGCACGAGGACTTCGGACTGGGCCTCCGATCTTGTCCGTGGACGGCGGCGTCGGGGTCGAAGTTTGGGGTTCAGAGATGCAGGCGTGGACTCTCGCGATGCTGCGTTTCGAGCCGGGGCGCCCGCTCGAGCTCGCGAGCCCGAGAGCCCCTCTGGTAGGTGCTGATCTACTCGTTCGCGTCCATCGACTCGTGCTGTCAACCGGGTTGCCAGTGGTTCGTGCTCGAATTCTGGATTGGTTTGATGGATACCTATCCACATCGAGTCCGGCGCGAGCAAGTCTGTCTCGGGTTCGTGCGATGAGCGCTCAATTGACCGAAGCCGTCATCTATGGCGATCCAAGTCCCGAAATCCTGGTCGCGCGCGGCAGACGGCCTGCGCTGATCGATTGGGGCACGCCGAGCTGGGGACCGCTTATGCACGACGTGGCAGCCTGGGCCCTGCACCTCTCGCACGGCGACGTTAGAGTTTTCGGGCGCTTCGTCGATCGATACCGGCGGGCAGCGTTGCTGGCCGCGACCGAGTATGAGGTACTGCCGGACTGTGTTCGATTGGTCCGTTCGCTCGTTGCCGATGGACCAAACATGTGATCGGTGGTTACGACGTGGTCCGAGCCGATGGTGCGCGCACGGTCCCGAAAAGTGACGGCCCGGTTTCGGGCCAGGTCGCGTGGTGTCGTGTGCTGCTCGTCCGAACTCGGGGCAGCGATCCGAGGTGTCGCGCCGGGGTGTCACAGGGTTCGCCGTGCCAGTGCGGGTGTGACCCCCCTGCGTGACCCCCTCCCCATGTCTTACGTGAGGATTGGTTCGCGTCCCCTCTGCGCGCTGACCCGTGCCAGCGTCTTTCCGAGCCCGAGTAGCAGGCCGGCAGCTCGTGGTTTCGCCAAGGGAAAAGCCCGAGGGCAACGGGGTTAGGTGCCGCTGGGACTAAGGCGACGCGCTCGCCGGTGATTGAGCTGACGCCGGTACTCGCGCCAAGTGAGGCAAGTCATCGCGAGGTCGAACACCGGCAACGCGACGAGCCCTACCGACGGCGCGAAGGCCAGCCGGTACAGCTGATACGCGATGAACAGGAGGAGAAAGACGATCAAGACCGGGTAGGCCCAGAGGTAGTTCTTCAGCACGGCGGCGACCAGGGCGACCTTGACGGCGCCGTGTAGGAGCAGATAAACGGCACCGAAGTGGACGGCGGCCCCGCTCAGGCTCCCGGTGTAGTGAGGCAGGTGAGTGACCAGAAAGTCATGAGGGTCCTCCGAAAGCTCGTGCTCGGTTATGGCGCGTGCCACGCTGTTGATCGCCGCTGGCGTCACGATGAGCAGGAGGACGCCGCCGAGCAACTCGAGGACGCCGTCCAAGCCCTCGAGCACGACCAGGAAGGCCCGATCGAGTAGGTCTCCGCGTCTGAACGCTTTCATGCGGTCCGCCTTGGTGGGACGGCACGTGCGCCGGCGAAGGGCGCCCCAGTGTGTCTGCGATCAGGCTCGACCACGAGGGTTGAGCGTAGGAGGGTCATGCGGTACCGGGGAGCGGGATGCGGGGCGGGCGCGGTCGCTTGGCGCTTGGCCCGTATCAACTCGAGAGCGTGCGTCGGACACAGTCCCGAAGCACGAGGTGGGCGTGGCGGGAGCAGCCTCGGGCAAGTCGCGGCCCTGGCAAGGTGCCGACCCGGAACGGAGCGTGATGCCCGCACTGATGGGACCCCGCTTGACGGTGTCTAGGTGGAGTCCCGCCTGTTCCCCAAGCCACCGCACCGCTTGAAGGCTCTGGCGGTGGCTGAACCCCCAACCCCTAATGGGTATACTGACTCCTATGAGCGTGCAGCGTACACAGGTCGGCGATAGCTCCGAGGGGAACGGTGCCCTCGTGAGCACCGAAGCGTTCGTGACCACTGACCATGCGGATAGTTACCTGGCTCAGCTCTCTCGCCACGCGAGCAAGATGAACCGGCACTTTGGTGCGCTAGGCCGGCGCCATGAGGATGCTGCGGTTCCACGGGTTAGCAGCGTCGAATCTTCGGATGCGGAGGCAACGCTCAGGTTCGCGGAGGGCCGCTGCTTCATTTGGGTGCGGCCGGGCGGGCTGAAACTTCGCATCGAGGCGGCGGACCGGGACAAACTTCGATGTCTGCAGGAGGGCGTCGCCAACCGCCTACAGACGCTGGGTACTAGGGAGGGCGTCCAGGTGGCGTGGAGCCCTCCGGCGACCGGGCCTTCTCTCCCAGCGACTGACGCCTAAGGGCACCGCCAGATGCCGGAGGCCGCTTCTCCCGCGGTGGGGTAAACCGGATACCCCTAGTAGGTATAATCGAGGGATGAAACCCGGGTACCGCAAGGACAAAGAGGCGCTCTTGGCCCGCCTCGGCCGCATCGAGGGCCAGGTCCGTGGCGTCACGCGGATGGTGTCGGCAGACGAGTACTGCATCGACGTGCTGACGCAGATCAACGCCATCAAGCGCGCGATCGACCAGGTCGGCCTGCTGCTGCTCGAGGACCACGTCAAGAGCTGCGTGGTCGATGCCGCAAAACGCAACGAAGAGGAAAAACTCGACGAGCTGGTCAAGGCAGTGGAGCGGTTTGCAAAGGCGTGAGGCAGGTGAGCCGGCCGATGACCGCTGATCGCGGTGCCGGGAACCGACGTGGCGCTTGAGGTATTGGAGGCCATCGCGGCGAGCCTTCGGATGGCCTTCTTCATGTTCTGGGGGACTCTCTGGCCGCTGATCCTTGGGTTCGGGCTGTCCGGTGCCGTGCAGGCGTTCGTGAGACGGTCGGAGCTGCAGCGAGTGATGGGCGACCGCCGGCCGCGGAGCCTGGCTCTGGCGTCGCTCTTCGGTGCAGCCTCCTCCTCCTGCTCCTACGCCGCCAGCGCGATGGCCAAATCCCTCTTCCAGAAGGGGGCCGATTTCACGACCGCGGTCGTATTCATGCTTGCGTCCACCAACCTCGTGCTCGAGCTGGGGCTAGTGCTTTGGGTCCTGCTCGGGTGGCAGTTCACGGTCGCCGAGTACGTCGGCGGCATCATCATGATCGGCCTACTGGCCCTGGTTGCGCGCTTCTTCTTCCGCCCGCGGCTGATCCGGGCCGCGCGGCGACGCCTCGAGCAGGACTCCGAGAGGACCGATCACGGTTATCCCGGCGAGGGTCCTGCGAACTCCGAGAGGTGGCTCGACCGGGTTCGTTCCAAGGCTGGTTGGGCCGACGCGGCGACCTACACGATGGCCGATCTGAGGATGCTGCGCAAAGAGATGGTGGTCGGCTACCTCGTCGCCGGCTTCATCGCCGTCCTCGTTCCGGCCAGTGTCTGGAACGTTGTCTTCTTCCAGGGGCACGGGGTGGCGACATCGATCGAGAACGCACTGGTCGGCCCACTGATCGCGGTGCTCAGTTTCGTCTGCTCAATTGGCAACGTCCCCCTGGCCGCTGCACTCTGGACGGGTGGCATCAGCTTTGGCGGTGTCGTGAGTTTCATCTTCGCCGACCTGATCACGTTCCCCTTGATCCTGATCTACCGCCGGCTGTATGGCCTCCGGCTTGCGGTGCGGATGGTCGCCGCGCTGTGGCTGGTGATGGCCGCCGCCGGACTCGCTACCGAAGGGTTGCTCGCGCTGTTCGGGCTGCTTCCCACCGCGCACCCGGCTCAGGTGGTGCAGCCACAGTTCCAGTGGAACTACACGACGTTCCTCAACATCGCGTTCCTTGTCGTGTTCGCCGGCCTGTACTGGCTCTACCGTAATCGCCAGCGCCTGGGCGGCGGTGCTGGGTATGCCATCGACCCGGTGTGCGGGATGCAGGTAGAGGAGGCGAATGCGCCGGCTCAAGCAGAGCATGGGGGGCGGGCCTACTACTTCTGTTCCGACCGCTGTCACGAGCACTTTTGGGAGGCGCCGGAACGGTTCGTCGCGAAGGAACTCCGTTCGACCAAGGAGACGAGCATGACCATGAGCAACGACCCCCACGGCACCGCGACCGATCCGGTATGCGGCATGTCGGTGGACCCGGCGACCACCCCTCATGGCTCCGAGCACGAGGGTGTCATGTTCTACTTCTGCGGTGCCGGATGCCGACGGGCGTTCGAGAAGGCCCCGAAGCTATTCCTGCCAGAGGAGGCCGGGGCGGCCGGCTGACCCCCGAAACCTAAGCCGAGGCAGGCGTGGCTATGGCCGTGTTACAGGCGATCGGAAGCGCGCTCTTCCTTGCCTTCTCGATGTTCTGGGATGTCCTCTGGCCCCTTGCCTTGGGCTTCCTGCTCTCGGCCGCGGTCCAGTCGCTGGTGCCGACCCGGACGGTCGCCCGCACTCTGGGGCGCCCAGGCCCGGCCGGGGTCGCGTTCGCCACCGGATTCGGCGCCGCCTCCTCCTCATGCTCCTACGCGGCGGTCGCGATCGCCCGCTCACTGTTTCGAAGGGGAGCCCGGCTGGGCAACGCGATCCTGTTCGAGTTCGCCTCCACCAACCTGGTGTTCGAGCTGGGGCTCGTGCTCGTGGCCTTGCTCGGGTGGCAGTTCCTGGCTGCCGAATTCGCGGGAGGCCTGCTAATGATCGGCTTGCTCGCGATCGCCTTCAAACTCACGCTTCGGCAGCGGATGATCGACCGGGCTCGCGCGCAGGCGGACCGAGGTCTCGGGGGACGCATGGAAGGCCACGCGGCGATGGACATGACGCTCGCCCCGGGGCCACTTCGATCCCGCCTCTTCTCTCCTCAGGCCTTCACCGCCGTCGCGCACTACTTTTGGATGGACGTGGCCAGCATCTGGCAGGACCTCCTTATCGGCTTCCTGATCGCAGGGGCGCTGGGGGCGTGGGTCCCGGTGAGCTTTTGGCAGGCGTTCTTCCTCACCCACGACCCCACGCTCGCCCGCTTTTGGGGACCGCTGATCGGCCCGGTGATCGCCATGCTCAGCTTTGTCTGCTCGGTGGGCAACGTACCGCTGGCCGCCGTGCTCTGGAATGGCGGGATCAGCTTCGGCGGCGTGATCGCATTCATCTTCGCCGACCTGATCATCCTGCCCATCGTCAACATCCACCGGAAGTACTACGGGTGGCGGATGAGTCTCTACCTGCTCGGCGTCTCCTACCTCGCGATGGCTCTGGCCGGGCTCTTGATCGAGCTGCTGTTCGGGGCCGTGGGCATTGTGCCCCCGCACTTCCGGGTCGCAGTGCTCATCTCAACTCCGGGATGGAACGCGACGACGTTCCTCGACCTGGTCGCGCTGGCTGTGGCGGGGCTCCTCGGCTGGCGGTTCCTGCGCACGGGAGGGCGAGAGATGCTCCACATGATGAGCTCTGCGCCGAACGGTCATGGGGCGCATCACCAGCCGTGACGCTTCACGGGAGCTCGCGTGCTCTGAGGCATGAACAGACGTTCGACAGGATATGACGGTGGGCCCTGCATTAGGGGCCCAACGGCCCTGGTCGGCGCACTCATGGCGGGCCACACTGGAGCCAAAAAGGACCGGCGCCAGCGGTCAAATGAGCTGAACGCCAAAGCTTCGAGTTAGGAGGCGACCGCCATGATGTGGGGTTGGAACAGAATGGGATACGGCTGGATGGGATGGTCGATCGGCATGATCATCATGTTTGCCGTGCTCGCTGGGGTGGCGGCGTTTGTCATCTGGGCGGTGACCTCCCTCACGACGCATCGCACCGAGGCGAGCGAGCCGGACGACATTCTGCGCCAGCGGCTCGCAAAAGGCGAGCTTTCTCGGGAGGAGTACGAGCGGCTCCGGACTGTGCTGCATGATCAAGCATGAGAGGGGGATCTGACTCGTCTCACTTCGGGTCGCGGATGGACCACGAGAGTGTGGGTTGCGCGCTGACTCAAGTCCGCGAGTTCGGGATGGGCCCCCTCTAACGGTTTTCGAGTTCTCGGAAGCAGGGCCGGACGGTGCTGCTCAGGGCCGCGCCGAATGGAGAGTCGTCCGTCTGGCGTGGGCCTCGTGCGGTTCAGGTAGGCCGGTCCGGGAGTCGCGTGCAACACGGATGCAACACGAGCGCGCGGGTCGGGTTGGCGTCAGGCGTCCACTCCGCCGGCCATAGCCGAACCGCGACCAACGGATTAGAAGTCTCGGCCCGGGCGCTTCCCGGACGGCGGATCCAGCTGCATCCATAGCGCGGTAGGTCAGGCGATGTCGGCGCGGTCTGGCTTACCCATGCGGAGGTGCTCGACGTGGTAGATCGCTTGGTCCAGAAGCTGCGCGACATGGTTGTCGTACAGGGTGTAGACGACCGTCCTGCCCTGACGGCGGTCGTCGACTAGGCCGAGGGTGCGGAGCAGGCGGAGTTGGTGGGACACGGCCGACTGCTCCATCCGGACTGATCGGGCCAGGTCGCCGACGGTGGCGGGCGCCTTGCGGAGTTGCCCCAGGATGAGCAGTCGGCTCGGGGCCGCCAGCGCCTGCAGAGTGGCCGCTATTGTCTTCGCCGAGGCCGGGTCGACCTCCGAAGGTGCGCTCGCCCGACCCTCGATCCCGTGACCCATCGACGCTAAGCGTAGCAGGTAAACTCATGCTCAATGGTTCATGAGTTCATGTATTCCTCCGTCGCAGAGGCGGTCGGGAAGTGACCCTCGGGACCGGGCTCCTGCTGCTCCTGGCGGCCGCTGCAGTGGCGCTCTTGCACTCGGTGCTGCCGGACCACTGGGTGCCGCTCGCGGTGGTGGCGAGGGCCGAGCGCTGGGGACCCATCCGGACCCTCCGTGTGAGCGGGCTCGCGGGGGTGGGACACGTGCTCACGTCGCTGGTACTGGCGGCCGTGGTCGCGATCGTCGGACTCCGCTTCCAGACTCTCATCGCCGGCGCCGAGGGCCGCATCGCGGGTGGGCTGCTCATCGTCACGGGCCTGGGCTTCCTGGTCTGGGGCGTGCTGCGGGGAGGCCACCATCACGAGCAGTCCCAGCCTCATCACTACGGGCATGGCCGCGACGCCCCTGACCATTACGAGGACGAACGTCAGCGGCCGCTCCGCTCTCGCCTTGCCGCGATCGTGGTGCCGTTCGGGGTAGCAGCCTCGCCTGACCTGACTGTCCTCCCGGTGGCGCTGGCGGCCTCCGGCTCGGGCGTTCCACTCGTGATCGGCGTTCTGGTCGTTTTCGGGACGGTCACGATGGTGGTGTTCGTGGGCCTCACGCTCGGGGGTGCCTTTGTCGGGTACCAGATTAAGGGCGAGTGGCTGGAGCGGCACGCCTACACGATCACGGCGGGGGTGCTGATCGTGATCGGCCTGCTCGCGCTTGCGGGTCTGTGATCTGCGACGGTCGGCACCAGGCGGCAATTCACGCCGGCGTCGGAGTTGAGATCTCATAGGGGTGGCAGCCGCCTTGCGGTCCGGAGGTATAGGCAGGCGATGGAGGGCGTCCTGCCAGGAGTTCACGGGACGGTGGCCGGGGCTCACCGCGTTCATCGCCGTGCGGCCCGGTTGCTACAGTGCGCAGCGACACCTCGTCGGTGACGGCATTTCCAGTTTGGCGTACGGGGGTCCAGCCGGGGCCACGGGAGTTTGCGCAACGGGGCTCCGTCCTCCCGTTGGTCCACGTAAGTGGACTGGGTGGCATGCGTGTTGGTGTCCTGGGTGGTGCCGCACGGGTCATCTCCATGATTGGTGCCGCCGGCAGCACGGCCTCCACGCGAGTTACCGTTCGGCTCGGAATGGTGACGGCACGCTCGTTGCTTCTGTCCCAATTCAATGCCTCAAGCTCCCATCTGGTCGAAGTGCTCGCGGACATCAGCGAAGAGGAGTTCTTCTGGGAGCCTGTTCCGCGGTGCTGGACGGTTCATGATCGCTCCGAACGGCGCGCACGCAGCGCCGACGGCCGCGGCCGATGGGTCATCGACTATGAGGTCCCGGATCCCCATCCTGCGCCGGTAACCACGATCGCCTGGCGGACCGTGCACGTTGCGGCGGTGAACTACCTGTACTGGGATTACGCCTTCGGATCAGCCACGCTGGGTTTCGACCTGGATATCCCTGGCACCGCCGCCGAGGCGGTCCAATGGCTGCGCGACAGCCTGAGCCCTCTCGCCGGCGCCCTGTCTGCAATCACGGACGATCGTCGACTGGATGAGTTGGTACCAACCAACTGGGGCGACCGATGGCCCGTAAGTCGCATGTTCACGACGCTCATAAACGAGCAGGTGCACCACGGGGCGGAGATAAGCCTGCTTCGGGACCTCTATCGGAATCGCAGATCGCTATCGGGCTGATGTTCGACTCCAGCTGTCGGGCCGTCGGGCTTTCGGTCTGGAGTCTCGCGACGGTCGGCCAAGCAACGGGCCTTGCGGTTAACAGCCTCCACACTGCGAACTTGGCGAGTTCGTTGCGCAGTCCGCCAACGTTCGGCGCGATCCGGCTGGACGGGCCACAGTGCGCGGGCTCTGTAGTCAGGATTGCAGTCAGGCTAGGCATGGAGCGGCAGTGGCGCGCCAGGTCAGCCGCACCGGTCCCGAAACACGAGGCGGGGCGTCCGGGGCTGGCCGAAAGGTGCCCGTTGGGTGCCATCTGGAACTTACGGTAAGGGTGTCGAATGCGCCCCGGGCGTTGTCGGGGCACGGCGTATCGCGTCGGTCGGGACCCCCTTTGTGAGCCCCGGTCCTGGTAAGTAAGGGCGGTGCCATATCTGAAAGTGACGTGCGGCCAACTGGACCGTGACCGCCGAGCTGAGGTAGCCTCGGCGTTGACTGACGCGGTGGTGGAGCTCTTCACGCCGCCTCGGGGGCCAAGCGCAAGCGACATTCGTGCTCGGACGACGGTGCACTTCACCTGCTACGGCACCGACGAGCTGTTCGTTGGTGGCCGGCCCGCTAGCGCCCAGCAGCCGGATGTGACGGTGGAGCTCAGCGACTGGTTCATGTCCACCCGTCAGCAGGGCAGAGCGGCCACTACGTTGACCCCCTTGCTGTGCCAGCTTTTCGGGGCCGATCCCGATGCCGTCAACCTCCGCTTCCACAGCTATCCACCTAGTGACTTCGCGGTTGGCGGCGTGCTGCTGAGTAGGCGGATCCCGAAAGCGGCGCGGCTAGCCAAACGCATGCTCGGTTGAGGTCGAGCACCCGCCTGCCTCACCTGCCGTCGGGGGGCTTGATCCGGTGATGGCCGACGACGGTCGGCGGGAGGCCCGAATTCGGGCTGTGCAACAGGTCTTGACGGTTTTCGAGTTCAGGACGGGGTGTCTGCCCCGTGGTGTTCATGTTCGGCTGATCAGGGTTTGTGGCCGGAGGGAACGGTCGCTGTTTGTTGGATGAAGAGCCGTGTGGCACATGGATGGCACACGGGCAGCGGACGTTTATCCGACATGTGCCGGTTCCGATCGGGCTACCAAAGGAGACGGTCCGTCGGCGGGTCCAGCCGGGTTAAGGGATGGCCGGCCTCTCGGCCGCTGCCTTAACCGATTGCAAGGTTGCCCGCATGCCCCTTCGGAGCATACGGCCCCGCCCCCACAACAGGCCTCTCGTGATAGCGACGGCCAGCCAGCTCGCGGTCTCGAAGCGCTCGGTGACCTCGCAGCCGCCAACCTGCGGCTCGAGGCGGTAGGTCCAGCGGCTCACGAAGCTGTACCAGGGACCGTCCATAGTGCGCCAGCGGAACATGTGGTCCGGGTCGGCCACCTCGATCACGTTCCGCGTACGCCAGCGAACCGGACCGACCCCGTTGTGACCACGAAAGGTGCCGCCGGCGCTCGGTTCGGGGGCGCCCACCCACGTGATACGCCGAAGCTCCGGGGACAACCCCGGCATGCGCTCCGGGTCCGCGATCAGGCTCCATACATGCTCCACCGGTGCGGCGATGAAGAGTCGTTCCTCAATCATCATCGGGCTGTGATCGATCCCTCCCCGCGCGATGGATGGTTGCGGGAGACTTGGCCGGTGAGATGGAATTGCCCTCGTCCATTCGTCTCATACCGCTGGCCCGCTGGGAACGCGGTTGTGCCTTGCTCCGTAGGGCACCCAAGGCTGCGCGCAGATCCGCGATCAGGTGCGTATATCGGCGTAGAGCCCGGACGAGCAGCAGCGCAGCGATCATGCTCGGCAAGGTCCAGAAGGCCACCGCGGGCAGGCGGTCGAGGAGGGGGAGTTTGGGGCCGTTGTCCACGTAGAACGCGGTGATCAGCACCGCGTATGAGGCACCCATGCCGAGGATGTGGAAGGTCTTCCATCCCCGCCAGCGGATCCTCCTCGCCAAGTAGCCGACCGTCGCCAACGCAAAGGCGATCGTTCCCAACGCGAAGAGGTCGCGATCTTCATTCCAACGGATGATCGCCAGGCCGCTCGCCGATGCGAAGACTACGGAGAGCGCCCAGAAGTACACGGTCCCAAATCTGGGGTGGCGTTCACGCCGCTTCGGGCTGATGGCCGCGCCCGCCCCGGTGACGACACATGTGAGAGCAGCCGGCACATGAATCAGGAGGAGCGCGACGAACAGGAGTGGAAGGTGACGGGCGCCCGGGATCAGCTCGCGGATGGCATCAAGCAGGTTGGCCATCGTGTTTCCCCTCGGGAGCCATGGCTCTGAGCCACGCGATGACGATCTGCCGCGCGGCATCTTCAGTCGAGATGGTGTGACCGACAGCTGCCTCGGCAAGCGGAGCTGTCAGAAGGTGCACCAGGATTGGTCCGGCAAGGAGCTGGAGGGCCAGGACCGGATCCATTCTCTGGAGGCGTCCGGCGGACATCTGCTTAGTGAGATACCGAATCAGCTCGGGAAGCCCATGCGTCAGACTGCGCCGCATCCCTTCGACGGTGTCGGGGTTGCCCCCGACTAGCTCGGCAACGACGCCGATCAGCAGGCCGGTGCGGCCCTCCAGGGCACGGAGAATCGCGTCTCCGACCGCGGGCATGACCTCTTCGGGGGCGCCGCTCGGGTTTGTGTCGATCACTCGTGCGACTGCCTCCCACGGCGAGTAGACCTCGATCACTCCGGCGAAGAGTGCTGGCTTTCCGGGGAACACTCGGTACAGGGTGGCCCGGGAGACGCCGGCGGTCTCGGCAAGCTGGTCCATCGAGAGGTCTGCCAGACCACCCTCGCCGATCAGTTGAAGGCCAGCCTCCAGGATGCGCTCGCGCGCCGTGGGCGCCGTCTCGCACCCAGCCGCGCGAAGCAGTTCGTCACGGCTGCCGAACAGGCGGTAGAGCGTTCGGATCGCGATCCCGGCCGCGCCGGCGACCTGATCCATGGTCAGTTGCCGTCCCTCGGCGCAAGCGATGCGCACCGCCGCGATCACCTGCTCGCGTGACGTGATCGGAGCCATGGTGGCAGTATACTAGACGAGACTTATCGACTCGCGACATGACGGAGTGACGACGGTGACCGATGATCAGAAGTTGACGGTGTGGACTGGGCGGCGCCGATGGCTTGCGGCGGGGGCAGCTGGTGTGCTACTCGCCGGCGCGGCGGCATGGTGGCTGCGCGGGGCGACAGTGCGGGACTTCAGGTGGTACGAGTTCGTGTATCGAGCGGCCTACCGTCTGGGTCTGGCGGTCTGGGAACGCGACACACCGCCGCCGGAGTTGATCGAGCTGGTGGAGGGGCCGTCCTCGTTGGCACCCGGGCGTGCCCTCGATCTCGGATGCGGGACGGGCACCGACACCGTCTACCTCAGCCGGCATGGTTGGGATGTCACTGGTGTCGACATGGTGCCCAAGGCGCTGGCCCGAGCGCGCCGCCGAGCGGCCGAAGCCGTGGTTACAGCGCGTCTCGTCAACGGCGACGCGACCCGGCTGGGAGAGCTCGGGGTCGGTGACGGGTTCACGCTCCTGCTCGACTTCGGCTGTTTCCACACGCTCCCCGAGGACCGCAGGCCGGTGTACGCCGAGGGTATGTCGGAGGTCGCGGCGCCTGGCGCGACACTTCTGCTGTATGGCTTTGCCCGGCCCCCGAGGGCGGCCCCGATGTATTCGCGAGTGAGGCCCCAGGAGGTCGAGGAACGCTTCGGCCGATGGTGGGAGCTCGTTAGCTCCAAACGGTCATCCGTTGGCGATCTTGACGTGGCGGGCCGACGAGCCGACGACCTTTTCGAGCTCTGGAGTTACCAGCTACGCCGCCGTTGACCGGTTCCATTTTCGAAGTTCGGGGCTCGAACCTGAGTCAGAGGATTATGAGTGCCTGGCGGACCGGATTCCAGGTTCGCGCCCGTAGGCTCCGAGAGTTCAACCGGTCCCCGGCCGTACCGGCTGCTCCCGAGCGCGCTGCTGTACCAGTTGCTGCACGAGCGCGCGGAGGCAACGGGCACAATGCGGACTTATGATTCGCGCGCTCGTTCTCGATTTCGACGACACCCTCTTGACGACGGCGGGTGCGAGGCGTCGAGCGGAGCGTGTGTTACCCGAGGCGGGCGTCGACCCTGGGCGGCGGCAGGAGATTGCCGATCGCTGGCGCGCGCGATATGTCGCCGGAGAAATCTCGAGCCAGGAGGTGCGCCGAGGGACCTGGGCGGAGCTGGGTTTTGACGAAGCGGCCGGGATCGCCATCGATAATGCCTGGCGTCGGGTCCTGTTCGATCCCAACCTTCGGAGGGGCGTCCGCGGACTCCTCGTCTCCGCACGGCGTCTGGGGCTTCGGACGGCAATCCTCACCGACGGCACGGTGGAGCGGCAGGCGCGCAGGCGACGTACGAAATGACTAGCTCGGTACATGGGATTCGCGGAATGCCAAGACTTCCACAGTCGGAGTTGTCTCCGTCCCTCCCTGTCATGGTACATCTGAAGGGGAAGCTCCCTAACGGTCCAGGTCGCCGTCAGAGGGCTCAGGTGGGGTACGGGGGCACTGTGACCGGTTCCGGGGCCGTCCGTTGGGCTCCGTGGCTTGCGCGGGCCAAAAGGAACCCCCCCACGCAAGCGCCAAGCCGCCGTGTGAGCCCAGCCCGCTTGCGGTTTCCCGCTTAACGCGTCAAACTCTTTGGGTCGTGACGGATGAACCTGGTTCCCCCGCGAATCCCAGTCCGATTGTTCGAATCTACATCGACCGCGTGTGGTCAACTTACGATCTCGCTAATACACTAGTATCATTCGAAGGGCTCTACGAGATTTGCATGGTACTGGCATTCTTAGCGACTGAGCCAAATCTTTATCCAGAGCAAGTCGACAGGGTGTGGGAGATCGTCGTCTCTGGTAGTTCCATAACCCTCTTCGAAGAAACCACAAGAGGTTACGCGCCAGTCGACATCGCTCGCATCTCCTACGGGTCCCCGGGAGAGATTGATCTAGTCTTAAGTCTGTTACGCAATCCCCGGCCCGCAGACTTTGCCTTAGCAGGGCTGGTAATCGCTGGGTGGCTGCTGACCGGTTATGTCCGCCGGAAGGTAGGTCCGCGCCCTTTAAACGCGGAGATCGAGAAACTTCTCATGGATTCTGTGCCCGCTGATCTTCGCGAGCGCATTGCCGCCTCACAATTGATGCGCGAGCACCGACGCGATTATGTCGAGCGCCTTATTTCGATTCTCGCACAATTCGATCAACCGATACTCCAAGGGAAGATCGTCAGAGTCGTTCTCTTGGCGCTTGGCGCTCGACCTGAGGACATAGGGCCATCCCGTTGACGATTGGTCCCGGCCTTGGATCGCCTTCGAGAATACAGCGGGTGGCACCCACCTCGACGGAGTGCGCGAGCATGGGCGAGACGAAGATCTCTGGGCGTCCAGCGGCGGAGGCCTCAACCTTCCAGCACTCGCCGATCACGCGGTTCCGGCGTGAGTGTCCGTTCTGGGACGGCCAGCCACACGAGACGGCGATCTCGTCAGGGAGCGGAACACCGATGGCGGCGAAATGCGGGCGAAGCAGGCTCGTAAGAGCGCCGAGCCACTGCTCTCTCGTCAACGATGCAGTTTGAGAACCGAATGGTTCGCTGGAGGGCTTCATGCCCTCCATAGCTGTTGCGTACGCGGAGGGGGTGCGCTGTCAAGGCTCGGCGCAGCCGACAGCGAAGCTGCTTGGCCTTGACAGGAGGAGCGCCCCCGGAGCGTATCCCCTCTGTCAGTTCGCGAAGGCGGTCAGTAGTTCAGCATGCAGCTGTGGCGTTGCCGCGACGAGGAAGGTCGAACGTGCCTTGCGGTCGAGCAAGATCGGTATCGGATCACCGGCGAGCGTGGATGTGGTCGCGCCCGCGGCCTGGGCGATGTGCAGGCCGGCGACGTACTCGCGGGCGACCATGCCGTTGATCACTTCGATCATCGCGTCACACTGGCCGCCGCCCACCTTCGCGATGTCGAGCAACCCCCCGTAGTTGAGCACCAGCTTGCAGCCGGACCAACCGGATTGGCAGGCGGTGACCTTCGTCATGCGCGACCTGGAGGCGAAGTACGAAACGACGAACGCTTCACTGAGGGAGGTGACGCGGGACGGTCTGATCGGTGCGCCGTTCTTGAGCGCGAGGGTCCCTCGGGCTGAGTACTGGAAGCCGGTGAACACCTCGACGATTCGGGAGAGCAGCGGGGTTCGAGAGGCCATGTCCACTAGTGAGATCGAGATCGAACACAGTGGGTAGCCGCGCGCCGCGACATCGGAACCGTCGAGAGGATCGACCAGGGCGAGGATCTCGGGAGACCCGACGAGGTCGATGTCGGCCCGCTCCTCGCTGGAGAACCGTATCGGGAGCCGAGTTCTGCTGAGGAACTGAAGCAGCCGCTCCTCGAGCTCTTCGTCGAAAGCATGGGTGGTGTCTCCATCGCTACGAGTGCGGAGATGTTCGACACCTACTCCCGACAGGAACCACTCCTTCGCGCGAGCGGCGAGTGAGGCCATCTCATGCGACAAGTCGCGATCGACACGATCCAGGGTGGCGTCTGCGATTCCGAGCATTGCTAGACGAACCGTAGCTGCTCGTCGAGGCGGCGGACGAAGGGCTCGGCGTGCCACGGGCTCAGGTATCGCCGGGCCTCCGCTACTCGCATGCTGGCCTCGGTCAACCCGGTCTGCTCTGAGATTTGGAGTGCTTCGCTGAGCAGTGACGCGGCCTTCTCGGGTTCCGACTGATCTTGGCGCGCGTAAATCGTCGCGAGGTCCGTCATGGCCATCGCCCGTTGAGGAAGGAAGGTACCGTCGAGCTGGTCCAGGGTCGTGCGGAGGATACGGGCCGCTTCGGCGTAGTCGCCGAGCAGCTGGGCCATGCTGCCGTGATACCGGGCGAGCCGCGCGTCTGTCCACGAGGTGAGGATGGGAACGTCATTTGCGCTCAGTGATGGGATTCGCCTTCCCAACGCTGCGAAGGCCGCGGTCAGGTCGTGGAGTGCTTTGTCCCGCGTGCCGACCACCGCGTGCTCCTCCGCGCGCCGTGCGTAGAGCCAGGCACGAAGGGAGGGGCTGGCCGTGTGTGCGGCTGCCTGGATCGCGTCGTCGAGGAGTGAGATAGGGACGCTGGCGTCGTGCCACGTCTCTCCTCGTCTTGGGACGCCGCTGAACAGATAGCTCCTGCAGCCGAGTACATAGGCTCGGAGTTGTCCGCTGCCCGACTGTTCTGCGAGGTCATATGCGTACGACCACATGGCGCGTGCATCGCCTCGGTTGTGGACGTTGTAACTGAGCCAGCCAGCGACGATGGCGGTATTGCAGGCGGCGACGAGAATGTCTACCTGGCGGACTCTCTCCAAGTGCCGTTTTGCCTGCTTGAGCAGACTGTATGCCTGCGGCATGAGATTGACCGGTGCCACTGTGTCGAGTTGACTGGCAAGGTTCGACGCGAGGCGCTGGAAGTCCTCGGGGCGATGTGGCTCGTTCTCAGGAACGAGTCCGCCCAATCGGCCCCACTCGGTGTCGTGGGATGTGCCCATCGTCCCGACCGTCAGGGCGATGCGAACAGCCGACTGACGGTGCTTGGTGAGCCGGGATTTGAGATCACGGATCGTGATGAGGAGCCGAGGACGCGGGAGGAAGCCCAGGTTCTCCGGGCTGGCGTCGAGGATGACGCAGAGGCGCGGAGCGTAGTACTTTCCGGGGTTCCGGTCCCCGCGCTCCCACTTTCCAACGAGGTTCGGGTCGATGCGTGGGGGAGCCTCGCTCAGTTCGTGCGCGAGGTTGACCAAGCTCGCAACGACGTCATCTTTGGTCCAGTGCCGCTGTTCCCGCGCTCGACGCAGGTCTGAGACTTGTCCCTCTTTTTGTCCCTGCATTTGTCATCTCCCGCGACCGTGGCTTGCTGCCTACCCTACGGCGTTTGATTGAGGCATGGCGCAGGAGGTGATGTTTATCGGCTGATTTCGGAGTCGCGTGCAGATGGAGTAGGCGGCCGCCCCGTGCGCCTGGGAAGCAAAACGGGGCGACCTTTGAAACCAGCGGAGGTTTCGTCATGCAGGCTATCACGCTTTCACGCGAGGGTCGCGGGCCGGGTGGTCCCGCACGGGAGACGGTCGACGACGAGTTGGTGGACCGGGTTCGTCCGCTCGTGGAGACGTTCACGGACGAGGAGCTGGAGCGCATGGACCGGGTTGATGGTCCGCTCGTGCTCTGGCTGCTGGATGCGGACGGGCTTCCGACGAGCGGGGTGATCTGCGACCGGGAGACGGGGCGACGGACGAGGTTCCGGCTCCCCCTTTCGAGCAAGTCGGTTGCGTGATGCCTCGCCCGTGGAACAAGGGACTGCGGACGGTGTTCGCGGAGCGCCTGTGGGTGAAGGTCGAGGTGGGCGAGCCGGACGAGTGCTGGCCGTTCGTGGGCGGCTGGCGGTCGAGGTTCGGATATGGCCGGATCAGGGACGTGGGCGGTCGCGGCGTGCAGGCGCACAAGGCGGCCTACGAGCTCCTGGTCGGGCCGGTGCCGCCGGGGATGTGGCTGCTGCACGAGTGCGACAACCCGCTGTGCTGCAACCCGCGCCACCAGCGGCCGGGGACGGCTGCGGAGAATCGGCGCGACCAGTTCGAGCACGGCGCGTTCGCGAAGAGGGCTGCGTGACGGGGCCGGCACCGGCCCCGAAGGAGAACTGAGGAATGGCGAACGGGAGCACGGTGACCATCTCGGAGGCGAGGCTGGGGCGCGACCCCGAGCTTCGGTACGTGGGCGAGCAGGGGCGCTCGGTCTGCGACCTGTGGGTGGCCTGGGACGACGGCAAGCGCACCAACTGGGGCGGCGTCACGGTCTGGGGCGAGGAGGCGGTGAAGGTGGCCGAGGGCACCGCCAAGGGCTCCAAGATCAAGGTCACCGGCCACCTGCGGAGCGAGGAGTACGAGGCCAGGGACGGCACCAGGCGACGGCTGATGAAGGTCGTGGCCGAGCAGGTGGAGATTCTATCGGCGCGCCCTGCGGCGGCGTCGGAGGAACCCGCTGAGCCCCGCCAGGGCAAGCGGGCCGCGTGAGCGGGGGAGGTTCGAGGCATGGACAAGAAAGGCGAGGGCCTGCTGGTTGGGATCGTCGTGTCGTTCCTGATCTTCGCGTCGCTGCCGGCGCTCGGTGCGATGGCCGGCAGCGCGCTCGACGAGGTGACCTCGGTGCTGCTGGCGATCGCGCCCAAGGTGGCGGTGGTGTCCGGGATCGCGGCGCTGATCCTGCTCTGCATCCCGTTCACCCGGCACCACGCGCGGCCGATGCTCGTCGGTGCGATCCTGCTCGCGATCGGCGCGGCAGGGTTCTCGACCATCGTCGCGTGGCTGGGGGCGCACAGCGCGACGCTGACGGCCGCCGTGCTGAACGGCGGGAACCAGCTGTTTGCCCACCTCGGGAGCGGGTGATGCGCGCGGGTCTGGTGCTGGCGGCGGTCGTCCTGGCCGTCGTCGCTGTGCCGGTCGTCCGGTACGTGCGGGCGGACCGCGAGACGCGGCGCTCGAAGGCGCAGGCGGCCCTCATCCGGTGGCGGTGGCATCGCCTGAGCCGCATGCTGGGCCTGGTCGCGGTCGATCCCGCGCCGGGCCTTCTGTCGGCATTCCTGGGTCGCCGGGAGCGTGAGGGCGGGAGGTCGCGTCTGCCGGTGCTGGTGCCGCGCATCCGGGTGCGGGCCGACGAGTACGGGGTGAGGGTCACGGTGAGGACTCTGCCCCGGGTCGGCCGGACGGAGTGGGTCAAGGTGGCCGACCACCTGGCGAACGCATGGGGCTGCGTGCGGGTTGCTGTGACGCAGCCCGAGCCGGGCCGTCTGGCCATCCGGGCGGTCCGGCGCGACCCGCTGACCGAGCCCTACTCGCACGTGCCGTCGGGGCTGGCGCCGGCCGACCTCGAGCGGTGGCACATCGGCCGCGACGAGTACGCCGAACCGGTGGCGGTGCGGGTCAGCAACGTCCCCGGGGTGAGCATCGCGGGTCTGCCCGGCTACGGCAAGACAAGCCTGGTCAACCGGCTCATCGCAAGCCTCGCCCCCTCGCCGGCGGTGCAGCTCGCCCTGCTCGACGGTAAGGGCGGGGCCGACTACGAGGATTTGGCCCCGCGCTTCTTCGCGATCTGTGGTGACGACCTCCGGGAGGCAAACCGGCTGTTCCAGCGCGTCAACGAGGTTCGGCGACGGCGCTCGCAGCTGATCCGAGCGGTGCTCGGCGTCAAGAACATGTGGCACGTCGGCCCCTCCGTCGCCTGGCCGCTGGTGGTGCTGGTGATCGATGAGGCTCACACGTTCTTCGCGGAGGTCAAGGGCGACAAGGAACTGATGGCCCTGGCGGCCGAGAACCGCCGCCTGGTCGAGGAACTGGTGAAGAAAGGGCGCTCCGTCGGCATCGTCACCCTGCTCGCGACCCAGAAGTCCACGGGGGACGCGATCCCGACGGCGATCCGGGACGTGTGTCCGGTGGCAGTGTCGTTCGCGCAGAGGACCGACGAGGCGGCCGTGGCGGCGCTCGGGGCGGACATCCGGCAGTATCCGGACGCGAACCCGGTGGCGCTCCAGGATCCCGCCTACGTGGGCGTCGCGTCGATGGTGGTCCAGGGCCGGCCTGGGTTCGTGCGGGTGCGGACTCCGTACGTGAGCGACGAGGACGTGGCGCGGGTCTGCGCGGCCACCTCGGACCTCATGCGCGACCCGGGAGACCTGCTCGACGAGGCGGCCCGGACGATGCCGGTGCTGCCCTCGCCGGGGGCCGCCCCGGCACGGGGCGAAGACAGGAGTGGAGGGGCGGCCGCCGGCGAGCAGGGGCGAGCCCGGGCGGTCCTGGCGGGGCTCCACTCATCGCTTGAACGGGTCGCGCCCGAGCGGGTCGAGGACGGGCCCGATGTGGCGTGAACGCGTGGGCCTGGAGGGCGGGCACGGGGCGTGTCTCACCGTGCCCTATCCGTCCTTGCGATATGTCGTTGAGGGGGTGTGATGAAGCTGCTTGCGACTGGTGTCGACACGCTGAATCTGTCGGTTCGGGGGACGATCCGGGAGCCGGTGTGGGACCTGTTGGAGGATGTCCAGCAGCGTGCTCGGACCAAGGACGATCCGGAGCTCTTCTTCCTTCCCGTGACCGAGGAGGCGTTCCTGTGCCGGCCCTACGGCTGGCGGGGATACACCTACTGGCTGTCCTCGCCGGATTACGAGGTGATGGTGGGGCGCTCGCCGAAGTTCCCGGCGGTGTTGGTGCAGGAGCACTCGACGTTCCTGCACTCGATGGGGATCGAGGCGGCGCTGGACCAGGTGGAGCGGCTGCTCCGTCACGACCTCTTCGCGGGGCCGTTCAAGCAGGGCGTATCGCGGATCGACGTGCACGCGGACCTGCAGGGGTGGAAGCTGCGCACCTCGGACCTGGATCGGTTTGTGGGCTACGGTCGCCATCGGCGGGCATTCGAGGACAACCGCCAGGTGTTCCAGTCGGGGACCAAGCTGGCGGGTTTCATGTTTGGGAAGGACGCGCTGGTGGCGCGCATCTACGACAAGACGGCGGAGATCAAGAAGCAGGGTGTGTCCTGGCTCCCGGATCTCTGGGGCGAGGACTTCGAGCCCGGCACCCCGGTCTGGCGGGTGGAGTTCCAGTTCCGGCGCGAGGCCCTGGCGGACTTCCAGACGAAGACGGTGGATGACGTCATCGCGTCGGTGCAGGACCTCTGGCACTACGGGTCCGTCAAATGGCTCACGCTGCGGATCCCGACGGGGGACCAGCGTCGGCGACGCTGGCCGCTCGACCCGGCGTGGGAGGAGATCCAGGCTGTGCGCATCGCTCCGACGATGACCGGGGTGGTGCGCCAACGCATCGAGCAGGCCTCGGAGTTGAAGCTGCTGCAGGGGATCCAGGGCTATGCCACCTCGTTGGCGGCGGTGCGGGGCTGTGACGGGTTGACCGAGGCGATGACGGACATCAGGGCGCTGATCCCGCATTACCTCGAGGAGCACGGCCTCACGTTCGAGGCGGAGGTGTTTCGCAAGCGGGCGCGCCGCCTGGGCGTGACGAGTTGGCTCGACCCCGGCGCGGGTGCGGACGAGGAGGCATCGTGATGGGGCGTGAGGAGCGACGTGCTCGTCAAGGAGTGGGCTGATGATTCGTATCTCATCGAGCGAGCTCCAATACCAGGTGGCGATCCGCGGCTGGAGCATGCAGACGACAGCTCGCGAGGCAGGTGTGAGCGTGGCGACCATATCGCGGGCGATGCGAGGCATGCCGGTACGAGGGTTGACGGCGATCCAGCTGGTCCAGGCCTTCCGGCGTCACGCACCGGTACCCGAACTGATCGACCTGGTGGAGGCCGGTAACTCATGGTCGGCTCGCGCCAGCTAAACGACCACGCGAATTGGAGGCGCCGCCGCGCTCCGCGCGCGAGCTCCCGCGGCACGTGAGTCGAATAGAGGCATACTTGGAGTCATGGACGCCGAGCGGAGGCTGGAGGTCCTGGTTATCGGGATGGCGACCGGTGTCGCCTTTGGCCTGGCGCTGCGCGCCATGCGGTGGTTGTGGAGTCAGGACCCGGACCTGGCCAGGTTGGCTGCTGCGCCGCCTGATGACGAGCCTGTGGCCGAAGAGGATATCGAGGCGGTGCAGGGTGCCAAAGCGCGCGCCAAGGTGGGGCACACCGTGCCCTTCGAGCAAGTCGTTCCGGAGCTCGCTGGTAGTCGCCGCTGAGCCCTCGGTGGCGCATTGGGTTCGATGTTGAGGCTCGGCGCCAGCTCGACGAGTTGAGGCCGGAAGACCGCAAACTCATAGCCTCGGCGATCCGCGCTTTACCCGATGGCAACATCCGTCACCTACAGGACCCGGCGCTCCGTGGCGCTTATCGGCTCAGAGTCGAAGAGGATTGGCGAGTCCTCTTCGGGCTGGATCGCAAACGACGACGCATCACGATCCTGCGTATCGCCATGAGACCTGCCGCCTACGAGCCATTGCGGAAACGAGGGGCGCGAAGGTAGAGCTCCGGGAGGAACGGTCGCGGAATGGACTAGTCCATCAGTGCCTTCATGGCTGCTTCCCACTGCTGGCCCGCGGTCGGGAAGGAGTAGTGCTGGGCGATCACCGCGACGCTGACGCCGGTGATCGTCGAGACCAGCGCGGGATGCATGCCTTTGGAGCACATGCGAGTGATCGCCGAGGCGCGCAGCAGGTGCGGATGGATACGAGAATGGTCCAACTCGGCTCGCTCCGCAGCATCTCGGATGGCGTGATAGATGCCCTTGTCGGTCAGCGGCTCGTACTCGCCTCCTGGCCGGCGCCGCTCGGCGATGAAGAGGTGAGGATCCCGCGTCCGAGGGCGGCCGGACCTGCCGGCGGCGTAGGCCTTGAGGCGGCGGTACAGCTGGGCCGAGATCGGCGGCTGCCGCCGCCCGGTCTTGCCGCTGACGGTGACGAAATAGTAGCGGCGGTCACGCTCAAGGATGTCCTCCACGCGCAGGTTGGCGACCTCGCCGATGCGGGCGCCCGTCTCGGCCATGAGACGGATCAGGATCTTGTCGCGCTCGGTGCGGGCGGCGTCCTCGAGGATTCGCATCTCCTCCTCGCTGAGCACGTCCTTGTTCACGCGGCGCAGGCGGGGCAATCCCACGTGCTCGGGCGCCACCTCACCGCCGTGGTCTTTCGCCCAGGCGAGGAAGTGCCGCAGGGCCTTTAAGTAGGCCAGGCGTGAGGCGACGTGGAGCAGGTCGCCGTTGCGGGTGCGGCGCTCCTCCAGGGCGAGCGTAAAGGCGTCGACGACGTCCGGCGTGACCTCACCCAGTTCGGTGACGGAACGCTCTAGGCACCAGGGCAGGAAGATCCGCCGCAGGGGATATCCGTAGTAGTTCTTCGTCGTGCGCGGGCTGAGCTGGCGCCGCACCCGGCAATAGACCTGGAAATCCTCGATTGCTTGGGAGAGTTCCACGACCAAATCCTCGCTAAAGGAGACTTGACGCCGCCGGTGAGAATGCGTGAAACATACACCAGGGTCAGTGAGGATCGGATGTATCCGAGTTCAAAATCGGTGCAAGGGAGGGGATGGTGCCGAGGGTCAGAATCGAACTGACGACACCACGATTTTCAGTCGTGTGCTCTACCTACTGAGCTACCTCGGCGCGGATCATCCATTGTAGAGGGCGCCCGGTGACGGCCCGCGCGGAGGAGCGTCCGACCCCGGATAGAGTCCACGACGTGGAGGAGGCGATCGAGCGGCCTCGCGAGCGGACCGTGCGGCCGGCAGGACCCGATGGCGCCGGCGCCGGCGGTCAGGGGGCCGCTCCGGTCGGGCGACGCTGGAGACGGTGCTGCGAGGACAGCCGCCTGCGCCGCCGATTTGTGACCTCCTCACCCTCCGGATCACCGGCGTGGGTGAGGGGAAGGTCGACGGGCGCGGCAAGCTGGTCGCGTCGGGCTGCGTCGCTCGTGATGCCGCTCGCGGAGAGCCTCTGAGCGCACCGTCCGGAAGGTAGGGTTCGGGTATGGCCCTCCAACCCTTCCCGGAAGACTGGCAGCGGGCGGCGTGCGTGGTCGCTCATCCCGACGACCTCGAATACGGAGCCGCCAGTGCCGTGGCGCGGTGGACCGACCTGGGGAAAGACGTCGCGTACGTCATGGTGACCTCCGGCGAGGCGGGGATCGAAGGGCTCGACCCGGCCCATGTGGGTCCGCTCCGCGAGGCGGAGGAGCGTGCCAGCGCGGCCCAGGTGGGGGTGAATGCCGTCCGCTTCCTGGGCCTTCCCGACGGGCTTCTGGAGCCCGGGCTCACCCTCCGGCGCGCGATTGCGGGAGCGTTCCGCGAGCTTCACCCGGACATCGTGATCACGATGAACTTCGCGCTCAGCTGGGGCGAGAGTGGGGCCGTCAACCACTCCGACCACCGGGCGGTGGGAGAGGCCACGCTCGACGCCTGCCGGGACGCCGCCAACAGCTGGCTCTGGCCCGAGTTGGGTGCTCGCTGGGCGGGCATCCAGTCGGTCTACGTGGCTGCCGTGGAGGATCCGACCCACTTCGTCGACGTGGGTTCGACCATCCACCGCGGCGTCGCCTCCCTGAACGAGCACCGTCAGTACCTGGACGGGCTCGGCACCGACTTCGATCCTGACCGCTTTCTTCGCGAGATCGCGCAGTTCGCCGGCATCGCCGCCGGCTGTGAGGCGGCAGTCCTCTTCCGGCGCTACAAGGTGTGAGGGGGGAAGAGGGGGCCGGCGCCGGCGAACACCCGTCTGTGCGCAAATGGGGCCTACCGGGGCCAGTAAAGGACCCTTCCGCAGGACAGATGGGCCTGATCAGCGCCAGGAAGGGGCCCAGGGGTGCGAGCGACGATCCCTCCGCGGTGGGCCTCCCGCAGGTGCGTTCTGTACCGTTCGCCTGAGGTCGAGAACGTGACTCCGGATGACCGATGGCTGGCGTCGATGTGGCCGAAGATCGAGCGGGCACTGCCGAGACCTCCGGCGGTGGTCGTGGACCTCGGCTGCGGCCGGCTCGGCGGCTTCGTTCCCATGCTGCGCGCCGCGGGCTATACCGCGGTCGGGGTCGACCCCGAGGCACCGGTGGGACCGGACTACCTCCGGGTGACGTTCGAAGAGAGCCGGCTGACGCAGCGTCCGCAAGCCCTGGTGGCGTCGACCTCACTGCACCACGTACAGGATCCGGGGCGAACGTCGAGTGAGATCGCGACGCTCTTGGCGCCGGGAGGCCTGATCATCGTCGTGGAGTGGGATTGGGAGCACTTCGACGAATCCACCGCACGGTGGTGCTTCGAGCGTCTGGAGCCGACCGCGGGGCATGGCTGGCTCACCCATCACCGCGACCGCTGGCGGACGTCCGGGCAGCCGTGGGATGCGTATTTCCGGGGCTGGGCCGCGGAAGAAGGTCTTCATTCCCCGAGAACGCTTCTGCGTGAGCTGGATGCGCACTTCGACCGCCGGCTCTTTGAGCTCGGTCCTTACTTCTTTCCTCACCTTCGGGACGTGACCGAGGCTGACGAGCAGGCAGCGATCGACGCCGGTACGATCCGGGCCGCTCGCATCGACTACGTGGGCACGGTGCGCCGGCGCTCGAATTACGGCGCGTACTCAGACAAACTTTGATCGTTCAGGGAGCGCCAGGCTGGGCCATTCATGGGCTCGGCGAGGAAGTCTATCGAAGCCTCGGGCGATCCGGTCACTGCCGCGATCGGTGCAGCCCTGTGCAAACCCTGCGAAATGGTGGACGGTGCGGGGATCGAACCTGCGACCTCCTGGTGTAAGCCAGGCGCTCTCAAAGTTCGATAAAATCGAACTAGTTTTGAATTCAGCACCAGCGACTGGGTGTGTATCGGTGGTTCTCAGCAGCGCCTGGTAGTGACGCTCCCAGAACAGTCGAAGATGCTCGAAGGTATGGTCCGTCGACGGACCATCAGGTGACGGGAGGGAGTTGGTCGAGGCGGCGAGGATTGAGGATGCCGATGACGTGGAAGTCGGCGCCAGAGCGCAGCTCATACAGGACGCCGAGGGGCGGTATCGGCAGGTACATGACTCCTGGTCTGTTGGTTGCTCGACCTGGTGACCATCCCAGGGCGGCAAGCCGTTCGACGTACTCCACCACGCGGCGAGCGTCGGGTAGGGACCATGCGGCGGCAGCTTCCAGGTCGGGGAGCGCGTCTTCCCAGTCGACCCGTAGAGGGCCGGGCACGCTAGGTCAGTCGTCTTCCGGCAGCGGCGGCAGACCGACGATCTTCCTCGCCTCGTTGTGTGATGTGTGCGCGAAGTCGCCGCGCCGTTTGCGGTCTTCCCACCGGGCGACGCGTGCCTTCACGGCGGGATCCGACATCACGCGGGCGATCTCCTCGTCGAGCTCGTCCGGCCGGTTGGCATCGGCGCGGTTGGTCGACACGCTGCCGTCGATGATACGGCCCACGGCGTCGCGGCCCAAGCGGCGTGAACGCGCGGCCGTGGACCGGCAGGTTGCTGGGCGACTGTCGCATCGGGCACACGGGGAGACGGGTCAAGGCCGCGAAGCGCCGAAGGGGAGCCTTGACGTGTCGGGCTCTCTCGCCCAGCCTGGGCCCCGGGTCGCTGCGGGAGCAGCGACGACAGGTGGTCGAAGGCGGCGGTGGGGTCGGCCGAGCGGCGGGCCCATGGACACCGGCGTCATCCCTTCACCACCCCGCGCCTTCGGGATCGGCTTGTCGGCACCCTGGGCGTTGAGGTGGCTGTATGCTTCGCTTCCGTCGGGACTCCGAAGGACCGCCGATAATGAGGGTCGCTTGGGCGCGACTCAGGGAGTCGCGGACCGTTCGTTGCGACCGTTCTGGCTGAGGGCTCGTACGTCCGTTCGCTGGCGCGCCGGCAGAAGGTTTGTCCGTCGGGGTGGGTCGTGACGCCGGCCTCGCGGGACAACACCGCGCGATCCCACCGCCCGAGGAGCGCCGTTGTGGACGTCCGGCGACTCCCTGGGTCACACCCTAGCGGGATCGCACGGAACCGAAGACCGAGCGTTCGTCTGGCGTGCCCTCGCCCCACCCATGGCTTGCTGAGCTCGCACACCATGGACCCGATCCTCTCGGACCGGCGGGGGAACCGAAGTCGCGGCGGTTCCCCTGCACCCGCGCTGGTCGCCTGATGCTGCCGGCGGTGCCGGCCGACAGCCTGCCCTGGATGCGCGCGAGCACGACGCCCGTCACCGCAGAGGCGAACCCGAGGGTGATCAGGCTGACGCTGACGGCCGGGCCCGGGATGGAGGTCGCGCCCCAGGCGGTCACCCGATGCCGAGCGGGGCGAGGCCGAGCAGGCCGTAGCGCCAGAGGACCGTGTACCGCCAGCGGGGTGGCGGAGGGGGGGTCGCTAACTGCGACGGAGGATAGTCGGCCGCCCGAATCGGCAACACGAGCCCCGCGCCTGAGCCGTGGGCGGGGTCACGTCACATCGTCGGCAAGCCATAGTGCTCCCGAAAGCTCGTGCTGAATGTGCTCCGCGATGGCGCTGGCCCAACGCTGGGGGAACGCATTGCCGACCAGCCGCTCTTGCCAGGACGGGTAGCGGATGAAGCGGAAGCTGTCCGGGATCCCTTGAAGCCGAGCCGCCTCTCGCACGGTGAGCGTGCGTTGAGAATTGTACACAGGTGCTGCAGCCAAGTTCGAATCCCGGCAAATGGTGGGCGGTGCGGGGATCGAACCTGCGACCTCCTGGGTGTAAGCCAGGCGCTCTGACCGTCTGAGCTAACCGCCCCCAGGCCGGCTCTGCAGTGTACGGGGGAGGGCGCAAAGGGCCGTTTCTGCACAAAACCGGGCTTCCGAGGAGCGGGTAGCAACGAGGTGTGCAGAAACCGACCCTAAACCGCAACCGCGCCGACCAAGTAACCTCGCCAGATGGCGACCACCCAGGGAATCGACGTCAGGGGCCCGGTCGAGGGCCGCCAGCAGGAGATCCTGAGCCCGGAGGCGCTCGACTTCGTCGCCGACCTTCACCGCACCTTCGAGCCGCGACGTCAGGAGCTGCTGCGGCTGCGTCAGGATCGTCAGCGCCTGGTCTCGGAAGGGGGCGCGCTCGACTTCCTCGCCGAGACCCGGCCCACGCGGGAGGGGCGCTGGCAGACCGCGCCCCCGCCACCCGATCTCCTCGACCGCCGCGTCGAAATCACCGGTCCGGTCGAGCGCAAGATGGTCATCAACGCCCTCAACTCCGGCGCCAAGGTCTTCATGGCGGACTTCGAAGACGCCAACTCCCCAAGCTGGGCCAACAACCTCGACGGTCACGTCAACCTGGTCGACGCGATCGACGGCACGATCGAGTTCGCCAACCCCGACGGGCGCGTCTACCGCCTCAACCCCGAGACCGCCTACCTGCTGGTCCGTCCGCGCGGCTGGCACCTGGACGAGAAGCACGTGCTGATCGACGGCGCGCAGGTTGCGGGCGGTCTCTTCGACTTCGGACTCTATGTCTTTCACAACGCCCACCGCCGAAGAGAGAAGGGCTTGGGCACCTACTTCTACCTGCCCAAGCTGGAGTCCTACCTGGAGGCCGAATTCTGGGACCGGGTGTTCGCGCATGCCGAGACCCGGCTCGAGCTGCAGACCGGCACCCTGCGCGCCACGGTCCTGATCGAGACCATCTGGGCCGCGTTCCAGATGGACGAGATCCTTTACGCGCTGCGTGACCACTCGATCGGGCTCAACGCGGGCCGCTGGGACTACATGTTCAGCTTCATCAAGACGTTCCGTACCCGCCCCGACAAGCTGCTTCCGGACCGCGCGCAGGTCACCATGACGGTGCCCTTCATGCGCGCCTACACCGAGCTCCTGGTCAAGACCTGCCATCAACGTGGCACGTTCGCGATGGGAGGGATGGCCGCCTTCATCCCCTCCCGCCGGGACCCCGAGGTCAACCGGATCGCCCTCGACCAGGTGCGTGCCGACAAGGAGCGGGAGGCGGCGGACGGTTTCGACGGCACCTGGGTCGCACACCCCGACCTGGTGGCGACGGCGATGACGGCCTTCGACGCCGTGCTCAGCGACCGGCCGAATCAGATCGACCGCAAGCGAGACGAGGTGCAGTCGACGGCGGCGGAGCTGACCGCTTCCGAGGTCCCCGGGGGGCGGATCACCGAGGCGGGCCTGCGAACCAACGTGTCGGTGGGGATCCGGTATCTGGAGAGCTGGCTGCGCGGCAACGGCGCCGCCGCCATCAACAATCTGATGGAGGACGCGGCCACCGCCGAGATCTCGCGCACGCAGATCTGGCAGTGGGTGCACCACGAAGCGACGCTTGACGACGGCCGCCCGATCACGCCGGAGCTGGTCCGAAAGCTTGAGGACGAGGAGCTGGCCAAGCTCCGCCAGTCCTATGGCGAGGAGGTCTGGTCCCGGTCGCGCTTCGCCGACGCCCGCACCGTCTTCGACGAGGTGGCGCTGGCGGACGAGTTCGTCCCCTTTTTGACCATCCCCGCCTACCGCTTCCTGGATTGAGCCCTCGCCCGCTGCAGGAGACTATCGACCCGGGATGGGCGGGTGCCCTGGCCCCGATCGAGGACCGGGTCGCCGGGATGGGTGAGTTCCTCCGCGAGGAGCTGCGGGCCGGGCGCTCGTTCTTGCCCGCCCCCCAGAACGTGCTGCGCGCCTTCCAGCAGCCGTTCGAGGACGTCCGCGTGCTGATCGTGGGCCAGGACCCGTATCCGACACCGGGGCACCCGGTGGGCCTCGCGTTCTCGGTGGCTCCCGACGTGTGGCCGCTGCCGCGGAGCCTGGTGAACATCTTTCGCGAGTACCAGGACGACCTCGGCCACCCGCCCCCGCGCAACGGGGATCTCAGCCCCTGGACCCGGCAGGGCGTGCTCCTGCTCAACCGCTCGCTCACGGTCCGGCCGGGGGCGCCCGGCTCACACCGGGGTCGGGGCTGGGAAGAGGTCACGGCCCAGGCGATCAAGGGCCTCTCGCGGCGCCAGGCGCCCCTGGTCGCGGTCCTCTGGGGGCGCGATGCGCGCGAGGCGGCGGCGCTGCTGGGACCCCAGGTGCCGCGCATCGAGTCGGCGCATCCGAGCCCGATGTCAGCCGCCACCGGGTTCTTCGGTTCCCGTCCGTTCAGCCGGGCCAACCGGCTGCTCGAGCAACAGGGCGCCCCCCCGGTCGACTGGCGCCTCTAGGCAACGCCCCGCCGATGGCGGTGTCGCCAAAGGCCTCAGGAGATCAGAGGGAGCGGTTCTGCGGGGGCTTGCCGGGAAGCCGGCGCCACTGCCGCGGGCCGACGCCGGTGGCGGGGTTGCCGGGCACGAACGGCACCACCGACTGCTCCACCATGCACAGGTCTTTCCGTACTACGCTCCGCTCGCCGTCCGCATGCTCGACGACGACGGTGCGCTCGAGCACCGCGCGAATATGGACGTTCTCACCGTTGACCAGGCCATCGAACCCCCCACCAACCTCGTGGTCAGCGGGCGGTGTGATGCTGGCCAGCGGGACCAGATCCGCGGTGCTGCTCATTCGGAACCTCCCTAGCCGTGAAATTCGGCGTACGGCCCCACCCCATTGAGGCCAACCCTCCGAGCGTACCAGGGGCCTTTCCGGGATTCGGAGGAATCCGTCAGATGTGCAAAAACGAACGGCGCCCGACCCTCAACAGGGCCGGGCGCCGTCGTCGGGGACGCTCAGGCCGCGTTGTTCTGCGGTGAGCGGGTTCGATTGCGCCGCGCCGCCTCACGTCCGCGCTTCGCCGCGGCTCGCGCCGCGATCGCGCCATACCGGATGTGGTCCGGGTTGACGAGACAGTCACGCCGGTTGACCAGCGCCTTCGGCTCGCCGGGAGACGGCTCGATCACCGCCGTCCGGGACAGCACGGCAGTCACCCAGACCGTCCGTCCGCCCACCTCGGCGGGAAAGTCAGGAAGAATCTCGACCTCTTCCTCTTCAGGCAGCACTCGGTCGAGAGTCACCAGTCGCTGTTGGTCCTTCTCTGGCATTTCGTTCATCTTCACGTTTCACATTTGGCATCGGACGCCGGTGGAGCGGGGGCGGGCCAACGACCGCCGCCGAACCCTCCATGAGCTCTTCTACCCGCCAAGGGCTTGAACTATTCCTCCATTTCTGGTAGAAGCACCGCCGCAGTCCCATAAGTAGAACGCATTCGGGCCCGGCATTGCTCCGCGGAATTGTCCCGGACGCCCCGCGAGAGTACTTTCTGATATTCAGACTATAAGCTTTGGCTGCGCGCTCGCCCCCGCGCTCGATCGGCGCCGGCGGCAGGTTCGCGAGCTCTCTCACGTCACCCCAGCGCGGGCCAAGCCGAATGCGCGCGCGAGCTTCGGCGCCAGGTCCCGCCCCGCCGCCGCGCGCTCCAGCCGCCGGCCGGTCAACGCCTCCACCGAGGTCGCGCGCCGGCCTACCAGTCCGCAGGGGACGATGCCGCGGTTGAAGATCGAAAGATCGGTGGTCAGGTTGAGCGCGAGGCCGTGGCTGGTGATACCTCGAGCATCAGGGTGTCCGGCTGCTCCCGGCGCTCGACCGGCAGCACCAGGGATCGCTGCCGCGCCCACGCGTCCCGGTACGCGACCCGCCCAGCTCGTAGGCCCGCAGCTCGAGCCGGCTCACGGTCCGGATCCTGGGCGACCGGTGCTCACGGTGCGCAGGTATCGAGACACCAGCGGTCACCGCCTGCCTGCTTGGCCGCGTAGAGCGCACGATCGGCGCGGCCGGCAAGAGAGGCCAGATCCTCGTGCCGACCGCTTACCGCGAGACCGATGCTGGCGCGGGTCGCGATGGGGCCCGAGCCACATCTGACCGGCCCCCGAGCGGCCACCAGCAGCCGCTCGGCCACTCCGCCCGCGCGCGGTCCGCGAGGATCTGTCTCCAGGACCACGGCAAACTCGTCTCCACCCCACCGTGCGACCGGGTCGGTTCGGCGCAGCACCGCTCGCAGGCGCTGCGCGATCCCACTCAGGACCTGGTCGCCGGCGGCGTGGCCGAACCGGTCGTTGACCGCCTTGAAATCGTCGAGGTCGACCATCAGGAGGCTGACGCCCACCTCCTGCTCGCCCGCTACGGCGAGCGCCCGCTCCAGCAGCCGGCCGAAGGAACGGCGGGACAGCAGGCCGGTCAGGGGGTCGTGCTCCGCCTCCCAGCTCAGAGCCTGCTCTCGCCGCCGGCGGTCGGTGACGTCGAGGCAGACGCCGACCATCCGCCCGTCCTGCGTCCGGGCACCGCGTTCTTCGATCCAGCAGCTGCCGACGCGATACCACTCGAAGCCCCCGCGTCGCTGCCGGTCGCGGGTCAGCGCACGGTAGGCCGTCATGGTGGTGGGCCGGGCCCCGAGCCAGCCGGCCAGGCGGTCGTCCACCCAGAGCCGGTCCGACTCCGGGAGCCACTCCCAGTAACCGATGCCCGCCGCCTCCAGCACCAGCTGGAGCTGAACCGCCGGCAGCTGGGGGGAGCGGCTCATGTCGAGGCCTGACGCCGGTGCTCAGCCCGACCGCGCCGCCCGCCCTCCCACTGGCGCCGGCGGTGGGCCGGAATCTGCTCGTCGGCGTGGTACGAGGAGCGGACCAGGTCAGGGTCGAGCCGCTTGGGCAGCTGGAGCAGGCCCAGGCTGCATTCGTAGACAGCGCGCGGCCGGATCCGGCGGTAGAGCCGCGGGAGGGTTTCGGTGTCGTGGTCGAAGATGTCGGGAGCCACCTCGACCGTCTTGGCGATCGCCTCCTGATCGCCCCCGAAGTCGGGCGCCAAGACTTCGACCGGGGTGGCCGGAGAGTGGCGCCCGATGGCGGGGATGGTGCGGGCGAACATCCCCGCCCCGCCGTCTCGCAGATCGTCGCGGTCGACCGAGGTGATGACTGCGTCACTGAGACCCAGCCGTGCCACCGAGACCGCCACCCGCATCGGCTCACCGAGGTCGAGCTCGACCGGCCGGCCGGAGGTCACGGCGCAGAACCGGGAGACCCGCGTGCACGCGTCGCCCAGGATCATGAAGGTCGCCGTACGCCGGTTCCAGCAGTCGTAGATGTTGGGGCACCGGGCCTCCTCGCACACGGTGTGGAGGTGGTGGTCCCGCACCAGGCGCTCCAACATCCGGAACTCCTCGCCCGATGAGCGCGAACCTTGATCCACTCCGGCACCCGGCGCCGGATCCCGATCGTCTGCTCCATCGGTGCTTCCGCTCAGAGCCTGATGTCGGCCGGCGTCCACCGCTCGAGGCGGGATTTCATGTCGTTCATGAAGTCGCCGGCCGCGCCACCGTCGATCACCCGGTGATCGAAGGTGAGGCAGAGATTCATCAGGTGCCGGACCGCGATCGCGTCCCCCTCCACCACCACCGGCCGCTTCACCACCGCCTCCGTGGTCAGGATGCCGGTCTGCGGCTCGTTGAGGATGGGGCGCGAGAGGACAGAGCCGTTGGCCCCTGTGTTGTTGAGCGTGAAGGTGCCGTCGCGCACCTCCTCCGGCCGCAGCTTCTTGGTCCGCGCACGGCTGGCGAGGTCGGCGATGGCCAGAGCCAGGTCGGTGAGTCCGAGCCGGTCGGCGTCGCGGATCACGGGCACGATGAGGCCGCCCTCGATCGCGACCGCGATGCCGAGGTTCAGGTAGTGCTTGACGAGGACCGCGTCGTCGGTCCACTCCGCGTTGAGCAGGGGGTTCGCCTGCAGCGAGTCGCTGAGTGCCTGGATCACGAACGGCAGGTAGGTGAGGGAGACGCCGTGCCGCTCCCGGAAGGCGGTGCGCTGTGCCTCTCGATAGCGCACGATCGGCGTCATATCGACCTCGACCACGGACCACGCCTGGGGTGCGGTGACGACCGAGTGGACCATGCGCTCCGCGATCGAGCGGCGCATCGTGTTGTGGCGGATCAACTCCTCCCGCTCGCCAGGCTCCCGGGCGGCCACCGGCTGGCGCGCCGGCTGAGCGGATGCGGCTGCGGCTCCGGTGGTGGGGGCCGCCGGTCGGGACGTGGCAGCCGGGGCCGCCCCGGCCGCGATCACCGCCAGCACGTCGTCGCGCGTCACGCGTCCGTTGTGGCCGCTGCCCGCGATCCGCGTCAGGTCAAGATCGTGCTCCTCCGCCAGCCGCCGCACGGCCGGGCTCCAGCGCGGTCGTGGGCCGTCCCCGGCCGTCGCGGTCCCGCCGGCATCGCCTCTGACGGCGGTCGCGGTCGCCACCGGTTCACGGGCCGGCGCGGGGGCCGGGACGGCCCGGTCGGGCTCAGGCTCGGCTTGTTCCGCGACCGCCGGCGCGGCGGGGACGGTCGCGCCTTCCACCTCGATCTGCGCGATCGTGGCTCCGATCGGAACCGTCGTCCCCTCCTGGATGTCGATCGTACGCAGCGTGCCCTCGAACGGGGAAGGCACCTCGGCGTTGACCTTGTCGGTGACGACCTCGACCAGCGGCTCGTCGCGGCGGACATAGTCGCCCTCGCGCTTGAGCCATCGATCGACCGTGCCCTCGGTCACCGACTCTCCGAGCTGCGGCATCTTGACCGGGGTCACACCCATTCCGGGCAACCTCCACCTGGTGTGCGTCGAGCAGTTGGAGGCGACGGCGAGAATCGAACTCGCGATCGGGATTTTGCAGACCCCTGCCTTACCACTTGGCTACGTCGCCCATTCGGCCTGATACTAGTAGCTCCACGAGATGCCTCCCTCACCCGAAGACCTGAGAGAGGCATTCTCCCGCCATGCGGCCGCGGTCTCCGTGGTGGCCTCGGCCGACGGCGGAGTGTACCGCGGTATGACCGCCACCAGTCTGGTCACGGTGTCGCTCGAGCCGCCGGTCCTGCTGGTCAGCCTGGACGCGCTCGCCACCACGGCCGAGGTGATCGAGCGCTCGGGTGGGTTCTCCGTCTCGCTTCTGGCGCGGGACCAGGAGTTCCTGGCCGAACGTTTCGCCGGATCCGCGCCGCCGGCGCCACCGCGCTGGGATACAATCCCGCACACACTCACGGACAACGGCCGGCCAGTGTTGCGCGGCGCGCTGGCCTGGTTCGACTGCGCACTGGAGGAGCGGCACGACGTGTTCGATCACGCCCTGTTCCTGGGCCGTGTGCTCGACCTCGGCGCGGGCGCCGGTGATCCGCTCCTCTGGTGGGGGCGCCAGGCATGGACGATCTCGTAGCAGACCCCGGCACCCCGCCCCGCATCGGGCGCGGGCGCCAGGTGGCGCTGGCTTCCGGGTGGTTCGGGATGAACTTCCACTGGCTGCCCATCTCCTTCGTCCTGCTCCAGGCGCAGGTGGCGGCGCTGGTCCCGGCGGACCACGTCGCGATCGGGATCGGGGTGGTGGCCGCTTCGGGCGGTGTGCTCGCGGTGACGGTGCCGCCCTTGGTGGGAACCCTGTCCGACCGGCTGACCACCCGCTTCGGGCGGCGACGCCCGATCATCGTGGTCGGACTAGCGGGAAACCTGCTGGGGCTGCTCATCATGGGCACCGCGTCCAGTTACGCCGCGCTGGTGGTGGGTTACCTGGTGATCCAGCTCTTCAACGGCGGCGTCACCGCTGCCTACGCGGGACTGATCCCGGACGTGGTGCCCGAGAGCGAGGTGGGGCAGGCCTCGGGTTGCCTGGGCGCGGCCTACAACCTGGGCGGGATCCTGGGCGTGGTGGTCACCACCGTCGTCTCGGAGCTTGGCCACGTGACGCTCGCGTACGCGGTGATCGCCCCGATCCTGATCCTCACCTTCATCCCCGTGATGTGGGCCGCCCGCGGCGAGGGTCTGGTGCCGGTGGCACCCCGGCGCCGTCGCACCGTGGGTGAGTTTCTCGCTCCACTCTGGTCGGGCAGCTTCGCCTGGGTGCTGATGACCCGGTTCTTCATGACCGCCGGCGTGGCGGTGGTCGCCTTTTTCCTCTCTCCTTTCTTCTCGACCGTCCTCCACATCCCCAACGCGAGCGCCTTCACCTCGCTCTGGCTGCTGGTGGTCTACATCTGCGGGGCCCCCTTTGGCTACCTCGGCGGGTCGGTCTCGGACCGCCTGGGCCGGAAGGTCTTCGTGTACGCCTCCAGCACGGTGCAGGTCATCGTGGCGGCCTTCGTGGTGCTCGTCCTTCCGTCTTCGGTGCCGCTGGTGATGGTGCTGGGGGGCCTGTTCGGCGTCGGGTACGGGCTCTACTACGCGGTCGACTGGGCGCTGGCCGTGGACACGCTGCCGGACAGCGCCGACGCGAGCAAGGACATGGGGCTCTTCCACGCCTCCTTCACGCTGCCACAGACGATCGTGCCGCTGATCGGGGGCGCCCTCATAGACGGCCTGGGCGGGGGCGCCAGGGGCTATCGCGGCATCTTCGTGATCGCGATCGTCTGCTTCGTGGTGGGCACCGTACTGGTGCGGCAGGTGAAGCTGCCACCGCGTCCGCGCTGAGCCCGGACGGCCGCGCCGGCGCTATGCTCAGCGGCTGGCGGGGGGAGAAGCCGGCCGTGAGCGCCCACCGCCCGCGCTGTCGAGGCCGGCGGCCCGAACCATGGAGTGAAGCATGACCGAGATCAGGAAGGTGGCGGTGATCGGCGCCGGCACCATGGGCTCCCAGATCGCGCTGCAGACCGCCTACAGCGGCCGTTACCAGGTGACCGTGGTCGATTCCGCGCGCGAGCAGTTGGAGCGGGCCGACCAGCAGAATCAGCGCCTGGTGGCACGAGCCGTCGAGCGGGGGCGCCGCACCGAGGAGGTGGGGCGGGCGGCGCTCTCGGCAATCGGCTACGGTCCCGACCTCGCCGGGGCGGTGGCGGATGCCGACCTCGTGATCGAGGCGGTGCCCGAGAACCTGGAGCTCAAGCTCGAGGTCTGGAGACAGCTCGCGGCCGCCGCCCGGCCGGACGCCATCCTGGCCTCCAACTCGTCCACCATCGCCATCTCCCGCCTGGCCGGCGCCTCGGGCCATCCGGAGCAGTGCTGCAACATGCACTTCTTCCACCCGGTGACGGTGATGGAGCTCTGCGAGATCGTGCGCGGACCCGAGACCAGCGACGCCACCATCGAGGCCGCGGTCGCCTTCGTCGAGAGCATCGGCCGGGTCCCCGTCGTCCTCAAGAGAGAGATCCACGGGTTCATCGCCAACCGGATCCTGTTCGCGGCCTCGGAGGAGGCGCTCCACCTGCTGGAGGGCGGGTACGCGAGCGTCGAAGACATCGACACCGCGGTCAAGAAGGGCCTCAACTGGCCGATGGGCCCCTTCGAGCTGCTGGACTTCTCGGGCCTCGACATCTTCGTAGGGGCGATGGAGGATCGCGCGCGCGCGGAGGGCGGCGCCGGCGTTCCTGGTGTCCTCAAGGAGAAGATCGCGAAGGGTGAGCTGGGCCGCAAGACCGGCAAGGGTTTCTACGACTACCGCAAGAACACGTAGGGTTCGAGCGGCGGCGGCCGAACCCGTGCGGGTGTGGCGGAACTGGCAGACGCAGGGGTCTTAAAAACCCCGGCTCCGGCGTGTGGGTTCGAGTCCCACCACCCGCACTCCGCCCGCGCGCCGGGCCCCCGCCTTCCCGCGCAGGCGCTCATGGGCCGACAGGTAGACTGGCCCGCATGTTGCGTGCCGACGAGGAGCCGGAAGAGCCCGAAACCGAACCTCAACCGTCCTCCTCCACCACCTCACCGGCGGTCGTCGTGGCTCCGCCGTCGAGCCAGGGCGTGGCGTTCGACTATCGGACCGAGGTGCTGACCGCGGCGCAGATCCTCGACGGCACCACGCTCCCGGAGAAGCTGGGCAAGGAGTCGGCGGAAGGCTGGGACCTGGTGGATCTGGTCCAGGCGGAGGACAGGCACGTGATCCTACTTCGCAAGCCGAAAAAGCCGGACCGCTCCGAGCGCCGGGTCGGGTTCTTCAACCGCTAGCCGGTCCCTTGCGAGTCACGCTGGTCGGTGTCGGACCCGGCAATCCGCAGCTGATCACCCTGCTGGGCCAGGACGTTCTGTCTCGGGCCGGCGTGGTCCGCTATCACGACGGGTGCGACGAGGCGATCGTGGCGCACGCCCCGGAGACCGCCGACGTGGGCCGCTACGGCAGCGCGCAGGAGGTGGTGGACCGCGCGCGCGAGGGGAAGGACGTGGTGGTGCTCTACCGCGGCGATCCGTACGCCTTCGGAGACGGGGCGGGTCTCGCCGAGCACGTGGTGGCGGCGGGCGGGGAGCTCGACGTGGTGCCGGGCGTGCTGGTGGAGACGGCGGCGGCCGCCATCGCGGGCATCCCGCTGACCCTGGAACGGCGCTCGGCGTCGATCGGGATCGGCGCCACCGCCACTGGCGACACGCGGTTGCTGCGGCTGGCGGACGGCTGGTGGGACGCCGGCATCGACCTCCTGCGGCGCTCGGGCGTGGCGGCGGGCGCACCCGCGGCGCTGGTCAGCGATGCCGGAGAGGCGACGCAGGACCGCGTCTCGGCACCGCTCGAGGACCTGCTCGGAAACGCCCGCGCGCGCGGGTTGCGAGGGGAGGCGGTGCTGGTGGTGGGGTCGGGCGTCGAGCTCGCCGACCGCCTCGACGTAGCCCGGCGGCGCCCGCTGCGCGGCCTCCGGGTGCTGGTGACACGAGCCCGGCACCAGGCGCCCGAGTTCCGCCGGGAGCTGGTCCGGCTGGGGGCCTCGGTGATCGAGATCCCGACCATCGAGATCCAGCCGCTGATCGACTCCGCGCAGTGCAAGGCGGCGCTGGCCCAGCTCCCGCAGACGCGGCTCATCGTGTTCGCGAGCGCCAACGCGGTGGACCTCTTTTTCGAGCTGCTCCTGCGCAGCGACCGCGACGCCCGGGACCTGGCCCGGTGCCGCGTCTGTGCGATCGGCCCCGAGACCGCCCGCACCTTGAAGAGCCACGGGCTCCGCCCCGATCTGGTGGCCGGGGAGTACACGGCGGAAGGTCTGGCCGAGGCGCTGGAAGGCTGGGACATCGGCGGCTGGCGGGTCCTGGTGCCGCGCGCCCAGATGGCCCGTGACGCGCTCCCGCAGCTGCTGGCGCGGCGCGGTGCCGAGGTCGAGTTTCTGCCCGTCTATCGCACCGTTTCGCCCCCGGGTCTGGAGGAGAAGCTGCAGGCGCTGTTCGCCGACCGCGGGGCGGACGTGGTCACGTTCACGGCTTCCTCCACCGTCACCCACTTCGTGCGCGCCTTCACGGAGGACCAGCTGGAGGCGCTCCAGCAGCGGACCACCATCGCCTGCATCGGTCCGGTGACCGCCGACACCGCCCGCCGCCTCGGGCTGCGGGTCGCCATCACCGCCCGTGACTACACCACCCGGGGGCTGGTGCAGGCCATCGTCGAGGCGCGGGCAACTTCATAGATGCCACCGAGACGACGAACCCGCCCGCAGGCGCGACGCTCCGGACCGGAGCCCTTCGGTCCACCCCTTTCGACGCGCGCCACGGCGATCATCACCGCCGCCTCTCTGATCCTGGTGCTCGCGGTCGGCGTGATCATCCAGGTCACCACGGCGGTGCGCCCGAGCGGGCCGTTCGCCGCCTGCCGGACGCAGGCCGAACTGGCCCCCGGCTACTTCGCGGGCGCGCCCCAGATGTGCATCGACCCCAAGCAGGACCTCGACGCGACCATCGCCACCAGCGGCGGGGACGTGACCGTCCTGCTGCAGACCTCGCGCGCTCCGCAGACCGTCAACAACTTCGTGGTACTGGCGCTCAACGGGTACTACGACGGCCGGAGCTTCGAGAACTCGCAGAGCTGGTACATCGCCTCCGGCGATTCCGGCTCCTTCGGGTACACCCTGCCCCCGGCGGCGATCCCGAAGGACGAGAAGTGGGATCCGGGCACCTTGGGGATGGCTCGAGTGCCCGGCGGTCGTATCTCGGGATCCCAGTTTTTCATCACCCGCAGCGCCTGGCAGAACGGGAACCCCACGGTGTCTTACAACCAGTTCGGCATCGTGCTCAAGAACTTTTCGGCGGTCACCAGCCTCAGCGACTCCAACCAGATTCTGCGGATCACGGTGACCAAGGGATGATCGCAATCGGTGGTCCGAGGGACGATCACGCTCGTTTCTTGCGGATCGCCGGTCGGTGGCCTATGGTGTGTGACGCAGGTGGGAGGGGAAACCCACGACCTGCCGTTCGGAATTTGAGCTTAACGAGGTAGTTGACTATGCCGTTTGGACTTCATTGGGAGTACCTGCTCATCATTCTGGCCATCATCTTGATCATCTTCGGCCCGAGCAAGCTCCCGCAGTTGGGAGGCGCGATCGGCAAGACCATGACCGAGTTCCGCAAGTCGACGCAGGGACTCGACGACGAGGTCAAGACCGCGATCGACAAGCCGGAGGAGAGCTCCACCACCGTAGTCACGGCCACCGACAAGACCGGAAAGTAGGCGCTGGCTTCTCCTTGCGACGCCCCACCGCGAGCGGCGGTCGGGGATAAGACGGTGAGTGCGTGCCCATGGGACTGCTGACTCGAAATCGACCGGCCCGCACGGTCGAAGACTCGGAGATGTCCATCGTCGAGCACCTGTCGGCGCTCCGCCGGGCGATGGCGATCGGAGCCGTGGCCTGGCTGGTGGCCAGCATCGCGTGCTGGTTCGTCAGCGTGCCATTCCTTGCCTTCGTGGTGCGGCGGGGCGGCCTGCACCAAGCGCTCGTCTATTTCAGCCCCGCCGGCGGCGTCATGCTCCGCCTCCAGGTCTCGCTCTTCCTGGGGACGTTGGTCGCGTCGCCGATCATCATCTGGCAGATCTGGTGGTTCGTCGCGCCCGGCCTCCATATGCACGAACGCCGGGTGGCGGTGCCGCTGATCTTCGCGACCAGCATCTTCTTCCTGATGGGGGTCTCCCTCTCGTTCTACTCGCTGCCCATCTTCCTGACCATCCTCCAGAGCTTCGCGGGGCCCAGCTCGGTCATCCAGTACTTGCCCAACGGAAGCGACCTCCTCTCCTTCCTGCTCTGGATCAGCATCGCCTTCGGGCTCGTGTTCGAGCTTCCGGTGATCCTCTACGTGCTGGGCATGCTTCGGATCATCTCCAGCCACTGGCTCTGGCAGAAGCGCGTGTGGTGGCTGGTAGGGCTGCTGCTGCTGGCCAACTTCATGACCCCGGGCGTCGACCCCATCACCCCTCTGCTCGTGGCCGTCCCCTTGGTCATCTTCTACTTCGGCGCCATGCTCGTGCTCAAGATCTCCGGGCGGTGAGCGAAAGCCGGCCTGACGGTCGCACGCGTCCCGACCAGCTGCGCCCGGTGATGATCGAGCTGGGGATCAATGAGCACGCCGAAGGATCCTGTCTGATCTCGTGTGGATCGACACGAGTGTGGGTGACGGCGAGCGTCGAGGAGCGGGTCCCCTTCCACCGGCGCGGCACCGGGCAGGGTTGGGTCACCGCCGAGTACGCCATGCTGCCCCGTGCCACGCTCGACCGGGGGCAGCGCGAGTCGATCGCGGGGCGCATCGGCGGCCGGACCCAGGAGATCCAGCGGCTGATCGGCCGCGCGCTGCGGACGGTGGTGGACCTGAGGGCGCTCGGGGAGCGGACGATCACGCTCGATTGCGACGTCCTCCAGGCCGACGGCGGGACCCGCTGCGCTTCGGTGACGGGGGCGTTCTGCGCGCTGCACCAGGCGGTGTCGCGGATGCGTGAGGCGCGGGTCCTGAAGACGAACCCGCTGCGGCAGTACGTGGCCGCCGTCTCGGTCGGGATCGTCGAAGGCCAGCCGGTCCTGGACCTCGACTACGCGGAGGATTCGCGCGCCGAGACCGACATGAACTGCGTGGTCGCCGACGACGGGCGCTTCATCGAGATTCAGGCGACGGCGGAGCGGGAGCCCCTGGACGACGGGCAGCTGGCCTCGCTGTTGGGGCTCGCCCGGCGGGGCACGCGGGAGCTGATCGCGGCTCAGAAGCGAGCCATCGAGGGCAGGTGAGTCACCCCGAGTGACCGGCCGGCGGCTCGCCATCGCCACCGCGAACCCGGGGAAGCTCCGGGAGTTTCAGGGCCTACTCCGCGATCCCGGCCTGGAGCTGGTGCCGTGCCCGGTCGCCGTGGAGGAGGACGCGCCTACCTACGCCGGCAACGCCCGCGTGAAGGCGGAGGCCGCGGCGCGGGAGAGCGGTCTGGTGGCCCTGGGTGACGACAGTGGCCTCGAGGTCGCGGCCCTGGGCGGCTTTCCCGGACTGCGCTCGGCACGCATCGCCGCCACGCAGGAGGAGCGGAACGCGATCGTCCTGGGCCGCCTGCGCGACTGGCCTCGCCCGTGGAGGGCGCGGTTCGTGTGTGTGCTGGCGCTGGTGCGGCCGGGCCTCGGGGTCTCGACCTACCGCGGAACCGTCGACGGGGAAGTGGTCGAGCCGCGCGACGGTGGGCGCGGCTTCGGCTACGATCCCCTCTTCCTGGTGCCCGAGGTGAGGCTCACGTTCGGGGAGATGGACGATGAGCTCAAACAGCGTCTGAGCCACCGCGGGCGAGCGGTGGCGGCCCTCCGTGAGAGCGAGGTCCTGACCCGGATCTAGCGCTCGGCGGGGTCCCCTTGAGTGCGGCCCTGGGTCCCACCTCGGAGCTGGAGCGCGTCCCGACGCAGCAGTGCCAGGGTGCGTGCCGAGTCGTGCACCCGCATGCCCTGACGGCGGCGGCGCTGTGCTCGATCCCGACGTTCGATCCGGCTCTGTTCGGCTCCGTTCATGGCGACCCTCAGTAACCTTACCCGGTACCGCCCAGGTTGAAAACCAGCCGGGATCGCAGGGGCCGCCCCCACCGCAGGGGGGCTAACGCCCGAGTGTCCACACTCCGTCGCTACCGGGCCCAAGGCGCGTTTTAGCGCCGCAGTGTGGACACTCGGGCGCTCGCCTCCGCCCTAGACGGGCTCCGCGGTGCCTGGCCGCCGCGCCGGGACCGCCGGCTCCTCGGCCGGTTCGGCGCCGTCCGAGGACGCCATCAGGCCGGGGGGCTGCGGCACCAGCTCCCAGGCCACGTCGCCGTGCACCGCGGCGTCGCCGACAACCAGGTCCGCGTCCGGGATGCGCAGCTTCACGAAGAGCCCGAGCACCTTCAGGATCACCAGGGTGGCGAGGCCGTCATAGAGCAGGATGAAGACCAGGCCGATGATCTGCGCCACGAACTGCTTCGGGTTGCCGAAGAAGGCGCCGGTCACGCTGAAGGCCGCCGTCTTTCCGCTGCCCGGGTAGACGATCACGTTGGGGTCGGCGAGCAGGCCCACCAGGAGGCCGCCGACGGCACCCGCGATGAGGTGGGTGTGCATGACCCCCAGGGTGTCGTCGATGCGGGAGAAGGGTCGGACCTTGACCAGGTAGTTGAAGGTGAAGAAGGGGACGACGCCCGCCATCACGCCGACCACGAAGGCGCCGTAGCCGTCGAGGTAGCCGGCCCCGGGGGTGATCGCGACCAGGCCGGCGATCATCCCGTTGATCATGCCGCCGACGGTGGGCTTCCCCATGATGAAGACGTCGAGCAGCATCCACACCAGCATCGCGGTCGCGCAGGCGACGTTGGTGTTGAGCACCGCGGCCGAGGCGTCGGCGCCGGCGAAGTACGGGTCGCCACCGTTGAACCCGTTCCAACCCAACCAGAGCAGGCCGCCGCCGGTGATGGCGAGCATGAGGTTGCTGGGCCGGTTGTGCTCACGGTCGAGCTGGAGCCTGGGGCCGATCACGGCCGCGCCGATGACACCCGAGATGCCGGCCGCGACGTGGATCACGTACCCCCCCGAGAAGTCGACCGCGCCCGCGCCCCCGATGCCCTGCAGCCAGGAGGGGAAGACACCCAGCCAGCCGCCGCCCCAGAGGCTGAACGCGTTGACCGAGTACACCAGCACGATCCAGAGGGGTGCGAACAGGATCCAGGCCTTGAAGCTGAACCGCCCCAGCAGCGATCCGGCCAGCAGGATCACCGTGATGGCGGCGAAGACGAACTGGAAGTAGGCCACGGTCGAGAGCGGGAACCGTAGCGCCGGGATGGCGCCCGTCAGCAGCGGGATCTGCGCCTGGCCCTGGAGGCCGTCGGGGCTCAGGATGCTGCCCGGCATGCCGACGAAGTGGAGCCATCCGAAGAGCGGTGAGCCGAACGCCATCTTGTAGCTGAAGAAGGTCCAGACGATCAGCGTGGCGCCGAACCCGTACAGGACCATGAGGGAGGAGTTGACCGCCCACTTCCGCTTCATCAGGCCCGCGTACAGGATCGCGAGGCCGGGCACGCTCATCAGCCCGACCAGTGTGGCCGCGGTCAGCTGCCAGGCGGTGTCACCGGAATCGAGCCAGCTCGGTGACGGCGTCAGGGCCAGGAATAGCACTCGGGTGGTTCCCCCTTTTCACTTGAGCCCCGCTCCGAGACGTGGGCATCGGAAGTTGTTGGGGACGCAGCCTACTAACAACTGCCGGAGCGGATATCGTGTCTTCCATCCGAACCGATCAGGGTCGCGACTGATAAACCAACCAGCCCCGAGCTTGCGCCGCCTCTGTCGCGCCAGCATCCTGAGGCGTGCTTGCCGTCACCGCGAGCCGGCCGGCGTGATCGTCGTCCTGACGGGCCCGATCAGGCCCGGGAGCCGGCCGGCACGGCGCTAGTCCGCCATCCCCAGGTCGTCGAGCAGCTCCGGTGACTCGAGCCTGAGCAGGAGGAGCCGGCACAGCGTCGGCGGGTCACGCAGCACGCGGGCCAGCTGCCGCGCTACCTCCTCGCGGATGACGAGGGTGAGCTTGAGGTATTCGAGGTCCGTCCAGCCCGGCGGCCGGGGGACGTCGTTGTGTTCTTCCATCTTCCCTTCCCCAAATTCCTGAGCATCCGACCGCGTCCGCCCGCCCGGACGATTGGGGAGTATGTCATGCGAGACCGTTCCGCGCTGACTGGCGGTCGGTCAGAACGCCCCCGGCGGCGTCGAGAAGGAACGGTTATGGCGAGGCACAGGTGGCGAGACGGCCGACCCGGAAGAGATCGCCCGGCTCCTAAGCCAGGCGATACCTCGGGCCACAAGGAGGTGATCGGTCAGGACCACGAACCAAGCGCCGGCCCGTCCACGAAAGTGGGGGGACTCCAGGAGTGGTCCGGCCCAAGAGCTGAGGAAGTCTTGGGTAACGCGCTTCCACCTTCGGCTCTTCTGACCTTTCCTAGCTGTCCGCAAACGCCCATTGGCGCCACTATGATCTGCCGTGGTGAGCAAGGACAGCTGATGTCGAGGGTCCTGCAGGTCGTCCCCTTCGTCGGGATCATCGGTTTGGTCATTGTCACGCTAGTCGACGTCCTGTCCGGCAACCACGGCCGCTTCGGGATCACGCTTGTGCAGAACTCGATTCTTTGGCTGGTCGGCATACAAGGCTGCATCATCGGATTCGGCCACCTCTTCTTCCCGGACCCGATTGCCGGCTCGATTAACTGGCCCCGCGGCAGCCCGTTTCAGTGGGAGGTGGGCCTGGCCAGCCTCTCCTATGGAGTGCTCGGGGCGCTGGCTCCCCTACTCGGTCATGAGTGGTGGCTGGCGACGATCGTCGCCTTCGCCGTCTTCTACCTTGGAGCCGCGATCGGGCACGTGCGGGAAATTGTCTCGAAGAGAAACATGTCACCCGGGAATGCGGGGCCCATCCTGCTCTTCGACATCGCCGTACCGACCTACCTGTTGGTGCTCTATTTCGTGCTCCAGCCCAATCGCTGACGCTTCGTAAGCCTCCGCCGAGAACACCGTCATGAACCAGCTGCTCTACGTAATTGCAGGCGAACTCGACCGCATCGCCACCATCCTCGACACGATGGCCGACGATCAGCGGATCCGGACCGCCCTGCAGCGCATTGCCGCCGAGGTCCACCGGGCGCGCCAACTCAGCAGCTGAGTAACCGGAGCCATTGCGGGCCATGTGAACTCGAGTCTTATCGGACTCCCCTCGTACTGGTCCTCCCACCACACCTCACTGTCGGGACCGGCCCAAGGAGGGGGCGGTGTCGGCGTTCGGCTGCCGGCAACGCTTTCTCGTGGACCCGATCCGCTCCTATATCGAGTTCAGTTCCGCCTGCAACTCATGCCGTCTGTCTTGCCAGTATTCCAAGTGAAGCTGGTATCGCTTGAGTTGGAGCGTCATGATTATCATGTCGCGATCTAATCCTCGCGCCGCGACGTCCCGAAGCTGCTTCTGGCGCTCGTCGATCGCAGCAACCAGGGTCTCCTTGAAGTCGACCAGTTCTCGGTAGACCGTGATCCAGTCGTTGGCGGTTTCCAGATCTGGCGCTTCGAGATCCTCCCCTGGAAGGTCCTGGGCCCCAAGCTTGCTCTCTTCCACCACGTTTTGACGCTGTAGCAGCTCTTGGGTTTGCAGAGTGAGCTTATCGATGTCCATGGGGACGCTCTCCATGTGTTCTGGAGTCGTTCCCCAGGGGGCGAACGGTATACCAGCTACGCTACACCCGCTGCCGGATTCTGGCGCTCCGAATTCGGCCCTGCTGCTCGCTAGCCACGCCGGGTGCCATGAACGAGGGGTCATTGCCCCGGTCCGCCGGATGCCAACAAGTCTCCCTACGGGGACGGAAGTGTGGGTGGCAAGTCGAGGCGGAAGGTGGAACCGCGCCCGGGCGCCGATGATTCGAGCCACAGGCGGCCGCCCATCGCCTCGGCGGCGCGCTGACTCAGGTACAGGCCTAGCCCCCATCCTTGCCGGGCGTCATCTTCCGGATGCTCTCGGAAAGAGCGTTCGAACAGGTGCCCAGAAGCCGAGGCGGAAACGCCAATGCCCTCGTCCGTAACACGAACCGTGGCACCAGTTCCGGCACGCTGGGCGGCAATCCGCACGTGCGGATGCCCTACGGTATAGGTGAGCGCGTTGTCGATCAGGTTGTCCAGAATCCTGCCCAGCAGCCTGCGATCAGCAGAGGCGGAGATGGCTGGTGACGGGTCGACGGTGATGTCAGCGGCGAGCACCTCTGCACGCCCATTCGCCCGTGATACCGCCCGCGCAAGCTCATGCATCACGTCAACGTCGTCGAGCTGTAGCAGACCGCCGTCGATCCGCGCGGCGGTCTCCACATTTTCGAGCAGCTCAGCAAGCTCCGTTACCTTCCCATCGATCCGTTCGACGGTCGTCTGTTGGTCTGCCGTGAGCGCACCCAAAGAGCCGTGGAGCAGTATTTCGAGGTATCCGCGGATCAAGGCGACCGGGCGGCGCGCCTCGTGCAGACTGGAAGCGAGGGCATCCGACTTGTGAATTCGTTGGCCGGGGTCCAAATCGTTGCTGTCCTGCGTGGTCAACGCTCCTCGGCCTCGTCTATATCACTAGCGTTCGGCGTAGGCGGCCGCCTCCATCGGGGGCCGCCTTACAGCGATAGTATCACATCATCCGTTGACCGCCGGGCACCGCAGGCATCCTTGAGCGGGCCATTCGTTAAGCAACCACTTAGTCGCAGCCCTACTCCGTATGGCCTAACCCACCTGGGCGCTATCACGTCGTACTCAAAACGGCATTCGGGTGACCTAACCCACCGGGCCCAGCCCTGTCCGGGGATGCCACTCCGCTTGCACCGCACTCTTCGTGCGCTCTTCGAACCACGATGCGGGCGCCCTACACTGACCGTGATCACCGGGTACGGCCGTAATTCGTAAGGGCTGAAGCGAGCCTGCGACGCCACCTAAATCGTATCTAGTGCGCTCAGCGATCGAGGAGTAGCGCAGCCCGGCAGCGCACCTGGTTTGGGACCAGGGGGCCGCGGGTTCGAATCCCGCCTCCTCGACCAACGGTTTTCGCGCCGGCGCGGCCTCCCGGTCACGTGTGCGGGCGGCGCCGCGCGATCGGCGGGCTGCCTACCGGCACGGCCGTACGGGACCGGACCCGGCGGAGTGCTGCCGGATCGCCCTGCAACCCGAGACCCCGCTCCACCGCCCGTTCCAGTGGGAGCCGCCCGCTGAGGACGCCAACGATCTCCTGCGGGCGGCCGGTCACAACGGCGTCGGGATCGTGGGCGTGCCCGCGCCGGGCGCGGACGGCGCCATCGGTCACCTGGATGGTCATCGTCTCGTCTGGGAACCGTGCCTCGATCGTCACCGCGGGGCCGTCGGGGGCCGGGTCGTAGTAGTACAACTCCAGCGGCAGGGTCACCCAGTAACCGCGGAACGTGTCGCTGTCGTTCTGTTCCGCGCTCAGGAGGGGGGCGCCCCAGCGACCCAGCTCACGGATGACGGGGCGGAGTGCCTGGCCGCGTGGAGTGAGATGGACGAGCGTGGACGCGATCGGAGGCCCCGCCGCCTCACGCCGCACGACTCCCGCCCTCTCGAGGTCGCGCAGCCGGTCGGCGAGCAGGTTGGTCGCGATGCCCGGCAGTCCGTGGAGGAGGTCCGTGTACCGACAGGGGCCGAGCAGGAGCAGCTCCCGGACGATAAGCAAGGACCAACGATCACCCACCGCGTCCAACGCCTTCGCCAGCGCGCAGAACTGCCCATACGAGCGCATGCATCGAGGGTAGCAGGCTGTCTTGCAAATTTCACGGTTTGACTTGATTTTCTCAAGTGCGCTCGCTAGGCTGGTCCGGGTACCCGGAAAGAGCTCCTGAGGAGGGAACCGACATGGGCAGTCCAGTCACGCATTTTGAGATCGTCGGCGCCGACCCAATCGCTCTCCAAGCCTTCTACCGTGACGCCTTCGACTGGGAGGTCGTCGCGGCGGGGCCGAGCTACGCCATGGTTCACCCACATGCCGAGTCCGGAATCAACGGCGGGGTCGGGGCCGCGCCGGAAGGCGGTGGCAGCCGGGTCACCGTGTATGTCGAGGTCGAGGATCTGGATGCGGCCCTGGCCAGGATCGAGCGCCTGGGGGGCGGCAGGGTGGCAGGACCGCTGGACATCCCGAACGGCCCCAGCATCGCTCTGTTCCGTGACCCCGAAGGGCACGTCGTCGGACTCACGAAGGCCGCCACAATTCGGGGAAGGTAGCGAGATGGATCTCACCGAGGCGATGCGGACGGCGGCCACGATCCGCCGCTTCCGTTCCGACCCGGTCCCAGACGATGTCCTCTACCGCGGGCTGGAGAGCGCCCGTTTCGCGCCCAGCGGCGGCAACCGGCAGGGGTGGAACGTGGTCGTCGTTCGCGAGCCGAGGCGCCGGGCACGTTTGCAGGAGCTCTACCTCCGGACCTGGCGGCCCCTATTCGACCAGGCTCAGCCGGGCGCGCCGCGCGAGCGCGTGGACGCGGCCGGGCGACGCCGCCCGGGGACGAGCGAGGGGAATTACTACGCGGAACATCTCCACCAGGTGCCGGTGCACCTGGTGGTGCTGGTGGAGCGGGCTGCGCTGGTCACGCCGTTCCGCGCCCTCAACGAGTCGTTCGGCGGCGGCTCCTCGATTTACCCCTTCGTGCAGAACCTCGTCCTGGCGCTTCGCGGTGAGGGCCTCGGCGTGGCGCTCACGATGCTGCTCTGCAATGAGGGGCCGGATCTGGCGCGGCTGCTCGACATCCCGGAAGGTTTCGAGTTCGCCGCTCACCTGGGCGTGGGATGGCCCGAGCAACCTCACCCGACCCGTCTGCGACGGCGTCCGGTCGAGGAGTTCGCCTGGCACGAGCGGTTCGGCGGCACCCCACTTCGCGCGGTGGGGACCGGGTGACGATTTGAACAGAGCGATTGCGGGCCCGACCATCGACGACAGCCCCGAGGTGATTCACAATGCCTCTCCACGGTGGCGGCGGCGCGCCAGCCGGGAGCCGCGCGCGAGGTCACAGTGCTGGCCAAGTGATGTTAATTAAGTGGGATCTCTTGGCGGTGCTTCGCGGGCAATGTGACTTCACATGTCTCAGGGGTCGAGGCGTTGGGTTCGCCAGCCTTCGACGTCGCGGAGGAAGACGATGCGGTCGTGGAGGCGGTTGCTGCGGCCCTGCCAGAACTCGACCCAGTCTGGGACCAGCCGGTAGCCGCCCCAGAATTCGGGGAGGGGCGGTACCTCGGGGTCCACTGCCGAGGGCTCGGGATAGCGCAGCTCCAGCTCCCGGACCCGGCGTTCCAGGTCCTCGCGATCCTTAATGACGGCGCTCTGGTGCGAAGCCGTGCTGGCGATCCGGCTACCCCACGGGCGTCCCAACCAGTACGCGACCGACTCCTGGTGGCTGCTGCGAACGACGGTGCCGGCAGCACGGACCTGGCGATGGAGCAGCGGCCAGTGAATTGCGAGTGCCGCCCGCGGGTTGGCCGCCAGCTCCTCTCCCTTGCGGCTCTCGTAGTTGGTGAAGAAGGTGAAACCGCGCGCATCGGTACGGTGGAGGAGGACCATGCGCACCTGTGGCTGTCCGTTTCGCTCGGTGGCCAGCGCCATCGCGTTGGGTTGGGGTTCGCCGGCCTCCTGGGCGAGCTCGAACCAGGCCGCGAAGGCGGCAACCGGGTCGGGGCCTAGATCATCTGCCGACAGCGGGTGGTCGGTGTCGATGGGACGCCTCGCCATCAGCCCAGCCTGCCAGGATTCGCCTGCCGCCCGCGAGGGAAGACTCCGGCCATGGACCTGAACGCCTTGCCGCCGCACCTGCACTGGGTGCTGGCCGCGGCTCAAAGAGGCATCAAGAACCGGGAGCCGGCGATCCAGGAGACGGTGCACAAGCTGCGCCTCGAGTTCCCCGGCGCAGCCGAGGAGGAGCTCGCGAGGACCCTGATCCGGCGCACCCGCCGGCGCCTCGCGATGACCGCCGCGGCCAGCGGCGCCGCCGCCATCGTGCCCGGGTTGGGCACGGTTGGCGTGATCGGTGTCGGCACCGTGCAGAGCATGTACGCGCTGGAACAGGAGCTCGAGCTGGTGCTCGGCGTGGGCCTGATCTTTGGGCACCTCCCGGTCGAGCACGACGACCGCACGCTGGAGGCACTGATCGTGATCGGGATCGCGGGCGGGGCGGTCAAGCTTCGCGACGACCTCCTGATCGCCGGGTCGCAGAGGCTGGCCGTGCACCTGGTGACCACGTATCCCCCACTCCTGCTCTCTCGAGTGGGCAGCGCCGCGCTGACCCGCATCCTGACCGGCGCCGTCGGTTCGGAGGTGGGCGCGGTGGTGGCGCGCGCCCTGCCGGCGGCGATCGGGGTCACCGTCGGCGCCGGCTTCGACTGGATCACGGTGACCGCGCTGGGTAATGCCGCGCTGCGCTACTACGGTCCCGAAGGACCGGCCTCGCACCGGCTGCCGGCGCCGCCCCCGGACGAGCTTCCGCCACCCCCCTAACCCCGCAACTTCGGTCTGGCAAGCTCGCCTGTTCAGGTCACGCGACATCTGGTGGTTGGAGGCCGGATGTGGTACCATATGCAGCAGCCGGAGACTCGCCGGCGTCTGAGGTTGATACGCCCCACCCCAGCCTGGGAGGCCCGCCGCGAGGTGGGCCTCTCGCATTTCCCGCGTCGGTGAGATATCGCTGGGCTAACGCCCATCCGTGGGGAGTTGGGCCTGAGGGTTAGGCCTGCGGGAGCTTGAAGGTGCCGGGTGGGGCGGGGCGGGCCGAGGGCGGCGGCACCACCGGGCCCACCTCTCCATCAGGAGCCTCGTCAAGATCGATCATGACCGGCGCGTGGTCGCTGGGCGCGCTCCCCTTGCGAGCCTGCCGGTCGATCCACGCCGCCCGCACCCGCGCCTCCACCGACGCGCTCCCGAGGACCAGGTCGATCCGCATGCCGCGGTCCTGGTGGAACATGCCGGCGCGGTAGTCCCAGTACGTGAAGATCCGTGCCTCCGGCCAGTGATCGCGCACCAGATCGTGGAGGCCGGCCACGCGCTGCAGGTCGGCCAGCGCCGCGCGTTCGGACGGGGTGACGTGGGTCTGACCGGCGTAGGGGAGAGGGTCGAAGACGTCCTCGTCGGTAGGCGCCACGTTCATGTCTCCGCAGACGATCCGACTCTCGGGACCCGCCGCCACCGCCTCGCCCAGGGCGCGCAGCCAGGCCAGCTTGTAATCGTAGTGCTCAGAGCCCGGCACCCGGCCGTTGGGCACGTAGACGGAGTGGACTCGCACGCCGGCGCAGGTGGCCGCGATCGCGCGCGCCTCCTGGTGCGGGAACCCGGGGCCTCCCGACAGGCCGTGGACCACGTCCTCGAGCCCCACCCGGGAGAGGATCGCCACTCCGTTCCACTGCGCCTCGCCGTGAGCCGCGAACGCGTACCCTCGATCCGCCAGCGGCCGCCCCAGCAGCTCCGCGAAGGAGTCATCGCCGAGCTTCGTCTCCTGGAGGCAGACCAGGTCCGGGCGTCGCTGGTCGAGCCAGGGCAGCAGGCGCGGTATCCGCTGCTTCGCCGAGTTGACGTTCCAGGTCGACAGACGCATGAGGAACGCCCCTCAGGCGCGGAAGGGGAGGGCCGCCAGTGGAACCTCGGCCGCCAGCTCGCGCAGGAGCGAGGCCGTCTCGTCCCAGCCCAGGCAGCTGTCGGTCACGCTCTGGCCGTAGCGGAGGTCGGCGCCGTGCCCGAGCTCCAGCTCCTGGCGGCCCTCGACCAGGAAGCTCTCCAGCATCACGCCCACGATCCCAGAACGGCCCGCCCGCCGCTGTGCCGCCACGTCGCGGATGACCGCCGGCTGGCGGCGGTGATCCTTGCCGCTGTTGCCGTGCGCGGCATCGACCAGGAGCCGCTGGGGCAGCCCCGCCCGGCCCAGCCGGCGCAGGGTGTCGGTGACCGTCCGGGCGTCGTGGTTGGGCCCGTGGTTGCTGCCGCGCAGGATCACATGGCAGTCGGGGTTGCCGGTGGTCCAGAAGATCGCCGCCACGCCGTCCGGGTTGATGGACGTGAAGACGTGGCTGGCGGCCGCCGCGGCGCAGGCGGAGATCGCGACCTGCACATCGCCCTCGGTCGAGTTCTTGATCCCGATCGGCATCGACAGCCCGCTCGAGAGCTGGCGGTGGACCTGGCTCTCGGCGGTCCGGGCGCCGATCGAGCCCCAGCTGATCAGGTCCGCGAAGTACTGGGGGCTGATGGGGTCGAGGAACTCTCCGCCCACGGGCAGGTCCATTTCCAGGATGCCGAGCATCAGCTTGCGTCCGAGCCGGAGTCCTTCATTGACCTTGTACGAGCCGTCGAGCCGGGGATCGTTGAGCAGGCCCTTCCAGCCCAGCGTCGTCCTCGGCTTCTCGAAATACACCCGCATCACGATCAACAGGCGATCGTCGAGGTCGCGCCGGAGCTCGGCCAGCCGCCGCGCGTAGTCGAGCGCGGCCGCCGTGTCGTGCACCGAGCAGGGTCCGACCACCACCAGCAAGCGCCGGTCCTCTCCTCGCAGCACCGCGGACACCGCCTGGCGCGCCCCGTACACGGTGTCGACGGCGGCATCGGGCAGGGGAAGCTCATCGGCCAGGAGGGCCGGCGAGACCAGAGGGCGCGTCCCCGCGATGCGGATGTCGCGGACCTCCTCCAGTCGATGGTGCTGCGGAGCCTGGGTCACCCCCCGAGTCTAGGGACATGATAGAAGGCCCCGACGGTAACCCCCGTTGGTGCACCACCGGGACCTGCGGAGCATGGGTAGGGCCCGGCGGCATCACCGCCGGGCCCGTCCGGAGCCGGGGCCTCCCGGCCTACGCGACCTCGCGGACGATGGTGCCGGCGGCGGACTCGAGCGAGGGAACGCTCCGCCACAGGGCGACGCCGCACCAAGCCAGGGCGACCATGTAGCTGACCTCGCCCAGGGCACCCACGATGCCGGTAGCCGGAAGGAAGTTCAGACCGAAGCTGGCCAGCGCGCCGACGATCAGCACGACTCCGGTCGCCCGCCCCAGCACGCGGGCGCGGATGATGGCGATCCCCAAGCAGCACGCCACCAAGGGTGACTGCGATGCTCGCCACCGGCCAGAAGATGTTAAAGGCCGGTGGGCCGCCCTGGAGCTGGGACGAGGTCAGGTGGAGCCCGATCACCCAGGGCATCGCGATCACGTCGAACAGGTTGACGAACACCGTGAGCGCCATTCCGCCCGCGACGATCAGGATCGCTCCGATCAGACCAAGAACCCCACTCGAGGCATGCTGCCGGATGTAGACCGCCGGGACGCAGAGGACGATCGCAATTCCACCGAGGGTGACCCCGAGGCCGGACGGATAGAAGAACGGGCTCGCGACGGCGGCTGTGATTGAATCGCTGTTTTGCGGCGACACCAGGCTCGCGAGCGCGGTGATCACGGCCCCGGCTATCAGGCCGGCGGCAGCGATCCGAAACAGGGTCGACTGAGACATCTCTCTCCTCCCTCTATGCGGGCCGGCCAGTGCGGGCCCGTCTTGAACTCACCGGAAAGCGTAGCCGGGGGTCGCGCCGCCGGCTAGATGACAAACGTCCTATTGGCAGGACAAAGCGAGCTCAGGTCCGGCCCGGAGGCAGGCAAACGGCACGGGACGCGTCCAAGCGAGCTGTGCTCGACGAGCCGCCCAGGCCACGCCGTCTGCCGGCGCCATCGGTGTCGCCGCCTCTGGGAGAATGTCGCGCGATGTCACTGCACCCGTCCCTGCCCGGCTGCGCACTCCGCCCCTCGTGAGCCGGCTGCTGCTGGCTGTGCTGGGCGGCGTCGCCTCGGGAGCGACGAAGGCCAGGTCCGGATTCAGCTATACCCCCGCCGACACCCTGGTGTGGTCGGTGCCCGGGCTGCTCCTCGCACCGCTGATCGGGCTGCTGCTGATGCTCAGCGGCGTGCGCACCCGGCGCGGTGCGGCGCTGGTGACGGCGGTGACTCTGGTGGTGACCCTGCTGGACGCGATCCTGGTCTTGGTCGCCCGCTTCGGCGCCACCGTGCCGTACACCGCCACCTTCCAGTGGATCAGCATCTCCATCGCCTTCTCCGGTGACAGCCGCTTCCAGAGCTTTGGGATCGATCTCACCTTCCGCATCGATCACCTGGTGCTCGTCTTCTACATCGTGGCTCTGCTGGTAGCGCTGGGAGCGGTGCTGTGGCAGCGGTCGGTGGGGCGCCAGGAGCCGGGCCCGGTGCGCTCGCAGGTCTGGCTGCTGGTCATGGTGCTGGCCGCCGGGGGCGTGCTGGTCAGCAGTGACCTGATCGCGCTCGCGGGATTCTGGCTGCTGACCGGGCTGGCCACCTATTTCCTGCTCGGCAACCGGTGGGGGGTGGACGGCGTCAGCCGGGGCGCCGCGGTGGCGCTCGCGCTCCCTTTCATGGGCGACCTGGGGCTGTTCGCCGCCGTCGGCATGCTCTACTCGAGATTCGGCGTCACCGAGGTCGCCCAGCTGAAACCCGTGTACGGCCACGTCGCGGGGGTGTCCGAGGTCTATCTCGGGGTCGCGGCGCTCCTGCTCTTGGGAGCGGCCGTGGCGCGCGGCGCGCTGTGGCCGTTGGTGGCCTGGCAGACCGCGACCGTCGACGCCTCTCCGGCGGCGGTGGGACTGGTCGCCGGCGTGTGGCCGCTCCTCGGCGGCGAGCTCCTCTTCCTCAATCTCCCGCTCTTCGCGGCCACCGGAGCGGGGACACCGCGCGTCGCGGCCTGGGGGCTCATCATCCTGTCGCTGGCGGGCCCGGCACTCGCTCTCGCTCAGTTCGAGCTCCGCCGCACGCTGCTGCTCGCGTCCTCGGGCGCGATCGGACTCTGCCTGCTCGCGATCCTCAAGACCGGCTCCGGCGCCGCCGCGCTGGCCGGGCTGGGCGCGGTCGGTCTCGGGCGCGCGGCCATGCTGCTGGGAGCGGGCTGGGTCGCCGAACAGATGCGGACCGGCGACCTCCGCTTCCTGGGCGGGGGCCTGCCCCGGCTGCGGCAGGCGACCCTCGGCGTTGGCGGGGGAGCGCTCACGGTGGCCGCCGGAGCCGTCGCCGCGTCGGCCTGGCGCCACCCTTCGGCGGCCTGGATCGGGCCCGCGCTCGGCCTGCTCTTGATGGCGGCCGCCCTGGCCCGGGCCTGGGCCGGCGCCGCGCTCGGGGCGGTGCCGCCGCGCCGCGCGTTCGAAGCGTCCCGTCTGGTGGACCTGCGCCCGGGTGCCGCCCTCGTCAGCGGGGCCCTGGCCGTCCTGGGCCTGATCGGGGTGGTGCTCACGTTTGTCTGGTACTGGCTTCGGTTTTTGGTGCACGACGTCCCCTCGTCCCCGGCCGCGTGGGTCTTGGTCGTCTGGTGGGCTCCGGTGGTGACTGGCCTCGCCCTGGGCACGATGGCCGCGGCGCGCCGGCGGGCTGCCACGCTCGCCGGCCAGCGCCGCCTGGCCTACCTGGTCTTTCTGGCACAGAGCCGGACCCGCCACGCGTGGCGTGTCCTGGTGGCGGGTTCCGGTCTGCGGGGCGCGCGCGGCCTCGAGCTGAGGCAGATGCCGGCCCTGGAGTCGGCCACCGGGCGCGCCCTGAGCACCGCGCTCAGCGTCCCGCTCCGCCGGCCCGGAGTGCTGACGGCCGGCGCGCTGGTGGCCGTCGCCGTCGGCGTCGTGCTGGCACTGGCCGGCATCGGGGGCTGGCGGTGATCGCGGAGCTGCACCTGCTCCTGCAGTCGAGTCCGACACCGAGCCCGGTGCCCACGATCGCGCCCACGAGTCCGCCCGCGGTCGCCCCCACGGCCACCGCCACGCCCACGCCGCTCTCGTTCGGCGCCAACATCTTCAACTTCAGCTTCCTGCTCTCGGCGCTGGTCTGGATTCCGTTTCTGACCGCGATCGTGGTCGCCCTGCTGCCCCCGCCGCGCCGGGGCACGGGCCGCCGCTATCTGGGCGTGGCCTTCTGGATCAACCTCCTCCTCCTCGTCATCACCGTCATCGCCTACAGCCAGTTCAGCGAGTTCAGCTCCGGTCTGCAGTTCAACGAGCAGCTGCCCTGGTTCCCCGACGTGGGCATCCAGTACCACCTGGGGATCACCGGGACCGGCATGGGGCTGCTCGTGCTGAGCGGGTTCATCGGCGTCGCCGGGTGTCTGGCCGCCTACAACCTGCGCGATCGCCAGCGCGAATTCTTCGTCCTCCTGCTGCTGACCCAGTGGGCGGTCAACGGCGCCATCGCGGCTCAGGACGTCATGCTCCTGGTCTTCTTCTTCGCCGCCGCCACCGTCCCGCTGGCTCTGCTGGCGGGCGGCTGGAGCGTGGAGCGGCGGTGGCGTGCCGCGGGTCGCTTCGCCGCCTACTGGCTGGTCGGCTCCGCGGCGCTGCTGCTCGCGGTCCTGCTGCTGGTGGTCGCCACCGGAGGCGGCTCCTTCCAGCTGACCGACCTCGCCGGCGGCAGCCCGACCTGGCAGTTCCAGCTCGCGATCGCGATCCTGGTCCTGGTCGCCTGCGCCACGCGGCTGCCCATCGTCCCCCTCCACGGCTGGATCCGCGAGATGCTGGCCGAGGCGCCCCCCGCGGTGGCGGTGGTGTTGATGGGTGGGGCGTCCCGGATCGGCGCCAGCGTGCTGCTCGAGCTCTTCGTCGCCCCCGACCACTGGGCGGCGAAGACGCTGGCGCCGTACGTCGCCGGTTTTGCCGCGCTGACGGTGGTGTGGGCGGCGATCGGGGCCATCGGCACGCGCGACCTGCGGCGTCTGGTCGCGTATCTCTCGATGGTGCCGGGCGGCCTGACCCTGCTCGGTGTGGCGGGGCTCACCCCCCTCGCGCTGCAGGGCGTCCAGATCATGCTTTTCGCCGGCGGCCTGGCCGCGGCGGTGACGGTGGGCGTGGGGGTGACCGCGGCCGACCTTCTGCAGGTGCGCAGCCTGACCCAGCTCGGTGGCATGGCGGCCCGCCTGCCGCGAGCGACCTGGCTGCTGGTCGGAGGTGTCGTGGCCACGCTCGGAATTCCTTTCATGGCCAGCTTCCCGGCCCTGGCCATGATCGTGCTGGGATCGTTCTACGGGCAGCCGGCGGGCACCCTGGCCGTGCTCGCCGCCCTGGTGGTGGCGGCGGCCGCCTGCGCCCTGCTGCTCCGGCGGGTGCTGTTCGGGCCCCGCGTCGGCGATCGTCCCTCGATCCGCGACGCCTCGCTCCCCGAGATGTGGTACGCCGGGATCCTGATCGCCGCCCTGCTCTGGGTCGGCATCCTGCCCAGCGGCCCCAAGGTGGCCGGGATCTCCGTCTTCGACCCGGGCTTCGTCAACATCCTCTCGCAGAACACCTCGACCATCTCGGCCCCTTACGTCCAGACCTCGCCGACGCCGCGTGCAACGCCGGCGCCCTCACCTTCGCCGTCCCCGGGCGCCAGTCCCACGCCGGCGCCCAGCCCGTCTCCGAGCCCCAGCTGATGCAGTACCTGGCCCTGGTTCCGGAACTGCTGCTGGTGGTCGGAGGCCTGGTCGGCATGACCGGATTCCTGCGCGGGCGTCCGGGCCGGGGCGTGATCCCGGGGCTCCTGTTTCTCTTCGCCGTGGCCGCGTTCGGGATGGAGCTCTGGCAGGGCGCTCAGCTCGCCACCTTTGCCGGCGGCAGCTATACCCAGGATCGGTTTGCGCTCTTCGGCAAGGCGGCGGTGACGCTGACGCTCGCCGTCTGGGTAGCCGCGACGCGCGCCGATCGCAACTTCGACGACCGCCTGCTGCCGCTCGGCTTCCTGATCGCGCTCGGTGGCGCGGTGGTGAGCTCGGCGAGCGTGGTCTTCCTGCTCTGGGTCGGGCTGCTGCTGGCGCTGGGTGGATTTCTCATCCCCTTCTTCGCCCGCCGCCGGTACCGCGGCGACGGTCGGGAGCTGGCGGCCCTGGCGGGCCTGGTGGCGGCCGGTCTCGGGCTGCTCGGGCTCGCGCTCGCGTTCCACTCCTGGCGGCTCTCCCAGCTCATGATCTCCATCCCGCGTCTGCCGGTGTCGCTGGGTGGTGGACTCCTCGCGATGCTCGCCCTGACCGGGGTCGCGGCCCCCCTGATCGGCCTCGCCTACTCAGCGCACGGCGAGGAGGCGACCCTGGGGGAGTCGGGCCGGCATCACACGCAGCACCGTCTGGAGACGGGTCTGCAGAGTCTGCTCTGCGGCCTGCTGACGCTGGTGCTGGTGCTGGCGGCGGCCCGGATCGGGGCTGCCGCGTTCCGGGTTGGGCCTCTCTGGGGGCCGCTGCTGGCGGTGCTGGCGGCGGCGACGGCCCTCACCGGCGGCCTGGGAGCCCTGGCCGCGCGGTCGGTCCGCGGCCTGGTCGCCTGGCTCGCGTTCGGAGCGGCCGGTTCGGCGCTGGCGGCGCTGGCGGTGCACAGCCGGTTGGGCACGGCGGCCGCCCTCTTCCTGGTCGTCGCGGTGGGGCTGGCGGGCGCCACGGCGCCGCTGCTGGCGTCCGGGCTGGACGGCCCTCGCGCCGGGGTGGCGGGTCTCGGCGGCCGCCAGCCGGGCCGGGGCATCGGGCTGTCGGTGACGCTGCTTTCCCTGGCCGGTGTTCCGCCGGCGGCCGGCTTCGCCGCACTGTTCTGGGCCGGGCTGACGCTGGTGCAGAGCGGGGTCGTCTGGCTGCTGTGCGCGCTGCTGCTGGCGGCCGGGCTCGGCTCCTGGGCGGTGGTGCGCGTCCTGCTCCTGGTCTGGATCGAGCCCGAGCTCGAGGAGCACCGGCCCACCGGCGCCGTGGTCGCGCTCAGCGGCCTGCTGGCGGCGCTCGTCGTCCTGCTCTACGGCGTGCTCGCGAATCCGATCTCGGATCTCGCCGTCCAGGCGGCGGAGGCGATCGGACTCCACCACTGAGGGATGCCCCTCCGCTTGGGCAAGGGCCCGCGCGGCGGGGGTGGAGGACCCGCCTGGCCACAAGCGCGCGATGTGTGCGGTCGCGCCGGAGAATAGTGGTATGAGCGAGCGCCGGTCTCGCCTGACGAAGCCGCCTGGCACCGCCCAGCCGCCACCCCCCGGGCCGCCGCGGCGAAGGGCACTCGAGTTCCTGCCGCTGCGCCCGCACGTGAGCGGCGTGGTCGCCGCGCCCGTCTGGCTGGCGGCCGCCGGTGTCTGGGCGTATCTCGCCAAGCCGCACCTGGGCGTCGTGGTGTTGGTCTGGTTCTGCCTGCTCGCCGCGGTGGGCGTGTTCATCCCCGGCGTAGCCAACCAGATCACGTTCGCGCGGGCCTACCTGGCCGGCGTCGCCTTCGCCTACGTGCTGGCGCCGGAGGGGCTCGGCGGTCTTGCGATCACCGTCGCGCTGGGGGCGATCAGTGACGTCTGCGACGGGTACGTGGCGCGGCGCCTCCATGAAGTCAGCTCTTTCGGAGGTGCCCTCGACCCGGTGGTCGACGGGATCTTCTTCGGCGCGGTCGCGCTGGGCCTGGCGGTCGGCGGTGCCTATCCGCTCTGGCTGGCGCTGGTGGTCGCCCTTCGCTACGCCGTCCCCGCCGGCGCCGGTGCGGTGTTGCTCCTGCTGGGGTTCCATCCCGCGCTCCGTCACTCGCCGCTGGGACAGCTCTCGACCGCCTTGATCGCGATCCTGTTCGCACTCGTCGCCTTCCTGCGCGGGATCGGCGTCGACACCACGTGGCCGGTCCTGGCGGCCGAGGTCCTGATCCCGCTGACCGCACTCGGAGCGTGGGGGAACCTGGCCTGGACCAACTGGCACGTGCTGCGGCGAGAGGCAGAGGTCTCCCCCCGGCGGCGGTGAACGCGGAGGGTTTGTCGCGGCGGATACCGGGTAGACTGCTGAGCGGCCGCGCTAGACGGGGAGATGGCGGTTCCCTGTACCGGCAATCCGCCTTAGCCGGGTCGAATGCCCTTCGTGAGGTCGGGCCTCGCGGACCGGGTCGGTGTGGAACGTGTTGAAGGCCGGGACCTGCGCAGCGCGGGTCTCCGAACCCCGTCAGGTCCGGAAGGAAGCAGCGGTAAGGAGGCAGCCCGTGGGTGCCGTAGACATCCGGGCCGGAGCGGGAAGCATCGATGCCGCCGGGAGCGTCGGATCGAAGAGGGGTGCGCGGCCGCTTTCGATCTGGCCGCCGCGATGACTTACCAGAGCCTCTACCGCAAATACCGCTCACAGACCTTCTCCGACCTGGTCGGCCAGGCCGCCGTGATCCGGGCGCTGGAGGGCGCCATCACCTCGGAGCGGGTTTCGCACGCCTACCTGTTCAGCGGCACGCGCGGGACCGGTAAGACGTCGACCGCACGGCTGCTGGCCAAGTCCCTCAACTGCACCGAGCGAGCCCCGCAGGACCCCGAGCCCTGCAACCGCTGCGCCTCCTGCGTGGCCGTGCAGGAGGGCACCGCGCTCGACCTGATCGAGATCGACGCCGCCAGCAATCGCGGCATCGACGAGATCCGCGAGCTGCGGGACAAGGTCAACCTGGCACCCGCGCAACCGGGCGCCAAGAAGGTCTACATCATCGACGAGGCTCATATGCTGACCACGGAGGCCTTCAACGCGCTGCTGAAGACGCTGGAGGAGCCGCCGGAGCATGCGGTCTTCATCCTCTGCACGACCGACGCCGCCCGGATCCCGGCGACCGTCGTCGGCCGCTGCCAGCAGTTCCAGTTCCGCCGCTTCACCGACGAACAGATCGTGGGACGGCTGCGCCACATCGCCGAGCTCGAGCAGGTGACGGTCGAGGAAGGAGCGATGCGGGTCATCGCCGGCGTCGCCCAGGGGACGATGCGTGACGCGGTCGGGCTGCTCGACCAGCTGATCCCGCTCGCGGGAGGCCCGATCACCGAGACGCTGGCCCGGGAGATGCTGGGGATGACCGATCCCGCCCGGCTCGACGAGCTGCTGGACCTGGTCCTGGCCGGCGACGCCGGCGGGGCTCTGCGCGCTCTCGAGGACCTGTACGCGGCCGGCGCCGAGCTCCGGCAGGTCGTCCGCGGGGTGATGGAGCGCTGCCGCGACCGCCTGGTGGAGGCGATCGAGGGGCGCGACGGCTCGCTGCGCCATCGCCTGGCCGAGATCCTGGACGGGCTGCTTCATCTGGACGGGGAGATCCGCCGCCACGCCGAGCCCCGCTTCCTGGCGGAGGCGACGTTCGTACGGCTGGCGGTGGAGGTGGGGGAGACCGCCGAGGGCGCGGACGTCGGGGCCCGGCCGCGAGCGGCGGCGGCGACTCCGGCGCCGGTAGCTCCGGCCGCGGCACCGGCGCCGGTGACCCAGCCGTCACCTCCCCGTTCCCTGGAACCATCGGCTGCGGTGGCGTCGCCCGCTGCGCAACCGGCGGTGGACGGGAACCTGGAGGCCGGCTGGGCCCGGATCCTCGAGGGCCTGCCGCTCAAGGTCAAGGGCTACTACCGGGAGGCGAGGCCGGAACGAGAGGGCGATACGTTCCGCCTCTGGTTCCCCTACATGTTCCACTACAACCAGGCGCAGGATTCCAAGGCCGCTGTCGAGCCGCGCATCCGCGCCTGGCTGGGCGAGGGAACCCGGGTCGAGCTTCACCTCAAGGAGGAGCAGCGGGCCGTCTCGGGTGCGGCACCCGCGCGCCGCATCGTCGTGCCCGAGGACGATCCCGCCGTGCAGCAGGCGGTGCGCAAGCTGGAAGGACGCGTCGTTCGCGTCACAGGGAGATCCGACAGATGAACCAGATGCGGATGATGCAGCAGGTCCAGAAGATGCAGGCCCGGATGGCCAAGGTGCAGGAGGACCTGGAGAAAGAAGAGATCGAGGCGACGGCCGGCGGCGGCGCCGTGAAGGCGGTGGTGAGCGGGTCCCAGCGGCTGCTGTCGGTCACCATCGACCCCGACCTGGCGGACGACGTGGAGATGCTGCAGGACCTGGTGGTGGCGGCGGTCAACGAGGCCAACGACAAGTCCAAGGAGATCGCCGGCCAGCGCATGGGCGAGGTCACCGCCGGTCTCGGCCTCCCTCCCGGGCTCATCTGACCCCGGAGTAACGCCAGAGTGTCCACGCTCAGGCCCTACCGGCCGCTCTGTAGCGCCGGAGCGCGGACACTCTGGCATTGGTCTGGATTGCGAGGCCGATGAGCACGCTGCCTTCGGCGCTCGAGGACCTGATCCAGGAGCTCTCGCGCCTGCCCGGCGTCGGACCCAAGACGGCGCAGCGGCTGGCGTTCCATGTGCTGCGGCTGGGCCCGGAGCGAGCGCAGGCCCTGGCGGCCGCGATCCAGGCGGTCACCGACCGGATCGGCTACTGCACCCGGTGTCACAACCTGGCCGAGGGCGAGCTGTGCGCGATCTGCGCCTCGCCCCGCCGCGACCAGTCCGTGATCTGCGTGGTGGAGTCGCCCGTCCACCTGCTGGCGATCGAGCGCACCGGGGAGTTCCGGGGGCTCTACTTCGTGCTTCACGGCGTGCTCAGCCCGATCGAGGGCATCGGTCCCGACGAGATCCACCTCCCCCATCTCCTGGACCGGGTCGCGCGCGAGGAGATCCAGGAAGTGATCATCGCCACCGACTCCGACATCGAAGGAGAGGCGACCGCGACCTACCTCTATCGTGCCCTCGAGCCCCTGCACGTCCAGGTCACGCGCCCGGCGCACGGCCTCCCGGTCGGAGGCGACCTCGAGTACGCCGACGAGCTGACTCTGGTACGCGCCCTCGCCGGCCGCCGCGCCCTCGCCTGACGCACGGCGCCAACCTCCCCAGGGGGATTCGGACTGGCGTCCGAGCGCTGCGCGCACGACGGCGTAGCACCGGGTGGCGCCGGTTGTCTGGTTTCGATTTGTTTTTCTCGGGAGGGCTGCGCCCCCCGTGCCCCCCCGGCGGCACTCGCCGCCGAGCCCTGCCGGGCCGGCAGTACGTGCGCTCTTGTGACGTCCAACGGGGAATCGCTTCGGGCTGCCGCCCGAGCTGCGCCCGCTTGAGCGTGCCCGCGGGGTTCCTACGGGCACCTCAACCGTGGGCCGCCGGCGGCGATGGGTGCTGCCGGCGGCATGGCGTGGCCCGACCCTCCGCAGCCCCGGTCCCGAGCCCGGAGACTTGCCTGGACACCGCTCGTCCCGCTGGCGTATAGTCTCCCTTCGCGCCCCGAGGCGGGGGGCGCCCGGCAGAGCACGCTTCAAGGTGTACATCTCCCGGCCCGATGGGTATAATCCATCGGTCGCGATCCGGCCTCGGCATGGCCCGTTCGCCCTCCGGATGGAGGGCATGTGCGATCGCCCGGCACCTTGACAACTGAAGAGTGGGAAAGACTCTGAGAGTCAAAGAGACTCAGGGCTTGTAAGGCCTTGGGTTCCTGTCTTTGGACGGAGAGTTTGATCCTGGCTCAGGATTAACGCTGGCGGCGCGCATCATACATGCAAGTCGAGCGAGGGCTCTTCTCCCGCAAGGGAGGGGAGTTCCTAGCGGCGAACGGGTGCGTAACACGTGGGCAACCTGCCCCGTCGTGGGGAATAAGCCCGGGAAACCGGGTCTAATGCCGCATGAGGTCACCGATCGCATGGTCGGTGAAGAAAGCCTTCGGGCGCGACGGGATGGGCCCGCGGCCTATCAGCTAGTCGGTGGGGTAACGGCCTACCGAGGCTTTGACGGGTAGCTGGTCTGAGAGGACGACCAGCCACATGGGGACTGAGACACGGCCCCGACTCCTACGGGAGGCAGCAGTAAGGAATCTTCCGCAATGGGCGAAAGCCTGACGGAGCGACGCCGCGTGTGGGATGAAGTCTTTAGGGATGTAAACCACTGTCGGAGGGGAAGAGAATGGACGGTACCCTCCAAGAAAGCCCCGGCTAACTACGTGCCAGCAGCCGCGGTAACACGTAGGGGGCGAGCGTTATCCGGATTTACTGGGCGTAAAGCGCGTGTAGGCGGCTGGTCAAGCGTGGCGTGAAATCTCCGGGCTCAACCCGGAAACTGCGCTGCGAACTGGCCTGGCTAGAGTGCAGGAGAGGGCGGTGGAATTCCCGGTGTAGCGGTGAAATGCGTAGATATCGGGAGGAACACCAGTGGCGAAGGCGACCGCCTGGCCTGTTACTGACGCTGAGACGCGAAAGCGTGGGGAGCAAACCGGATTAGATACCCGGGTAGTCCACGCCCTAAACGTTGTGAACTAGGTGTTGGCAAGATTGACCTTGTCAGTGCCGCAGCTAACGCATTAAGTTCACCGCCTGGGAAGTACGGTCGCAAGATTAAAACTCAAAGGAATAGGCGGGGGCCCGCACAAGCAGCGGAGCGTGTGGTTTAATTCGATGCAACACGAAGAACCTTACCTGGGCTTGACATGCTTGGGCAATCTCGGTGAAAGCCGGGACCTCTCGCAAGAGACCCTTGCACAGGTGGTGCATGGCTGTCGTCAGCTCGTGCCGTGAGGTGTTGGGTTAAGTCCCGCAACGAGCGCAACCCTTTTCCTCAGTTGCATTGTTCTGGGGAGACTGCCGGGCGAAACCCGGAGGAAGGTGGGGACGAAGTCAAGTCAGCATGCCCTTTATGTCCAGGGCTACACACACGCTACAATGGCCACTACAACGGGTTCCGACACGGCGACGTGAAGGCAATCCCTCAAAGGTGGTCTCAGTTCGGATTGCAGGCTGCAACTCGCCTGCATGAAGCCGGAGTTGCTAGTAACCGCCGGTCAGCCATACGGCGGTGAATACGTTCCCGGGCCTTGCACTCACCGCCCGTCACACCACCCGAGTCTGGTGCTCCCGAAGTCGCTGGCCGAACCCGTAAGGGACGGAGGTGCCGAAGGAGTGCCCGGTGAGGGGGGTGAAGTCGTAACAAGGTAGCCGTACCGGAAGGTGTGGCTGGATCACCTCCTTTAAGGAGTCATATCCGAGTTCGCTTGATCAGCGAGGCCGGCAGCGTGCCGGTCGAACAAGGAGGCTTCGTCAAGTCAGAGCCGGCAGCAATGGGCGCTACTAGGTCGCCGAAGAGTACGGGTTCCACCGCTGGGTGGGCTCCGAAGACTAGGCATCCCGAACGCGTTCCAGGCACCTGGCGCCGTGCCAGGTGGGAGGTCGCTCAGTGCGCGGTGAAAATCCGCTCAGAACTGCACGGCGAACAGGCCGTGCGAACCGAGTGCACATTTTGGATCTTCCCAAGGTTTGAGCCTTGTCTTTCCCACTCTTCAGGCCGTTCAAGGTCTGGGCCAGTCCCGCGGGGACTGGGTCGCGGATCACCCCTCGAGCGCGGATGCGCTCGACGGATCCGTCCGGGGATGTAGCTCAGCTGGGAGAGCACCTGCTTTGCAAGCAGGGGGTCAGCGGTTCGAGCCCGCTCATCTCCACCAGACTTCTCGAGGGAAATCGTCTTCCCTCGGGGGGGAACGCGGGGGCTCCCCCGCGGGTGCACTTTGATAACCGAATAGGTCAAATTTTGGCTAAAGAAGTTCTTTTCGAAATGCCGAATAGGCAGTCTGGATCCTTGTTTCGTCTCGTCTTCACCAGATGAAGAGTGGACGTAGGGCGGCAAGCTAGTAAGGGTTCACGGTGGATGCCTAGGCACCAAGTGCCGAAGAAGGACGTGGCTACCTGCGAAAAGCCTCGGGCAGCTGGAAGCAAGCGCTAATCCGAGGATCTCCGAATGGGGTAACCCGGCTGGGCCAATCCCCAGTCACTCCCGGTTGAACACATAGGCCGGGTAGAGGGCACCCGGGGAACTGAAACATCTTAGTACCCGGAGGAAAAGATATTCCCTTAGTAGAGGCGATCGAACGGGGAGCAGCCTAAACCGCGTGCGTGCCAAGGCGGCAGCCGTTGCGCGCGCGGGGTAGTGGGAACGTGTCGGCTGGTACTGCCGTGCCGGCAAGGAGTTACAAAACGGACGGTTAGTCGAATCAGCCTGGGAAGCTGAGTCAAAGAAGGTGAAAGCCCTGTAGACGAAAACCGATCCGCCTCCTGATATGTCTCCCGAGTAGCCCGGAACACGTGAAATTCTGGGCGAATCCGCGCTGACCACAGCGTAAGGCTAAACACACTTGGTGACCGATAGTGAAGAGTACCGTGAGGGAAAGGTGAAAAGTCCCCCTGGAGGGGAGTGAAATAGAACCTGAAACCGTGGACCTACAAACCGTCAAAGAGCTAGGTACTTCGACTTCGGTCGTTGTACAGCTTGATGGCGTGCCTTTTGTAGAATGAGCCAGCGAGTTATTGTTTGTGGCAAGGTTAAGGGGTTGACACCCGGAGCCGAAGCGAAAGCGAGTCTGAATAGGGCGTTCCTCTTCGAGGTTGTAGTCGCAGGCAGTAGACCCGAAACCGGGTGACCTACCCATGGTCAGGGTGAAGCGAAGGTAAAACTTCGTGGAGGCCCGAACCGACTTAGGTTGCAAACTGAGCGGATGAACTGTGGGTAGCGGTGAAATGCCAATCGAACCCGGAGATAGCTGGTTCTCGCCGAAATGCCTTTAGGGGCAGCGTTGTCGTGGGCTGGCGCAGGTAGAGCACTGAATGGGCTAGGGGCGGTTACCCCGTTACCAAACCCAATCAAACTCCGAATGGCGTCAGGTCATACGGCAGCAGTGAGACCGTGGGGGCTAAGCTTCACGGTCGAGAGGGAAACAACCCAGACCATCAGCTAAGGTCCTTAAATCGTGACTAAGTGGCAAAGGAGGTCGTCTCGCAGAGACAACCAGGAGGTTTGCTTGGAGGCAGCCATCCTTGAAAGAGTGCGTAACAGCTCACTGGTCGAGTGAGGTGGCGCCGAAAATGATCGGGGCTCAAGTCACGTACCGAAGCTATGGAACATCGTCGCAAGACGGTGTTGGTAGGCGAGCGTCGTGCCTGCGATGAAGCACCAGGAAGACCCGGTGTGGAGCGGACACGAGTGCGAATGCTGGCACAAGTAGCGTAAAGGCCGGCGAGAAACCGGCCCGCCGTAAGTCTAAGGTTTCCTGGGCAACGTTAATCGTCCCAGGGTCAGCCGGGCCTAAGCCGAGGCCGAAGGGCGTAGGCGATGGACAGCTGGTTTATATTCCAGCGCCACCTCGTGATCGTTATCACCGATGGGGGGACGGAGAAGGGTAGGTCAACCGGGCGATCGGATGTGCCCGGCGCTAGCCGTAGGGAGCTCTGGCAGGCAAATCCGCCGGAGCGCTAATTCTGAGGGCCTGCGGGACGTTCCTTCGGGAATGGTAGTGACTGATCCCATGCTTCCAAGAAAAGCCTCTAGGGAGATCACAGGTGCCCGTACCGCAAACCGACGCTGGTAGACGGGTAGAGGATACCAAGGCGATCGAGAGAACCGTGGCTAAGGAACTCGGCAAAATGACTCCGTAACTTCGGGAGAAGGAGTGCTCCTGGTTGTACAGGATCTTGCATCCCATAGCATCTGGGAGCCGCAGAGAAGAGGCCCGACCGACTGTTTACCAAAAACACAGGTCTCTGCGAATCAGAAATGAGACGTATAGGGGCTGACGCCTGCCCGGTGCCGGAAGGTTAAGAGGAGACGTGAAAGCGTTGAATTGAAGCCCCGGTAAACGGCGGCCGTAACTATAACGGTCCTAAGGTAGCGAAATTCCTTGTCGGGTAAGTTCCGACCCGCACGAATGGCGCAACGAGTTGGGCGCTGTCTCGGCCACGGACTCGGCGAAGCTGCATTACCTGTGAAGATACAGGTTACCCGCGGCAGGACGGAAAGACCCCGTGGAGCTTTACTACAACTTGGCATTGAATTGGGGTCTAGCGTGTAGAGGATAGCTGGGAGACGTTGAAGCTTGGGCGCCAGCCTGGGTGGAGTCAACCTTGGAATACCAGCCTCGTTAGATTTTAGTTCTAACGGTACCCCTGATCGGGGCCCCGAACAGTGCCTGGCGGGTAGTTTGACTGGGGCGGTCGCCTCCTAAAAGGTAACGGAGGCGCCCAAAGGTTCCCTCAGCCTGGATGGAAATCAGGCGCAGAGTGTAATGGCACAAGGGAGCTTGACTGTGAGACTTACAAGTCGAGCAGGGACGAAAGTCGGGCATAGTGATCCGACGGCTCAGAGTGGAATGGCCGTCGCTCAACGGATAAAAGTTACCCCGGGGATAACAGGCTAATCGGGCCCAAGCGTCCACAGCGACGGCCCGGTTTGGCACCTCGATGTCGGCTCGTCGCATCCTGGGGCTGTAGTCGGTCCCAAGGGTTGGGCTGTTCGCCCATTAAAGCGGCACGCGAGCTGGGTTCAGAACGTCGTGAGACAGTTCGGTCCCTATCCGCCGTGGGCGTAGGAGACTTGAGGAGAGTTGACCCTAGTACGAGAGGACCGGGTTGAACGGACCGCTAGTGTACCGGTTGTCACGCCAGTGGCAGTGCCGGGTAGCCATGTCCGGTTCGGATAAGCGCTGAAAGCATCTAAGTGCGAAGCCGGCTCCAAGATAAGGTCTCCCACCGGATTAACCGGGTAAGGGCCCTGGTAGACCACCAGGTTGATAGGCCGCGGGTGTAAGCGTTGTGAGACGTTGAGCTGAGCGGTACTAATAGCCCGAGGGCTTGCCACCCTACTCTTCCACTCTTCATCCGTGTGAGGAGAGACAGATTCAGGCTGAAATGGAAAGGATTTCAAGCCAACGACCTATTCGGTTGTCGCCGCCCCCCTCCCGCGGTGTGGGTGGGTGCTACGCTCCCGACGATCGTGCCGGTGAGCGTTGAGGGGCAGGTCGACGACAAGTGGATGGCGCGCGCGCTGCGGCTCGCCCGCCGCGCCGACTTCCGGACCAGCCCCAATCCCATGGTCGGCTGCGTCATCGTGGAGAAGGGCGTGGCGGTGGGGGAAGGGCTCCATGAGCGGGCCGGCGGTCCCCACGCCGAGGTGATGGCACTACGCGGCGCGGGGGCCCGCGCGCGAGGGGCGACCGTGTACGTCACCCTGGAGCCATGCTCGCACCAGGGCCGCACCCCCCCGTGCACGCGGGCGCTGCTGGCGGCCGGCGTCCGCCGCGTCGTGATCGCCATGCTCGACCCGGACCCGCGGGTGCACGGGAGCGGGGTGCGACTGCTGCGGCAGCGCGGCGTCCAGGTGGAGGTCGGTGTGGGAGGCGAGGAGGCGGCCGAACTGAACCGCGCCTACGTCCACCAACGCCTGACCGGCCGTCCGCTGGTCAGCGCCAAGTTCGCGTGCAGCCTGGACGGCCGCATCGCCACCCACACCGGCGAGTCACGGTGGATCACCGGCGAGGAGGCGCGCCGGCACGTGCACCGGCTCCGGCACGAGAACGACGCCATCCTGGTCGGGGTCGGCACCGTCCTCGCCGACGACCCCATGCTCAACGCCCGCTTTCCGGGCGCGCGGCAGCCTCTCAAGGTGGTGCTCGACAGCCGCGGACGCACCCCGGCCACGGCGCGGGTGCGCCTGGGGCCGGCGCCCCTTCTCATCGACCGCGGAGACGACCTGCCCGCGCTCCTGGCGGGTCTGGCCGATCGCGGGGTGCTCTCTTTGCTCGTGGAGGGGGGAGCCAGAGTCCTCGGGTCCTTCTTCGACGCCGGGCTGGTGGATCGCCTCTTCGCGTACCTCAGCCCCTCGATCATCGGCGGCGAGGGGGCGCCGGCGGCGGTGGGGGGTGTCGGCGCCTCCGCCCTCAGTGACCGGCCTCGCCTGGTGCGGGTCGGCAGCGAGCGCCTCGGGAATGACATTCTCGTGACCGGAGATGTTCACCGGGATCGTTAGCGCGCTGGGCACGGTCGTGGAGTGGCGACCGGGACACCTCGGCATCGCCGCCCCGCAGCTGCGCCGCGGGCTCGACATCGGCGCTTCGGTGGCCGTCAACGGGGTCTGCCTGACGGTGGTCGAGCTGGAAGGGACGACGTTCTTCTGTGACGTGGTGCCGGAGACGCGGGAGCGGACCAACCTGGGCCTCCTCGAGCCCGGGGCGCGAGTCAACCTGGAGCCGTCGCTGCGGCTCGACCAAGGCCTCGACGGGCACCTGGTCCAGGGGCATGTCGACGGCACCGCGCACGTCCTCCAGGTGAGCCCGGTCGAGCTGGGCCGCGAGGTGCGGATCGAGCTCCCGGTAGCGCTCGCCCCCTTCGTCGCGGAGAAGGGCTCGATCGCGGTCGACGGCACCAGCCTGACCGTCACCTCGGTGGACGATCGCTCGTTCGGGATCGCCTTCATCCCGCACACGCTGGAGGTCACCGTCGCCGGTGCCTACCGTCCGCGTAGCCTGGTCAACCTGGAGGTCGACGTCGTGGCGAGGTACGTGGCGCGGCTGCTCAGACGCAGTGGAGGCACGGTACAGAGGTGACACTGGCGACGATCCCCGAGGTGCTCGCCGACCTGGAGGCGGGCAAGCTCGTGATCGTGGTCGACGACGAAGACCGCGAGGGCGAGGGGGACTTGATGTGCGCCGCCGACCTGGTGACGCCCGAGCACATCGCCTTCATGGCCCGCCATGCCAGTGGGCTGATCTGCACCGCGATGACGGAGAGCCGGCTCGACGAGCTGCAGATCGAGCCCATGGTGACCCGCAACACGGAGCGCTACGGAACTGCGTTCGCGATCTCGGTCGAGGCCAAGGACTTCGTCACCACCGGGATCTCGGCCCATGATCGAGCCGCCACCATCCGGCATCTGGTCAATCCCCAGGCGAAACCCGCCGACTTCGCGAAGCCGGGCCACACCTTTCCGCTCCGCGCGCGTCCCGGCGGAGTGCTGGTGCGGACCGGCCACACGGAGGCCGCCGTGGATCTCTGCGCGATGACCGGGCTGTCGCCCGCGGGCGTGATCTGCGAGGTGATGAATGACGACGGGACGATGGCGCGCCTGCCCGACCTGGAGGAACTGGCCCGGGCCCAGGACCTGAAGCTGGTCGCGATCAGGGATCTGGTCGCCTATCGCCGCCGGACCGAAAAGCTGGTGGCGGAGCAGGTGGTCTCCTCGATTCCCATCGACGGTCAGGTCTGGCAGGCGCATGCCTATGAGGACCTCACCACCGGCGCCGTTCACCTGGCGATGGTGCTGGGCGAGATCGACCCGCGCGAGCCGGTGCTGCTGCGGGTCCACTCGCGGTGCCTCACCGGCGACGTCTTCGGGAGTCAACGGTGCGACTGCGGACCCCAGCTGGCGGCTGCCATCGACCGCATCGCAGAGGAGGGGCGCGGGCTCGTGCTCTACATCACCGACCATGAGGGTCGGGGAATCGGGCTGGTCGACAAGCTCCGTGCCTACAACCTCCAGGACCAGGGCCTCGACACCGTGGAGGCGAACCTGGCGCTCCATCAGCCGGACGATTCGCGGGACTATGGCATCGGCAACCAGATCCTGGCCGATCTCGGAGTGCGGCGCATGCGCCTGCTCACCAACAACCCTCGGAAGCTGGTCGCGATCGAAGGGTTTGGACTGGAGGTGGTAGAGCAGGTTCCTCTTCGTGTCGAGCCCAACCACTACAACGAGCGGTACCTGTCGACCAAGCGAGAGAAGCTGGGGCACCTCTTGTAGGGCATCACTCCCCGGGCGCAGCCCGGCGAGCGCCAGCGACCTGTAGCAGATGAATGAATCGTTTTCCCTCGGGGGGAACGCGGGGGGCAATGCCGTTGCCTAGCGCCGTCGCAGCCAAGTTCTCCGACTGAAGCTCCCCCTGCCCCAGCAAGTGCTGTTGGTCCGCGGGCCGTTTCTCTACATTCCGGCCCTACCGGGCGCGCTGTAGGCCCGGACTGTCGAGAAAACGTGCCCGCATGACTCGCTCGATGTCTCACCATCCTGGAGGCACTGCGAACTAGGGCCCACCGGCTGCCCCGAAAGACCGTATTGTCGAGAAAGGTGCGTTCACCTTGCACCCGCCTGGCGCGCCCCTTATTGCAACGGCATTGACGCGGGGGGCGCCCCGCGCGTGCTGCTAGTGTTCGGGAGATGGGAGAACCGGGTACCGAACGACCCTCCGAGGAGGCCCTGGACGGCAGTGACCTCCGCGTCGCCATCGTTGCCTCGCGCTTCAATCAGGACATCGTGAAGCGGCTGGTGCGGGGGGCGGAGGAGGCCCTCCGGCAGCACCACTGCGACGGCGTGCGCACCTATTGGGTGCCGGGCGCGCTCGAGCTTCCGCTGGCCGCGCTCACGCTCGCCGAGGGCGGGACCATCGACGCCATCGTCGCGCTCGGCTGTGTGATCAACGGGGAGACCGCCCATTTCCAGTTCGTCGCGGCCGAGGCTGCGGCCGGCATCGCACACGTCAACCTCGACACCGGCGTCCCCTGCTCGTTCGGCGTGCTCACCACGTACGACCGGGAGCAGGCGTTGGCACGGAGCGGCCCCAAGCGCAACGCGGGCATCGAGGCAGCCGAGACCGCGCTCGAGATGGCCAACCTGGTCCGCCGTCTCCAGGGCGGCGAACCCGACGACGACGAGGAGGACGGTGAGAGCGGACGGTCGGCGCTGATCCAGGTCGGGCGGATGCCGAAACGGGCCCAGCCCGAGAGCTGACAACGCGGGCCGTGGGGCCCGAGTGCACGCAATCGGGGGCGTCAGAGCCGGACGAAGCTCGCGTGGGCGCGGTACTGGTCGAGGTCGCGGGCGTCGAGGTACGCCATCGAGCTGCGCAGTCCGGCGAGGTACCGCCGCACCACCGCCTGCACCGGCCCCTTGGCCGGCACCAGTGTCTCCGCCCCCTCCACGTATTCGGGGTCGAGGTTGCCGGCTTCCTGCTGGACCGAGAACGAGGCGGCGCCGCGCATGATCTTGAAGGTCTTGCCGTCGACGGCGATGGCCTGACCGGGCGCTTCGTCGGTGCCGGCCAGCGCTGACCCCGCCATAGCCAGGTCGGCCCCCAGCGCCAGCAGCTTGCAGAGGTCCGCCGGCATCCGCACCCCGCCGTCGCCGATGATCAGGGCGCGGGTCCGCACGGCGGCCGCTTCGGCGACCGCGTAGGGGGTGGGGACGTAGACCGCGGTCTCGGTCCTGGTCTCGCAGACCGAACCGCCGGCGATCCCGACGCGGATCGCGTCCGCGCCGTGCTCCTCCAGCCAGCGGAAACCCTCCTGCGAAGCCACGTTGCCGGCGACCAGGAAGGCGCTTGGAGACTGGCCGCGCAGCCAGTCGATGGCCCGGCCGACCTGGGCGTGGGCCCCATTGGCCGTGTCCAGGCAGAAGATCGCGCAGCCGGCCTCCTGAAGCGCCCGGAAGCGGTCCTGCCAGTCGCCGGTGACGCCGAGCGCCGCCGCCACCGGGCCTTCCGTCGCGCCCGCCAGCTCCCGGACCTGCTGCGCTTGCTGCTCGATGGGCTGAAACCGGTGCAGGATGCCCAGCGCCCCGGCGGCGGCGAGTGCCTGGCACATCCGGGGACCGCACACGTCGGGCATCGGGGACCCGACCAGCGGCACGTCGAGCACAGCGGGACCCAGCGACACACGGGGACGGGCGTCGGCGCGATGGGGAAGCCGGGAGGCGTGGCGAGGTGCCAGGCTGAGATCGTCGTAGTCGAAGGCCCGGGGAGCGGCGCGCATCTGATCGAGGGCCGTGGACGACGAATGAAGGACGGTCACAACCCTTCCACTAAACCACAGCCAGCCAGCGCTCCAGCAGGACCATCCGCTCACGATGTGCTGCTCGCGCGCTCGCCTCGAGCGCCCGGCGCAGGCCCTCCGCGCCGGCCCGCAGGCAGGCATCCGCGACCTCGTCCTCGACGCCCAGCGCGGTCCGCAGCCGCAGGAAGCTCACCGCCTCCTCCGCGGCCGCCAGCATGCTGTCCTCCGTGAAGGGCGTGGCGGCGATGACGGCGGCGCGGCGTCCCAGGCGGACGCCCATCTGGCGGCGCTCGGTCCCGGGCCCCGCTTGACACCGCGCGCCGAGCCGGCTCGCGGCGTGAGCGATCAGTCGCGCCTCGAGCAGGCCACCGTCACAGCCCGGACCGGCCGCCGCCGCGGGGCAGAGGCCGACCAGCTCTGGCCGGCCGGGCTCTCCCAGCAGCTCGGTGACGTAGTCGGTGAGAGCGGCGACGCCCAACTCCTCAGGGCGTGTCAGGTTGGTCGAGAGCTGCACCCGGCCGCCGGAGAGCGGAAAGGTGAGCGCCCGCACGCCGGCCATCGCACGCAGCCGGGGCAGGAGGGGGGAAACCTCGCGCCGGGGACGGTTGAAGACGAGGTTGAAGGCGACCAGCGGTGGCCGGGCACCTACGCAGCACGCCCCCGCGGTGGGGTGTGGAACCTCGCCGATGTCGAAGGGGGGCGGGATGGCCGCCCGGCGCAGGTCAGCCAGGGTCCGGCCTCCGGCGAGATCGCCATAGAACCAGGTCGGAATCCGGTGCCGCTCCCAGATCTCCTCCGCGAGTCGGCGCGCGATCGCTCGCGCTTCCTCCAGCGGGGCGCCGAACAGCGGCACCACCGGCAGCACATCGGCGGCGCCGAGACGGGGGTGCAAGCCCCGGTGGGAGCGGAGGTCGATACGCTCCCGCGCGACGCCGACCCGCTCCAGCAGCGCTCTGCGCAGTCGCGCGGCGTCGGTCTCGACCAGCGTCACCACGCAGCGGTTGTGGAGCGGGTCGGCGTGCTGGTCCAGTGCGCCGGCCCCGCGCAGCGCGCGCAGCAGGTCAGGGTCGGTCCCGGCGGAGAAGTTGGGCACCGCCTCGAAGAGAGGAGGCATGGGCAGGCCTACAGTGTGGTCATGTCGGGTGAGGTGGCGCTGGTGTGGGGAAGCGCCCTGCTCGACTACCAGCTGAGCGAGGACCACCCGCTGCAGCAGATCCGCGTCCAGCTCACGGTCGAGGAGATCGAGCGGCGCGGCCTGGATCGGGGGGTGCTGCGCCTGCCCCCGCGGCAGGCGACCGACGAAGAGCTGGCGCGAACACAGACCCCCTCCTACGTGGAGCTGGTTCGGGCGCTGAGCGCTCCCGGGGAACGTGAGCGCGCGGTGCTGGTCCGCGGCGCACAGCATGGCTTCGGAAGCGCCGACAACCCGATCGCGCACGGGATGCACGAGGCTTCGGCGATGGTCTGCGGTGCCAGCCTCGCCGCCGCCGAGGCGGTCCACCGGGGCGAGGCGCTGCACGCCTTCAACCCCGCCGGAGGGCTGCACCACGCGTCGCGGGACCGCGCCTCCGGGTTCTGCGTCTACAACGACGTCGCGTCGGCGGTCGCCTACCTTCGCCTGCAAGGTCACCGTGTCGCCTGCGTGGATGTCGACGTGCACCACGGCGACGGCACGCAGTGGATCTTCTACGAGGACCCGCAGGTGCTTACCTTGAGCCTCCACGAAACCGGCCGCTACCTTTTCCCGGGGACCGGCTTCGTCGACGAGACGGGTGTTGGCGAGGGTCGCGGCGCCGCGGCCAACCTCCCGCTCGACCCATACATGTGGGACGAGCCGTGGCTGGCCGGGTTTGAGGCCGTGGTGATCCCCCTGCTGCGTGACTTCCGGCCCACGGTGCTGGTCACCCAGGACGGCTGCGACACCCACCTCCTCGATCCGCTCGCCCACCTCTGCTGCTCGACCGCGATCTGGCCCGCTGTCGGGCGGCGCTTTCACGCGCTGGCACACGAACTCTGCGAGGGGCGGTGGGTCGCGCTCGGGGGCGGCGGCTACGCGATCCGCGAGGTTGTGCCGCGGGCCTGGACGCTGCTCTTCGCCGAGATGGTCGAGCGCCCGGAGGCGGCGGCCGACCTCCGCGACCCCGAGCCCTTCCGACCCCAGCCGACCGCGCAGGACCGGATCTGGGACCACCTCGACCGTGACGTGACAGCCCTCGGCCAGGCGCTCGGCCGCCCGCTCGCGCTGGGAACGAAGTAGCCCCGCGCGCGCCAAGGCCCCGTTTCGCACGGAAGGGACGTTATCGGGCGCCCGATGGCACCCGTTCCGTGCGAAACGGGGGCTACTCGGACGTTAGAGGACGCGGAGCCGGACCGTCTCTTCGAGGGCGTGGAGTCGCTCGATGACCCCGGCCGAGCAGGAGTGATCCACGTCGGTGATCAGGTAGCCGTAATGGCCCCGGGTGCCGAGCAGCTGGGCCTCCACGTTGACATCCTCGGCGGCCAAGACGCTGTTGACCTTGGCCAGCACGCCCGGCACGTTGCTGTGCAGGTGGCAAAGGCGGCGGCCCGAATGCGCTCCCGGAAGGACCAGCTCCGGGAAGTTGACGGACAGGGCGGTGGTGCCCCGCTCGACGTGGTCGCAGAGCTTGGAGGCGACGAACTCCCCGATGTCCCGCTGCGCCTCCTCGGTGGAGCCGCCGATGTGCGGGGTCAGGATCACGTTGTCCAGGCCCCTCAGCTCGGACTGAAACTCGTCCCCGCGACCCAGAGGTTCAGTCGGGAAGACGTCGACCGCCGCCCCCGCCAGGTGTCCCGACTCCAGATGACGTCGAAGGGCCGCATGATCGACGACGAAGCCCCGCGAAAGGTTGAGAAACAGGCTCCCATCCCGCATCAGCGAAAACTCGCGGTCGCCGAACATCCCCGAGTTCCCGGGCCGGCCGTCGACGTGCAGCGTGACCACGTCCGAGTCGCGCAGAAGCTCGTCCAGGCTGGAGCACCCGCGGGCGTTACCGAGCGCGAGACGGTCCTGGATGTCGTAGAAGCAGACGCTGAGCCCGAGATTCTCGGCCAGCACCGAGAGCTGCGAGCCGATCTTGCCGTAGCCCACGATGCCGAGCGTGCGCCCCCGGATCTCGTGACTCCCGTCGGCGGCCTTGTCCCAGACGCCGCGGTGCATGTGCGCGATCTTGGCCGGCAGCTGTCGGTACAGCGCGATGATCTCGCCCAGCACCAGCTCCACCACGCTGCGGGTGTTGGAGAAGGGGGCGTTGAAGACACAGACGCCCGCGCGTGACGCCGCCTCGAGATCGATCTGGTCGGTGCCGATGCAGAAGGCGCCGACCGCGATCAGGTCGCGTGCCTGCTCGAAGACGCGCTCGGTGAGCCGGGTCTTGGAGCGGATGCCGAGGACCTGCACACCCTCGAGGCGGCCGAGCAGGTCTTCCTCGCTCAGAGACCGGCCCACCGTGGAGACGTCCCAGCCTGCTCCCTGCAGCAGGTGCACGCCGCGTTCGTCGACGTTCTCCAGGAGCAGTGCGCGCAGCGTCGCCGGGGCCGAGATCATGCGCGCCATCGTACCGATCGCAGAGGTTGTTGCCGGGTTACCTCACTCGCTATACTGCTAGTGAAGTATTGCCCTGGCACCCGAGACGTCCAGACAGCCTCATGGCCTACGCGGTCCTCTGCCAGCTCCGGGAGGGCCCGGCCCACCCGTACAAGCTGCAGCGCCTGATGCGCGAGCGGGGCAAGGAATGGATGCTCAACCTGAAGACGGACTCTCTCTACCACGCGATCCATCAGCTCGAGCGAGCCGGGCTCATCGAGCGGACCGAGACCGAACGCGAGGGCAACCGCCCCGAGCGCCGCGTCTACCGGATCACGGAGGCGGGGCTGGAAGAGGTCGAGACGCGCACCTACGAGCTGATGACGACGGTCGAAAACGACTTTCCCAAGGTCATCGCCCCGCTCTCTCACCTGGCCGGGATGGCTCCCCAGGAGGCGCGGCAGATGCTCCAACTGCGAGCTACCCAGCTGGCCGCGGCCATCGCACAGAGCGAGGTCCTGCTGGCGGACTTCCACACCACCGGGTTGCCACGCGTGCACGTGGTCGAGGTGGAGTACGCCCTCGCCCTTCGCAAAGCCGAGCTGGCCTGGACCCGGGAGATGATCGCGGAGCTGGGCGAGGAAAGACTTACCTGGCCTGTCTGGCCGGGGCCGCCCGAACGCCCGCGCCAGGAGGAGGCCGTCCCATGACGTGAGCCATCCCGTTCCCGTGGTCCTGGCCCGGCGCTCGAGGCGTGCACCCTCCGCCGGTCCTCCGCGACAAGAGGGCGCTCTGGCAGGCGCCGCAAGAAGGAGAACGACGCTCACATGAGCACTGAACTGGTCATCCAGACCAAGGCGCTGCGCCGCGTGTTCGGGTCCCGACAGGGCCTGGTGGAGGCGGTCCGCGGTGTCGACCTGCAGGTCCACCAGGGCGCGATCTTCGGGTTCCTGGGGCCCAACGGCGCCGGCAAGACGACGACCCTGCGCATGCTCGCGACCTTGCTGCAGCCGACGTCCGGCGAGGCGATGGTGGCCGGCTGCGACCTCCGCCGCGACCCGGCCGGCGTTCGCCGCCGCATCGGTTACGTGAGTCAGGCTGGTGGAACCGACCGTCAGATCACCGGCCGTGCCGAGCTCGTCTTCCAGGGCCGCGTCCACGGCATGACGAAGCGCGAGGCTCAGGTCCGGGCCGCCGAGCTGCTGCGCAGTGTCGAATTGGAGGACGCGGCCGACCGCCGGAGCGGCACCTATTCCGGGGGCCAGCGGCGCCGCCTCGACGTGGCGCTCGGCCTCGTCCACCGGCCTCCGCTGCTGTTCCTGGACGAGCCGACGACCGGCCTCGACCCACAGGCGCGCGCGCACCTCTGGGACGAGGTGAGGCGGCTCCGGGAGACCGGCGTGACGGTTTTCCTCACCACGCACTACCTCGACGAGGCGGACGCGCTGTGTGACCAGCTCGCCATCATCGACCACGGCACCATCGTCGCCGAGGGGAGCCCCGCCGAGCTGAAGCGACGGGTCGCGGGCGACCTGATCACGATCGGCGTGACCGGCGACGCACGGACGCTGCTGGCGGTCCTGGAGCGCCAATCGTTCGTCCGCGAGGCGGCACAGCAGGACGGAACGCTGCGGTTGTACGTCGAACACGGGGAGTCCGCGATGCCGGCGGTCCTCCGCCTCATCGATGGCGCCGGCGGCCGGATCGAGACGCTCTCCATGACGCGCCCCAGCCTGGACGACGTCTTTCTGCGCCAGACCGGCCGCTCGCTCCGCGACCAGGCGGCTTGAAGAGGGAGTCGCAAGCATGACCTTCTTTCGCGATCTTTGGCTGGTCTTCCAGCGCTACTTCAGCCTCTTCGTCCACAACCCCGCCTGGGTCCTGATCGGCGTGCTGCAGCCGATCCTCTACCTGGTCCTGTTCGCCCCCCTGCTCAAGTCGATCGCCGAGATGCCCGGTTTCCCACCCGGCGGCGCCTACAACGTGTTCGTTCCCGGCCTGCTGGTGCAGCTGGGCCTGTTCGGCGCCGCCGGCGTCGGCTTCGGGCTCATCTCCGACCTCCGCTTCGGAATCGTGGAGCGGCTGCGGGTGACGCCGGTGAGCCGCCTCGCGCTGCTGCTCGGTCGCTCTCTGCGCGACGTCCTGACGATCCTGATCCAGGCCCTGATCATCGTGGTCTGCTCGCTGCCCTTCGGCCTCGACATCCACCCGGTGGGGCTGGCCGTCATGCTGGCGTTGGTCGCCCTCATCGGCCTCCTCTTCAGCTCCGTCTCGTACGCGCTGGCGTTGTGGCTGAAGAACGAGGACTCGTTCGCCCCCCTCACGTTCACCGCGACGCTCCCGCTCCTGCTTCTGAGCGGGGTGCTGCTGCCTCTGACGCTGGCTCCGCTCTGGCTTCAGGACATCGCCAGGGCCAACCCCCTGAGCTACGCGGTGAACGCGGGACGCGCCATCTTCAACGACCACGTGGGCACGGGCACCGTCCTCGAGGGGGTGGTGATCATGGCCGTGCTGGCGGTGGTCGCGATCGTGGTCGCGGCCCGCGCCATGGGGCGCGCCGTCGCGTAGAGAGCGTGCACTAACCGGGCCTTCCGGGCCCGGAATAGTGCCGCCTCAAGCTCGCGGAGCGGCCTGCCCCGTCACCGGCCGGCCGCGTGCCGCGGGCGCGGCATGGAAGACCCGCTCCAGCGTCTCGCTCACCGGTACGAAGACGACGTCGTCCGCCCCCACCGCGTCGAGATCGAGCTCGACCTTCTTCTCCTCCTCTTCGCCCACCGCGTGGACACCGAGCAGATAGTGACCCGACTCCAACTCCTGGTTCAGGAAGTGGGCCGGATCGGCGACGGCCGCCATCGCGAACAGCCCGCCCGCGGTGGCTCCGGAGAGGAGGCCGAAGACCGCGAAGATCCCGATGATCACCACCAGCCCCACGGTGTCGCTGACCGGCCCGACCAGCGGTTCCGCCTGGGAGACCAGGAAACCGAGGACGACGCCGACCAGACAGCCGAGGATGCCGCCCCCCACGATGCCGACGAAGAGGCCGATCGCGTATCGCGCGTGAGGGGCGTCGACCGGACGGCGAAGGTTGAGCGCCGACTCGGGATACCCCATGGCCTTCAACCTGGCGATGGCCGCTTCGGCCGCTCTGCCGTTCGGGAACAGCCCGATCTGCATGTCCTGGAGCTGGTGCTCGGATTTCCGGGCCGGGACGTCGTCTGCCATCGAATCCTCATCGTAGCTGGGCCGGGAAAGTACCGTATGCGCACAGGATGAGCGCCGGCACGACGAGATACCGGGTGCAGCGTGCCTGGCGGAGCGTCCTGAGGGCCGTGCAGCCAGAGGAGAACGTCTCCGCGGTGATCTACGGTCAGCTGATCACGGGCGCCACGCTGGCCTCGGCCGTCGGCGAGACCAGGAGCCTTGCCGAGCTGGTCGTGGTGACGGTCACCACGATCCTGGTCTTCGCCGTCGCCGACGCGTACGCCGAGGCGGTCGGCGGCCGGCTGGAGGCCGCACGTCGCGGACCCGCGGGTCCGGAGCAATCACAGGCTTCCTTCCGGCCCCGGCGAGAGCTGCGGCGGGTGCTGGTGATGACGGCGGCGTGTCTGCCGCCGCTGGCGGTGCTGGCGATCGCCCAGGGCTTCGGCGCCTCGCTGGAATTCGCCTGCTACCTGGGTCTGGCGATGATCACGGTCTCCCTCTTCGGCTACGGATTCCGCTCCGCACGCCTCGCCGGCCTCACCCTGCTGCGCCAGCTGCTCGTCGCGTTCCTGCTGGGAGCGCTGGGCGGTGCCATCATCCTGCTCAAGGCGGAGGTCCTGCATTGAGTCTTTTGGATCGCTCCATCGCGAGCCTGGTGCCGGTCCTGCCACCGGCGCTCGTGGGGCGGGTGGCCCACCGGTACATCGCGGGCGAGACCCTGGACGACGCGCTGGCGGTGGTCAGACGGCTGGGAGCGGACGAAGGGTGCGAGGCGACCCTCGACGTGCTCGGCGAGCACGTGCGGACGCGGGACGATGCCCGCGAGATGGCCGCCGCCTTCGAGCAGGCACTGGAGTCCATCAACGCACACGGGCTGCGCTGCGGGGTGTCGGTGAAGCTCTCCTCGCTCGGGCTCGGGATCGACCCCCGGTTGTGCGCCGAAAACCTGGATCGGGTCCTGGCCGCGGCGCGGGAGGCGGGGCGCTTCTGCCGCATCGACATGGAGGAGGCCACGACCGTGGACCGCACCCTGGACCTGGTGGAGGGGGCCCATGGGAGCGGCCACCGGGTCGGCGCCGTGCTCCAGGCGCGGCTCTTCCGCACTCCTCGCGACCTGGAGCGGCTGATCGCGCGCGAGATCCCGGTCCGGCTCGTGAAGGGTATCTACCTGGAGCCACCGGCCATCGCCCACACCGGCTTTCGTGAGATCCAGAAGGCCTTCATGCTGCTCATGGAGCGTGGGATCGCGACCGGGCTTGATCTCGCCATCGCGACCCACGACGATCGCTTGATCGTCGAAGCCCGGAGCCTGCTCGACCAGCGGGACCAGAAGCAGCCCCACACCGAGTTCCAGATGCTGCTCGGCGTGCGCGAAGACCTCCGCCACGCGCTGCGGCGGGAGGGGTGGCCGGTGCGCGTCTACGTGCCCTACGGTCGGGAGTGGCTCGCCTACTCGCTGCGCCGGCTGCGAGAGAACCCGCGCATGGCCACGCAGATCACGAAGGCGATGGTCGGGCTGCACTAGGAGAGGCGGCTCAGGCGAGCGCGGTGCGGGCGATCCGCATCACCGACAGCTGCATCGGGATGCCGGTGCCCAGGAGCGCCGCCACCGGCGGCAGGATCCAGGCGTAGCCGTTGGCGTGGGTCCGAAAGACGGCGATATAGGCGATGCAGCCGAGCACGACCAGCACCCAGATGCCGGCGTTGAAGCTGAACCAGCGGATCACCGTGCGCCGCTGCCGTGCCGGCTCCGGCTGCGCCAGCCCGGGCACCAGAAACCAGCTGAAAAGCAGGTACTCGGCCGCCGCGCAGACCAGGAAGGCGAAGATCCCGGCGATCAGGTAGGGGACGATCAGAGCCCCGGCGCCTTTGTCAGCTGGTGGCGGGGTGAGCCTTCAGGCAGCGCGTGCAGACGCGCGCCCGCACCACCCGGCCGCCGATCTCGACGCGGCCGACCTGCAGGTTGGGCAGGAAGCGCCGGTTGGTGCGCCGTTTGGAGTGGCTGACGTTGTTTCCGTACTGCGGACCCTTGCCGCAGATCTCACACTTCTTGGACATACTCGAGTTCTTCCTCGGGGAGAAATTCGGGGCGTCCCCCGAAGGCCGCGCGATCCTCGTTTTTCCGTGTTAAGGCCGGCGAGGAATTGTACCATTGCGGGTCGTCATGTCCCTCGGCATCAGCGACCAGCATTCCCCGGTCGCCGTCCGTGCGGACCGCGAACGGGGCCGTCTGGAGGTCCTGGAACCGGCGGTCGCCGCGGTCGCCGGCCATGCCGCGATCAACTGCTACGGGGTGATGGGGATGGCGGCCCGGAACCTGCGCGACGGCGTGTTCACGCTCGTCCGCCGCGAGAACATGCATCGCGGCATCGAGATCCGGCGTCTGTCCGAGGGTCTGGTGATCGACCTCTACGTCGTCGTCCAGTACGGAACGCGGATCCAGGAGGTGGCGCACAACCTCCAGGAGACGGTCAAGTTCGCGCTCGAACGCGCGGTCCAGGTCCCGGTGATCGAGGTCAACGTGACGGTGCAGGGGGTCCACGAGGATCACGCAGCCAGCTAGCCCCGGCGACCAGCTGGTCGACGGGCAACTTCTGAAACGGGCGCTGCTGGGCAGTCTGAGGTGGCTGAGCGCGCATCAGGACGAGGTCAACAACCTCAACGTGTTTCCGGTCCCCGACGGCGACACCGGGACCAACATGCTGCTCACCCTGCAGTCGGCGGTGGAGGACATCCGGGAGTCCCCGGCCGCCGAAGTCGGCCGGGTGGCCCGGATCGCCGCGCACGGCAGTCTGATGGGCGCGCGGGGCAACTCCGGCGTCATCCTCTCCCAGATCTTCCGGGGCTTCGCCAATGCCGCCCAGGGCAAGGCCACGCTGACGCCGGCCGACCTCGGCGCCGCGTTTGAAGAGGCCGCCAACGCCGCCTACCGCGCGGTCAACAAGCCGACCGAGGGGACGATCCTGACGGTCGCGCGGGAGGCCGGCCGCGCCGCCGTCGACGCCGGGCGCGCGGCCGGCGCCACGCGCCAGACGGTGCTGGTGGCCGCCGCCGGGGCGGCCCGGCAGGCGGTCGAGCGGACGCCGACCCAGCTTCGCATCCTGCGCGAGGCGGGGGTGGTCGACGCCGGCGGCTTCGGACTGCAGCTGATGCTGGAGGGCATGCTGCGCTCTCTCGAAGGTGAGCCGGTGCCGGTCACCGAGCGCGAGCAGCACCCCGCCGCGCAGGCCGTCCTGGATCTGCCCGAAGAGGGCTGGGGCTACTGCACCGAGTTCCTCATCCTGGGCCAGGGTCTCGACGTGGACGGGATCCGCGACCAGATCGAGGCACAGGGCAACTCGGTGCTCGTGGTGGGGGACGAGGAACTGGTCAAGGTGCACGTGCACACCGACGACCCGCCGCGCGTCATCTCCCTCGCCTCCGGCCACGGTCGCGTCGACCGGCTCAACGTCGGCGACATGTCGTCGCAGCACCGCCGGATCCGGGAAGAGGCGGCCGGCGCGCCTGCGTCCGAGGGGGCGGCATCGTCGGCGCCGGCGGCGCCGGCGGCCACCGCGACACCGGCGCCCGGGGAAGGCGCCAACGGCACCCGGCCCAGGCGCCCGGCGCGGGAGAACGGCATCGGTCTGGTCGCGGTGGTGGCGGGACAGGGCCTGATCGCCATCTTCCAGAGCCTGGGGGTGGACGCCATCGTGAAGGGCGGCCAGAGCATGAACCCCTCGACTCAGGAGATCCTGGATGCGATCGAGGAGGCGCCCTACGAAGAGGTGCTCCTGCTGCCCAACAACAAGAACGTGGTGCTGGCGGCCAACCAGGCCCGCAGCCTGACCAAGAAGCGTCTCGAGGTGCTGGAGACGGTGACCATGCCGCAGGGCATCGCGGCGCTGATCGCGTTCAACCCGACGCTCGACCTGGCCACCAACGAAGCGGCCATGAAGGAGGCGACCGAGCGCATCCAGACCATTGAGGTGACCCACGCCGTGCGGGACACCAAGGCTGACGGCAAGAAGGTGCGCAAGGGCGACGTGATCGCGCTCGTCAACGACCGGCTGCGCGAATCGGGTGCGGACTACGCCGGGGTGGTGCAGAAGGCGCTGGCCGGCCTGCAGCCGGAGGAGTACGAGTTGGTCACCGTCTACCGCGGCGACGACGTCAGCCAGGAGGAGGCCGAGACCCTGGGCACGGCGATCCACGACTCCTACCCCGACCTCGAGGTCGATCTCCAGGCGGGCGGCCAGCACCATTACCCCTTCATCCTCTCCGTCGAATAGGCCCTGGCTGCGACCGCTGCTGGTCGGTCTGGGCCACGCCGGCTGCACGGTCGTGACCGTCCTGCTGCTGCTGGCGCTGTGGCGCGGCTGGGGCGGCTTCGGGTGGCTGGAGGCGTTGGGATTCGCGACCGGCATGTGGGGCGTCTGGCTGCAGGCGCTGGAGAGCCACTGGAACTGGCCCATCCAGCTGGTCTCGAGCGCGGTCTACGTGTTCGTCTTCTTCGGCGCGCGCCTCTACGCCGACACCACCGAGAACCTGATCGACGTGGTCCTCTACGGGCTCGGCTGGTACTGGTGGCTGTTCGGCGGCAACCGCCACCGGCGCCTGGAGATCGGGCACCTGACCTGGCGCCTGGCCGGGATCCTCACCTTCGTCGGGGTTGCCGGCTCGGTGGCGCTGACGGCGCTGCTGATCCGGGTCGACGATTCGGCGCCGCTCCTCGACGCGACCACCACCGTCGCCTCTCTGATCGCGACCTTCATGATGGGCCGCAAGCTGCTCGAGGCCTGGTGGCTCTGGATCGCGGTGAACCTCGTCTACATCGTGCTCTACGTGGTTCGCGACCTCGACCTGACCGCGGTGCTCTACCTCCTGTTCGCCATCTTCAGCGTGGCCGGCCTGCTGGGGTGGAAGCGGATCGAACGCGCGCGGGCGCTGGAGTCGAAGGAGGAGGCATGGGCCTGAGCGGACCGGCATGAGCCGCCGGCGGGCACTCCCGGAACCGGAGTTCGAGGAGCGCGTCCGTGACACGTTCATCGAGGGCGGCCGCCTGACGCTGCCGGCCAAGCGCAAGAAGCGGATGGTCGTGCTGCGGTGGGCGGCGGACCTGTTCCGGCCCGCCGAACGCTACCCGGAAGCCGTGGTCAACCGGGTCCTGGGCCGTCACTATGAGGACGTCGCCACGCTCCGCCGGATGCTGGTCGACGAAGAGCTCCTGCAGCGCCGGGCCGGGGTCTACTGGCGCACCGGCACCCTGCCCCCGGAGTAGGCCACGCTCCCATCCCCAAGCCCAGAGTGATGTCCACACTGTGGGGCTAAAACGCGCGGCGGAGGCCCGGAGTGTGGACAGTCCGGGGTTGGACCCATGGGTGCGCGAACAGCGTCTGGCGGTCGGAAGGTCAGCTTTCGAAGGTCGCCTCGAGCGTGATCTCGGGGACCGCTTTCAGCGCCTGCGAGACCGGGCAGCCGGCCTTCGCCTCCTCCGCCGCCGCCTTGAATGCCTCCTCGTCCAGTCCCGGGACCTTGCCCGCCACCGTGAGGTGCATTTTGGTGATGCCGGTGCCGGGCTGGAAGGTGACCGTGGCGCTGGTGGAGAGCCGCTCCGGCGGATGACCGGCGTTGCCGAGACCGAACGAGAGCGCCATCGCGAAGCAACTGGCGTGGGCGGCCGCGATCAACTCCTCCGGGCTGGTTCCGCTCTCGCGTGACTCGGCGCGCGCCCGCCAGGTCAGCGGAAGTTCGAATGCGTCGCTCGCCGCCTTCGTGGTGCCGCTGCCGCTGGACAGCGGGCCCTGCCAGACCGTGGTCGCGTGAGAGTCGATGGCCATCCGGGAAACCTCCTCCAAAACGGGTGCTGACAAGAAGACGCGCCGGCCTCCAATGATGCGGCAGCCGTCGCCGGGAGCGCGTAGGATCCCTCACCGTCAATGTTGGTTTGAGCACGTCCCCCCGTCCTGCGCAGCGGTTCGGCAGCGAACCGTGGTGCCGGCCGGCTTCGGGTGTGCTCGCCATCGCGGGATGGCGCTAGACCCTCCCCGGCGGACCGCTGCGTGCCGACTTCCATTCCGGAGCCTTGCGCCTTGCCGTCTTCCGTCCCCGCCCCTCCCAACGTCGCCGGCGATCCACGTCGCGGTGCCTTCGCGCACAGGCTCAGGCTGCACGCCGGGTCCACCTCGCTCCTCCAGGAGGCCACGTTCTCCGTGCAGGGTGGGCGTCAGGTGGCCCTGGTGGGACGCAACGGCAGTGGCAAATCCACCTTGCTCGCGACCATCGACTCGATCTCACGAACGGGTTCACCGCCCGGCGGCGTCACCCTGCAGGGGGAGCTTCGATTGGCGCCGGGACTCACCGTCGGTCACCTGCCGCAGAGTCCGCAGCTCGCCCACCCGGGGATGGTGTCCGGGTACCTGGACGCACACGGGGGTCCGGGCGCCCGTGCCTCGGCCGCCTACCGGCGCCTCGCCGAGCGGGTCGCCGCCGGTGCCACCGACGAGGGGACGCTCGGCGCCTACGGCGAGGCGCTGGAGGAGATGGAACGGGTCGACGGCTGGGGCCATGAGGCCCGGCGGGAGGAGGTGCTCGGCGGACTCGGGCTGGATGCGGCGCTGCTCCACCGACCCCTCGCGACCCTCTCCGGTGGCGAGGCGACGCGGGTCGCGCTGGCAGCTCTTTTACTCGCCGACCACGAGCTGCTCCTGCTCGACGAACCATCCAACAACCTCGACGCCGGCGCTCGCGACTACCTGGCCGGCTGGCTGGCACAAGCGCCCGCAGCGGTTCTCCTCGTCTCCCACGACCGCGAGCTGCTGGATCGCGCCACCGAGATCCTGGAGATCGAGGAGGGAACCGGCCGCGTGCTGCTCTTCGGGGGCGGATACGACGCCTTTGAAGCCGACCGGCGCGCCGCTCTTGACCAGCGCCGCCAGGCGTACGAGGAGCAGGAGCGGCGCCGGGGCCGGCTGGCACGCTCGGCGGGGCTGCTGGCAGAGAGGGCGCAGTCGTTGCAGTCCCGATCGCAGAACGACTTCTACCGTGGCAAGGGTGCCAAGGTCGCGCGTGCCGCCACCGCCCAGGCGACCCGTATCGAGCGTGAGCTGCGAACCCTGGAGGAGCCGGAGGGGCCCGCGCAGCCGCGCTTTGTAGTGGCGGCGCCGGCGGTCTCCACCGGCACCCTGTTGCGCCTCCAGGAGGTGCGCCTGGAGCGCGGGCAGCAGGTGCTGGCCTCCAACCTCTCGCTCGCTGTCGGCGCGGGCGAGCGCGTCGCGGTGGTGGGCCCCAACGGGAGCGGGAAGTCGACCTTGCTGTCGGTGCTAGCCGGCGAGACTCCGGCCTCGGGACGGGTCTGGCGCAACCCCCGGCTGCGTCTGGGCGTCCTGCCCCAGGTGGTGGTTCCCCAGGGCGGGGACGCGACCGTCCTCGATCACGTGGCGGCGCTGGTCGACGTCGCTCCCGACGACTTGCGGCCTGTGCTCGGGAAGGTGCTCTTCAGCGACGTCGCCCGCCGCCGGGCCGCGGATCAGTCGGAGGGCGAGCTGCGGCGGGCGGTGCTGGCCGGCCTGTTCTGCGGCCGTCCCGACCTCCTCCTCCTGGACGAGCCGACCAACCATATCGACCTCGCCACCATCGACCTGCTGGAGGCGGCCCTGGAGGAGTTCACAGGGGCGGTGATCGCGATCTCTCACGACGAGCGCTTCCTGCGCCGTTTCCGGCCCGGGCGGACGCTCGACTCCGCCACCGGCTGGCGCCGGCGGGTGGAGGGCTGAGGCCCGTTCCCTATGCTGGGCATATCGACGCGATGGCACGGGGCGCCCGTATCGGCGCCGGCAACGGGCACGACTGGTCGCTGCTGGTGCCGATCCTGCGGGCGCAGGCGGCGGCGCCCCTGATCGATATCGGAGACGCGCTGCTCGGACGTGCGGGGAGTCGGGGCTACGTGCTCGGGTTGGTCGAGGTGCCGCCCCGGGGCACGGGCCGTATCGCGGTGTCGATCCAGGAGCGGCAGCGCGACCTGCTGCGCTGGATCGCGGCCGCCGACACGGCGTCTTTGGGCCGCCCGGAGGGCGCGCCGCGCCTGGGCGTCTTGGTGCGGGTGTCCCACGAGGTCGCTCTCGGGCTGCGGGAGGCGATTTACGAAAACGGCAGCGACGTGGTCGTCATCGAGTGGCCGGGGCCTGGCAGCGGGCGCCCCCGGACTCTGGGACGAGTGCTCCGGGACCTGGCCCAGGAGCCTCCCGCCAACCTCTTGCTGGTGCGGCCGGGACGGGGCGGGAGGGAGGCCCGGCCCCGCATCGTGGTGCCGGTGCGGGGAGGCGCCAACGCCATCTTCGCGGTGCGGGTGGGCGCCGCGCTGGCCGAGTACTGGCAGGGAGAGATGACGGTCCTGCACGTGTCCGGGCCCGACGACCACCCCGCCCGGCTGGAGCACGAGCGCAAGGTGGTGGCACGCGTGCTCGATGAGGCCGGGCATCCCAAGGCGGTGGTGCGGGAACGGCGGTCTCGCGACGTGCCGGGCACCATCCTTGAGGAATCGGTCGGACACGGGACCGTGATCCTGGGCTCGCTGGCCGAAGCCGACCGCCCGTCGGTCCTGGTCTCGCCCCGCCTGACCAGCATGATCCGCGAGCTCAGCGGCACCGTGATCCTGGTCCGCACCGTCGCCTCGCTGCGGCCCTCCTGACGCCAGACGGCCCTCCCTCGGACGCGCGCGCAGACCCCGATCGCCTGCATTCGGGGCATCCCCGGGCGCGGGCAGGCCCCGATGGCCGGCGCTCGGGGCGATCCGCTCAGCTCAGGGCCCAGTCGAGGAAGCTCTGGATGTCGACCTGCTCGTCCACCAGCTTGGAAACCGGCATGCCCTGGCCGTGCCCGGCGCGCGACTCGACCCGGAGCAGCACCGTCCCGCCGGGGTTGGCCTGCTCCAGCCGGGCGGCCATCTTTCGCGCGTGCATGCCGTCGACACGCGAATCCTCCTCGCCGGTGGTGAGCAGGATCGGCGGGTAGCTGACACCGTCGTCCACATGGTGATACGGGCTGTAGGCGTAGAGCCAGCGGAAGCCTTCGGGATCGTCCGCGCTGCCGTACTCGGCGGCCCACAGGCGAGCGACCTGGAATCGCTCGTACCGGATCATGTCGAGCAGGGCGACCTGGCAGACGACGGCCCCGAAAAGGTCCGGCCGCTGGGTCATCGCCGCGCCCACCAGGAGCCCGCCGTTGCTGCCGCCGATGATCCCCAGGCGGCTGGGGGTGGTGAGGCCGGCGTCGATCAGCCATCGCGCCGCGGCCAGGAAGTCGTCGAACACGTGCTGCTTCTGGTCCAGCATCCCGGCCCGGTGCCAGGCCTCTCCGAATTCCCCTCCGCCGCGCAGATTGGCCACACAGAAGAGACCGCCCGACTCCAGAAAGGGGACCAGCGTGGGCGACCAGGCCGGGACGCGGGGGAGGTTGAAGCCGCCGTAGCCGGTGAGCCAGGTCGCACCGCTCCCTTCACGACGTCCGAACAGGAACATCGGGACCCGCGTGCCGTCCGCCGAGCGGTAACAGACCTGCCGCACCGGGTAGCGCTCAGGGTCGAAGCCGGGCGGCAGCGGCAGCGCGTCCACCACCTCGCCCCTAAGCGAGATGGTGCGGGGCGGCAGGGCGAAGCTCTCGATGGTGAGGAAGGCGCCCTCCGTCTCGGGATCCGCGCCCAGCCCCGTAACCGTCGAGTGGGGCGGGAGCGCGACCTCACGCCGAGGCGTTCCATCCCGCTCGCAGAGCGTGACCACCGACGACACGTCGCGCAGGTGCTGCACCACCAGCCCGTCCCGGTGTACCCCGGCCCCCACCAGGGTGGCCTCGTCTTCGGGGACCAACGTGGTCCACTCCTCCGGCGCCGGGCGCTCGGGATCGATCTCGACCAGCCGGAAGCGCGGCGCCTCGAGGTTGGTCAGGGCGAGGAGCCGCTCACCCGCGAACCAGGGCTCGAGCAGGTTCTCCGGGCCGTCGAAGATCGCGGTGAAGGGCCCTCCGCCCTCACGCAGGTGGACCGAGGTGCGCTGCCAGCCGTGCGCCACCACCACCACCGTCCAGCGGCCGGACCGTGAGATCGAGAGCATGGCCGGATAGGCGGCCTGCTCCAGCCTCTCGCCGAAGATCTCTTCATCCTCGGCGGGGTCGGTTCCGAGCCGGTGGCGCCACACCCGGCGGTCGTACCGGGCGTCTTCGGGGTGGGCGGGGTCGGGCTCCGGGTACCGCGTGTAGAGAACGGCCCCCAGGTCAGGCTCGAAGGCGACCGCCGCCAGCTTGCAGTGCGGAATCCGGTCGGGGAGCAGGCGCCCACCGTCCACATCCAGCAGGTGCAGGGTGGAGTCTTCGCTGCCGTCCTGGGAGAGGCCGTAGCAGAGAAGGGAGCCGTCGTGTGCCACGTACCACCAGTCGAGCGCTGTGGTCCCCTGGCCGGGATCGACCAGCAGCCGCTCGGCGCCGGCTACGGCGACCCAGATCGCGGGCTGGTCCCGGCCCGGTTCCCGGCGGGTGAAGAAGCGGCGGGCCCCGCGGGGGACGCTGCGGCCCAGCGAGCCGCCGCCCAGCGACTCTTCGAGCCGGCGCCGGATCGCCTCCCGACCGGGCAGGGAGCTGAGCGTGGCGCGTGCCCGGTGGTCCTGCTCCTCTGTCCACTCCCGAACCCGCGGCGAAGCGGAGTCCTCGAGCCAGCGGAAGGGGTCGGACACGCGCACGCCGTGCAGGGTCTCGACCACGCTGTCGAGATCGGACTGGGTCTGCTCCATGCCCCCAGTCTGACCCCTCCCGCAACTCCGGTCTCACGCGAGACCGGGAGTTGGGGGCGCCGGACGGAGAGCAGACAATACCGTGTAAACCGGGGCCCGGCGATGGCGGCCCGCTACCATGCATGGGTGCCGCGCAGGCGTCAGGGCGGACAAAGCATGGTCGAGTTCGCCTTCGTCGTGATCCCCTTCCTGTTCGCCCTGCTGGGCGCGTTGACGGCCGGCCTCAACGCCTTCGAGCGCGAGGTCGCGGAGGCGGCCGCCTCGACCGGGGTCCAGCTGGCGGCGACCACGGCGATGCCGTCCGACCCCACCCGCGACGACCTCACCGCCGGCATCGCGCCCACCCTCCAGCTGCTCCGGCCGGCCATGCTGGGCACGACCGTCGACGCGCTGCCGGCCGGTGCGGAGTGCCCGGCCCTGAGTGCGATCCCGGCCGGCACCGTCGACGTCTGCCTCTGGCTCGACCCGGCGGTGCTGGACGCCGAGGGCCGTCCCGCGCTGGTGGCCGAGACCATTCGCGGTCACCCGGCGACACTCATCCCGGGCGTCGGGCAGGTGCTCCCCAACACGCTCGATCTGACCCTGGAGTCGTATGGGGTGACCTACCAGCCGTGAGCGGCGCCTCTCGCGCGCGGCAGGGTGGGCAGGCGCTGATCGAGGCCGCTCTCACCATCCCCGTGCTGTTCGTCCTCCTCCTCGGCTTCTACGAGGTGTCCCTGGTGGTGCAGTCCGACCTCGACCTGCAGACCGCCGTGGGGCTGGCGGCGGCGGCCGCGGCCACCGCACCGGCGAACGACGAGCCGGCCGCCACGCAATATGCCCAGGCCACGTTTCAGAACACGGTCAAGCACTTCGACCTGCTGGAACAGCCGTCGCTCGTGTGCAGCGGTCCCTACGCCGCCGGCGACACTCTCACCTGCACCGGCCAGGCGGCCCTCGCCCTCTCCGGAACCCCCTTCGCGGCGATCTCTCCTTCCGTCAACCTGAGCGCCACCGCCCGCGCGCACATCTCCGCCTACCGCGCCCAGGCCCCGCCGGGATCGCCATGAGAGGTCGTGAGCCCGTCCCGCGCGAGGGTGAGTCGGGCCAGGCGCTGGTCATGTTCGCGCTCATCCTGATGCTGGTGCTGGTCGCCTTGGTGGCCCTGGTGGTCGACCTGGCCGCCGTCGTGACCACCTACGACCGGGCCGCGCTGGCCGCGACCGTCGGCGCGCAGGCGGGTGCCACCGCCGTCGACACCGACACCTACTACCGCACCGGCCGCCGGCAGCTGCTGCCGGGTCAGGCGCAAACGCTCTGCCAGAGCGCGGCGGACCTGCCCACCGAGCCGACCTGTGCCGTCTCCGGAGACACCATCACCGTCACCGTGAGGCAGTCGGTGGCGCTTCCCCTCACGGTGCTCGGCGCGTCGGTCCCGATCTCGGTCACCCGGCAGGCCACGGGCGTGTTCGGGGGCCGGACGCCAGAGTCCCTGGCCGGCGGTGGTGGGGCGGGATGAAGCCACCTTCGTCCGAACCCGCCGCCACCGATGGCCGATCCTGAGGAGGGTATGCCCGCACCTGCTCGCGTCGGGGCCGCCGTCACCCCGGCAACGGCCCTGGCCGACGTTCCCCGGATCGGCACCCGCGGGGCGGCGCTTCTCCGCCGGCTCGGGCTCGAGACCGTCGAGGACCTGCTGCTCGATCTACCGCGGAAGGTGGAGCGGTTTGCCGACGCCGGGGAGCAGAGCTGGTTGGTGGACGGCGAGCGGGTGCGGGTGGAGGGCACGATCGCGCACGTCAACGCGCGCGTGGTTCGCGCCCGCACCGGCAGGCGGCTTCCGATGACGGCCATGGACGTCGACGCCGATCTCGGAGGACAGCTGCACGTGACGTGGTTCAATCAGGATTACCTGGCTCGGCAGTTCCGGGTCGGCGATCGGATCGCGGTCGCCGGTGTCGTGCGTTACCGCGGCAGCCACGGCCCCGAGATGGCGAACCCGGCCTGGGAGCGTGCGCCGGCGGGGCGCCCGCTGCCGGAGCGCGTGGGAGGCTCGCAGCCGATCTACGGGCTCACCCAGGACCTGACCCAGAAGCGCCTGCGGGGCTGGATCGAAGGGCTGCTCGAGCACGCCGACCAGATCGAGGACCCGATCCCGGGCTGGATGCGGGAGCGGTTCGACCTGCTGCCGCTGGGCGACACGCTCCGCCTCGCCCACCAGCCGGAGTCGGAAGAGGACCTGGCGCGGGCCGTGGCCCGGATGGAGCGTGCCGAGCTGATCGAGCTGCAGCTGGCGTTCGCGATCTCGCGACGGGCACGGGAGCGAGAGCGGGCAGCCCCCATCCCGTACCGCCAGCTGGTCATCGACCGGTTCAAGGAGAGTCTCCCCTTTGAGCTCACCCGGCCCCAGAAACAGGCGATCTGGGACGTCTACCGGGACCTCGAGCACGAGCGGCCGATGAACCGGATGCTGGACGGGGACGTGGGCTCGGGCAAGACGGCGGTCGCCGCCGCCGCGGTGGCGATGGCGGACGCCGCCGGGCAGCAGTCGGTCTTGCTGGCGCCGACCGAGATCCTGGCCCGTCAGCATCTGGCCAAGTGTCGCGGCTACCTCGAGCATGGCTTCGCCGAGCTCAGCGTCGACCTGCTGATCTCGGGCCTGGGGGCGGCGGAGCGGCGGCGGGTGCGAACGGCCGCCGCCTCGGGCCATTCCGCGCTGGTGGTGGGAACCCACGCGCTGCTGGAGGACGAGGTGCAGTTTCAGAATCTCGGACTCGCCATCGTGGACGAGCAGCACCGGTTCGGCACCCACCAGCGGGAACTGCTCCGCGGCAAGCTGGGCGACCTGCGCCCCCATGTGCTGGCCCTCACCGCGACGCCGATCCCCCGCTCGCTGGCCCTCGCCTACTACGGCGAGATGGACGTCTCGGTGATCGACGAGCTGCCGTCGGGGCGGATCCCGGTCGTGACGCGGGTGATGAAGCGAGACGAGGAAGCGTTCGACCTGATTCGGGCCGAGGTCGCGAACGGTCACCAGGCGTTCGTCATCTGCCCTCTGATCGAAGGATCGGAGACCTCGACCGGACGAGCCGCGACGGAGGAGTTCGAACGGCTGCGGACCAAGGTCTTCCCGGACCTCCGCGTCGCCCTGGTGCACGGCCGGGTGCGGAACAAGGAAGAGGTGATGCAGCAGTTCCGGGACGGAGCCGCCGACGTCCTGGTCGCGACCTCGGTGATCGAAGTCGGGGTCGACGTCCCCAACGCGACAGTGATGTTCATCGAGGGGGCGGAGCACTTCGGGCTGGCGCAGCTCCACCAGTTCCGGGGACGGGTCGGGCGGTCTGATCTGCAGTCCTACTGCCTGCTGCTTCCGGATCAGGCGACGGAGCGGGTGAGGGAGCGGCTGACGCTCCTGGAGCAGGTGAACGACGGGTTCCGGCTCGCCGAGGCCGACCTCAAGATCCGCGGACCGGGCGAGCTGATCGGAACCCGGCAGCACGGCGACCCGGACGAGCTGATGCGGGCGATGGCGAATCCCCGCCTGCTGGGGGAGGTGCAGACGGCGGTCGCGGAGCTGCTGGAGCGCGACCCGGAGCTGCGATCGGTCCCCGCCCTGGCCGCCCGCGCCCGCGCGCGCCTGGAGCAAACGACCATCAACTGAGGGCGGTCGACACCGCCTTTTCTCCAACGGAGGTCCGGGCTGGCGCCCGGGCGCTCCGCGCACGAGCCCGCAGGGACCGTGCGTGCCGGTTGCGGGCGCGCATTTGACTTACTCGGGCGGGCTGGCGCCCCCCGAACCCCCCCGGCGGCACCCGCCGCCGTTCCCTGCCGGGCCCGCAGTGCGGGGTGCTCTTGCGAGGTTCGCCCAGCGACATGTTCGGGCTGGCGCCCGAGCTGGCGCCCGCTTGTGCGAACCGGACAGGGCGCAACCCCGGGGGCCTCCGGCACGTGCGTGGGGCCGGCCTTTGCCCGCAACCGGCACGCACGGTCCCTGGCGGGCTCGTGCGCGCAGCGCTCGGGCGGCAGCCCGAACCCTGGCCCTATCGTCGCGCCTGCGTCCCGGGCTTCGCGCAGCGCGGCGGAGAAGACCTCCCGCGGCTGGGCCCCGCTCATCGCGTACCGCCGGTCAAGCACGAAGAACGGCACCCCCTGAGCGCCGAACCGAGCTCCCAGCGCCTCCTCCTGGCGGACCTGGCCGGCGAACCGGTCGCCGCCGAGGACTTCCGCTACCTCCGCCTCCGGCACGCCGATTTCGGTGAACAGCCGGGTCAGGGTCTCCGGGTCTCCGATCGAGAGCCCCTCGGTGAAGTGAGCCCGGAACAGGCGCTCCACCGCCTCCCCCTCCAGCCCCCGCCCGGCCGCGAGGCGGGTGAGCCGGTGGGCGTCGAAGGTGTTGGCCGGCCGCGCACGATCCAGGTGATACTCCAACCCTTCGGCGGCTGCCAGCCGGGTCAGCCGCGTGTGACCCTCCTCGGCTTGCTCCCGGGTCATCCCGTACTTCGCCATCAGGCGCTCCAGCGGGTCGCCCTCGACTTCGCGGGGAGCGTTGGGATCCAGCTCGAAGCTGCGCCAGGCGACGGTCACCTCGTCCTTGTTCTCGAAGTCCTCCAGCGCGTGCTCGAGGCGGCGCTTGCCCAGATAACACCAGGGGCAAACGACGTCCGACCAGATCTCGATGTTCATCGGAGCCTGGAACCAGTCGCGGCCCGGCGTTCGTCCACGACTAGACTTGCGATCCGGTGGGCAGGAGGAGCGGCCGGTGAAAGTCCTGGCGACATACAACATCAAAGGAGGCGTCGGAAAGACGTCGGCGGCGGTGAATCTCGCCTACCTGGCGGCGACCGCCGGAGAGCGGACGCTGCTCTGGGATCTGGATCCCCAGAGCGCGGCGACCTACCTCTTCAAGCTCCGCCCCGCGGTGAAGGGTGGCGGGAAGTCTCTGATCAAGGGCAAGCGAGACCTTGACGACGTCCTCATGGCTTCCGAGTTCGAGCGGCTCGACGTGGTGCCGGCCGACTTCCGATACCGCTCCATGGACCTGGCGCTGGACGCGGCGAAGAAGTCGACGCAGCGGCTGCGGCGCCTGCTCGATCCACTGGTCGACGACTATGACCTGGTCGTCCTGGACTGCCCACCCAGCGTGTCGCTGGTCTCCGAGAACGTCATTCACGCGGCCGATCTGCTGGTCGTTCCGCTCAACCCGAGCCCGCTCTCGCTACGCACCCTGGAGCAGCTGCGGGGGTTGGTGGCGGAGGCGCCCCCGCCGCGCCCCCGGTTGCTCGCCTACTTCTCGATGGTGGACCGGCGGCGGCGTCTGCACCGGGAAACCGTCGAGCGAATGGTGCACGAGGAGGACGTGGCGGCGGCCGTCGTGCCCCAGTCGACGTACGTCGAACAGATGTCGGTTCGCCAGGCGCCGCTGGCCCGGTTCGCCTCCCGGAGTACCGCGGCGGAGGCTTATGCACAGCTCTGGTCCGAGGTCCGGGCCAGACTCTGAGGGAGTGGAAGAGGGAGTCATGGCAAGCACGGTCGACGAGATCTACGAGCGGGACCTGGCCGAGGTCCGCGCCCGGGGCTCGGCCAAGTGGAGCGCGTACCCGGAGGACGTCCTCTGCGCACCGGTCGCCGAGATGGACTACAGGACGTCGCCCGAGGTCCAGCGCGCGATCCTGGCCGCGGCCGGGCGAGAGCTGTACGGCTACCCATCTCCCGCCATGCAGAAGGACGTGCAGGACGCGCTGAGCGAGTGGTACCGGCGCACCGCCGGTTTTGAGGTCCTCCCGGAGCGCATCCACCCACTGCCCGACATCCTGAAAGGGATCGAGCTCGCGCTCCGCCTCTTCAACCGCGCCGGCGCCCCGGTGGTGATCCCGACCCCCAGCTATCCGCCGTTTTTCATGGTCACCAAGGCGGTCCGGCTGGAGGTGGTCGAGGTCGCCTGCGTGCGCACGCACGAGCGCTGGGAGCTGGACCTGGAGGCGATCGAGGGGGCCTTCGCGGCCGGGGCCGGGACCATCATCCTCTGCAATCCACACAACCCCCTCGGTCGCGTCTTCACGCGCGACGAGATGGCGGCGCTCACGGAGATCGTGGACCGCCACGGTGCCCGGGTCATCGCCGACGAGGTGCACGCGCCGCTCACCTATCCCGACCAGACCTGGGTGCCCTACGCTGCGACATCAGAGACCGCCGCCCGGCACACCGTCTCGCTGATGTCCGCCTCCAAGGGCTGGAACCTGGCCGGGCTCAAGTGCGCCCAGGTCGCCCTGCACAGCGAAGCCGATGTCCAGGGGTGGGCGACGCTGAACCCGATGGAGGCGCACGGTGCGAGCACCCTGGGGATGATCGGGAACGTGGCCGCCCTTCGCCACGGCAACGCCTGGCTGAACGAGACGATGGCCTACCTGGACGGGAACCGGGCTCGCCTCGGTGAGCTGCTGGCACGGGAACTGCCGGAGGTCGCGTACCTTCCACCCGAGGGCACCTATCTGACCTGGCTCGACTGCGCCCGGCTGGAGCTGGAGTCGCCGTCCAAGTTCTTCCTGGAGCACGCCCGGGTGGCCGTCAACGACGGCGACCTGTTCGGGAAGGCGGCGAAGGGCGGGGTCCGTCTCAACCTCGCCACCTCCCGTGCGGTCCTGGAGGAGATCGTGGATCGGATGGCGACGGCAGTGCGGTCGCGATGATCAAGCGCTTTTTGGTTGGAGTCGCGGTCGGCGGGGCAGCGGTCTGGCTGCTCGACCCGCGGTCGGGCGCGGCCCGGCGCCGCCAGGCGCGCGAAGCGATCGCGATCGCGGCCCCGGTGGTACGCCGAGCGGGCGGCGCCGCCCTCTCCGTCTCGCGCCGGGCCACGGACGCGGTCACCGCCGACCGGACCACCACCATCACGCCGCAGCGCACCGGGTCTTCGGGGCCGCCGTAGGCCCCGCCGCAGCCGGTTCGCGGTTGGTGACATTTGGACGAGGTGGTCCCGAGGGCCAACTGGTAGGCTGGGCCGCAGATTCGCGGGCGCCGTCCCCCCACCCCCACGAAACTCCGCAAGGTCGGTTTCGCCGGGGCCCCAGAGAGGTAGGGATCTGTGCATCCACGAATTACCTAACAAGAGGATGGACATGACCGATACCGGCACCCAGAACCAAGGCACCGGCGGATCCCAGGAACTCGTGCTCGAGCCACCGAAGGCGGTGCAGGCCGTCAGCCCCGAGCAGGCTGAGTCGACCATCAAAGTCGACCCGGACACCGCCCGCCAGATCGACCAGGCGGTGGGTGGCTTCGTGAACTCGCTGGCCGGGATGGACACCCACTCGGCCGAGTTTCAGCGCAAGGTCCAGTCGGTGAGCCAGATGGGAAACCAGGAGATCCGCCGTTCCTCCGAGGTCTCCAACCGATTCCTGGAGCGACCCGCCGCTTCTCTCACCAAGGGCGACAACAGCCAGGTCGGGCAGGCGCTGATCCAGCTCCGCCGCCAGGTCGAGGACCTCGATCCCCAGAAGAACCTGAGCGGACGGCGCGGATTCTTCAGCCGCTCCGCCCTGGGGACGCGCGCGCGCGACTACTTCCACAAGTACCAGTCTTCGCAGGCGAACCTGAACGCGATCATCCAGGGCCTCTACCGGGGCAAGGACGAGCTCATCCGCGACAACGCCTCGATCGAGCAGGAGAAGGTCCATCTCTGGCAGATGAAAGAGCGCCTGGAGCAGTACGCCTACATGGCGGAGCGGCTCGACAACGCGCTCACCGACAAGGTGGAGCAGGTCGAGCTGACCGACCCCGACGAGGCACGCTCGCTGAAGGAAGACGTCCTCTTCTACGTGCGGCAGAAGCGGCAGGACCTCCTCACGCAGCTCGCCGTCAGCGTCCAGGGCTACCTGGCGCTGGATTTGATTCGCAAGAACAACGTCGAGCTCATCAAAGGTGTCGAGCGCGCCACCACCACCACCGTCTCGGCACTGCGGACGGCGGTCATCACGGCCTCCGCGCTCAACACCCAGAAGCTGGTCCTGGATCAGATCACGGCGCTCAACACCACGACCGGGGATCTGATCGCGGCCACCTCACAGATGCTGCGCACGCAGTCGGCCGACATCCAGACCCAGGCCGCCTCGTCGACAGTCGCGGTGGACAAGCTCCAGACCGCGTTCAACAACATCTACGCGACCATGGACTCCATCGACAGCTTCCGCAACCAGGCGCTGGACAGCATGCGCCAGACGGTGGATTTGCTGAGCACCGAGGTGGCGCGGACCCAGACGTACATCGAGCGCGCGCGTTCGGCGGACGCCGGTTCCCAGTCCGCGGAGCTCCAACTCCCCGGTGGGATGCGCCGGCTGAACTGAGGGCGACCGGATGGAATGGCTCTGGGCGGCGCACGCGATCGGATCGGTGACGCTCGCCGGCTGGGAGTGGGCGCTGATCGGACTCGGCGCGTTCACCGGGCTCCGCTGGATCGGAGGGGCCGGCCGGCGCAGCCGGCGGCTGCCGCCGCCGGCCATGCAGACGATTCCGGCCCCGCAGCCCAGGCCGGCGCCGCTGCCCAAGCCAAAACCCGTGCTGCCGGAGATGAGCCGGCAGGGACTCAACCGTCTCCCGCCCTCGGTGCAGATGAAGATCGGACAGATCCGCCGCAAGGTGGACGCGATCCTGCAGTTCTCGGCCGAGTTTCCGGTCGGGTCGGAGGACCTCTACCTGGTCGAGCACACGGCGTCCGACTACTTGCCCCAGACGCTCGACGCCTACCTCCGGCTGCCGCCCGCTTCGCACAATCAGCCCATGGAACCGGGCGGGCGGACCGCCTGGGAAGAGCTGTGGAACCAGCTCAACCTGATGGAGCGCAAGCTCGACGACGTGGCGGCGGAGCTGAAGCGGAAAAACGCCGACCAGCTGCTGGCGAACGGGAAGTTCCTGGAGGAGCGGTTCAGCCAGCCCGCCCCCGACCTGAATCCGGCACCGGCGAACACCGCACCGACCGCACCCGCACCCCAGGACAAGTCCTGAGCGCGAACCTTCGGGTGCACGGTGGCGAGGCTGGGGGGCGCCGCCTGGTCGCGCCGTCCGACATCCGGCCCAGCGAGGGTCGGGTCAAGCTGGCCATCTTCAACATGCTGGGGGAAGTGCCGCTGGGAGCCGGCGTGCTCGACCTCTGCGCGGGCAGCGGCGCCCTCGGGATCGAGGCACTGTCGCGCGGGGCGGAGTGGGCTACCTTCGTCGACAGCAGCGCCCGGTCGGTGGCCTCGATCCGGCGGAACCTGGAGGCCCTCGACTACGGCGGCCGGGGCCACGTGCACCGCGACGACGCCGCCCGGTTCTGCGAGCGGCATCCGGAGGTGGTCGCGAGCTGCGATCTGATCTTCTGCGACCCGCCCTACAATGACCCGGTCTTGGCCCGCCTCCTCCAGCTCCTCGACCACGCGACGCCGGTCGAGGGAGTGGTGGTGGTCGAGCATGGAGCGCGAGTTCAGCTGCCGCCCCTGGTCCGGCTGCGGCCGGAGCGGGAGAGACGCTACGGGGACACCCGGGTCACGATCCTGCAGGCTCCAGAGGAGGCGTGAGTGGGCTGCTCCGGTGCGCGCCGCGCGCTCTACCCGGGCACCTTCGACCCGCTCACACTGGGACATGTCGACGTGATCGAGCGCGCGGAGGAGCTCTTCGACGAGGTGGTCATCGGCGTCTCCGACAACCCCGGGAAGAACCCGCTCTTCACGCCCGAGGAACGGGTGGAAATGGTGGGGGAGTCGCTGGCGCACCTTTCCGGCGTGCGCGTCGTGCATTACGCGGGACTCACGGTGGACTGCGCGCTCCGGGAGGGGGCGACCGTGCTGGTCCGCGGGCTGCGCACCACCAGCGACCTCGAGAGCGAGCTCCAGCAGGCGATGATGAACCGTGAGATGGCGGCCGCTCTGCAGACGGTGTTCCTCCCCGCGCAGGCGTCCCGCGTCTATCTCTCGTCCACCCTTTTGAAGGAGGTCGCAAGGTACGGCCGGGACATCTCCGCCTTCGTCCCGGAACCGGTGGCCAGACGGCTGAAGGAGAAGCTGCCGTGAAGGTCGACGAGACGCTGGACCGCATGGAGTACGTCGTGCATCACGCGCGGCACGTGCCGTTCTCGAGCCAGGTGATGGTGGATGAGGACGAGATCATGGACCTCATCGACCAGCTGCGGTTCAACCTGCCGGAGGAGATCAAGAAGGCCAACTGGACGGTCCAGGAGCAGCAGCGGCTGATCGCCGAGGCGCACAGCGAGGCGGGGCGGATCCTGGCCACCGCCAACGAGCGGGCCGAGGTCACGGTGCAGGAGCACGAGATCACGCGGCGCGCCAAGTTGGAGGCGCAGCGAGCGGTGGCCGAGGCGCAGTCGAAGGCCGACCAGACGATCCGCGACGCCGAGGCCTACACCACGGAGCAGCTGCAGAACCTGGAGGCGCACCTGAGCCGCACCTTGATCACGGTGCGGCGTGGCATCGAGGCGCTGCAGGCGACGCACCCAGCCCCCGACGACGAGCCCGCCCCCACCCACTGAGACAGGCCGTTGGTGCACCAATGGCCCTAAATCCGCGCTGAAACCGGGCGGTTGGTGCACCAATGGCCCTATTTGATGGGCCTCCGGAGGGCGGTTCTGACTTCGGCGACGACTTGCTGTGGGCGGTCCCGCAAGTCGGGGCCGGTATACCGAAGCAACTGCACTCCGACGCGTAAGAGACGGTTCTGCCGGCGGTTGTCCTCAGTGAGTCGGTCGCGGTGATTCTCGCCGTCGTACTCGATCCCGAGCATGGCGGAGGGATAGAAGCAGTCCAGGCGCGCGACGAAGCGGGTCCCCTCGAGGATCGCAACTTGTGCCTCCGGTCGCGGTAGACCGGCTCCTATCAGCAACATTCGAAGTCGGGTCTCCATGGGAGACTCAGCTCTGGGTTCGGCGTGTTCAATGGCTCGGCGGGCCCCCACCACTCCCGTGACGTGATCCCGGGCTGCAACGTAGGCGGAGAAGGTCGCCAGGTCGAAGTGACCGGCGTGGAGTGCCTGATCGAGCGTAACCAGACCCTCGACGAGGGGCAGCGTTCCCGTGAGGTCGAAACACGTGCGGAGAGGTGAGGTCACCGGGAAGGGGCCACACTGGACGATTTCTTCGGGTTCGAGCCGGGCGCGGCTCACCAGCGCTTCGACGCGCTCGCTGACGCCGGTCAGCCTGGGTACCAGGATCTCTGGCTTGCCTGGCGCCGGCGCTTCGATCCCGAGGAGACGGGCGGCGGTGCGGCCAGCGAACGCAGAACCCGGCGGCACCATGCGGAGGATCGTGGCCAGGCGCAGGTCGTCGCTCATCGCACAACCCGCCCACCGATACCAACCCCGCGAGATCCGCCGCCAGGAAGCCCCTCGCAACTGCTTCTGGGTGATGCCGTACGCGCGAGCCTGCTGGACGGTGAACGGGATGTTCTTGAGCTCGTCCGGGACGTAGCCATGAGCCGTCATCGGTGCGCAAGGGTCGCCCGATCCGCCCCGCTCTTCAACCCCCCTTGTAAAGACCCACGACGAACGAAAGGGCCGTCGGTGCACCAACGGCCCGGTCGGGAGCCTGAGAGTGGTCGGTTGGTGCACCAACGGCCCCGTGCGGCAGGGGGGATGGGGCGTCACGTATGCTTATCGGCCGCATGGGACTGCCCAAGGTCAAACTCTCGAAGGGGCGCAAGGGGACCCGCCGTTCGCATCTGGCGCTGTCCGCGGTCACGCTGCAGCCTTGCCCGCACTGCAAGAAGCCGCACCAACCGCACCACATCTGCCCCGCCTGTGGCTACTACGACGGCCGCGAGGTTCTGAAGACCGAGTAACGGGTGCCGCAACGCACCGCGTTTCTCTTTCCGGGTCAGGGTTCACAGCAGCCAGGCATGGGCACCGACCTGCTGCGCGAGCCCCGCTTCGCGGCACTTGCCGAGCAGTGCTCGGAGGCGCTCGACCTCGACCTCACCTACCTCCTGACGGACGCGCCCGAGGACGAGCTCACCCTCACCCAGCACGCGCAGCCGGCGCTTCTGTTCTGCGGTGTCGCGCTCACCACCCTGCTGCGTGAGCGGGGCGTCGAGCCGGCCGCGGTGGCCGGACACTCGGCGGGCGAGTATGGCGCCCTGGTGGCCGCCGGCGCCCTGTCGGTCCCGGACGTGATGCGCGCGATCGGTGAACGGGGCCGCGCCATGGCGGAGGCCTCCCCCTACGGCACCAGCTCGATGGCGGCGATCCTCGGCCTCCGAGCGGAAGCGGTGAAGGAGGCTCTGGCCGGGCTCGAGGGCGTGTGGCCGGCCAACTTCAACACCCCCACGCAGACCGTGGTCGGCGGGACCAGGGAGGGAGTGCGGGCGGCGAGCGCGAAACTGCTGGAGGCGGGCGCCAGGCGCGTGCTGCCGCTCAAGGTGGCGGCCGCGTTCCACACTCCCCTCATGCAGCCGGCGGCCGCCCGGCTGCGGCGGGTCCTGGACAGCGTCTGCTGGTCACCCCCCTCGATCCCGGTCGTCGCCAACGTCACCGCCGAGGTCTATCCGGACGGAGCGTCGGCGCCGGACCTGCTGGAGCGCCAGCTCGCTTCGCCCGTGCGCTGGGGCGACTGCGTCCTGCGGCTGCACTCGCTCGGCTGCGACGCCTTCCTCGAGGTAGGCCCGCGCCGCGCCCTGAGCGGCATGGTGCGGGAGCAGGTTCCAAACGTTCCGGCGGGCCAGGTCGCGACCCCTCACGCGGTGGCCGATTATCAAGCCTGAGTCCCTTCCACGCTCGCCGTCGTGCAGGGCATGGCGATGCTATACAGTGAGCGACGATCCGTCCCATTGAGGAGTACCACGCATTTGGACAGCCACAAGATCGACTTCGAGGATTTCAAGAACATCGTCGTGGAGCGCCTGGGCTGCGAGCCCGAGCAGGTGACGATGGACGCCTCGTTCCAGGATGATCTCAACGCCGATTCGCTGGACCTGGTCGAGCTGATCTACGCGTTCGAGGAGAACACCGGGCTGCAGATTCCCGACGAGGACGCGGAAAAGATCACCACGGTCGGCCAGGCCTGGGAATACATCCAGGAGAAGGCTGGCTCCTGAGCGTGCACGACCCGGCAGCGGCCCAGAGGACCGCACCCAGGAGCGGCGGCACCAGGAGCCGCCGTTCATCGGGGTCCCCGGCTGATCCGATCCGCATGAGGGACCCGGCCGAGATCGCCCGGCGGCTCGACGAGCTACAGCAGAAAATCGGCATCGCGTTCAGGAAGCCGGCGCTCTTGCAGGAGGCGCTCTCGCACTCCTCGTTCGCCAACGAGAATCCGTCCCTCTCGCCGCATGACAACGAGCGCCTCGAGTACCTGGGCGATGCGGTTCTGCAGCTGATCTCCGCCGAGTTTCTCTTCAAGGGGCGCCCGGACGCGGCCGAGGGCGAGATGACCCAGGTTCGCTCCTCCATGGTCAACACGCAGGCGCTGGCGGCGCTCAGCGAGGACCTGGGGATGGGGGAGTATCTCCTCCTTGGCAAGGGGATCGCGCGTGGGGGTGGCCGCAACCTTCGCTCGCTGCTCGCCAACGCGTTCGAGGCGGTCCTGGGCGCGATCTTCCTGGACCAGGGCTACGACGCCGCTTACCACTACTGCATGGAAAGGTTTCGGGCCCTCCCCGAGGCCGACGTGCCGGAGAACTTCAAGGGCCGCCTGCAGCACCTGGTGCAGGATCGCTTCGGGGTGACGCCCGTCTACGACGTGATCGGGGCCCGCGCTCAGTCCGGCCGCATGCGCGAGTACACCGCTGTCGTGTACGCGGGCGGCGATCCCCTCGGCACCGGGCACGGCCGCACCAAGCAGATGGCGGAGCAGACGGCGGCCAGGGAGGCGATCCGCAAGCTTGCCGAGGAGGTCGCGGCCGCGGCGGGGGAGACGGAGGAGCTGCCGAGAGCGGAGCGTGAAGAGCCCGGCGTCGAAGAGGTGATCGGCGCGCTCACGGCGGCTGGGGAGGCCGAGCTGCCCCTCACCTCACTGCCCGAGGGGGAGACAGCGCCGGTTCCGCAGCCCTCGGCGCCGGTGGAGATCCCGCCTGCTGCAGCAGCGGTGGAGGAGCCGGAGGCGGCAGCACCGCCCGAGGCCGTCGCACCGACGGAGCAGGTGACGGTCGTGGAGCCGCCGGCCGAACCCTCCGCAGGTGGTTGGCAGAGCCGCCGGCAGGTCGCCGAACGCGCCGCCACCGAGCGCCGCCGTCCCCGCCCTCAACCGGACCCCGGGCCCGCTCCCGCCGCCGCAGGGGGGCCGGCGGCGATCGCAGAGCCGCCGGCACCCGTTCCCCCGTCCCCACAGATCGCGCCCGGCCGCCAGTTCGGCGCACCCGCGGCCGAGGTCGAGGTGGAGATCGTGACCGCGCCCCTCCAGGTCGAGCACCTGGTGGCGGCGCCCCCGACATCCCGGATGCCCGCCGAGTCGGCGAGCGCGCCCATACCTCGGCGCCAGTTCGGTCAGCCGGTGGAAGAGTCCCCGCAGAAGGAGGAAGCGCAGCCACCGCCACCGCGCCGCGCCTCTCGCCCCCGGCGAAGCTCCCGAGCGCCCGCCGCCGCGGCCCCGGCCGCCGCCACCGCCACCGCCACCGAGCCCGCGGACACCCCCCAGGCAGAGGCCATCTCCGAACCCGCGAAGCCGGCGCGCCGGCGTACGACGCGGGCAAGACAGGACGACGCCCCGAAGACCGCGGAACCGGCTCCCGGCACCACCGAGACGGACCCGCAGCCGGCGGCGACAACGCGTCGCCGCACCACCCGCCGCGGCGCCGGCGCCCAGGAGGCGGGGGCAGACGAGGCGTCGCGATAGCTTGCGGCTCGGTATGCCGCCGGCCACAACATCTGCTACGCTCCCCGCAACGTGCACGTGCGTTCCATCGCCCTTCAGGGCTTCAAGACGTTCGCGCAGCGCACCGAGGTGTCCTTCGACGTCGGCCTGACCGCCATCGTCGGCCCCAACGGGTCAGGCAAGAGCAACGTGGTCGACGCGTTGAAGTGGGTGCTCGGAGAGACCCGGGTACGGGATCTCCGCGGCACCAAGATGGAGCAGGTCATCTACAGCGGCGGCTCGCACCGGGCCCGGGCGGCGGCGGCCGAGGTCACGATCCTGATCGACAACGCCGACGGCCGGCTGCCGGTGGACTACCGGGAGGTCGCCATCAAGCGGCGCGTCGACCGGAGCGGGGCCAGCGACTACTTCCTCAACGGGGCCAGGGTGCGCCGGCGCGACATCCTCGACCTGCTGCAGTCGACGGGTCTCACCACCGACTCCTACGCCATTGTCGACCAGCGCGACATCGAGAGCATCATCACGTCCACGCCCGAACAGCGGCGCCTGCTGATCGAGGAGGCGGCCCAGGTGCGGGGCGTGAAGGCGAAGCGGACCGACGCCCTGGAGGAGATGCGCCGGCTGGCCGACAACCTGGCGCGGCTCGAGGACCTGCGGGGCGAGCTCGAGCCCTGGCTGGACGCGCTCCGGGCCCAGGCCGCCCAGTGGGTTGAGGCGGACCAGGCACGGCGCCGGCTGGAGACGCTGCGCGGCAGCATCGTCTGGGAGGAATGGCGGGAGGCGCGCGACCGGCAGCGGCGGGCCACGTCGCAGGTGGAGACGCTGACCCGGCGGCTGGACGACGCCCGCGCGGCGTCAGCCGCGGCCGACCGTTCCTGGGAGGAGTGCAAGCGGACCGTGGACGAGGCACAGAACCGGCGCCTGGCGCGACAGCAGGCGCTGGGTGCCGCCCGTCTGGCGGTGTCCGACGCCGAGCACGCGCTGCAGATCGCGATCGAGCGGGTGCGAAGCCGTCGGGAACTGGCCGCGGCCGCGCGCGCCGAGCAGGAAGAGCTGTCCGGGCGGCGCTCCTCGCTGACGGAGCGTGACGCGGCGCTGGCCGCCTCGATCGCCGACGCCGAGGCCGCGCTGGCGGCCGTTCCGGAGCCGCCGCTTGCCCCCGAGGAGGGTCACGCCGAGCGTGCCCGGGCGGCGCGCCGGGCGGCGGAGGGGACGCGCCGAGACGCGCAGCGTGCCGAGCGCGAGCTGGCGGCAGCGCGCGCGGAGGCAAAGACCCAGCACGAGACCGCCGAGCGACTGCGCCACCAGGTCGAGCCGGCCGAACGTGCGCTGCCCGAGCTGGAGGCGAGAAGTGCCGCCGCGCGCCGCGCCGAGCGCCAAACGGCCGAGGCCGCGGCCGAGGCGGCCGGGCTGCGGGCCGAGCTCCAGGGCCTGGAAGCGCTGCGGCCGGCGCCCCAGGCGGAACTACGGCGCGTCGGGGACGTGCTGATCGCCGAGGAGGGATACGAGGCCGCGCTGGCCGCGGTGCTGGGTCCCCTCGTCGACGCCTGGGCGGCCCCGGATCACCCGACGGCGTCCGCCGCCGCGCGCCGCGGCAAGACCCAGACCACGGTCCTCTACGGAGCCCCCGAGACCGCGTCGCAGCGGGAAAGCCTCGTTCAAGGGACGTTGCTCGAGCACGTGCGGGTCGAACGTGGCTTCGAGGTGCTCGCCCGGCAACTGCTGGGCGCGGTCGTGGTGGGCCGCGACGTGACGCGAGACGGCGTCTTCGAAGCGCCCGGCCTGGTGCGCGCGGGCGAGGACCCGAGGACCACCATCGCCGCCCGCCGCCACCGGCTGGAACGGCGCCTGGCCGGGGTGGAGCCCCTGGCCGCCGGCGCGCGGGAGGCGCGCGACGCCCTCCGGGCGATCGAGCGGGAGCTGGCGGAAGCGAAAAGCCTGGCCGGGCGGCGAAGGGAGCTGGAGGTGGCCGAGCGATCGGCGGCCGCGGCGGCGTCGTCGTGTACCGAGCTGGAGGTTCGGGTGCCCGAGCTGGAGCGCGCCGCCGGCGCCGACGAGCGCCGGGCCGCCGACCTGCAGCGAGCGATCACCGAGTTCGAACGCAGGCTGGCGGAGCATCATGCCCGCGTCCGGGAGCTGGAGTTGGAACGAGCTCACCGGCGCGAGCGCGTGGTCGATCTGGAGCGCCAGCGCCAGGCGCTCTCGTGTGAGGCGGCGCAGGTGGAGGCGGCCCTCGACCAGCGCCGGAGCCGGTCCACCGAGGCGGAGACCGAGGCGAGCGCCGCCGAGCAGACGATCCCCGACCTGACCGCGGCCCTGGAGTCGGCACGGGTGGCGCGGCACCGGGCGGAGCGACAGTCACCCGAGGAGGAGGCCGAGCTGGCCTCGGCGGCGCGTGAGCTGGTGGCGGCCGACGAGGCCCGCGTGGAGGCGCGACTCCGGGTCTCTCAGCTGCAGGGATCCCTCGACCTGCAGCGGCGTGAGGTGGAGACCCTCGAGCACCGGCTGGCCGAGCTCCGGGGCCGGATGCCGGAGGGGAGAGCGCCCGAAGAGGTGCCGGGCGGCAAGGCACGTGAGCGCGAGATGCGGCACCTGGAACGGCGTCTGGTGGAGATCGGTCCCGTCAACGAACTGGCGACCGCGGAGTGCCGCGAGCTGGAGCAGCGCCACGCGACTCTGCTCGAGCAGGTGGACGACCTGGTCGCGGCGCGCGCCGACCTGGAGCGGCTGGTCGCACGCCTGCGAGAGGAGGAGGAGACGCGGTACGAAGCGGTGTTCGGCGCCGTGACCGCCAACTTCCTGGATCTCTACGGCGACCTCACGGGTGGGGGCCGGGCGACGCTGCGCCACGTGCTCGGCGACGACGGGCCGCACTCCGGGCTCGAGATCCAGGTCCAGCCGCCGCACAAGAGGATGCAGCCGGTGGCGCTGCTGTCGTCCGGCGAGCGGTCGCTGACATCGCTGGCGCTGGTGCTCGCACTGCAGGCGGTGAACCCGGCGCCGGTGACCGTCTTCGACGAGGTGGACGCGGCCCTCGACGACGCCAACGTGGCCCGCTTCGGCGATCTCCTGCGCCGGCTGGGGGCCGACCGGCAGTTCATGGTGATCACCCACAACCACCAGACCATGGCCGCCTGCGGCGTTTTGTACGGCGTCCACCTCGACGAGAGCGGGTGCTCGCGCCTGGTCTCCGTGCGCCTGCAGGACCTGGAGCCGGCGCGAGGCCGGCCGGCACCGGTGGCCCACTCCGCCTGAGAACGGGCCCTGAGTGACCGCCGGCCGGTCTGGTTAACTCGATAGCGCATGCGGATCACCTACCTGGGCCATGCGGGCCTGTTCATCGAGACGAGGGCCGGCACGATCCTCAGCGATCCCTGGTTCAACCCCGCCTACTTCGGGTCCTGGTTCCCGTTTCCGGCCAACGACGCGATCGACCTGCGGGGGATCGTCAACCCTGACTTCCTCTACGTCTCCCACCTCCACTACGACCACATGGACGTGCGCTTTTTGAGCGAGCACGTCGACAAGCGCGCCACCGTCATCCTCCCTGCCTACCCGCTGCCCCTGCTCAAGGAGCGCCTCCAGGGGATGGGGTTCACCCACTTCCTGGAAACGCGACACCTGGAGCCGGTGGAGGTGGACGGCCTGCGCCTCACGGTGGCGGCGATGGTGGCCCCCACCGACGGACCGATCGGCGACTCGGGCATGGTCATCGACGACGGCGAGCACCGGATCTTCGATCAGAACGACTCCCGACCGATCGACATCGAACGGCTTCGGGAGGCGGGGCCGCTCGACGCCCACTTCCTCCAGTTCTCGGGAGCCATCTGGTACCCGTTCGTCTACGACTATCCGCCCAAGATGCTCGACGCGCTGGGACGCAAGAAGCGCACCAACGAGATGGCGCGCGCGCACCGCTACATCGAGGAGTTCGAAGCCCGCTGGGTCTTCCCCTCCGCCGGGCCGCCGTGCTTCCTCGACGACGAGCTGCGCTGGGTCAACGACCTGGATCGCGACCCCGCCAACACGTTTCCCGATCAGACCGCCTTCATCGACTATCTGCGCGAACGGGGCCGCGACAACGCCCTCCTGGCGGTCCCCGGCACCACGATCGAGCTCAACGGCGGGCGCCCGCACCTTGACCATCCTCTGCCGGAGGACGAGATCGCGCGCATCTTCGAGCGGAAGGGCGAGTACCTGGACGAATACCGCGCCCGTTGGGACGCCCGGCTCCAGGCGGAGAAGGCGGCCTGGCCGCGTCACCAGGTCGAGATCGTGCCCGCGCTCCAGGAGTGGTTCGAGGCGCTGCTGCAGCGAGCCGACGTCACCTGCGCCGGGATCAACGGCACAGTCGTGCTCGACTTCCGCGACGGGGAGGGGGTCGCGATCGACTTTCACCGGCGCGTGGTCGAGCCCTGGACGGGCCAGGACTGGGACTACTACTACGCGATGGACCGTGCGTTCGTGGAGCACTGCATCCTGGTCCACGCCGAGGACTGGGTCAACGAGCTGTTCCTGTCCTGCCGCTTCGAGGCGAAACGGAAAGGCGCCTACAACGAGTACGTCTACAACTTCTTCAAGTGCCTCTCCATGGAGCGCCTGCAGTACGCGGAGGGGTTCTACGTCGAGCAGAGCTCCGAGGACCAGTTCTTCGAGCTCGAGGGGTATCGCGTCCAGCGTCGCTGTCCCCACCTGAAGGCCGATCTCACGAAGTTCGGCCACGTCGAGGCCGGGGTGCTGACGTGCGACCTGCACGGCTGGCAGTTCGAGCTCGCGACCGGCCGCTGCCTCACGTCGGACGACCGGCGCCTCTACTCCCGGCGCCTGGACGAGCTGGCCGCCGATAAGGACCCGGCGGCGCCGATCCCGTCGGTCGAGGTGGCAGGGGCGGCGGTGCGCGCCACTTGCGCCCACTGCTGGTACAACCCCCAGAAGTTCCCGGGTGATCGCGAACCGGAACGGCGCTGAGCGGGCGGCCCCCGAAGAAGAGCGCCGGCCCCCAGGACCGGCGCCCGTTGGAGGGAGGAAGTATCGGTGCTCAGACGTTCGCGAGCTGCTTGTGCGGGCGCCGCTCCCGGTAGGCCCGGGCGAGCTGGGCGGCGACCTCGAAGTTCTCGCAGAACTTGACGTTCCCCGACTGCTCGCGAGCACGCATCACGGCGTCCTTGAGCCGGTCCCAGTAGAGATCGATCGCGAACGCGTCGAAGAGCAGGTCCTCGGCGATCAGCCGGTGCATGGCCAGGGTGCAGATCTCTTCGAAGAGGTGAGCCAGCGGCGCCTCGTCCGCCTCCTCCACGCGACCGGTGATGAGCCGCGTGAACGCCGGCGCCACGGTCGGCTCGCGGAGTACCCGCATGATGCCGAGAAACGGAGCCACATCGGCATGGGTCGCGGTGCCGAACTCGGGGTCGTGGCGCGGGGGCTTGGAAGGGTCGATGTTGATCGGTCCGGCCATGAGAGCAATCTTCTCCTTGTGTGAAGTAACCAGAAATTAGGCGATTAAACTTGTGCGCTCGGACCCTAGACGCGCCGCCTATGATACCTGCCAAGACGTCGCAGATCAACCTTCTGCGCAAAATGGGCCCCGATGCCCACCCTCTGGCAGCGCGTCGCCACGCGCACCCGAAACCTGTTCACCGATGGTCTCCGCGCGGCCGGGACCCCGCTCACGCCCGGCTTCTACGATGACCTCGAGGAGCTGCTGGTGGCCGGCGATGTCGGCCCGTCTCTGGCCGAGACCATCACCGCGTCGGTCCGCGAGAAGAGTCCCCAAACGCTCCAGGAGGCCGGCGGCGTCCTGGAGCAGACGCTGGTCGAGACCATGTCCGACCAGCCGCGCGGCCTCATGATCGGCGCCCGGCCCTCCTGCGTCCTGCTCTACGGGATCAACGGTTCCGGCAAGACCACCACCGTCGCCAAGCTCGGCTATTTCCTGAAGCGGGACGGGTTCAATCCGTTGATCGTGGCCGCCGATACCTTCCGGGCGGCCGGCATCGAGCAGATGCAGGTTTGGGCGGAGCGGGCGCAGGTGCCGTGCTTCACCGGCCGGGCGGGCGGGGACCCGGCCGCGGTCGTGTTCGACGCGCTCCAGTCGGCGGGGCACCGTGGCTATGGAGTGGTCATCGTGGACACCGCAGGCCGCCTGCAGACGCAGCACAACCTGCTTCAGGAGCTGGCCAAGATCGGACGGGTCGCCGGCCGGGCGCTCCCCGGAGCCCCGCACGAGTCGCTGCTCGTCCTCGACGGCAACCTGGGCCAGGCCAACCTCGCGCAGGCGAAAGGCTTCAACGACGCGCTCGGCATCTCCGGCCTGGTGCTGACCAAGATGGACGGGACCGCCAAGGGCGGTGCGGTGGTCGCCATCGAGCAGGCCCTCGGCGTGCCGACCAAGTTGATCGGCGCCGGGGAGGGCATGCAGGACCTGGCGCCCTTCACCGTGCCCGAGTTTGCCCGCGCCGTGTTCGGCGGGATCGCCTGATTCCCCGTGAGCCAGCGCAGCCTCGCCGACCCCCACTGTCATACCGCCGCCAGCGATGGGATGGTGACGCCTCAGGAGCTGGTCGAGGCCGCCGTCTCGCTCGGCCTGCGGCTGATCGCGATCACCGACCACGACACCATGGCGGCCGCGGGCGAGGTGTGGGAGCTAGGTGGGGAAGCGGGGCTGGAGGTGATCAAGGGCCAGGAGGTGACGACCGCCTGGCCGGCTCAGACGCACGTGCTGGCGTGGTTTCTGGAGCGCCCGATCCCGTCCGGGCGGCCACTCGGGTGGACGGTCGACGCCATCCACGACCAGGGTGGGCTGGCTGTCATCCCGCACCCGTTCATGCCCACCTACTTCGGCAGCTGTCAGCCGGGCATGCTGAGCCGGCTGATCGAGGACCGCAGCGTAGACGGCATCGAGCTGCTGCACACGGCGCCCATCACGGCCGGTCGTCTGCGCCGGCTGCGCGGTTTCTACGAGGAGCACCAGGACCGGCTGGGAGCCGCGGTGGGGTCCAGCGACAGCCACTTCGGCCGGCACGACCTGGGGCGAGCCCTGACCGACTTCGATGGGACGTCGGTGGAGCACTTCCGTCGCGGTGTGCTCGAGCGCACCGTGCGCCCGCTGCCCGGGCGGCGCGTCACCGTGCCGGCCTGGGAGCTGATCAGACAGCAGCGCCGCAGCCTGGTCGAGCTACCCATCCGGCGCCTCACGGGCCAGCTCGAGCAGTGACTCCACGACCGACGCGCGCCCGGCCAGCACGTCGCCGGTCCGAATCCAGCCGTCACCGCCCTGCCAGTCGGTGACCCGGCCGCCGGCGGCCAGCAGCACGGCCGCGCCCGCCGCCAGGTCCCAGGTGCCGAGTCCGAGTTCGAAGTAGCCGTCCAGCTGACCGGTCGCACACCAGGAGAGGTCGAGCGCGGCGGCCCCCGACCGGCGCAGGTCCTCGAAGCGCCGCTGCGCACCCAGCGCCACCGGCAGGTAACGCGGCAGGCGCTCCTTGTGCCGGAACGGGGCACCTGTCGCGACGATGACCTCCTGGACCCCACGCTCCTCCGCATCGGCCAGGGACCGAACCTGCTCACCGTTCAGACGGGCGCCCCACCGCCTTCCGCCCGAGACCTCGAGGCCGAGCCAGGGGGCGATGACGCAGCCGAGCTCGGGAACGCCGTCGTGGAGCAGCCCGACCGAGACGCCGACCACGGGCAGGCCGCGCGTGAAGTTGGTGGTCCCGTCCAAGGGGTCGACCGCCCACATCGTGGGGTGCCACCGCCCGCCCGCCTCTTCCGCCAGCACGGGGACGCCCGGTGTTCGACGGGCCAGGACTTCGAGGATCGCCTCTTCGCTCGCCCGGTCGAACTCGGTCACCCAGTCGCCGGCGCCCTTGGCGGCGCCGGCGCGGACGACCAGTCCCGCCTGGCGGAGCACCGCCGCGCCTGCGCGGGCCGCCTCGACCGCCACCTCCAGCATCTAGGTTGCGGACACCGGCCGAGCAGGAGGGGGCGATCGGCGCACCAACGGCCCACCTTGGGCACGGGGAGCGGGCGGTTCATGCATGGTGGGGGAGTCAGGCCGCGTAAGAGTTCGAAAATCCGGTGAACCTCCTCAGCACCTGCCTCGCTTCAAGGTACCGTGGGGCGGATGGGCGAGGTGGTGCGGGACGACCCGGCCGCTCCCGACCCTGGCTTCGCGGAGCTCTACGCCGAGCTCCCGGAGGCGACGGAGCTGGAGCCTTGGTTGAGCTTCTGCGCGCCGCCCGGCACCCGGACCCTGTATCTGGGGATCGGGACCGGCCGCCTCGGCATCCCGCTCGCACACGCCGGGGTGCCGCTGGTGGGGATCGACAGCCACCCAGGGATGCTCGCCCACCTGAGACGGCGGGAGCCCGGCATCGAGACACATCTGGCGCGGATCGAGACCCTGCGCCTGCGGGAGCGCTTCCCACGCGTGATCGCCCCCTCCAACATCCTTTCCACGGGCGCCTTGTTGCGAGCCGCCGCCGGGCACCTCGCGCCCGGGGGCCGTCTGGCCTTCGAGCTGCTCAACCCGCACTGGCTGGACTCGGGTCCACACCCCCGGGTGCGGGTGAGGCAGAGGCGAGGCGACGAGGTCGAGCTGGAGATCGACTACGAGACCGGTCACACGCAGGTGGCCACGGTGCCGCTGCTGTGGCCGGAGGATATGGACCGCTACTGCGCCGGAGCCGGCCTCGACCTGCGCCGGCTGGGCGCCACCGACGGCGCGCTCGGGCTCGACGAGGCCTCATCCTTCTGGGTCGTCGCGGAGCGGTGAGCCAGACCTCGATCGCAGCGCAACGCCTCCGCGCCATGCTCCCGCCGCGCCCGTGCTGGGGTCGCGACAAACGGGCGCGGAGCGCTCGGGCGCCAGCCCGAAGCCCGGAGGTCAGTCGGGCTTGGTGGTAGCGGCTACCGAAGCCGGCTGCTCGGCCGAGGGCTCGGCGTAGATCGTCCGGCGACCCCGCAGGGCGGAGCAGATCGCGGCCAGCACCATGATCCCGGCAGCCATCGCGAACACCACGTCCAGCCCCTGGTGGAAGGCCGCCGAGATCAAACCCGGGAAGTACTCCTTGCTGGTGAGCAGATGGTAGGTACCGGGCGGCAGCTGTGAGGCCTTGACCCCGAACTCGCTGAGCAGGGTGCCGAGGGGGTTGTAGCCGAGGAAGGCCGCGAACAGGCTGCCGACCGGCGGGATGGAGGCGATGGCGGCCGCGAGCTCGACCGGGACGCCGTGGCCGTGCAGCCCGGTGAAGAGCGCGGTCCTGATCGGCCCCGCCAGCCCCGCCACCATGAGCGAGAAGAAGATGCCGATGGAGAGCGTCATCCCGGCGTAGGTGGCGGTCGACTGGAGGCCGCCGGCGGCCCCGCGCTGCCCCGGCGGCACCGCGTTCATGACCGACGCGATGTTGGGCGCGGAGAAGAGTCCCGATCCGATGCCGTTGATGAAGATCAGGGCGGCGAACTCGGGAAACGCGAAGCTCACGGGCAACACCGTCAGGAGCAGGAAGGAGGCAGCGGCGACCAGCAGCCCGGCGGTGGCCAGAAAGCGGGCCCCCCAACGGTCGGAGAGGAACCCGGAGAGCGGACCGGCGACCAGGAACCCGATCGTGAGCGGGAGCAGGTAGATGCCGGCCCAGAACGGCGTCTCCTGGAACGAGTACCCGTGCAAAGGGAGCCAGATGCCCTGGAGCCAGATGATGAGCATGAACTGGAGTCCGCCGCGCGCGATGGCGGCCAGGAAGCCGGCGGTGGTGCCGGCGGCGAACGCGCGGATGCGGAACAGGCCGATATAGAACATCGGCTCCCTGGTCCTCAGCTCGACCGCGCAGAACAGGATGAGAATCGCCCCGCCGCCCACCAGCCCGGCCAGGACCAGGGGATTGCTCCATCCTTCCGTCGAGTGCCCGTAGGGCTGGATGCCGTAGGTGATGGCGACCAGCAGCGAGACCAGGCCGACCGCCCAGAGCGCGTTGCCGAGGTAGTCGAACGGGGCCCGTCTGGTGACGCCGATCTCCCGCAGGCTGCGGTACGCCCAGAGCGTGCCGATGATCCCGACCGGCACGCTGACGAAGAACACCGCCCGCCAATCCCAGACCGAGAGCAGACCGCCGGCCACCAGCCCGATGAAGCTCCCCGCCAGCGCCGCGACCTGGTTGATCCCCAGGGCCAGGCCGCGCTGCGTGACCGGGAAGGCGTCGGTCACGATGGCGGTGGCGTTGGCCGCGATCATGGCGCCGCCCAGGCCCTGGACGATGCGCCACATGATCAGCCAGAGCGCGCCCGAGCCACCGGTCAGCGGGTCCAGCGCGAGCGCGATGGAGCCGATCGTGAAGACCAGGAAGCCGGCGTTGTAGATGCGCACCCGCCCGCGCATGTCGCCCAGGCGCCCGAGGGCGACCACGAACACGGCGGATACCACCAGGTAGCCCATGAGCAGCCAGAGGAGATAGCCGACGTTGCCCGCCACCAGCGGCTGCAGATCGAGCCCGCGGAAGATGGCGGGCAGCGAGATGAGGGTGATGGACGCGTTGATGGTCGACATCAGGACGCCCAGGGTCGTGTTGGTGAGGGCGATCCACTTGTAATGGACTCCGCGCTGGGCCGGGTCCGCCGCCGTTCGGATCGGCGACGTCGGATCTGCCATCTGGTCGCACTTCTCCCTCATCGCCGGCGCCCGGACGGAACCCGGCCGGCGTCTCACGGTAGGTCACCGACCATGCTAAGCGTAGGGAGCCACCGTTTTGACCCGGCGCAGCCAGGGAAGCCCCCAGCGGGCATGCTCACGAGACCTGCTACTCTGTGAAGTAATGCTCCTTGACAGGCTGGCCTCGCGCGAGCAGCACGTGGAACTGTTCGAGCGCTACGGGCCGCTCCTCACCGCGCACCAGCGCGAGGTGCTCACCCTCTATCTGCATGACGACTGGTCTTTGGCGGAGATCGCGGCCCGGCAGCAGACGTCGCGGGCGGCGGTCCACGACCTGATCCGGCGCGCGGTCGCGACGCTCGAGGACCTGGAGCAGAAGCTGGGCCTGCTCGCGCAGCGGGCGCAGCTGGAGCGCGAGGTCCGTGCGCTGCGGGGTCGGGTGGACCAGTTGGAACGGCTGGTCGCGGGGGTATAGAGAACCCGATGGCGATGTTCGAATCCCTTACCGATCGTTTGAGCGCGGTGCTGCGGCGGGTCAGCGGCCGCGGTGTGCTGCGTCCCGAGGACGTTGATATCGCTCTCAAGGAGGTGCGCATGGCCCTCCTCGAGGCGGACGTCAACTACAAGGTGGTGAAGCAGTTCACCACGCAGGTCCGGGAGCGCCTGGTGGGCGTGGAGACCAAGGAGCACCTCACGCCGCCGCAGCAGGTGGTGCAGGTGGTGCACGAGCAGCTGCGAGACCTGCTCGGCGCCAACGACCACGGGATCGTCTACGCGCAGGCCCCGCCCACCGTCCTGATGCTGGTCGGCCTGCAGGGTGCCGGCAAGACCACCGCCACCGTCAAGCTGGCGCTCTTCGCGCGGCGCGAGCACCACTCACCGATGGTGGTGGGTCTCGACCTGCGGCGTCCGGCTGCGGTGGAGCAGCTGCGCGTCCTCGCCGAGCGCGAGAAGGTCCCCTTCGTCAGCGGCCAGGGCGGGGTGGAGGACATCGCTCGCGCCGCCCTGGCGGAGGCCGAGCGGCAGGGCTGCGACGTGATCATCCTCGACACTTCGGGCCGACTCTCGATCGACGAAGAGTTGATGGAGGAGCTGCGCGCGCTGCGGGCGGCGCTTCCGATCACCGACGTGCTGCTGGTGGCGGACGCCATGACCGGCCAGGAGGCGGTCACGGTCGGCCAGGCCTTCCACGAGGCGATCGGGGTCGACGGCGTGATGCTGACCAAGCTCGACGGCGACGTCCGGGGTGGCGCCGCGCTCTCCTTCAAGCTCGCGACCGGGCAGACCGTCCGCTTTGCCGGGGTGGGGGAGAAGCCGGGCGACCTGGAGATCTTCCACGCCGACCGGATGGCGCAGCGGATCCTCGGCATGGGGGACATGCTGACCCTGATTGAGCGCGCCGAGCGCACGCTCGACGAGCAGACGCAGCAGCAGGTGGAGCGCAACCTCCGCCAGGGCAACCTGACGTTCGACGACTTCCTCTCCCAGCTGAAGCAGCTGCGCAGCATGGGGTCGCTGCAGAGCGTGCTCGAGATGGTCCCCGGCGGTGCCCGGTTGATGGGTCAGGTGCAGGGCGATCCGGAGGCCGAGATGCGCCGGATGGAGGCGATCATCCTCTCCATGACCCGTCAGGAGCGGGCGCACCCCGACATCATCAAGGGCTCGCGCCGGCGGCGGATCGCGCGCGGCAGCGGGGTCCAGGTCTCGGACGTCAACAAGCTGCTAAAGGCGCGTGACCAGATGCAGCAGATCGTCAAGCAGTTCGGCCTCGGTGCCCTGCCGCAGGCGGGCGGCCGGCGCCGCGGCAACGCGTTGAGCGGGTTGAGCCGGCTTCTCGGCTGATCCGGAAGCGGGCCGCGACGGCGGCCCAATGAGGAGGTTTCGCAAACTTGGTCAAGATCAGGTTGAAGCGCATGGGCGCCAAGCGGCGGCCGTTCTACCGGCTCATCGTCGCCGACTCACAGTCGCCCCGCGATGGCCGGTTCATCGACCAGCTGGGGTACTACGACCCTCTGACGGATCCGGCCACGATCAAGATCGACGAGGAGAAGGTGAGCAGCTGGCTCTCACGCGGTGCGCAGCCGTCGGAGTCGGCGCGCGAGCTGCTCCGGCGCTCGGGCGTGCTCGGGGGCGCCCCGGCGAGGAGCGAGGTGACGGCGACGGGAGCGGCGGCCACCCAGGCGCCGGCAGCAGTCGCGGAGGCCAACGACCCGACTCCGGTCGAGTCGCCGCGCAGCGAGGACGAGGATGCCCAGTAACGGCGGCTATCGCAATGAGTTCCGGGGAGGCGGCGACCGCCGCGGTGGGGGCGGCTTCCGGCCCCGGCGGCCCTACACCCCCAACGGCGCCGGCATCGACTACCGGGGCCTGGTGGAGTTCATCGCCAAGTCGGTGGCGGAGAAGCCGGAAGAAGTCCGCGTCAACTCCTACGACCGGGGTCGCGGCGCGGTCGCGGTCAAGATCCGGATGGCGGAGACCGACGTGGGCCGCCTGATCGGCAAATCGGGCCGGAACATCGAGGCGCTGCGCACGCTGGTCCGCGTGGCCTCCCTCCGCGAGCATCGCAAGGTGTTCGTGGACCTGACCACTCCTCGAGGCGACGGGCGGGGCTAGGGGTTCGCCGTATGTCGATGATCCGGGTCGGGCAGGTGAGCGGCGTGTTCGGGATCCGCGGCGCCGTCAAGGTATACCCCTTGACGGAGTTCGACGATCGGTTCGACGCCGGCAGCGAGCTGCATCTGGAGGGCGTCGCCCGCACCGTCGAGTGGCGGCAGCAGGCGGCGGGCGCGCTCGTGCTCAAGCTTTCCGGGCTCGACGACCGGACGGCGGCGGAGCGGCTACGCGGGACCTACGTGGAGGTGCCCGAAGAGGACCGCAGAATCCTCGGCGCCGGCGCCTGGTATGTGGACCAGCTGCTGGGGCTGCGCGTGCGGTCGGAGTCCGGGCGCGAGCTGGGTACGCTGGTGGAGGTGCTCGAGCGCCCGGCCAACGATGTCTGGGTCGTCCGTGGCGAAGGAGCGGCTGCGGCGGAGACGCTGGTTCCGGCGACCCGCGAGGCGGTCCTGTCGGTGGACCTGCCGGCCGCTGAGGTCGTGGTCGCCGATTGGCTGCTCGACGGCGAGGAGGCGTGAGCGGCGATGCGTTTCGATGTGGTGACGATCTTTCCCCACCTGTTCGGCCCCGTGTTCGGACAAGGCGTGGTCGGCCGCGCTCTGCGTGAGGGCCGTCTCCATCTGGTCGCGCACGACCTCCGCGACTTCTCCTCCGACCCTCGCCACCGCCAGATCGACGACGCACCGTTCGGCGGCGGCGCCGGCATGGTCATGATGGCGGAGCCGGTCCTGGCCGCGGTGGAGGCGATCAGGCCCTCCAATGCGGGCCCCGTGATCTTCACCGAGCCCTGGGGCGAAGCGTTCACCCAGGAGCTGGCACGAGAGCTGGCGCGGGAGCCGGGGCTGATCATCGTCTGCGGTCGTTACGAGGGGATCGACGACCGGGCGCGCGAGGCGCTGGGTGCGCGCGAGGTCTCGATCGGCGACTACATCCTGAGCGGCGGCGAGCTCCCCGGTATGGTGCTCATCGACGCGATTTCCAGGCTGCAGCCGGGTGTCCTCGGCGACGCGGCCTCTCTCACGCAAGACGCGCTCGGGCTGGAGCCCGGCGGTTACCCCCAGTTCACCCGCCCCGCACGGTGGCGAGACCGCGAGGTGCCGGAGACGCTGCTCTCCGGCGACCATGCCGCGATCGCTCGCTGGCGCCGGGCCCATGCGCGCGGGCCGGTCGCCCCGATGGAGAGGAGAGCATGAACATCGTCGAAGAGCTCGAGAACGAGCAGCTGAAGGAGGACGTGCCCGAGCTCCGGCCAGGCGACACGGTGCGGGTCCATGCCAAGGTCGTGGAGGGCACCCGTGAGCGCGTGCAGGTCTTCGAAGGCCTCGTGATCCGGGTGACCGGTGGGGGGCTGCGCCGCAACGTCACGGTGCGCCGTGTGGCCCATGGCGTCGGGGTCGAGCGCACCTTCCTGGTCCATTCTCCGAGGATCGACAAGATCGAGGTGATGCGGCACGGGCAGGTCCGGCAGGCGCGGCTCTACTACCTGCGGGGCCGGACCGGGCGGGCGGCCCGCATCCGCGAGCGGCGCGGCGATGTCGCCGCCGGACGCGCGGGGACGGCGAAGGCGAAGGCGCCGGCGCGGGCGAAGGCCACTGCCGCGCGCAAGGACCGCAGGGACGAGGAGACCAACCCGGACGACTGAGGGGGCCGGTGTTGCTTAACCGAGGGGCTTGGCGGGAAGCGCGGCCTCCGGCATCCTTGGAGCTGTGACCAACCACAGCGCTCGCCCGCTGCACCGGCGCCCGCTGCTCTGGGCCTCCGAGCGGCGCGCGCTGGCGATGGGTTTCACGGCCCCGGCCGGCATCGACGAAGTCGGCTTGGGGCCGCTCGCAGGTCCGGCGGTGGCGGGTGCGGTCATTCTCCGGCTGGGCGACCGTCTGTCCGGTATCGACGACTCGAAGAAGCTGACCGCGGCCGAACGCGAGCGCCTGGCACGGATGATCCGGCGGCGTGCGGTCGCGTGGGCCGTGCACGAGGTGCCACCGGCGGTGATCGACGCGCAGGGGTTGACGCGGGCTCGCGAGCTGGCGATGGAGGGAGCGGTGCGGGCGCTGAGGGTGGCGGCCGACTACCTGCTCATCGACGCTTGGGACGTGCCCGCCCTCCCGCTGCCGCAGATGTGCGTGGTGAAGGGGGACAGCACCTCGGCGTCGATCATGGCGGCTTCGATCGTGGCCAAGGTGCACCGGGATGCGCTGATGGTGGAAGCGGACGCGCGCTATCCCGGCTACGGCTTCGCGGTCCACAAGGGGTACGCCACGGCGGCGCATCGGCGGGCCCTGCGGGAGCTCGGTCCGTCACCCATCCACCGGATGAGCTGGGCCCCGATCCGGGCCGTGCTCGGCGAGCTGGACGAGGTGGACGAGCTCTCGGGACCGGCGTAAAGGGTCGTGGCCGGCGGTGACCCCGCGGCGGCCGCGCTCGGACGGGCCGGTGAACGGTGGGCGGCTGAGTTCCTGCGGCGGCAGGGGTGGGAGGTGATCGGTCACGACTTCCACGCGCGGGGCGGCGAGATCGACCTCGTCTGCCGGCGCGACGGTCGCCTCTTGATGGCCGAGGTCAAGACGCGGGCCTCCGACCGCTGGGGCACGCCCGAGACGTCCGTCAACGCGATGAAGCAGGCGCGGCTGCGGCGGGCGGCGCAGGACTACCGCCGCCTCAACGCCTGGCGCGGGGAGATCACACACGGCGTGGTCGCGATCACGCTCGTCCCCGGCGGCCGCCCTCATATCGAGCTCTTCCTTCACGCCTTCTAAACCCCCGGCGCGAGTAAGCCCCGTTTCGCACGGAACGGGTCCTAACGCGCCCCGAATGAGAACCGTTTCGTGCGAAAGGGGGACTACCAGCGGCCCCGGTGGACGACTTCCTCGAGGGACGGTGGCCTCGCTGGAGCGAAGGGGAGGGGGTGTCCGCCGCCGGATAGCCGGCCGTGACGAAGCCCAACGGGAGCGTAGACGCGGCGGCGCTCAGGCCGGAGCGGTGCCGGTGGGTGTCCGGGCCAGCGCTCGAGCCGGCAGGAGCCCGACTCGCGCGTCGATCAGGGCGTGCAGGACCATCACCACGAAGAGGCTGCCGGTGGTCAGGTAGATGGCTCCGAGCAGCGCCCCCAGAAGCCCGGTCACGACCACGCCGGCCGTCCCCTGATACGCGTGCGCGGCTCCGAACGCGACCGCGGCCAGCAGGATCACGAGCCACCCCGAGGGTTCGTGGAGCAGGGCCGACAGCAATGCGGGAAGGAGGCCCCGGAAAAGCAGCTCCTCGCAGATGCCGGCGGCGAGGGCCAGGACCAGGAACCACACCCGCTCCGAGCGGCGCGCCGGCACCATCACACGAACGTGGTCGCCCCCCACCACCGGAATCGGTCGATCGAGCCGCCAGATCGCCACCGTCGAGGCCACCACCAGAGCGAAGATCACGATCGCCACGCCGAGGCCGGCGCCGAACAGGAAGGCTGAACCGGTCACGGCCGGCCTCGACAGGCCGAGTCGGTGCAGGCCGATGCCGCTCAGGCCGGCCGCCACCGCCAAGGCCAGACCGCCCAGAACCAGTTCCAGCACCAGCAGACGCGCATAGCCACGCCAGCGCCGGGTCGGGTCGGCACCTACCTCGCGCTCCATCACGCGATGGAGCCGGTACCCGACGAAGGGCTCACCCAGGACGCAGTACGCGACCACCACGAGGGCCAGGGCGGTTTCGCCGGCGCCGGTCAGGGAGGCGCCGGCCCAGGGCGCGGTCACGCTCATCGCGACCCCCACGGTAGCGCCTGCCCTCGGTAGCCTTGCGCGCATGAGCGAGGGGCCAGGCGTTGCCTGATTCGGCGGTCGGCAGCGTCCGCGTCGAGGAGGTCGAACTGCCGGGCATCGGGATGCGCTACGACCTCATGACGCACAAGGGGCGGCGGGTCGGTGTGGTGAAGCACCGGTCCGGCCGTCGCGACCTGCTCGTGTTCTCGCGCGAGGACCCCGACGCGTGCAGCGAGACCGTGCGGATGACCGACGAGGAGTCCTCCGCGCTTGGCGAGTTGCTCGGCGCGCCGCATATCGTTGACACGCTCACCGGGATACCCGTCGAGGGCCTGCTCAGCGAGCAGATCCCGATCGAGGCCGACTCACCGTTCGCGAATCGCACCTTGGGCGAAACCCAGGCGCGGACCCGGACCGGCGCCTCGATCGTCGCGGTCATCCGCGGTCAGGAGACCATCATCTCCCCGACCCCCGACTTCCGCTTCCAGCCCCGCGATGTCGTGGTCGTGGTCGGCACGCGCGAAGGCGTGCGTGGGGTCTCGACGATCCTGACCAGCTAGCCGGGAGGGCGCGCGATGGACGCGCTGTTCGTGGAGCTGGGGGCCATCCTCTTCGCCCTCGGCCTGCTCGGCCGTCTGGCCGGCCTCCTCGGCCTGTCGCCGGTCCCGCTCTACCTGCTCGCCGGCCTCGCCTTCGGACATAACGGCCTGCTGCCGCTGGCGGCCAGTCACGAATTCCTGGAGGTCGGATCCCAGATCGGGGTGGTGCTCCTGCTCCTGCTGCTCGGCCTTGAGTACTCGGCGGACGAGTTGCTCGGAAACCTGCGCGCTCAGGCCCCGGCGGGGGCGGTCAACATCGTTCTCAACGCGACGCCGGGGGTGGTGCTGGGGTTGCTCCTCCACTGGCCATTTGCCGCCGTCCTCGCCATGGGCGGGGTCACCTACTGCGCCAGCTCTGGAATCGCCGCCAAGCTGCTCCAGGACTTCGGGCGCATCGGCAACCGCGAGACACCGATCGTGCTCGCGCTGCTGGTCCTGGAAGACCTCTCGATGGCCTTCTACCTGCCGTTGCTGACGGCCGTGGTGGCCGGCGTCGGGCTGGTGCGCGGCGTGCAGGGGGAGGCGGTCGCGATCGCGGCCCTCGTCGTGGTGCTGATCATCGCGCTCCGATTCAGCCACTTCGTCAACCGTCTCGTCTTCAGCGAGGACAACGAGGTCCTGCTCCTCCGGGTCCTCGGGTTGGCGCTGATCGTGGCCGGAGTGGCCGGACTGCTCGAGGTGTCAGAGGCGGTGGGGGCGTTCCTGATCGGGATTGCGCTCTCGGGGCGCGTCGCCGAGGGCGCGCGGCAGGTGCTGGAGCCGTTGCGGGACCTGTTCGCGGCCGTGTTCTTCGTTCTCTTCGGCCTCAACACCGATGCGCTCCAGATCCCAGGAGTGCTGGGCGTGGCAGTCACCCTCGGCGTGATCACCATGGTGACCAAGATCGCCACCGGGTGGTGGGCGGCATGGCGCGCGGGCATCGGTCCTCTGGGACGGGTCCGCGCCGGGACCGTCATCGCGAGCCGCGGCGAGTTCAACATCGTGATCGCCACGCTGGCCGCATCCACGACGCCCGAGCTCAGTCCCCTCGCCGCCACGTACGTGCTGCTGATGGCCGTGGCCGGTCCGCTGGTGGCGCGGGTGGGGGAGCCGGTCGCGGCCCAGGCCCGGCGGCGCTACCTGCGCTGGCGGGACGAGCGCGAAGCAGTCGCCGGGGGGTGACCCCTTAGAACGGGAAGCGGGTCAAGTCCAACGCCGGCGAGCCGGGTCGAGGCGGTTCCGAGGGCACCACGCGCGGGGCGATGCGCACGCATTCGGTCGGGTGGGTGTCGTGGCGGATACCGTCGAAGATGGGGAACCGGATCGTCCCGTCCCGAGTCCACTCTGAATACCGCACCCGGACCACCAGCTCGGGCCGGACCCAGTCGACGGGGGCCGTCAGGTGTGGGGGCGGGGCGAGCGGGCATTCGTCCTGGCGCAGCCGCTTGAGCGCAGCCGCCAGCTCGTCGCGCTCCTCATCGTCGAAGCCGCCGGTGAGCGACCCGCACGGGAGAAGCCGGCCCTCCTCGTAGGCGCCGACCAGGAGCACCGTGAACGGGGTGCCCGGGGTCGACCCGAGGACCACGAAGTCTCCGCGCATCACCGCGTCGATGGTGAGCCAGAAGGGGCTCCGCTGACCGGGCACGTAGGTCGAGGCGACATGCTTGGCCACCACCCCCTCGAGGCCGCGCTCCAGGCAGGCCTGATAGAGCTCGATGCCTTCCCTCTGGATGTGATCGGGGACGAAGAGGTGATTCCCCGGCTGAACCGCTCTCTTGAGTCGTGTCTTGCGACGGCCTAGCGGCTGCCGCAGTTGCGGGCGCCGGTTCAGGAACAGGGCGTCGAATGCGAGGTAGCTGAGCGGAGCGCGGGCGGGCACGGCGCGGCCACGGATCCGATCCTCCAGCAGCTGGCGGTTGGGCCGGCCCTCTTCGTCGGTCGCGACCAGCTCGCCGTCGAAGACACTGGCTGGGGTCACCTGGTGAGCGGCCTTCCGAAGCTCGGGCGCGGCTTCGGTGATGTCTTCCAGGGCGCGATTCTGCAGCCGCACCCGGCCTTCCTCGTCGGCGAAGAGCAGGCAGCGGAGCCCGTCCCACTTGACCTCGAACAGATAGTCGTCGGCGCTGAAGGGCTCCGAGGCCTGCACCGGCTGCATCGGCCGCAGTCGGGTGGGGAGCGGCTCCAGCGGAAAGGTGAGTTGATCTGCGGGGAGTGCCGTCAGCTTGCCTTCCGGCGCGACTGGCGACGGCGCGCGGGCGCCTCCTCCTCGGCGTCGTGTTCCGCAGCCTGCGCGCGAGATTTCTTGGCTGCCTCGACAGAGGCCTTGAGCGCCTCCATCAGGTCCATCACCTTGCCCTCGGCCTCGGGCTCCTCGGCCTCCACCACCTCGGTGCCCTCGACCTTGGCGTCGATGACGCGCTTTAAGGCCTCCTGGTAGTCATCGTGGTAGCGGCCGGGCTCGAAGCGATCCTCGGCGAGGTTCTCGACCAGACTCTTCGCCATCGACAGCTCCCGGGGACTGATCTTGACATTGTCCTCGTCGCCGACGTTGAGCGAATCCGTGGCCCTGATCTCGTCCGGCCAGTGGAGGGTGTTGAGGAGAAGCGACCCTCCGTTGGGGTGCACGGCGCAGAGATGCTCGCGGTCGCGGAACGCGATCTTGGCGATGGCGAGCATTGACGTCTCCTCCAGCGCCTTCTGAAGGAGCAGATAGGGTTTGCGACCCATGTCGTCCGGCTCGACGTAGTAGGCCGACTTGAAATAGAGCCCGGGTTCGATGCCGTCGTCGGGGACGAACTCCTCGATCTCGATGGCGTGCGCCGTGGGAAGGGGAAGGTTCTCCAGGTCACTGTCATCGAGCACCACGTAGTGCGACTTGGAGAGCTCGACGCCCTTCTTGATGTCGGCGTAGGCCACCTCATGATCACCCGCCTCGCACCAGCGCTTGTACCGGATCGGCGAGAGGTGCTCGGCGCACAGCTGACGGAAGGACGCGGAGTGTGACTCTGTTGCGACGTAGAGGCGGATAGGGATGGAGACCATGCCGAAGCTGATCGCACCCTTCCACATCGAGCGGGGCATGTTGGGGATGGTACAGCACAGATGTGCGCTGTGCCCCAGTGGTGGACGCCCTGGGTCCCGTGCGTTACAGGCTCGCGGGTGCCGGGGCGGCGATGTGAAAACGTTCACCCAGCTGTGTGAGCTGATCCCACAGTGAGGGTGGGATGGGAAGGCCCTCGGCCAGCCGACGTTCGCGGCTCAACCGTTCCGGTTCGCCAGGGACCAGTACGCGATCGTGGCCAGGTGCCGGTGGCAGGCCGCCGGCGGCGTCGAGCAGGTCCCGGACCGTCTCTCGATAGACCTCGCTGCCGCCGAACCACTCGGGATCGAGCACCACCGTGAAGAACCCGGCGGTCCACACCGTGCCGGGCGGCACCTCGGACATGGTGCCGGCGGTGGTCGGGTCGTCGTCGCCGATCGCGGCCAGGCTCCCGATCAGCGCGGCGGCCAGCCCCAGCCCATAGCCCTTGTGGCCGGTCAGGTTCCCACCCAGGGGAAGCAGCGAGCCGCCGTCGTAGAAGTCCTGCGGGAGAGTCGTCGGGTGTCCGTCGCTGTCGACGATGAGGCCGGCGGCCACCCGTTTGCCCTTGTAGCGGGCGACGCGCAGCTTGCCCTCGGCGACCTGCGAGGTGGCGAAGTCCGCGACCAGCGGGGTGCGGTCCCGGGCGGGGACGCCGAAACACCAGGGGTTGGTGCCCAGCAGCCGGCCGAGGCCGTGAAAGGGGACGATGCGGCCGATGCCGGGTCCAACCGAGCCCACGGTGGTGATGCTGACCAGGCCCTCGCGCGCGGCCATCTCGGCGTAGTGCCCCAACCGCCCGACGTGGTTCGAGTGGCGGACGGCGGCGGCGGCGATGCCCGTCTGTCTCGCATGGTCGACACACCAATCGAGCGCCTGGCGGCTCGTCCACTGACCCAACCCCCGCTGCGCGTCGAAGAGGAGAAGCGAGGCCGACTCTTTGATGGGTCTGCCGTGGGCGCCGGCGTGGAGGCGGCCCCGGTCGGCCATGTCCACGTACTGCACGATGCGCAGGAGCCCGTGAGAGTCGTGGCCGGCCAGGTTGGCGCCGACCAGATGGTGGGCGGTCTCGGTGGCGGCGGCGGCGCCGGCCCCGATCGAGGTCAGGACGGCGTGGACGAAGGTCTCGGCGGCGCCGGCCGTGATGATGAGGTCGTCGGTGTCGGCGTCGGCGTCGGTGCCGGTCGAGGTGTCGGTGTCGCTGGCGTTGGCGTTCGGGTTCCCCACGGAAGCATTCTCGGAGTTCGGTGAACCCGGACGTGGTGCGGACCCGTCGAGGCCGACTCGTGAGGAATCGGTACCCTAGCAGGTCGTGATCTTCGGGTTCCCGGCCGGTAGGAGGCGGTGGGCTGGCGCTGTCGCGCTGACGTTGCTCGTGGCGCTGCTGATCAGCGCGTGCGGGTCATCGAGCCGGGCTCCGAGTTCGGGCGGAGGCTCGTCTGCCGTCTCGGGGAGGCTCACCACCGCGGCCGGAATCAAGGCGGCGGCCAATGCCTGGGTCGGTCACTTGGTGTCGTACGTCGCCGAAGACCCGACCACGCTGGGGAAGGTCGAGACCGGCTTCGCGCTGCAGGCCGATAAGGGGTTGCTTGCCTTCAACCAGTCGAGGGGTGCCCCCGAAAACCAGTACCAACCGACGGGAAACGTCGACTGGGTCGCCATACCCCCTCAAACGCCCACCCTCTCGGAGGTGGCGAGGATCGAGACGAACTTCAAGCCGATATCCGGCTCCTCACAACCCGCGGGATCGGAGGACTCGCTGGTTCTGCTCGCACGCAGGTCGACTCAGTCCCGATGGCTGATCAGCAACTGGGCCGACTTCAACAATCCGTCGCCGACAATCCTGAACCAGGTTCGGACTCTCAGGGGCCCAATGTCCGCTGCGGACGCGGCCAGGCTGCCGATTCCGGCCCAGGGCCTCCCGAATGCGTACCTGAGCTACCTGGGCGGTGGCGACAACTCGAAATTCGTACCTGGTCAGTACACCGATCAGAGTCGCAACAATTTCGAGGCCGCCCAGGCGGGCTGGACGGCGGTCGGAGTCTCCTTCGCGTACGGGTACCTGCAGGGGTCAGTTCAAGGCGTGTACTCGCTGGGTGGTGGAGACGCACTGGTGTTCTTCGGCCTCGTCTACAGCAATGAGTTTCAGGCCAGTCCGGATACCTGTCTCCAGCAGATCTCGTCGAGGGAGCAGTTTCCTTCCGTCGTTCCGGCTGGGAGGTATCAGTCCATCACGTTGCAGAATATGGCTTCGGAGGTGGCGATCGAGGATCTGCACGGTGGCAACGTCTCGGTCATTGCCAGCATGGCGTTTGCCCCGACCAAGGCGACCACCAGCCCTACCACCGCCCCCGCCTGTCTCTAAAGTAGGTCGCGGAAGTCGCGGACGGTCAGCCCGTTCCTACCCCCTCTTCTTGGTCGACTTTGATCGGATACGGGGCCGTCGCGATCGTCTCCGTGGGCCCGGGCACCGCCTCGGACTCCGGACCGTTGCTGTCGGACCACGTCATGTTCACCGATCCGTCGTAGGTCTCCGACGCGGTCACCATGAACTCTGGGTTGCTGTAGGTGACGTAGTCGTGAGCGACCAGGCTGGGCGGATCCCCCGAGATCCCGACGCACACTGTCGGTGCGGGCGTTCCGGTGGTGGATCCGTCGCCAAAGTTCCATGTGGCGTACTGGAGACTGACCGTCAGTGTGATGTGGTAGGTGATCTGCTGTCCTGCGGAATCCGGAGCACCCTTCAAGTCCATCGTCACCCGCTTCTGTTGCGGCACCGCCTGCCCCGTCAACCAGAAGCAAGCGGGGAGGTTCACCAGTCCGGTGTGGTTGGGCGGTGCGGCGGTGATGATCCCTGGCGACGTTCGGATCTCCTCAAAGACCTGGGCATAGTACTGGGTGAGATCGGGTGGCGGAGAGGTCGCGGGGGTGAGGGGCGGTGGAGGTGGTGCTGGGCACGTGTTGGCCATCGCGGAGGGCTGGATGGCCACACCAGAGCCGGTGCCCGCGGGAACGAGGTAGAACTGGCCGTTCAACCCACACGGCGCCAGGTTCGGCGCCGGAGCGTTGACCGAGGTGGCGTTGTTGGGCGGAGCGGAGCCCTGATTCGGCGCCGGTACCGGTGTTGAGGACTGAGCTTGAGGATTGCCCCCGCCGCTACTCGCGTCCCGAGCATTTGCGGTGTAGCCTCCGTCGCCCTTGCCGGTGCTGACGGTCGGTGGGGGCGTGGAAATGCGGGGCACACCGGGTGCGGCCACCGCCCGCAGGGGAACCATGACACAAAGCAGGGCCAAGGCCAAGAGCCATGCAGTCTTGTATCCAGGTCGGACGGCCGTCATTGCTGACAGAATGCTTCCCAGAGCGGATCCACAGAACACTTGGTGTCGCCGTAGATCTGCCAGATCGGTCCGAGCGCAGTCGTCGATTGGTACGTTCCCCAGGTCAAATCGAGATAAGGCGGCGACTGACCCGACACTGACTGTAAAATGGTAAACTGAGGCCCCGCGATGATGAAATAGGTCGCCGGCCCGCCGTATGTCGCTACCCAGCCCAACCGGGATGGGCGGTACCCTGCCGCACGAATGCCATCTTGAATGTTTGATGGCAGGATAACCAAACGCAACGAAGTGAGCACTGGCCCGATGCCCGTCAGGTGTCCCTTCTCTGAGGCCGCTTGGGAAAGGGATTGTAAGTCCGGACCGAAGCTCAAAGGAACCGCATTACGATCGCTCAAGATATCGGCGTGGAGCATCGCGGGCTGATTGGTGTTGATGGCAAAGGTCTGGTAGGCCTCGTTGCGCAGATAGCCGCGAACATATGCGCCGAAGGCGCTGCTGGAGACCCGGCCGTCTGTGTCATTGATGAGCTTCGGGCTCGACAGGTGAGGATGGTTCGGCGGACAAGTCTTCACTCCTATGCTGGCCAGTTTCGCGCAGTCGACGGAGGTGGGCGCGGCGCCTGAAGGAGCACCCGTCGCGGTGCATGCAACTACGACGAGCGCCAGGACCACGACGTAGCCCCTGGCCCACCATGGCCCTCTGCGCGTCAGCACCCGTGCATGGTACCTGTTTGCTCCTGGACTCCGGCCGGACAAATACCGTGCCTTAACACCCCCCGTTCCCACGCCTACCTGGCCCCTCTACCGTGCCAAGGCATGGTAACCAGAACGGTCGGCGTGCTGCTCCGAGGGCTGGAAGGGCGCTGCGTCGAAGTCGAGGTCGACGTGGGGGGCGGATTCGAAACCAAGCTGACCGTGGTCGGCCTGGCCTCGGCTTCGGTGAAGGAGTCGCGGCAGCGGATCGAGGCGGCCATGCGGAACGCCGGGCTGCCGCTTCCAAAGCGAAACGTCACCATCAATCTGGCTCCGGCCCAGCTGCGGAAGGAGCAGCCGGGCCTGGATCTGCCGATCGCCGTCGGCGTCGCGCTCGCCAGCGAAGGGCGGGAGGGGCCCGACGACGCGGCGTTCCTGGGTGAGCTGGGTCTGGACGGGACGGTCCGACACGTGCCGGGCGTGCTCGTCGCCGCGACCTGGGCCCGGCAGCGGCTGTTCAGTCGCCTCTACGTTCCCGCCGGCGACGCCGAGGAGGCGGCACTGATCGACGGCCTCGAAATCATCCCTTGCGACAACCTGGCGCAGCTTGTCGCCCACATCTTCGGCGAGGAGCCCATCTCACCCCAGCCGCGCACCATCGCGCACCAAGCGAATGACCAGGCCCCGGACCTCGACCTGGCTGAGATACATGGGCAGGAGGCAGCGCGCCGGGCCCTCGAGGTCGCCGCCGCGGGTGGGCACCACCTGTTGATGAGCGGACCGCCGGGCGCCGGGAAGACCATGCTCGCCCGGGCGTTGGCGGGGATCTTGCCACCCCTCGATCTCGAGCAGGCGATGCTCGTAGCACAGATTCGGAGCGTGCTGGGCGAGCTGGGCGAGCTCGGGACCGGAGGGCCACTCGACTGGCGCCGTCCGTTTCGCGCGCCGCATCACTCGATCTCAGGGGCCGGACTGGTGGGCGGCGGCTCGCCGATTGCCATGCCGGGGGAGGTCACGCGGGCTCACTCGGGTGTCCTTTTCCTGGACGAGCTGGCGGAGTGCGCGCCACGTACCCTGCAGCTTCTCCGTCAGCCGCTCGAGCGCGGGGACGTACACCTGACGCGGGCAGCCGGCAGCGTTCGTTATCCCGCGCGATTCCAGTTGGTCGCCGCCACCAACCCCTGTCCGTGCGGGTACCTGGGCGACGCCGAGCGGGACTGCCGCTGCTCGCCGCCGGCAATCGAGCGCTATCAGCGGTCTCTTTCCGGCCCACTGCTCGACCGGATAGATCTGCAGGTCACGGTGCCGAGGCTGCCACTCAGCGCGCTGCAGGGCGATGGTGGAGAAAGCTCGGACCAGGTTCGCACTCGCGTCGTGGAGGCTCGCCGCCTGCAGGAGGAGCGCCAGGGAAAGTGCAACGGGGAGCTGCGAGCGAAGGAGCTGCGCGTCCAGGCGCCGCTGAGCGCTCAGGCCCGGGGCTCGCTCGAGCGGTGGGCTGACGCACAGGGGCTCACCGCCCGTGGCTACCACCGGGCGTGGCGCGTCGCTCGCACGCTCGCCGACCTGGAGGGTGGGGTCGAGATCGCCGAGCGCCACGTGTTGGAGGCGCTGGGCTACCGGCTGGCCGAGCGTGCCGCCTGATCACGACGCGGACGCCGCGCCCGTCCGCGAGGTGAGGCTGGAGGACGCGTGCCCGGCTGGCGGCTGGCACGCCCCGACGCTGCGGGTCCGCGGGACCTGGCCGCCGCCACCGGGACCGCGCGTCGCCATCGTCGGTGCGCGGAAGCCAACGCCTTACGGCGAAGCAGTCGCAGAGCGTCTCGCCGCCGATCTCGGTCACGCCGGGGCGGTGATCGTGTCCGGACTCGCGATCGGGATCGACGCGGCCGCTCACCAGGGAGCACTGGAGGCCGACGCCGCGACGCTCGCCGTGCTCGGCACCGGTGTCGACGTTGTGTACCCGGCCCGGCACCACGACCTTGCCCGACGCATCATCGCCCAGGGTGGCGCCCTGGTGAGCCAGTTCCCCGACGGAACGCCGCCGCGCAGGGACCATTTCCCCCAACGCAACTGGACGATCGCAGGACTCTCCCAGGCCGTCGTGGTGGTGGAGGCGGCGGTGGGTTCGGGCGCGTTGATCACCGCCGAAGCCGCCCTCGCGCTCGGCCGGACGGTCCTCGCCGTGCCGGGGAGCGTCTTCTCGCCCCTTTCCGTCGGATGTCATCAACTCCTGCGCGACGGGGCCGGCCTGGTCCAGAACGCGCGCGATGTGCTGCGGGAGATCGGCGAGTCGAGCGAGGTCCTGGATGATCCTCTGGGGCCGCCCGGGCACCTTCACATCGAACTCCCTGCTGCCGGGCGGGACCCGCTGCTCGTGCACCTGACTGACACGCTGCCCGTGGACCCCGGCACGCTGGCGGCCAAGCTCGGACTTCCCGTTCAGCAGATCCTGGTCCGGCTCTCCCAGGCGGAACTCCACGGTCGGGTCAAGCGGATCGGCGGCGGCTACGTCAGAGTGCATCGTCGCGCACACCGGTAAGCGACCTTTCTCCACAATCCGGCCCTATCCCGGCGCCGGCCGCAGGGCCGTTTTGTGCAGATACGTACCTCACGACCGCGTCACTACCCGTGACGACCGGCGCCCGCCAAACCCCCAAGCGGCTGCCAATCGGGACACGAAAGGCGTACCGTGCGAAACCCTCCGGCCCAGGCGGTCGACCGGCGGCACGTGTAGGAATGGTCAAAGCTGGGCAGAACCACCCACGGTGCGCTCCTGCGGGGATCATCCGCCGAACCGGGCCCACTACCGAGGTGGGTTCCAGCGTTCGCCGTCGAGCGCCGGTTACGAGTGAACGGCCGCGGTCGGCGCCGAGCCACCGCGGAATGACAGCAAAAGAAGAGGAGTAGTCCACCGCCGTGGCAGAACGTTTGATCATCGTCGAGTCGCCCGCGAAAGCGCGGACGCTGAAGCGCTTCTTGGGCGCCGACTACGAGGTGATGGCGTCGATGGGCCATGTGCGCGATCTGCCGGAGCGCGATCTGGCGGTCGACGTCGAGCACGAGTTCCGGCCCCACTACGAGGTCGTCGAGAGCCGCCGGCAGACGATCTCGGAGCTCCGAAAGAACGTCTCCCGCCGGGGCACCGAGGTCATCCTGGCCTCCGACCCCGACCGTGAGGGCGAGGCCATCTCCTGGCACCTCGCGGAGGTGCTGCGCCTCCGCGACCCGAAGCGGATCGAGTTCCACGAGATCACCAATGAGGCGGTGCAGCGGGCGCTGCGGAGCCCCCGCGACATCGACATGAACCTGGTCAATGCCTACCAGGCCCGCCGCGTGGTCGACCGGCTGGTGGGCTACCGTCTGAGCCCCTTCCTGTGGAGCAAGGTCCAGAAGGGCATCGGCGCCGGTCGTGTCCAGTCGGTGGCGCTGCGTCTGGTGGTCGACCGCGAGCAGGAGATCCGTCACTTCCGGCCCGAGGAGTCCTGGACCGTCGACGCCATCCTCTCCCGTCAGGGGGCGGGACAAGACGAGGCGGAGAGGTTCCGGGCCCGCGTCCTGCGCCGCCTGGACGACCCCAAGGGCAAGCTGGAGCTGAAGACCGAAGAGGACGCCCGGCAGGCGATGGCCCTCCTCGACGGCGCCACCTACACGGTGCGCTCGCTGGAGCGTAAGGAACGCCGCAAGTCTGCGCCCGCGCCCTACACCACCTCGACCCTGCAGCAGGACGCGTCGAGCCGCCTCCGCTTCTCGCCCAAGCGCACCATGCGCCTGGCCCAGGACCTGTACGAGGGCATCGAGCTGGGCAGGGAGGGCTCGACCGGCCTCATCACCTACATGCGCACCGACTCGACGCGCATCTCGGACGAAGCCGACGGGAAGGTCCAGTCCTGGATCAAGGGGCAGTTCGGGAACCGTTACCTGGGCCGGCCGCGAACGGACAAGGCTCGTCCGGGCGCCCAGGACGCCCACGAAGCGATCCGGCCCACCGAGCCCTCGCGGCGTCCGGAGGACATCCGGCGCTACCTGTCGCCTGATCAGTACCGCATCTACGAGCTGATCTGGCGGCGTTTCGTGGCCAGCCGCATGGCCCCCGCCGTCTACGCCGGGACCACGGCCGAGGTCGTCGCCGGGCCGCTGGTCCTGCGCGCCACCGGTTCGGTGCTCACCTTCGACGGGTACTACCGGGTTTGGGAGCGAGACGACGATCCCGAGTCCCGCCTGCCCGAGCTGCAGGAGGGGGAGACGCTCCGCTTCTGGGACCTGGTCCCGGAGCAGCATTTCACCCAGCCGCCGCCCCGCTACTCGGAGGCGTCGCTGATCCAGGAGCTGGAGAAGCGTGGCATCGGCCGGCCGTCGACCTACGCCAGCATCGTCGGCACCATCCAGGATCACGGCTACGTCGAGCAGAAGGAGCGACGGCTCCACCCGACCGAGATCGGGGAAGCGGTCAACACCATCATGGTCGGCCACTTCCACGACATCGTCGACGACGCGTACACCGCCGCCATGGAGCAGCGGCTGGACGAGGTCCAATCGGGCCAGGTCGAATGGGTGCCGGTGGTCGGAGACTTCTACACGCCGCTCGAGAAGATGCTCAGCGACGCCAAGGAGGCGATGCCCGCCGACACCGGCGAGGAGTGTCCCGAGTGTCACCAGGGAACGCTCGTCCTGCGCGCGAGCCGCTACGGGCCCTTCAAGGGCTGCTCGCGCTACCCCCAGTGCAAGTACCGCCAGGCGGTGCTGCACGGCGGCGAGGCGCCGGAGCCGAAGCTGCTGGAGGAGACCTGCCCCGAGTGTGGCCGTCCGCTGCAGGTTCGCAACGGGCGCTATGGCGAGTTCATCGGCTGCTCCGGCTACCCCGACTGCAAGTACATAAAGAAGGATCGCGCGGAGGCTGAGCCCACCGGCTTGGAATGCCCGGAGTGCCACCAGGGCGAGCTGCTGCGCCGGCGCGGGCGCTACGGCCCCTTCCTCTCCTGCAGCCGCTACCCCGAGTGCAAGTACCGGGCCAATGTCGGTAAGGACGGGCAGCCGAAGGTCAAGGCGGAGCCCAAAGTCCTTGACGAAACCTGCCCCGAGTGCGGGAAACAGATGTTGGAGCGGGAGGGCCGCTACGGTCCCTTCAAGTCCTGCATCGACTACCCGAAGTGCCGGGGCGGCACCAAGTCGAAGAGCGCCAACGGCGGCCGCCGGCGGCAGAAGGCCACCGTCTAGCCCCGCGCGGCCGTCCCCGGTCCCGGGTTTACGAGAGGTCGCCGCGCGGTAGACTCTCGTTGCCAGCCCAGAGCGGGCTGAGTACGCACGCCCGGGCTGCATCCTGTCTCCCACTCGGGGAGCGAGCGCGGGCGGAGGCAAACAGGAGAACGACTAGATGCCACAGGTAACGCTGAAGCAGCTGCTCGAGGCAGGCGTCCACTTCGGACACCAGACGAGCCGCTGGAACCCCCGGATGCGCCCCTACATCTTCACGGCGCGCAACGGGATCCACATCATCGATCTGCAGAAGACCGTCCGCTTGCTCGACGACGCGCTCGGCTTCGTGAAGGACGTCGCCGCCACCGGGCGCCCGGTCCTCTTCGTGGGGACCAAGAAGCAGGCCCAGGAGACGATCCAGACCGAGGCCGCGCGCTCCGGGATGTTCTTCGTCAACCGCCGCTGGATGGGCGGCATGCTGACCAACTTCGCGACCGTCAAGAAGCGGATCGAGCGTCTGCAGGAGCTGCGCAAGCTCCGCGACGCGGGCTACTTCGAGCAGCTTCCCAAGAAGGAGGCCAAGAAGCTCCAGGACGAGCTCGACCGCCTGATGTACCACTTCGACGGCATCGCCGACATGCGCCGGCTGCCGGGCGCGGTCTACGTCGTCGACCCGCGCAAGGAGCACATCGCGGTGACCGAGGCCAACCGCCTCAGGATCCCGGTGGTCGCGATCACCGACACCAACTGCGACCCGGACCAGATCCAGCACATCATCCCGGGGAACGACGACGCGATCCGGGCCGTCAAGCTGCTCACGACCAAGGTCGCAGACGCCTGCCTGGAAGGCCGGCAGGCGGCGCTGGAGCGGGGCGAGCAGCTGCCGCAGCTGGAGGAGCGCGAGTTCCTGGAGACTCCGCGGTACGACCTCATGGAGGAGTACATGGACGACGAGGAGGACTACCTCCCCGGGGTCACCGAGGAGGACTTCCTGGGCCGCAACGACAATGACTAGGGCGGTCACCGTTTAACCACGGCGGCCCCGGCCCGCGCCCTCATCGAGCGCGGGCCGCCCACCTGATAGTGAGGAGACTGCAGAGATGGCAGAGATCACGGCTGCCCTGGTGAAGCAGCTGCGCGATAGGACCAACGCCGGCATGATGGACTGCCGCAAGGCGCTCCAGGACGCGGACGGCGACCTCGACCAGGCGGCGGTGCTGCTTCGCGAGCGCGGGATCGCCAAGGCCGACAAGCGCGCCGGACGGGAGACCTCCAACGGGCTCGTCGAGGCCTACCTCCATCGCACCAGCGACGACTTCCCGCCGCAGATCGGGGTGCTGGTCGAGGTCGATTGCGAGACCGACTTCGTGGCCAAGGGCGACGACATGAAGAAGCTCGCGCGCGAGCTGGCGATGCACATCGCGGCCGCCAACCCGCGTTGGGTTCGCAAGGAGGACATCCCGGCCGAGGTTGTGGAGCAGGAGCGCGACCTCCACCGGCGCAAGGCGGAGCAGGACGGTCGTCCGGAGGCGGCCTGGAACCGGATCGTGGACGGTCAGGAGCGGAAGTTCTACGAGGACAACGTGCTCCTGGAGCAGGAGTGGGTCCGCGAGCCCAAGACCAGGATCAAGGACCTGATCGCCCAGACCGTGGCCACCGTGCAGGAGAACGTGAGCGTTCGCCGGTTCTCCCGGTTTAGCATCAGAGAAGGGTGAGCGGGATCGCGCACCCCTGCTGCCAGCCATGAGCTCCGAGCCGAAGTACCGCCGCATCCTCCTCAAGCTCAGCGGCGAGGCCCTCGGGGGCGCCCGGGCGTACGGCCTCGATCTGACGGTCGTGCAGCGGATCGCCCGCCAGGTGAAGGAGGTCCACGCGCTGGGCGTCTCGGTGGCGCTCCTGGTGGGCGGCGGCAACATCTTTCGCGGGGTCCAAGGGTCGGAGATCGGCTTCGACCGCTCCACCGGGGACTACATGGGCATGCTGGCGACGGTGATCAACGCGCTCGCCCTCCAGGAGGGGGTGGAGGAGGTCGGTCTCGAGGCGCGCACCATGTCCGCGATCGAGATGCCGAAGGTGGCCGAGCCCTTCATCCGGCGCCGCGCCATGCGGCACCTGGAGAAGGGACGCATCGTCATCCTCGCCGGAGGGACCGGCAACCCGTTCATGTCGACCGACACCGCGGCCGCGCTGCGGGCGGCCGAGCTGGAGTGCGAGGTGGTCATGAAGGCGACGCGGGTGGACGGCGTGTATACCGCCGATCCCGAGCGCAACCCGCACGCGGAGAAGATCCGCCGGCTCGAGTACCTGGAAGTGCTCACACGCAGGCTGGGAGTGATGGATTCAACCGCCGTCACGCTGTGCAGCGAGAATCAGATCCCGATCGTCGTCTTCGATCTCCTGAAGGAGGGCAACATGGTGAGGGTCGTCAAAGGGGAAGCGATCGGAACCCTGATCGGGGGGGCGGCGGCGCAATGAGCGAGATCACCCAATCCTCGGTCCTCGCCGAGGCCCGGGAGAAGATGACGAAAGCGGTCGATCACCTCGATCACGAGCTGAGCACGATCCGGACCGGCCGCGCCAACCCCGCGCTCATCGAGCACCTGCCGATCAACTACTACGGGACGCCGACGCCGCTCAACCAGTTGGCGCAGATCGGAACTCCGGAGGCGCGACTGCTGGTGGTGCAGCCCTACGACCGCTCGTACGTGGGGACCATCGACAAGGCGATTCGCGAAGGCGGGCTGGGCCTCAACCCCTCCAACGACGGTCAGGTGGTCCGGGTGCCGATCCCGCCGCTGACCGAGGAACGGCGCCGCGAGTACGTCCGCCTCGCCAAGCAGCGCGCCGAGGAGAGCCGGGTGGCGATCCGCAACGCGCGGCGCGATGAGATCCACCGCGTGCAGCGCGCCGAGAAGGCGGGGGAGGTCCCCGCGGACGAGAGCCACAAGATCTCCGACCAACTCCAGAAGCTGACCGATGAGATGGTCGGGCGCGTCGACGAGCGGGTGCACCGGAAAGAGGCCGAGGTGATGGAGGTCTAGGTGCCTGGCACCAGACGGCTCCGTCACGCGGCCGGCGCCTGACCGTCGTGGCCGACGCCGTCCCGCGCCATGTCGCGATCGTGATGGACGGCAACGGCCGCTGGGCCCGGCGCCGCAACCGCCCGCACTCGTTCGGCCACCGGGCCGGCGTGCGGGCGATGAAGCGGGTCATGTACGCCTGCGAGGGCCTGGGCATCGAGGTGCTCAGCGTCTACGCCTTCTCGACCGAGAACTGGTCGCGGCCCACCGCCGAGGTGCGCGCGCTGATGCGGCTCTTCAACGAGGCCATCCAGCGAGAGTTCGACGAGCTCAACGAACGGGGGATCCGCATCGTCGTCAGCGGCCGGACCTCGGAGCTGCAGCCTGGCATTCAGGACCGCATCGCGGACGCCCAGCGCCGGACCGAGCACAACCGAAACGGGGTCCTCAACGTCTGCCTCAACTACGGCGGCCGGGCTGAGATCGTGGACGCGGTCCGGGAGGCGCTGCGGGAGGGCCTGGAGCCGGACCGGATGACGGAGGGCGAGCTGCGCCGCCGGCTCTACCACCCCGAGCTCCCCGACCCCGACCTCATCATCCGGACCGCGGGCGAGCAACGGCTCTCCAACTTTCTGCTCTGGCAGGGCGCCTACGCCGAGATCCACGTCACCGACACGCTGTGGCCTGACTTCGACGAGGAGGACCTGGCCCGCGCCATCGCCGACTACGGGACCCGCGTGCGCCGGTTCGGCGGCCGTCCGGCCGAGGTCCCCGGGTGATCACGAGCCGATGAGCGCCGAGGAGTCCCGGCGGATGAAGGAAGTGAGATCTCCCCGCTCCGGCCTCGTGGTCCGGATCGTGTCGGCGGCGGTGTTGATCGCCGCCGCCCTCGGTCTGCTCGCGCTGGGGCGGCCCGGGTTTTACGCGATCGCCGTCCTGGCGGGGAGCCTGGGCCTTTGGGAGTTCCGTGGGATCACGGTGCGGTTCCGCGCCACCGCACCGCTGTGGCTGCTGTTCCCCCTTGGCCTGTACTTCATCTTCAGCGGCACCGAGCTGCGCTGGCTCCCGGTCGAGGCCGTCCTGGCGGCGACCCTGGTCGTGGGCCTCTCCGTCTTTCTCTTCCTGCCCGGGAGGGCGCAGGGCCTGGGGCGCTGGGCGATGGGGCTCGCGGGCGCCCTCTACATCGGCCTTCCGCTCAACTACTACGTGCTGCTCTACACCCAGCCGACCGGCTCTCGGGGCCTGTTCTGGGTCCTCATCACGCTGGCCACCCTGATGCTGGAGGACACGGCGGCGCTGCTCGCGGGTCGACGCTTCGGGCGCCGGCCCTTCTTCCCGCAGATCAGCCCCAAAAAGACCTGGGAGGGCGCGATCGCGGGCTTCGTGATCGGGGTCCCCGTGATGGTCCTGGGGACGGTGTTCCTGCTCCAGGTCCCCTGGTGGCACGGCCTGGTGCTGGGGGTGCTGGTCAGCATGACCGGTGTCGCGGGCGACCTGGTCGAGTCACAGCTGAAGCGGCTGGCGGCGATCAAGGACTCCTCCCATCTGATCCCGGGACACGGAGGGATGCTCGATCGGATGGACTCCCTGCTCTTCGCCCCGATCGCCGTCTACCTCTATGCGTCCGCCTTCCACCTGCTGTGAGCCACCCGCGCATATCACCCGTTTCGCACGGAACGGGTGCCATCGCGACGGGGATAACGCCCCTGCCCGTGCGAAACGGGTGTTGGGGTGAGCGCCGATGAGTGAACGTCTGCGGGTGGCGGTGCTGGGCGCGACCGGATCGATCGGCACCCAAACGCTGGAGGTGCTCGACCGCTTCCCCGACCGCTTCACGGTGGAGGCGCTGGTGAGCGGCCGGCGCGCGCCCGATCGCCAGGCCCCGGTGGTGTTGCAGAGCACCGCAACCGACTTCGAGGACCGGCTCCGGGAGCTGGTGGTCTCGGCCCGCGTGGACCTGGTGCTGATGGCGATCCCGGGCGCGGCCGCGCTGCAGCCGACGCTGGACGCCCTGAGCGCCGGCAAGCGGGTGGCCCTGGCCAGCAAAGAGGTCCTGGTCATGGCGGGGGAGGTGGTGATGGAGGCGGCGGGACCCCTCGGCGACCGTCTGCGCCCGGTCGATTCGGAGCACTCCGCGATCTGGCAGTGCCTGTGGGGAGAGTCACCGGAGGCCGTCAGCCGCATCACCGTCACCGCCTCCGGCGGCCCGCTCTGGGCACACCCCGAATGGGACCCCGAGACGCTGACCGTGGAGCAGGCGCTCTCGCATCCGAGGTGGTCGATGGGGCCCAAGGTCACCATCGATTCAGCGACGCTGATGAACAAGGCGCTCGAGGTGCTCGAGGCCCATCACCTGTTCCGCCTGCCGCTGGAGGCGATTCAGGTCCTGGTCAACCCCCAGTCGGTCGTCCACTCGATCGTGGAGTTCTGCGACGGAACCGCCAAGGCGCAGATCGGGCGGCCCGACATGCGGACCCCGATCGCGCTTGCCTTGAGCTATCCCGAACGGCTCGGCGGCGTGGTCGCGCCCACCGACTTCGGCACCAGCGGTCCGCTCGAGCTCTACCCCCTGGACGATCGCCGCTTCCCGGCGGTGGGCCTGGTTCGCGAAGCGGCAGAACGCGGGACCCCCTGGCCGGCGGTCGTCAACGCCGCCAACGAGGAGGCGGTGGCGGCCTTCCTCCAGGGAAGGTTGGCCTTCCGCGAGATCGTGCCGCTGGCCCGGTTGACGCTCGAGGCCTATCCCGGCGGCCGTGCCGGGTCGCTGGACGAGATCCTGGCCGCCGACCGCTGGGCGCGTACGCACGTCCGCGCGCACATACTCCGCACGTCGGTAGGCTGAGCGCTGCATGGACGCTCTGATCCCACTTCTCGGCCATGTCCTGCTCGGCATCGTCGCCATCGGCGGCATGTTCCTGATCCTGATCGCCCCGCACGAGTTCGGGCACATGGCGGTCGCCCAGCTGGTCAAGATCCGGGTCTACGAGTTCGCGGTCGGGTTCGGACCCAAGCTGCTCCAGACCAAGCGGGGCGGCACCGAGTACACGCTGCGCCTCCTCCCGATCGGAGGCTACGTGCGCATGGCGGGCCAGGAGCCGGGCGACTACGACGCTCCCGGCGCCTTCGGCTCCCGCCCCGCCTGGGCGCGTCTGGCGACGCTGCTGGCCGGCCCGGCGGCGAACGTGATCGTCGCCATGCTGGTCGTGACCTGCATCGGGTTCACGCAGCTCAACTCGGACCCGGGGCTGGTGGCGAGCGTGACGGCGGGCTCCCCGGCCGCCCAGGCCGGACTGCACCCGGGCGACTCGATCCGGACCGTGAACGGCAAACCGATTCAGAGCGGGAGCGAGATCCGCAACCAGGAGCAGAAGAATCCCACGCAGCCGCTGGCGCTGGAGGTCGTGCGGTCCGACGGGACCGCGTTCCAGACCACCGTGCGGCCGCGGTACGACAAGGCGGACAAGGCCTACCTGATCGGGATCACCGAGGAAGGCGTGGTGACCCCGCTGAACGCGGTGCAGACCGGGATCACGTTCCCCTGGACCGCCACCCAGGCCATCGTGAGCAGCATCGCGATGGTGGTGACGGGAAGGATTCCGGGCGGGCTGCTCGGACCCAATGGCATCACCGGGCCGGTCGGTGTCGGAGACGTGGCCTATCAGGCGGCGGTCGACGGCTTCTCCGTCTGGCTCACGCTGGCCGCGCTGCTGAGCATGTCAGTGGCGCTCTTCAATCTGCTCCCGGTGCCCGCGCTCGACGGCGGCCGGATCCTGGTCGTGGTCCTGGAGAAGATCCGGGGTCAGGCCTTCGACCCCGCCCGGGAGGCGGCGGTGCAGCGGGCGGGGTTCATCGCGGTACTGGCCCTGGTGCTGCTGGTGGCGCTTTTCGATGTCCAGAGGATCGCTTCCGGTTCCTTCCCGCAGCTGAGGTGACGGGGCCGAGGTCCCCGCGGGGCCCGAGCGTGGGCGCCGTACCTGGGGTAGTTTGAGGTAGCTGGCTGATGCAGGAGACTCTCCAACCCGCCCGGCGGCGGTCGATCCCGGTCCGTGTCGGCGACGTCGTCGTCGGGGGCGCGGCCCCGATCGCCGTCCAGACCATGACCAAGACCGACACCCGCGACGTGCAGGCGACGGTGGAGCAGATCCACGCCCTGAAGGAGGCGGGCTGCGAGATCGTGCGACCGGCGGTCCCCGACCACCAGGCGGCGGAGGCGCTGGTCGACATCGTCAAGCAGTCGCCGCTCCCGATCATCGCCGACATCCACTACAACCACGAGCTGGCGCTGATGGCGATCAAGGCGGGCGTGGACGGCCTCCGTCTCAACCCCGGGAACATTCCCGACCGCGACAAGGTGGTCCGCGTGGTGCAGGCCGCGAAAGAGCGGGAGATCCCGTTCCGAATCGGCGTCAACGCGGGGTCGCTGCCGGAAGAGGTGCACAAGTCGCTGCGCGAGGAGCACGCCGTCAACCGGGACGACCGCATGGCCACCGCCCGGCGCATGGCCGACGTCGCCATCGGCCACTGCAAGATCCTGGAGGAACTGGACTACGGCCCCGGTCACATCAAGGTCTCGCTCAAGGCGACCGACGTCTGGACCAACGTGATGGCGAACCGCCTGTTCGCGCAGGAGCGGCCCTACCCGATCCACCTCGGCGTCACCGAGTCGGGGCCGGTGCAGGCGGGATCGATCCGCTCCGCGGTGGGGCTCGGCATCCTGCTCGGCGAGGGCATCGGCGACACCATCCGGGTCTCGCTCGCCACCTCCGACCCGACCGAGGAGATCCGGGTCGGCTACGAGGTGTTGAAGGCCCTCAACTTCCGCAAGGAGGGGACGACGCTGATCGCCTGCCCCACCTGCGGGAGGCTGGAGTACGACATGGTGCCGACCGTGAAGGTGGTGGAGGAGTACATCGCCAAGATCAAGGCGCCGATCACGGTGGCGGTGATGGGCTGCGTCGTCAATGGCCCTGCCGAGGCGCGTCACGCCGACATCGGGGTCACCGGTGGGCGTGGCAAGGGGGTCATCTTCAAGAAGGGGAAGCTGTTCCGGACCGTTCCCCAGGCGGAGCTCCTTCCCGTCCTCCTGCACGAGATCGACGTGCTCGCCGAGGAACGGGGTGCCGCCGCGCCGGCGTCGGCCTGAGCCGGCGGCCCTGACGGTGGACCTACCCTTCTCCCAGGTCGACGTCTTCTCACCCGCCCCCGGGTTGGGCAACGCCCTGGCGGTGGTGGGCGAGGCCGATGCGTTGAGCGACGAGCAGCTGCACATGTTCGCGCGCTGGACCAACCTCAGCGAGACGACCTACCTGCTGCCTCCGACCGATCCGGCGGCCGACTACCGGGTGCGCATCCTGACCCCCACCCGCGAGCTTCCGTTCGCCGGGCACCCGACGCTGGGCACCTGCTGGGTCTGGCTGGCCCGCGGGGGACGGCCCCGGGGAGAGCAGGTGGTGCAGGAGTGTGGGGTCGGGCTGGTCCGGATCCGGCGCGACGGCGGCCGCCTGGCGTTCGCGGCACCGCCACTGCGCCGCTCGGGGGAGGTGGATCGGGCGACGATCTCGCAGGTGGCGCTGGCACTGCGCCTGGATCCTGCCGCGATCCTGGCCGCGGCGCACCTGGACAACGGCCCGGCGTGGATCGGGATACGTCTGAGTTCGCGGGAAGACGTGCTGGCGGTGAAGCCCGATTACGCCGCGATGGGAAATCTCGAGATCGGCCTCTTCGCCCCGACCGAGGGCGGGGACGCGCAGTTCGAGGTCCGCACCTTCGTGGGCTACCAGCAGACAGAGGACCCGGTAACCGGAAGTTTCAATGCCGGCCTTGCCGTGTGGCTGATCGGGGCTGGTCTGGCGCCGGCGCACTACGTGGCGGCCCAAGGCACAGTGCTGCATCGCCGCGGGCGTGTCTACGTCGACCAGGAGGGGGACACGATCTGGGTCGGCGGCGAAGTGCGGTCGCTGATCGAGGGCACGGTCACGCTCTGAGCGGGGACCGTTACGCGGCCGTTTCTTCACATTCCGGGCCTACCTCGCGCCCGGAAGGCCCCGAATGTGGAGAATGCGACGTCTTCATTTTGTCTGCGTGACGTCCGGATCGGGCGGTTAGGCTTGGGTGGGGATGGGGGCCCTTTCGCAGTCTGTCGAGGAGTTCGTGGCGAGCCTGCCGGTGGAGGAGCAGGAGCTCGCGCGCCACGTCCTGCTCGGCGACATCAATGAGAAAACCGGCAGGCCGGTCGGATTTCACCACGCACCGAACGGAGTGACTCCCCCAGGCAGGCGGATCGACAAGGTGCTCGAGCGGTACCCCGACGGCACCTATCGGGCGATCGTCTCCATTTACGATCCTCGGTACGGATGGGTGGAGAAGGGCAGATACGAGCAGCACACGATGTTCCCTGACCACTGGAGCCGGCACGAAGTCATGGCAGCGGGACGGGAGGCCTATCTCGGGCGCGTGGACCGGAGCGTGAAGAGATGGCGGGGCCACGCCCGCGGCGTTGCGATTCGCGGGTACCGCCGCGAAGACGGACGGGGCCCGGCGACCTTCTTCCCGGACCGTGACCTGTGAACAGTCGCTGGACCTTCGCACCCAGCGTGCTGGACGCGACTCGCGACCCGCCGCTGCCTGACCCAGCACAGCTGGAGCCGCTGCGTGAGATGCTCGCCGAGATCGCGATCAGCAACCAGAGTGTCGAGGAGTTTCTGCGGGATCTGTGGCCGGACATGCTGGCTCGTCGCAACGATCCTGCCGCGGAGTACTGCGGCAATGCCGTCTGTTTCCGCGTTTCCGGCGACGAGGTGATCCTCACACCGCTCTACGACCAATGGGGCGACGCCGCGTTCGTGTACGTCCCCCTCGCCGACGTCCAGGACATGATCGACCAGTTCGCTGCCTATGTCAGGGGCAGCGAACGGACGGGTTGAGGTCCGTTTCTGCACACTCGGGGCATACCCGGCGCCGGGTAGGCCCGGAATGTGGAGAAGGCGACGTCGTCGCTTTGTCTGCATGGTGTCCGGAGCGAGCGGTTAGGTTGTGGTGGGGATGGGCAGGATTGCTCCACAGTCGGTCGAGGAGTACGTGGCGAGCCTGCCGGCGGAAGAGCAGGAACTCGCGCACCACGTCCTGCTCGGCGACATCAACGAGAAGAGCGGTAGGCCGGTCGGGTTCCACCACGCTCCCAACGGTGTCCCTCCCCCGGGCAGACGGATCGACGAGATACTTGAGCACTACCCCGACGGTTCCTATCGAGCGGTCGTGTCCTTCTATCATCCTCGGGGCCAATGGGTTCGGAAAGAAGGCGAGCACACGATGTTCCCGGATCACTGGACCCGTGACCAAGTCATGGCAGCGGGTTGCGAAGCGTATCGCATGCGGGTGAACCGGGTCGTAAGGAAATGGAAGGGCCGCGGCTGCGGAATCCCGGTCAGCGGGTGGCGCCGTAACAATGGAGGAGGCCCAGCGACGTTTTATCCGGATCACAAGCGTTGAGAGGACGCTGGACGTTCACACCCGATGTGGAATTGTCCTCTCGCGAGCCCCCGTTGCCGCAGCCGGTGCAGCTGGAGGCGCTGCGCGGGATGCTCGACGAGATTGCAGACAGTAAAGGCAGCATCGATCGTTTTCTGAGTCGGTGGTGGCCGGACCTGCTGGCGCGTCCCAACGATCCTGACGCGGAGTACTGCGGCAATGCCGTCTGTTTCCGCGTTTCCGGCGACGAGGTGATCCTCACACCGCTCTACGACCAGTGGGGCGACGCCGCGTTCGTGTACGTCCCCCTCGCCGACGTCCAGGACATGATCGACCAGTTCGCGGCCTATGTCAGGGGCCGCGAGCGGACCGGTTGAGGTCCGTTTCTGCACACTCCGGGCCTACCAAGCACCCGGTAGCACCGGGATGTGCAGAAAGCGCCCTCTTGCTCCTGCCAGAATGAACACCATGTCGGACGCGTACGGCCTGTCGCGAGTGTGGTGCCCGCCGCCGCCAGGGCCCGCTCCGACTCGCGCACGGCGCTGAGTCCGAGCGGGCCTTACCGACTCCGCCGGCGCCTGACGGCGCGCGTCCGAACCTCACCCGGGAGCCGACTCCGATGACCGACGACTTCGTGAAAGAACTCACCCGCATGTCGGACGACTACGACCGGTGGTACACCGACGTCGTCCGCAAGGCCGAGCTGGCCGACTACACGCCGGTCCGCGGCACGATGGTCATCCGGCCCTACGGCTACGCGATCTGGGAGGCCATCCAGCGGGTCTTCGACGACAAGATCAAGTCGAGCGGGCACGAGAACTGGTACTTCCCCCTCCTGATACCCGAAGAGCTCCTGATGAAGGAGGCCGAACACGTCGAGGGTTTCGTCCCCGAGGTGGCCTGGGTGACCGAGGCGGGGAGCCATGGCAAGCTCGATCAGCGCCTGGCGATCCGTCCCACCTCCGAGACCATCATCGGGACCATCGTCCGCCGCTACATCCGGTCCTATCGCGACCTGCCGGTGCTCACCAACCAGTGGTGCAACGTGCTGCGGTGGGAGATGCGGACGCGGCTCTTCCTTCGCACCGCTGAGTTCCTGTGGCAGGAGGGCCACACCTTCCACGCCGCCGCGCAGGAGGCGAAGGAGGAGGTCGACCTGATCCTCGAGTACTACCGGGAGGTCGCCGAGGACTGGCTGGCCATCCCGGTCATCGGCGGCCGCAAGACCGAGGCCGAGAAGTTCCCCGGCGCCGACTACACGCTGACCATCGAAGGGATGATGCGAGACGGCCTGGCACTGCAAGGGGGAACCTCGCACTATCTGGGCCAGAACTTCGCGCGCGCGTTCGACATCACCTTCGCCAACCGCGACAACGAACAGGAGGTGTGCCACACCACCTCGTGGGGCATCTCGACCCGGCTCATCGGGGGCGTGATCATGGCCCACGGCGATGACACCGGCCTGATCCTGCCGCCCAAGGTCGCGCCCCGTCAGGTGGTGGTGGTGCCGATCGCGCGCACCGAGGAAGCCCGGGCAGAGGTCCAGGCCTTCATCGAGCGCTGGCTCCCCGAGGTGCGGGCCGCCGGGATCCGGATCCACGTCGACTGGCGCGACGAACGGCCGGGCAACAAGTTCAACTACTGGGAGCTGAAGGGCGTCCCGCTGCGCATCGAGGTCGGGCCTCGGGACGTCGCGGCCGAGCAGGTGACTCTGGTCGACCGGATGAGCCGGGTCAAGGTGCCGACGCCGGCCACGGGCCTGGGCCGTCACCTGGAGGATGCCCTGGAGGCGTTCCAGCGCGCTCTGTACCAGCGGGCGCTGGACTTCCGGGATCAGAACACCTTCGAGATGAGCCGCCTGGAGGACCTGGTCGCGCACTTCCGGGACGGCACCGGCTTCGTCTGGGCGCCCTGGTGCGGAGACGCGCAGTGCGAGGAGCGGGTCAAGGAGGAGACCGGCGGCGTCACCGCGCGCGCGATCGATCCCGACGCGCGTGCGGAAGGCACCTGCCTCTGTTGTGACCGACCGGCGACGCAGCGGGTGGTCTTCGCCCGCAGCTACTGAGCCGGGCCGACCGGTACTGACCGTGGGTTCAACCTCGTCCGAGTGTGGTACGAACAAGGTGTGATGCGAACCGCTGTACGGCTCCGCCCGGTAGGACATGACCCTGCCGCGGCCCGTCGTCGCACGGCGCTGACGACTCAGCGCCGGCGGCGGCGGAAGGCGGACGCCTGGGAGGTAGCGGCGTGAGCATCTCCGAGCTGCTCCGCGTGGCGGGCAATCTGGCGCCGCAGGACCAGGCCCTGGTGGAGCGGGCGTACGAGCGTGCCGCCATCGCCCACACCGGTCAGCGCCGCATGTCGGGCGGGGACTACATCGAGCATCCGCTGGCGGTCGCCGAGATCCTCGCCGACCTGGGATTGGACGGGACCACACTGGCGGCCGCCCTCCTCCACGACACGGTGGAGGACACCCCGCTCACGATGGAGGAGCTGGAGGCGGAGTTCGGTTCCGACGTGGCACAGCTGGTCCAGGGCGTCACCAAGCTGTCGCGCATCAGCTTCCGCAATGACCAGCAGCTCCATGCCGAGAACATCCGCAAGATGCTGCTGGCGATGGCGGAGGACATCCGCGTCGTTCTGATCAAGCTCGCCGACCGCCTCCACAACATGCAGACGATCGATCCGCTCCCGGAGCACAAGCGCAAGCGGATCGCGAGGGAGACGCTGGACATCTACGCGCCCCTCGCCCACCGGCTGGGGATCGGGCAGATGAAGTGGCAGCTGGAGGACCTGTCACTCCGTACGCTCGACCCGCAGGCCTACCAGGACGTGGTGGGTCGGGTCAACGCCAAGCGAGCGGATCGCGAGTCCCTGGTGAGCGACCTCAACGAGATCCTCGGTCGCGACCTGGAGTCCATCGACATCCCGGCCGAGATCACGGGCCGCCCCAAGCACGTCTACTCGATCTGGCAGAAGATGTCGCGCGATCACCGCGACTTCAGCCAGATCTACGACCTGATCGCGATCCGGGTCCTGGTCGACTCGGTGAAGGACTGCTACGGCGTCCTCGGCGTCGTCCACGCGCTCTGGAAGCCGCTGCCGGGCCGCTTCAAGGACTACATCGCGATGCCCAAGTCCAACGGCTACCAGTCGCTGCACACGACGGTGCTGTCGCATACCGGAGAGCCGATCGAGATCCAGATCCGCACCCACGAGATGCACCAGGTGGCCGAGTTCGGGATCGCGGCCCACTGGGTCTACAAGGAGGGGTCGACCGACAAGCGGTACGACCAGAAGCTGACCTGGCTGCGGCTCTTGATGGAGTGGAAGAACGACGTCCAGGACGCGGAATCGTTCGTGGACGCGGTCCGGGTCGACATCTTCCAGGACGAGGTCTTCGTCTTCACTCCGCGCGGCGACGTGCTCAATCTCCCGCGGGGATCGACGCCGGTCGACTTCGCGTACCGCATCCACACCGAGGTCGGGCACCGCTGTATCGGCGCCAAGGTGGGGGGGCGGATGGTGCCTCTCGACTACGAGCTGCAGAACGGCGAGATCGTCGAGGTGCTGACCTCGAAGGCTCCCCACGGTCCCAGCCGCGACTGGCTCACGTTCGTCAAGTCCGCCTCCGCCCGCGATCGTATCCGCCGCTGGTTCAAGGCCCAGGCCAAGGACGAGAACGTGGCCAAGGGGCGGGATCTCCTGGAAAAGGAGATGCATCGCATGCACCGCCTGACCCTGAGCCAGCTGCCGGAGAGCAAGCTGGAAGAGATCGCGGGCACCTACTCCTATCACTCGACCGACGACTTCCTGGCCGCGATCGGCTACGGCGACCTCAACCCGCACGCCGTGGTCATGAAGATGGCGCTCGCCAACCCGGAGTCCGGCGACCTGCGGGAAATACCGCTGCTGCCACGTTCGCGGCCGGTCCCCCAGATCCTGGTCCGCGGCGAGCGCGGCATCATGACCCGCGGCGCTCCCTGCTGCGAACCGGTGCCGGGCGATCTCATCACCGGTTTCACGACGCGCGGCAAGGGCATCACCGTGCACCGGGCGGACTGCCCCAACGCGCTCAATCCGCCCGACGAGCGACGGGTGGTCCCGGTCGACTGGGACGTCGACGCGTCCGATCTCTACCCGGTCTCGATCAAGATCGAGGCCTGGGACCGGACCGGATTGCTGCGCGACATCACGACCGTGATCGCGGGGCAGAAGGTCAACATGTCCCGCGCCGCGGTCTCGGTGTACGAGGACAAGACGGCGGTGGTGTCGACCACGGTTGAGATCGATTCGCTGGCGCAGCTCTCGCGCTTGATGGAGAAGCTGGAGCAGGTCCGCGACGTGCACACCGTCGCGCGCGAAGCGGGGTGACGGAAACCCCCGTTGGTGCACCTCCGGGGTCTTCAGGAGGCCTGGAAACCCCCGTTGGTGCACCTCCGGGGGAGTCGGGCGGCGGCGCAACGGCCTTTTATCGGGCGCGGGAGGACCGGTTTCGGGCGCAGGCCGCGGGGGCCGCCCGGCCGGCGAGGGCGGCGTCCAACTTGCGGCTGCTGTCGATCCTGGCCGCGCTCGCCCTGCTGGCGGTGGCGGTGTTCGCGCGCCTGGTCTGGCTCGGGATCCCGATCGTGGTGCTGCTGGCCGCCTTCGTGGTGCTGGTGATTTGGCACCGGCGTCTGCGTACGCAACTGGCGAGGGCGCGGACGATGGCGGCGATCCAGGAGGAGGCGCTGGCTCGGATCGGCCGCCGATGGGAGGGGATCCCGAACCCGCCGCCGATCACCGCCCCCTCCGAACACCCTTACGCTCGCGACCTCGACATCCTCGGCCCCGCCTCCCTGTTCCACCTCCTCAACACCACCACCAGCCCGATGGGAGAGGCCGAGCTGGCACGCTGGCTGCTGGCCCCGGCGGCTCCAGACGTGGCGCGGGAGCGCCAGGTCGGGGTGAGCGAGCTGGCGGGCGCCATCGAGGTCTGCCAGGAGCTGGAGGCGGCGGGCCGGCAGGCGCACATCACGGCCGGCGGCGCCGCACCAGATCCCGAACCTTTCCTGGCCTGGGGCGAACAGACGCCGGCCGGCGGTGGAGCGCTGCGCTGGGCGGCGGTGATCTCGCCGTTCCTCTTCTGGCTGTCGCTCATCCTGTGGGGTGTCCGGGTCCTGCCCTGGCCGGTCTGGATCGCGTTCTTCCTGATCGACATCGGGCTTTCTTTCGCGCTCTCGGGGTGGGCGGAGCGAACGCTGGGTCCGGTTCGCCTGCAGCAGGGCCGGGTCGCGCCCTACGGCCTCCAGCTCTCCCTCTTTCAGCGGCACGGATGGGAGGCGCCGCTGCTCCGGCGGCTCGGGGAGGCGGCGCGGTCAGGCACCGAGCCCGCCGAAGCACGGCTTCGATCACTGAGCCGGATCGTCTCTTTCTCGGTGCCGCCGACCACGCTGCTCTACTTCCCGCTCCAGGTCCTCTTTCTTTGGAACGTCCACCTGGCCGCGCTGGCCGACCGGTGGCGGCGCGTCGACGGGCACCGCGTCCGCCGCTGGCTGGTCGCCCTGGGTGAGATCGAGACGCTGGCCAGCCTGGCCGCGCTTCGCCACCGTGAGCCGGAGTGGGCACTGCCCGAGTTGGCACCCGAGGCAGTCGAGATCACTGCGGTGCGGCTCGGGCATCCCTTGATCGACCCCGCGGTCCGCGTCGACAACGACGTGCGGATCGGCCCTCCCGGCGAGCTGCTGCTGGTCACCGGGTCCAACATGTCGGGGAAGTCGACGCTGTTGAGGGCGATCGGGGTGAACGCGGTCCTGGCGGCCGCGGGGGGGCCGGTCTGTGCCGCGACCCTGCGGCTGCCACCGCTCCGGCTGTGGACATCGATGCGGATCGACGACTCGCTGGCCAGGGGGGTCTCGTACTTCCTGGCCGAGGTGCAGCGTCTCAAAGAGGTGGTCGACGGGATCGACGCGGCGGCGGACGATCCGTCCGTCCTCGGCTGCTTCCTGCTCGACGAGATCCTGCAGGGAACCAACACCGCCGAGCGCACGACCGCGGCACGGGCCGTCCTGCTGCGGCTGGCGGGCCGGCGCGCGATCGGAGCCTGCTCCACCCACGACCTGGCGCTCGCCGCCGACCCTGACCTCGCCCGCGTGGCCCGCAACGTCCACTTCCAGGAGACGGTCGGTGTGGCCCCGGGTGGTCTGACCACGATGACGTTCGACTACCGTCTTCGCGAGGGGGTGGCGACCTCGACCAACGCGCTCCGGCTGATGGCGGCGATGGGCCTCCCGGCCGGCGAGAAGTCACCCCCGTAGCCCGCTGCCGAATGGGAAGCTGGTGCACCAATCTCCCTCTCGTTTACCAGCGCGGCCTTCGGGCCCCTTTTCCCGATGGAGGTCGTCATGGGATGGGTCGTGTACGCGGTGCGCTGGATCGTCTGGGGAGGCGGGAGCCTGCTCCGCAGATGGCGGTCCGGCCCGGCCTGGATCCACATCGTCATCGACGGGCCCCTTCCGGCTTTCGACCCTCCCCGCGAGCCGCTCTGGCGACGCTTCCTGACCCCCCGTCCGGGGCCGAGCCTTCGCCGGCTGGAAACCCGCTTCCGCCGGCTCGCCGGTGACCATCGCGTCCGCGGGCTGGTGCTCCATCTGCGGCCGCTTCCCCTGCCTGCGGCGGACGCGGCGGCGCTGGCCGGCCTGGTTGCCGAGCTGCGCGGGGCCGGTAAGCGCGTCGTCTGCTGGGCGACCGGTTACTCGGCCGGCAGCTACCAGGTCGCCTGCGCCGCGGACGAGGTGCTGCTGCAGCCAGGCGGTGTGATCGGGCCGCTCGGCGTGGCTCGCACCTACCTCTTCCTGAAGGAGACGCTGACGCGGCTCGGCGTGGAGGCGGACGTCATCCAGGTCTCGCCCTACAAGACGGCGGGCGACATGCTGGCGCGGCGGACGTTGACGCCGCAGGCTCGCGAGATGGCGGACTGGCTGGCCGACTCCGAGCTCGAGGAGCGCGCGACCACGATCAGGGTCGGGCGCCGCCTCGACGAGGACCAGGCGCGGGAACTTCTGGACGGCTCCCCCTACACGGACACCAGGGCGCTGGAGCTGGGGGCGATCGACGCCGTCTGCTCGGAGGAGGCTTTGCCCGACCGCCTGGGCTCTGAGCCGGTGCCATGGGAGGCCGCGCGCCGCCGGCTCTGGCGCCCTCGCCCCACGCCCCCCGGACCCTGCGTCGGCCTGCTTCGCATCGAGGGCGCGATCGTCGACGGCCACAGCCAGCACCCTCCGATCTCGCCTCCGGTGCCGCTACCCCTGCTGCTGCAGGAGCGCGCGGGCGACCTCACCGTCGTCCAGCAGGCGCGCCGCCTCGCCCGCGCCCGGCGGGTGGCGGCGGTCCTGCTCTGGATCGACTCCCCAGGGGGTTCGGCAACCGCGTCGGAAGCGATGGCGGCGGCTCTCCAGGCCCTGGCCGACCGCAAGCCGCTGGTCGCGGTGATGGGCGCCGTGGCCGGTTCCGGCGGCTATTACGTGGCGACACCGGCCCGACGCATCTTCGCCCAGCCCGGGACGCTGACCGGCTCCATCGGCGTCATCAGCGTGCGCGTGGCGGTGGGGGGCTTGTTGCGACGGCTCCTGGTCGGCCACCAGATGGTCTCCCGCGGCGCGTACTCGGGGATGGAGGATCCCAGCCGCCCCTACACCGAGCCCGAACGGGCACGAGCTCGCGAGATGGTCGACCGTCTCTACATGCTCTTCCTCGAACGCGTCGCGAAGAGCCGCGGCCGGCCGGTAGACGAGATCGAGCCGATCGCCGGCGGCCGCGTCTGGACGGGCCGGCAAGCCCTTGCCAACGGGCTGGTCGACGAGTTCGGGGGCGTGGACAAAGCACTCGCCGAAGCGCGACGTCTGGGCGGCATGCGAGATGACGCGCCGCTGGTCGAGCTGCAGGGTCGCGGCCCAGTCGCGCCCGCTGCCACCAACACCGCCGCTGCGGCGCTCGGCACCATCCGCGCCCTGTCGCTGGCCCCGGCCTGGCTGGTGTGCTCGCTGCTCGATGCCGACCTGCTGGCACTGCCCGGCGCCTGAGTCAGCCCTCGGAGCGCAGCAGACCCCGCCGCGCTGCCTCGCGCACCGCCACCTCCACGTCGACCGTGCGCGGCCCGGAAAGGTCCAGGGTCGGCACGGCGGTTGCGACCACGACCGCCGACACATCTCGGGGTACCAGAGGGGCGCGCATCCGGGTGTCAACCGCCGGCCCCGGGACGTCGGGTCTGCTTGCGCGCCTCGATCAAAAAGCGCGTGACGGTGGTCGAGAAGGAGCCGTCGCGCCGGATCTGTGCATCCAGACGCCGCAGCGGCTCCTGGTAGCGCGCCACCGAGAAGTCGGGGACGGTCCAGATCACCTTGCGCAGGAACCAGACCACGGCGCCGATGTCGAAGAACTCCGCCCGAAGACGGACCGGAGTCAGGGTCACCACCCGAAGACCGGCCGCCTCCGCCAGGCGCCGGTGACGTTCGGGGTCGCGGGCTTCGCCCACCGGCTGAGGCCCCATCAGGAAGTCCGTGAGCTCACGGTTGGTGCCAGGGCCCACCTGCTGTGAGAGATAGCTGCCGCCCGGGGAGAGGACTCGTGCGATCTCCCCCCAGATCGTCACCGTAGGGTGCCGGCTGACCACGAGCTCGAAGCCGGCGTCGGGAAACGGAAGTGGCGCGCCGTCCGCCGACGCCTCGATGACGGCTCCGAAGGCGGCGAGTCGCCGGCGGGCGACCTCCAGGTTGGGCAGCCACGACTCCGTCGCGGCCACCCGCGCTGGAACCCGCGTCGCCCGCTCCAGCGCTCCACCGAGGACCTCGCCGCCGCCGGTCTGGACGTCCAGCACCGAGTCCACGGCACTGAGGCGAGCCGCGAGCAGCCGCTGGTACCCCCAGGTTGGGCGCTCCTCGGTCGCCCGGCCCTGGAGCCACGAGAAGTCCCAGCCCTCCATGGGCGCCGCCTCCGCCTCTCTTACGAGCCGGTCGTAGTGACCTTCAGCCATCTCCTCCTGACGAACGTTAGGGGCGGTGCTCCGCGACCGACGGTCAGCCGAGGAGGGCGGCGTACCGATCGAGGTAGAGCGTCCAGCCCTGGTCGGCGGCGACGCCGCCGTGGACGCTCTCCCAGCCCGGGCCGTGCCGGTCCAGGTTGCGATGCTCCAGCTCGACCCGAGTCCGGTCCGGCCCCTCGGGGAGGAAGCGGACCTCTACCTCGCTGGTGAGCTCGGGGTTGGTCTCGATCTGCCACTGCGGCGAGATGTCCCAGCTGAAGACCACCCGCTGGGGCGGCTCGTAGGCCAGGACCCGGGCCCAGCCGCATTCGTTCCCGCCGGCGTCGCGGTCAAAGATGCGGCCGCCGACCCGGGGCTCGAAGACGACCTCGACGATGGGTTCGCCGAGGAGGTTGTGCTCGGGCGGCTTGAAGTCGCCGAAGCGCTCGGTGAAGACCTGGAACGCGCGCTCCTGCGATGCGCGCACCACGACTTGCCGGCGTACGGTCGGAACGGTGGTCTCGGTCATCGGGGCTCCTCCTCGGTGGAACGGTCGATCAGTTCGTCGTACCCGGCCAGGGCGCGCCTCCAGAAAGCATCCAGCTGGTCCCGCAGCGCTCCCACCGCGGCCGGGTTGAGGCGGTAGATGCGGCGGGTCCCGGACGTCCGTTCAGTCACCAATCCGGCCGCTTTGAGCACGGCCAGATGCTGGGAGACCGCCGGCCGGCTCACCGGGAGCCGCTCGGCCAGCTCGCCCACCGCCCAGGGACGCTCGGCGAGTCGCTCCAGGATCTGCCGCCGGGTGGGATCGGCGATCGCGGCCCATACGTCCGAACCGGGACCGTTCGCCAAGCCCGGCTCGGTGGGAAACGGAGATTCGCCGACTCGGTTAGTCTCCACGAACCGTAAGTGTAGAGTTACCGCCCATCAGAGTCAAGCGGGTGGCGCACCATGAACCGATGCATATACGGACCGACGGCAACGTGCGTGTCGACGCGACCGCGGATCCGCAGATGGGCACCAACTCCTACCTGGTGCAGGACCTGGAGACCGCTGACGCGGTGGTGGTCGATGCCAACCTGACTCCGGAGGCGATGCTGGCGCTGGTCGCCGAGCGTGGTGTCACCGTCCGCGCGATCCTGCTCACGCACGCCGACTTCGACCACATCGCGGGGCTGCGGGCGCTGCGCGAGGCATGGGGAGCGCCTCCGGTGGCGATCGCCGAGCCCGAGCTCGTGGTGCTCCGTGAGGGAACACCCCTGCGGGGAGAGATGCCCTTCACCGCTCCCGCCGAGCCTGACGCCCAGCCACTGCCGGCGCACGGGTCCTACCGGGCGGGGTCGCTCTCGTTTGAGATCCTGCCCACGCCGGGTCACAGCCCGGGTGGGGTCACGCTGGTGCTTGGCGACCTCCTGTTCACGGGGGACGCCCTGTTCCAGGGAGCGATCGGGCGCTTCGACTTGCGCAACTGCGACGGGCGGGCGCTCCTGCGGGGGATCCAGGACGAGCTCCTGACCCGCGACGACGCGGACGTGATCCTGCCCGGCCACGGTCCCGCCTCCACGATCGGAGACGAACGGCGCGGCAACCCGTTCTTACGGGACGGGGGACTCGGTCTCGGATGACGATTCCGATCTCGGAGTCACAGGTCGAGGCACTCCGGGCGCGGCTGGCCGAGCTGTGCACCGCGCTCCCCGAGGTCGAGGCCAGGCGAGCGGGCGTCGCCGATGAGCACTCGGTGTTCCGGGTCCGGGGCAAGAATTTCGCCTCGCTCTGGGTGGACCACCACGGCGACGGCCGGGTGGCGCTGGTCGCCAAGGCCCCGCGCGGAGCTCAGGCGGACGTGGTCGAGCACGACCCCGATCGCTTCTTCGTCCCGCCCTATCTGGGCCCGGCCGGCTGGATCGGTCTGCGCCTCGAGGTGAGGACTCCAGACTGGGAGGAAGTCGAGCAGATCGTCCGGGTGGCCTACCGCGAGCAGGCGCCGGCCCGCCTCGCCCGCGGGCTCGGGTAGGGGCCACGAGAAGCTCGCGCCGCAGCGTGCACGCGACAGCCCTTGGCACCCGCCGCCCACGCATGAGGCCCGGAGGAATCCGGCGGTTTCGCACGTGCGGGTGCGCAGCACTCGGGCGCCAGCCCGAAGCAAGTCCTTGGCCTCACCTCACACGGACATCGCATAGTGCGGGCCCGGCAGGGAACGGCCGCGAGGCGGCCGGGGGGGCTTTGGGGGGCGCCAGCCCGCCCAAGTAAGTCAAATGCGCGCCCGCAACCGGCACGCAGGGCCCCTAAACGCCGTGCGCGAAGCGCTCGCGCGTCAGCGCGAACCCCCGGTGCTAAACGAACTCTCAGCGGCCGGCGCGACCCCAACGATCCTCTCGAGCTGCCGCCAGCCCGGATCTCAGGCCGGATTCTTCCGCCACGCCTTCCAGTCGCGCAGGACATCGTCGACCATGGCCTGGGCGGTCTTCTCGAGCCACCGCTTGCCGAGACGGTCGAGGTGGCTGAGCACCCCCGGGATCGCCTCCGAGGTGGCCAGGTGCACGTTGCCGGTCTCCCAACCCATGGCCCGGACCAGGCGCTCCTCGTCGCGACGCTTGGCGAGCGACGTCAGCTCCAGCCGCGAACAGTCGGGCGAGAGGCGGCGGATGATCCACGACTCCTGGACGCTGACGGCATGGTCGGGGTCGCGCACCGCCCCGGGAATGGGAAGCGACGCCGTCGGCGCGTCCCGGGGCAATTGCCCGGGATGGACGAAGTACCATCCGGAGCGGGCGGTCGCCTTCGCCTCGCGGGCCACCAGCGCCCCTGCCAGCGTTCCCAGCGCGACGGCGCGGTACCGACCCAGGCTTCCCTCTCCCGCCCGTCGCGCCCGGTGGGTGACGTCGCGCGTTCCGGCCGGCAGGGCTCGGCGCAGCCGCGTCCGCAGGTCGCCGGGGAGTGATCCCAGCTCGGTCAGCGCCTCCATCCCCGCCCAGAAGACGACCGGGTCCCGCGGCCGCGCCGTCGTCATCCGCCGCAGCCAGCGGTCATGCTCCTCCAGCACCAGGGCGCGGCCGCCGTGCTCCAGGGACGAGCGGTATCCCGTCAGCGCCGCCTGCGCGCTTTCTTGGGGGTCGATCGCCAGCGTCCCGATCCCGCCGGCCAGGATGGCGCTGGCCACCGTGCGCACCAGGTCCATGGTGTACGGGAGCACGGCCACCTCGTCGAAGTCGTTCACCCCCCACACCAGTCGGCCCTCGACATCGCGCCAGGTACCGAAGTTCTCCACATGGAGATCGCCGACCGCGGTCAGGCGGGGCGCCTCCGCGACCGTCTGGGGAACTACCGCTGTCCAGCGCTCGCACCAGCGATAGAACGTCGCCCGAAAGAACGAGAACGGATCGTGCGCCATCTGCCGGTGCTTTGCCTCCAGGTCCACCTCCACGATCGGGACCTGCTCCGCCAGCCACGCCTCGTAGGCGGCGGTGGACTCCTGGATGGTCCGACTCTCTGCTCCCATGGCCGTTCGATCGTGACACGAACGCACTCCGGTGGTGCAGAGGGGCTCGGGTTGCCGGACCGCGTGGAGTCGAATAAACCTCCCGACAGCCCTCCGGCGTTCGGGCGCCGGATCGGCGACACTGCGGGATGGGCCACACTGGGCGGTACCGGCAAGTCACGCCAGCGGAGACAGGAGAGGTCGATGAAGCTGCTCGAATACCAGGCCAAGGAGGTGCTCGCCTCGCTTGGCATCCCGATCCCGGCGGGGAAGGTGGCGCGGACCCCCGAGGAGGCCGAGGCGGCGGCGCGCGCGCTGGGGGCGGTGGCCGTCAAGGCGCAGGTCCCGGTCGGAGGTCGCGGCAAAGCGGGTGGGGTCAAGCTGGCCCGCACCCCGGAGGAGGCCAGGGCCGCCGCCGAGCAGATCATCGGCATGGACATCAAGGGCTTTCGCGTCCCGCTCGTCTACTGCGAGACCGCGCTCGACATCGGGGAGGAGGTCTACCTCGGCTTCACCGTCGACCGCCCGGATCGCAACAACGTCCTCATGCTCTCCCGGCAGGGCGGGATGGAGATCGAGCAGGTGGCGGAGGAGTCGCCGGAAGCGATCGCGAAGCTGCACCCTCACCCCTGGCGGGGGCCCCTCGCCTACGAGTTGAACGCCCTCGTCTTCGAAGCCGGGCTGGGCCGGCACGCGCGCCAGCTGGTGCCGTTGATCCAGAAGCTGTACCGGGCGATCCCCGACCTGGACGCGATCACCGCCGAGATCAATCCCCTCGTGATCACGACCGACGGCAAGGTGGTGGCCGGCGACGCCAAGCTGGAGACCGACGAAAACGCCGACTTCCGGCACCAAGAACTCCTCGAGGGGTACTCCGCCGAGATCGAGGGCGACAAGTACGAGGAGGAGGCGAAGAAGCGTCACCTCACCTATGTCGCGCTGGACGGCGAGATCGGAATCATCGGGAATGGGGCCGGCCTCTGCATGGGGACGCTGGACCTGGTGCAGCGGGCCGGCAGCTCGGCGGCCAACTTCTGCGACATCGGCGGCGGGGCCAAGGCGGAGGTGGTGGAGAACGCCCTCCAGGTGATCCTCATGAACCCGCGCGTGAAGGGTGTCCTGATCAACGTCTTCGGCGGCATCACTCGAGGAGACGAGGTCGCCCGCGGGCTGATCCAGGCGCGGGACAATCTGCACATGACCCTGCCCTTGGTGGTCAGGCTCTCGGGGACCAATGAGGAGGAGGGCCGTGAGATCTTGAAGGAGCACGGGATCGAGCCCGGCGCCAACGCCTGGGAGGCGGCACAGAAGATCGTGGAGATGGCGAGGTAGCCGATGTCGATCCTGCTCACCAAGGACACCAAGGTCATCACGCAGGCCGTCACCGGCCGGGAGGGGACCTTCCACACTGAACAGGCCCAGCTGATGGGCACCCGCGTGGTCGGCGGCACCAGTCCCGGCAAGGGGGGCACCACACACCTCGGCGTTCCCGTCTTCGACACGGTCGCGGACGCGGTGCGAGAGACCGGGGCGACCGCCAGCGGCGTCTTCGTGCCCGCGCCCTTCGCGGCGGACGCGATCATGGAGGCGGCGGCGGCCGGGATCACGCTCATCGCGTGCATCACCGAAGGGATCCCGATCCAGGACATGATCCGGGTCAAGTCGTTCCTCAAGGACTTCCCCCGCACGCGCCTCATCGGCCCCAACTGCCCGGGGCTTCTGACGCCGGGCGAGGCGAAGATCGGGATCATCCCCCAGCGCTTCTCGAGTCCCGGCCACGTCGGCATCGTGGCCCGCTCGGGCACGCTGACCTACGAATCGATGGCGGCCATCTCGGCGGCCGGACTCGGGCAGTCGACGGTGGTCGGCATCGGGGGCGATCCCATCAACGGCAGCTCGTTCGTGGACATCATCCGGCTCTTCGAGCAAGATTCCGATACCACCCACCTGGTCGTGATCGGGGAGATCGGCGGCTCCGACGAGGAGGAGGCGGCGGCGCTGCTCGGCGCCGGAAGCCGCCTCAAGGCGGTCGCCTTCATCTCCGGCCGCACCGCGCCCGAGGGCAAGCGGATGGGGCACGCGGGAGCGATCGTCTCCGGCAACACCGGTACCGCCGCCGGCAAGGAGGCGGCGTTCCGGGCGGCCGGGGTGGCGGTCGCCGAGACCACCGACCAGATCGTGGGGCTGCTGCGGGAGCTGGCCGTCGCCTGATCCGAGCCCAACCGCGCGGCGGTACGCTCACCCCATGGTCCGCCCTGCCTTCCGCCCCCGGGCCCCCTCGGTGCCGATCCGGCGCCTGCGGGATGGAACCTGGGCGGCCGCCGAGGACCCCGTGGCCGCCGAGGAACCGCTGCAGATCCTGCTCGACTCGGCCCCCCTCAGCGTGCTCATGCGCACGCCCGGTCACGACGTCGAGCTGGCCCTCGGCCTTCTGTGGTCGGAGCGAGTCCTGAGCTCCCCGGAGGCGGTCGATCGCGTCCTCATCAGCGCCGAGGCCGGCGAGCAAGCCGGCGAGGCGCTGCCGGAGCTGCTCGAATCCAACACGGTCGACGTCATCCGCCGTGACCCCTCAGCCCCCGCGCCGCAGCGCCGGGCCTTCGTCACCAGCTCCGCTTGCGGCATCTGCGGGACGGTGACGGTCGACGAGCTGGCGGCGGAATGGCCCGCCATCCCGCCCGGACCACGGCTCGCCTGGGCCTTGCTCGGCCATCTTCCCGACCGGCTGCGTCAGGTCCAGGACGTCTACCTGCGCACCGGTGGCGAGCACGGGGCGGCCCTTTTCGATGCCGGCGGAGAGCTGCTGCTGGCGCGGGAGGATGTGGGCAGGCACAACGCGGTCGACAAGATCGTGGGCCGGCTGCTCATGGACCACGCGCTGCCCGCCAACGGAGGGGTGCTCGCGGTCAGCGGTCGCGCCGGGTTTGAGGTGGTGCAGAAGGCGGTCGCCGCGGGCGTCTGCGCGGTGGTCGCGGTCGGGGCTCCGTCGAGCCTGGCGGTGGCGACGGCGCGCCGGTTCGACCTCACGCTGGTCGGGTTTGCCGCCCCCGATCGCGGCAACGTCTACGCGGGTGAGCATCGGGTTTTCGAACCTGGCACTTGACAGCGGGTAGGCAACCTTTGCTAGCCTTCCCCACTAATCGTTCGTAACCGAGCCATCGCCGCTTACGTTGCTCCTTCTTCGCACCCCTGCGTCGCACCTTCGACGTCGCCCACCTGCCGCCGGCTCGTTCGGCGTCCCCTGGGGTGGGGATGGAGGAGGAGCTCGTGCTTCCCGTTCTCCGGAGCGTTGTGGTTCTGGCCACGGCAGGAGCCGCGACCTACCTGTCCGGCGGGCTCGTGCAGACCGTTCACTCGACCGCGATCGAGACTCCCACCGCGGTATCGACGGCTCAGGTCCGCGCCTCCGAGCAGCTGCAGGTGTCGTGGGAGGTGACGCTGCGCCAGACGCAGGTGGAGATCGTGGCTCAGCAGCAGCAGCTCGCCGCCCAGCGCGCCGCGGCGGCCCAGGCTGCGGCCCGGGCTCGAGCCGAGGCTGCAGCTCGTGCCGCCCAGGCGGCCGCGCAGGCCCAGGCCGCGGCGGCCGCGCCCCAGGCGGCGACGAGCGCGGCGCAGCCCGCGCCAACGCCGGCTCCCGCCCCGGCCGCGACGCCCACACCGCGGCCGGCGTCCGCCACGCCGTCCGTCCCGGCACCGGCGTCGCCGCCGTCGCCGGCGGCGATCAAGCAGATCATCTCGGCCGCGTTCGCGCCCCAGGGGCAGGCTGCGGTCGACTGGGGCCTTGCCGTGGCGCTGTGCGAGTCGAGCTACAACCCCAACGCGGCCAATTCGAGCGGTTCGTCGGGCCTCTTCCAGTTCCTTCCCTCGACGTTCGCCGAGACCCCGCAGGGCCACGCCGGCGACTCCATCTGGGACCCGGTCGCGAGCGCGCAGGCGGCGGCCTGGATGTACGGTCAGGGCCTTCAGAACCAGTGGGCGTGCAATCCCTCGACCCCGACCCCGACGCCAACGCCCTCTCCGACGCCGACGCCGGCCCCAGCGCCCGCGCCGCCTGCAGCGTCCGCGCAAGCACCAGCGCCCGCCCGGCACCGGCCCCTGCCCCGCACCGGCTCCGGCAGCGCCCGCCTCGATCCAGCAGATCATCACCAACGCCTTCGCGCCTCGGGGCCAGGCCGCCGTCGACTGGGGCCTGACCGTGGCCAAGTGCGAGTCGAGCTACAACCCCGACGCCTACAACCCGAGCGGCGCCTCGGGCCTGTTCCAGTTCATGCCGTCGACGTTCGCCGGGACCCCCCAGGGCCAGGCCGGCGGCTCGATCTGGGACCCGGTGGCAAACGCCGAGGCGGCGGCCTGGATGTACAGCCAGGGCCGGCAGGACGAGTGGGAGTGCAACCCGTGAAAACCCCGGGGCGTCTCCCCGAACGGGCCTGGATTTGTCTCCCCGGTGACCAGTTGCCGATCGAGGGCTAGCGCGCGACGGTCGACTTCTGTTAGGGTCTGTCGAGTCCAAAGACCGAAGCCGAGCTTGCATACTTTTTACGTTTCACTCTGAGCTCGGAGTGTCGTGACCCCTGGGGTAGGGGATCGCGCCACTGAGGAATGACGGGGCCCTGGGGTAGGGGACCGCCACGGAGGAACGACGTGCTGAAAGGCAGCAACTCGATTCGTGTCATCGTGCTTGCCGCGCTGGTGCTCGCGGTGGCGTTTTCGTCGACGATCGCCGGCCGGCTCTCGCTCGGCCATGCCACCACGGTGACCAGCGCGACCCCGCAGTCGAGTCAGCGGGTCGTCGAACAGCAGAAGCTCAACTCCGCGTGGCAGGCCCAGCTCTCCACTGAGCGGAGCCAGCTGCAGCAGGCGCAGCAGCAGCAGGCGCTGGCGCAGCAGCAGACGGCGAGCGCCCAGTCCACGCTGACTCCCCCCACGCCGACGCCGACTCCGGCTCCGACGGCGGCTCCTTCATCGTCGTCTTCGTCCTCATCGTCATCGTCGTCAACCGCCCGCTCGTCCAGCAGCTCCGCCCCCGCCCCCGCCCCCGCCCCCGCGCCGGCGGCCGGAGGCTCGATAGCGTCGATCATCCAGGCGGCCTTCGCGTCGCTCGGGTCGGGCGCCGTGCAGTGGGGCCTCTGCATCGCCGAACACGAATCGGGCGACAACCCGAACGCCGTGAGCCCGAGCGGTGCGGAAGGTCTCTTCCAGTTCATGCCCTCGACCTTCGCCAACACCCCCCAGGGCAGGGCCGGGGCGTCCATCTGGGATCCGACCGCCAACGCGGAAGCAGCGGCCTGGATGTACACCCAGGGGCGCCAGGGAGAGTGGTCGACCAACGGAATGTGCTGAGCCGGTCGGGTTGACGGGGCGGGCGTCGCCCCTCGCTCGCTTCGGACGCCATGTGTGCCGGGGTTCCCGGGGTAAGGAACCACTGGGGAGGAGCGATGTGCTGAAAGGCACCAATTCGATTCGTGTCGTGGTGCTTGCCGCGCTGGTGCTCGCGGTGGCCTTTTCATCAACGGTCGGAAGCCGGCTTGCGTTGGGGCGCGCCACCCCGGCGAGCACCGTGACCAGGGCGTCGAGCGCGCGTGCCCTCGAACAGCACAACCTGAATTCCGCCTGGCAGGCCCAGCTCTCCACCGAGCGGAGCCGGCTGGAACAGGCGCAGCAGCAGCAGGCTCTGGCGGAGCAGCAGACAGCCAGCGCCGCGTCCACGCTGAGGCCACCGGCTCCGACGCCGTCCAGTTCATCCAGCGGCTCCACGGCGGCGGCCGGCGGTTCGGTGCAGGCGATCATCGAAGCCGCGTTCGCGCCGCTGGGCGCTACCGCACAGCAGTGGGGCCTCTGCATCGCCCAGCACGAATCGGGCGACGACCCGAGCGCCATCCAGGCGGGAGTGGGGGGCGCCGAAGGGCTGTTCCAGTTCGAACCCAGCACTTGGGCCGCGACGCCTCAGGGCGAGGCGGGGGACTCGATCCTTGATGCCACCGCAAGCTCGGAGGCCGCGGCCTGGGAGTACCGGAACGGCAACTACGACGCCTGGACCACGAACGCCGACTTCTGCTCGATGTACGACTGATCACCGGCGTCGAAAGGGCGCGCGCGGCCCTTGGGCGAGCGGCGGAGAAGGGAGAGGTGGGGCCCGGGTGCCGCTCCGTACACTCTCCGGGTGCCTCAGACGCAGGTCGGTGACGCCCCCCTCCAGGAGGTGATCGCCGGGCTCAACGATCAGCAGCGGGAGGCTGTGGAGGTGCTGGAGGGCCCGCTGCTCATCTTCGCGGGGGCCGGCAGCGGCAAGACCCGCGTCCTCACCACCCGCATCGCGAATCTGATCGCACAGCACAAGGTGTGGCCGGACCGCCTCCTCGCGGTCACGTTCACCAACAAGGCGGCCCGCGAGATGCGCGAACGGGTGGCGGTCTTGGTCGGAGGCGATGCGGTGCGCTGGCTCGGCACGTTCCATGCCACGGCCGCCCGCATGCTCCGCCGCGACGCCGAGCTGATCGGCCTCGTCCGTTCCTTCAACATCTTTGACGACGACGATCAGCGGGCAACTCTGCGCCGGGTCCTGGACGAGCTCGGGCTCGACCCCAAGCGCTATTCGCCGGCTCAGCTCTCGAACTCCATCTCGAAGGCGAAGAACGAGCTGCTGACGCCGGACGACTATCCGGTGCGCAGCTACGGAGACGAGGTCGTCCGGCGGGTGTTCGCCCGCTACGAGCAGCTGCTGCGCGTGTCCGGTGGGCTCGACTTCGACGATCTGCTGGGCAAGACGGTCGAACTCCTGCGCGAGAGTCCGGAGGCGCTTGAACGGTGGCGTGACCGCTTCCGGTACGTGCTGGTCGACGAGTACCAGGACACCAACCACGCCCAGTACGCACTGGTCAACCTGCTGGCGGAAGAACACCGTCAGCTGTGCGTGGTGGGCGACGACGACCAGTGCCTGCTCGAAGGGACCCGCGTCCGGATGGCGGACGGAAGCGACCTCCCGATTGAACGCGTGCAGGCGGGCGACCGGGTACTTGCCGGCTATGGCCGTGGAGATTTCCGGCCGGCCCGGATACTGCGCGTGCACCGCTCGGCGGCGCCGCCCTCCGGGGTCGCGGTCACCACCCGGTCCGGGAACCGGATTGTCAGCACCGCCGAGCATGTGCACTTTGCCGGATACCGGCTCGGGGTCGCACCCAAGTACCACTTCACCTACCTGATGCGCAAGAAGGGCGTTGGATACCGGATCGGAGTTACCCAGGTGCACACCCGGGCGCAGGTGAAGCCGACCGTCGGCTACTGGCAGCGCTCCTTCCAGGAAGGTGCCGACGCCCTCTGGATCCTCGCCACACATGCGTCCGAGCGAGAGGCGCGAAACGGCAACCGGCGAAACGTTGTCATCACCCTCTGCGGCGATCGCCGGGGGGCGCGTCCGATGCACAGGATCTCGCTGGTCGGTAGCGACGACGCCGGAAGGCAAGCGCTGGAGTCGATGGGACTGAGCGTCCGTCCCTCCGGCCATCCCGAGGCAGCCGGCTGGCGGCACGAGACCGTCCGCGCCCAGTATGGGGATCTCGTCGGGACCCTCGATCGAATCCGGTCGGTGCTGGATGTGAACGTTGTTCAGCACGCACGTCTCGGACGGAACGAACCCGGAAACCATGACAACGCCTCGCTGCCGTTCGTCCGAGCCGCGGCGATTCGCCCCGGTATGAGCATGTTCGACTCCGTCGGCGGCTACGACGTGGTCGAGACGGTCGAACAGGTGCCCCTCCGGGGCTCCGTGTACGACCTCGACGTCGAAGACGTGCACAACTTCGTCGCCGAGGGCCTCGTAACGCACAACAGCATCTACGGCTGGAGAGGCGCCGACGTCCGCAACATCCTCGACTTCCAGAACGACTACCCGGACGCGCGCGTGGTCCGCCTGGAGCAGAACTACCGCTCAACCCAGCCGATCCTTGACGCCGCCTACGCGGTCATCAAGCACAACCCGGAGCGGGCCGAAAAGCGCCTGTGGACCGCGAAGCAGGGCGGCGAGAAGATCAACGCCGCCCAGCTCTACAACGAGGTGGAGGAGGCGGAATACGTCGCCGACGAGCTGCAGCGGCTCCGGCGGCAGGAGGGCATGCGCTACGGGGACGCCGCCGTCCTCTATCGCACCAACGCGCAGTCCCGCGCCTTTGAGGACGTGTTCCGGCGCCGGCGGATCCCGTACCGGCTGATCGGAGGCGTGCGCTTTTGGGAGCGCGCGGAGGTGAAAGGCCTCCTCGCCTACGTGCGCTTCCTCCACAACCCCGCCGACATCGTGAGCTTCGCGCGCCTGGTCAACGCCCCTCGCCGCAAGATCGGGCCCAAGTCGGTGGACGCGCTGCAGGCGCACGCGCAGGCCACCGGCCGCTCTCTCCTCGAGGTGGCGGCCGATCCCGGCTCGGTGCCGAACCTCCCCAAGCCGGCGCAGGCGCCGGTGCGCACGCTGCACGACCAGCTGCAGTCGATCCTCGCCACGGTCGGAGTCCTCAGGCCGTCGGACCTGGTCGAGCACCTGATCGACCTGGTCGGCCTGATCCCACACCATCGCGACGGAACTCCGCAGGGGGATGCCCGGATCGAGAACCTGCGAGAGGTGCAGGGCCTGGCCGCCGAGTTCGACGAGCGGGGCGAGCCGGCGGCGGCGCTGGAGGAGTTCCTGACCGACGTGGCGCTGGTCTCCGACGTCGACGCGCTGGCGGAGCAGGAGCCGGGCGTGACGCTGATCACGCTGCACATGGTGAAGGGGCTGGAGTTCCCCACCGTCTTCCTGGTGGGCCTGGAGGAGGGCCTGCTGCCGCACCGCCGGGCGGTGGAGGACGAGCGCGAGCTGCCCGAGGAGCGGCGGCTCTGTTACGTCGGCATCACCCGCGCCGAGCGGCGGCTCTACCTCACCTGCTCCTTCCGCCGGCACCTGTTCGGCCAGGCCCAGGCCGGCCTGCCGAGCCGGTTTTTGGCCGAGATCCCGCGCCGGCTGCTGGCCCCGCCGCGGAAGGGCGCCGCGCCGGTGGCGCCGCCGCGCAACGATGGGCGTGGGGGCCCGTCCGCCTACCGCGAGCGTCTCCTGGCGCGACAGACGGAGGTCGCGCCCGCCCCCGCGCCGGTGCAGCGCTTCGCGGCCGGCGACCTCGTGAACCACCCCAAGTTCGGCCCCGGTACCGTGCTCAAGAGCACGCTGACGCGGACCGACGAGGAGCTGATGATCCAGTTCGACCGCGTCGGTATGAAGATCATGAGTGGGATGCTGGCACCCCTGGTCAAGCGATGATTCACCGCACCAAATGAGCGCCGACGCCGCCCTGGAAGAGCGGTTGGAGGATCTGCGCCGGCAGATCGACCACCACAACTACCGGTACTACGCGCTCGACCAGCCCGAGATCACCGACGCCGAGTACGACGCGCTCTTCGGCGATCTACAGCGGCTGGAGGCGGAGCACCCGGAGCTGGTCACCCAGGATTCGCCGACCCAGCGCGTGGGGGCCCCGGTCTCGGGCGCCTTCCAGAGGGTCACCCACCGCTCACCCATGCTCTCGCTGCAGAACGCGTTCGACCCCGACGAGATCCGCACCTGGGACCAGCGTGTGAAGCGGGTCGTGGGCGAGGACGTGACCTACGTCTGTGAGCTGAAGATCGACGGCCTTTCGATCTCCCTCACCTATGAGCAAGAGGGGGAGGGGCGGGCGCGTCTGCAGCGCGGGGCGACCCGCGGCGACGGGCGCGTGGGTGAGGACGTGACCGCCAACGTCCGCACCGTGCGCAGCATCCCGCTCGCGCTCGACCCCCTGCCCGGGCTGCCTTCGATCTTTGAGGTGCGGGGCGAGGTGTACATGCCGCGCGGTGCCTTCGCCCGGCTCAATCGGGAGATGGAGGAGCAGGGCAAGCCGCTGATCATGAACCCGCGCAACGGCGCCGCCGGGAGCCTGCGCCAGCTCGATCCCAAGGTGACGGCGCAGCGGTCGCTCTCCATGTTCGCGTACACCCTGGATCCGGCCGGCCCCACCACCAGCCAGTGGGAGGTCTTGGAGGGGCTGCGCAAGATGGGGTTCCGCGTCAACCCCAATCGCAAGCGCGTGCGGTCGATCGAGGAGGTCATCGAGTACCGCGATTCGTGGGCCCACCGCCGCGAGGAGCTCGACTACGAGATCGACGGCATGGTGGTCAAGGTCGACCGCCACGACCTGCAGCAAGAGCTCGGCTTCGTCTCCCGCTCCCCGCGCTGGGCGATCGCGTTCAAGTACGCGGCCGAGCAGGCGGAGACGGTGGTCGAGGACATCGTCTGCTACGTCGGCCGTACCGGGGTGCTGACGCCGGTGGCCCGGCTGCGCCCGGTCACGGTGGCGGGCGTCACGGTTCAGAACGCGACGCTGCACAACGAGGCCCAGGTCAACGAGAAGGGCGTCTACCCGGGAGCACGCGTGGTCATCCAGCGCGCCGGCGACGTGATCCCCGAGGTGGTGCGGGTGCTCGAGCCCCGTCAGGGCTGGAAGATGCCGGAGACCTGCCCCGTCTGCGGGAGCCCGGTGGTCAAGGAAGAGCCGTACGTCGCCCACAAGTGCATCAACCCCTTCTGCCCGGCGCAGCGGCTGCAGCGGCTCTACCACTACGCGTCGCGGGAGGGCCTCGACATCGACGGCATGGGCGGATCCACCATCATCCAGCTCGTCGACCGCGGCCTGGTCGAGGATCCGTCCCACTTCTACCGCCTGACGCTGGAGCAGGTGGTGGATCTGGAGCGGTTCGCGCAGAAGTCGGCGCAGAACCTGATCGACGCGGTCGAGGCAAGCCGAACTCCTCCGCTCGGGCGCCTGCTCTACGCGCTCGGCATCCCGGAGGTGGGGGAGGCGACGGCGGTGCTCCTGGCCCAAGAGTTCGGGACGCTGGAGCGGGTGCGCGCGGCGACCACCGAGGAGCTGGACGCGGTGGAGGGGATCGGCCCCAACATGGCGGGCGAGATCCGGGCCTTCTTCGACGAGCATGGCGGGCAGCTGGTCGACCGTTTGCTGGAGGCCGGCGTGCGCCCGCAGGCGGAGGCGCCGCGCCCAGAGGGCGTCTTCAGCGGCCGCACCATCGTGGTCACCGGGTCGCTGGAACGGATGACCCGCCCGCAGCTGGAGGAGCTGATCCGCGAGCAGGGGGGCAAGGCGGCGAGCTCGGTCAGCTCCAAGACCGACTACCTGGTGGCCGGCCCGGGTGCGGGATCGAAGCTGGAGCGGGCGCAGCGCCTCAAGGTGCCGGTCCTGGACGAAGCTCAGTTCTGGCACCTGGTCGAGCACGGAGAGCTGCCGGACCAGAAGCCGGGCACGGCGGCGGGTGCCGGCGATGCGTGACGTGCTGGTCGTCGGCGCCGGGCCCGGCGGTGCGGCCGCGGCCCACGGGCTGGCGCAGGCGGGGGTCGACGTCCTGCTTCTGGACCGCGCCGACTTCCCACGCGACAAGACGTGCGGCGACGGGCTCACGCATCGGGCGGTCGCCATCGCCCGCGAGATGGGCGCCCTTCCGGAGGTGCTGGCGGCGGGACACCGGATCGACGACTTCGAGGTGGTGTCACCTCGCGGACACGCCGCGGTGGCCCCCGTGCCCGAGCTCGACGGACTGACCGCGCTGGTGGTGCCCCGGCTCCAGCTCGACGACGCCCTCCGCCGTCGTGCGGTGGCCGCGGGTGCCGTCTTCCGGGGCAGCTCGCTGGTCCGGAGGCTGTGCATCGGTGAGGACGGGGTGGAGGCCGAGATCGAGCATCCCGGGGGCCTGTGGACGGAGCGGGCGCGGGCCGCCGTCGTGGCCACCGGTGCCGCCACCCCGCTGCTCAAGAGCGCCGGCCTCCTTCGGCACCGACCCTCGTTCATGATCGCGGCGCGCGAGTACGTGCGGTGCCTGCCTGGCGCCGGGCACCGGATGCGGATCGGCTACGCCGGGACCTCGACGCTCGGCTACGGCTGGATCTTCCCGATCGGGGACGACGCCGTCAATCTGGGCGCCGGCATCTTCCGCCATCAGGTGGGTCTCTCGGCGGGTGCTGTCCTGGACACGTTCCGCGCCCGCTCCGCGCTGGGACGGAGGTGGGCGGGTGGCGTGGGCCGGGAGCGCAAGAGCTACCCGCTGCGAACCGACTTCACCTCCTCGCTCACGGTGGGCCCCCGCACGCTGCTGGTGGGCGAGGCGGCCGGCCTCGTCAACCCACTCTCCGGCGAGGGGATCGACGCCGCGCTGGAGTCGGGGCGGATGGCGGCGCGGCATCTGCTCGACGCGTTCGCGGCCGGCGATCTTTCATCCCGGCGGCTGGCGGCCTACGACGAGGCGCTGCGCGAGCGCTACCAGGTCGTCTTCGAAACCTGCCTGCGGCTGCGCGCCCTTTTCTCCGGGCACAGCGGGCCGGTGCAGCGGTTTGCGCTCGAAGCCGCGATCGCGATGGCGCGCACCAATCCCCGGCTGGCGCCCCGGCTGGCCCGGCTGGTGCTGGAGAATGAGCCGATCCGGGTGCCCACCACACTCGCCGGCCTGGTGCGCTCCTGGTTGCGCCGGTCGCCGTCTCCCCAGGCGGTGCCCGCATGATCCGCTGTCCCAGCTGCGGCCAGGAGCTGCCGGCGCGGGCCAAGTACTGCGCGCGCTGTGGCGGCGCGCTGGCGGTGGCGCCGAGCTGGAGCGCGACGCCGACCGTCCCGCCACCGCCCGCACCCCCGCCGGGCTCACCGGCGGAGATGCGGGCGGTCTTCGGCGCCGATCTGCAGCCGGCCGCTCCCCGGGTGCCGGTGCAACCCCGGCGCATGGTGCCGACGTGGGTGCTGGTGCTGCTCTACGCGGGCGCGGCGGTGCCGCTCTTGCTGGGCCTCGTCTATACGGTGGCGGCCGCCGACCCCCGCCTCGCGAACCAGCCCGGGTCCGGGTACAGCGACGCCGCGGTGCAGACGTCGGCCACCACCTTCGCGGTCACGCTGCTCGTCGTGTTCGCGGCCCAGCTCATCTCGGCGCTCGGCCTCACCTTCAACCAGGCTTGGGCCCGGGTGGTCGCCACCTTCGTCTGCCTGGCGTGGATGGTGACGCTGATCGGGATCCCGGTCTCGGTCCTCGCCCTCTCCGCGATCTGGCGCCGCCCCGAGCCCTGACCCCCGTTGGTGCACCATCGGGTGCTAAAAGTGCGAGGAAGGCCCCGTTGGTGCACCATCGGGGGGTAACGGGGTGCGGAGGGACGTCAGCGTTCGGGGCCGGTGCTCGTCTCCAGGTACAGGAAGCTGGGGCTGGTCTCGGCACCTCCCGTGTAGACCTCGAGCGCGTGCCCGATCCAGCCCGCCACCCGGGCGAGCGCGAAGATCGCCTCCGAGGAGCCGCGGACCATGCCCGCCGTGCGCGCGAAGGCCGCCAGCGCGAAGTCGACGTTGGGCTGCGGCAGACCGCGCTCCGCGGTGGTGCGGAGGATCTCGTCCACCACCCGCATGGCAGGAGCCTCACCCGCCGCCTCTCGCAGCTGGCGGAGGAGGACGCGGGCGCGGGGGTCGCCGGTCCGGTGCGACCGGTGGCCGAAACCGGGCAGCCGGTCGCCGCGGCGCAGCCTCTCACCGATCGTCCAGGGCGCGCGCTGGGGCAGCGGCACCTCGGCGAGCAAGTCCTCGGCGGGCAGCGACGCGACCGCGTGGAAGGGGCCGCCGAGCGCGGAGAGCCCGACCGAGACGACGGAATAGGGATCGGCGAAGAGGGAGGCAGTGAGGCGGGCGGACAGCGTCGACAGGCTCAGCTCGTGGTCGATCAGCAGGATCAGCGCCGAATCCAGCAGCCGCACGAACCGGGGACTGGCGACGCCGGGAGCAAGTCGTGGCCAGAGCCGGCCCGCGATCGAGCGGTCCCTCATCGACTCCTCACCGACCAGCGGCAGGCTGTCGACCAGCGCGGCGATCAGCCGCCGGCCCGACATCTCCACCGCCTCCTGGGAGGTGTCGTAGCGCAGCGGGTCGGTGGGTGCGATGGCGGGCACCGTGACCCGGAGTCGGTCCATCGGCAGCGTCGCCACCGGCAGCGCCGCCTGGACCGCGTGCCCGGTCGCGAGCGCCGCGTGATCGGACTCCCAGGGGGTCTCGGGGGTCAGGTGGCGCCCGGTCCAGAGCCAGAGCGCAGCCTGCTCGAAGGTGTTGGACTGCACGATCTCGAGCACATCCCGGCCGCGGAAGCGAATGGTGGAGGGCTCCACCGACGTGAGTACGGACCGGACCGCCATCGACGTGGGCGAGATGGCGGCGCGGCCGCGCTGCCGCAGGCGCTCCACGTCGGCCAGCGAGAACCGGCTGCGGCCGTCGCGGCCGCGGCGCCGGCGGATCAGACCCCGGCTGACGTAGGCATAGAGCGTGGCCGGCTTCACACCGAGCCGCGCGACCGCTTCGTCACGGGTCAGTTCGGGTTCGCCTCCCCCGTTGCGCAGGTCCACGTGCCGCCTCCACCGTCCGGACAACCCCGCCAGCAGGGAGGTCGTCGACATTGACTACAAATCAATCTTGATGTTGATGACCTCAACCTGTCAAGCTGAGCTATAAAAGACGACCGAGACGCGGAAAGCGCCGATCGCCCACCGTTCAACCACCTGAGGAGGCGCATCAGGAAATGGAGAGCGACAAGGCCGGGAACACCGCCACCGCGACGGCTCCGGCACTGCACGTCACCGACGATCGAACCGGGCAGGAGTACGCGCTGCCCATCGAGCTTGACGCCGTCCGCGCCGCCGACCTGCACAAGATCAAGACCGGCCCCGACGACTTCGGGCTCGTCACCTACGATCCCGGCTTCACCGCCACCGCGGCCTGCAAGTCCGGCATCACCTTCATCGACGGCGACCGCGGCATCCTCGAATACCGGGGCTACCCGATCGAGCAGATCGCCGAGCGCTCGACCTTCGAGGAGGTTTGCTTTCTGCTCCAGGAGGGACGGCTCCCCTCCCCTGACGAGCTGGCGGACTACTCGAGTGACCTGGCCGAGGCGAGCCAGGTGCCGGAGAGCCTGCTGCACGCGTTCGACGCGCTGCCTACCGGCATGCATCCGATGGGGCTGCTCGGGTCCCTGGTGTCCGCGCTGGGCGCGTTCCACCCCGAGGCGCGCCACATTCAGGACGCCGACAACGACAAGGTGCAGGCGCGCCGCCTGGTGGCGGAGGTGCCGACGTTGGCCGCCGCCGCCTACCGTGTGCACAAGGGCCAGAAGGCCATGCAGGCGAACCCGCACCTGCCCTACGTGGAGCGCTTTCTGGTCATGCTGTTCGCGGACAGCCCCGAGTGGCGGCCCGATCCTCGTGTGGTGACCGCGCTCGACAAGCTCTTCATCCTCCACGCCGACCACGAGCAGAACTGCTCGACGAGCACCGTGCGCGTGATCGGGAGCGCCGAGGCGGATCCCTACGCCTCCATCTCGGGCGGCATTCAGGCCCTCTCCGGCCCGCTGCACGGCGGCGCCAACGAGGAGGTCCTGCGGATGCTCCGCGAGATCGGCTCGAAGGACCGGGTCCCCAGCTTCATCGAGGAGGTCAAGGGCGGTAAGCGGCGTCTGATGGGCTTCGGCCACCGCGTCTACAAGTCGTACGACCCGCGGGCCAAGGTGATCAAGGCGGCCTCCGAAGCGGTGTTCGAGGTGACGGGCGTCAACCCCCTGCTCGAGATCGCGGGGGAACTGGAGCAGATCGCCCTCCACGACAACTACTTCATCCAGCGCCGGCTCTATCCCAACGTCGACTTCTACTCCGGCCTCATCTACGAGGCGCTTGGCTTCCCGCCCGAGATGTTCACGGTGTTGTTCGCCGTCGGTCGTACGCCGGGGTGGACCGCGCACTGGCTGGAGTCGATGAGCGACCCCGACCGCAAGATCGCCCGGCCCCGGCAGCTGTACACCGGCCCCCGCGAGGTAGCCTTCCCGACCCGCACCTAACGCCCGCACGCAACGCCCTGCACCCGGCGTCGCGCACCCAATGCCGCGCACGCAACCCTCCCGCACATAACCACCGTTTCTCCCGGAACGGCCGTTATCGCGTGCCCCTTAGCAGCCCTTCCGTGCGAAACGGGGGTTCACGTCGGCGCGGGGTGGCGGTCCGGCGGGCCCGGGGGCCGCGGGGCTCGGCGCGGGATGGTGGGCGCCGTTGACGGTAGAATCCAGGCGGTGCCCCTCTCCGCCGATGACGTTCGGCATGTCGCACTTCTGGCCCGCCTCGGCCTGGACCCGGGAGAGGAGGAGTTCTACGCGGAGCAGCTGGGCGGCATCCTGGCCGTCGTCGACCGTCTGCAGGAGGTCGACGTCGACCACATTCCCCCCACCGCGCAGGTGGTCCCGCTGCAGGCCCGCCTCCGCCAGGACGAGCCGCGGCCGGGGCTGACCCAGGAGCAGGCACTCGCGGGCGCACCCGAGGCGGCCGACGGCTTCTTCGTCGTCAAGGCGATCCAGGAACCCGAGCCGTGACCGCGACGGAGATCACCGCGCTCGATCTCCAGACCCTCCGGCCCAAGCTGCGAGCACGTGAGCTGTCGGCGACCGAGGTGCTGGAGGCGCATCTCGAGGTCATCGCGGAGCGGGAGCCGGAGCTGCACGCGTTCTTGCGGCAGACCGAGAGCCTGGCTCGCGAGCAGGCAGCCGCCGCCGACCGGGCCCTCCGCGACGGCGCGGGCCTGACGCCCCTCACCGGCGTCCCCATCGCGCTCAAGGACGTCCTCTGCGTCGAAGGCGTGGAGATCACGGCCGGGTCCAAGATCCTGGCCGGCTACCACCCGCCCTACGACGCGACCGCGGTGGCCCGGCTGCGGGAGGCGGGCGCCGTCTTCGTGGGCATCACCAACTGCGACGAGTTCGCGATGGGAAGCTCGACCGAGAACTCGGGGTACCAGCCCACCCGTCACCCGCTGGCTTCCGGGCCGGGTGCCGGGCGGCAGCTCGGGTGGCAGCGCGGCCGCCGTCGCCGCCCACGAAGCCGTGGTCTCACTGGGCACCGACACCGGCGGTTCGGTCCGCCAGCCGGCGGCCCTCTGCGGGGTGGTGGGGATGAAGCCCACCTACGGTCGCGTCAGCCGGCGCGGCCTGATCGCGTTCGCCTCCAGCCTGGACCAGATCGGTCCCTTCGCGCGCTCCGTGCGTGACGCGGCCGATGTCCTCACCGCGATCTCAGGGGTCGACCCGCTCGACGCCACCAGCGCCGACCGGCCGGTGGACGTGGAGCGCGAGCTGGAGGCGGGAGTGGAGGGTCTCCGGCTCGGCGTGCCCAAGGAGTACTTCCAGGTCGAGGGCACGGAGGCGGGTGTGCTGGCGGCGGTGCTGGACGCGTTCCGGCGGCTCGAGCGGGCGGGCGCGGAGCTGGTCGACGTGGAGCTCCCGCACACCGACTATGGGCTCGCCGCCTACTACATCATCGCGCCCGCCGAGGCGTCCTCCAACCTGGCCCGCTTCGACGGCGTTCGCTACGGCTGGCGCGACGATGAGGGAACCAACCTCCTGGAGACCTACCTCCGCACGCGCCGGCAGGGGATGGGGCCCGAGGTGCGGCGCCGGGTCATGCTCGGCACCTATGCCCTGTCGTCCGGCTACTACGACGCGTACTACCTGCGGGCGCAGAAGGTGCGGACCTTGATAGCGCAGGACTTCGAGCGTGCGTTCGAGCACTGCGACGCGATCGTCAGCCCTACCGCCCCCGGCGTCGCCTTCCGGCTCGGGGCGAAGATGGACGACCCGGTCCAGATGTACCTCAACGACGTCTTCACGCTGGGCGGCAACCTGGCCGGCCTGCCTGGAATCTCCGTCCCCTGCGGGACCGCTGCCGCCCCCGACGCAGCAGATGGTGAGGCGCCGCTGCCGGTCGGGCTCCAGGTCCTGGCGCCGCAGTGGGAGGACGCGCGGGCCTTGCGGGTGGCGCGCGCCTACGAGGTGATCCGGGATGCGGGGTGAGTGGGAGGCAGTGATCGGGATGGAGGTGCACGCCCAGGTGGCGACGCGCTCCAAGATGTTCTGCCGCTGCTCCAGCGACTACCTGGCTTTCCCGCCCAACGGCGACGTCTGCGAGGTCTGTCTCGGCATGCCCGGGGTGCTGCCGGTGGTCAACGAGCGCGCGGTCGAGCTGGTCACCCGGGCCGCCCTGGCGCTCAACTGCACGATCGCCGAGCACACCAAGTTCGACCGCAAGAACTACTTCTATCCGGACCTTCCCAAGGGCTATCAGATCAGCCAGTACGACCTGCCGCTCTCGCATGGCGGGTTCCTGGAGCTCGACGGGCACCGGATCCGCATCACGCGCGTCCACATGGAGGAGGACACGGGAAAGCTCCTCCATGCGGGAGACGCGCTGCAGCACGCCCAGTCCTCGTTGGTGGACCTGAACCGGGCCGGGGTGCCGCTGATGGAGATTGTCAGCGAGCCCGACCTGCGCTCTGCCGACGAGGCGCGCGACTACGCGATGACGCTGCGGGCGATCCTGCGCGCGGTCGGCGCCTCCGAGGCCGACATGGAAAAGGGGCAGCTACGGGCGGAGGCCAACGTCTCGGTGCGCCCGGCCGGCGAGCACCGCCTGGGGGTCAAGACCGAGCTCAAGAACATCAACTCCTTCCGCGCCCTGCACCGGGCGGTTGCTTACGAGATCGACCGCCAGATCCGGGAGCTGGAGGAAGGCGGCACCGTGGTCCAGGAGACGCGAGGGTGGTCGGAGGCGGACCAGCGCACCTTCTCGCAGCGCGGAAAAGAGGGCGCGGAGGACTACCGCTACTTCCCCGAGCCCGACCTGCCGCCTCTGGTGATCGACCCCGCCTGGGTGGACGGGCTCCGACGTACGCTCCCGGAGCTGCCGCACCTGCGCCGGCGCCGGCTCCAGGAGCAGTACGCGCTGCCCGAGTTCGACGCTCAGCAGCTGGTCCAGGAAGCCGCGACCGCCGACCTCTTCGAGGCCACCGTTGCCGCGGGGGCGCCGGCCAAGGCGACCGCGAACTGGATCATCGGCGAGAATCCGCGGCTCGACGCGACGCTGCTGGCCGAACTGCTGTCGCTGGTCGACGCCGGCGCCATCAACCGCGATCAAGGCCTCGAGGTTTTGCGCGAGTCGGAGCGGAGCGGCGAGGCGCCGAAGTCGATCGTCGCCCGCCGCGGCCTTGCCCAGGAGAGCGACGCCGGCGCCCTGACCGCCGTCGTCGATGCCCTGATCGCCGAGGACGGGCAGGCGGTGCGCGACTACCGGGCGGGCAACCAGCGGGCGCTGGGCGCGTTGATGGCGGAGGTCAAGCAGCGCACCGGCGGCCGCGCCAACATGAAGTTCGCCAGCTCGCTCCTGCGCGAGCGGCTCGGCTCGTGAACCCGGCCATCTGTCGACACATGGCCCGGTTTGGAGCCTGAATTCGTGACATCTGTCGACAGATGGCCATTGCGGGTGTGGTCCGACGGCCACGTGCACACCCAGTTCTCCTGGGACGCGGAGCGTGGCGACATGGAGGCCACCTGCCGGCGAGCGGTCGAGATGGGGCTCCCGGCCCTCGCCTTCACCGAGCACGCCGACTATGTCCAGGGCGTCCACCAGGACCTGCGCCCGCTCGACACCGGCGCCTACGTGGAGGAGCTGGAGCGCTGCCGCGCCCAGTTTCCGGACTTGCGCATCCTGGCCGGCCTCGAACTCGGCGAACCGCACCAGCATCCCGCTGAGGCCGCGAAGGCGCTTTCCGAGGTGGAGCCGGACCGCATCCTGGGGTCCGTCCACGTCGTGTCGTGGCGCGGCACGGTGCTGGACGGCAGCCAGATCGAGCGGATTCCGGCCTCGGAGGTGAAGGGCTTCGAGCGTGCCCATCTCGAGGAGACGCTACGCCTGGTGGAAAGCGACGCCCCCTTCCAGGTGCTGGCTCATCTCGACTACACCAAACGGTACTGGCCGCACGACGAGGTCCGGTTTCGCGAGGAGGACTTCGAAGAGGAGGTGAGGGCGGTGCTGCGGGCGCTGGTGCGGCGGGACGGGGTGCTGGAGGTCAACACCACGCGTGGCATCGAGCACCGGCGGGGCCTCTGTCCCGGACCCACCACGCTGCGCTGGTGGCACCAGGAGGGGGGAAGGGCGGTCGCGTTCGGCTCCGATTCCCACGTGCCGGAGCTGATCGCGGCCGGCTTTCGGGAAGCGGGGCAGGTAGCGGAGGCGGCCGGCTTCCGTCCCAGCGACGACCCGGGGGGATACTGGGTTCGATGAGAGGGGCCGGCGCGGTGGCGGAGGACCTGGTCCTGCGCGCCGAGAAGGCGGTCCACGGCGGCGCCGTGCTCGCGCGCGACGAGGGCCGGGTCGTCTTCGTGCACGAGGCGCTGCCGGGGGAGACGGTGCGGACCGCGCCCCTGGGCCGGCGCGGCGGGGCCGCCTTCGCGCGCGCGGTCGAGGTGCTGTCGCCCTCCCCCGATCGGGTGGCGCCACGCTGCCCGCACTTCGGCGTCTGCGGGGGCTGCCAGTGGCAGCACGCCTCCTATGCCGCCCAGCTGCGCCTCAAGCTGGCGGTGGTCCAGGAGGTCTGGGCGCGGGCCGGCCTGCGGCTGCCGCCCGAAACCCCGATCCTGGGGATGGAGGATCCCTGGCGGTACCGGATCCGGGGGGAGTTCGAAGCCTTCTACCGGCGTCGGGAGGACGGCGTCCGGGAGCCCGTGCTCGGCTTTCACCGCATGCGCTCGCACCACGTGGTCCCGGTGAGGGAGTGCCCGATCCATCACGAGCGCATCGAGCGGGGACTGCTCGCGTTCGGCGCCGCCGCCCGCGACCTCGGAGTGAGCGGGCTCGTCAATCTCCACCTGACGGCGGAGCCCGAGGGACCCGGCCTGCTCTGGAGGGTCCGGTACCAGAGTCGCCAGGAGGAGGCGCAGACGCCGCCCCTGGTGGCGGCCGTGCAGGAAGCGCTGCCTGACGTCGTCCTCCTCGACGGCTCCATGCGCTACGACGTGCTGGGCCTCCAGTTCCGGGTCCGCCCGGACACCTTCATCCAGACCAACCACCGGCAGACCGGGGCGCTCTACGGAACGGCGCTGGACATGCTGGCCGCGGCGCCGGCGGAGCGGGTCCTGGACCTCTTCTGTGGGATGGGGACGATGTCGCTGGCGGCGGCCCGGCAGGCGGGATCGGTCCTCGGCATCGAGGAGAATCCGCAAGCGATCCGGCTCGCCGAGCTGGGCGCCCGGATCAATGAGGTGGCCAACGCGCGGTTTTGGGCCGGGAAGGTGGAGGACACGCTGCCAGCGGTGCGGGCCGGGTCCTGGGACGCGGCGCTGCTCGACCCGCCCCGGGCGGGGCTGGAGCCGGCCGCGATCGCGGAGCTGCTTCGTCTGAGCCCGCCCCGGATCGTCTACGTCAGCTGCGAACCATCCACCCACGCGCGAGACATGGGACGGCTCCTGGCCGGTGGCTACCGGGTGCGGCGGGCGGCGCTGGTCGACATGTTCCCGCACACCTATCACGTGGAGTCGATCGCGCTCCTGGAGCGGGCCTGATGCCGTGCCCCCGTGTCCGCTCCCTTCACGTCTACCCGCTCAAGGGGGGTCACCGGCTCGACGTGGAGGAGGCCCGGGTGACGGCACGCGGAATCGAGGGTGACCGGCGCTGGATGGTGGTCGACCAGGACGGCGTGTTCCTGAGTCAGCGTGAGGCCCCCCGTCTGGCGCTCGTGACCGCGCTGCCGGTCGAGGGCGGCCTCCGGCTGTGCGTGCCGCGGGGAGCAGCGCTGGAGATACCGGTGATCGAGGAGGGGGCGGCCAGCCGTACCGTGCGGTTGTGGGCCGGGACCTGCCTGGCGGTCGACCAGGGAGACGCCGCGGCGGCCTGGCTTGAAGAGTGGCTGGGCCGGCCCTGCCGTCTGGTCTGGCAGCCGGACGGGGCCCGTAGGCGCGTCGACCAGACGTACGCGATCGGCCCCGACGACATCGTCTCCTTCGCCGACGGGTTTCCGCTCCTGGTGTGCTCGACGAGTTCCCTCCAGGACCTCAATCGCCGTCTCGAGACGCCGGTGCCGATGAACCGGTTCCGGCCCAGCCTGGTCGTCGACGGCTGGTCCGAGCCCTGGCAGGAGGACCGGGTCGCGCGGCTGCGAGCGGGGGAGGTCGAGCTGGCGCTGGTGAAGCAGTGTGCGCGGTGTGTCGTGACCACCACCGACCAGGACACCGCCAAGCGCGGCCTGGAGCCCCTGCGCACGCTGGCCCGGCTCCGGCGGAGCAAGCGCGGCGCCATGTTCGGGGAGAACGCGATCCCGACCGTGGAGGGACGGGTCGCGGTCGGCGACCCGGTGGAGGTGGCTGAGGCACGCGAGCGCGAGTTGGAGCCGGTCTGGCGCGTGGTCGAGTCATGATTTCACCTCCTCCGGTGTCGCCGAGTACCATTGCGCTCGTGTCAACGGTTCCCGGGGACGCACGCAGGGCTGCGCTGACGGCGTACCTCGACGCGGTGGCGATCCTGGAGTCGTTTCAATCCAAGCTTTGGCGCGAGGCGCACCTGACCCTGACCCAGGCGCGGCTCCTGCGCTCGCTGCGGGAGGGGCCGATCGGACAGAGCGAGCTTGGACGTCTCCTCAACCTCAGTCCGGCCTCGGTGACGCGGCTCATCGACCGCCTGGAGGAGCGGGGGCTGATCGCGCGCGAGCGCGACCCCGACGATCGGCGCCGGGTGGGGGTGAGCCTGTTGCCGGCGGGGGGACGGCTGGTGGGCGGGGAGCAGGGCATGCTGCGCGGCACCGCCGTCGACCAGGCCATCCGGACCATGAGCGAGGCCGAGCAGCGCACGTTCGCCCGCGTGGTGGGCGACCTGGTGCGGCGGGCGCGGGCGTTCGCCGAGGACCGAGTGGAGGCGGTCCCCTCCGGTCACTGAGCCGCCGTGGATCCTGACCTCCCGGTCTGGTGCGCCGGCTGTTGACGTGCCACAGTGTCCACACTGCGGCGCTAAAACCCGCCGCGTAGCGCCCGAGTGTGGACACCCTTTGCGACGCATACTCGGCGCATGTCAGAGCTCCTCGATGCCGCGAACCGCATCGCCCCTCAAGTCGTCGCCGACCGGCGCGCCATCCACCGCAACCCCGAACTGGCCTATCAGGAGCGGGAGACGGCGGCGCTGGTGGGACGGCGCCTCGACGAGCTCGAGATCCCGCACCGCGACGGGGTCGGGGGCACCGGGGTAGTCGGACTCATCGAGGGCGCCCACCCGGGCCGCACGGTCCTGCTGCGGGCCGACATGGACTGCCTTCCGATCCAGGAGGAGAACGACCTCGAGTTCAGGTCGCAGAACCCCGGGCGCATGCACGCCTGCGGGCACGACTCGCACACCGCGATCCTGCTCGGCGCGGCAGGCCTGCTGCAGCAGCGGCGTTCCCACCTAAGCGGCAACGTGAAGCTGATGTTCCAGCCCGCCGAGGAGGGCGGCGCGGGCGCGGTCCGCATGATCGAGGATGGGGTCCTCGATAATCCCTCGGTGGAAGGTGCCTTCATGCTCCACGTCGCCCACGAGGTCTACACCGGACAGGTGCATGCGACCCCAGGGCCGGTGCTGGCGGGGGCGGACGCGTGGACCATCACGGTGGAGGGGCAGGGAGGGCACGCCTCACGCCCCCAGTTCTCGGTCGATCCGATCGTGGTGGCGGCGCAGATCGTGACCGCCCTCCAGAGCCTGGTCAGTCGTGAGACGGCACCCGCGGAGAGCGCGGTGCTGACGATCGGCCTGCTGCAGGCGGGGACCGCGCCCAACATCATCCCCGACCGGGCGGTGCTCCGGGGAACCATCCGCGCCTACGACGACGAGCTGATGGCCCGGCTGGAGCGGCGCCTGACCGAGACCGCGCAAGGGATCGCGCAGGCGATGCGGGCGACGGCTCGTGTCGAATTCGAGATGCGCTACCCACCGACCGTCAATGACGCCGCCATGGCGGAGCTGGCGGCGGGGGCGCTCCGGCGGGTCCTGGGGCCCGAGCACGTGCAGGACGGGTATCCCATCTTCGCCGCCGAGGACTTCTCGTTTGTCCTCCAGCGGGTCCCGGGCGCGGCCCTCAATCTGGGAGTGCGGCATCCTTCCTGGACCGAGCCGAAGCCGGTCCACACCCCGCGGTTCCAGCTCGACGAGGACGCGATCCCGATCGGGGTGGCCTCGATGACCGCGGTGGCTCTGGAGTTCCTCGGCTCGTAGCCCAGCCCTAGCCACCGCCCACCGCCCCAGCACCGGACGTTTGTATACAAGGGAACGTTAAACCAACGTTAAACCGGGCCCGGAAAGGGCTGTTCCTATACAAACAGTCCTACTTGTGGGGGTCAGCTCCGAGTCCGACCCCCACGCCTGGGGCCCCGCGAGGTAGGATGCGAAGGCGGGCCCCCAACCCTGCTCGGGCCCGGTAGCTTCTGTGGAGAGCCATGCCGAGCGCCCCTGACACCTTCGTCCATCTCCACAACCACACCGAGTTCTCGCTGCTCGACGGGGCAAGCCGGATCAAAGCCATGGTGGGGCGCGCCGTCGATCTCGGGATGCCGGGACTGGCCCTCACCGACCACGGCGTGATGTACGGCGCCATCACCTTCTACAAGGCGTGCCGGGCCGCCGGGATCAAGCCCATCCTCGGCTTCGAGGCGTATGTGGCACCGCGGTCGCGCTTCTCCAAGGAAGGCCGGGTCGACCGCGATCCGTACCACCTGACGCTGCTCGCCCGGGATGCCGAGGGCTACCGCAACCTGATGCGCCTCTGCTCGCTGGGCCAGATGGAGGGCATGTACTACAAGCCCCGCCTCGACCGCGAGGTCTTGGCGCGGCACTCGCAGGGCATCGTCTGCCTGTCCGGCTGCCTGGGGGGCGAGGTGGCGCAGAACACCCTCGGCGGTGACGAGGCGGCACTCCGTGAGACCGTCGGCACCTACCGCGACATCTTCACGCCCGAGCGGTATTTCCTGGAGGTCCAGCGCCACGGTCTTGATGAGCAGGAGAAGGTCAACCAGGCGCTGGAGCGGATGTCGCAGGAGTTCGGACTGCGGCGGGTGGTGACCAACGACCTGCACTACGTCCACCAGGACGACGCCGACGCCCACGACGTCCTGCTCTGCCTGCAGACCGGCAACAACTACGACGACCCCAATCGGTGGCGGTTCGAGTCGGACGAGTTCTACCTCAAGACGCCGCAGGAGATGGCCGCCCGCTTCCCCGACCACCTCGACGGGCTGGCGGCGACGCTCGACATCGCCGACATGGTGGACCTCGAGATCGACATGGACCACCACCTGCTCCCGCCCTTCGAGGTCCCTGCCGGGCACACCATCCAGAGCTACCTCAGCGAACGGGTGGACGAGGGCCTCAAGTGGCGCTTCGACGGACGGCCGCCGGCGGAGGCAGTCGAGCAGGCCCGCATGGAACTGGGCGTGATCGAGCAGACCGGGTACTCGTCCTACTTCCTGATCGTCTGGGACTTCTTCAACTTCGCCCGCCAGAACGGGGTGATGGTGGGTCCGGGGCGGGGCAGCGCGGCGGGCAGCCTGGTCTCGTACTGCCTCGGCATCACCGACATCAATCCGCTTCAGCACCACCTCATCTTCGAGCGCTTCCTCAACACCGATCGCATCTCGATGCCCGACATCGACAGCGACTTCTCGGTCGAGGGCCGCGCCCGAGTCATCAACTACGTGACCGAGAAGTACGGCAAGGACCGCGTGGCCCAGATCGCGACCTTCAGCACCATGGCCTCCAAGGCTGCGATCCGTGATGTTGGCCGCGTGCTCGGGGTGCCCCTCAAGGAGACCGACCGGCTGGCCAAGCTGGTGCCGATCGACCAGGGCCGCTCGAAATCCCTGGGCGACACGCTGGACAGCGTGCCTGAGTTTCGTGCCGCCTACGAGCAGGGGCGGCAGATCGGCCCCGACGGCCGCCCCTACGACGTCAAGCGGTTGATCGAGGTGGCGCGCAACCTGGAGGGTGTCTCGCGCAACGTCAGCACCCACGCGGCCGGCGTCGTGATCGCCCCCGACGAGCTTGTCAACTACGCCCCGCTCCAGTACGGCCCGGGCCGGGACTCCGTCATCACCCAGTACGACTGGAAGGCGGTTGAAGACATCGGGCTTCTCAAGATGGACTTTCTGGGTCTTCAGAACCTGGACATCATCAAGACCGGAGTCGAGCTGGTCGAGCAGCACGCCGGGGTCAAGCTCGATCTACAGAAGCTGCCGCTCGACGACCCGAAGACCTACGAGATGATCTCCACCGGCGACACCTTCGGGGTGTTCCAACTCGAGAGCTCGGGGTTCCGGCGCCTGGTGCAGGAGATGCGGCCGAACTCGTTCGCCGACCTCACCGCGCTGGTCGCGCTCTACCGGCCGGGGCCGATGGAGAACATTCCCGCCTACCTGGCGCGCAAGCAGGGCCGGGAGCCGATCCAGTACCTGCACGAGCGACTGGCGCCGATCCTGGAGGAGACCTACGGGGTCATGATCTACCAGGAGCAGGTGATGATGGCGGCGCGGGAGCTGGCCGGCTTCTCCCTCGGTCAGGCGGATGTCCTGCGGGCCGCGATGGGGAAGAAAGACAAGGTCAAGATGGCTCAGCAGCGCGTCGAGTTCATCGAGGGCTGCGTCAAGGGCGGCATCGGCCACGCCAAGGCGGAGGAGCTGTTCGACGCCATCGACCGCTTCGCGCAGTACGGCTTCAACAAGGCGCACTCGGCCGCCTACGCGATGGTCTGTTTCGAGACCGCGTATCTCAAGGCCAACTACCCGACCGAATACATGACGGCGCTGCTCACGCACCTCCAGGGCAACTCGGACCGGGTGGCGGCCGCGATCGTCGACTGCAAGAGCCGGAACCTCGAGGTGCTACCGCCCGACATCAATGAGTCCGGCCCCGACTTCACGATCACGCACCAGGACAAGATCCGGTTCGGGCTCGCCGCGATCAAGAACGTGGGCCGCGGCCCGGTGACAGCGATCGTGACCGAGCGGGAGGCCAACGGCCCCTTCCAGTCGCTCGACGACCTCTGCGAGCGCCTGGCAGGCATCGCCGACCTCAACTCGCGTGTCCTCGACTCACTGCTCCGGTGTGGCGCCTGCGACATGTTCGGAGAGCGGGCGCTGGTGCTCGCCTCCTCGGAGCGGGCGCGGCAGCGGGCGGACCGTGTGCGCCGGGACCGTGAGTCGGGTCAGACCTCCCTCTTCGGGTTGGTGGAGGAGATCGTCGAGGGCCCCTCCGAAGCCGGCCTCCGGGTGCCTCCGATGGGCGCCGACGAGAAGCTCCAGAACGAGAAGGAACTGCTCGGGCTGTATCTCTCCGACCACCCCCTGAATCGTCTCCAGGCACGACTCTCGGAGCTGACCGACGCGCAGGCGATCGACATCACCACCGAGCTGGTGGGCCGGCAGGTGCGCGTTGCCGGGCTGGTGCGCGAGGTGCGCCGCGTGGTGACTCGCCGGGGCCAGATCATGGCCTACGCCGAGATCGAGGACCTGACCGGGGTGATGGAACTGACGCTCTTCCCGTCCATCTACGACCAGTACCTGCGGGTGCTGCAGCCGGACCGGATCGTGGTCGTGCAGGGCAAGGTGGAGCCGGCCCGGGGCGGGGGCCCGCGCAACCGTCCCGAGGAGGAGGCGGTGGACCCGGACCAGCTGGAGGAGGCGGAGCGCGCGGCGCTGCTCCCCGACTTCGTGTGGGCTTGGGACGACCCTGACTGCGTTCCCGTCGATCGTGAGCTCGAGGTCCATGTGGACCTGCCGCCGCTCGAACCGGCGCAGCTCGATCAGGTGGTGGAGGTGATGACCGCCCACCCCGGCCCCGCGCCGGTGCTCCTCCATTTCGCCCTCGAGAACGGCTCCGTCACCGTGCAGGCGGGTGAGCGCTTCCGGGTCGAGCCCGGCTCCGCACTGCAGTCGGCGCTGAACGAGCTCCTCGGGGGGCCGGTGACGCGCTTCGAGACCGTCCGCCCGCGCGCTCCCTCGCCGAGCCCAAACGGCAATGGCAACGGAGGTAACGGGCGCCGCAACGGACGCCGCGAGGTAGCGGTCGCGCGCTGATTCTGGCGGGCCGGACTGCGGCGGGCCGCTGTCACCTCCCTCGGCCGGAGCCTCCGGCGTGGCTTATTTGGACTCAGGTTCTCCCCTTACGACCGTCGGCTCGACGGCCGACTTCAGGGCCGACGGGACCGCTGGCGCGAAGAGGTCGTGCGGCCACCTGCGACTGTCCTTCTTCTTGTGCAGGCCGGTCTTCTGACCTACATACACCCAGTACCCCAGCATGCCGGCCAAGAGCATGAGGCCGATCAGGACCGTGACCACAACCAGCACTGTCGAGAGGCTGCCTGAGGCAAGCGCCGACGCCACCCCGAGGCCGCCGGCGACGACCAGCAGAATCAGATAGAACACGAGGACCACCCGCTCTGATTTGGCCGCGAGTGCGCTGTCCGAGATGTACCGGGTCAGGCGCACGGTATGCGCCGCTTCCAGGTCGAGCGCGCGATCGACGGCGCCGCTTTGCATGACGGCGTAGTAGAGGTCGACGGCGAAGAGGGCACCGATCAGGCACATGACGGCGATGAACGCGCCGACGCCCGCCGCGGGATGGCCCGACCCGTAGCCGATGAAGGATCCCGCAGCCAGCAGGCCGGTGATCAGGGTGAATCCGACCTTCCGCAGATCCTGCAAGAGCTGGTCGAAGCGCCCGATCGCATCTCGACAGGCGGTCCACTCATTGAGCACGGGATCGTCGGTTGTGCCAGCCACTTCCTCTCCTCCCGGTCCGGAGTCAGGCCATGGTCGCGCATCGCCGGAAGGTCGTCAAGCAGCCGCCACCCGATCGCTGGCCCCCCGTCGCTCCCTGGGCTGCGGCATGCGGCTGCGTAGAGGCTGGCTCGTTCTTCGGGTTCATGGCTTCGGCGAGCCCGATCGCCGCCAGGGCCGGAGAGGCCCGGATGACATCGGGTATCCTCGGGGTCCGGACTGGGGCCCGCCCACGTAGCTCAGTCGGCAGAGCACTTCCTTGGTAAGGAAGAGGTCTCGAGTTCGAATCTCGACGTGGGCTCCAAGTTCACCGTCCGAATTCAACGCCACGACTTCCTAACCCAATCCGACAGTACTCCGGGCTACCACGCGGCATGTAGTAAAGTGGTTCGGGAGTCACAAAACGATGGAACCTGTGAGCCAGCCACCGATCGCGATCCTGGTCGAGGATTACCTGGCGCACTGCCGCGCGGCCGGCCTGAGCCCGAAGACGATCCGCTTCAGCTACGGCTACCCGCTGCGCGAGGTCCTGGTGCCCTGGTGCGCCGAGCAGGGCATCGCGTCTGTCGACCAGCTGACCTCGCGGGACATCGACCGGCTGGCGGCTCGCCTGATGGACGTGGGCGGCAGGCGCGGCAAACTCACCGAGCACTCCGTCTGGACCTACATGAAGGCCATCAGGCGGTTCCTGGCGTGGGCCGAGGAGGAGGGCGAGAAGGTGAACGCACAAGCCAAGCTACCCAAGCTCCCCGAGCGCCTGGTCGAGATCCTGACGCCCAAGGAGGTCGACCAGTCTCGAGGACACGGCGACGACCGAGCGCGACAAGCTCATCGTGCGCGTGCTGGCCGATACGGGCTGCGACGAGCGGAGCTCGCGGCGCTGCGCGCGAACGATTTCCAGGAACAGGGTGGCCGCCCCTACCTCTACGTCCAGGGCAAGGGGAAGCGCGACCGCCTGGTGCCGATCGAGCCGGCGCTGTACAGAAGACTTCGACGGTTCGTCGCTGGCCGGCCCCAGGGCGCGGACTCGGACCATCTCTTCCTCGCTCTGGCGCGGGACTCGGACGGGAGCTGGCCCCCGCTGTCCGACTCGCGGCGTGACCCAGATGGTGACCACGCTCGGCGAGCGCTCCCGTATCGACAAGAAGGTCACACCGCACGTCTTCGCCACACCGCGGCGACCCAAATGCTGCGCGACGGAATGAACCCGCTCCTGTGGCTCAGATCCTCGGCCACAACTCACTGCAGATGATCACGAAGGTGTATGCGCATCTGACCCCGACCGACGCGCACCGAGCGCTGATGCTGTCACTGAAGGCACGTCGTGGCGAATAACGAAGCGCCCGAGGCGCGCATGGCACGAGATCGACGCCGAGTGTTATGTGGCGCGACGGTGCCTGGCCGCCCATCCTGCGGCGGCGAGTTGGCAAAGGTGGTTCCCTTTCGGGAGCTTTTCGGTCAACACCTCGCCCCCGGCCGCGGCACCCACCTTGTTTTGCAGTTGCCGACTGGCTATCGACGCGGCACCAATCGCGAGCCCGAGACATGGGTGCTGATCAAGTACTCAAGGACGCGAAGCGCGGTGGCGGCCCAAGGATCGGCGCTTACCAGAAGTCGACGCGCAGCCGCTGATTATGGATCAGCCGGCGCTCGGCCCAATCCTTTGCTACGTCGAGTGCCCTCGCTGCAACCGCCTAAGTGCAGTCCCATCGACTGTGCTATCCTCGATTTAGCTTCATACCGTACTCTGCGCCGATAAGTCGGCCTCAGCGCCCCTGCCTCCTACTGGACCGGGCGAGCGCCAATGGAGGCCGCCCGGTGAGTGAAGTTGTAGTGAGAACCCGCAAGCGCGGATTCCGCATCGACGGCGCGGCTCTCGACCTTGAGATGACCGCGCGTGGTCTGCAGGGAGACCAGTTGGCCCACGCGGCTGGCGTGAGCGAGGACACCATCAGCAAGGCCCGCCGCGGCATCGCGGTCGATGTCGCCACCCTGCACAAGATCGTCGACGCGCTGGAGAAGATCCCGGCGCGCCCCATGCTCGCCAAGCTGGCCGGCTCGGGAGCGTCGATCCCATGAAAAGACGAAGCCCCGCGGGCAACGGGGCCTCGACCAACTCCGAGGCCCATCGTAGCGCATCCCTGGACCGAAGGATGGTCGCCGAGTACCGCCGCGCTGCTCAGCGCGATCGCCGCGACCTCGACGTGGACCTGCTGCTGGTCGCGATCTTCGGGCGCCTGGTGCCCGACGACGTGGTCGAGCGGATCGCCCGCCGGGAGTCACGGGCATGACCGCCCCGCTCACGATCGGTAGTTGCCGCCCGCTGCACGAGGTCGGCACCGTCTACCTGCCCCGCTGCCCCTGGTGCGACAGCCGCGATTCCGGGTGGTCGGGGCGGTGGCTCGTCTGCGGTCGTTGTGGCTGCTCCTGGCAGCTGGGCCGGGCGCTGACGGCCGGGCTGCAGGCGGTGGCGTCATGAGCGCCGAGATCCGCCACCTCGCCTACCAGCTCCTCGATCTGGGCTTCTGTGTCATGCCGCCCAAAGAGGACGGCAGCAAGCGGCCGGACGGACCGTGGAAGGACTTTCAAACGCGTCTCCCGACCCGAGAGGAGGTCGACTCTTGGTATCAGCGCGACCGATCAGGGGTCGGCATCATCGGCGGCGCCGTCAGCCGCAACCTGGAGCTCCTCGAGTTCGAGGGCCGCGCCGTCCACGAAGGCATAAAAGATGCCTTCCTAGAAGCCGCCTGCAAGCTGGACCTGTCCCCCTTGATTTGAGCGGATCGCGGCTGGCTGGACCCAACCATCCCCCTCTGGCGGCGTCCACCTGCACTACCCGGAATTAGAGCCCGAGCCCTTGGACGACCCGGAAGCCAAGCTGACCGAGACCACAGAACTGGCCCGCCGGCCGGCCACGGCCGAGGAGCTGCTCGAAAACCCCGACGAGAAACAAAAACTCCTCATCGAGACACGCGGCGAGGGCGGCTACATGGTGATTGCCCCCTCCAATGGATCGGTTCACCCCCTGGGGCCGTACAAGCGCCTGCACGGCGGCCCGGAGACCATCGCCACCATCACCGTCGAGGAGCGGAAAGTCTCTTCGACCTGGCTCGCTCCTTCGATCGGATGCCGAAGCCGACTTCGGACTCCGGCCGCCGCCCTCCGAGCCCTCAAGAGCGGCCTGGCGACGATTTCAATCTGCGCGCGGTATGGGGTGACGTCCTGCGACCTCACGGCTGGGAATACCTATTCACCGCCTCAGACGCCCAGCGAAACCAGTATTGGCGACGCCCGGGTGCGACTCTCGACGGCACGGCTGGTCCGCCACCATCAACGAGAACGGCAACGGCGTTCTCTACGTGCACAGCACCTCCACTGAGTTCGAGGCCCGGAAGGCATACACGAAATTCTCAGCCTTCGCCATCCTCGAGCACGGCGGAGACTTCAGCGCCGCGGCATCCGAGCTGCGGAAGCAGGGGTACGGGTCACAGGCCGAGACTGGCTACGAGATCCGGCACGACCAGGAGCGCGAGCAAAGCAAGGCCGAAGCCCGACGACCGTTGGGCAACCAGATGGCCGCCCAACAATCCCTCGTGGACTGCCTAGCAACCTTCCGAAAGTGGCTGCCAATCTTCCCGATGTCGGACATATTCTCGTCACCCTGGCGGCTGTAGCCGCCAACCGAGCCAAGGGCGACCCCGTCTGGTTGCTCCTGATAGCTGGCCCCGGATGGGGCAAGACCGAGGTCATACAGGCGCTCTCGACCGAGCCGGACGTGTACCTCGCCGCCACGATCACTGAGGCCGCATTGCTCTCAGGAACGCCCAAGCGCGATCGCAGCGGCAACTCCAAGGGCGGCCTACTCCGCGAAATCGGCGAATACGGGATCGTCACCCTCAAGGATTTCACCTCCACGCTCTCCATGAATCGCGATACCCGAGCTGAAGTTCTTCGCCGCCTTGCCGGCGGAAGTCCTGATCATGACGGGAGCTGGACCCGACACGTCGGAACCGATGGTGGGCGCACCCTGCATTGGAAGGAAAGGTCGGGCTCATCGCCGGCTGCACCCCGGTCATTGACTCCCACCACGCGGTAATGGGGGCGATGGGGAGCGCTTCGTCTTCTACCGGCTTCCGGCAACCGACGACGACGCCCAGGGACATCGCGCCCTGGCCGACATGGGGCACGAGCGAGAAGATGCGCGCCGAACTGGTGAGCCTGCCGTCGCGGGCGTGCTCGCCAACGTCGACCCGGAAGCGCTTGTCGCTGCGGCCGACCAACAGACCGAGGACCGCCTCGTGACCCTCTCGACCTTCGCCGTCCATTGCCGTTCGGCCGTCGAGCGCGACAATTACACGCGCGAGGTCGAGCTCATCCCCGACCACGAAGCACCCGGGCGCCTGGCGCTCGTCCTGCTCCGCATGCTCAACGCCCTCCGTGCCATCGGCGTCAGCGAGCCGGAAGCCTGGCGATCCATCCGCAAGTTGGCCCTCGACTCGATGCCGGCTATCCGGCGGGCGGTCCTGGGCGCGCTTCTCGCCAACACTGCCGAGCTGTCCACGGTCCAGATCGCCGAGGGACTGGATTACCCCACCACAACTACCCGGCGCGCGCTCGAGGACTTGACCGCTCACGGCATCGCCCACCGCACGAAGCGCGGTCACGGCAAGGCCCCTGACTTCTGGGCGCTCTCCGAATGGCCCGAGAACGCTGGAACGCTTGTGTTCCCGAAAAACCGGAAGGCAATTGTTACGAAAGCGGGGCCACCCGTATTACTCCCCCACCCCGCATAGAAGAAGGAATATCGGGAACACAAGTCGCGCCAAGTTCAAAATGGACCCTTTCCGAGTTCAACGCAACGTCGAAAAATGCCTTTCGCGACGACCTCCTGACCGACTTTTCTGGAAAGGTTCCAGCCTCCTCGGACGTCGACGTCCCGCCGTACGTCCCTTGTCCCGGCTGCCGCTGGCCTCTGCCCGATGGCGGCCGCGGTCCCCTGCGCCAACCCTGCCTGCAAGGAGACAACCGCATGACCTACGACATCGGCCACCCGCCGCTCCGCGGTCACCGCGAAAAGGAGACGAAAATGAAGACCACCGTCAAGAACGGCCGCGTCACCTGGTTTTGCGATGCCTGCGGCAAGCCGATCGCCGCCCGCGCCGGCTACCTCGAGGTCGACAACGCGGCAGCAGCGCGCCGCAGCGCCCTGGTCGCCGTTCGAGTGCGCCAGCACAACGACTGGAAGCCGGTCGACCCGAGCACCTACCCACCCCGCGTTAGGTGGACGGCCCATCATCTCGCTTGCGACCCAAACCCCGACGCTTGCGGCTACTGGTTTGCGGTCGAACGGATCAACACCTTGCGGCGGGTCATCGGATGGACCGCCCACCTGGCCGAGAAGGGTTGGTTCGACTACACCGACTGGGCGTCCCACGTGTTGCCCGAGCTGGGGGAGAGCGCGTGATGACCCGCATTCGCCACCGCTGTTCCAAGGAGACCGTCCAATGACGCCCCTAACCGTCGCCGAGGCTTGTTCGCCGCAGCGGATCTCGGATCTGGCTGAGGCGCTCCGCTCGGGTCGTGAGGACTTAGCCGCGTGGTGGAATCGGTTCGACGTGGAAACCCGCGACCAGGCGGATGCGGCCGGCCGCGATGCCGTCTCGCGGCTTTCGCGTGTCCCTGAGGCCAAAGAGAGCCTGCTCCCGCTCGCCGGCAGCCAGAGGTCGCTGCTGCCCGAGTGGCGCTGTTTCTTGGCTACGCGTTGGCGCAGCGCGGAGGCATTCGGTTCTGCCCGCACATGGAGAGCGACAGCATCTTCAAGCGGCCGGTGGTGGGAGTGATCGACCTGGGCCATCGAGTCGCCTACTGCGAGCACTGCACCGGATGGCGGCAGACAGCGTCCGCGGGATCCCAGAGGATGATGGCCGCTGCGATTTCTGCCAGCGAGAAGCGGTTGACTTCTCGCAGCTCAGGATCCCGCTTTTGGGTCCCATCGTTTGCGGTGACCTGTGTCGCGAATGCGCCGCCGAGGTCGTGCGTTGGCAAGGCGGAGCGCGCTCATGACCCCCACCGCCGGGTTGCGTCCGGCAGCCGGTCGCTGCTGGCACAGCGGTAAGACGATGTACCAGTCCAAGGAGGACGCGTTGATCGCCTTAAGGGTTCAGCGCCGGCTTGGTTCGGAAGTCTGGCGGACGTTTTTTTGTGTGGCCTGCGGAAGCCATCATTTAACCCATCGGAGGCATTAGTTCGAGTCCATGACCGCTTCGAAGACATCGAACAAGCCGAACTCGAGCGCCAGCTGGCCCAGAGACGCGCCACCAAGGAGAACGCCACCAAGCGCCAGCTTCACGACCAGACCCAAATCTCGGAGCAGTTTGGTCGCGATCGCATCACGGCCAGCGTGATGAAGCGCCAGGCCCGCCGCCGTCGCCGTCCGGACTTGAAGTGATGTCACCTAACCGCCTGCCGACCGCTTGCAGCTATCCAGGATGCGTCGAGAACTCCAGCCCGTGTCCCATTCATGGCCGGCGTCCAGCTGATTACGGCCGTCCGTATGACGCGTTCTACAGCGGCGCTGCGTGGAAGCGATTCCGCGCCAAGGTGAGAGCCCACCAACCTATGTGCTGCATCTGCCTGGCGGAGGGTCACACGGTTCCGTCGGCGATGGTCGAACACATCATCCCCCGCACTCGGGATGGTGACCTCGAGCGCGAGTACGCGAACCTGGCCGGCCTTTGCAAATCCCACGCCAATCGCAAGACCGCATACGAGCGCATGGGGAACATGGCTGCAGCGGACGATCTGGTACGCCTGATCCGCATCGGTCGCGCCCAGCAGGAGGAACCGTGGAGTGGCGCGAACTGGAGGCCGATGGTCGGATGATGACACTGCCGGTATCACACAATGGCACACCGCCCGGGTGTCAAAATGTCGAGGCATTTCCGTCCAGCGAATTCCGGGCATTTTCCCGCTTCCGCAGAAAACGCACGCTGGGTCGCGGTGGACAAATTGTGGGAAAATGAAGCCATGAGTTTGGCCATCGCGTCCAGAGCGACGTGTCCTGTTTGTGGGGGGCCGGTCGGAGCAGCCGGGCGCGGGAGCTCCGCGGGTTTTCTGCGGGGGGCTCTGCAGGCGGAGGTCTGAATTTGCGCTGCGTCGCATCGACCGGCTGCAGGCGACCTGGACCGGATGGTGACTCGCCGCATCGACCTCGAGGATGATCTCGAGCTGGGTTATCGCGCGAAGCTGTATGTGCAGCAGGATTTGGACCACTTGGCGCGGCAGATCGCGGTCCGCGAAGACCGGATCCGAGCCATCGCCGCCGAGGTGGGGCTCAGCAATTTGGAGGTCGAAACCGATGACTGAAATTCGACGTGCCGCGGCGCGACGCCCACGGCAATCCGCAGGGGTTGACGGCCTCGGAGCTCGCGGCCCGGTTGCAGGCGGCGCGGGAGGCCGGGGTGCGGAAGCTGGCCGAGGCGATCGTCGGGAAGCGGCCGGCGGGAGGTGAGCAGTGATGACCGAAGAGAAGCTGTGGACGGAGATGACCGAAGAGGAGCGCGCGGCGTTCAGACGACGCTCATCGAGGAGATCCGGCGCGACGGCAGCGTCGACAAGTGGGCGCAGGCCCATACGCGCCCCTCTGCGGTCATCTGAACACCGAGCGGAGGTTCGAGTGATGCCGCTCCACGATGCGTTTTTCGTCTCGAGCGACCAGGACCTTCGAGAGGTCAATGCGGCGACGGTCGGGGGTTTCGTCGGTGGTGGATGGGTTTGCGAGGGCTGCGGTAGGGATTGGGCGAACGCGGACGGCCAGCTCGCCACGAAGTGCCATCTTGCGGCAGCGTCTACATGACGAGAAGCCGCCCGCCGAGACCCTGTTGGCCGTCGTCGGTGGCGGCGTTAGACGGGTCCAAAAAGCCATCCGACCGGCTCCCGACAAGCCGGCACCGCTTGCCGAGGACCTGGCGCCCCTCTGTGGCTCAGAGACGCCCTGCGAGCCATCCTGGAGGCATTCCCGGCGCACCGACGCGGCGCTGCGCCGCCTGGTGAACCAGGGACCGGTCTCTGAGCAGCGCTGGCGGCTGGCGCAGGGCTCCGGCGGCGACCGCCATGTCGACGGAGGGCGACTACGGCGGGATCCTGAGCCAGCACTGCCCGGTGCGCCAGCAGCTGGAGATGTTCCGCGCGACCCTGGCGGCCGCGCTGGAGGATCCAGAGGAGCTCCGCCGGCGAGCGAAGGTGGAGGCGATTCTGCAGGACGCCGGCGTGAACGACCAGCACGTCCTGGCGGCCATGGTGAGGGTGACGAGCGAGGCCGAGATCACCGAGCCGGTGGACCTTGCGCTGGTCGCGGACCTGGTCGGACGCCTCGACGAGGTGCTGGCGGCATTCCCCGAGGCGAGGCGGGGCTCGACCACCTTGCGGAGCAGGATGCCGATCATTGGGGCTACGCGCGGGCGGTGGTCCACCACGTCGTCGAAACGGCGGGCGACGCGACGGTCGACCGGCTCGCGCTCGAGGTGCGGGCGGTGTCCGGTGTACTCGACGAGGCGCTCAAGGAGGTCATTGTCGATGGGTAACGACGCAGGTCAAGGTCCCAATCGTCGTCGCGGGAGTGATCCCGGCTTCAGCGGTCGGCGCCGCGACGAACCGCTGTGGACGACGGGTGGTGAGCAGCCGCTCAACTGGTCGGTCGTCGAGCGGATCCAGCGCCAGGTCAAGAGTGTCGAGGACCGTCTGCCACAGGATCAACCGAGGTCCCGGGAGTCGCTGGTGGAGGAGATCCACCACCGCATCTCCGCCGGCTGAACTAGAAACCCACCTCTCCGACGCCGGCCCCCGTCGCCGCGGCGGGGGCCTTTTGACGTGTATGGAGCGGTCGGTAGAGTCTGAGACGGCCCCGCCCCTTGGCTCGCGACCTGGGGCGGGGCTGTCCGCCTAGAACCAGCCTTTGAGCCCTTGTAGGCGATCTTGCGGCTGATTTTCTTGGCGACGGCCTTCGGACCGTGTGCGGCGGCGCGTGCCCAGTAGTAGCCGTCGATCGGGTTGGCGGAGCCGGTCGTTCACGATGGACGCTTCCGCCGGCGGTCGGCCTCTATCTCGTCCATGCGTCGCTTGAGTTCATCGACATCCTCGTCGCTGGGCTTGCGGGCGAGGGGTTCGCACCCTTGGTGACGTTGGCGTTCCTGATGGAGTCGAGCGCCGCCTCGTGCTCGGCCTCGTGCTCGGCCTCTCGGCGAGCGCGGAACGGCCGATTGGCGGCGATGATCTGCTGGTGCGCCTGCCGCTGGCGCGCCTGCTGGGCCTCGTCCGCCTCGCGTCGCTGCCGCTGCACGTCGTCTTCGCTGGCCCAGGGCTTCAGCGGAGGCATGGGCTGGCCGCAATGTGGGCAGAGTTCGGGCTCGTCGGTCATGGGTGTGGTCCTCCTCAGA
>CAWEGH010000010.1:0-385314 GCA_963808785.1 Candidatus Dormiibacterota bacterium | reverse complement strand
CGGCATGGATCGACACCATGCTGCCCGCGTGCCCGGTGGTGGCGGCCGAGCAAGCCTCCGCCATCGCCGAATCCCGCGCCTCACCGAGGATGATGCGGTCGGGACGCAGCCGCAAGGCGGTGCGCACCAGCTGGCGCATCGAGACGCCGGCGTCGGCGGCCTCCGCGGTGACGGGCGCCACGGTGCAGATCTGCTGGGCCAGGGGGTGCCACTGCCGGCCGTCGCCCCGGTCGTGCTCGAGGTGGAGCTCGGCCGAATCCTCGATGACCAGCACCTGCTCGATGGGCGGGATCATGCCGCACAGGACGCGCAGCAGCGTGGTCTTCCCGGTGGCCGTGCCGCCGGCGATGATGAGGTTGACCTTGCCCGCCACGCAGGCGGTCAGGAACTGGGCCACGCCGAACGGCATGCAGCCCTGGTTGACGTAATCGTCGAGCGTGCGGATGGTGACGGCGGTGGGGAGACGCACCGTGGCGATGACGCTGGAATCGCCCGTCACCGCCGGACGCTGGACCACGCAGCAGCGCAAGAGAGTCCCAAGGTTGCCCTCCGCGATCGGGTGGCCCTCGTTCAGCTGCCGATCGCCCTGGAAGCCGGGGAGCTGGATCACGCGCTCTCGAAAGAACGTCAGCACCTGCTCGTTGTTGCGGAACGGGTTCCCATCCCGACCCAGGATTGCCTTCTGCCCCGCGCGGGTCAGGACCCACTTGTCCCACCGGTTGACGTGAATCTCCTCCAGACCGTCTCCCAGGTAGACCAGGCGCGAGAGCGGACGGATGCAGGAGGCGAGGACGACGGCACTGCGGTGGACCCGGCTGCGGAAGTCGGCGTCGGTGGCGAGACGCTCCGCGGTGCTGGCGTGGAGGCCGAGGGCCTGTGGCTGCCGCCGCGCGGCGTCGATCATCCTCGCCACCAGCAGGGGCAGCTCCTGCTCCTGCTGCACCGAGGCGGTGAGATCGCGGGCCGACCGCTGCTGCGAGATCGCGTCCGCCAGCGCGTGCGCGACGTCCCGAGCGTCGTCGGGTACGTCCGGCCAGCGCAGCTCGGGCAAAGTCGCCGGGGGCGGAGCCTCGACCGTCACCGGATCATTCTCGATCATCCCTTCGCTCACCACCGCCGGCACCGACACGCTCGCAGGCTAGCGCAGGGGCATGGACCGCTGGCGGACAAAAGCGCTACGCTCCCGTGCTCGCCGCCGAAGCCCCCGCCGAACGCTCCTGACGCGAGGCGAGAACCGGGCGCGCCCGGTCCACGATGTCGAGGGCGCGGACCAGGTGCGCGCCCTGCGTCTGGAGCGTGGTGCATCGGTCCTCGGCGGCCTGCGCCCCCTTCGGGTCCCAGCGCACGGTCGCCGCCAGCTCCAGCTGCGGCAGCTGTGCCGCGAGGACTCCTCGCACCTCCTGCCGCAGCTCCCGCCCGCGCCGCTCGAGCAGGATCAGCTCGGCGCGCGGCGGCTGCGCCTGCTGCAGGACCCGGATCCCTCGCGTCAGCAGGCCCGGACTGTCCATCAGCTGCACGAAGAGACGGTCGGAGAGCCGGCACACGGCCTCGGCCGCCCGGGGCGGGGAGTCGAGGCCGGCGTGCGACCAGGCGCTGCCCCAGTCGATCACCACGTAGCTGAACGGGACCTGAGTGAGTGCGCGGCCCTGCTCCAGCTCCGCGACCAGGCTCTGGGCGGCCTTCCCGCAGAGCCCGTTCAGTCCCGCGATGCAGTAGAGCGCGCGGCGTCCGGGAACCGGTGTCGCCTCGTCCCGCAGCATCCCCGCCGTGATGGCGGGCAGGCTGCCGGCGAAGCGTGCCATGCCGCGCGCCCCGGGATCGACATCGAGCAGATCGGTCAGCGTGCCGGTGCCCGACTGGTCAGCGTCGATCACCAGCACCGGGTGATCGCGGGCAAGCTCGTAGGCCACCGCCAGCGCCGACGTGGTGACGCCCTGCCCGTCCTTGACCCCCACCCAGCTGAGAACGTAGCTCACGGGGCCGGCTCAGCGACCCGGGGAGGGGCTGGGCGAAGGGACGGGTGTCGCTCCGCCGGCCGCGTGGTTAAGCGCCGCGATCGCGTCCTGGATCCCGACCCGGTTGGTCTCCGGGATGCCGACACCGCTGGTGCGCGCCGCAACCAGCGTGACGTTGGCGCCCCGCAGGGCGACCCAGTCCGCCTCGTCCCCGGCCGGTACCCAGACCGACTGCGGGGTGGCGATCACGAGGCCGCGACCGACCTCGGTCACCGTCCCGTCGACCACGGCGTACACGTCGACCTGGTCGCCGGCGGCGAGGCCCGGCGCGGCGGAGAAGGCGACCGGGACCAGCACGTCGCTCTCGTTCAGGATGTCGGAGGGCGTGAGAAGTGTGGAGGCCGCGATTCCGTGACCGGCGCGGAGGCCGCCCGCGATCGGGTTTTGGGTCAGGACGGTGAAGGAGGGCGAGTCGTCGGAGATGCTCACCCGTTCCACGTTGCTCGAACTGAAACGCGCCCCGGCGACCACGTCCTGGGTCACCATCCAGGCCTGCCTGGAGGCGTGCGCTGAGGTGTAGATCTGGAGGTAGATGGCGCCGATCACGGCAAGCATGATCAGCGGCGTGCCGATCAGCAGCGCCAGCCGCCCGGCTCTGTTCATCGGCGCCTCGACGCGCGGCGCCACGCGGACGTCACCATGGTGCGCAAGAGCCTACCTGATGGCCACCGGACGGCGCCCGGACAACCTTGGATGCCGGCCGCGACGCCGCGCGGGCGGGCGTGCGGCCGGGACCGCGCAGAATGCGATCGGGTGCGGAGACCCGGGAGATCGAGGGTCGTTACGAGGGAAGACGGATGGAATCGTGGGATGTGATCGTGGTCGGAGGAGGAGTCGTCGGGCTGGCGGCGGCCTGGCGCCTGCTCGACGCCGGTGTTCAAGGGGTGCTGGTGGTCGACAGCTCGTATGTAGGGGGCGGCACCACGGCGCGAGGTGCCGGCTCGGTGACGGTGCAGCGCTGGAACGACACCGACATCGGCCTCGTGCGCCAGAGTCGAGAACTGATGCGCCGTCTCCAGGAGGAGACGGCGGCCACCTTCCGCTGGCACCCGGTGGGCCGGCTTACGCTCGCCGCCGGACAGCACCGCGACGCGCTCTTTACCTACGGCCGTCGCATCGAGTCGACCGGGGAGTCGATCGCCTTCCTGGACCCGGCCGACCTGGAGCGCCGCTTCCCGGACATCAGCCCGGATGGTGTCGGGGCGGCCCTCTTCACGCCGGACGACGGCTACGTCTATCCGCCCTCTTTGCAGCATGCCCTGGCCAGCGTGGTCAGGAGGCGCGGCGGGACGATCTGGGAGGGGGTCCCGGTCACCGGCATCGTCGCGGGTCCGGATCGCGCGTCCGCGGTCAGACTGCGGGCACGGGAAGCGGCGGACGCGGAGCATGCGGCGGTTACAGCGAAGCGCGCGATTCTGGTCTGCGCCGGCGGAGGGAGCAGCGACCTCCTCGCTTCGATCGGGGCCGGCGTCGCGCTCGGGCCGCAACGGATACGGGTCGCGATCGCACTCCTCGGCCGGATCCGTGGAACCTTGCCCGGGGTGCTCGACACGACGCAGGAGATCTACACCGTCTCCCGGAACGCGGGCACACTGCTGGCGGGGGCGCGTTCGAGCCCGCCGGCCAGGCCGGCGAATCACCGGCAGACGGGGCCGGCGCCGACCCGGGCGAGAGCCTTCGAGCGCAGCTGGATCGCCGTTTCAAGGGCCTGGGCCCGATCGTCGGTGGCTGGGAGGGCGTGGTGGACCTGACGCCGGACGGTAATCCGTACATCGGCGCCGCCAGAGGCGTCCCGGGAGTGTGGGTTGCCTGCGGTCTGGGCGGGTACGGCATCATGCGGGGCCCCGGGGTCGGCGCGACGGTGGCGGACCTGGCGCTGCGGCGGGTACCGGAGGTGGACGTCAGCACCTATCCCGCCGATCGCTATCCGGGGTCACTCAGCTTCGAGCCCGGATTCCACGAGTTGAGCCCGTTCGCCGGCGCAACCACGGAAACGAGGGAGCCGGACACCGGTCGTCCTTGACGGGCTACGATCCAGACTTCGTGCCGATCCCCCGCTCGCGGATGCGACTTCCCGCCCACGCCCGCGCGAGGCGCACGGTGGAACTCGCCTTCGACGGTCCGGACGAGGGCAATCCCTTCACGGATGTCGAGCTGACCGCCGAAATCGCCGGGCCCCACGGGGTCCGGTCCACAGTCGGTGGTTTCTACGACGGCTCGGGGGTCTACCGGGTCCGGTTCCTTCCTGACGTGGACGGCGAATGGAGCTTTGTCACCAACTCGAACGTTCGCTCACTCAGTGAGATCGACGGGGTGGTGCCCGTCTCTCCCGCGCGTGCGGAGGATCATGGTCCCGTCCACGTCGACCGAACCTATCATTTCGCCCACGCCGATGGAACCCGATACCTGCCGGTCGGGACCACGGTGTATGCCTGGACTCATCAGTCGGAGCAGCTGCAGGAACGAACCCTCGCGACGTTGGCGGCGAGCTCATTCAACAAGGTCAGGATGTGCGTCTTTCCCAAGTCGTACCTCTTCAACACGAATGAGCCGGCCCACTTTCCGTTCGAAGGATCACTCGCGAGCGGTTGGGACGTCACCCGTCTCAACCCCCCCTACTTCCAGGCACTCGAGAGCCGCATCCAGGACCTGAGTGAGCTGGGGATCCAGGCCGACCTCATTTTGTTCCACGCCTACGACCGGTGGGGCTTCTCGACCCTGGACCCCAGATCGGACGACCGCTATGTGCGTTACCTCGTACGCCGGCTGTCCGCCTACCCGTCGGTGTGGTGGTCCCTGGCCAACGAGTACGACCTGCTCCACGGGAAGTCGGTAGATGACTGGGAACGTCTGGCGAGGGTGATCGCCGAGAACGATCCTGTCCGGCACCTCACCTCAATTCACAACTGTCGTGAGTTCTACGACCAGTCCCGGCCTTGGATCACACATTGCAGCATCCAGCGCGTCGACGTGTACCGCACCGCGGAGAACACGGACCAGTGGCGTCAGCGGTGGCGCAAGCCCGTTGTGATCGATGAATGCGCATACGAAGGTGACATCGACCAGGGCTGGGGGAACATCTCCGGAGAAGAGCTGATAAGGCGCGCCTGGGAGGGTGCGGTCCGCGGCGGATACGTGGGACATGGAGAGACGTACCTCAACGACCGAGAGGAACTGTGGTGGTCGAAGGGAGGTGAGCTCGTCGGCGGTTCGCCGGCCCGGTTCGGCTTCCTCCGGCAGATCATCGCCGAGTCACCCCACCAGTGCCTCGACCCGCTCCCCGGTGAGTGGGATGTGGCCTGGGGCGGCGACGGGGATGAGTATCGGCTCGCGTACTTCGGCTTCGGACGGCCCCGCTTCCGCACGATTCAGGCCCCGGCCGGTCGCCGCTACACGATCGACGTCATCGATACCTGGGCGATGACCGTGCACCGTCTGCCCGGCGAGCATGAGGGAACGTTCAGAGTCGAGCTCCCGGGCCGGCCCTATATGGCAGTGCGGTTGATCGCGACCGGCTCCTGAAAAGGGCCATTTGGTGCGCCAATCGCCCGGTTGCGCTGCTCGGAATGGGCTCTTGGTGCACCAATCGCCCTGCGAAACCTAGGGAAACCCCCGATGGCGGAATGGGAATCCGGTGCTACCGTCCCCCGTGTCTCGGATCGTTCGAGCCCAACCGGGCGCCGAGGCCACCGATGCGGCTCTCACCACTCCGGGAAGTCCCCCGATCCCAAGCGGGGGGCTTCCCCGCATCCCCGCACGGCGTGCCAGCTCAGGTCTCGAATTCGAGGTCGCGAGGCACCTCGGCGACCGTGAGATCAGAGCGGAGCCGGAGGTAGCGGACCGGGTGTCGCCAGCGGCCGCCGTCGGTCGCGACGTCGACGCGGGCCTCGAGCACGACGTCGGGGATCACCCGCAGATAGGGGATCGGCTCGCGACGGCCATAGACGCTGCTGATCCACCCGGGCGGGAGTACCGGTGGCCAAGGATGGTCGTCGCCCGCGGGCTTGACCGCTCGGGCCACTTCGGCGGCGGCGACCTCACTCAGCGGGCTGGTGCGTCCGACCATGATGAGCTCGCCGGTGGCCGACCCGTAGCGGCCGAGGACCAGGCCCTGCGGTCGTGCCAGGCTGCCGGTGAGACCGCCGACGATCACCTCGGTCGTCGTGTAGTGCTTGATCTTCAGCCAGTCCCGGCCGCCTGGTCGGTAGGGCTGGCCGGCCGCCTTGACGATCAGGCCCTCGATGCCCACCGCGTCCAGGCTCTCGAACCATTCCCTGGCCCGGGCGAGGTCGCCGGTCTGCAGCCCGAGCACCAGGGCGGAGGTGGCCGGGACGGCGGCGAGCAAATGCTCCAGAGCAGCGCGGCGAGCGCCGAGGGGTCGGGCTCGAAGGTCGTCACCGCCGAGCTCCAGCAGGTCGAAGACCACGTAGTGGCAGGGCTCGGCACGGGCCAGCCGCGCCGCCGCCCGACCGGCGTGGAGGCGCCGCTGGAGGGCGCCGAAGTCGAGTCGGCCCTCAGTCGACCAGCGAACGATCTCGCCGTCGACGGTGGTGCCCCCCGGGAGCGTTCGAGCGGCCGCTTCGACAATCTCCGGAAACGCGGCCGTCATCGGCTTCGAGCGACGGGACGTGAGCGTGGCGTGGCCGCGTTCGCCGAGGCGGGCGATGGCGCGGAAGCCATCCCACTTCGGCTCGTAGAGGCACCCGCCTGGACAGGCGCCTGGCGGGGGCAGCCGGCCGACCGACCGGGCCAGCATCGGCTCGAACATCTCACCGCGCAATCTAGTGTGCGGTGACCTCGGATGGTCAGACCCGCGGGCACCGCAAGCGGCGACCGGTGCACCAACCGCCGGCTGCGATGGCGCTCCGGAGCTGCCCGGAGGAGCCGATGATCGGTGCGATGTCTGCGAGCCACTCCGATTTCGTGCTCGGGATCGACTTCGGGGGCACCAAGATCGCGCTCGCCCCCGCCAACCGCGCCCGGCGGCGCGTCATGTTTCAGAACGGGCCGTTGGTGCACCAATCGCCCAAATGCGGCGCTCGGAATGGGACATTGGTGCACCAAACGCCTTTTACAGTGCGAACCTCGATCGCTCGTCGCCATCGCCGGAGAGAATCGGCCCCGCATGCGCGCGGCCGGCGCCCCCATGGCCGGCTCCACGATGAGCGCCGTCCGCGCACCCCGAGCTCACCGTGATCCCGCGCTTGGGCACTCCGCCTTTTTCCGGCCGGGGCCACGCGTAGCTGTAACAGCTTCGCCGGTCATGGCGTCTATGACGGTGGCCGCTCATTCCGGTTCGACAGCAGCAAATGCCAGCAATCCGATCTTGAGGACAGCGTTCGGACCACCGTCAACGGCTACGAGGGGCCCGGTCGCGCCTTCAGCAACGTGGCCTGGATCATGACCCGGCCGGCCCAGGTCACGCGTTGGACGGCGTGATCGAAGCTGGCGCCGCAGATATCCTCCAGGACCACCAGGGGTTCGATCCCCGCCACCACCGCCAGGCTGTCGGCCAGCTGCCGGTAGGCGGCTTCGGCGAGCTCGGCACGGAGGGGTGCGAGCAGGTTGTCGATGACGGGCACCCGGCGGGCCTGGCGGACGACCACGGAGCCGGCCTGACCTTTCGCGTTGGCCTCCAACCACCGGTCCTGCTGCGTTCGCAGCATCGAGCGATAGACTGCCTCGTTCCTACCGAACAGGTCGTAATAGATGGGGCAGAAGGCCTCCCACCGGCGGACCACGTCATCCCCGCACTCGACCCAGGCGGCTTCGAGCGCTTCCTCGATCCTTGCCTTCTCGGCGAGCTCGAGCCCGGCTTCTTCCAGCAGGGCCTGCTGGCTCGGGAAGTAGCTGTAGGCCGTCGCCCGCGACACCTCGGCCGCGTCCGCCACCTCGGCCACCGTCGGTTGCCGCCCCGCGCGGAGCAGGTCGGAGGCGGCGCCGACGATGGCGCGTCGAGTGCGCCGCTTCTGGTTGTCTCGACTCATGTCTTGACGCTGGACTCAAGTCTAGTTATCATTGACCGATCCATTATATCTCCGATCTCACGGGTCGGTGAAGGCGGCAGGATCCGCCGGGAGGCTTCTGCGATGGCACAGGTGCACGGTGTCCGGCCCGTTTTCTCGGGGTCAGCGCCCGAGGACGGCGACGCGTACTGGACGCTGGGGATGCTGATGGTGGTCAAGGTTTGGGGCCGGGATACGGGTGGGCGGCTCTCGGTTTGCGAGTTCCGCTGCTCCCCGGGTCTCGCGACACCGCTCCACCTTCATCAGCGGGAGGACGAGACCTGGTGGGTCGTCGAGGGCCGGGTCCGCTACCGGTGCGGCGACGACGCGTTCGAGGCCGGCCCGGGCGCCTGTCTCTACCTGCCCCTCGGCATCCCGCATGGCTTCAAGGTGATCGGTTCCGAGGACGCCCGGATGGTCCACATTGCCGTTCCCGCCGGCATGGAGGAGTTCCATGTCGAGATGGGGATCCCGGCGCGCGAGCTGGCCATTCCTCCGCCGGCACCGGTGGACGTCACGAGGGCCGTCGAGGTCGGGGCCAGGTATGGGATGGAGATCGTCGGACCACCGATCGACTGAGCGCCCGCCAGGTCGCGGGCCGGCTCCAGGGTGTCCGCCCAGGGGCCGTACCCGCGACCAACCGGCCCCGGCGGGCAGCCGGCCGGCACACTCCACGGGCGGCGGGTGCTATCGGCTCATGTCCAGCGCCGGTTCGACGCCCGGCGGCAGGAGCGACCGGTACGGCGTGCGCTCCGTGCGCTCGGCGAGCTCAGCCCGGGCGGCGCCCCGGATCTCGGCGTCGGTGAGTTCCACCAGCGCGGTGCTCGCCATCACCTTGGCCGCGTGCACCATCCCCTTGTGGGCATGCTCGGTCTTGCCTTGCCCCGTGACCTGCCACGAGTGGCCGGGCGTTCCGATCGTCCAGGTCGCGCCGTGGGCCTGGACCGTCGGCACCACCCAGCTCACGTCGCCCACATCGGTCGAGGCCGAGCCGCCCTCGCCCTTCGCGCCCGCCGGGACGATGAAGTCACAAAGCACCTTGTCAAACCGGGGCTCCATGCCCACCCGCCGGTACTGCGCTGTGATGTCTTCGCGGTCCATGGTGGCCTGGTACATGGCGGCGATGGCCCGGTCCTCCTCGTCGAACTCGGGCGGGCCGAGGCGCTCGAGGGCGTCCTGCATCACCTGCTCCAGAGGCCGGTTCGCGAGCAGATTGGAATCGCCACCCAGGACGCGCTCCTCCACCGATGTCTCGGTCATCAGCGCCGCACCCTGAGCGATCTTGCGCACGCGCTCGACCAGCGGCAGCAGCTCGGCGACGTCGACGGCACGGATGAGCTGCCGCACCTGGGCCCGGGACTGGACCACGTTGGGCGCGCCGCCGCCGGCGTCCACGACCGCGTAGTGCACGCGCGCGTGGTCGGACATGTGCTCGCGGAGGTAGTTGACGCCGACGTTCATCAGCTCGACCGCGTCGAGCGCGCTGCGGCCGAGCTCGGGCGCGGCCGCCGCGTGGGACGCCCGGCCGTGAAACGTGAAGAGAATCTCCTGGTTGGCGAGCGCCCGGGCCTCGGTGACCCCCGCGAAGGAGGCCGGGTGCCAGGACACGGCGGCGTCCACGTCGTCGAACGCCCCCGCCCGGACCATGAAGCCCTTCGCCGACCCTCCTTCCTCCGCCGGGCAACCGTAGTAGCGGACGCGGCCAGGGATGCCCTTCGCCGCCAGGTAGTCCTTGAGCGCGGTCGCCGCCAGCAGCGCGCCCGCCCCCAGCAGATTGTGCCCGCAGCCGTGACCGTTGCCGTCGCCAGGCAGCGGCCGCGGCTCGGCCACGCCCGCCTCCTGGCTCAGGCCTGGAAGCGCGTCGTACTCGCCAATGACCGCGACTACGGGACCACCCTGGCCCGCCTCGCCGATCACGGCGGTCGGCATGCCGGCGACGCTGCGCCGGACGCCGAAGCCCTCCGCCTCGAGCGCACGGACGTGCTCGGCAACCGAGCGTTCCTCGGCGAAGCAGAGCTCTGGCGTCCCCCAGACACGATCACTCAACCCGATGAAGGTTTCCTTCTTCGCGTCCACGTACTGCCAGATCTCGTCCTCAACGTGTGGCACCGGCGCCTACCTCCCCTCTTGCGTAAGACCGTCCGAGTCGCGCCAGCATAGCGATCCGCGACCGTGAGGCTCTGGGCCTGACCTACGGCTTCCGCCGCGTCGCGGGCTCATGAGACAGCGTCATCGCCGGCAGGTACTCACCGACCTGTTCGCGCACCCACCAGGCACCGGTCTCGCGCCGCTGTCGCGGGCTGGTGAACCGGTAGCGGTAGAGCAGGGCCCGAACCGCCCGCGGAGGATGGTCGGGAAAGGGATTCCGCGCCAGCAGCTTCAGCGTCGGACGGTCGCCGCTCAGCAGCTTGCGCAGGAGTCTGGGGAACCAGGGGTGTTGCCACGGCGTGGTCATGGCCGCGAACCACATCAGCCAGTCGAGGCGCAGGTGGTAGGGCGCGAACTGCCGCGGCCACCGCCGCGGGTCGCCCGGTTTGCCCTTGAACTCGTACTCCTTCCAGGTCACGTGGTCGCTCTCGGGATCGTCCTCGGTGCCCTCGATCACGATCTCGTGGCGCAGCTTGGTCACGCTTCCGAAGGCGCCGTACGTGTTGACGAGGTGCAGTGCATCGAAGCTCGCGTTCATGAGCTGCCGGCCCGAGAGCAGGTTGCGGACCGGCCGGTAGCTGAGCACGATCACCATCAGCGTCACCGCCAGCCCCAGCGCCTGCCACCAGAGAGGGAGCGCCGCCAGCCTGGGCACGCGCAAAGGGAGGACCAGGCGCAGCTGCTGGTCGTCGAAGGCTGAGATCGCAAGCGTCAGCGTGAGGACGTTGAGCCAGGAGAAGTTCCCGCTCAGGACCAGCCAGAGCTGGGTGGCGACCACGATCAAACCGGCGATCCCGGCCACGGGCTGGGGGGCGAACAGTGCCCAGGGCACGATCAGCTGGGCGAAGTGGTTGCCGAGGGCCTCGGCCCGGTGCAGGGGAGGGGGCAGATGGTGAAAGAACCAGCTCAGAGGGTTGGGCATCGGCTGCGTCTCGTGGTGGTAGTAGAGGCAGGTCAGCTTCCGCCAGCAGGGGTCGCCTCGCATCTTGATCAACCCGGCGCCGAACTCGACGCGAAACAGAAGCCACCGGAAGAGATAGATGAGGGGCAGCGGCGCCGCCGTCGGCCCGGCGCCCAGGAAGATCGCGAGGAAGCCCGCCTCCAACAGCAAGGTCTCCCACCCGAACCCGTAGAAGGTCTGCCCCACGTTGACGATGGAGAGGTACAGGGCCCAGAGCAGGAACCAGGCCGGAATGCCCACCCAGAGGGGAGCCAGGTCCAGCCCCCCGACCAGGATCGCCGTCGAGATCACGATTCCGGTGCCGGCGACGACGACCAGGAGAGCATCCGAATACCGCAGGTAGAAGAGGCTCGGTCGGGCTCGAAACGGCACCTGGGCGATGAACCTGGGCACGGGGAGCAGACCACGCTCGCCGAGGAGGGGCCGGAACTGGTTCAACGTGACCGTGAAGGCGACCAGATAGACAGCCGCCAGGGCCCGCTCCAGGATCAGCCGGGTCAACCAGTAGTCGGGGGCCTGCAGCCAGGTCATGACCACCTCCCGCCGATGATTGAACCACCTCTGGCCTCGGGCCGGAATCGCCCGCCGGCCCCGCTAACCCCGGAGGTGCACCAACGGGTCCGATCCGGCGGGTGTCAGGCGAGCGTGGAGCGGAGCGCGGAGTGTGCCGCGTACCAACCGCACAGCCCGTGCACGCCCGGGCCGGGTGGCGTCGCCGCCGAGCACAGGAAGAGGGAAGGGTCGGAGGTACGGTACGGATCCAACCGAATCACCGGCCGGGTGAGCAGCCGGCGAATATCATTCCGCCCGCCGCCGATGTCGCCGCCGACGCAGTTGGGATCCAGTGCCTCAAGCTGGGCGGGCGTCCACGAGCGCCGCGCCCGCACTCGATCCCGAAAGCCGGGGGCGAACCGCTCCACCTGGGCTTCGATCGCCGCCGTCATGTCGTGGCCGGAACCGTTGGGGACATGACAGTAACCCCAGGCGACGTGCCGACCGGCCACGGCTCGCGTGGGGTCGAACAGAGTCGGCTGGGTGAGGAGCACGAAGGGGTGTCGGGGCAGCCGGCCCTCCCCCACCTCCGCCTCGCTTTCCACCACCTCCTCGGCCGTCCCACCGAGATGCACGGTGCCGGCCCGCGCGCAGACCTTTGCCCGCCAGGGGATCGGGCCCTCCAGCACCCAGTCGACCTTGAACACTCCGGGGCCATGGCGGTAGCTCTCGAGCTGACGCCGGTACCGGGGCGCCAGGCGCTGTCCGGCGATGCGGGCCATTGCCCCGGGCATGACGTCGAACAGGGCCGCCCGGTGGGCCGGGAGGTCGTCGACCGACGAGACCCGGTTCCCGCATCGAACCTCCCCCCCGAGCGCCTGGACCCGACGCACCATCATCTCGGCGGCCGAGGCCGACCCCCCACGAACGAACGGCCATCCGGTCGCGTGCGCGGAGACCAGCATGACCAGAGCCGCCGCGGCACTGGCGGGCTCGGTCAGGGGCAAGAGGCTGTGCGCCGCCATCCCGGCCAGGATCGCTCTCGCGTCGCGGCCCTGGAAGGCGACGCCGCCCAGCACCGCGGCCGGCAGCAGGGCAGCGGCGCCGAAGCGGGAGAGCAGCAGTGGATGGCGTGGGATGCGGACCGGTCCCAGCGCGGCGTCGAAAACCTCGGTCGCGTGCGCGACCAGTGGGCGCAGCAGCCGCCGGTAGGCCGGCGCATCGCTCCCCAACGTGGCGGCGGTGGAGCTTACCGACCCCTCGACGAGGACGGCGGTGCCATCGTCGAAGGGGTGGGCCATCGCGGCGTGCGGAGTGACCAGGTCAAAGCGCAGGTTCCTGAGAGCCCGAGACAGCGGTGCCAGCCCGACCACCGTCGCGCAGACGTCGTGCCGGCATCCCGGCTCCAGCCACTCTTCCGTGCGCAGGCCACCGCCGGGCCGGTCGGCCGCCTCAAGCACCAGGACCCGGCGCCCCGCCTCCCCGAGCGTGATGGCGGCGACGAGCCCGTTGGGACCCGAGCCCACCACGACGGCGTCAAACGCGGCTGCGGCCATGACCACCAGAGTGGCAGAGCGTTGCCGCCGCATTTGCTCCCCGATCGTCGACGGTTGCCGCGATACTGCTCCGTGTCCGTCCCGCCCACGCGGGGAGCGACCAACCCAAGGCAGCGACGAAGTCCCATCGGAGAAGGTTGCCGTGAGCACTTACGACTACGTCATCGTCGGCGCCGGGTCGGCCGGCTCCGTCCTCGCCAACCGGCTCAGCGAGGAGGAAGCCGCGTCCGTCGCGCTGATCGAGGCCGGCGGACCTGACGAGGCGCAGGAGATCCACATCCCGCTCGGCTTCGGCTTCCTCTTCAAGACCCCGGTGGACTGGGACCTGGACACCGAGCCCGAGCCTCAGCTGGGCGGCCGCCGTGCCTATCTGCCGCGGGGCAAGGTGTTCGGGGGCTCCAGCTCCATCAACGCCATGATCTACATGCGGGGGAACCGCCTCGACTACGACGGCTGGGCCGCAGGCGGCGCCACCGGCTGGGCCTGGGAGGACGTCCTCCCCTACTTTCTCCGGGCGGAGGACAACGAGCGCGGCCCGGGCCCGCTGCACGGAGCCGGCGGCCCGCTGGCGGTGAGTGACGGCCGCTCCAATCATCCCCTCTCGCTGGCGTTCCTCGACGCCGCGATCCAGGCCGGTCACCCCCGCAACGCCGACTTCAACGGCGACCGCCAGGACGGGGTCGGCTGGTACCAGCTGACCCAGCGCGACGGCCTGCGCTGCTCGGCCGCCGACGCCTATCTCCATCCCGCACTGGCGCGGACCAACCTCACGGTCCGGGCGCGGACGCCGGCGACGCGGGTGCTGCTGGACGGCACGCGGGCGACCGGCGTCGAGGTCGTGCTGCCGGGCGGCGAGACGGAGGTGGTGGGGGCGTCACGCGAGGTGATCCTGGCGGCCGGCGCGTACGAGTCGCCCAAGCTGCTGATGCTCTCCGGCATCGGCCCCGAGAAGGTGCTGGCGCCGCTCGGCCTGCCGGTGGTGGCAGACCTGCCGGCGGGCCAGAACCTCCAGGACCATCTGATGACGCTCCTCAACTACCGGACCGACCTGGAGTCGCTGATGACGGCGATGACGCCGGACAACCTGATGCTGCTCTTCACCGAGGGACGGGGGCCGCTCTCCTCCAACGTCGCCGAAGCGGGCGGCTTCTTCCACAGCCGGGCGGGACTCCGGGCGCCCGACATCCAGTTCCATCAGGGCCCGGTGCTCTTCCATCAGGAGGGGTTGGGCCCCTTGGTCGCGCATGCGGTCACGATCGCGCCCGGCCTGCTGGCACCGACCAGCCGGGGCGAGGTGGTGCTGCGCGTGCCGCAGCCGGAGGCCAAGCCACGCATCTTCCACAACTACCTGGCCACCTCCGAGGACCGCGCCGCCATCAACGAGGGGGTCCGGATCGCCCTCGACATCGCGCACCGGCCGGCGTTCCGGGCGGTCGTCACCGGACCTTTCCAGGTCCCGGAGTCGGAGTCGGATGCCGACGTCGGCGCCTTCGTGGCCCGGACCGCGATGACCCTCTACCACCCCACCTCGACCTGCGCCATCGGTGCGGTGGTGGATCCGGAGCTGCGGGTGCTCGGATTCGAAGGCCTGCGCGTGGTCGACGCCTCGGTCTTCCCGACCATTCCCCACGGCAACACCAACGCGCCCACGATCATGGTCGCGGAGAAGGCTGCCGACCTGCTCCGGGGGCGGGCGCCGGCGCCGGGCCCGGGAGCGGAGGAGCACCCCGCCCGGGCTTCGAACTGACCGCGCTACCCGACCGGAAACGGACGGCGCCGCTCGGCGCGGTCGATGATCTCGTCGTCGAGGTAGTCGCGCGCGCCGAGGAGGCCGGGAAGCAGCTCCGGTTCACGGGTCAGGGCCCGGAACGCGATGCCGATCGAGACGTCGTGGTCGGGTCGCGCGTCCACGTTCACCCGGTCACCGGCGCGGATGTGGCCTGCCTTCAACACTCGCAGGTAAGCGCCCGGCCGGGCCCGGCGGGTGAATGTCTTGATCCATCCACGGTCATCCATCCAGGCCGCGAAGGTGGCGCAGGGGATGCGCGGACCGGTGACCTGGAGACACAGCTGATCGCCGATCTGCCACCGCTCGCCGATGAGCGCACCGGTCACTTCGAGGCCGAGAGTGGTCAGGTTCTCCCCGAACATGCCGGACCGCAGCCGAAGGCCGCGCTCTTGCTCCCACCAGTCGAGGTCCTCGCGGGCGAACGCGTAGACGGCCTGGTCATCCCCCCCATGGCTGTGCTGATCGCAGATCACGTCGTCCTGGAGCCCGGATCCGCCTGCCGGCTTGGGGCCGGGCGCGGAGACGAAGACCGTCTCCGGCGTGGGTTTCTTATCGATGCCGGTGACCCCGGATTTGGCACCGATCGCTCGGGCCACGCCGAGATTCACCGAAAGGACCAGAGGCATGCGCCGCGCGATTGTACTGGCGTCACGACCGACAAGTGCCTCGGCTCACCCCGGGCATGCCGCGGGAGGCCGGCCGCCTGTCCTGAGGCTGCTAGGAGCCGGTTCGCAGCTCCCCTGCCACCGCTCCCGCCGTCTCCTCCAGGTCCTGGATCGCCCCACGGGGCAGTAGATCGCGTTCGCGCAGATCGCCGAGCGCGACCCTGACCAGCGTGAACGCCGCGCCGGCGGCGAGCGCGGCCACCGTCGCGCCCGAGAGCCAGAGAGGAAGCCCGGCGCGCCGTGGGGGCGTCCCTCCGTGCAGGGCATCGACAGCGGCGATGGTGGCCGCGAAGAGGCCCGCCATCCCGGCCCCACCGGCGCATGCGACCAGCGCCAGATCCCGCCCCGCGGCCCGCGCGTTGGTCATCGCCTCGTCCCGAACTCGCGTCACCTCGTCGCGCACCAGAGCCGCGAACTCTTCGGTGATGCCGCGAACGTGTTCGCCCGTCGTGGCCGTCTCGCTCATAGCCTTACCTCGTTGCGTTGCAACCTATCACCGATCCTTGCCATAAAAAGTATAGGCTCGATGTCAAAGTTGATCTAAGAAGCTGCCCGTCGCGATAGCGCCGCCTGCTCGGCCCTTCGCACGTCGGCCGGGTAAGGCCGCCGGGCCAGGAACGCCATCACGCCGGCCAGGACGATCGCGGCGATCATGATCAAGAAGGCGAGGAGGAGGCCTCCCGCACGGTGCGACGGGAGGGCGCCGGCGGCCACTCTGCCCGCTCTGGCTCCCGGGCCCAGCAGGTCGGCCAGCGCCCCGAAGGTCAGTGGACCCGCGGCCTGCAGCCCTGTCCGCAGCAGCGAGCGAACGCTCTCCGCGCGACCCCAAAGGCGGAACTGCATGACATCCAGGCGCGACGCGTCCATCGGCGGATTGGGCGCGCCGAGCGCTACGGCGGCGAAAAAGAAGCAGACGGCGGCGACCGGCAGCGACGGCGCGAGGAGCGCGGGGACGAGCAGTACCGCCGCCAGCCCGAAGGCCGCCGCGGCCACCTCCAGGCGGCCCGCCACGCGACCGCGGCGGACCAACCAGTCGGCGATCCGGCCGCCCGAGACCACGCCCAGGATGGCCCCCGAACCGACCGCGCCGAGCAGAAGCGTCGCCGCCACCTGGGGAACGTCGTACCGGGTGCGGACCAGGATCAAGATGAACGACTGGATGCCGGCGAGGTAGAAGTAGCCCAGCGCGGAGGCGAAGATCAGATAGAGGTAGGTCCGGGTCCTCAGCACGTACCGGATGGCTCTAGGCCACGACAACCCGTCGACGTCGACCGGCGCGCTCTCCTCACGCGATGCGGCGGGGGTGCCGGGGGTGGCCTGCCCCGGGGTCGCCCGTGCGGCAGATCGCCGCCGGGGTCCGGCCGCCGGCTCTCCCTTCCCGCCGACCTCCTCCACCGTGCGGATGCGCCGCTGGCCGACCTTGAGCTCGCTCTGCCCGCCCCGGGCGGGCTCGGGCAGCAGCCGGTAGATGGCGACCGCGGCCACCGCGCTCAGCACCGCCAGGACGAAGAAGGGCAGCCGCCAGCTGATCGAGGCCAGCGTGCCGGAGAGGATCACGCCACCACCGATGCCCGCCAGCTCACCCGCCAGGATCAGCCCCCAGATCCGTCCGCGTTCAGCCGCCGGAAAGAAATCCCCCACCAGTGAGACCAGTGGGGGCCCGGCGGCCGCCGTCACCACCCCGAGTCCGATACGGGAGGTGAGCAGCATCGGGTACGAGACCGCGGCCCCCGAGGCCGCCATCGCCAGCGACCAAAACACGATGCTGATCCACACCATCCGCTGGCGCCGCGTGCGGTCGGCGAGGACTCCCATGGGCAGGCTCGCCAGCGCCGCCGCCAGCTGGGAAACGGTGAGCAGGAGCCCGATCTCCGTGTTCGAGAGCCCGAGGGCCGGCTTCAGCTCCGGACCCGCCGCGCCGACCGTCGACATGTCGGCGCCGTTCAACGCCAGCACCAGCGCCAGGAGCACGACGACCCGGAAGCGAGCCGGCCCTCCTGCCATCTCTTCGGCCCGGCCGCGAACGGCGCCCCCGGCAGTGGTCAGAGGTCCGGGGACGCGAAGCCCCCTTCCTAATGGCATGCGGTACCAGAAGACATGATAGTCACGATGGAATGCCGGCGCTCAGAATGGCCCTTTACAGCCGGCTGAACAAAAGGAGCCCCGAGGGGTTGACCCCCCGGGGCTCCTGTCCGCAGCCCCTTACGAGGGCAGCGGCGCCGGCGCCGGTGCCGGCAGCTCCTCCGCCGGCTCGCGCTGCACCGGGGTGAGCGTGAACCCGTCCTCCGGGTTGTAGTCGATGCGGACCGCGTCGCCCCGCTTGAACCGGCCGCGAAGCAGGTCCTCCGAGAGCTGGTCTTCGATCCGGGAGGTGATCACGCGCCGCAGCGGGCGGGCTCCGAACTGCCGGTCGAAGCCTTCCTCACCCAGCCGGTCCCGGGCGGCGGGGGTGACCAGCACGTGCACGTCCTGCTCCTTCAGCCTGTCCTCCAGCCGCTTCAGCTGCAGGTCCACGATCTGGCGGATCTGCTCCGGGGTCAGCGGCTTGAAGGTGATCACGGCGTCGATCCGGTTCAGGAACTCGGGCCGGAACGTCTTCTTGAGCTCGGCGTCGATCTTGTCCTTCATGATCTTGTGCCGGCGCTCGGCGTCCGCCTCCTCGCTGACCAGCGCGGGCTGGAAGCCGAGCGCGGTCTGCGCCTGGTTGATGTCCCGCATCCCCAGGTTGGAGGTCATGATGATCACGGTGTTGGCGAAGTTGACGACCTTGCCCTTGGCGTCCGAGAGCCGCCCGTCCTCGAGGATCTGCAGCAGCATGTTGAAGACCTCGGGGTGTGCCTTCTCGACCTCGTCGAACAGGATCACCGAGTAGGGCCGGCGGCGGACCGCCTCGGTCAGCTGACCGCCCTCGTCGTAGCCGACGTAGCCGGCCGGCGCACCGACCAGTCTCGCGGTGGTGTGCCGTTCCATGAACTCCGACATGTCGAGCCGGATCAGCGCGTCTTCGGAGTCGAACAGGTAGGCGGCCAGCGCCTTCGCCAGCTCCGACTTGCCGACACCGGTCGGCCCCAGGAAGATGAAGGAGCCGATCGGGCGCCGGGCGTCCTTCAGCCCGGCTCGCGCCCGACGCACCGCCTGGCTGATGGTGGTGATCGCCTCCTCCTGCCCCACCACGCGCAGGTGCAGCTCTTCCTCCATCCGGAGCAGGCGCGCCGTCTCCTCCTCGACCAGGCGGTGCACCGGCACCCCGGTCCAGGCCGAGACGATCGAGGCGATGTCCTCCTCGGACACCTGCGGCACCGTCTCACCCAGCTTGTCCCGCCAGCTCTGCTCGCGCAGCGAGTAGGTCTCCTTGCGCTTCTTCTCATCCTCGCGGACCATGGCGGCGCTCTCGTAGTCCTGCCGCGCGATCGCCTCCTCCTTGTCCGCCTGCAGCTTCTTGATCTGCTTCTGGAGGTCCTTCAGCTCCTCGGGAGTGGTGGTCAGCTTCATCCGCACCCGCGCCGAGGCTTCGTCGATCAGGTCGATCGCCTTGTCCGGCAGGGCACGGTCGGAGACGTAGCGATCGGAGAGGATCGCCGCCGCCCGCACCGCCTCATCGGTGATGGCCACCCGGTGATGCTTCTCGTAGAGGGGCTTGACGCCGTGCAGGATGTCGATCGTCTCGCCGAGCGAGGGCTGGTCGACGAACACGGGCTGGAACCGCCGCTCCAGCGCCGCGTCCTTCTCGATGTACTTGCGGTACTCGTTGAGGGTGGTGGCGCCGATGCACTGCAGCTCACCCCGGGCCAGCGCCGGCTTCAGGATGTTGGCGGCGTCGATCGCACCCTCGGCGGCACCCGCCCCGACCAGCGTGTGCAGCTCGTCGATGAACAGCACCACCTCGTTCGAGGAGCGCATCTCGTCGAGGATCTTTTTGAGCCGCTCCTCGAACTCGCCCCGGTACTTGGTGCCGGCCACCAGCGCGCCCATGTCAAGGGTCAGCACGCGCTTGTTGAAGAGGGATTCGGGCACGTTGCCGAGCACGATCTGCTGCGCCAGGCCCTCGGCGATCGCCGTCTTGCCGACGCCAGGCTCGCCGATCAGGGCGGGATTGTTCTTGGTCCGCCGCGAGAGGATCTGGATCACCCGCTCGATCTCGGTCTCGCGACCGATGACGGGGTCGAGCGCCGACTTGCGCGCCAGGTCGGTCAGATCGCGGCCGAACTGGTCCAGGAGCGGCGTCTTGGACGGCTTCTTGGGGGCCGGCTCCGACTCCTCGACCGTCGAGTCGTGAAGCAGGCGCTCGATCTCGTTGCGGACCTTCTCCAGGTTCGCGCCCAGGTCCTCGAGCACGTGCGCCGCGATCCCCTCGCCCTCGATGAGCAGGCCCAGCAGCAGGTGCTCGGTGCCCACGTAGTTGTGCCCCATCCGCCGTGCCTCTTCGAAGGAGATCTCGATCACCTTCTTCACGCGCGAGGTGGGGATGATCTGCTGGATGACGATGCGCTCGTTGCGCCCGAGGACCGACTCGATGGTCTGCCGGACCTTGCCGATCTCGACGCCCAGGTTGCCCAGGACCTTGGCGGCCAGGCCGTCACCCTCCCGAAGCAGTCCCAGGAGCAGATGCTCGGTGCCGATGTAGCTGTGGTGCGAGCGCTCAGCCTCTTCCTGCGCGAGCGTCAGGACCTTCTTCGCGCGCTCGGTGAATCGTTCAAACGGGTACATAGAGGACAAGGGTGGGATGCCTCCTCGGGAATCCGGGCTAGGTGTGGCGAACACCTCCTCCATCGGGATTTGTCGTTGCTCGGGCGTTCGGTGGGTCCTCCAGCCCTGACGTCAATCATACCGACGGCGCGGGGCCTTTCCTTTCGCGCCGCTCGATCCGAAAGCAACTCCTTTCGTTGTATATAACCGCCGATCTTGTCCGCTCGTTCCGTCTCCCACGCGGGGGTTGAGATGAACCGTCGGCCGGCGCCCGGGCGGTGGCGGGACCGCGTTCGCGAGTGGCTGCCCGCCGCCATCGTGGGACTGCTGCCGGTGATCTGGTTTCCCTGGATGGTGGACTCCTTCATTCTTCCCCGCTCAGCGCTCGCCGAAACCGGGGCCGCCCTCCTCCTCGCCGCGGGGGCATGGTGGGGTCGATCGCGAACCGGCGTGTTGGGCTGGGCCCTGCTCGCGTGCCCGGTGGTGGCGGCGCTGGCCGCAGCCCTCTCGACCGACCCCCTGGTGTCGCTGGTGGGCGCCTACTCGCGGTACGAGTCGCTCCCTATGCGCTGGGCCTACTGCGGCCTCTGCTGGGGGGCGCTGCGGCTTTCCCCTCCCGCCGCCGCCGGTCCCGCCGCCGCCGCTCGCTGGCGGGGCCGCATCGAGGTCTTCTTCCTGGCCGGATGCGGCGTCGCGGCGGCCGAGACGATCGTGCAGGCTCTGCTGGGACTCCTGGCCCGTCCCGACGGCAACCTGGGCCAGCCCGACCTCCTCGGCGTGCTGCTGGCGATGGCGCTTCCCCTGGCGGTCGCCCGGCTGGGGCGGAGCTGGCGGTGGGCGCCGGCCACGGCGCTGCTGGCGGTGGGACTGGCGCTCAGCACCTCGCGTGCCGCCTGGCTGGGCGCGGTGGCCGGCCTTGGGGTCTGGCTCACGCTCGTCACCTGGCGGCGCCGGCCGCGTCTCGGGCTGCCGGCCGCCGCCGGGGTGCTGGCAGCGCTGGCGGCCGCGGTCGCGGCGCTGCTGCTGACTCCGCTGCGACTCCTCAACCAGGACACCGGGGCGGCCCGCCTCGGAGTCTGGCGCGACGGCCTGCGCATGATCGCGGCCCGCCCCTGGCTGGGCTGGGGCGAGGACACGGTCGGCCTCCACTTCGGCGCCTTCCAGTCGGCCGACTGGGAGCCGGGAGCCCAGTTCGACCGTCTGCATTCGATGCCGCTCGACCTGCTGGCCACGCAGGGTCTGCTGGGCCTGGCTGCCTGCACGGCGCTGTTCTGCCTCCTCTGGCGCCGCGTGCTGAGGCTGCCGGGTGCGGCGGCGATCGCCGGCGCCCTGACCGCCTATCTGGTCTGGTCGCTGCTCGATTTCGATTGGGTCCCGGCCACCGCTCCCGTCTGGCTGCTGGCGGGAGCGGCGCCCGCGGGCTCGCTGCCCGAGGTGAGAGACGCGGCCCGGCGCGCCTGGGTGGTGGCGGCCGGGGTCGCGGCGCTGCTCCTGGGCCTGCTCTTTTCGGCGCCCCCGCTGATCGCGGACACCGCCGCCTACTGGGGTCGGGACGGGCTGGCGGTGACGGTCGACCCGCTCCAGGCGCAGTACCACGCGGGGCTCGGTTCGCAGGCGCAGCTGGCGGCGGCGGCGCGGCTCGGGTCCGACGATCCCCAGGTCTGGGTGCAGCTGGGAGAGGACGAGGCGCGGCGCGGGGACCTCGCGGAGGCTCGCCGCTCCTACCGGCACGCGCTCGTCATCTATCCCTACGACGCGGCCGCCCGCACCGCGCTGCACACGCTCCGTTGACGCTCCCGGGGCCAGAACGTTTGTATACAGAGCGACGCCTCCGGGTCTGTTTTGAGGTCCGTTCGTATACAAACGACGGATGGGGATGAGGTTTGGAGTCTGTATCGGTGCCGTCGAGCAGCTGGGGGCGGCGAGGGACGCCGGCGTCGACTACGTCGAGGTTTCGGTGGCGCGGCTGATCATGGAGAGGGATGACGACGGGTTCGCCCGCCTGCGCCGGGAGTTGGAAGGCGGTCCCCCGGCGCTGGCGGCGAACGTGCTCCTGCCCGCGGGGATGCGGCTGGTGGGCCCCCAGAGAGACGCCGACCAGGCACTCACCTACGTGCGCGAGGCCGTTCGCCGTCTGCAGCTGCTGGGGGCCCGGCTCCTCGTGTTCGGATCCGGCGGTCCCCGGCGCATCCCGGACGGCTACGAGCGCCGGAGGGGACTGCACGAGCTGGCCGGATTCTGCCGCCGCATCGCTCCCATCGCGCAGGAGGCCGGGCTGGCGCTGGTGCTGGAGCCGCTGCGCCGGGCTGAGTCCAACGTCTGGAACTCGATCGGCGAGGTGGCCGCGTTCATTCACGACCACCGGCTTGAGCCCGTCCGGCTGCTGGCCGACCTCTACCACATGCAGGAGGATGGCGAGCCGCTGACGGCGGTGCTCGACCACGCCGACCTGCTCGTCCACACCCACGTGGCGGGCCGCGGCCGGACCCCTCCGCGCCGGGATCCCGAACTGACCGCTTTTCTCGCCAACACAGCCGTGGCCCGGCCCGGCGTCAGCTGTTCGATCGAATGCCGCTGGGACGACTTCCGCGCCGAGCTGGGGCCCGCCGTGCGGACGCTGCGCGACTCCGCCGTGCCCGCTCGCTGAGCAGCTGCCGCTCGGCCGGGTTCGCGGTCAGCGTGAGCGCCCGTGCGTCGGCCGCCGCCGCCTCCGCCTCCCGCCCCACCTCGCGGAGGAGGGCGGCGCGGGTCGCGTGGAGCAGGTGGTAGCCGCCGAGCCGGGGAGCCACCGCCTCCACGTCGGCCAGCGCCGCCGCCGGCCCGGCGACGTGGGAGAGGGCGATCGCCCGGTTCAGGGCCACCACCGGCGAGGGGTCCAGCGACGCCAGCAACGAGTACAGCGCCAGGATCTGAGGCCAGTCGGTCGCCTCCCAGCTCGGTGCCTCGCAGTGCACGGCCGCGATCGCCGCCTGCACCTGGAAGGGACCGGTCCGTCCCATGGCCGCCGCGCGCCGGATCAAGCGGCCCGCGTCGACGATCGCCGCCCGGTCCCAGCGGCTGCGATCCTGCGAGGAGAGCAGCAGCAGCCGCCCGTCGGGCGCGAACCGGCTCCCCCAGCGGGCACGGTGGAGGCGGAAGAGCGCCAGCAAGCCGAGTGGCTCCGGCTCGCCGGGGAGGAGCCGCACCACCAGGCCGCCCAGCCACTCCGCGTCCTCCACCAGCTCGGCGCGAGTGGGCTCGCCCGCGGTCGCCAGGTACCCCTCGTTGAAGACCAGGTAGAGGACCGTCAGGACCGCCCCCAGGCGCTCCCGCCCATCGTCGCCGGCGGGCACCCGGAAGGGAATGCCGGCGCCGGCGATTTTCCGTTTGGCCCGGACGATCCGCTGGGCGATGGTCGCCTCCGAGACCAGGAAGGCCCGGGCGATCTCGCGGGTGGTCAGGCCCCCCACCGCCCGCAGGGTGAGCGCGACCCGGGCCTCTGGCGAGAGCGCCGGGTGGCAGCACGTGAAGAGCAGCCGGAGGCGGTCGTCGGGCTCACGGGCCGGTACCTCGTGCAGCCCGGCGACCAGCGCAAGCTTTTCGCGCCCGCGCCGCTCCCGCCGCAGGCGGTCGAGGGCCTTTCGACGCGCCGTCTGCAGCAGCCAGGCACCGGGGCGATCGGGCACGCCGTCGCGGGGCCAGTGGTCGAGAGCCTCCAGCAGCGCCTCCGAGACCGCCTCTTCGGCGAGGTCGAAGTCACCCAGCAGGCGGACCAAGGCCGCCACCAGCCGTGCCGCCTCGTCCCGATAGACCCGTTCCAGCGCCTCGTGGCGGCCCGCCATCACCCCGCCTTCACATCGCGTCCACGGGGCGCAGCTCGATGCGCGAACCGGGCAGCGGCCAGGTGCGGGCCAGGTCCAGGGCGGCATCCAGGTCGGGCACCTGGAGCACCCCGTAGCCTCCGATCCCCTCTTTCGACTCCAGGTAGGGGCCGTCGATCAGCGTCGAACTGCCGTTCGCAATCACGACCGTGGTCGCGGTCGCCGGCGGCTGGAGCTGCAGGCCGTCCACGATGGTGCCGCTCGCCTGGTGCTGCTGCCACCAGCGATACACGTCGGCGCGCACCCGCTCCTGCTCGGCGGCTGGCATCTCCGCAGGCGCCTCCCAGTGGCTCAGAAGCATCATGTAGAGCATCGCTCGGTTCTCCTTTTGGGCGCGACCGTCAGGAGACGGCGGCCCGGACCTCGACCTGCCCGTCCGGAACCGGGAAGGTGCGGGCGACCGCGATCGCCTCCTTCAGGTCGCGGGCCTGGATCACGGCGAAGCCACCGATCGCGTCCTTGGACTCGATGAACGGACCGTCGACGATCGTGGTCCCGCCTTCCTCCACCAGCACCGTGGTCGCGGTGTCGGGGGCCGCCAGCTTGTGGCCGCCCACGATGGTGCCTTCGGCGGTCCTCTGCCCCCACCAGGCGCCGATCCGCCCGAACACCGGGTCTCGCTCGGCGGCCGGTCCGTCCTGCCAGGCACCCCGGGTCAGCAGCAGCACATATGTCATCGCGCTCTTTCTCCTCGTTGTGTGAACGTCGTCACACCAAGGACGAACGGAGACCGCTCACTTTCGACCGCCCGGTCGCCCGGACTCAGGGAGTGCGGCCTTCCTCCGACAGCGCGGTCGACCAGCGCTCGATCCAGGTCGAGATCCCGGACGGAGTGGTGTCGATCTTGGAGCGCCACTCCAGTATCCCGAGGCGCTCTCCCTCGCGCTGCAGGTCCTCGTCGTTGTAGTTCGTGAGCACGACCACGGGGACACCGGCCGTGGCCGGATCCTCGCGCAGCATCCGCAGCAGCTCGAGACCGTCCATCTCCGGCATCCGGATGTCGAGGAAGATCAGATGCGGCTCCCAGGCCTGCGCCAGTCTCAACCCCTCGCGGCCGTTGCGGGCCCACTCCACCGCGTACTCGTCCGCCTCCAGACGCAGTCGATACATCTCGGCGAACTCGGCGTCGTCCTCCACGAGCAGGACTCGAATCGCATCCGACGTCTCGCTACCGGCCATCGTGACCCATCCTCCTCAAGAGGTGTTGCGCGGTCACGTCGGGTCCTCGTCGCCCCTCGTCCATACCGCGTGCCGTAACCCGGCTCTTCCTGGCATGCGTTGTGATGTCAACTATAGTGATACCCGGCGTCGGTGGGTACCGTCCCGCGCCGCTCGCACGGTGCCGGCGTCGCAGGACCGCGACGCGAGCCCAGCGGGGGGCTCCGCCGGGCGCGCAGGCGGAAGGCGGACGATGAAGCGGCTCCCTCGGGCGGGCTCGGACTCCACCGTGATGTCGCCGCCGTGCATCCGGGTCAACTGCCGCGCCAGGTAGAGGCCGAGCCCGGTCCCGCCGATGTGACTGTTCCGCCGGTTGACGATGCGGCCGAACCGGGTGAAGAGCCGTGAGAAGTCCCCGTCGTCGATGCCCACCCCGTGGTCCTCGACCTCGATCTCCGCCCAGGGCGGGGTGCCGGCGGCGCTCAGCCCCACCCGCACCAGGCCCCCGTCGGGAGAGTACTTGCAGGCGTTCTCGACCAGGTTGGCGACCACCCTCCGAATGCGATCCGGATCGACCTGCACCCACACCGGCTCCTCACCCAGGTCGAAGACCAGCTCATGCCCGGGGCGAACCGCGTGCTGCACCTCGACGGTCGCCGTACGCACGAGCTCGCGCAGGTCGACCGACTGGAGCTCAAGTACGGGCGGGTGCTCGTCGAGCCGGGCCGTCTCCAGCATCCGGTCCACCAACAGCCGCATCTGGTCCAGCTTGCGCGTGGTCACTCGCAGCATCGACTGCCGCTGCGCGTGGTCCCAGCGGTCGGGGTCGTCGGCCAGCATCTCCAGGTAGCCACGAGCCACCGCGATCGGGCCCCGCAGCTCGTGAGCGGCCAGGTTCAGGAAGTCGGATTTGAACCGATCCAGGTCCCCCAGCCGCTGGTATGCGATCGCGTTTCGGAGTGCCATCGCCGAGTGAGAGGCGAGCGCCTCCGCCACCCGCAGGTCGCTGTCGTCGAAGCCATCGGGCTTGTCGAAGAGGGCGAAGAAGCCGAGGACCTCGTGCTGAGCATCGACGATGGGGGCGCAGAGCACCTCCTTCACGCCCAGCTCGCGCAGGATGGGGTCGGTGCGCGCGTCGTGAGCGACGTCGCCGGCCAGGTAGATCGATCGCGAGAGCAGGCACCAGCCGGGGATTCCGTCCCCGGGCGGCCAGGTGTACTCGAACGGCTCCACCTGCCCGGCGCGCAACAGCTGATGCGCGACCGCGCCCTCGGGGCGGGCCCGCCCCGCGAAGCCGGCGCCTGCCCCCACCAGTTCCAGCGCCCCCGGAACCAACTGGTCGAGAAGGGTCTCGGGATCGGTGATGGAGTTGAGCGACTGACCAAGGTCGAGCACGCGCCGGAGCCTGTCCTCGGCCGCGTTGAGGTCGTCCATCGCGTGGCTCAGGCGTTCCACCATGTGCTGGCGCTCGACGACATTGCCGCATGAGTTGCTGACCACCTGCAGCACCAGGGCGTCGTCGGGGGTGAACGCATCCGCGTCCCTGGGCCCGTAGGCGCAGCAGACCCCGAGCCGGACGCCGCCGGCCCGCCAGATGACCCCCAGGACCTGCCGCTCGCCGCCGTCCCAGGACACCGCGTGGACCACCCATTCGCGTTGGCGCAGGTCGACGTCCGCCCGCAGCGCGTGCGCCTCCGCGTCTTCCGGCAGCTGGGAGCGGTGGCCACCGATCAGGACCGCTTCCCCGTCCTCGATCCGCCAGTACGCGGCGTCGAACGCGCCGACCGACTCCGCGGCGGCCGCCGTGACGCGAGCCACCAGGTCATCGAGCCCGGAACTTCGCCTTGCCGCGTCTCCGACCGCCCACTGGCCGGCCACGACCCGCTCTACGACCTGCTCGCCTCCCAAAGGACCCTCCAAGACCCGCGCGGACCACCGCCGAGCGTGAGCGCTGACGGCGCATAGGATCGCAGAACCGGGCGGTTCAGTCCAGTGGCCTCACCGCCCGCGGCGCCGGAAGAAGCGAGCAGGTAGGGCGGCCCGGAGAGCTTCTGGCGGCGACTTCTCGAACAAATCGTGATAATAGTGTGTACTGGTAGTGTTCAACGGCCACGCCGCGAAGAGCCCAGGGTGCAGCAGCCGGCATCACCCCGTGAGTGGGCTCTGCGGACCAAAGGAGGTAGGGTGCCTTCCCTCGACGAAGCGTCCTATGAGGACCTGATGGCCGAGGGTGCCCACGAGACCCGGCGTCCGCTGGCGCTCGCCCACGGATACGTCGACATGCTGCGCGACGGGTCACTGGGAGCGCTCAACGACAACCAGCGGCGAGCCTTGGATCGCATCGGCGAGAAGATCGCCGAGGCGCGCGGCCAGCTGGAGCGAATCCACGTTCTCGCCCGGCTCCAACGAGACGCGGTGGACGCGGTCGATGTGGTGCTCGAGGAGGAGGTCCGGCAGGCCGTGGCGCGCGGAACCGCGAAGGCCGATCTGCTCGGCGGACAGGTCCACTTCACTCCCGGCGGAAGAACAAAGGCGCACTGCGACCGGGCGTTGCTGACGCAGGTCCTCGACAACCTGGTCGACAACGCCCTCACCTACACCAATTCCCCGCCTTCCGCGTGCCTCGAGATACGCGCCACACCCCGGCCCGCGGTGCTGGTCCACGACACCGGGTTTGGTGTCTCGGTGGCGGGCGCCGCACATCTGTTCGAGGCCGGGTATCGGGGCCGCCCGGATGACGGCCGGCGCCCGGGCTCGGGGCTCGGCCTCTACCTCAGCCGGCGCGCGGCCGAGCGGATGGGCGGCTCGCTGCAACTCGCGAGCAGCCGGCCAGGCGCGGGGTCTACGTTCCTCCTCGAACTGGCCCCGGCCGACCACCCCTCCTGACCGTCTCGCCGGCGTAACCATTCGGCGGTTTTCACCGTTGTAGGTTATAGTATCGTTGTCACGTTTACTTGAAGGAGGTACTTGATGCTGATCGCGATACTCGTCCTGATCGCCATCATCGTGCTCTTGGGTGGCGGCGGGGTGTTCCTGCACTGGCTGTGGATCGCAGCCATCGTGGCGCTCATCATCTGGCTGGTCGGGTTCTTCCTGCGGGCCGCCGAAGGTGGCGGTGGCGGCGGCGGCCGCTGGTACCGCTGGTAGCCCCCGTCCATCTCCGACTCAGCCGCCGGCACCGGATTTCCGGGCCGGCGGCTTTTTCTCGCCCGCACGATGCCGCGGCTCCAGCCTCACCCGTTCGTGCACCAGCGGGGCTTTCGTCAGGGCGGGTTGCTGGGCGCGGGCGGGGCGCTGGGGGTCGCCGCCGGCGTCTGGCTGATCGACATCTGCCCGAAGATGAGGTCCGGGCTGCGCCCGTTCTCGCGGATGAAGCCCATCAGCACGATCATCACCGTCACCAGCACCACGCTGATCATCAGCAGCCACTGCGCGCGCCGGCTCACCTCTCCCCAGGTCGTGTAACGGAGTCCGCGCAGGTAGAAGAAGACGATGAAGAGGGTGAAGAAGGTGAGCCCCATGAGGGCCAGCACCTTGTACGGGATCATGGCTCCGAAGGGATTGATCAGCCCGCCCTGCCAGAACGGCTTGTCCCACGAGGTGCCGCGGATGTTGTCGAACGAGATCGCGAACTGGTAGGGAAGCGCCGCCAGCACGGTCGAGGCGACCAGCCCCCAGCAGAGCAGCCGCGTGATCCGGCGGCCCGGCGCCGCGGCGTGGCGCAGGCGGGAGGCGAAGTAGAACCCGCCGACGCTGAACATGATGCCCAGCAGCAGGATCTGGAAGAGAAAGAAGTTGCTGAGCTCGCCCAGCATCATCCGGTACCAGGCGCTGTAGGAGGAGAGCTGAATCTCCTTCGCGTAGGAGTACCCGACGATGGGCTGGAAGAGCGTGAAGATGGTCCCCCAGAGAATGCCGAAACTGCCCATCCAGTCCCAACGGGCACGCTGCTGCACATCCCGGTTGCGCAGGAAGCGCCACCCCGCGTAGGCCCCGATCGCGTAGCCGAGGAAGGCCAGGTTGGCGATGATCCGATGGACCTGCAGCTCGTAAAAGGTGGGATTGACGATGGTCAGGAAGATGTCACTGGGAGGTGCTGACCCGGGCGTCAGCATGTAGCTGGCGATGGTGTTGATCATCAGCACCTGCAGGAAGTCGTCCAGGATCAGCAGCAGGCCGAGTGCGATGTGGAGCGGCTTGTACCGCCCGCTCAAGACGTCCCAGGTGTAGTACCAGAGGTAGACCAGCAGCACCTCGAAGAGGAACGAGAACAGCTCGATCACCAGCGGCACCCAGAAGATCCGGACGATCGTGGTCCAGAAGTGCCCCCCGAACCCGGTCAGCGCGACGGTGACGAAGATGAACGGGATGACGGAGGTGAAGGCGAAGGCGATCGCCAGTGCCTTGCCGATGCCGCGGGCAAGGTAGTCGTAGTCGGCCCGGCGCCGGACCCAGCCCACCAGCTCGATCAGCGGCCCGAACTGCCCGCCGGCGCTGATCAGGCCGGCGGTCGCGATGTGCAGCTCGGCGATGGTGCCGATCACGACCGACATCCACAACGTGGTGTTGGGGAACGGGGGCGAGCTGGGAAGCGAAAGGAGCAGTCCGGTCATGGCGGTGGCAGCGTGAACAGGCGCCCGGCGCCGAGCAGCGTCAGGATCAGGATGAAGAGGACGATCACCAGCGCCGGCAGGACGACCAGCGCGCGCTCGAAGGGGTCGCGCTCAGGCCCGCGATCGATCCAGGGCACGGCGAGCAGGAACAGGACCCCAGCCAGCGGCAGAAAGATGATGAGAACGATCAGCTCCTTGGGCAGCAGCAGGAGCAGCTGGTCGAGCGGCAGGAAGAACCACTCCGGCGTCGGCACGTAGCTGGTGGTGGAGGGATCGGCCCGAGCTTCCAGCGGCGCCGGCACGAAGATCGCGAGCAGCGTGACCAGCGCCACCAACCCGGCGGAGATCAGCGAGTCGCGCATGGTCTGGAAGGGGTAGAAGTCCTCCGTCTCGAGCGGGGTCGACCAGCCGTCGTCGCTCGGCTTGGCGGGGTACGGTGGCTCGTCGTCGCGTTCGGGATCGGGCTCCTCGGGTTTCGGCTCCTCCGGCGGCCGGGTGCGCCAGGAACCGCGGTAGTTGACCCAGGAGCCGAACTCCCCGTGCTTACGCAGCAGAAGCAGGTGGAAGAGGACGAAGGTGAGCAGGGCACCCGGCAGCAGCCAGATGTGGATGCCGAAGGTCCTGCTCAGCGTGGCGGGACCGACGAACTCCCCGCCGCGCCACAGCGTGCGCAGGAAGTCCCCGATCACGGGCGTGTAGCCGGGGATGTTCGTCACCACCACGGCCGTCCAGTAGGCGGCCTGGTCCCAGGGCAGAAAGGCACCGGTGATCGACAGGCCCAGCACCAGGAGCAGCAGGACCACGCCCGTCACCCAGTTGAGCTCGCGCGGCCGCTTGTACGAACCCGAGGTGAAGGTGCGGACGGCGTGCAGGCCGATGACGAACATGAGCGTGTAGGCGCCCCACAAATGCAGGCCGCGGACGGTCTCTCCGAAGGGGTCGTTTCCCTTCACCCAGGCCAGGCTCGACCAGGCCTCCGTCGTCGAGGGCACGTACTGGAACGTCAGGAAGATCCCGGTCCCGATCTGGAGCAGGATCAGGATCAGCGTCGCGCTGCCCAGCGTGTACCACCAGGCGCCGCGGACCGGCACCGCCTCGTAGAGCCCTTCGCGCAGGTACTTCCGGTAGTTGGTGCGCTCGTCGAACCAGTCTCCGACCACCCGCGTCAAGGTCCGGGCTTTCCGAACCGACTGCTGCATCGTCTCGCGCATGAGCGTGCCGACCAGCCGGACCATCAGAGCGACTCCTGCAACCGGTTGGCGACATAGAGCACACCGCCCTCGATGCGGTGGACCCACTGGGGCAGCGGCTTGGGCGGCGGTCCGCCCACGTTGGTCCCCTCGATGGTGTAGAGGCCGCCGTGGCAGGGGCACTCGAACTGATGCAGGTTGGCCTGCCAGCGGACCGCGCACTGCATGTGCGTGCAGATGTTCGAGAAGACCCGGGTCTCGCTCCCGCTGAGCCGGACCACGTAGGCACCCCACGGCTCCGACGCGGTGCTCCAGTATCCGTTGGGGAAGTTGACCACGAACCGGGTCGGGGTTCGGAGCGGGAGGTGGTCGATCCTTCCCACCCGTCGCCAGGCGAGCGGCGTGCGGGGCTGAAACGCCGGCGAGACGATGAATCCCACGATCGGGCCGCCGATGGCGAGACCTGCCACCGCTCCCCCCAGCACCGTGCCCAGCGTCGCCACCTGGCGCCGGCTCAGCATCGCAGGCAGGCCTTCTGCACGACGATCGCGTGCACGATGATGCTCGCGGTCACCACCACGAAGATGAGGATTCCGAACAGCGTCAGGCCCACGATCCCGGCCATCACCGGGTGCTCACCCTCACGCGTCAGGTCCACCCACTGCCGGAGACCGATGCCGAGGAAGATGAAGACGAAGATCAGCAGCAGGCCGATCACGAGGGCGAGATAGAAGATCGTCTGGATCTCGTCCATGCCCCCGGGGGACTGCAGCAGCAAAGCCCTCATGGGTAGTGGCCTGGACCGGGCGAGAAGATCCCCTGGCTGTCCTGCTGGGTGATCTTTCCGAACACGGCGTACGGATCCCGCGCGCTGGTCCGGATCACCCCCATGAGGAGGAACAGCGCCACCGCGATCACGCCCACGGTGGCGAGAGCGCCCCGCGCCAGCAGGGGGCTGCGCAGATGGAGCCGCCGCCGGCCCAGCCACCAGAGCCAGCTCAGCAGCGCGATCACGAAGACGGCCGCGAGGGCGATGAGGCGGATCCAGTAGTAGCGGACGCCGTAGACCTGGTTGGGCAGGGCGGACGCGATTCCGCCCAGCACGATCAGCGCGCAGAGGAGCCAGCTCAGTCTCGATGGCCGGCTGGCGGCGAAGTAGACGCAGCCACCGAGCAGGAGCGCGCACAACAGGCAGACCTGGGCGATCCAGAGATAGCCGTAGGTGGTGAACGAGGTCTGGAACGCGCCCGGGGAGGCGTCGTGCATCTGCACCACGAACCCGACACCGCTCAGGGCCTGCGGCACCAGGAGCAGGAACCCCACCAACAGGCTGGCGCAGGCAGCCCAGAGGCGGTAGTCGCGCTCCGGCCCCGGCTCCGCCCGCCCCGCGCGCACCGCGAAGACGGCGGCGATGAAGAAGCTCGCCCACGACATGTTGCCCGTGAAGCGATGGAACAGCTCGGGGAGGAACGTGGGATTGAAGAACGCTCCCACGCCCTGTCCCGCCCCCGGCGTGAGCAGGAAGCTGTCGACGCCGACGATGAAGAACAAAAAGACGTGGTCGCCCAGCGCGGCGGCGTAGCCGAGCGCCAGGTGCCAGCCCCGGCCGAACGACTCGGCGTACTTGTGCGCGTAGAGGTAGAGCGCGGCCAGCGTGGGCAGCCAGATCGTGAAGGCGATCGCGAAGGGGATGATCATGATCTCGACCAGCGGGATCCACATCCGCCCGAAGAGGGCGGCCAGGAAGATGACCGCGAACCCGGCGATGGTGGCGCCGATGCTGAAGATCTTGAGGTTCACCTGGGCCAGGCCAGACGCGTAGCGGAGGCAGCGGTCACTCCCGCGCCAGCGGCCCACCAGCTCGAAGGTCGGTCCCGTGAGCAGCGTGCCCATGGTGTAGGAGCCGAAGAGGACGTGGAGCATGAACACGAGCCCGACCGCCCACTTGTTCCCGATCACCGGCACCTGGAGGTTCGCCAGGTTCGGAAACCCCGGCGTCGCGAGCGGGAACAGGACCGGCGTCATGCGGCCTCGAGAACGCGGCGTCCGGCCAGATAGGCCGCGCCCAGCCCGAGGAGACCGAACGCGATGCCGCCCAGGATGCAGCCCAGCGGAGTCACCGCCGCGGCCCCTCCCAGGGCACCCATCAGCGCGGCGTGGAAGTACGTGAACGGCAGGAGGCGTGAGATCGGAACCAGCGCGCCGAACGGCGGCACGAAGAGCCCGGAGAGAAAGAACGCGGGCAGCAGCGGGAGCATCACGCAGAGCATCACCTCGCCGGGGCCGGAGGCGAGGCTGGAAGCGAAGGCGCCGAGCGCGTCGACCGCCAGCAGCATGCCGATCAGGCTGCAGATGAGGCCCGGCCACCACCCGGCTCCCCCCGGGTGCCGGAGCCCGACCAGGACCAGGAGCGGCAAGGTCTGGACCACGTCCACCGAGGCGGCGGCAGCCACCCGATCGAGCACGGTGCGCCCGGCGGCGCGGGGCGCGAGCAGGAAGCGGTGCTGCAAGCCCATCGACCGCTCCCGCGCGAGCACGGCGGCGGTCCCCACGCCGCCCACGGTCGCGATCAGGATCGTGAGCGCGGTCGCCGCGATGAAGGGCGGCACCGGGGCCCACAGCAGGGGCAGGGCGATCAGGACCGGGTAGAGAAGCTTGATGACAAGCGAAATCGGCCGGCCCCTGAGCTCGGACCACTCTCGTACGAACGTCGCCGACATCGCGGTCACGAGGCCACCTCACCCGGGGCCTGCTGGGGCTTGTGCTCGGGCGCCTCTCCGCCTGGCAGGTGGAGAGAGCGGTGACAGAGCCTGGTCGCCACCTCCCGATCGTTGGTGGCGAGCACCACCGAGGCGCCCTCGGCCGTCAGCCGCCGCAGGCGTGTCACCAGGTCCAGCTCGCCTCCCTCGTCCAGCGCCAGCGTCGGCTCGTCGAGGATGAGCAGCTCGGGCGCGTGCGCCAGCGCTTCCACCAACGTCAGGCGCCTGCGCATGCCAAGCGAGTACTCGCGCACCCGCAGGTTCCGCGCTCCGTCGATCCCCGCCCAGCGGAACAGCTCACCCAGGCGACGCTCCCGCACCGAGCGCGGGACCCCATAGAGCGCCGCGAAGTAGGATGCGTTCTGCCAGCCGGTCAGCGAGGCGTAGTGCACCGGGGTGTCGAGCGCGACCCCGATCCGGGACCGTACGTCGGGGCGCCGCCGGTCTTCGAGTCCAAACCAGCGGACGCGGCCCCGTTCGGGTGCATCCAGGGTGGCGAGTACGCGCAGCAGGGTGGTCTTGCCGCTGCCGTTGTCCCCCAAAAGCCCGAGGATCTCGCCCACCCCCAAACCGAGCGAGACGTCGCTCACGCCGCGGCCATTGGGATACCGCCGGGTCACCCCCTCCGCCGTCAGGACCTCAGGCACGGAAGCCGAACCGGCCCTCGTGGAAGTCGCCGGTGGCGATCCATTTGTCGATCACGCGGTCGAGCACGGCACCCGTGACCTGCTCCTCCCCCATGCCCCGGGCGTTCCCCTCGACCGCCTGGATCACCTGACCCCGCACGAACTCCGGCACCCGCGCCAGCCGCCGCCCGGCGACCTCGTCCCACGGCAGCGACGGGCCCTGCTGAGAGATGGCCTCCGAGACCTCGCCCCAGAGCCCGTACTTGACCTCCATCGCCTCCGGCGTGATGACGTCGCCCAGGCCCTGCTTGAAGGCGGTCCATTCCACCCGCCAGCGGGTGAGCTCGCGGCAGAAGGCGGGCACCTCCTTCAGCTTCTCCTCCGCCTCCGGCGTCCACGTGAAGTGGTGCTGATAGGTCTTCTCGGACAGCGGGTGTCCGTACCCGAGCTTGAGGCCCAGCCGCTCCAAGAAGGCGGCGTTGATCGCCTCCGAGCGCCGGGCGGCGCGCGATTCGGCGGCGTGCCGGGCCAGCTCGCCGGCCCGGGCGGGGTCGAACTTCTCCGCCGCGCGGACCTCCACCTCGTTGAGCCGCCGGACGCCGTCCTCGGTCCAGCCTGGGGAAGGATGCGACACGCCGGGCGCGGTCGGCACGCCGGCGCCCCCGCCGTGACCCGGGACCGAGCGGGCCGCCTCCTCGGCGCCGGGCCCGTACGCCCGGAGCATCTGCGCCATCATGTCACGGGCGTCGACCAGGCCCCCTTCGGCGACCTCGGCGTCGACCACCGGGGCCTGGATGCGGCGCGCGAACTCTTCCACCTTGGTGCGAGCCAAAGAACGCATGAAGCCGGCCGGGACGTGGTCCAGGCGCGCCGAGGCTTCGTCGGTCCAGCGAAGGGGCGCCTCCCCCCGGCCCCGCGGAGTCGCCACCCAGCCGCTGGCCGCGCTGCCGGCGGCGCCGTGAGGCGGCTGGGCGGAGCTCCCGGATGCCGGGCCGTCGCCCACCACCGCCGCCACCGGGGCATGCGCGTCCTCCAGGTTCTCCTCCGCGAACTGCGCCGTGATCGCGGGCAGCCGCCGGGTGCGCGCCATCTTCTCGATCCGCGCCTTCACCCGCCGCCGCTCGTACCCCTTGGGCACCGCTTCCAGCACCCGCTTGCCCTCCGCCGTCCAGCGGACCCGGAAGCCGTCGAAGGAGGTCTCCTCCTCGCTCCCTCCCTCGGCCGCCGCCTGGCGCGCGACGCTCTCCTTGTCGATGGCCTGGAAGTCGTCGCTGCCGCAGACGGGGCATTGGGCGGGGCGCAGACGGCGGGCGGCGCGTCCGCAGCGGCGGCAGATCCAGGTCTCCTGCTCGGACGCCTCCTCCATCGAGCGCGGCCGGGGCGGGGCCTCGTACCCCAGGCTCTTCGCGTGCCGGGGAGGCATCAGGTCCCCCACCGCCTGCTCGATCACCGAGCTCGAGATGACCGAGTGCCCTCGCTCGAGCGCGTACCGGCAGATCGCGCTGCGAACGACTCCCTGCACGTGGGCGGGCACCCGGTCGAGCTCGGCGAGCGCCTCGTCGGTCCAGCTGATGCTGGCCTCCGCCTGCACGTCCACCGGCGGCACGTAGGTCCCGCTGCACAGGAAGACGTTGCAGGGCGCCAGGCGAAGCAGGTTTTCGGTGGTGCTGCCGATGTCCATCTCCGGCGCCGAGTGGACCCCGATGCGGCCCAGCATCAGCAGCCAGGGCGGGTCTTCGCGCAGGTGCCGGAGGATCCGCTTGAAGGCCTTGCCGTCGAGCAGCCGGGTCTCGAGCTCGACGCCTTCCTCCCGCGCGACCTGGGCCGCGACCTGCAGGTGCGACTGGTAGATCTTGGCCAGGCCGGTATCGATGATCTCCTCGTGCAGCTGCTCCTGCTCCTTGAACCGGAAGACCTTGGAGGCCTCCGCCGAGAGGACGTCGACGATGCCGTTGAACATCGAGTAGTGGAGGTAGGGGTCGTAGACGCCGACCGCCTCCACGCGCTTTCCGAATACCCGCGCCAGCTCGATCGCGCGCTTGACGGCGGCGAACGACTGCGGGCTTCCGTCGACCCCGACCACGATCCGGTCGGGAGCGTCGTCTCGCAGCGGGCGCGGGTCCCGGAGCACCAGCGTGTCGGTGCGGGTCCGGCGCAGCACGCGCTCGGTCACGCTTCCCACCTGGGTGTCGCGCACCGCGCCCATGCCGACCGCCCCCATCACCACCAGGTCGTAATCCGAGTCGGTGATGTCCTGGACCAAGCACTCCCAGTTCTTGCCGTCGAAGGTCTTGTAGGCAACCTCGACGCCGGCTTGCTCAGCCTCCTGCTTGAGCACGTCGAGGTAGGAATCGGAGATCAGCTGCAGCCCACGCGTGATCAGCGAATCGTGGATCTTGCGCTGCCGGTCCAGCTCCTGTTCGTCCTGGTACTCGTCGGGCAGCGTGTACTCCATCTGCTTGAACCGCACGTCGTGCATGCGCGCTGCATAGACGTGACAACCGGTGAGACGGGCTTCGGAGTGGCGGGCGAGGCGGGTCGCGACCTGGATCGCGGCCGTGGAGTGGTCGCTGTTATCGCAAGGGACGAAGATGTGCCGGTACATCACACTTCGACGCTATCGCACTGTTCGCCCACCTAATGTGATAACGGTCACATCACGCGGGGGCCGTGCAACTCCCCGTTGAGGTGCCGGCGGCCCTTTCCCCCTGAGGGCAGAGAGCGGGGAGCCGGACCCAGGGCCCGGCTCCCCGTGGGGTAGAGAGGATGTCGTCGTCGTGCGCCTACGCCAGGGTGGCGGCGACCCGGCGGTCCCAGTTGCGCCCGGCGGCGAGGGCCTGCTCGAACGCGTCGAGGAAGCCCTGGTCTGCCCCCGCCCGCGAGGTCACCACCCCCTGATCGGCTTCAACGGCTTCCGCCAGGGCCGTGCCCTTGAGCAGGTCGAGGCCGGCGCCGACCGCGCCCACCGCCTTGCCATGGCGGAACGCCTCGGTGACGAAGTCACGCGCCGGCTGTTCGGCGGCGCCCCCCGGGGCCGCGATCACCAGCACCGCGTCATAGAGGACGGAGCCGACCGTGGGCAGGGACCGATCCACCGGCAGCTCTTCCTGGCCCGAGGCCGCGACCTGACCCCCGTGGGGCGCCACGGTCTCCACCACCACGCGCTTCGCCTCCAGCCGCGTCCGGCATTCGCGGACGTCCGCCGCGCGCACGCCGTCGGCGACCAGGAGCGCGACCTTACGGGTCGGAACCGTCTCACCCGGGCGGTGCAGGAGGCTCAGTGCCGCCGAGCGCCGGCCGTGGTTCTGGAGCAGCGCCGATGTCGGCGCCGGCAGCCCCAGACCACCCGCCACCCGGCGAGCCAGCTCCAGGTCGACGTTCCGCAGCCGCTCCACCGCCCGCTCCCGGATCTCGGGCTCCGTCACTTTGCCGAGCTCGAAGCAGAACGCGGCCACGATATGGTCGCGCTCCCAGTCCGACATGCTGTTCCAGAACAGCGTCGCCTGGCTGTAGTGGTCCCCGAAGCTCTGGCTGCGGCGCCGGATCGCGTGGCCGTCGATCCGCTCCTGGTAGTGGGAGAAGACGCCGCCGGCCCCCCCGTCGACGCCCGGATGCTGCCCCAGGGACGTGGGCTGGTAGCTGGCGCGCCCGCGGTGGATGGAAACCTGGCCATAGCCGTCTCGGTGGTCGTTCGCCACCTCCGCCACCGGGCGGTTGACGGGCAGCTGCGAGAAGTTCGGCCCACCGAGGCGGATCAGCTGCGTGTCGAGGTATGAGAAGTTCCGCGCCTGCAGCAGGGGGTCGTTCGTGAAGTCGATCCCGGGCACCACGTTGGCGGTGTGGAACGCGATCTGCTCGGTCTCGGCGAAGAAGTTCTCGGGGTTGCGGTCGAGCACCAAGCGTCCCACCGGGCGCACCGGCACCTCCTCCTCGGGAATGATCTTGGTGGCGTCGAGCAGGTCGAAATCGAAGCCATGCTCGTCTTCCTCCGGCACCAGCTGGACGCCCAGCTCCCACTCCGGGAAGGTGCCGGCCTGGATCGAGTCCCAGAGGTCGCGGCGGTTGAAGTCGGGGTCCTTGCCGGCGATCCCCTGGGCCTCCTCCCAGACCAGCGAGTGGGTGCCGAGGAGCGGGCGCCAGTGGAACTTGACGAACGTGCCGCGGCCTTCCTGGTTCACGAAGCGGAACGTGTGGACGCCGAACCCCTGCATCATCCGGAAGCTGCGGGGAATGGCCCGGTCGGACATCAGCCAGAGCACGGTGTGGGTCGCCTCCGGCTGGAGCGTCACGAAATCCCAGAAGGTGTCATGGGCGGACGCCGCCTGCGGCATCTCGCAGTCGGGCTCCGGCTTCACCGCGTGGACGAAGTCGGGGAACTTGATCCCGTCCTGGATGAAGAAGACGGGGAAGTTGTTGCCGACGAGATCGTAGTTGCCCTGTCGCGTGTAGAACTTGGTCGCGAAGCCGCGCACGTCGCGGACGGTGTCGGCGGAGCCGCGGGACCCGGCCACGGTCGAGAACCGGACGAAGACCGGGGTGCGGTCGCCGGGGCGCTGGAGGAAATCCGCCACCGTCCACTCGGACAGCGAATGCTCGAGCTCGAAGTAGCCGTAGGCGCCGGCTCCCCGCGCGTGCACCACCCGCTCCGGGATGCGCTCGTGATCGAAGTGGGTGATCTTCTCCCGGGCGTGAAAGTCCTCGAGCAGGGTCGGGCCCCGGTCGCCGGCGCGCAGCGAGTTGTCGGTGTTGTCGACGCGGACGCCCTGATCGGTCGTCAGGTGGGCCCCGGGCGTCCGGCGGTTCCGTTCCAGCTGCGCCTGCTTTTCGTCCTTCTCAGCGCGCCCGTCCGCGGCTTCACGATCCGTCATCACATTACCTCCGCAGCGCGATCTCCAAGGCAGCCGACGTCAAGTACGATGCAACGATTTCTTGATATCGTTTATATCAAATTTCGCAGTTTGACACGAGGAGGCGTCGCGATGCGAATCGGCTACTTCCTAGCCAGCGAGGAGTTCGGCCCCCAGGACCTGGTCGCGCAGGCGCGGCAGGCGGAGGCGGCCGGCTTCACGGGGCTCTGGATCTCCGACCACTATCACCCCTGGAACCACGAGCAGGGCAACTCACCGTTTGTCTGGTCCACGATCGGAGCCCTCTCGCAGGTGACCGGCCTGCCCGTGACCACGGCGGTCACCTGCCCCACGCTCCGCACCCACCCGGCGGTGATCGCTCAGGCGGCGGCCACGTCCCAGGTGCTGCTGGAGGGCCGGTTCCGGCTCGGCGTGGGCAGCGGCGAGGCCCTCAACGAGCACATCTTCGGCGACGCCTGGCCGAGCGCCGACGTCCGGCAGGACATGCTGGAGGAAGCGGTGGAGGTGATTCGCAAGCTCCTCGCGGGCGGCGTCGTCACGCACCGCGGCCGCCACTACACGGTCGAGCACGCGGAGCTGTACACCCGCCACCCGACCCCGCCGCCGATCTACGTCTCCGGCTTCGGGCCCCGCTCGGTGGAGCTGGCGGCGCGCATCGGGGACGGCTACTGCCTGGTCACCCCGCAACCGGACCTGGTCCAGCGGTTCCGCAGCGCGGGCGGTGGTGACAAGCCGGTACAGGCGGGGCTCAAGGTCTGCTACGGCGCCGACGCCAAGGCAGCGCTGGCGACGGCGCACCGGATCTGGCCCAACGAGCAGCTGCCCGGTGAGCTGGCGCAGGTGCTGCCGACCCCGGAGCACTTCGAGCAGGCCTCCAGCCTGGTGACCCCCGAGATGGTGGGCGAAGCCATCCCGTGCGGTCCCGATGTCGACAAACACCTGGAGGCGATCCAGCGCTTCGCCGACGCCGGCGTCGACGAGCTCTACGTGCAGCAGATCGGTGGCGACCACCAGGCCTTCTTCCGCGCCTACGAAAAGGAGATCCTGCCCCGCTTCGCCGGGCCGGCGGTGGGAGCCTCGCGCTAGGGGCCGCGTCCCTACGCGCGGCGGAGCCTGACCACGCGACCCACGACCTCCTCGACCTGGGACCAGGGCACGGTGCGCACGGTGCCCCGCCGTTCAGCCCGGCGGGGCACCGGCACGTCTACCTGCAGACGGCCGGCCAGGGCTCGCGCGCCCAGGATCAGCTGCGTCACCTCCGGTTCGGGCGGGCCGGTGATGGCAAGGTCGACCACGGTCCCCAGCCGGCGGCCCTGGGCGTCGTGCACGGAGGCCCCGATCAGACGCCCGACAGGGAACGTCGAGCCAGGCTTCACCAGCGCGGACCCGAGAGCAGCCGGAGCGCCCGAGCGAGGCGGGAGCGCTCGATCTGGCCCACCGGGTAGCGGTCGGCCGGGCCCCGGAGCCGGATCTCGTCACCGACCTCGCGGACCTCGGCCATCGGCACCGAGCAGTCGAAGCGATCGCGGAGCACCGCCCGTACCGGCGATCCCAGCCGCGACCACACCCGCCCCGCCAGCGTCTGCGGCCCGAACAGCAGCGCCTCCAGCCTCAGGTGACCGTCCTGATCCCAGCGCGCCCGCACGTTGCCCACCCGGGCCAGTGGGCGTCCGTCGGCCGCCACCACCGTGTTGTCCAGCAGGTCCCGCATCGAGGTCAGGGGCTGCTCCGGGTCGCTTCCTGCGTCCATCCTTATAAAGAAATATGGTAGTTCCGATTCAGATTCGGAGGCCGGCCGGCAAGTGACGAAGGGCGGCGGACGCGGCTGGTTCCTGGAGCCTCTGCTGGGGGTGCTGACCGCGGTCGGCGGGTACGCCGAGGTGGCGAGCCTCTCGACGTCGGCGCAGGCGGGGGCGCTCTACGGACTGCGTCTGGTGTGGCCTCTGCTGCTGGGCACGGTGGGCTTGATCCTGCTCACGGAGATGGTCGGCCGCTGGGCTTCTGTCGCCGGGAGCAGCTATGCGGGCGCCATCCGGCAGCACTTCGGCTTCAACTTCTACCTCATCCCCCTGACCGCCGAAATGGTCGCCGACACGTTGCTGCTGGCGGCCGAGCTGGGCGGGATGGCGGCCGGCCTCGCCCTCCTGACCGGCCTGCCGCTGCGCGTCGGCCTGCTGGTGTCGGCCGTGGTCGCATGGGCCGGCGTCTGGTTTCTGACCTTTCCGCAGATCGAGCGCGGACCCGGCCTGCTGGGGCTGATCTCGCTGGTCTTCGTGCCTGTGATCGGGGTCGCGCTCGCGCACCCCGGTGCCCACCTCCCCCTCCAGACTCTGACCCTGGTTGCGAGCGTGCCCAAAGGGGGCGCGGGGCAGTATCTGTTCCTCTGCAGCGCGGTTCTGGGGGCCACCCTCTCGCCCTATCTGGTGGTCTTCTACGCGTCGGGCGCCCGGGAGGAGGGGTGGACCCGGGACTCACTGCGGCTGAACCGCTTCACGGCCATCGTCGGCATCGGCTTCGGCGGCCTCGTCGGTGTGTCCGTGATCGCGCTCTCCGCGATCGTTCTCGGTCCCCGGCACGCGAATGTCTCGACGATCGCGGGGGCCGCCCAGGTGCTGGCGGGACCGCTGGGCACGGCCGGGCGCCTGCTCTTCGGGGCGGTCCTGCTGGTCTGCTGCTTCGGGGCGGCGCTCGAAGCGTGCCTTGCCGTCTCGTTCGACATCGCGCAGGGGTTCGGGTGGTCCTGGGACGCGAGCGCTCCCCATTCGACGACGGTCCGCTTCCGGCTCGTCATCCTGGCCGTCATGACCCTCGCCATCATCGTGGCGCTGCTCGCGGGCGACCCGCTGACGCTGGCCCTGGTGGCCTCGGCCGTGATGGCGCTCATTCTGCCGATCTCGTTGGGGCCGTTCCTGGTTCTCATGAACGACCGTCGCCATCTCGGCCGGCACGCCAACGGGCCTGTCGGCAACGTGGTGGTGGTGACCGTGCTCGTGGTCGCCTGCGTGGTCTCGCTCTCGACGATCCCGCTGCTCATCATCGGCGGCGCCGGCGGCTGACGCTGCGACCCACCATGCAAACACCCGCTTCTGCACATTCCGGGCCTACAACGCGTCCGGTAAGCCCGGAATGTAGAGAAGCGGCCCACCGGAGTCACACGGCCTGGTGCGCCACCCGGTATTGCTCCGCCTCCGGACGCAGCGTGAGGCCGAGCCCGGGGACGCCGGGATCGGGCGCGAGCCGGTCGCCCTGCGGCGTCGGGACTCCGGACAGCAGCATCTGCTCCAGGCGGGCGTGGTCGTGGAAGTACTCGATGTGCGCGATGTCCGGCGCCGCGCATCCGACGTGCGCGTGCAGCGCCGGGGCGCAGTGGGCGGAGAACGGCACCCCGGCTGCCCACGCCAGCGTCGACGCCTGCAGAAACCCGGTCACGCCGAGGCAGCGGGTGATGTCCGCCTGCAGCACGTCGACCGCCTCCTCACGCAGCATGCGGTCGAAGTACCAGGGCGTGTACCCGTACTCGCCGGCCGCGATGTCGAGCGAGGTCGCCTGCCGGATCGCCCGCAGCTCGTCGAGGCGGTCGGAGGACACCGGCTCCTCGAACCAGGTCACCCCCAGCCCGGGCAGGGATGCGGCCACCCGCAGCGCCTCCTTCGCCGTGTAGCCGCCGTTCGCGTCCACGAACAGTTCGGCGTCGCCGATCGCGGACCGGACCGCCGCCACCCGCTCCAGGTCGCCGTCCGGATCCGCTCCCCAGTCGTGGGCGATCTTCATCTTCACCCGCGGGATGCCGGCCGCCACCCAGCCCGCGAGCTGCTCCTTCACCTGCTCGCAGGTCATCGCCGTCAGCCCGCCGCTGCCGTAGATCGCCACCGCTCGCCGGTGCGCGCCCAGATGCAGCCACAGGGGCTGCCGGTGCTGGCGCGCCTTCAGGTCCCACATCGCCACGTCGACGGCCGAGATCGCGGTCGCCGCCACGCCCGGCAGCCCCTCGTTGCGCACGGTGTCGACCATCCGCCGCCAGGTGGCGCCGGCGTGATCCGGGTCCGACCCCAGCACCACCGGCACCAAATGACGGCTGACCACCTCGGCGGCGGCGGGCGAGCCGTACGTGTAACCCAGGCCCCGGACGCCGTCCGCCGCCACCACCTCGACAGCGACCATCGTCGTCGACTCCCAGGCGGCGGTCCCGTCTCCCCCTGGCAAGTCGGTGGGAACCGTGAAGACGTGGGTCTCGACTCCTTCCACGAGCGGCATCGCGCGCCCTCCTTCTTCGCTCAATTCATCGGAGCATGGCGGCGAAGGCTCCTCCGTAGGCCGCCGTCGCCAGCACGGCCGCCACCACCCCCGCCGGCATCTCCGGGATCGCGGTGGTGCTCAGCAGCGGCAGCCACCGCCCAGCATGACCAGCCAGACCAACGCCGCCCCGAACACCCACCGCGTCACCGCGCCTGCCCGCTCACCAGCCGCTCGGCGAGGCGTGAGGCCAGCGCCATGATCGTCAGGGCCGGGTTGGCGGCCCCCTGCGTGGGGCAGACGCTGCCGTCCGCGAAGTACAGGTTCGACACCGCCCAGGCCCGCTGGTCCGCGTCGCAGACGCTGTTCTCAGGGGCGGTCCCCATCCGGCACCCACCGATCAGGTGCGCATAGCGACTGATGGCCAGCGTGTCCTGCGCCCCGGCCTCCTTCCAGAGGTCCTGCAGCAGCTGGGTGCCGAACGCGATGTTCTTGCGATCGTTCTCGCACTGCGTGTAGTCCATGCGGGCCACCGGAAGGCCGAGGCCGTCCTGGTCGTCGGAGAGCGTGACGCGGTTCTCCGCCAGCGGGAGCAGCTCGTTCAGCATCCCGGCCACCGCCCAGTGGTTGTAGTCGCGCATGTACTCACGGAGGGACGCGCCCCAGTGGCCCTCGGCGAGCACGTGCTCGGCCCAGGCGATCGGAAGCGGGGACACGTTCTGGATCGACAGGCCGCGCGCGAAGCCGCGCGCCTCGTCGGTCTCGTAGAACTGCTCCGACGAGATCTCCGGCGGCGGCGCCTTCCACATCCGGATCTCGTCCGGGAACCGGCCCGCCACCTGGGGCGCGCCCTGCACCATCACGTAGCGGCCCACCTGGTCCTCGTTGTTGCAGAGCCCGTGGGGAAATCCCCGCTGGGCCGAGAGCAGCAGCAGACGCGGCGTCTCGATCGAATAGCCGGCGATCGCGACCGCGCGCGCACGCTGCCGGTGGTGGCTGCCGTCGGGCGCCGTGTACTCCACCCCGTCCGCGCGACCCTTGCGGCTGACCGGGACCCTCGACGCCATGCAGCCGGCGCGAACCTCGACGCCGTGCTCGAGCGCGTCCGGGATGTGGGTGACGAGCGGGCTCGCCTTGGCGCCGACCTTGCATCCCTGCAGGCAGAGACCGCGGTAGACGCAGTGCGGACGGTTGCCGAAGCGGCCGTTGGTGATCCCGACCGGGCCCACCCGCATCTTGATGCCCATCGCCTCCGCGCCCCGCCAGAGCAGGTCCGCCTGGTAGCTGACGGGGTGTGCCGAGTGCGGGTAGCTGTGGGGATATCCCCAGGGCCAGTCCTGACCGGCGACCGGACATTCGCGTTCGACACGTTCGTAGTGGGGACGCACGTCCTCGTAGGAGATCGGCCAGTCGGCGCCCACCCCGTCCTCGCTCCGCGTCCGGAAGTCGGAAGGATGGAAGCGCGGCAGGTACCCGGCGTAGTGGATCATCGACCCGCCCACGCCGCGGCCCGAGTTGTTCTTGCCCAATTCGACCGGGTCCTCGCCGCCGATCACCCGGGGCTGCGTCCAGTAGAGCTTGTGGGCGCCCGCCTCGTCGCTCACCCAGTCGGTGTCGGGGTTCCAGAAGGGGCCCGCCTCCAGGATCACGATCCGCCACCCGCGGCGAGCCAGCCGCTGCGCCAGCACCGAGCCACCGGCGCCGGCGCCCACGATGCAAAGATCGACCTCGTCCTCGTCGTCGTAGCGGCGCATGTGCTCGCGGCCGGGGAGGTCTCGCCGGTGAGGGTCGAGCAGCCAGCGCGAGTCGTTCTCCTCGATGGGGCGCGCCGCGCGCAGGATGCCGCCGATCATGGCAGGCCCTGGGCCTCGACGTCCCGAACGGCATCCACGTCGACACGGTCCGCGGTTTCGTACGGCTCCTCCGTGCTCAAAGTGCCGAAGCGCATGAAGCCGCGCGGGTAGGCGGGGCCCGCGAACCCGATCTCGTTCCAGGCCCACGGGTGGGAGTAGAACTCGGAGACGACCGCCCGCGTCAAGACCGAGAAGGTGCGGGACGCGTCCAGCCGCTCCCAGGGCCCCGACGTCAACAGACCCTGGTGGAGGGAGTCCACCACCGCCCGGCGCGCGTCCGGGTCGAGGTCGGAGTAGCGGTCTCTGCCGTAGCGCTCGCGGGCGGTCCAGTCCAGGCCCGCCAGCGCGATGTGCCAGGTCTCGCGGTCGTCGGGCATGGTCGCGTAGCGGAAGCCGTCGAGCTTTCCCTCCGCCAGCTTGTGGTCGATCATCTCGGCCACCGGCACCCGCGGCTCGTCCGGCTGCTCGGTCAGGGTGTCGCACAAGGCGCGCAGCGTGGGCACCTCCTCGAGCGCGAAGAAATGGAAGCTGAGATCGGGGTCGGCCCGGGCCAGGACCAGCTGTCGGGTCGCCTCGTCCCAGTGATCGGTGATGGAGGTCGCCAGCACGTCGAAGTCGGGGTAGCGGCCCACCATCTGCGGTGTGATCCCGCGCCGCTGTCGGGGGAGCCGCCGCCGGGGCGGCTGCCGGCTCGGGAGGTGTGCCGGCTGTCGCATACGGTCGCTCACCGGTGCCTCCTCAGCACCGCGGCCAGCAGCGCCATGCCACCCACCATCGCCATCAAACCGGGCGCCATCAGCGGCGGTCCCTGGACGACGTTGTAGGTGGGCTCGCTCCATCCGCCCGGCCGGCGCGCGATGCCGCGAATATGGAGGTAGACCCCGAGCAGGCCGTTGAGCAGATAGAGGGCGCCGGTCACGGGGAGGGCGGTCCTGGCCACCCGCCCGCTGACCACGCCCCCGAGGCCGGCCGCGACCAGAGGCGGCGTGATGGCGAGCGGGGTCCACATCCAGGGATCGCCGAAGCTGGCCCGGTAGTGCTCGACCGCGATCTCGAAGCTCGTCACCACCGCCCCCGCGGCCGCCGCCGCCGCCAGCTCCTGCTGGAAGGCGCCGTGCGAGAGCCGGCGCCCATAGCGCTCGATCGGGGAGCGCCGCCGCACCGGACGGAGGCGCAGGAGCCCCTTCGGAATCACGCTCATCGGCGCGACACCGTGTCTTGCACCTTCTCTTTGAGGGTGCTGGCGACCACGCCCAGGCCGCCGGGCTCCTTCACCATCGCGGTGCCGAACTCTTTCGCCTGTTGGAACGTGATATGCGGCGGCAGCGGGGGCTCGTCGGGATCGGTCACGGCGTCGATCACCACCGGACGGCCGGCGCGCAGCGCCTCGTCCCACGCCGGCTCCACCTGCTCCGGGCGCTCAACCCGCAGACCGCGCAGCCCAAACTGCTCGGCGAGCGCCGCGTAATTCATCGGCGGCACCGACTGGGAGGCCTCGAACTTGGGGTCCCCGGCCAGCACGCGCTGCTCCCAGGTCACCTGGTTGAGATCCCCATTGTTCAGCACCACCACCACCAGCCGGGGGTCGGTCCAGTCCGGGTAGTGACGCGCGATGGTCAGCAGCTCGTTCATGCCCAGCATCTGCATGGCGCCGTCGCCCACGAACGCGACCACGCAGCGGTCGGGGTAGGCGAACTTGGCGGCGATCGCGTAGGGGACGCCGGGGAGCATGGTGGCCAGGTTCCCGGAGAGCGAGGCCTTCATCCCCCGGCGGATCTTGATCTGCCGGGCGTACCAGTTCGCGGCCGAGCCGGAGTCGGACGTGAGGATGGTGTTGTCGGGCAGCCGTGGCGACGCGGCGTGGAAGAGCCCCTGGGGCCGCAGCTTGTCGTGCGGCGTCATCTGGGGCTTCCCCTCCTCGTCCATCGACTCCCACCATTCGGCCACGCCCTTCTTGACGCCCTCCTGCCAGCTCCGGTCCGCGTGGTGGCGGAGCAGGGGCCGCAGGGCACGAAGCGTCTCGCGGGAGTCACCGGGGAGGATCACGTCGACCGGATAGCGGATGCTCTGCTGCCGTGCCAGGAGGTCGATCTGGACCGCTTTCGCCTTCCCCTCCTGCGGCAGGAACTCGCTGTAGGGGAAGCCGGTGCCGACCAGCAGGAGCGTGTCGCATCCCTGCATCAGGTCCCAGCTCGGCTTCGTCCCCAGCAGCCCGATGCTGCCCGTGCAAAACGGGATGTCGTCGGGGACCGCCGCCTTGCCGAGCAGGGCTTTAGCGACGCCGGCGCCCAGGGTGTCGGCCAGCGCGATTACCTCGTCGGTGGCGTCGAGCGCGCCCGCGCCGACCAGCATGGCGACCTTCTCGCCTTCGTTCAGGATGTCAGCGGCGGCGCGCAGATCGGCCTCGCGGGGCACCACGATGGGATCGTTCCAGCCCACGCCGCTGTGGACGGTGTGCGTCGCGTGCGGTGGTGTGGGCACGGCCTCCCACTCCTGCACGTCGGCGGGGATGATGATCGCCGTCACCGTGCGCTCGGCGCGCGCGATCCGGATCGCGCGATCCACCATATGGCGAAGCGCGGCCGGCGTGTCCACCTGCTGCACGTAGGCGGCGGCGACGTCTTTGTAGAGGGAGAGCAGGTCGACCTCCTGCTGGAACGAGCCCCCCATCGCGCGGACGTAGGTCTGGCCCACGATGGCGACCACCGGCTGGTGGTCGAGCTTGGCGTCGTAGAGGCCGTTGAGCAGGTGGATCGCGCCCGGCCCCGAGGTGGCGCAGCAGACCCCCACCTCGCCCGTGAACTTGGCGTGCGCGCAGGCCATGAAGGCCGCCATCTCCTCATGGCGGACCTGCACGAACTGCATCTCGTCGGTGTGGCGCTCGAACGCGCCCAGCAAGCCGTTGATGCCGTCCCCGGGATAGCCGTAAATCCGCTTCACACCCCACTCGCCGAGCCGCTGGATGAGGTGGTCGCCGACGGTCATGGCCATGGTCACTCCTCCTGGTCGCCGAAGCCCGCCGCCGCCCGGGCGAACGGGCGCGGCTCCGTGAGCGCGCCGCGCGCCAGCGAGTCGTCGATGGCGGCGCAGAGCAGATGGATGAGGGTCAGGTGCAGCTCCTGCACCACGGGGACGCTGCCGGGCACCGCGATCGCCGCGTCGGCGTGCTCATGCAGCGGGTTGGGAGCGGGGCCGGTCAGCGCCCAGACGGTGATGCCGGCCCGCCTCGCCTCGGCGCCGCAGCGAAGGAGGTTGGGGCTCCGGCCCGAGGTGCTCAACAGCAGCAGCACGTCGCCGCTGCGCGCGAGCCCCCGCAGCGCTCGCGCGTACGCCTCCTCCCAGCCGTAGTCGTTGGCGATGGCGGTGAGGGCCGAGCTCTCGGCGTGCAGGGCGACCGCACAGAGAGGCTGCCGCTCGGTCCGGTAGCGCCCGACCAGCTCCCCGGTCAGGTGCTGCGCCTCCGCCGCGCTGCCGCCGTTCCCGGCCACACAGAGACGGCCGCCGGACCCGAAGACCGCGGCCAAGTCCGCTCCCCACCGCTCGATCGTCGATCGCCACGCCGGCAGGTGGCGGGCGGCCGAGAGATGCTCGTCGACGTGCTGGTCCCAGCTCACCGTCACGCGCCCGCCTCTTCGCGGCCGGCCGCGGGAGCCGCCAGCACCCGCTGGTAGACCTCGTTGGTCGATCGCGCCACCTGGGGCCAGCCGTAGTGCGCGCGGGCGCGCGCGGCGCCGGCGCCCCCCATCGCCTCCCGCAGGAGCGGCCGCTCGAGCAGCGTGGAGAGCGCGCGCGCCATCGCCGCCGGGTCGCGCGGCGGGACGTGAATGCCGGTGACGCGATCGACGACCGTGTCCACCAGACCTCCGACGGCGGTGGCCAGGACCGGCACGCCGCACGCCATCGCCTCCACGGCCACCATGCCGAACGGCTCGTACCAGGGCACGCAGGCGACCACGTCGGCGGACCGCAGCAGCGCCGGGACCTGGTGGTGTTCGAGGGCGCCCAAGAACCGGACCCGGTCCGCGACCCCGGCCGCGCGGGCCTGGGCGACGAAGGCACGGTAGGCGCCATCCCCCTCGAGTCCAGCCGCGGGCGGCCCGCCGGCGATCACGAGCTCGCAATCGGGTACCCCGGACAGCGCCCGGATGGCGTCGCCGATCCCCTTGCGCTCGACCAGCCGGGTCACGATCACGACCCGTCGCACGCTCCGGGTACGCCGCATCCGGGCACCCTGAGGCCGGAACTCGTCCAGCTCCACGCCGCAGGGCACGACCGAGATCCGTGCCCGGTCGCCACCGAGGCGGATCACCTCGAACAGCTCGTCCGAGCAGGTGACGAGGATGCGGTCCGCCGACGCGATCAGGCACTGCTCGTCGGCCATGCGCTCGGGCGGGCTGGTGTCCTCCTCGCCTTGGTGCCGCCGCTTCACGACGCCGAGCGCGTGGAAGGTCTGCACCACCGGCAGCTCCAGCGGCCGGGCGGCCCGCAGCGCCGCTCGTCCCGACATCCAGAAGTGGGCGTGGACGAGATCGGGCGGGACCGCACTCCAGGCGGAGGCGAGCTGGTCGGCGAACGCGTCCATGTAGGGCAGCAGGTGGTCCTTGGGGATCGTCCGGGCGGGTCCGGCCGCGACGTGTACGACGCGGACACCGGGGGCCAGCTCGACCTGGTCGGGAAGGTCGGGCGCATCCCGGCGGGTGTAGACGGTGACCTGCACACCCTGCTCGGCGAGCGCTCGCGCGAGCCCGGCCACGAGGACGTTCTGACCGCCGGCGTCGGCGCCCCCGAGGGTGGCCAGGGGGCTGGCGTGTTCGGAGACCATGGCCACCTGCATCGAGCGGTCCCGTCGCATCGTTACCACCCCCCTCCGAACAGCGTCGTCATCGCCCGGTCCAGGTCCGGCGCCACCGCCGGGGCCGCTCTCACCTCCTCGGCACGGGTTGCCTCGGTCGGCACCATGACGCCCCGAGCACCGGCCGCCGCGGCCGCTCCCAGGTCGCTACCGATGTCGCCGACCACGGCCACCCGCCGGGCCGGGACGCCGAGCCGGCGGGCGGCGTCGAGGACCAGCCCCGGAGCCGGTTTTCGGCAGTCACACCCGGCTTCCGGCCCGTGGGGGCAGATCGCCCACACCGCGATCGGCCCCACCAGCTCTTCAACCCGCGCGTTGACGCGGGCCACCTCGGTCGCGCTCACCAGCCCGCGCCCGACTCCGCTCTGATTCGAGATGACGCCGATCGGGATCCGGTGTTCGCGCAGCCGGGCGCAGACCTGGGCCGCCCCCGGCCGCAGCCGCACCCGGGCCGGGTCGCCGTTGTACGGGACGTCCTCGATCAAGGTGCCGTCGCGATCGAAGAGCACGGCCAGCGGACGGTGTGCGACGACATGACGGGCGAGCCCCCAGAGCCAGTACGCGGCGGCGGCCGGGGGGATGGCGATGCTCGTCAACGCCATGGTCGCGATCTCGTCCCGGGTTTTGGGCCCGGGCCGGATCCGCTCCGCCGCGAACGTCGCGGTCGCGGTCGCCCAGGCCGCGCCTGCGATGAGGGCGCCCGGGTACCTGCGCGCGAGCACCGACGCCACCGCGACCGCGCCCAGCGCCGCCGTCGTCAGGTGGCGTGACCTCCGTCCCCGCGGGGCCTCGATGGCGGCTCGCCAGCCCCGCCCGTACTTGGCCAGCAGCAGCGCGTCGTCCTGGTTGCCGGCCTGTCTGCGGACGCTGATCCAGCGGCCGGCAGGCGGTACCGGGTGCTCCACCCAGCGCTCGCCCTGGGCCAGCCGGTACCCGGCGCGGCGCGCGCGCAGGGCGAGGTCGGCGTCCTCCCGGTAGGCGCGCGGGAACCGTTCGTCGAACCCGCCCAACGACTCCAGTACGTGGCGCCGGTAGGCGATGTCGGCGGTCGCCCAGCGCGCGCGTTCCAGGCCCCGCACCTGACGCTCCCAGTCGGTGGGCGCGCGCCTTTCGTCGAGCGGGACCCGGATCCTGCCCTGGCTCCCGTCCACCCCGGCCTCGAGATCACGTCGGAGCCAGGACGACCATCCGGGCGGGCAGACCACGTCGTCGTCGAGAAAGGCGACCCAGGGGCTGTCGGTGGCGCGCCAGCCGGCATTCCGCGCGGCCGCCGGGCCGCGGCCTCCCGACGGCACGATCGTGATCCGCATTCCGTCCGGCAGCGGCAGCGGGGAGTGCGGTCGCGGACGGTCGTCGACCACCAGGATCCGCTCCGGGGCGTCTCCCTCCTGCCCGGCCAGCGAGCCCAGCAGCCGGTGCAGCGAGGGACGCCCCCGGCTCGGCACCACCACCGTCACCCGGTCCCTCATGCCGCGCGCCGGAGCAGGTAGGGGCCGATCGCGAGGGCGTCCAGCGGCGTCGACCCCCAGCACTCGAGCGCGTCGCGGACGCTGTCCACGATGGGCCGGCCGGCCACGTTGAGGCTGGTGTTGACGAGGACCGGCAGCGCGGTGCGCCGCTCGAAGGCCTCGAGCACCCGAGCCATGAGGGGCTCCGCCTGCCGGTTGACGGTCTGGATGCGCGCGGTGCCGTCCACGTGCGTGGTCGCCGGGATGCGCGCTCCCCAGTCGTCCCGCACGCGGTGCGTGAAGAGCATGTAAGGGCTCGGCAGCTGACCGTCGAAGATGTCGGAAGCGCGGTCCTCCAGCACCATGGGGGCGATGGGCCGGAACTGTTCCCGGCCTTTGACATCGTTGAGCCGGACCAGGTTCTCGGCTCGCGCGGGGTTGGCGAGCAGACTTCGATGACCGAGCGCGCGCGGGCCCCACTCGCTCCGGCCCTGGAACCAGGCCACCACGCCGTCCTCGGCGATGATCCTGGCCACCTCGTCCGGCAGATCGGCCGGGCGCTCGAAGGGGAGCCTCGCAGTCCTCAACGCGGCCTCGATCTCGGCGTCTTCGAACCGGCGGCCGAGGGCGGCCGTGGTCATCGGACGCACGCGGTCACCGCCCCTCTCCGCCAGGTAGGCCGCCGCCCCCAGCGCGGTCCCCGCGTCGCCCGAGGCCGGCTGCACCCAGATCCGGCCGAACGGCGACTCGCGCGCCAGCCGGGCGTTCGCGACACAGTTGAGCGCGACCCCACCGGCCAGCACCAGCGCCTCCTCCCGGGTCTGCTCGTACAGCCATCCCGCGAGCTCCAGCAGGACCTCCTCGAGGCGGGTCTGCACGCTGGCCGCAAGGTCGGCATGTTCGGGGCCCAGCCGGGGGCCGTCCTGGCCGTCGGGTTCAGCGGCTGGAGAGAACTCCTCCCACCGCACCGGCGCGGTGTGGAAATGACCCTGCCCGTCGGTGGTCATGAGCCCGCGGAAGCGGTCCAGGTGGCGCGGCCGGCCGTAGGCGGCGAGGGCCATCACCTTGTACTCGTCGGAGGAGCGGAGAAAGCCGAGATGTGAGGTGAGCTCCTCGTAGAGCAGGCCCAGCGAGTCGGGCAGTCCCTGCGTGGCGAGCACCTGCAGCCTGCCGTCCCGTGCGTGCCCGGCGAGCGCCGACGTTCGCTCGCCCCGGCCGTCGACCACCAGGACCGCGGCGTCCCGCTCGGGACCCGCCAGATAGGCGGAAGCCGCGTGAGCCACGTGATGGGCGACGAACTCCACGCGCTCGCCGTCGAGCCCGGGCAGCGCCGTCTCCAAAAAACGCGGCGCGCGCGCGGCGTAGAGCGTGCGGAGGCCCTCCCATTCGGAAGCGACCACATCGTCGCCGAGCGGGGGCGCCAGCTCGGGGTCGTACGAGTACCCGATCGCGTCCAGCTCGCCGGCTTTCAGACCCCCCTCCTTGAGACACCATTCCGCCGCCGCCACCGGCAGCTCCCAGGTCGAGAAGGGAACCGGCCGCTTCCCGTGCTTGCGACGGCTGAAGCGCTCCTCCTCCGCCGCGGCCACGATCTCCCCGTCAACCACGAGGGCGGCCGCCGGGTCGTGAAACACCGCGTTGATGCCCAGGACCTTCACCGGCTGACTCTCTTTGAGCGCTTCGAACCAATCACCACTGATAGCGATGCTATCAGATCACGCCATCAAGAAACTACCATATGAACCGTATGGAATCAACAGCTGCGACGCACCCGCCGGCGGGGGCAAAAAGCTCTGGCGAGGTCGTGATGGTGACCGGCGCGTCGGCCGGCGTGGGCCGCGCGATCGCCCACCAGTTTGCCCGCCAAGGAGCACGGCTGGGATTGATCGCGCGCGAGGAGGCGGCCCTGGAGGCGACCCGTCAGGAGTGCCTCCGGCTCGGCGGTGACGCCGTCGTGCTGCCGCTCGATGTCGCCGACGCGGACGCCGTGGAGGCGGCCGCCGGGCGCCTCGAGGAGACCTTCGGCCCGCTCGACGTGTGGGTCAACTGCGCGATGGCGACCGTCTTCGCGGAGTTCCTTGCCACCACGGCGGAGGAGTTCCGCCGGGCCACCGAGGTGACCTACCTGGGGTACGTCCACGGCACCCTCTCGGCACTGCGCCGCATGGTCCCGCGTGACCACGGCACGGTGGTCCAGGTGGGGTCGGCGCTGGCCTACCGCGCGATCCCGCTGCAAGCCGCCTACTGCGGAGCGAAGTTCGCCATCCGCGGGTTCACCGACAGCGTGCGCACCGAGCTGATGCACCACCACAGCCGGGTCTGGCTCACCATGGTGCAGCTGCCCGCCGTCAACACCCCTCAGTTTTCGTGGTGTCGCACCCGCCTGCCGAACCACCCGGCGCCGGTGCCGCCCATCTATCAGCCCGAGGTCCCGGCCCGGGCGGTGTATGCCGCCGCCCATCGCCGGCGGCGGGAGATCTGGTGTGGCGGCAGCGCCGTGAAGGCGATCGTCGGCAACCGCCTCGCCCCCTGGTACGCGGACCGCGTGCTGGCCAAATCCGGCTATCAATCTCAGCAGGTGGCCTCGATGCCGGTGCCACCGGGGCGGCCCGACAACCTCGAGCGGCCGGTTCCCGATCACGCCGCGACCCACGGCATCTTCGACGAGGGAGCGCGCCGCCACAGCCTCCAGTTGACGCTCACGCTCCACCGCACGACCGCCGGCCTCATCGCGGCCGCGGTCACCGTGCTCGGGGCGGCGGCGGTGGCCTTCCTCCGCCGCCGGTGACGCCCGCGTTGGAGGCCGCCGCCGGGGCCCTCCACCCCCTCCGCGAGTACGCGCTCATCGCGGACGGCGAACGAGGCGCCTTGATCGGGCCCGAGGGCGAGCTGGACTGGCTCTGCTTTCCGCGCTGGCACGACCCCGCCGTCTTCTCCACCCTGCTCGGAGGCCGCGGCCGCTACGCCGTGACGCCCGTCTCGCGCCACGTCCGGGGCGGGTGGTACGAGCCGGGGACGCTGATCTGGCGCCGCCGCTGGATCACGGACGACGCCATGGTCGAGTGCCGCGAAGCGCTCGCCCTCCCCACCTCGCCGACGCGCACGGTGATCTTGCGGCGCGTGGTCGGCGTGCGGGGTCGCGCCCAGGTGCAGATCACGCTCGACGCGGCGTTCGACTTCGGCGCCCACCCGGTGCGGTGGTCGCGGCGCCCGGACGGGGCGTGGGAGGCGGTGAAGGACGGCACGCACCTCCTCTGGTCGGCCCCCGGTGGGGCGCGGCGGCTGGAGGGGGGCCAGATCCTGCGAGCGACCGCCACCCTCGAGCCCGGGACCGCCGCCGACCTGGTCCTGGTCATGGACCGCGACCACGCCGGGGCGCTGCCGGACACGGAGGACCTGTGGCGCAGAACCGAGGAGGAGTGGCACGAGCGGGTCCCGGATCTCCAGATCTCGGTCGCGCCGCGAGACGCCCAGCAGGCGGTCGCGGTGCTGACCGGCCTCACGTCGCAGGAGGGCGGGATGGTGGCCGCCGCCACCACCTCTCTGCCCGAGAGCCCCCGCCGCGGACGCAGCTACGACTACCGATACGCCTGGATCCGCGACCAGTGTTTCGCCGGACACGCGGCGGCGGCCGCCGACTTCCATCCGCTCCTGGATCGCGCCGTGCGGTATGTGACCGACCGCGTCCTGGAGGACGGGGCTGCCCTGCATCCGGCCTACCTGGTCGACGGCTCGCCGCTCCCGCCGGAGCGGCGGATCGACCTCCCCGGCTATCCCAGCGGCACCGCGGTGACGGGGAATCCGGTGCGGGGGCAGTTCCAGCTCGACGCGCTTGGGCGAGGCGCTGCTGCTGTTCGGCGCGGCGAGCGAGAAGGATCGGCTGGACGGGCGGGGCTGGCGAGCCGTGGAGTCGGCCGCCGCCGCCGTCGAGGCCCGCTGGCAGGAGCCGGAGTCCGGGATCTGGGAGATCGAGCCCCGACGCTGGACCCACAGCCACCTGGTGGTGGCGGCCGGCCTGCGCGCGGCGGCTCGGGCGCACCCGCGGCGATCGCGGGCCGGCCAGTGGCTGGCGCTCGCCGACACCATCACCGCCGAGGCGGCGCGCTGCGCCACCCATCCCTCGGGACGCTGGCAGCGGGCTTTCGACGACGCCCGGGTGGACGCCGCGCTCCTGGTCCCCGCCCTGCGCGGTGCGGTGACGGCGGAGGACCCCCGCACGATGAGCACGCTGCGCGCGTGCCTGGACGATCTGACGGAGGACGGCTACGTGTTCCGCTTCCGGCCCGCCGACGAGCCGCCGGATCGTAAAGAGGGCGCGTTCCTGCTCTGCGGGTTCTGGCTCTCGCTGGCGCTTCTACAGCAGGGGAACGAGGTGGGCGCGGCGGCCTGGTTCGAGCGTACGCGGTCCACCTGCGGGCCGGCCGGCCTCTTCTGCGAGGAGTTCGAGGTCGAGCAACGACTGCCGCAGGGGAACCTGCCGCAGGCGTTCGTGCACGCGCTGCTCCTGGAGGCCGCCGCCACCCGCTCCCGCCACGCCTGACCCCCCTGTCAGGGGCGACGCCGGCGGCTGGGATCAACTCCACCGGCGCCACAGTTGAGTGTAGCACTATCACTCTTTACTGAAGTCGAAGCGCGAGGCGCCCGGGGTCGACGAGACGGATGTGCCGGGGCCGCGTCTGGATCAGTCCCTCGTCGCGCAGCCGCAGCAGCACCTTGGTCACCGTCTCCCGCGAGGCCCCGATCGTCTCGCCCAGCGCCTGGTGCGTGAGCGAGACGCCGCCCTGACCGTCTCGCATCCGCAGCAGCGCCACCGCCACGCGGTCCGCGACCGCGGGGTAGGCGAGGAGGTCGAGGCGCCGCTCCCGATCCAGCACCTGGTCCTCGAGCATGCTCAGCAGCACGTCGACCAGCGAGGGGTCGGAGCGGGCGAGCCCGGGCAGGGCGTCGCGGCGCAGGGGCACCAGCTCGCACGGCTCCAGCGCCTCCACCCTCTCCTCGGCGGCACTCGCCGTCAGGAGGCAGGCGGGCCCCCCGAGCGCACCCAGCTCCACCCGCCGCCCGGTCGGGGAGAGGCGGCCCACCCGTACCCGGCCGCGCAGCAGCACGTAGAGCCAGGCGTCGCGAGAGTCGACCTGGAGGACGGCTCCCACGCACAGCCGGACGCGCCCGGGCGGTGGCCGGAGCGAGAGGACCGCGTCGGCCAGGCGTCGAAAGCGCTCGCCACGCTCCTCACCGCCGTCGACCGCGCCCGGCGATCGGACCGCGCTCATCCCGACACCGCCCGGCCGGCGGACACGCCCGCGGGAGCCGCCCAGGACGGCTCGGCCGCCGGCTCCCCGGCGGCGGTCAACAACCGTCCCAGGCCGGCCGCCGAGCGGAGCGTGCCGACCAGGATCGGCGTGTCCCACGCCACCCAGCGCCGGCCCTCGGTGCCGCGGAGCTCCCGGACCAGGCTCGAGAAGCCGGCCACGTCGTCGGTCTCGTAGGCGACCAGGAAGTCATGATCTCCGATCCCGAACGAGTTCGCCAGCAGCTGCCGAACCCCCCCGTGCGAGCGGCCGACCGCGATGTGCTCGCCCATCACCCGCCGCCGCTCACCCTCGTCGAGCAGCCACCAGTCGGTGCTCTTGGTGAAGGGATAGACGATGAGATGAGAGGTGGGCGCGCCGCCGAACAGCGGCGGCAGAGCCTCGGGATCGGCACGGCGCCCGTAGGGCGACGGCATGAGGACGCCGAGAAAGCTCTCGGCGGGCGCGCACCAGCGCCCCAGACCCGCGTTCAGCACCGCCCCCGCCGCTTCCTCCAGCGCGTCCAGCGTGGGAGCCAGCCGCCAGAGGAAGAGGTCTGTTCCCGGCCGCCGCCCCAACGACGAGTAGCACCGGGTGATGACCTCCGGGACGCGGTCGAGCGCGGCGCCGAAGGCGGCCACGTCCGCCCGGCGCGCGTCCGCCCTCAGGCGCCGCCAGGCCGGGTCGACGCCCAACGCGAGCGCTTGAACGAAGGGGGTGCCTGCCATCGCGTCGCCTCCCGGGATCGAACGTCTTCACCAACTCCGATCCGATCAAATTACCCGCTACCACACAGGTGACCTTTTCGGACTATGATGCTATCAAGTTTCTCTTCGAAGGGATCAAAGGACTGCAAATGGCGACACTCACGTTCGAGCTGTTCGCGGGGCCCGCCGCGGAGATCCAGCGGATCGTCGACGAGCCTCGGGCGGCGTGGGTCGACCGCATCCTCCAAAGCCGCGGCGCGTCCGCGGGCACCTTCCCGCTGAGCTGCGCGCTGGAGGCGGTCGGCGAGAGTCTGGCTCGGCGCCTCGACGCGGCGGCGCTGGTGGCCCGAAAGTCGGAGGCGCGGGGCTGGGCGGTGGAGCTGGCCGGGGACCAGGTGCGCATCACGACCGCGGCCAGCCGGGAGGCGACGCGCGACGCCCTGGAGATGGACGGGGTGTGGAACCTCGCGCAGCGGCTCGCGCGCGGTGTCGGCATCGAAGCGGTGCTGCGCTGATGGCACGCATCCTACTGCTGGAGGAGGAGCCGAACATCGCCGGGATCGTGCTCTTCAAGCTGCGCCGGGAGGGTCACGAGGTGACGGCCGAGGATGAGCTGACACCGGAGCGAGGCCTGGCGGCGGCGAGGAAGATCTCGCCCGACCTGGTGCTGGTGGACGTGGACGGCGGTCACGAAGCGGTGGCGGCCGCCCTCGCCCGGCGCTGGCCGGTCCTCGCCCTGGTCGACGGCACCGACCCCGAAAGCGCCGCCCGGGCTCGGGCGGCGGGCGCGGCGAGCGTGGTGGTCAAGCCCTTCAAGCCGACCGTCCTGGCCCGCATCGTCGCCGGCCTGACCGAGCTGGCCGCCCCGGCGGGCCGCGGGGAGGGGACGTGACCGGGCGGGACCAAACCGCGGCGAACCGGCACCTGGCCGCCACCCTGGTGCGGGCCTGCCTGGACCGCTGATGCGACCCCATACGCTGGCGGTGCGCCTCGACAGCGCGGGCGACGTCCTGCTCCAGGGACCGGCGATCCGCGCGCTCGCGGCCGGCTCGCGCCGCGTCACCCTGCTCTGCGGTCCGCGCGGCCTGGAGGCGGCCAAGGTCCTCGACGGTGTCGACGAGATTCTCACCTTCGACGCGGCCTGGATACGTCCCGATCCGGAGCCCGTCGAAGCCGGGTCGGTGGCGGCCCTGGTCGCCTCGGTGCGCGCGGCGGCCCCCGACGTGGCGGCCATCTTCACCTCTTTTCACCAGTCCGCGCTCCCCACAGCACTCCTCCTTCGGCTCGCCGGGGTCGCGCGGATCGGCGCCATCAGCGAGGACTACCCGGGCGCCCTCCTCGATGTCCGGCTGGCCCGCGACGGCGAGGTCCACGAGGCGCGGCGATCGCTCGATCTGGCCGCCGCCCTCGGGTTCCCGGCCCCGCCCGGCGACGACGGCCGGCTGCGGGTCCGTCATCCGGCCCGGGTCCCGGCCCCCCTGGACGACGGCCGGCCTTACGTGGTCCTCCACCCGGGCGCCTCGGTGCCCGCCCGCCGCTGGCCGGCGGAGCGCTTTCGAGCACTGGCCGGGCGGCTCGCCGATCGCGGCTGGCGAGTGGTGGTGACCGGCAGCCCCGGCGAACGGCCCCTCGCGAAGGCGGTCGCGGACGGGGTCCCGGGCGCGGTCGACCTGGCCGGCGCCGGCGACCTCGGCCTGCTGGCCGCGATCCTGGCCCGGGCGCGCGTCCTGGTGGTCGGAAACACCGGCCCCGCGCATCTGGCGGCAGCGACCGGGACGCCGGTGGTCTCTCTTTTCGCGCCCGTGGTACCCGCCTGGGCCTGGCGCCCCTGGCGCGTCCCGCACCGCCTGCTCGGTGAGCAGACCGCGGCCTGCGCCGGCTCCCGCGCCCGCAGCTGTCCGATTCCCGGGCACCCCTGCCTGTCGAACGTCGACGAAGGCACCGTGCTCCGGGCGATCGACGAGCTGCTGGTGGAGAGCGGACGGGGCGAGCTGGCGCGGCCGTGAACGTCTTCCTCTGGCACGTGCACGGCTCCTGGACCACCGCCTTCGTCCAGGGCTCGCACCGCTATCTGCTGCCGGTGCTGCCCGACCGGGGACCGGACGGCCTCGGCCGCGCCACGTCCTGGACCTGGCCCGACTCGGTGGAGGAGCTCTCGTTCGACCAGGCCCAGACCGCAGCCGTAGACGTGGTCGTGCTGCAGCGGCCCCGGGAGCTGGAGCTGGTGCCGGCCTGGCTCGGCGGCCGCCGGCCCGGCATCGATGTTCCGGCCGTCTACGTCGAGCACAACACCCCCTCGGGCCGGGTGGAGGCGATGCGCCATCCGCTCGCCGACCGCAAAGAGATCGCGATCGTGCACGTGACCAACTTCAACCGTCTCTTCTGGGACAACGGCGCCGCGCGGGTGCACGTGATCGAGCACGGCGTCGTCGACCCCGGCCCCGGCTACACCGGCACGCTCGAGCGCTGCGCGGTGGTCGTCAACGAACCCGTGCGCCGGTGGCGGACGGCGGGACTCGACCTGCTGCCCGAGCTGGCGGGGCCCGTTCCCTTCGACCTCTTCGGGATCGGTACCGACCGCGACCTGCCGCAGTGGCAGCTGCATCGAGAGATGGCGCGACGCCGCCTTTACCTGCACGCCTACCGCTGGACCTCCCTCGGCCTGTCGCTGCTGGAGGCCATGCATCTAGGCATGCCGGTGGTGGCCTTCGCCAGCACGGAGGTGGTGGAGGCGGTCCCCCGCGGCTGCGGAGTGATCTCCACCGACCCCGCCAAGCTGCGGGCAGGGGTGGAGCGGCTGGGGCGCGACCCGTGTTGGGCCCGCGAGGTCGGGGCGCGTGCCCGCGAGCACGCCCTCGCCCGGTACGGGCTGGGCCGCTTTCTTCATGACTGGGACGACCTGCTCTCCCGGGAGGTGCTTTGATGAGACCCATCCTCGTCGTGGGCGACGCGGTCCTCGACCAGGATCTGGAGGGCCGCGTCGAACGGCTGGCCGCGGACGCCCCGGTGCCGGTGGTGGACGGACTCCGGACCACCTACCGCCCAGGCGGCGCCGGTCTCGCCGCCTGCCTGGCCGCCCGCTCCGGCCAGGCGGTGCGACTGCTCACCGCCCTCTGCGACGACGACGCCGGGCAGCGCCTGCGCCGGCTCCTCGAAGAGGCCGGGGTCGAAATCCTGGACCTGGGCCGGCCCGGCCGGACTCCCGAGAAGCTGCGCGTGCGGGCCGCCGGACAGACGCTCCTTCGCCTCGACCGGAGCGAGTCCGGGGGGCGGCCCGGACCCCTGCCGGAAGGGGGGTCCGTCCAAGCGGCCATCGCCGACAGCAGCGCCATCGTGGTGTCCGACTACGGCTACGGGATGGCCGCCGAGCCGGGCGTCCGCTCCGCGCTGCGCCGGGTGACACCGCGCCTGCCCGTCCTCTGGGACCCTCACCCCCGAGGCCCCCAGCCACTCGCCGGCGTGCGCCTGGTGACTCCCAACCGGCGCGAGTCGGGCCTCGTCGGCCGGGGTGCGGAGGACATCGCGGCCCGGGCCCGCGACCTGCTCCGGTCGTGGCGGGTGGACGCGGTCGCGGTGACTCTGGGCGCCGAGGGGGCGCTCCTGGTCACGGCCGACGACGCGCCGCCGCTGCGCGTTCCCGCTCCCCTGGTCGCCGACGGCGACCCGTGCGGGGCGGGTGACAGTCTGGCCGTCGCGGCCGGCTGTCTGCTCGCGGCCGGCGCCAGCGTCGAGGAAGCGGTCGAGTTCGCGGTCGCGCGGGCGTCCGAGTTCGTGGCCGAGGGAGGCGCCGCCTCGGGGTGGCGTCGCCGTCCCCAAGATCCAGCCCGCGGCACGCCGCCCGCGACCGGACTGGAAGGGGCGCTCGGCGTCGCCGAGCGGGTCCGGGCCGCGGGCGGACGGGTGGTGGCGACCGGAGGCTGCTTCGACGTCCTCCACGCCGGCCATGTCCGGCTCCTGGAGGCCGCGCGCGGTCTCGGGGATGCCTTGATCGTGCTCATCAACACCGACCGCAGCGTCCGCGCCCTGAAGGGTGCGGGGCGGCCGCTCAACTCGGAGGCCGACCGTGCCCGGGTGCTGGCGTCGCTGCGCTCGGTGGACGCGGTGGCCGCCTTCGACGAGCCCACGCCGGTCGAGGCGCTGCGCCGTTTGCGACCCCAGATCTTCGTCAAGGGAGGCGAGTACCGCGATCGTCCACTCCCAGAGCAGCCGGCGCTCCGGAGCTGGGGTGGCGAGGTGATCCTCCTTCCCCACCTATCCGGGCACTCGAGCACCCGGCTGATCAAGGAGATGGCACTGGATGCAGGCAACTGACACCGTGATCGTGACCGGGGGAGCCTCCGGGCTCGGGCACGCCGTCGCCTGCGCGGTCCGTGAGCGCGGCGGCAGGCCCCTGGTCCTGGACCGCAACCCGGCCGACGGCTTCGACCACCAGGTTGTGGACCTGGCCGAAACCCGGCGCACGGAGGCGATCGTCGGCAAGATCTGTCATCGGCTGCCGGGGCGCCTGCTGGGCGTGGTGGCGGCGGCCGGGATCGATGCCTGCGGGCCGTTGGAGAGCACGGACCCGGAGGCCTGGGAGCGCGTGATCGCGGTCAACCTGCTGGGCAACGCGGCGGTCATCCGCGCCGCCATTCCGCACCTCGAGGCCGGCGGCGGCAGGGTGGTGACGGTCGCCTCCACGCTGGGTCGGCGGGCGCTCCCCGACGCCACCGCGTACTGCGCCAGCAAGTTCGGGACGGTCGGCTTCACCCAATCGCTGGCCGCCGAGCTGGCGGGGCGCGTCGGCGTCACGCTGCTGATCCCCGGAGGCATGGCGACCAGCTTCTTCGACGGCCGCGATCCGCAGTACCGGCCCGGGCCCGACGCCGACCTCAACGATCCACGCTACGTGGCGGAGGCGGTCCTGTTCGCGCTCGAACAGCCCCGCGGCTGCGAGATCCGGGAGCTCGTCATCGCCGCTGCCACGGAGCCGTCCTGGCCGTGAGCCGGCGGGGGACGGTGCTCGCGCTCCGGGCCCTCGGACTGGGCGATCTGTTGACCGCGATCCCCGCCCTGCGCGCCTTGACGGCCGCGTTTCCCCGCTGCATCCGTCTGCTCGCCGCCCCGCCGGCGCTGGCGCCGCTGGCGCACGCCGGAGCCGACCTGGATGGGGTGGTGCCGCTCTCGGGACTCGACGGCCGGCTGCCGTGCACCCGCCCGGACGTCGCCGTCAATCTTCATGGTCGCGGACCCGAGAGTCACCGGTTGCTGCTCGGGACCGACCCGAGGCGTCTGCTTGCGTTCCGGCACCCGGCGATCCCCGAGACCGCCGCCGCTCCCCTCTGGCGCGAAGAAGAGCACGAGGTGGACCGCTGGTGCCGTCTGCTCCGGGCGTTCGAAATCGAGGCGGACCCGGCCGACCTCCGGCTCGATCCCGGCCGGCTGCCGGTGGTCGCCCTCCCCGCCGGTACGACCGTCCTCCACCCGGGGGCGAAGGCGGCGGCCCGGCGCTGGCCGGCGGACCGCTGGGCTCAGGTGGCTCGCGCCGAGGTCGACCGCGGCCGTCCGGTCCTGGTCACCTGCGGTCCGGGCGAAGAGGCGCTCGCCGAAGAGGTGGTGCACGGCGCCGGCCTGCCCGAGAGCTGTCTGCAGCGGCCGTCCAGCGTCCTCGCGCTGGCCGGGACGGTCGCCGCCGCCGGCAGGGTGGTGTGCGGCGATACCGGTGTGGCCCACCTCGCGACCGCGCTTGGCCGACCTTCCGTGGTCTTGTTCGGACCTTCCGCGCCGGCGCGGTGGGGGCCTCCCCCCGGCCCCCTCCACCAGGTCCTCTGGAAGGGGAAGACGGGGGATCCACTGGCGGGTACGGCCGACCCCGGGCTGCTGGACATCTCCACCGGCGAGGTGGTCGACGCACTGACCCGCCTGCCGGAGGCTTCGGGACCGGCACGATGACGATCGGGGTCGTCGTCCTCACGCGCAACCGGCGCCAGCGAGTCCTGGAGACCCTCGGCCATCTGGGGCGGCTGCCCGGTCACCCGCCGGTGGTGCTGGTGGACAACGGCTCCTCCGACGGCACCCGCCGGGCGGTCTACGAGAAGCATCCGTGGGTCCAGATGATCGCGCTGGGCGCCAATCAGGGCGGTGCCGCCCGCAACCGCGGCGTTCAGTATCTCGACACCGACCTGGTCGCGTTCTGCGACGACGACTCCTGGTGGGAACCGGGCGCCCTGACCGCCGCCGAGCGCCTGTTCGAACGCCATCCGCGCCTGGGCCTGATCGCGGGAAGGGTCCTGGTGGAGCCGGGAGCCCGGCTCGACCCGGTCTGCGACTTGATGGCGGCGAGCGCCCTTCCGCCCCTGCCCGATCTGTCCTGCCCCCGAGTGCTCGGCTTCCTGGCCTGCGCCGCCGTGGTTCGCCGTCGCGCCTTTCTGGAGGCCGGCGGCTTCCATCCCCGCCTGGGCATCGGTGGCGAGGAAGAGCTACTCGCCCTCGACCTCCGCGCCGCCGGCTGGGAGCTGGTCTACGAGGCCGGGATGGTGGCCCACCATTTCCCGGAGCGCCGGGACCGGGCGTTCCGGCACCGGACGGAGCTTCGGAACCAGCTGCTGGTGACCTGGCTGCGCCGGCGTCCGGGCCCGGCCGCCCGGCGCACGCTCGCCCTCCTCGCCACCACGCGGCCCGCGAGCGCGGCGGCGGCGCTCGCCACGGTGGCCCGGGACTGGCGCTGGATCGCCCGGGAGCGGCGCCGGCTTCCCGCGACGGTGGAGCAGGAGGTGCGCCTGCTCGAAAGGCAGCCCGCCTAGTCTGCAGTCGGGGACAGGGCGATGTCTCGGCGGCTCGGGATCGGACAGCTTAGCTGTCGTCGCCCGTGGGGGGCTCGTCCGGACGATGGCGGCCCTCCAGCGGCCCACCCAGCAGCGTCCCGTACTTGGGCAGCTCCTCCACCATCGCGGCAAAGCGGTCCCGCGGCAGCAGGTCCCGGAGGGTGAGGAGCACCGCTACCACTCGCACCTCCGCGCCGCCGGGGTCCGTCCCCAACTGCTCTGCGACCACGCGCACGAACATCTGGGGGCTGTACCGGTTGGACCCGCCCGTGGTGGGCGCCGCCGCGCGCATGGCCCGGGCGGGTTCGCCCGAGAGTTCGTCCGCGACGTTGGCTGCCTCGCCCCAGCTCAGGGCCTGCCCCAACTCGCTGGAGACCACCATCACCGCGTTTCGGGCCTCTTCCCGGGAGAGCCCGCTGCGCCGGACGACACCGTCCACCAACGCGCTCTCGTCAACCACGTCGCGGGCCATCGCGTCCTCCTCGGGCGACCTGAACTACTGGCGCTTTTGGATGGCCTCGGCGAGCTCTTCCTTCGTCATCCGGGAGCACCCCGAGATGCCGAGCCCGCGCGCCCGCTCCACCAGCGCCTCCTTGGGCTGATTCACGTTCACACCGCCGAAGGTCCGGCCTCCACTCTGGCCGTGCCCGCGCGCCGCCCTCGAATCGGAAGGACCCTTTTGGGCCTTGGGCTCCCAGCGGTCCCCTACCTTTTCGAAGCTGTGCTTGAGCGCGGCGTAAGCGGTCTGGTGGGCCCGCCGGCCGTCCCCGTATTCCTGGATCGCGCTGTCACGCGGCTCCTGCCACGTCCGCTGCGCCTTTGGCGGCGAGCGCTTGATCGTGTCCGGCATGCCTTCTCGACCTGGCATCATGCCTCCTCATTTGAGTCAGCCTGACGTTTGCTGAATCGATCATTATATCAGTGTTATCACACATTCGATAAGAGGGTCAAACTGACGCCTCCGCCATCGTGATAGCATCGCTGTCAAGAACATCACTCGCGGCGCGCCGAGTCGACGACCGCAAGCGGCCGGAAGCGCGCACACCGGCGCCTCTTCACAGGGTTGACCGCGACCCGGACTGTGCCCCGGCCCTAGGCGGGCGAGAGATTGCGCAGTTCGTCGCGCCGCTGCTCCCAGTAGGCCAGGTGGAGCTGGATGCGCTCGAGCTCGAGCTCGGTGGCCCGCCGGTCCCGCTCCATCTCCTGCTCGGACTGCGCGTGCTCCGCGTCCTCCTGGTGCTGCTCGATCTGCTTCATCAGCTCATGCTTGAAGTCCACTAGCTCCCCGTACACAGAGACCCAGTGCTCGGCGTCATCCAGGTAGGGCGTCTCGACGTCTTCTCCCGCCTGGAGATGCGAGCTCGGCTCATCGCCGCCGCCCAGCACCCCGGCCTGCTGTTGAGCCAACGTCAGACTTCGTTGGAGCAGTTCTTCGCTCTCCATCTCGACGCGTTTAGTTTAGGTTCAACGAGGCGTCGCCGCGAGTGGCGGTGATGCCACCCGTTCCGCTGGGTGCCGACAGGGAGTGCGCCCCGGTGGGGCCTGGCTCAGACGTCGAGCTGGTCGACCTCGACGTCTGCGAGTGCCTCGGGAGCGTCGAGTCCCGCCTCACGAAGCTTCTTCAGCATCGGGAGGATATAGCGCGCTCCGGCCAGGTTCACGCCGTGCTGCCGGGTGAGCGTCTGGATCGCACGCAGCTTGAGCAGGTCCCGCTGCGTATACCGGCGGCGGTTGGTCGCCGTTCGGCGCGGCTTGATCAGACCCAGGTGCTCATACATCATGAGTGTGCGGGAATGCGTATCCAGCAACTCCGCGGCCACGCTCAGCGTGTAGAGCGGCGTGTCAAGCCCGATCGCGACCGGGTCCGTCGGGCGGCCCTTCACCGCCGGCGCGGCGTGGTCGCCGTCGCTGTTCGACCCGGGACCGTTCTTGGCGGCGGTCACGAGCAGTTCCGAACGCTGGCGTCTCGGTCAGCAGGCTGGAGGTCGGTTTTGTGGAGTGCCATCCGATTGCCCGTTATGGTACCAGCGTCGGACTGGTACATACCAGTGAGAGCAGTGGCCGAATCTCGTCCGCCGCGTTCGAGAGAAAAGAAAAAAAGCGCGAATCTCTCCGGAGCGGTGCCCTTTTCGGCCCGGACCGCCGGTCTAGCCGAAGTCCCAGCGATCCCCCATTTCGTTCCGCGAGCGGCGGTAGCCGGGTCCCGAGGTCAGCTGCTTCAAGCTCAGGGAGACCCGCCGGCGCGCGGTGTCGACGCCGATCACCTTGACCTGCACCTGGTCGCCGACCTTGAGCAGGTCCTCCGTCTTCTCGACGTGGTCCCAGCTCAGCTCGGAGATGTGCAGCAGGCCCTCGATGCCGGGCCGCACCTGGAGGAAGGCGCCGTACTTCTTGGTCTTCGTGACCACGGCGTCGATCACCGAGCCGACCGGCACGGTCTGAACCAGCACGTCCCACGGGTCCTGCTGCAGCTGGCGCAGGGACAGTGAGATGCGATTGTTCTCGTGATCCAGCTTGATCACCTTGACCTCGATTTCCTGGCCCAGGGTCAGCACGTCGGTGACCTTGCTGACACGGTCCCAGCTCAGCTCCGAGATGTGGATCAACCCGTCCGCGCCGCCGATGTCGACGAACGCGCCGTAGCTGGTCAATCCCGACACCGTGCCGGTCACGACGTCCCCGACCTGAAGGTGCTGGAACAGGTCCTCACGTCTCTTCGCGCGGTCCTCGTCCTCTGCCGCCTTCTGGCTCACGATCAAACGGTTCCGCTTGCGATTGACCTCGAGGATCTTGACCGGTATCCGCTCGCCGACCAGGGCCTCCAGGTTGCTGGCGAAGAGCCGGCCCACCTGCGAGGAGGGCAGGAAGCCCCGTAGCCCCAGGACGTTGACGATCAAGCCGCCCTTGTTTTGCTCGCGAACCTCGGCGTTGAGCGTCTCGCCCGCCTCCTGCTTTTCCGCCGCCTCAAGCCAGGTGGTTTCGGCGCGCGCGCGACGGAGACTGAGGACGACGTTGCCCTCGTCGTTCTCGGGCTGGAGGACGAAGACCTTCAGATGATCGCCGGGCGACAGCTCGGTCTCCGGGTCCCCCCGAAAACCCAGCTCCTTCCCGGAGATGGTTCCCTCGGCCTTCGCTCCGATGTCGACCAGAACCTCGTCGGCGTCGACCCGCACCACGACACCGTCCACGATGTCGCCGTGCTTGGGCGTGCCGAACGCGTCCTCGTCGGCGCGGAGAAAGTCCTCCATGGTCATTTCCGAAGTGTCGCGCTCCTCGGTCATGACCGCTGCGTCGTCGGACAAAGTAAGTAAGCCCCCTTAAGAGATATTGGCGCCACGGACGGCCGGGTAGTGCGCATGCCGCGACAAGCTAGAAGCATACCAGCAGACTCGAAGGAGCCCCCCGAGTTCACTTGCTGTCCCCCCCGAGTTCCGGGCGCAGGGGGATTTCCGTTTTCGGGAAAGGGCCCTCGCGCCTGCCACCGCAGCGACCCACTGCCGGCAAGCGGCCCACGATCCTGACGCCGAGCGTGCCTACGAGACCTCCGTGTTGAGAGCGGGGATCTCGGTGCCCTGGACGAGCGCCTCCAGCTCCGCGCCGTCGATGGTCTCCACGACCTTCAACCGCTCCACCACGCGGTCCATCTGGGGCCGCATCTCGGTCAGGACCTTCTTGGCCGTGTCGTAGGCGTGGGAGATGATCGACTTCACCTCTTCGTCGATCACCGCCGCCAGCTCGTCGGAGTAGTTGCGCTGCTCGCCGAAGTCGCGACCCAAAAAGACCTGCTCCTCCTTGGTCCCCATCATCACGGTGCCGACGCGGTCCGACATGCCCCACTGGGTGACCATCCGGCGAGCGGTCTGCGTCGCCTTCTGGATGTCGTTCTCGGCGCCGCTCGTGATGTCCCCGAAGACGATCTCCTCCGACACCCGGCCGCCCATCATGCCGGCGATCTGCTGCTTCAGCTCCTCCCTGCTGATCAGGTAGCGATCTTCGGTGGGGAGGCTCATCGTCCATCCGAGAGCCATCCCGCGGCTGATGATCGTCACCTTGTGCACGGGGTCGGAGAGCGGCAGCGCTCGCATGACCAGGGCGTGGCCCACCTCGTGGTAGGCGATGATTTCCTTCTCCCGCTCGGAGATGCGCCGGCTCTTCCGCTCCGGGCCGGCGATCACGCGCGCGATCGACTCTTCCAACTCCGGCATCCCGACCGTCTTCTTGTTCTGGCGCGCGGCGAGGATCGCCGCCTCGTTGATCAGATTGGCCAGGTCGGCGCCGCTGAAACCCGGGGTCTGGCGGGCCAGCACGTCCAGGTCGACGGTGGAGTCGAGCGGCTTGCCACGCGAATGGACGTCGAGGATCTGGCGGCGACCACGCACGTCGGGCCGGTCCAGCGTCACGTGCCGGTCAAAGCGGCCCGGTCGCAGCAACGCCGGGTCGAGGACGTCGGGCCGGTTGGTGGACGCGATCACGATCACCTGGGTGTTGGTGTCGAACCCGTCCATCTCGACCAGCAGCTGGTTCAAGGTTTGCTCGCGCTCGTCGTGGCCGCCACCGAGGCCGGCCCCGCGCTGGCGGCCGACGGCGTCGATCTCGTCCACGAAGACGATGCAGGGTGAGTTCTTCTTGGCCTGATCGAAGAGGTCACGGACGCGGCTGGCGCCGACGCCGACGAACATCTCCACGAACTCGGACCCGGAGATGCTGAAGAAGGGGACCCCGGCCTCGCCGGCGACCGCCTTGGCGAGCAGCGTCTTGCCGGTGCCGGGGGGTCCGACCAGGAGCACGCCCTTGGGGATCTTGGCGCCCAGGGCGACGAACTTCTCCGAATACTTCAGGAACTCGACCACCTCGGCCAGCTCCTGCTTCGCCTCGTCGACGCCGGCGACGTCGGCGAACGTGACCGACGGCTTGTCGCCCGAGATCATCCGGGCGCGCGAACGCCCGAACGACATCGCCTGGTTGTTGCCGCTCTGCGTCTGCCGCAGGACGTACCACATGAAGATGCCGAGCACCACCAGGACGATCAGGTTGGGGATGATCGCCTCCAGGAAGCCGGCGCCGTTCGAGCTCGTGTAGCTGAAGTTGACGTTGTGGTTGACCAGCGTCTGAGAAAGCAGCCCGTTGTCGCCCTCGCCGGTGGGCGGCAGCGTCAGGTCGTGCTGCGTGCCGTCTTTGGTGGTCAGGGTGGCGGTGGAGGTGCCGATCTGGGCGCTCTGGACGTTCCCTTCCTTGATCTGGTTGATCGCCTGGTTGTAGTTCCAGTCGCTGCCCCGGCTGCTGCCGGAGAGGGACTGATAGAAGAACCAGAAGATGAGCCCGAACAAGACGACGAGCGCCAGATAGAAGACGGCGGACCGCGGGATACGGTTCAAAGGTGGAGGCTCCTGAGCGTGATGAGGGTTGATACTACCATCCCGTTTTTCTGTGCCCCGGGACCTCGATCGAGGGACCGGGATCGAGGCTGACATGCCATCCCGGGTCCCCACTGGGGAGCGTGAGTCCTTCGGCGCGCGCCACCCCGGGCACCCACAGCAGCCGCTCACTCAGGCCCGGCGTTCCTGCCTCGAAGAGCAGCGGGAGCGCGTCGCGCCGGCGCCTCGGGATGGCCGCGTCGACCAGCAGATCCTGCAGCTTTCGGGTCCCCCTCGACCCCGCCGGCCGCAGCCGCAGGCCCGGGCGCCGGCGCAGCACGCGCACCGGGGGCCGCGCGTCCTGGGCAGGCAGGTGAACCGCCTCACCGATCGGAGCCCGGCAGCCGTCACACCAGCGCACGCGCGGAACCGGGAGCGCGGCCGGTGTGGCCGCGGAGCGCTCCAGGACCAGGCGGTCGCGGTCGCGCCACAACCTTCCCGCGGGGAGGTCGAGACCGTCGCCGGTGGTACCCCGCAACACCAGCCGGTCGATCGCCTCCAGCTGCCGGCGCCCGAGCGCGGGGAGGCCTCCGTGGAGCTGTCGGTAAACCTCCTGGCGCACCGCCGCCGGCGCCGCGGCGAGGTCGGCCGGCCGCGACCCGCACTGCTCCGCCTCCCGTTCCAGCTGCTCGGTCCAGCCCACCGCCCGCGCTGCGATGTGCCACAGCCGCTGATCCAGCGCCGGCAGGCGTGACCGCAGCTCAGGCAAGAAGTGGAGGCGCACGCGCACGCGCGCGTAGTGCTCGAGGTCCTGGTTGGACGGATCCCGCAGCGGGGTGACGGCGGCGGCGCGGAGGTAGGCCTCCACGTCCCGGCGCCACACCCCCCAGAGCGGCCGCACCGTCCGGCCGTGGCGCGGCGGCATCCCGCGCAGGCCGGGCAGGGCGGCGCCGCGGAGCAGGTGGAGGAGGACTCCCTCCACCACGTCGTCGGCGGTGTGGCCGACGGCGACGACTCTCGCTCCCGTCCGGTCGGCGGCCCGGTCCAGAAAGGCGAGGCGGAGGACGCGGGCGGCCGCCTGCCGCGAACCCGCCGCCAGCGGTTCCGCCCGACGCTCGGACAGGCAGGGGATCCCGAGCGCGGCGCAGAACGCTGTGACCTCCTCCGCCTCGCCGGCCGACTCGGGGCGCAGCGCGTGGTCGTAGTGCGCCGCGATCACCTCCACCCCGATTCCGCGCAGCCAGAGCAGCAGGGCCGTCGAGTCGGGTCCCCCGGAAAGCGCGACCAGGACCGGACCGTCCGGTGGGTCGATTTGGGCGCCGGGCAGCGGCACACGCGCCAGCGCCGCGAGGGGGATCGTTGGTGGCGCGAGGTGGGCTCGAACCACCGACCTACGGGTTATGAGTCCGTCGCTCTAACCGCCTGAGCTACCGCGCCGCGAGCGCTCATTTTACCTGCGCCGCCCGCCCGCCAAAGAGTCGAGGACCAGCGCCAGCCCGATCCCGAACATCCAGACGTCCTTGGCGATGGCGACGCCCTGCGCGGAGGGGGCGATGCTGCCCTCCTTGCGCAGCGACGGCGTCCGCAGATACATGCCGAGCAGCGAGCCCGAAAAGAGCATCAGCGCCGCGCCCGCGAGGCCGGAAGGGACGAACGGCGTCAGCAGGGCGGCGCCGAGCGTGATCTCGCCCTTCGAGAGCAGGTCCGCGAACTGCGCCGGCTCCAGGTCGGCGAGGTAGGGATAGGCGCCCTTGGCCATGCCGTGCAGCCCCTCGGCGTGGGCCTGCTCGATCCCTCGCTTACCGAGCCCCGAGTTGAGGATGAAGGCGCCGGTGGCCAGGCGGAGCGGGATGTGCGACAACCTCATGAAAACATGGTGCCAGACCCGCCCGTCTCAGTCCCCGGAGGTGCACCAACGGGGCTTATCCGGCCCGTCTAGGCCCCGGAGGTGCACCAACGGGGGTTACGGAAAAGGGCGCCCGCGCGGGGCGCCCCTTTGGTTGGATTCCGGAGGATGGTTGCGAGGCTAGGACTCGAACCTAGAACCTTCGGGTTATGAGCCCGACGAGCTGCCAATTGCTCTACCTCGCGTCCGCCACTATACCCATATCGGGCGCGGGGAACGGGTCGCCGCTCAGTCCGCCGGGCTGCCCGTGAGCCAGTCCCAGAACCGCTGGACGGGGTTTGGCAGCGCCTTCTGGACCGGGGGCGGCACCGCCTTTGGGGAGGGCGGGGCGGCCACGATGTAGACGCGCTCGCCAGGCCGCGTGTAGCCGTCCATGCGTGCCTCCTGCTCGTTCCAACCCCCGGAGCGGACGTTCTGGATGTCCTGTCGGGCGCTGTGGTTCTGAGCCACCAGCTGCGCGTTCTGCTGACGCAGCTGAGCCGCCTCGGCGCTCATCTGGCCACGCAGACCGATCTCCTGAGCCAGGGCCCAGGTCATCCAGACTGTGGCCACGGCGACCATCAGGAGGACGACGTTCTCCCGGGAAACCTGGACCGGGATGCGCAGGCGCCAGCTCTTGGGCAGAAAGTTCCGGGACGGCAAAGCCAGCGGTGTGAAACGCCGCCTTCGACGTGGCTCGCGCATGGTGTGGTTGCTCCGACGTGGGGTGGAATGGGAGAGGGACGCGCGCTGGCGGTACTGTAGCATCCCGCACGCACGGCTCGCGACCCGATGCTGGACAACGAACAGACGTTTGGAGGCAGCCATCGCATGCAGACCGCCACCGTGCGCTCACTTCATCAACCGTCCGCCCGGGCGCCGATCGTCGTCGAGCCCGGCGAGCACGTCCACCTGGGCGAGCGCGACGACACCTGGCCCGCCTTTCGCATGGTCACCAAGCACGACGGCCGCGACGGGTGGGTGCCCGAGACCCGCTTCCGCCCGGTGCCGGGCGGCGAGCCGGGGGAAGCGGTCGCGGTGGCGCCCTACGACACCCACGAGATCGCTCCGCCACCGGGCGAGGAGGTGTCCGTGGTCTCGATCGACGAACCGAGCGGCTGGGCGTGGTGCCGGGACGTGCGGGGCGCGGAGGGCTGGCTCCCCCTCTCCGTCCTCGACCTGTAAAAGGGCCCTGCTGAGGGCCAGGTGGGGTCTATTCGGCGGCCGCCCAGGCCTCGCTGACCGCGTCCGGGGGGAGGTCGCGGTAGCCCTTGCCCTGTTCCTTCAGGGCCGCGTCCATCCGCGCGAACCGCCCGCGGTATCGCTGCCCGGCGCGGCGTAGCGCGTCCTCCGGGTTGACCTTCAGGGTTCGCGCCAGGGTCACGACTGCCATCAGCAGCTCCCCCACCGCCGTCTCGACCTCGGTTTCGCCACCCCCGGGGGCGGCGCGGAGTGCCTGGGCCCGCGCTTGCACGTCCTCGACCGGCTCTCCCCCGGGAGCCTCGAAGCCGACGCGCGCGGCCCGCTTCTGCATGTTGTAGGTCCAGGCCAGGGCGGGCAGGGTCGCCGGCACGCGGTCCAGCACCAGCTCGTGGGCCTTCCCGTTCGCAGCCGCATCGGCCGCCTTCCGGGCCTCCCAGTTGCGCAGCACCTCCTCCGCACTCGAGACCTGCACGTCTCCGAACACGTGCGGGTGGCGCGAGACCATCTTCGCCGCCTCGCCCTCGGAGACATCGGCGGCCGTGAACCGTCCCTCCTCCTCGGCGATCGCGGCGTGCATCGCGACCTGGAGCAGCACGTCGCCCAGTTCCTCACGGAGGTGGTCGTCCTCGTCGCCGCGATCGATCGCCTCCAGCGCCTCGTAGGTCTCCTCCAGCAGATAAGGGCGGAGCGAGGTGTGCGTCTGCTCGCGGTCCCAGGGACAGCCGTCGGGGGCGCGCAGGCGGCGGGCGATCTCGAACACCGCCGGGATGCCGGGGGGATACGGCCGCTGGTCGTCGGGCTGGTCAGGCATGCGTGGTCTCCATCGTCTTCTCCGGTGTGGTGCTCTCGTACTGCTCGCGCATCGCCTCCAGCAGGCGCATCAGCTCCGCCCGCCACCCCTCGCCCTGGCGGCGCAAAAGCAGGCGGTTGGGCCGCACCCGCAGACGGCCACTGAACTGCCGCTCGAGCTGCTCGGTGTCGAGCAGACGGTCGGGGTCGACCCGGAGCACGATGTCCTGCCCGTCGGTCAGCACCCCGCGAAGCTGCAGGCGCTGCGCCAGGAGCTTCACGCGCAGTGAGTAGACGAGGTTGTCGAGCTGCTTGGGCGGCTCGCCGTAGCGGTCGCGCAGCGAGCGCAGCACCTGGTCCAGCTCCCCCTCGTCCTCCGCCGCCGCCAGCTGCCGGTAGGCGTCCAGGCGCAGCCGCTCGTCGCGGATGAAGGAGCGGGGCACGAAGTGGTCGAGCGGGAGGTCGAGCTGCAGCTCGGGCGCCTGCAGGACGTCGTGGACGGCGGCCTCCTCCTGGCCCGAGCGCAGTTTGGCGACCGACTGCTGGAGCATCTGCAGGTACATCTCGAATCCGACCGCGGCGATGGCGCCGTGCTGCTCGGTGCCGAGCAGGTTGCCGGCGCCGCGGATCTCGAGGTCGCGCAGCGCGATCTTGAAGCCCTGGCCCAGCTCGTGGAGCCCCGACATCACGTCGAGGCGGCTGTCGGCGGCCTCCGTCAGCGACCGTTTGGGGTCGTACATGAAGTAGCAGTAGGCGCGCTTGCCGGACCGCCCCACCCGCCCTCGCAGTTGATAGAGCTGCGAGAGTCCCAGATGCTCGGCACGGTCGACCACCAGGGTGTTCGCGTTCGGGATGTCGAGGCCGTTCTCGATGATCGTGGTGCAGCAGAGAACGTCGGCGCGGTGGGCGGCGAAGTCGACCATCACCTCGGCCAGCTCGTTCTCCGGCATCTGACCGTGGCCGACGATGACGCGGGCGCTGGGAACCAGCTCCTGGAGCCGCCTCTTGGCCTTCGGCATCGTGCGCACCCGGTTGTGCAGGAAGTAGACCTGGCCGCCGCGGGCGAGCTCCCGCTCGATCACCTCGCGGACCACCTCGTCGTCGTCGGCCGTGACGTAGGTCTTGATCGGCTGCCGGTCCTCAGGCGGCGTCTGGACCACCGACATGTCGCGGATGCCGCTGACCGCCATGTGGAGCGACCGCGGGATCGGCGTGGCCGACAGCGAGAGCACGTCGAGGTTGGTCCGCATCCGCTTCAGGCTCTCTTTCTGCAGCACGCCGAAGCGCTGCTCCTCGTCGACGATGAGGAGCCCCAGACGCTTGAAGCGGACGTTCTTCTGCAGCAGCATGTGGGTGCCGATCACGATGTCCACCGCTCCCGCCTTGAGGCCGGCCAGGGTGCGCCGCTGCTCGTCGTCGGTGCGGAAGCGGGAGAGCACCTCGACCGTCACCGGGAGTCCGGCCAGGCGTTCGGTGAAGACCTGGAAGTGCTGCTGGACCAGGATCGTGGTCGGCGCCAGCAGCGCCACCTGGCGGCCGCTCTCCACCGCCTTGAACGCCGCCCGGAGCGCGATCTCGGTCTTGCCGAAGCCGACGTCGCCGCAGAGCAGGCGGTCCATCGGACGGTCCGACTCCATGTCGGCCTTGATCTCGGCGATCGCGCGGGTCTGGTCGGGCGTCTCCTCGTAGGGAAACCGCCTCTCCAGCTCCTCCTGCCAGACGGTGTCGGGGGCGAACGCAAACCCGGGCCTGGCTTCCCGCTGGGCGTAGATCCGGAGCAGGTCCTCGGCCACGTCCTCCGCGTTGCGCTTGGCCCGCGCGCGCGCCCGTTCCCAGTCGCCGGTGCCGAGCCGCTGGAGGACGGGCTTCCCCTCGCCGCCGCCCAGGTACTTCTGAACCCGGTCCAGGTTCTCGACCGGGACGAAGAGCTTGTCACCCTCCGCGTACTCGAGCTCCAGGTACTCGCGCTGGATCGCCGCTCCGTCCTCGTCCTCGGAGTCGATCAGGCGCATGCCCAGGAACCGGCTCACGCCGTGGTCGACGTGGACCACGAGCTCGTCGGGCTGGAATTCAAGCTGAACCTTGGGCTGCGGACGGGGCCCGCGCGAGACCCGCCCCGGCGCTCGCCGCACCCGGCCGAACAGCTCGGCGTCCGACAGCACCACCAGGCCCGCGCCGGAGTGGGTGAACCCACTGGCCAGGTCGCGGTCATACCACCAGAGGCCGGGCTCCGGGTTCCAGTCGGCATCGAGCTCGACCTCGGCCGGGACCTCCCGGACGTGGGCCTCCTGCAGCATGGCCTCCGCGCGCTCGCGCTGCTCCGTCGCCAGCACGATGGCAGCGTGTTCGGCCTGGCCGCCCAGCAGCCGCAGCTGGTCGGGCCGGCCGACGACCGGGGCGGCGTCGCGGAAAGGCAGCTCGACGCCGCCCGGCCGCTCTTCGGTGGCCACCTCGAGGATGCTTCCTCCGAGATCCTGAAGCCGATCGAGCGGGACCATCGGCGGGGGGAAGGCGCGGGGCAGCTCGCCGTCCCGGGCCTCCGCGGCGGCCAGCATGGTCGTCTCCTGCTCGATCTCATGGACGGTGTGCAGCTGCCGGGCGCGGTCGAGGTCGAGCACCAGGGCGTTCGGCGGCAGGTGGTCGAGCAGCGACGGAAGGCGGGGTTCCAGGTAGGCCGAGAACAGCTCGACCCCGGGAAACGCGCCCCCCGCTTCCAGCCTGGCCAGGTCCTCCTCCCAGTCGTCGCGAACGTCGAGCCGCAGCCCCTCCAGAATGTCCGCCTCTCGCATGTGGGAGACCGCGGCGGCGCCCCGCTCGGGGCCGAGCAGGATCTCACGACCGGGGACGACGACGACGCGGGGCGTCCCCATGATCGAGCGCTGGTTCTGAGGATCGTAGAGGCGCAGGGTGTCGACGACGTCGCCGAAGAACTCGGCGCGGACCGGCGTCGAGGCGCCGGAGGGGAAGATGTCGAGGATCCCTCCCCGGAGCGCGAACTGACCCGGTGCCTCGGCCAGCGGCTCGCGGCTGTAGCCGAGCTCGACCAGGCGAGCCGCCACCTGCACAGGATCGGCCTGCTGCTCGGGTGCCAGCGTCACGGCGGCGCGGCGGAAATCGTCGGGGTGCATGGTGACACGCTGCACGGCGCGGCGCGAGGAGACCACCAGAACCGGGTCCGGCCGGGCGAGGGCCGCGAGCGCGTCGAGCCGCCGTGACACCGCCTGGTCGAAGGCCGGGGGCCGGTCCAGGAAGGAGACCTGGACCTCGGCGAAGAGGACCGCCCGGGGGCGGCCGGCCAGCCAGGGACGGAGCTCGTCGAGGAAGCGTTCCGGGTTGGGCGCCAGCACCAGGACCGGCCGCCCGGCGGTCTCGCCCGCGCGGACCAGTGACGCGGTGAGCGCGGCCCAGGCGGCACGGGGCAGTGAATGCACGGCGCGGTGGCGGCCGTCCGGGCGCTCGATCCAGCGCCGCAGCTCGGCCGGCACCAGGGCTTGCTCGAGGGTCGTCATGCCTCCTGGTCCTCCTCCAGCCAGTCCTCACGGTTGAAGCGATTCATGGCCCGCTCCAGCCCCTGCTCGACACCGGTGCGAAGCGCGCGCGCCGTGCCCCGGACGACCTGAGCCGCCAACTCGGCGTCGCGGCCCCGAAATCCGCCCAGGACGTGGCGGACTCCGGCCTCCCTGCCCTTGTGAGCGGCCTTTCCGATGCCGATCCGGAAACGGACGAACCCGTCGCCTCCGAGCGCTCCGATGATCGAGCGCACGCCGTTGTTCCCGGCCGCCGAACCGCCGGTCCGGATGCGCAGGCGCCCGAGCGGGATGTCGAGCTCGTCATGGACCACCCAGACGTGTTCCAGCGGCAGCTCCAGGTCGTGGAGCGCCTTCTTGACCGAGCTGCCCGATTCGTTCATGTAAGTCTGCGGCTTGAGCAGCCAGACCCCGGTGCCCGTGATGGTCCCGGCCCCGACCTTCCCGCGCCAACGCCGGCGCGAAAGCTCGATCCCGGCGTCGCGCGCGAAGGCGTCGACCGCCGCCCAGCCGAGGTTGTGGCGCGATTGGGCGTACTCGCGCCCGGGATTGCCAAGCCCCACCACGAGCAGATCGGACGCGGGCGGGACGGGAGTGGACACGTCGGGTTCGGTTCTCCTTTCGGACACCTGGGCACACGAAGATGCCGCCGGCGCGCTTGCCGGCGGGGTGGTGGGGAACATCGATCCTACGAGGCCGGGGGCCCCCGCTCGGGCAGCCGCGCCCTCGCCGGCCGGACCTGGCTGCGAGCGAGGGCGGCCATGGTGGTCGCTGTCATCTCCGCTTCCTCGTCCGCTGTCGCGTGATCCCACCCCAGCAGGTGGAGGAGGCCGTGCACCGCGAGCAGCGCCGCCTCGGTCTCGGGCTCGTGGCCGTACTGCGCCGCCTGGCGCACGACCGCCGGCCAGCAGACCGCGATGTCTCCCAGGTACCCGTCGCCGGCCGCGCTGCCACTGGGGAAGGAGAGGACGTCGGTCTCCTCAGGGTCGTCGAAGAACTCGCGGTGGAGGCGCCGGATGGCGCGAGCGCCCACGATGCGGATCGTGAGCTCTGGGAGCTGAGGGGTGAGGCGGTGGAGCGCCGCCGCCGGCGCCGGCTCCCGCGCCGCCTCCTGGACCACGTGCCGCAGCCAGGCCGGACGGAGCGGCGCCCGCACGGTCTTCTGAACGCGGACCGAGAGCGCCACCCTGCCCAGCTTCTCAGACTCGCCAGACTGAGCCGGATGCCTCGCCAGCTGCTGGTCCTGCACGACAGCCTGGGGACCTTGCTCACGGTCGGGGCGACGGTGTTCGGGATCTGGGGGACGGTCGGTTTCTGGCTGCACCGGGGGGTGGGCCACCGGTTCCGGCTCGGCTTTTTGATCCTGACCGCGGTGGCGCTGCTGCAGGTGGTCCTCGACGCGGCATTCCTGGCGGTGGGCGGGAGCGGCGGAGGCGGTGGCTGGCCGGCGCTCGGCACGGCCGGCATCGGCTTCCTGTTGCTCGCGGTGCCCTACGTCCTGGCATCGCGCTGGAGCCGTGAGGGCGAGGCGGCCACGCTCTGCATCGTGCTCTGGCTGTCGGCGATGGTCTTCGCGGGCGGCCTCGCGCTTTAATGCCCGTTTCGCACGAAGGGGATCTCATCCGCCGCCGGATAGCGACCGTTCCGTGCGAAACGGGGTCTATCGGGGTCTCTCCTCACGGTCCCGGACGTAGGCGGCGTACTGGTCGATCAGGTCCTGGACGTCGGCGAGCGGTACATAGACATACCCCGCGTCTCCCCACTGGTCGTAGAGGGGCGTGAAGATCACCTCCTCTCCGGAGACGCGAAACGTGATGCCGTTTCCGACGTACTCGGCGTCGGGGTCGTTGGGGCGAGCGGTGAAGTCCGTCCAGTATTCCCTCAAGAAGATGTCCAGGTCCTCGGAGTCGTAACCGATCTCAGCCAGCAACTCGCGGAGAGGGGACAGCTGACGTGGGTCGGCAAGCGCGGGGTCACGCCGGGCGTCATCAACGCTGGGAGTAAAGGTCCAGCGGGTCTTCATCGCTCGGGGTCGGGGAAGAAAGTGGACAGGTCCTCGCCCTGCACCCGCCGGTAGCCGCCGATCTTGATGCCATGGGACTCGCTCCGCCAGCGAAGAACCACTTTATTGACGCGATCCCGATAGGCTTCCCTACCTGCGTGGACCACGCGCTCGGAGGTCCACTCATCAGGGAACATTGTGTGTCGCCCCGGCTTTGGCACCCAGCCGCGGCGATCGTCCCACAGCGACACCTGAGCCTGATAGGAGCCATCGGGATAGCGTCTCAACACCCGGTCGATCCTCCTCCCCGGGGGCGCGACACCGTTCGGCGCATGGTGGAATCCAACGGGTTTGCCGCGCTTGTTGAACCCTCCGAGCAACACGTGACGCGCCACCTCCTGCTCGTCCGCCGGCAGCGACGCGACCAACTCCTCGACCGAAACCGTCCGCACACCGCTCACGAGCCGCATCGTAGCCCGCCCACACGGACGATACAAGGACGTTAACAAGGGCGCCACAACACCGGTCTCACGTGAAGACGGCACTGTGCGAGGCTCCATACCACCGGTTTCACGCGATAACGGGACTCGCCACTGTCCCCGTGCAGCCCGCCCCCGGGTATCGTGTCACATCAACTTCCGCCCATGGATCCCCTCCGTACCCTGCTCGACACCGGTCACGTGCTCTTCGACGGCGCCATGGGCACCGAACTGCTGGCTCGCGGCGTGCCCCCGGAGGGAGCGGTCGAACAGGTCAACATCCGGGATCCGGCGCTGGTCGGCGCCGTCCACCGCGACTACATCGCGGCGGGCGCCGACGTGATCGAGACCAACACCTTCGAAGCCAGCCGGCTGCACCTGGCCGAGCACTACGCGGAAGACGATCTCCGGGACATCAACCTGACCGGCGCGCGCTTGGCGGTGGAGGCTCGCAACGCCTCCGGGCGCCCGGTCCTGGTGGCAGGCTCGATCGGTCCGCTGGGACGGCCCATCGAGCCGATCGGAGGGATCAAACGCGCCTCCGCCGAGCGGATGTTCACCGAGCAGATCGAGCCCTTGCTGGCGGGTGGCGTCGATTTCCTCCAGTTCGAGACCTTCTCGTCGCTCCACGAGCTGGAGCTGGCGGTGGGCGTCGCCCGGCGTCAGGCGCCCGGGGTGCCGATCGCGGCCAGCATGCGCATCGCGGAAGGCGAGGAGGGGGTGCTGGACACCTTCTGGGAAGCGATGAGACGCCAGGGGGTGACCCTGGTGGGCGTCAACTGCGGGGTGGGCCCGCGTGCGATCGGCGACTTCGCCCGCCGGTTGGTGGCGATGGGCGCCCCCGCCGTACTGGCCATGCCGAACGCCGGGCTCCCGGAACGGCAGGGGGGCCGGCTTGTGTACGCGTCGGGCGCCGAATACTTCGGAAGCGTGGCCCCGGACCTCTTCGGAGCCGGGGTGCGCGCGATCGGGGGCTGCTGCGGCACTCGACCGCTGCACACCGCCGCGATACGGGCCGCCACCCGCCGTCCGGTTCAGGTCACGACCCCGGTCCGGCCGCCGCGTCCGGTGGAGGCGGCACAGAGCGGTCCTTCCTCTCCCCAGTCCCGGCTGGCCCGAAGGCTGGCCGACGGTGGGTTCGTGTTCAGCGTCGAGATGACCCCGCCCCGCGGCATCGACTGCCGGCGCATGCTGCGGGGTGCGCGCCAGCTCGGCGAGGCCGGAGTCGAGTTCGTGAACGTGACGGACGCGGCGATGGCCCGGCTTCGGATGAGCGCTGTCACCTGCGCCACGTTGATCCAGCAACAGGCGGGTCTGGAGGCGATCGCGCACTTCACCAGCCGCGATCGCAACGTGATGGCGATCCAGTCGGAGCTGATCGGGGCCCATGCCCTCGGGATCCGGAACGTGCTCTGCATGCGCGGAGACCCCCCTCGCGTGGGCGACTTTCCCGACGCGCACACCGTCTGGGAGGTCTCGGCGACGGGGCTGATCACGATCCTGCGCGGGCTCAACGAGGGCCGCGACGCCAACGGGACCCCGATCGGAGACAGCGCCGGCTTCTTCGTGGGCGCGGCCTTCAACCCCACCGCCGACGACTACGCGCGCGAGGTTCGCCTGCTGGGTCGCAAGATCGAGGCGGGCGCCGGCTTCATCGTCGCCAACGCCGCCTTCGACCGGGAGGTGTGGCTGCGCATGCGGGAGGCGACCGAGCGGTTCAACGCCCCGGTGATCGCGGGCATCATGCCGCTGGCCTCGGTCCGTCAGGTGACCTACCTCCGCAACGAGGTCCCCGGGCTGGTTGTCCCCGACCACGTGGCGCGGCGCATCGAAGACGCCGGCGAGCGCGCGGCGGAGGCGGGCCTGGACCACGCGTCGGAACTGCTGGAAGGTGCGCGGGAACTGGTGCAGGGCGCGTACATCATCCCCTCCGTCGGCCGCTACGACCTGGCCGCGCGGCTGGTCCAGCGAGGCCGCCGCCTGGTCGCCTGACCCCGGCCCGGCCCCGGCAGGGCCCCGCCCCGGAAACGTCACCTTCTCCACACCCCGGGCCGACCGGGCGAGGGGTAGGGCCGGGGCGTGCAGAAACGGCCCTCTTCGACGACCTCTATTTGCCCGCCGCGTGCCGGGCGCGCATGTTCTCCAGCCGCTCGCGTTTCTGAGCCAGCGCCCGTTCCAGCGCCTGCAGCAGCTGGGTGTCGTTCATCGGCACCACCCGCAGGCGCGCCTCCAGCTCCTTGACCTCCACCTCGGCCCGGGACAACTCCAAGTCGATCGTGTTCATCTGGCTCCTCAATCTTGCCAGGTGCCGCGCCACGCCCGCGCGCACCGCCTAGTCGATGTTGATCGCCTCGCGCAGCTTCTCGAAGAACCCCTTGCTGACCTTCTCCGGCTTGCCGGTGAGCCCACCGAGGTGGCGGAGGTGGTTGCGCTGCTCCTCGTTCAGCGTCTTCGGGACCAGGACCTTGACGACGACGTACTCGTCGCCCCGCCGGCTCCGCCGCAGATACGGCATCCCCTTGCCGGGCAAGCGGAAGGTCTGGCCATACTGCGTCCCCGCCGGCACCGTGACCTCCACCGGCCCGTCCAGGGTCGGCACCTCGACGCTGTCGCCCAGCGCCGCCTGCACGATGTTGATGCTGAGCTCGTAACTGACGTCGGCACCGTCGCGCCTGAGCACCGGATGGGGCCGGACCCGGATCGCCACGTACAGGTCACCGGGGGGTCCGCCGCGATAGCCGGCCTCACCCTCGCCGGTAAGGCGGATCTGGGCCCCGGTGTCGACACCGGCCGGGATCTGCACCTGGAGGTGACGGCGCTGCTTGACGCGGCCCTGACCCTGGCACTGCTGGCAGGGTGAGCGCAGGATCCGGCCCTCGCCGCCGCAGGTCGGGCAGGCGATGATGTTGACCATCGAGCCGAAGATGGTCTGCGCCTGACGCCGCACCTGACCGGTACCTCCGCAGCCGGGGCAGGTGTCGAAGCCGGTGCCGGGTTCGGCGCCGCTGCCGGTGCAGTGCTCGCAGGTGGCGAGGCGCGGCACCTCGACCTCGCGCTCGGTACCCGTAAACGCCTCCTCGAACTCGATCGTGAGGTCGAGCCGGAGGTCGTCGCCGCGGACCGAGCGCTGGCGCGGTCCCCGCGCCCCGACCCCACCGAAGAAGCTCTCGAAGATGTCGCCGAAATCGAAACCCTCGGGACCGGCGAACCCGGCGCTGTTGAGGCCGGCGTGGCCGAAGCGGTCGTACTGGCGCCGCTTGTCCGGGTTGGAGAGCACGCCGTACGCCTCCGAGACCTCTTTGAACTTGTCGGCCGCCGCGGCGTCGTCGGGATTGCGGTCCGGGTGGTACTGGAGCGCGAGCTTGCGAAACGCGCTCTTCAACTCGTCCGAGCTGACGTTCCGGCCGACGCCGAGAACCTCGTAGTAGTCGCGCTTGACGGTGGCCATGGACCGCGCTTAGGTGGTCTTCTCGGCGGGCGTGCGGGCGACCGAGACCAGGGCCGGGCGGAGGATGCGGTCGTGGATGCGGTACCCGCGCCGCAGTTCCTTCACGACCGTGTCCTCGGGCTGGTCGGCCGACTCCTCGGTGCCGATCGCCTCGTGCAGCTTGGGGTCGAAGGGGGCACCGACCGCCTCGATCGTCTCCACGCCCACCGACTGCAGCGCCTCCTGCAGCTTCTGGGCGGTCATGCGGACGCCTTTCAGCCAGTTGCTGTCGATGCCCTCGGGCGCGTGCTCCAGCACGCGCTCGAAGTCGTCGAGCACCGGTAGCAGGCGCTCGGCGAGCGACGCCGACGCGTACTGGAGGAGCTCCAACCGCTCCTGGCGAACGCGCTTCTTGAAGTTGTCAAAATCGGCGGCCAGTCGGAGGTGACGGCTGTTCGCCTCCTCGATCAGCTCCTCCGCGTGCAGCATCGCCTCGGCGGCCGCGTCGGTGGACTGATCGGTGGCGGGCTCGGCGGTCGCGGGTGCCGGCTTCTTCTGGTCGACGACGGCGTCGTCGCGGGTGCCCACGGGGGCTTCGTCGTGCGGCAGGTCCTTCCTGCGGTCAGGGTGGTTGGGCATTTTCTTCCTGGTTGATACCGCCGCCGGGTGTACGGCTAAACGGCTCCGATCAATTGTCCCTGAACGCCCCCGCCCGTTGCGGGCCCGTTCCGCGCGAAACGGGTGTCATCGAGCGTCGAATGAGCTCCGTTCCGTGCGAAACGGGTTTCAGGACTCGACCATGCGCTCGCTCGCCGACCGCGCCACCGCGCGCAGCCGGCCCACGATCTTGCCGTACTCCATGCGGGTGGGCCCGAGAGCCCCCACCACCCCGCGCATGCGACGGGTGGGACCGTAGGTGGTGAGGACGACCGTGGTCGAGCGCAACTGCTCGGTCCGGTGCTCGGAGCCGATCACGATCGCGAGGTCCGTTTCCCGGGCCAGGTCTTTGAGCAGCGCCGCCAGGACCCGGGTCTCCTCCAGCACCTCCAGCACCTCGTGCAGCCGCATCGCATCGGCGAACTCGGGCTGCTGCAGCAGGTTGCGGACGCCGTCGTGGACGACCAGCGTGCCCGCCCCGTCGTCGAAATCGCGCAACGTGTCGGCGAGCCGGGTCAACGCCTCCGTCTCCAGCGGGTCGGACGCGAGCGCGCCGCGGTCCAGGACGTCCTGCCGGTCCTTGCCCAGCAACTCCTGGTTGAAGGCCGCCGCCAGCTCGCTCAGCCGGGCCTGGTTGGCGGGCGCCGCGAGCGTGACCACCCGCTGCCGGAGCAGGTTCCCCTCCACGAGGAGGATCAGGAGCACCTCGGTGCCTTCGAGCGCGACCAGGTCGATGTGCTTGACCCGGGCGCGGGGGCCGGTGGGCGCGCTGACCACGGCCGCCGTCCCCGTCACCCGGGCGGTCACCGTCGCCATCCGCTCGGTGAGTGCCTGTGGCTCCACCGGTGCCGACTGCAGCTCCAGCTCGATATAGGACTCGACGCCGGCCGGCACCGCCTCCAGGTCCATCAGGAAGTCCACGAAGTAGCGATACCCGAGATCCGTGGGGCGGCGGCCGGCGGAGGCGTGGGGCTGTTCCAGGTACCCACGTTCGACCAGGTCGGCGAGCTCGTTGCGGATGGTCGCCGAGCTGAGCCGGTCGAAATGCCGGGCGACCAGCGAGCGGGAGCCGACCGGAACACCGGACACAGTGAACTCGGTGACCACCGCTTTCAGGACGTCCTGCTTGCGCTGCTCCATGCTGCTTCCGCTCCGATCCTACCTAGGCGCATGCTGAAAGCACCCATTCGATGCGACCCACCCGGCACCTCTACATCCACGTCCCCTTCTGCCGCCATAAGTGCGGGTACTGCGATTTCAACGTCTACGCGGGTCAGGACCGGCTGATGCCGGAGTTCGTGGAGGCGGTCCAGCGGGAGCTGCGTTGGGCTGCCTCGCACCTGGTCTTCTCCCCCCTCAGCACGGTTTACGTCGGGGGCGGGACGCCGAGCCTGCTCCCGGCGCCGCTGGCCGGCCGCCTCCTGGCCGCCGTCGCCGAGACCTTCACCCTGGCGCCGGGCGCCGAGGTGACCCTGGAGGCGAACCCGGCGACCACCGACCCCGAGAAATTGCGGGTGTGGCGCGCGGGCGGTGTCAACCGCCTCAGCCTGGGGGTGCAGGGATTCGACCCTCAGGCCCTGGCGGTGCTGGAGCGGAAGGAGGACGGCGCCCAGGCGGAGCGGGCGCTGCGCGAGGCGCGCGCGGCCGGCTTCGACAACGTCTCGCTCGACCTCATCTACGCGGTGCCCGGCCAATCCGACGCCAACTGGGTGGCGACGGTGGAACGGGCCGCGAGCCTGGGCCCCGAACACCTCTCCTGCTACGCGCTCCAGTTCGAGGAGGGAACGCTGCTCTACCGGCGCCTGCGCGAAGGCCGCCTGCGTCAGGTGCCCTCGGACCGGCAGTGGGAGCTGCAGCAGCTGGCTGACCAGGTGCTGCGCCGGCGCGGTTTCCGGCGCTACGAGGTCTCTTCGTGGGCACGGCCCGGGCGCCGCTCACGCCACAACAGCGCCTATTGGGCCTGCCGCCCCTACTACGGCGCCGGGCCAGGGGCTCACTCCTACGGCCGCAGCGGGGGGGCCGCGCGCCGCTGGTGGAACGTGCGCCGGCCCCGGGAGTACATCGCGCGATCCCCCCTGGTCGAGGACGGCCATGAGGACCTGGACCGGGAGCTGGTGCAGGCGGAGCGACTCCTGCTCGGCCTGCGCACGGTGCGCGGGGTGGCGCGGACGCCCGCCTTCGACCCCCAGCTGAGCCGCCTGGCGGCGGCCGGCCTGGTCCACCTGAGCTCGGCCTGGGTGGCGCCCACCGAGCGCGGCCTCGATCTTCACAATCAGATCGCGGTCGAGGTTCTCTAGGGCAGGCGCGGCGGCTACTCTTCTCCCGTGAGCACCACACCCCCCGACAACGAGCTCTCGTCCTCCGACGTCGCGGCGCCCGAGTACCTGGCGCAGGTCATCGCGGCGGCCGCCGAGGCCGCCTCCGGACTGGCCGACGGAGCCCCGGCCGGGTGGCGCCGGGAGGCCTACAAGGTCATCCTCGGAGGCATCCTCCAGGACGCCGTCGACAACGGGACCGCGCCGCCCGACGAGCAGGATCTGGACAACCTGAGGAGCTTCGTGATGGCGGCGAGCGCGGCCGCCATGGCAGCGCCCGGCGACCTGCGCGACGACACGTTCTCGGTGGTGCTGCAGACGCTGACCGATGACTGGGTCGTGAACTGGAACGCCCTGCCCGAAGACCTGGTGGATCTCGTGGAGGCTGAAGAGGAAGAGGAGGAGCTGGAGGCAGAGGGCGCAGAGGGCGAAGAGGAGGACGACGACCGCGTCTGAGCGCCTCTCTTCCGGCTACGGACTACTGTGAGTCGCCCCAGGACCCGGTGATTCCCCGGTCGCCGGAGATGCCGCCACCGTGGGCGCCGAAGAGGGCACCCCCGCCGGCGCGGCAGTCGGGGTGGCCACCGGTGTTGCGGCGGTGCTCGGCTGCGTGCTCGGAGGCGCCGTGGCGGCGGGTGCCGGAGTCTCTACCGCGCCGCCGCAGCTGCCGACCACGCAGCCCGCGTTCGGGCCGTTGCTGCTCCTTCCTATCCCCCACACGTTGGTCAGGGAATGGCCGCTCAGGAACTGAAAGAGGACGATCGCGGTCACCGCGAGGAGGAAGGTCGCGGCCGCCGTGACCACGACCCGCCCCGACAGCGGGAGGGAGGCAAACCACTCCTGGAGCCGGCCGGCTCGCCGCGGCGGTAACGGTCGCTCAGCAGGCCGCGGCGCCGGCGCCGGATGCCGGGAGCTCCAGGCTGCGGGAGGGGTCTTGATGGCCGGCGCGTCGGTCTTCGTGCTTCCCCCCGGGGGGGCCTGTGTCGGGCTCTCGTGGCGCAGGTGCGCGTAGCGCTGCACCCGCCGGTGCGCCTGCCGCATGGTGAGGGAATAGAAGGCGACCCCGACCGTGGACACCGCACTGCCGATCGCGGTGCCGACATAGGTCCCCGCGACCCCGAACTTGGACAGGATCACAGCCGAGGTGATGGAGGCCAGAACGGCCGCGATCACCTGGACCGCGCTGAGCTGGAGTTTGGGTCGTTCCTCGCCGGTGGCTTCGGGTCTTGTGTTCTGCATCAGAAAGCGGGCGCGTCGAGACTGCAGCTGGGTGTCTCCTGGGGTTTAGCCTACCCAACCGCCGGCGGCGGCCGCGCGGGCGAAGGGGGACTCAGCCGGTGGGCCTGGCCTTCTTCGATGCGGAGGTGCTGGACGGCCTGGTGGAGGCCCGGCCGCGTGAGGACGTGCGCTTCTCGGCGACCCCACTTGCGGCCGCCGAGCTTGGTGGCGCTGGCTCGGGGCGGGCCGGTTCTGGTGCCGAGTCTCGCCGGGTCCGCCGCTGGGCGACCCCTCTGGTGCCGGCTGCCCGCGGCGGCGCCGGGTCGGAGGCGGCCGGTGCTCGCTCCGGCTGCCCCTTGCCTCGCTTCGATGCGGAGGTGCTTGAGGCGCCCCCACCCGGGGCGGTGCGCTTCCTGGTGGCCCCGGCGGTGGCTCGTCGTGCGGCGGGGTTCGGGGCCGCCGCCGGTGGCGGTGCCGGTTCCGGTGCCCGCGCCTCGACGGGTTCCGGTTCGGGTTCGGGCGCCGGCGCCGCGCTCGGTTCCGGCGGCGGCGCCTCCGCCGGACCGGGCTCCGAGTCGGGCCTGGCACCGGTTGGGACCGCCGGCGGGGTGACGCTGCCGGCCGCGCTCGCAATCGATCGCATCAGGCCGGCCTGCGCGCGGAGCGTCCGCCGGACCAGGCCGCCCCAAGAGTCGAGCAGCTGTTCCTCGTCGGCCAGACCCTGCTCGCCCAGCATCCCGCGGAGGCGATCGATGTTCTGCTCCGCCTCCCCCACGCGGCTGCCCAGTTCGTCGTACTCCTTGAGCAGCGTCTGGTGATCCGTGAGCAGCGCCTCGTAGCGGGCTCGCGGTACGACGCCGAGCAGGCCCAGCACCTGCTCCACCGGCTCCACCTCTTTGCCGGAGGGGGCGCCGGCGCGGGCCAGGAGCCGCGAGACCTCTTGCTTGGTCATGCCGGCCGCGACCGGCACCAATGCCTCAACGACGTCGGCCGACCCGCGCACCAGCCACAACATCCGCCGCCACGCGGCCACCACCGCCGGGTCCGCGAAACCGTCCTTGTCCTGCCGGGCCATGGTCCGAGCGAAGGATACGAGTGGTCCTTCCTTCCTGGGTCCGCACGTTCACGCCGGCTGTCCGGCGCCGCCCGCACTTCCTCTGCCGCCGGCGTGGCTGTGGGACCTCTGGCCCAGGTCCATCTGGTGCACGACGAACCGACTTACCTGACTTTCCCAGTGGCGGGAGGGCCGGCGCTCGCTACCATTTGGGCACGTGAGCTTCCTGCAAGCGCTCGTGCTGGCGCTCGTGCAGGGGGTGACGGAGCTGTTCCCGATCTCCTCGCTCGGTCACGCGGTTCTGATCCCGCCCCTGCTGCACTGGTCTTTCAACGAGAGCGACCCCACCTTCCTGCCCTTTTTGGTCCTGCTCCATCTGGCCACTGCGATCGCACTTTTGATCCTCTACTGGCGCGAGTGGGTGGTCATCGTCCGGGCCGCCATCCGGGCCGCCATGCGGGGGCGGATCCAGACCAAGGAGGAGCGTCTGGCGCTGCTCCTGGTCGCGGCCACCATTCCCGCCGGTATCGTCGGCGTCCTTCTCCAGTCCTATCTGCAGAAACTCTTCGCGAGCCCGGTGCTGACCTCGGTGTTCCTGTTCTGCAACGGCCTCATCCTGCTCGGTGCGGAGGTCCTGCGGCGCCGCGCGGAGCGACGAGCACGCGTCGGAGACGAGTCGCGGCGGGAGCAGGAGGAGCACTTCCGGCCACTCGAGGAGCTGGCCCTGCCCTGGGCCATCGGCATCGGGTGCTGCCAGGCGGTCGCACTCGTCCCCGGCTTCTCGCGTTCCGGGGTGACCATGGCCGGCGGCCTGCTGGCCGGTCTCAAGCACACCGAAGCCGCCCGCTTCGCATTCCTGCTGGCGACCCCCATCATCCTGGCCGCGGCCCTGGTCGAGATTCCCGACCTGTTCCACCGGGGCGTCCCCCTGGGTGCCTACAGCATCGCGGCCGTGGTGGCCGGGCTGGCCGCCTACTTCTCGGCCCGCTTCCTTCTCCGCTACTTCGAATCCGGCCGGCTGGACCCCTACGGGTGGTACTGCATGGCGGCGGGGGCGGCGGCCTTTCTCTATTTCACCGTGCGCTGAACTCTGGAGGTCACGCTTGCGAGTACTTCTTCCGTCTCTACTGGTGCTGCTCGGCATCGTCCTGATCGTGGTCGGCGTGCTGTACGCACTCGGGGTGGTGCACTGGTTCACCACTCCCGGTCCTCACTACAAGCACGCCATCCTTGCCATCGTGCTCGGGCTCCTTTCCTTCGTCGCCGCCAACTTCGCGCGCCGGCGCCCGCAAACCGGGGCCACAACGACGTGAGGCAATGACCTAAGACGACAAAAAAAGGAAGAGCGCGGAGGGCCTCCTCCACGCTCTTCCAGATCCCACGCCTGCCGTGGCCGCGTCCGCGTCCGGCGAACGCCCACGCTGGTCAGGATCCTGGTTCGTGCATCCGCCTCAACGGATGCCGCCGGCGTGGGCAACAGTATCCGACACCATCGCCGTCTGAGCAAGCTCCGATCGGTGCCGGCGACCGGTCCCGGCTGAACAGGTCCCCGCCGGGTTCAGGCGGACACAACCTCCCGATAGAGGTCGGCGGTGCGTCCGGCGATGCTGGCCCAGCTGAAGTGGTCCAGGACGCGTTTCCGGCCGGCCTCTCCCAAGCGCCGGGCCAGGCCGGGTGACTCCAGCACCTCGCTCAAGCGCTCGGCCAGGTCGCGGGCGAAGCGATCCGGGTCATCTTCCGCCCAGTGCACGAGATATCCCGTCTCCTCCGGCACCACGATCTCGGGGATGCCTCCCACGTCCGACGCCACCACCGCCGTGCCGCAGGCCATCGCCTCCAGGTTGACGATGCCGAACGGTTCGTAGACCGACGGGCAGCAGAACACCGCCGCACCGGTGAGCAGATGGACGACCTCGGCACGGGGCAGGATGCCGTCGATCCAGACCAGGCCCGAGCGCTCCCGCTGCACCTGATCGCGCAATCTCCCGACCTCGGCGGCGATCTCCGGCGTGTCGGGCGCTCCCGCGCAAACGACGATCTGTGCCGCCGGGGGCAGCGCCAGGGATGCGGCCAGCAGGTGCGACAGCCCCTTCTGTCGGGTCACCCGGCCCACGAAGACGACATAGGGCAGGCCGGGGTCGACACCGTGCCGGCGCAGCGTCGCGGTGTCCGTGTCGGGCCGGTAGGCCTCGGGGTCGATCCCGTTGTGGATCACACGGACCCGCTCGGGGTCGAGCGTGGGGTAGCAGTCGAGGATGTCGCGCCGCATCCCGTTGGAGACCGCGATCACACGGGCCGCCCCCTCCAGGCCCGTGCGCTCGCACCAGGAGGAGAGATGGTAGCCACCGCCCAGCTGCTCCGCCTTCCAGGGCCGCTGCGGCTCCAGGCTGTGGGTCGTGACGACATGGGGCATGCCCCAGGTCAGGTGGGCCAGGTGTCCGGCCAGGTTCGCGTACCAGGTGTGGCTGTGCACCACCTGGACCCTCTGCGTCGGACCCACCATCGCCAGCTGGACCGAGAGCCACCGCAAAGCGGCCGCCTCGGGCTCCGGCTCGCGGAGCGCGGCCCACGGTTGGTGGGCGTGGACGCCCGGCTCCTCACGAGGCTCCCCGACGCATTCGACCTGCACCTGGACCAGCGGGCGGAGCGCGCGGGCCAGGAACTCCACGTGCACGCCGGCGCCGCCGTAGATCTCCGGCGGGTACTCGCGAGTGAGGATCGCGACCGAGAGTGGGTCCGCCATCAATCGCCGTCCGCCATGACCACCGCGCCCTTTGGGACCGCGACGATGCCGCGCCCGGAGACGTGGAAGCGCGCGCGATCCCGCTCCTGGTCGACGCCGATCCGGGCGCCCGCCTCGATCCGCACGTTCTTGTCGACGATCGCGTTGCGGATCACCGCATGCCGCCCGACGTCCACTCCGTCCATCAGCACCGCCCCCTCGACGCGGGCGTGACTGTGGACGAAGACGTCGGGCGACAGAATCGACCGGTGCACCTGCCCGCCGCTCACGATGACGCCGGCCGAGATCAGCGAATCGGTCGCCACACCCCGCCGCGTCTCATCGTCGAACACGAACTTGGCGGGCGGGCGCTGATGCGCAAAGGTGTAGATCGGCCAGTCGAGGTTGTAGAGATTGAAGACCGGCTCGGGCGCGATCAGATCCATCGAAGCCTCGTAGAACGCGTCGAGATCCCCGACGTCGCGCCAGTAGCCCACCTCTTCGCCCGAGACCCCTGGCACCTGGTTCTGCATGAAGTCGTAGCAGTAGGCGTCACCCCGCTCCACCAGCATGGGGACGATGCTGCCGCCGATGTCGTGCTTGGACGAGTCGTTGCCCTCGTCTTCGCTGACGGCTTCGACGAGCGCCCTGGTGGTGAAGATGTAGATCCCCATGGAGGCATACGCGACCGAGGGGTCGTCGGGCACCGAGGGCGGCCGCTCCGGCTTCTCGAGGAAGGACTTCACGCGACCGTCGCGTTCGGTGTCGATGATGCCGAAGGCGGGGGCCTCGGCGATCGGGACCCGGATCCCGGCCAGCGTCAGCCCGGTGCCGGTTTGCTGGTGGAACTCCAGCATCTGGCGCGGGTCCATGCGATAGATGTGGTCGGCTCCGAAGAGGAAAATATGGTCGGGCTTAGCGTCGCCGATCAGGTTGAGGTTCTGGTAGACCGCGTCCGCCGAGCCCAGGAACCAGCGCGGGCCCACGCGCATCTGCGCCGGGACGGTCGTGACGTAGTTACCCAGCATCGGCGACAGGCTCCAGGTCTGCGAGATGTGGCGGTCCAGACTGTGGCTCTTGTACTGGGTCAAGACCGCGATCTGGCGGACGCCCGCGTTGACGAGGTTGGAGAGCGCGAAATCGATCAAGCGGTACGTGCCGCCGAAGGGGACCGCGGGTTTGGCGCGATCGGCGGTCAGGGGCATCAGCCGCTTCCCTTCGCCGCCGGCGAGCACCATGCCCAATTGGTGAGGCTCATGGCGCAGCATGCGGCTATCATCGCCCAGCCGAACACCCTCGGCGCAAGCGTACCCGTCACACTGGAGATCCGATGACGCTGCCCGCCTTCGCACCCTTCGAGCTCGAGGAATGGCAGTCACGCTGGGAGCGGGGCGTCTCGCACAACCTCGCCGACAGCGGCGTGCGGGCGCCCACCCTGCGCGAACTGGAGACGCTGGGCGCGGATCTCGCACCGCTCCTCGAGTGCTCTCTGCACTATCCCGAGGTCCAGGGCACCGAGCTGCTGCGCGAACGGATCGCGGCGCTCTACCCGGAGGCGGCCGCGGACGGGGTGCTGGTCACGGTGGGCGCCGCCGAAGCCGGCCTGCTGGCGGTGGAGGCCTTGACCCGCCCCGGCGACGACGTCTGCGTGCTCACCCCCTCCTATCCGCAGGTGGAGGGCCTTCTCCGCAACCGCGGCTGCCGGGTGCGGACGTTCTCTCTCGACGCCGGCCGGGGCTGGTCACTGGACCTGGCCTCGCTTGAGCAAGCCATTCTGCCCACCACGCGCCTGGTGGCGATCTGCAACCCGAACAATCCCACCGGCCGCGTCCTGCGGCCGCGCGAACTGGACGCGATCGGGGAGGGAGCGCGAGCGGTGGGCGCCACGCTGCTGGTCGACGAGGTGTACCGAGGCACCGAACACGACGGCGCCGAGCGCCCGAGCCTGTTCGCGCCCGACCAAAGGACGGTGGTGCTCGGCTCCCTGTCCAAGGCCTACGGACTGCCCGGCCTGCGACTGGGATGGACGGTGGCGAGTCCGGACCTGACCGACGCTCTCTGGCGGCGTCACGAGTACGCCGCCATCTCGGCCGCCGCCCCCAGCATGGCGATCGCCGAGCAGGTGCTCGAACCGCGTCTTCGAGAGCGCCTTCTGGCGCGGACGCGAGGTCTGATCGGTCAGGGTCTGGGCGCGCTTCGGGCCTGGCTCGACGACGACGGCTCGGCACTCCGCTGGACGCCCCCCGAGGCGGCGGCCTTCGCGTTCCTCCAGCTGCCACCGGGCACCGACGGTGATTCCTGGGTCGCGGGGCTTCGCGATCGGTCGGGCGTGCTGCTGGCGCCGGGCAGTGCCTTCGGGCACCCCGACTTCGTGCGGCTGACGTACGCGCTGGACCCCGATCGCCTGTCGGAGGCGCTGACACGGATCACCCCCCACCTCGTCCAGCGCCCCGAGACCTCTCCGCGATGACGGACATCGGGGCGATCCAGCGCGATCTAACGCTGGTGGAGGAGGGGACCGAGCTCTTCCTGACGCAGGTGAGCAAGCTGGATGCGACCGCGGTTCACGAGGCCTCGGCGCTCCCGCGCTGGACGCGAGGCTCCGTGATCACCCACGTGGCCCGTAATGCAGACGGGATCGCGCGGCTGGCGGGGTGGGCGCAGACCGGTGTCGAGGAAGCGATGTACGGCGAGCGACATCCCCGCAACCGGGACATCGAAGACGGAGCGTCGCGGTGCCTGGAGGAGCAGGAGGCCGACGTGCGGGCGTCCGCGCGCCGGCTGGAGGCGGCGTTCGGCCGGCTCGCCCGTGACGCGTGGTCGGTGCGGGTCCGTACCGCCACCCGGGAGATGGAGGCGTCCTACCTGCCCTGGATGCGGGCACGGGAGGTCTGGCTGCACGCGCTCGACCTGGACACGGGAGCGACGTATCGGGACCTCAAGCCCGGATTCGCCGAACGGCTGCTGGACGAACTGGTCCAGGACTTCGCCGACCGGCCCGGCATGCCGGCACTCGCGGTGGAGACGAGGGACCGGCTCCGGGAGGTGCGGGGCGCCGGACAGCCGGTCCGGATTGCCGGCACCCCGGCCGCGGTCGCCTGCTGGCTGAGCGGACGCCCCGGCCCCGTCACGCGCCCCGATGGAGGCCCCATCCCCCCAGTCCCCGCCTGGCTCTAGCCGACAGCCGCCGCCTCATTCCCGCGCGTCGCACCGGTAAGCCCCACCCCACAAAAGGGTCCTTCAGTGGCATCGGTACGCCCCTTCCGTCCGGCAGATGGGTTGTTCGCCGGCGCTGGCCCGCGTCGCCGGGCCCGGATCCACGAGATTGTGGAGTGAACGAACGGGGCCGGTCGCGGTAGGAGCCGCCCTTACGGGCAGCCCCCCGCACAGATCCCAGCGAGCGGAACTACCGCATTGGGCTCCTGCCTCGGGTGTTTGGCGTCGAAGCGCGCATAGGGGTGCGGATGCATGATCCGCGGCGTGGGTATCCGCCAGGCCAAGCGTTTCATGCGCGCCCAGGGGACACGCCCACGCTGGCTGCGGTGGCTCAGCACCTGGCGCCACAGCCCAATCAGCCGAAACCGGAAGTCGGAGACGGCCGCGCTGTTGCCGGGGACGGCGAAGTACCGGTAGTACCCCTCCGCCACCCTTGCCAGATACACCCACTGCTCGGGAACCGGGGCATGCATCATCCGCCGCAGACGGCCTTTGACCTCCCGCAGCTTCTTCTGCATCCCCTGCTTCTTCGTGATTCGCTTGACGTGGAAGCCTCCCTTCCGGGTCGGCCCACAGATCTGGGTGAAGCCCCGGGCGTGAAGGTCTTGGAGGTTCGCCTCAAGCTCTCCCCCTAGGCTGCCTTGGTCACCCGTCGACCCCTGGTGCTGCCCCTGGCTTCAGACCTTGCTCCATGCCGGTTTATCCCGGCGCTCTTTCTCTACATTCCGGCCCTTCCGGGCGCGCTGTAGGCCCGGATTGTCGAGAGACGTGCCCTCATGCCAGCGCGAACCCCCGTGGAAGGCCCGAGTGCACCCACCCTGTGTCGTGGGTCACGGTGGCCCGGCGAGGACCTGCGACAGTGTGCCGGCCGCGATGTTGCGGCCCGTGAGCACCAGCACCGAGCGCTCGGCGGGGGGCACGAGCCCCGCCAGCAGCGCCGCGATGGGGGCGGCGCCGGCCCCCTCCACCGTGAGTCCGATCTCGAGCACGGCGTGGCGTATGCCCGCGGTCAGCTGCTCCTCGCTCACCGCCACCAGGTGAACGCCGGCGGCGGCGATCAGCGACGGCGTGATCGACCCCGGCTCCAGGTTGCCGGCCAGACCGTCCGCCAGCGTCGGGCCCAGGTCGACGTCGGTCACCCGGCCGGCCCCGACCGCCGCCGACACCGCCAGGGACCGCTCCGCCTCGACGCCGATCAGGGTCGTGTCGGGCCGGGCGCCGGCCCAGAGCGCAAGGCCCGCGCACAGCCCGCCACCACCAACCGGGCAGACCACCGTCAGAGGCCCGGGCGGGAGCTGCGCGTCGAGCTCCCGGCCGATCGTCGCCTGACCCGCGATCACATCGGGGTCGTTGTAGGGCGAGATGTAAGTGGCGCCTCCCGACGCCAGGTCGAGCGCGTGGCGTTCGGCCCCGTCGTAGCCGTCGCCGTGCTCGGCCACCTGCACTGGATACCGGCGCAGCGCGGCCCTCTTGGCCGCCGAGGCGGTCGTCGGGATCACGATGGTGGCCCGGACGCCCAGCCTGCCCGCCGCCCAGGCGACGCCCAGCCCATGGTTGCCGGCACTCGCGGTCACGGCCGGCGTCCCCGCCCCCAGGCGGCTCAAGGCGCACAGCGCTCCCCGGACCTTGAACGATCCGGTCGGCTGGAAGGTCTCCACCTTGGCGAAGACATCCTCGTCGAGCCGGAGGAGCGGCGTCAGGGGCAGGGCCTGCCCGACGACCTCCCAGGCATGGGAGAAGTCATCGGGCGTCGGCGCACGCACTTGGCGTGCACCGGAGGCCATCACCCTCAGTAGATGAACGTGACCAGGTTCGACGAGGCTCGCGACACCTGGCGCGTGTCGGTCACGAAGGGACCCATGTAGTTCATCTCCGTGACGGTCCAGTCGTTGTCGTCGGTCACCGAGGTCACCACCGAGACGTGGCCGTATCCGCTGTCGGCGCTCTCCATGATCGCGCCCACCACCGGGGTACTCCCCTCCGCCTGTCCGGCGGCGGCGGCGCCGGCAGGCCACTCGTTCGCGTTCCCCATCCACGGGATCGAGTAGATCTGCGCCACGTACCAGGTGCACTGGCCGGGATCGAAGCGATTGGGGTTCGACGGACCCGGCTGGAGGGTGATCGTCGCCCCCGCCGCGACGGTGGGAGCGCTGGCCGTCGCTATCGGCGCTGACGTCGCCGTCGAGGCCGAGGTCGAGCTGCCGGAAGCCGCGGTCCCGGCGGCGGCCTCTTGCTGCTGCTGCTTGGCCTGGAGGTCCGCGATCTCGGACTGGGTGTGGGCGGCGATCGCCGTCGCCTCGTCCTTCTGCTTGGAGATCTTGTCCAGCTGCGTCTGAGCCGCCTGCTGGTCCTGCTGGTCCCTCGCCTTCAGCGCCGCGGCGGCGGTGAACAGCTGCTGCTGCTGCCTGGCGATCACGCGTGACTGCGCGACGCCGCTCAGCAGCTCACCGAGGTTCTGCGCCCCCATGACCGTGGTCAGCGTCAACGCCGGGCGCTCGTACTCGATGCGAGCCACCTGGTCCATCTGATGATTGATCACCTGCTCCTGCTGCTTGTCGGCCGAGACCTTGCTGTTGAGCGTATTGACGCTCGCCTGCTCGCTCTCGACCTGGTTGGCGAGCGAGTTGACCGTCGCCTGCTGCTGCTGCAGCTGCTGGAGGAGTGTCGACAGCTGCTGACTGGGGTCCGGCCCCGGTGTGGGTGGATTGGCCCTGGTGGCAGCCAGCGCCGGCTGGATGGTGACGGCGCCCAGGAGCAGGGCTGCGGCCAGTGCGGCCAGCAGTCTCAGGGATCGCATCATCGGGGCAACCTCACGAGCAGACTGCAGATGCCGAGCGTGACCAGGCTGCCGACCAGGGTCGCCAGGCTGATCTCCATCAGGGTGGAGTTCGGGGCTGCCATCTGAAGGAAAGGCAAGTACGAGTTGGCGCCCGCCACGAGCCGGGTTCCCACCGCCAGCAGCGCCGCCACCGCGATCACCGTGCCGGCGGCCGCCAGGGAGAGCGATTCGAACAGCAGCGGCATGCGGATCACCTGGCGGGGCGCACCCACCAGAGCCAGGATGCGGAGCTCGGCGCGGCGTGAGCGCACCTCGGCGCGGATCAGCACCATCGAGATGAGGGATGCGATGAGCAGCGCCGCGACCCCGATTCCGACCACGATTCCGTTCGCCCAGTTGAGCGCGGCGCTGAGGCGGCGCGCCTCACGCGGGGTGTAGCTGGTGGGCAGGGACTTGTCGACCGCCGGGCTCTTCATCGCCACCGCGGTCACCTGCGTCGAGGCGGCCGGGTTCTGCAGGTCGACCATGATGCTGGCCGGATAGGGGTTGTCGGCGGCGGAGCCGATCTCGGCGATCGCCGGGTTCTGACGCGCCTGCGCCAGGGCCTGGGCCTTGGAGATGTAATGGACGCCGCGGACGCCCTTCAGCTGCGAGATCTGGCCCTCCAGGGTCAGCACCTGCTGCGTGGTCGCGCCGGAGGCCATAAAGACCTGGAACTGCGAGGCCGAGCGAGCCTGGGCCGCCAGGCTCCGCTGTGCCAGCACCAGCACCAGCTCGGTGTTGGCCGCCACCGCGAGGATGATTCCGATCGCGAGCGTGGTCGCGATCCACGGAAGCAGACGGGCCCGGAAGCACCGCCAGCAGTAAGCAAGCACGCCGCCCGTGTAACGAGGCGCCCACGTGAGCGTGCTCGGTCGGCCGGCCACTAAACCTCTCCCTCCCCTCTCACTGTCACGTCCCTCCCCTCCGGTGGTTTTTCGGTCCCCCTCACGAAGCGACTCGCTGCGGTAAGGAACCGGTGCGCAGCCGGATCACGCGCGCCGGGTACTTGTCCAGGACCCACTCGTCGTGGGTGGCCATCAGGACCGTGCTCCCCAACAGCTCGTTGAGCTGACCGAACAGGTCCATGATCCCGGCCGAGACCTCGCTGTCGACGTTCCCGGTGGGCTCGTCGGCAAGGAGGACACGGGGCTGGTGAGCGACCGCGCGCGCGATCGCGACCCGCTGCTGCTGACCTCCCGAGAGGTGGTTCGGCCGCTCGTTCATCTTGTCTTTGAGGCCGACCAGCTCCAGCGCGTCCATCGCGTACCCGCGTGGATTGCGAATCTTCGGGTGCGCCAGCTGCAGCGGCAGCACGACGTTTTCCAGCGCGGTCAGATGCGGGAGCAGCTCGTACTGCTGGAAGACACAGCCCACCCGGCGCCGGATCGCCGCCGTCTGCCACCCCTTGAGGCGGTGCACCGGGATTCCGTCGACCACGATGGAACCGGACTTGGGCCGGATCACCCCGTAGAGCAGCTTGAGCAGGGTCGACTTCCCCGCCCCCGAGGGCCCGACGACATACGCGAACTCCCCGGGATCGATCGACAGATCGAGCCGCGAAAAAACCGGCGATCGTGCGTAACCAGCGGCGACCTCCTGCAGTTCAACTGCTCCGGGGACCCCGTGAGAGGCCTTCGAGCGGTGTCGCGCCGGAGCGCGGGACAACAGGCTGTGTAGACGTCCGGGCGCAGGCCGATGGCCCAGTTGCCCATCTACCCCTATGAGCACGAAGAGGGAGCATACCCGATCAGGGGGTTGGTTTTCACACTCTCGTTGCGTCGGGGCTCCGCGGGCGGTTCCGGTCCGGACACACCATCCCCGGGCGCCGGCCCCTCGAATGGTCCAGGTTCGAATTCAATTCGGGCCGCTGACCGCCCGCTCGCCGCCTTCCAAACCGCTCGTAAATGGTGGCCTGCCGTGTCCGCGCGATTTCCGCATCTTCTCGGTGCTTTGGCTTCCAAAGCGGCCCTTAGGGACGTGACGGCAGCCAAATCGGGTGCTTTGAAAAACCAAGGCCTTCTGTACCAGATCCTGTAGCCGCGCCCTCCTCGTGGCAGCATGGACACGTCGTGGGTGACGGGGGCTGGGTCGACGCCAACTCCGAGACCTTCATCCGGCTGGGGGACGTTTTCGTCCCCGACCGACAGGCGCAGTGGGAGACCGTCTGTGCCCTGGTGCCGGAGTCGCCGAACCTGATCGTGGATCTGAGCTGCGGCGAGGGCTTGCTGGCCGAGCGCCTGCTGACCCGGTTCAGCACCAGCCGCCTGGTCGCACTCGACGCGTCCCCGGTGATGTTGGAGCGGGCGGCCGCCCGCCTGGCCTCCTTCGGGCCCCGGCAGGAAGTCCGGGCGTTCGAGATCGCGGACCGGGGCTGGCGCTCGGAATGGCAAGGTGCGTGCGGCGCCGTGGTCTCGTCGCTGGCGGTGCACCACCTGGACGACGCCGGCAAGCGACGCCTGTACGCCGACGTGCTGGGCATGCTGCGCCCGGGCGGCGCGCTGGTGATCGCGGACGTGATCCAGCCGGCGTCGGCGGCCGCCGTCCGTCTGGCCGCGGCCGAGTGGGATCGGGTGGTGCGGGAGCAGTCGCTGACACGTTTCGGCGACCTCTCCGGCTATGAGGCCTTCTCGACGTCCGGCTGGAACTCATTCGAACCCGGGAATGAAGACCCGATGGACATGATGGCGCCGCTCGCGGACCATCTCCGCTGGCTGGAAGCGGCCGGCTACGTGGGGGTGGACGCGGCCTGGGTCAAAGCGGGCCACGCCATCTTCGCGGGCTGGCGGCCGGCCGGCTGAGGCGGCTCCATCGGCCGCGACTGAGTCAGCCGGCGATGCCCGGCCAGATCACCTCTTCCAGCTGGCCCGCTCGCCGGCCGGCGGCGGCGGCGGTGGCCTGAAGATAGTTCTCGGTCACGCCCTTGATCACGTCTCCCTGGGTCCGATCCCAGATCGGATGCAGAGGCCGTCCGGCAAAGCGGGCGGCATAGCGTTCGTGCTGGCGGTGGGCCTGCTCGATCAGCGCTCGCGAGCGGGCGTGCGCCACCTCGCGTGGGACCTGGTCCGGGTACCGGGCCGCGGCCGTGCGCGGGCGCGGCGAGAAGCGGAAGACGTGAAGGTCCATGAAACCGGCCCAGGAGACCACGTCCCGGGTGGCGCCAAAGTCCTCCTCCGTCTCGCCCGGGAACCCGACCATGACGTCCCCGGTGAGGGCGAGGTCGGGGCACGCCGCCCGCGCCAGCTCCACGGCCTGCCGGAAGCGGCGGACATCGTAGCGGCGCCGCATGCGCGCCAGGACCCGGTCGGAACCGGACTGCAGAGGGAGATGCAGGTGCGGACAGACGCCGGGAAGCGAAAACAGCGAGGCGACATCCTTGTCGAGGTGTGAAGGATCGATCGACGAGAGCCGGATCCGCGCCGGCGCCGCGGCGGTCACCAACCGGCGCACCAGGGGTGCCAGTCCACCGCGGTAGGAGCCCAGATCGATGCCGGTCAGGACCAGCTCGCGGTATCCGGCCCGCGCCGCGGCCCGCGCCCGCGCCTCCAGGTACGGGAGCACCCGCGAGATCGAGCGCCCCCGCGTCTGCCAGACGATGCAGAACGTGCACCGGTTGTCACAGCCGTCCTGGACCTTGAGGACATATCGCGAACGCCGGGTCCCGGGCGGCGGCAGACGGCTTTCCACCCCCAGCGGCGCGCCCTTCCAGCGGTTGGGGATGGCGGCGTCGGCCCCCAGCGTGTCGCCGGGGTGGGCGTCGACGTAGCAGCCCAGGAGCAGCACCGCCGCGTCCGGGTGTTCCCGCCGCACGCGGGCCACCGCGTGACGCGTGTCACGGTCGGCGTTGCGTGTCACGGTGCAGGAGTTGACGACCACGAAGTTGTCCGCGTCCTCGAGCAGCGCCGCCAGCTCGTCGGTCTCGGCGGCGTTGGTGCGGCAGCCCAGGTTCAGGAACTCGCGAGTGGGCACCTTCCCTTCTCAGTCCTCGAGCTGGAGCACGGCCATGAAGGCCTCCTGCGGGATCTCCACCGACCCCACGCGCTTCATCCGACGTTTGCCCTCCTTCTGCTTCTCCAGGAGCTTGCGCTTGCGCGTGATGTCGCCCCCGTAGCACTTGGAGATCACGTCCTTGCGCATCGGCGGGATGTTCTCGCGGGCCACGATCCGGCCCCCGATCGCAGCCTGGATCGGGACCTCGAACAGCTGGCGAGGGATGATCGTCCGCAGGCGCTCGACCAGGCGCCGGCCCTGCTGCCGCGCGTGCGACTCTTCGACGATCATCGACAGCGCGTCCACCGGCTCCCCCGCCACCAGGACGTCAAGCTTCACCAGGGCCGCCGCGCGCACGCCGATCAGCTCGTAGTCGAGCGACGCGTACCCGCGCGAACGCGACTTGAGCTGGTCGTAGAAGTCGTGGATGATCTCGGCCAGCGGCAGTTCGTACTCCAGCAGCACACGACCGCCCGCCTGATGCTCCAGGTTGCGGAAGGTGCCGCGGCGGTCCTGACATAGCTCCATCATCGGGCCCACGTAGTCCGCCGGCGTGACGATCGTGGCGCGCACGTACGGCTCCTCGATCTGCTCGATCGACATCGGATCGGGCAGGTGGGACGGGTTGTCGACCGTCAGCTCCTCGCCGTTGCGCAGCACCACGTGGTACTCGACGGTGGGAGCGGTGGTGATCAGCTCGAGGCCGAACTCGCGCTCCAGACGTTCCTGGACGATCTCCATGTGGAGCAGGCCCAGAAAGCCGCAGCGGAAGCCGAAGCCGAGCGCGGCCGAGCTTTCCGGCTCGTACACCAGCGCCGCGTCGTTGAGCTGGAATCGCTCCAGGGCATCCCTCAGGTCCTGGTACTTCTCCGAGATGGTGGGGAAGATGCCGGCGAACACCATCGGCTTGACGGGCCGGTAGCCGGGGAGGGGCTGGTCCGTCCCGCCGCGCTCCAGCGTCACCGTGTCGCCCACGCGGGCGTCTTTGACGTTCTTGATGGAGGCGGTCAGGTAGCCCACCTCGCCGGCGCTCAGCGACTCGCCGGCGTGCAGCGTGGGGACGAACCAGCCCACCTCGTCGACCTCGTGAACGGAGCCCGTGTTCATCATCCGGATCCGCATCCCGGGCCGGATCTCGCCGTCCATCACCCGCACATAGACGATCACTCCGCGGTAGGCGTCGTAGTGCGAGTCGAAGATGAGCGCCTTGAGCGGCCGCGCCGAATCGCCCCCGGGCGGGTGGATCTCGGCCACGATCGCCTCCAGGATCTGCGGCACCCCCTCCCCCGACTTGGCGGAGACGAAGAGGATCTTCGACTCGTCGATCCCGGTCAGGTCGATGATCTCCTGCGCCACCACCTCCGGCTGCGCCGCCGGCAGGTCGATCTTGTTGACGACGGGGATCAGCTCCAGGTTGGCGTCGACCGCCTGGTAGAGGGTGGCGAGCGTCTGCGCCTCCACGCCCTGGGCCGCGTCGACCACCAGAAGGGCCCCGTCGCAGGCCGCGAGCGACCGTGACACCTCGTAGGAGAAGTCGACGTGGCCGGGGGTGTCGATCAGGTTCAGCTCGTAGGTGCGGCCGTCCCGGGCCTGATAGCTCATGCGGACGGCCTGGAGCTTGATCGTGATGCCGCGCTCCTGCTCCAGCTCCAGGGTGTCCAGGACCTGCGCGTGCATGTCGCGGTCGGCGACCGTCCCCGTCTGTTCCAGCAGGCGGTCGGCGAGCGTGGACTTGCCGTGGTCGATGTGCGCGATGATGCAGAAGTTGCGAATCAGGTCCTGCGGCACGGCCCTCGATTCTAGGTAGCCGCCCCCACCCGTCATCCCCGTTTCGCACGGAACGGGGGCCATCGGGCGCCCGATAACGCCCCTTCCGTGCGAAACGGGGTCTTGCGCGGGGTGGGGTCAGAGGTCGCCCGCGGCCGCGAGCGCGAGGGTGAGGGCGGCGGCGGCGGCGTTCTCGGCCCGCAGGTTGCGCGGGCCCAGGGTCGCGTGCGTCTGGACCAAGGCCCGCTCCGACGCGGTCCACCCGCCCTCGGGGCCGATCGCGAGCGTGCGCTCAGCCCGAGGGAGGGCGGCCAGCCTCGTGTCCGCCCCGGCGTCGAGCAGCACCACCTCTCCCGGTGCCCGCTCGGCCAGCCGGGCCAGGGGCTCCGGGCCCTGCACCTCGGGCACGCGCAGCCGGCCGGCCAGCATGGCAGCCTCGCGGCAGATCGCGGCCCAGCGCGCCGCCTTCCTGTCCCCGCGGGCACGCGCCACGCTGCGCTCGGCCTGCACCAGCAGAAACCCGGCCGCACCCAACTCCGTGCACCGCGCCAGCGCTTCCTCCAGCGCCGGGGCGGGCAGCATCGCGAACGCGAGGTAGGTCGCGGTCCGGGGCTCCGGCCGGTGTTCACGCACCTCCATCACGACGCCGGTAACGCGATCGGCGCCAACGGCCTCGATCTCCACGCTGAGGAGGCGGCCGCTGACGCCGTCGCCCGGATCGATCGCCGCTATCCGCTCTCCGGGCCGGACCCGGAGCGAGCGCGCCAGGTGCCGCGCGTCGCGACCCTCGATCTCGACGCGATCGCCGACCGGCGACACGAAAAGGTACGGCATCGGACGCGAGCCGCATTGTCCCACCGGGGTCGGAGGAGTGCCGGTGTGTCAGGATGCGCCCATCGGATTCGTCATGGCGCTCTTCGACATCGTCGCCTTTCTGATCCAGCTCGCCATCCTCGCCTGGGCGACCCGCAGGCTGCTGGGGATCCCGTTCTCCTTGACCCGGCTGGTGCTGGCCGGCCTGCTGGCGATCGTGGTCATCAACCCGATCGCCCGCGCCCTGGTCGGGCATCCCGCGACACTGCAGCCCTACCTGGCCTGGGAGGGCGCGCTGGCGCTGGCCGCGGCGCTGCTGTGCGCGATCGTGTTCCTGGCGCTGGCCGAGGTCTTCGTCCCCAACGGATCGGTGCCGGGGCCGGTCGCCATGCTCCGCGCCCTGCCCGGGGCTTGGAGCCGCTACCGCCGCTACGTCCAGGTGAGCTGGATCGTGGCTCGCCACGGCCTCGGGGGCTACCTCCGCGGCACGCGGCCGGCCTTCGAGGGCGGCCCGCCCCCGAGCCGGCTCGCCAGGGCCTTGCGGGACACGCTCGACGAGGCCGGCGTCGCGTTCGTCAAGCTCGGCCAGCTGCTGGCCACGCGCCGCGACCTGCTGCCGGCCGAGTTCGCGGATGAGCTGGCGACGCTCCAGGACCAGGCGAAGCCGATCCCCTGGCCGCAGGTGCGGAGGGTGCTCGAGGGGGAGCTCGGCCCCCGGCTCTCGGAACTGGCGGAGATCGACCAGACTCCGTTGGCGGCGGCCTCGGTCGCTCAGGTGCACGCCGCCCGGCTACGCACCGGGGAGCGCGTGGTGCTCAAGGTCCGGCGGCCGGGCATCGAGGTGCTGGTAGGGAGGGACCTGCGGATCCTCGACCGGTGGGCAGGGCGCGCCGAGCAGCGGACCGAGTGGGGCCGCGCCATCCGGGCGCAAGGCCTGGCCCGCGGCTTCGCGGAGTCTCTGCGCTCGGAGCTCGACTTCCGCCGCGAGCTGAGGAACCTGATCGCGGTGCAGGCGGCGCTCGACTCACACCGTTCCCCCGGCGGTGTCGTCGCGCCGCGCCCCCATGCCGAGCTCTCGACCGAACGCCTCCTGGTCATGGAGCGCCTGGACGGCACCCCGCTCGACCGCGTGCAGGCACCGGAGGAGGAGCGGCTGGACCTCGCGCGCCGGCTCCTGACCACGCTGCTGGAGCAGATCCTGGTCGACGGCGTCTTCCACGCCGACCCGCACTCCGGCAACCTGCTCGTCCTGGATGACGGACGGCTGGGGATGCTCGACCTGGGCTCGGTGGGACGTCTCGATCGCAGCCTGCGCGAGTCACTGGGCAGGCTGCTGCTCGCGGTGGACGCCGAGGATACGGCAGGCATGACCGACGCGGTGTTGGAGATCGCCGATGCACCGGCCGAACTGGATGAGCGGGGACTCCGCCGTGCGCTGGGCACGTTCCTGGCCCGCCACGTTGGAGCCGGACGTGGAGGCGGCGGTGGTGAGCTGTTCTGGGACCTGGCGCGCCTGGCCACCCGCTACGGGCTCGCGATCCTGGGCGACGTGGCGGCTGCTCTCCGCGCGCTGGGGACGCTGGAGGGTGTCCTCACCGGCTGGGTGGCCGGGTTCGACTTCGTCGCCGAGGCCCGGCGCTTCGGCGGGGGTGCCCTTCTGCTCCCCAGTGCGGAGGCGATCGAGCAGGACCTTCGGCGGGAGATGATGCGGGCGCTCCCGGCGTTGCGTGCCCTTCCCCGCCGTCTGGACCGGCTGTCCGCCGACCTGGAAGAGGGGCGGCTGACGGTGCGGGTGCGGCTCACGGCGTCGGCGGCCGACCGCGGACGCGCCGCGGGCGTGCTCAACCTGGGGGCGCTGACCGCGCTCTCCGCGACCGCGGGGGTGATGGCGGTGCTTTTGCTGCTGGTGAGCGGCGGGCCGCAGGTGACGCCCTCGATCTCCCTCTACCACTACTTCGCGTACTGCCTGCTCATCATCTGCGCGGTGCTGGCCCTGCGCGTCTTGGTGGCCGTGTTCCGGCGAGACCAAGCGGGCCCGGCTGAGCGGTGACAGGGCGGTTCGTACGATGGGTGATGTGAAAACCCCCACTCCGGACGGCGTTCTCGGAGCCCTCCGCGGCCTGATCGACCCCGACCTCGGCCGCGACGTGGTCAGTCTCGGCATGATCCGCGACCTTCAGGTGGACGGTGGTCGGGTGGCCTTCACGCTGGAGCTGACGACACCCGCGTGTCCGGTGCGGGATCGGTTCCACAGCGAAGCCGAGCGCCTGGTTCGGGAGCTTCCGGGCGTGGAGGAGGTGGCGGTCCGGATGACCGCGAACGTCCGCCAGGCGGGGATGCGGCCGCAGGGTCAGCAGCTGGTGCCGGGGGTGAAGCAGACGGTCGCGATCGCCAGCGGCAAGGGCGGCGTGGGCAAGTCCACGGTCGCGGTCAACCTGGCCGCGGCGCTGGCGCGGACGGGGGCGAGCGTCGGCCTGCTCGACGCCGACATCTACGGGCCCACCATCCCCGGCATGACCGGGACCGACGAGGCGCCGGAGGTGGTGGACGAGAAGCTGGTCCCCCTGGAGCGGTACGGCGTCAAGCTGATGTCGATCGGGTTTCTGGCCGGAGCCGACAAAGCGATGGTCTGGCGCGGTCCGATGGTCTCCAAGGCGATCCAGCAGCTGCTCGGGGACGTGTCCTGGGGTGAGCTCGACTACCTGCTGATCGACCTGCCGCCCGGAACCGGCGACGCCTCGCTGACGATCGCGCAGACGCTCGCGCTGACCGGCGTCGCGATCGTCGCCACCCCGCAGGACATCGCCCTCGACATCGCGGTCAAGGCGCTGGAGATGTTCCGGAAGCTCAACGTGGTGCCGCTGGGGCTGATCGAGAACATGAGCTGGTTCCGGTGCCCCGACTGCGGGCACGAGCACCACATCTTCGGGCACGGCGGCGCGGCCCGGGCGGCGGAGCGGCTGGGGGTGCCGTTCCTGGGCGGGATCCCGCTCGAGATCCCGATCCGCGATCAGGCCGACCGCGGCGTTCCGATCGTGGTCGCCAATCCCGACTCGGAGGGGGCGGCGGCGTTCCGCGACCTGGCCGGGCAGGTGGCGGCGAAGACCTCGATCCAGGCCCGGCGCCGGCTCCCGGTCCTCACCGTCTCCTAGGTGCGCGAGCCCGACCCCTTCCCCACCGCGCTGCACCTCGACCGCGCGGGCAACGTCCTCGAGATCGAGTGGGAGGACGGAGCCGGCTCCCGTCTCGGAGGAGCGGCCCTGCGCTGGGCGTGTCCCTGCGCCGAGTGCCGGGGCGAGATGGGCGTGCCCGGCCGGCTCGACTCCGTCCACGACCTGCCCCCGGACGAGCTCTCGCTGGAGAACGCGGAGCTGATCGGGCAGTACGCGGTGCAGCTGGCCTTTCGCTCCGGTCACGCCACCGGGCTCTACACGTTTCCCGCGCTCCGCAAGCTGTCCGACGCGACGACGTCGTAAGACCCGTTGGTGCACCACCGGGGCTTATTCCTCGCATTTAGGACCCCTTGGTGCACCATCGGGGGGCACGTCGGCGCGCTATCCAGGATGCGAAGATCCAGGCGTGGACAACCTCGCGTCGAGCGACGAGGCTGAGCGTCGCCAATTCGCGTGCCCAAGGCGGGGCGGTCGATTCGAAGATCTCGACCTTGCGTACCTCGACCCGGCCGATCCCGACGCCCGGCACTTCCTGATCCTTTCCGAGCACCCGGAATACGCTCGGGCGATCGAGCGCGGCGAAGACGAGATCGTGGTCGATGGGGAGCCGATGAGTCCCAACCTCCACATCACCGTCCACGAGATGATCGCGAACCAGCTCTGGGACGACGATCCCCCCGAGGTCTGGCAGACCGCGCGACGGCTGCTCGCCGCCGGCCACGAGCGCCACGACGTCCTGCACGCACTGGGAAGCGCCGCGACGGAGGAGATCTGGCACGTCCTCCACGAGCAGGAACCCTTCAATCGGAGCCGGTACCTGCGTGCCCTCAGGAAGCTTGCACCGGGCGAGAGACCCGCTCGCGCCCGGGGGGTCCGCCGTCGGAGGGCACGCGAAGCGCGTCGAGGAGGGCGGAAAGGCCGAGGTAGGTCGAGGCGGTGAGAGTGAGCTCGATGATCTGGGCGTCGGTGAAGTGGGCCCGCAGCGCGTCGAAGGTGGGATCGTCGACACCACCCTCGTGCATCGCCTCCGCATAGGCCAGCGCCACCCGTTCCCGCTCTTCGAAGACGTCCGACTCGCGCCAGCGATCCAGGGCGGCGATCACCTCCTCACCAACCCCGGCCGCGCGGGCCATCTGGACGTGGGCCGCCCACTCATAGGTGGCGTCCGTCATCTGACTGATCCGCAGGATCACCAGCTCGCGCACCGCCCGGGGCGTCTCGGACGCGCCGCGCAGGCCCCACGCGTACTCCATCCAGGTCTCCAGCAGGGCCGGGTGGCCGGCCAGCGTCCGGTAGAGGTTGATGGGCCGGCCACCCAGCTCGGCGAGCCGTCGCGCGGCCCCCTCCGGAAGCTCACGCAGCGGCAGCCGGCCGCCGGCGTCGCGGTGGGCTCGGAGCACCCGTGCCAGGTCCTGGGTCGAACGGCAGAGCTCCGCCTGCCAGCCCGCGGCTGCCGCCGCCTCCACGTTGGCCGGCGAGTCGTCGAGGAACGTGATCTCCCCCGGCTCGACACCCAGCCGGAGCTCCAGCTCCCGGTAGGCCCGCGGGTCCGGCTTGGTCGCCCCCAGGCGGTGCGTCATCCAGCGCGCGCCGAACCCTCGGAACGCCTCCGGGTGGCGGGCGGTCAGGATCTCCTCCTCCAGCGGCCCGTTGTTGGAGAACGCGACCAGGGTCGGGTCCGGCGTCTGGGGCAGCAGCGCCACCGCCTCCGGCATCGGACGGAAGGCCAGGCTCCAGGCGTCGTCCAGCGCCTGATCGCTGCCCGCGAACCCGATCGCCGAACGCAGGTCTGCCCGGACCCCCGCGGCGCTGTCCCTTGCGCCGCGGTCCCAGCCCGGGCTCAAGCCCGACTCGAAGACCCGCGCCTGGATGTCCGCCGGCGTCAACCCGCTGGCCTGACTCAGCGCCGCCAGCCGGGCGCCGGGATCGAATTCGAGGAGAACTCCGCTCAGATCGAGGATCAGGATCGAGCGGCGCTCGCTCACCCCGCGATCGCCGCCCGCTTGCGGTCGCGCAGCGACTCGACGTACTGCGAGGCGGAGACCGCCGCCGTGGTGCCGTCCCCGACCGCGGTCGCGATCTGCTTCGTCAGCTGCTCGCGCACGTCGCCCACAGCCCAGATGCCGTCGATCGAGGTCTTCAGGTCGCGGTCGGTCTTGAGGTAGCCGGCCGCGTCATGCTCGGCGTGCGGCTTGAGCAGGCTCGAGTTGGGCTCGAAGCCGACGAAGATGAACACCCCCCCGACCGGGAGGTGCCGGCGGTCTCCTTCCTGGATCAGGTCGACGCCGGTGACCACCCCGTCACCGTCGATCCGCTCCACCTGCGCCCCCAGTACGAGGTCGATCTTGGGGTTGGAGCGCGCCCGGTCCTGCAGCACCGGCTGACCCCGGAACTCGTGGCGCCGATGCACGAGGTGGACCTTCGACGCGTAGCGGGTCAGGAAGTCGCCCTCCTCCAGTGCCGCGTCTCCGCCTCCCACCACCGCCAGCTCCTGGTCCTTGAAGAAGGCGCCGTCGCAGACCGCGCAATAGGAGACCCCACGACCCGCGAACTCCTCTTCGCCGGGAGCGCCCAGCCGCCTCGGCAGGCCGCCGGTGGCCAGGATGACCGCCGGGGCGTGCAGTTCCTCACCGCTCTCCAGGCGGACCACCTTGGTCCCGTCCGGGAGTACGTCGATGTACTCGATCGGCTCGTATTCGCGGATGTCGAGGCCGAAGTGGCGAGCGTGCTCCGCCATCTTCTCGGCCAGGTCCCGACCCAGGATCGACTCGAACCCGGGGTAGTCCTCGATCAACTCGGTGTTGAGGAGCTGTCCTCCGATCGGTCCCCGGTCGACCAGGACGCTCTTCAGGTTCATACGGGAGGCGTACAGCCCGGCGGCGAGTCCCGCCGGACCGCCGCCGGCGATGATCACGTCGAACGACTCATTCACACCCACAGGAACGGTCTCCGATGCCTCCGGTGTTCCCTCTCCCGAAGCCCGGCGCCGTCCGCGCTCAGCCCTGCCGGTACTGGACCCCGAAGCCGCCGCGCGGGGAGACGCAGATGATGTTGTCGTAGGGGCAGCCGATCGCGCAGGCGCCGCACTCGACACAGTTGCCGAAGCTGACGATCGTCTCCTGCCTCTCCTCCGACCATTCGTACACCCCGGCGGGACAGAAGTAGTTGCAGTACTTGCCCGAGCACCGATCGCGACACGTCTCCTGGTGCGCGATCTCGATGTGACTGTGCCCGGTGTCCTCGACGTAGCGGTTGGTGAAGAGCTTGTCGGTCAGCTTCTCCATTGACCGCTCAGTGTAGCCGCCAACTCGCCCGGACCCTGGTGGGTACGATTTGGGCTCCCCGCGATGTCCGAGACCTACCAGCTCGCCTTGCGCCCGCAGTGGCCCGCCCTCATCAACCTGGATTGGGCGGAACCGCTGGAAAGGTGGCCGGCGTCGGCGTTCGTCGACCTTCCGCGAGGCATCTCCCGACACACGGTCCGCTTTTGTGAGGTGGACGATTCGCTGTTCGCCCTCAAGGAGCTGCCTCAGGAGGCGGCCCGGCGGGACTACGCGGGCTTGCGGCGCCTGGAGGACCTGGGCGGGTCCGCGGTGCGGGCGGTCGGCCTGGTCACCCGTGAGGGCGACCCCGACCGGGAGACGGCCGCGGTCCTGATCACCCGGTACGCCGACTACTCCTTCTCCTACCGCGAGCTCCTGAGCGGGGAGGGTTTCGGCGAGCGGCGCACGCAGCTGCTGGACGCGTTCGCCTTCCTGCTGGTCGAACTGCACCTGCTGGGTTGTTTCTGGGGCGATTGCTCGCTTTCGAACACGCTCTATCGCTACGACGCGGGCGCCATCGAGACGATGCTGGTCGACGCCGAGACCTCAGAGCTCCACGAACGCCTCTCCCGAGGCCAGCGCGAGTACGACGTCGAGATCATGAGGCTCAACGTGGGCGGAGAGATGGCCGACATCGCGGCCTCACGGGGGCTCACCCTCGACGACGCCGACCTGTCGCTGGGCGACGACATCGCGGGCCGCTACGAGGCCCTCTGGAAGGAGCTGGCGAGCGACCAGCGGCTGCCCGCCGGCGCCGCCCAGTACAGGGTGCAGGAGCGCGTGGAGCGCCTCAACGACCTGGGCTTCGAGGTCGACGACATCACCGTCGAGCCGGCGCCCGACCGGGCCCAGATCCGGCTCGGCGTGCGCATCGCCGACCGGCATTTCCACACCAACCGGCTCCGCGCTCTGACCGGCGTCGAGGCGTCCGAGCACCAGGCCCGGCAGATTCTGAGCGACCTCTGCTACTACGAGGTGAAAAAGGCGGCGTCCGGAGCCAAGCGCGGCGTCGCCGGCAAACCTCTGCTGGCGGCTCGCTGGCGGGTGGAGGAGTTCGAGCCCTGGCTCAAGCGCCTCGGGGAGCACCTGCCCGCGGGCGCCGACCCGGTGCAGGCCTACACCGACGTGCTGCACCATCGCTACATGCTGTCGGTCGACGCCGGGCGGGACGTGGGGACGGAAGCGGCGTTCCAGCGCTGGCTCACCGAAGGCCGGCCGGGATACCCGCTCCCGGCGGTGCCCGAAGTGGTCCCGGTCCCCCGGCCGTGATCGCACTGGGGGTGATCGGCGACACCCAGGGCCGCTACCGGTGGCCCCCGCTCCTCGAGTTCGTGGCCGCGCAGTTTCGCGACGTAGACGAGATCTGGCATGCCGGCGACTGGCAGCACCCGCAGGTGCTCGACGATCTGAGGGGGCTCGGCAAGCCTCTGGTGGTGGTCAACGGGAACGCGCCCGACGACCCGAGCTTCCCCGAGCGCGTCGAGCGCCGGCTGGAGGAGCTCCGGGTCGGCATGGTCCACCGGCCTCCCAAGAAGGGCGATCCCTGGGCTGCGGCGCTGAATCTCGTGATCCACGGCCACACCCACCGTTGGCGCGACGAGGTGGTGGGCACCACCCACTTTGTCAACGTGTCGACCCCCACCGCCGCCGGCTTCTCCCAGGAGCGCACCATGGGCATCCTTCGCATCCGGGGCCGCGAGGCGGAACTCGAAAAGATCGTCGTGCCGCGCTGAGGGGCGCCCCGACTTACTCTGCCTCGCGAGCGCGACGCTCGAACTCCTCCAGCGCCTCCTCCCGGCCCGGGCGCTCGCGCAGGGTGGCGGCGAACCAGGCGCCCGGGTAGCCCGCGCCCTCCGTCGCCTGGAGGGCCGAGCTGACGTCGTAGGAGGTCCGCCGGAACTCGTGGCCGCCTTCCTCCAGCAGCAGCCAGTAGGCGCCCGGCCGGTCCTCGTAGGGCATGCCCACGCTCCCCGCATTGAGAATCGTGGTGCCGTCGACCCGGTGCTCGAACTGGACGTGGGTGTGTCCGCAGACGACGACGTCGGTCCCCGCCGGCCCCAGCAGCCGCCGCAGGCGCGGTTCCGGGGTGCGGGGCGTGAAGATGGGGGTGTCGTCGCCCGGCGTCGCGTGACAGAACAGCACGGTCCGGTCTCCCAACCGGACCGAGAAGGTCGCGGGCCACGCGGCGAGCGCGGCCCGCTGCGCCTCCGTCAGTCGCTCCCGGACCCACCGCGATTCATCGTCGTCACCCTCCAGCGTCTGGCGCTCGCCGTTGCCCCGGATGCCGTGAACCCGGTCGCCGAGCGAGCTCAGCCGGTCCACCACCTCCCGGGGCAGAGGCCCGGGGACGGCATCGCCTCCCACCACGATGAGATCGGGCTGTACCGCCTGGAGGTCGGCGAGCACCGCCTCGAGCGCGGGGAGGTTTCCGTGGATGTCATAGAGCGCCGCGATCCTCACAGGGGCAGTAAACGCCACCCAAAGCCGTGCTCTCTACGGAATCGAGCCGCGGTCGACGATCCACCGGCACTCCTGCCTGGTGACGCCCGCAATGAGATCGAAGGCGCGATCGTAGTGGAGCACGACCAGGCCCGCCCGCTCGGCCGCCGCGGCGACCAGCAGGTCCGGGACCTTCCTGCCCCGCAGCCGGCGCCGGGCGAGCCGCCGTTGCACGTCGAGTGCCCGGCGTACGTCGGTACAGATATACAGCTCCACCCGGGATATACCTCGGTTTCCGCGCACCTACAAGGCCGCGGGCCGGGAAAGGGACCGGATTGGCCCGATCTTGAGGACCTCTTCGCGGCCACGGCTAGACCCACGCCCGCCGGACCTACGCGCCGCGCCGTAAACTCCCCAACCGTTGACGCGGGAGCTCGCCGGGGCGGGCTGAGAGGGCCGAGGGCCGACCGCGGGGCGCCGACTGCGCGCCCGGAACCTGACCTGGGTAATGCCAGCGGAGGGATGAACACAGTGGCTGCCTCTGCCGAACGAGAGCGATCCGGAGCCGTCTTCCAGGTCGAGCAGCGCGGCATCGAACCGGTCCCGCGCGAAGAACGGTACGGGCGACCGTACCGCCTCGGCTTTCTGTGGGCGGGGGCGTTCTGCGACTTCGCCTCCATCCTCACCGCGAGCCTGCTCGCGTCAGTCTATGGCCTCGGCCTCTGGCAAGCCGTCATCGCCCTCTTCGTCGGGACCCTGGTGGGGGCGGTCGTGCTCGGCCTGCTGAGCAGGATCGGGGTCGCCACCGGTCTTCCCCAGGTCCCTTTCGCCGAGCGCGTCTTCGGCAACGCCTGGATGCGGGTGGCCGCGGCCCTGACCCTCGTCATCGCGGTCGGATGGTTTGCCGTCGACACCGTGATCGCCGCCCAGGCGGGGGAGCAGATCGTCACCGCCTTCGGGTACCCGGACCTGGCCGCCAGGCTGGCCTTCCCCTTCGTGCTGGTGGTGGCCGCGATCTCGGTCCTGGTCGCCGTCCTCGGGCACGACACCATTCACTTCTTCGAGCGCTGGGGCGTGCTCTGCTTCGCAGCCTTCGGGGCGGTCGTGTTCGTGACCCTGGTGCCGCAGATGCACTGGTCCTACCCGGGCGCCGGCAACGCGGGCTGGGGCGCGTTCGTGCTCGGCGCCATGGCCTGCTTCGCGCTCGTGGCCTCCTGGTACCCCTTTGCCAGCGACTACTCGCGTTACCTGCCGGTCGCCTCCTCCCGGTGGGCGGTCATGCTCTGGCCGGTGGCCGGCATCGGGCTCACCTTCGGCGCCTTCGGGGTGTTCGGCATTCTGCTCGTCGCGCTCGACCCCCGGCAGGCGGAATCCAGTGGAGGCGTGCTTTCGGTGATCACGCATCACGCGCCGGGCTGGGTGGCGGTGCCCTTCCTCGCCTACGTGCTGTGCGGGGAGGTCTGGTCCAACTACCTCGACGTGTACACGGCGGGGCTCTGCCTGCAGGCGGTGGGGATGCGGCTCCGCCGGTGGCAGACCGCCCTCCTGTGCGGCATCGGCGGGACCCTGCTCGCGACCTACGCGGTCCTGGTCCAGAACTTCACGGTCGCCTACCAGCAGTTCCTCCTGTTGAGCTACCTGTGGATGCCGGCCTGGGCCGTGATCCTGCTCCTGGGCTGGCGCTCCGGCTCTCTTCCGCGCCGCGGGCCGGCGATCGTGAGCTGGATCGTCGCCACCGCGGTCAGCCTCCTCTTCGTCAACTACCCCAACGTCTTCCCCAGCGTGAGCCACGCCTTCAACCAGGCCCTGATCACCGCCCTCGACGGCGCCGACATCTCGGGCCTGGTCTCGGGCCTGGTCGCCGGCGCCTGCTACCTCCTGCTGCGACGGTGGTGGACGGCATGAGGCTGCCGACAGTGCTCACCATCGCCGGCTCGGATTCCGGCGGGGGCGCGGGCATCCAGGCCGACTTGAAGACGTTCGCCGCGCTCGGCTGTCATGGCACGACGGCGGTCACCGCGATCACGGTGCAGAACACGCTCGGTGTGCGGGAGGCGTTCGATCTGCCGCCGCAGCTCATTCGGGCTCAGATCGACGCCGTCGTCGACGACCTCCAGCCGCGGGCGGTCAAGACCGGGATGCTCTCCAGCTCGGCGATCATCGAGGCGGTCGCGGAATCGGTGCGCGAGCGCGGACTCAACCCCCTGGTGGTGGACCCGGTGATGGTCGCCAAGGGTGGCCACCGGCTGCTGGCAGAGGACGCGGTGGCGTCGCTCCGCGAGCGCCTGCTGCCGCTCGCCAGGGTCGTCACCCCCAACCTGCCGGAAGCGGAGGTGCTACTGGGACGGGTGGTCCACAGCCGTGAGGAGCGGGAGGCGGCGGCCCGGGACCTGGTCTCGCTCGGGTGCCGGGCGGCGGTGGTCAAGGGCGGCCACGCGGAGGGCGACGCCGACGACGTGCTCTACGACGGCGTCCAAGCGATCTGGCTGGCCGGGGAGCGGCTCGATACCGCCAACACCCACGGCTCCGGCTGCACGTTCTCGGCGGCGATCGCGGCCGGGCTCGCGCGCGGCGACTCGTTAGAGGTGGCTGTCGTTCAGGCCAAACGCTTCATCACCGGCGCCATCCGCCGCTCGCTCCAGGTCGGTGGCGGCCACGGCCCGGTCAACCCGATGTGGGAGCTCCGGCCCCGCCCGCCCGCGTAGCCTCGGTCGGGATGGCGGAGAGCCTGGAGACGGAGTTCCACTTCTCGCCGCGCCCGAATCGGGCGGACGAGATCGGATGGCGACCCTGGTCGGAGGAGGCGTTCGCGGAGGCGCGCGCCGCCGACAAGCCGATCCTGCTCTCGATCTCCGCCGTCTGGTGCCACTGGTGCCACGTGATGGACGAGACCACCTACTCCGACCCGGCCGTGATCGACCTGGTGCGCAGCGAGTACGTTCCGATCCGGGTCGACAACGACCTCCGTCCCGACATCAACCAGCGTTACAACATGGGTGGCTGGCCGACCACCGCCTTCCTGACGCCGGGCGGCGACATCCTGACCGGGGCCACCTACCTCCCCGCCGACCAGATGGCGGAGGCGGCGGCGCGCGTGGCCGGCGTCTACCACCAGCGGAAGGATGAGATCGAGCAGCAGGTCGAGGAGGGCCACCGCCGGGCCGCCCTGAGCGTCGCGGCCTCCGCCGGCAGGGTCGACCCCCGCCTCGTCGACCGCGTTCTGGGAGCCGCCGACGGCGCCTTCGACCACGAATACGGGGGGTTCGGCTCGCAGCCCAAGTTCCCGATGACGGAGGCGCTGCTGTTCTGCGCCGAGCAGTCGCTCCGCCGCCGCGAGCCGAGGCTCCTGGAGATGGTCCGGTTCACGCTCCAGCAGATGGCCGCCGGCGGGACCTACGACCACGTCGCGGGTGGCTTCTTCCGCTACTCGACCACGGCAGACTGGTCGGTGCCCCACTTCGAGAAGATGCTGGAAGACCACGCCGGGCTCCTCTCCGCGCTCGCCCGCACCGGGCAGGAGGCCATCCTCGACGACGCCTTCCGCTACCTGGACGCCGTCCTGCGCGACCCCCTGACCGGGCTTTTCTGGGGCAGCCAGGACGCGGACGAGGAGTACTACGGGCTCGACGCGAGAGGCCGCGCGCTGCGTGAGGCGCCGGCCGTCGACCGCCGGGTCTACGCCTCCTGGAACGCGCAGCTCGCCCTCGCCTTCCTGGAGGCGGACAACCTGCTCGACCGGCCCGACCTCGCGGGCCACGCGCAGCACCTCCTGACCTCGCTGTTCGACCGGTTCTGGTCTCCCGCGGCCGGCCTTGCCCACGCGGACGGCGTGCCCGGCCAGCTCGGCGACCAGGCCGCGGGCCTGCGGGCGGCGGCGGCGGCCTGGGGGGCCGGCTTCGGCGACCGGTGGCGCGAGCGCGCGCTGGCTCTGGTCCGGCACCTGGACGAGGGCTACGGCGACCCCGACCACGGCGGCTACTTCGACCGCGCGCAAGGCGACGAGCTGGGCCGCCTCGCTCAGCGTGTCAAGCCGCTCGATCAGAACGCGCTCTGCGCCCTGGGGCTGCTCGAGCTCGACGCCCTGCTCGGCGACCCCGAGGCGGGGCTTCGCGACCGGGCTCAACGGGCGCTGGCCTCGGTCGCGGGAGTCGCTCCGCAGATGGGGCTGCAGGCCGCCGTCTTCGCCCGCGCGCTGGACCGGCTTCAGGCGCCCCCGGTCAAGGTCACCACCGGCACGCCTGACCTGGCCCGGGAGGTGCTCGGGAGCTACCCTTACGCGGTGATCGAGCGGCGTCCCGACCAGCCGGCCGCCGTTCTCTGCGTCGGCACCACCTGTCTGGCTCCGGAGGCCGACGCCGGCCGGCTGGTCGCGTCGGTCCTTCGAGAGGTCGATGGCTGAGACCCGCCAGCACTTTAAGGACCGCGTCGACGCGGCCCTGGCGAACCGGCGGCAGCAGCAGGCGCTGCGGGCGGGTCTGCCGAACCTCCGCCACCGGCGAGACCAGGCGTTCCAGACCTTCGACTTCGCCGCCGGCCGCCAGGAGCTGAAGCGCCGGCGCCAGGCGAACCTGGACCGGCTGCCCGAGATCCTGGCGGGCTTCACGGAGCGACTCCAGGCCGCCGGCGGCCAGGTCCACCGGGCGCGAGACGCGGCGCAGGCGCGGCAGATCATCGGGGATCTCTGCCTGCGGGCCGCGCGAGAGGACGGCAAGGAGCCGGGGTCAAGGGACGGCGCCCGGCCCATCGTCACCAAGTCGAAGTCGATGGCGACCGAGGAGATCGAGCTCAACCACCATCTGGAAGGGCTGGGTCTTGAGGTCTGCGAGACCGACCTCGGCGAGTTCATCATCCAGCGCCTGCACCAGCGGCCCTCCCACCTGGTCGGTCCCGCCATGCACCTGACCGTCGAGCAGTGGGCGGAGAGCCTGGAGACAGAGGCCAACCCCCAGGCGATCATGGCGCGCGCCCGCACTGAGCTGCGGGAGAAGTTCATCAACGCCTCGGTCGGCATCTCGGGCGCCAACGCCGCGATCGCCGAAACCGGGACCGTGATGATCGTGACCAATGAGGGCAACGCCGATCTCACGGTCACGCTGCCGCCCGTCCACATCGCCGTGTTCGGAATGGACAAGCTGGTCGAGAGCCTCGACGACGCGACCGCGATCCTGCGCCTGCTGACGCGCTCGGCCACCGGGCAGCCGATGGTCAGCTACATCAACTGGGTGAGCGGGCCGTCCGGGTCGGCCGACATCGCGGGTGTGTATCTGACCGGGGCGCACGGCCCGCGAGAGATGCACTGCGTGATCCTCGACAACGGGCGGCAGGAGATGCTGGACGACCCCTTGTTCCGGGACGCGCTCACCTGCATCCGCTGCGGCGCCTGCTCCAATGCCTGCCCGCCCTTCATGGCGGTCTCGGGACACCAGTTCGGCCACATCTACTCGGGGCCGATCGGGCTCGTGCTGACGCCTTTCCACCACGGCCGGGAGGCGGCGGTGTGGCCGAACTCGCTGTGCGCGCAGTGCAACGCGTGCCAGGAGATCTGCCCCGTCGACATCCCCCTGCCGGCCCAGATCCTGGAACTGCGTCACCGGGACCACCGCGCGACGGCGGAGAAGCGAGCGCTGCTCGGCACCTGGTCACACCCCGCGGCTGCCCGATTAGCACTCCGGCTCGGCGCCACCCTGGCCCCTGAGCTCTCGCCGCTGCCGCTCGCCAGTCCCCCCTTCCGCTCCCGCGTCGAGACCGGTGGGGACGGCGAGCCGGTGACCATCTTCGCCTCCTGCCTGGTCGACCGGATGACGCCCCAGGCGGGGGAGGCGCTGCAGCGCATCCTCCATGCGGCCGGGTACCGGGTCGAGTTCCCGCGCGGTCAGTGGTGCTGCGGGCTGATGTGCGCCAACGCCGGTGACTACGAGAAGGCGGTGCGGCTGGAGCGACACCTGGTGCGGCGTCTGGCGGGGTCGGAAGGGCCGATCGTCACACCCTCCGCGTCCTGCTTCGGCGCGCTGACCCTGGACGCGCCCGGCTGGGGACCCGAACCGCCGGAGCGGGAGGCCGTCGCCGGCCGCCTGCGCGACTCCACCCGGTTCCTGCTCGACCTGTTGACGGAGCGGCCGGACCTGGTGCGGGCGTCCGACGGCGAGCGGCCGCGCGTCGCGTACCACGACTCCTGCCAGACCAAGCGGCAGCTGGGCCTCGTCTCCGAGCCCCGCCGCGTGCTCGAGCTGGCCGGCTACGAGGTGGTGGAGATGCCGGACATCGCGCTCTGCTGCGGCTTCGGCGGGAGCTTCAGCCTCGACTGGCCGGAGGTCGCCGACCGCATCGGGGAGTGGAAGCTGGAGGCGCTGGAAGACACCGGCTGCACCACCCTGGTCTCCGACAATCCGGGCTGCCTCGCCCACATCCAGGCAGCGGCGCACAAGCGCGGGCTCGACATCGAGGTCCGCCACGTCCTGGAGCTGGTCGCGGCCCGGCTCGCCTGACCCTCATCCCACCGGCCACCGCCCCACGATTCGCCGTTTGCTAGCGGGTGGGCCCTACACGCCCTCCGGAAGGACCCATCTGCGCACACACGGCCCTTATCCAATCTACCTCTATTATCGAGAATCTCTATTATCGTGACATGATCGACTGCTGTGTTGTCGGAGGGGGGCCGGGCGGGATGGTCCTCACCTACCTGCTCGCGCGCGCCGGGCTCGAGGTCACGCTGCTGGAGGCCCGTCATGACTTCGATCGCCGCTTCCGGGGCGACTCCCTGCACCCGGCGACGTTGGAGCTGCTCGACCAGGTCGACCTGGCCGATCAGCTGCTGCGCCTCCCCCACGCGAAGGCCAGACAGTTCACGTTCCACACCGCGCGCGGAACCTACGTGACGGCGGACTACGGCCTTCTCTCCACCCGCTTCACCTACGTCGGCATCATGCCCCAGGCTCGCTTCCTCTCGTTCATGGCGGAGCGGGTCCGAGAGCTGCCCGCCGGACGCGTGACGACCGGCGCTCGCGTCTCCGGGCTGCTCGAAGAGGCGGGCTCGGTAGGTGGCGTCGACGTGCGAACGGCCGGCACCGGGCGACAGACCATTCGGGCGCGGCTCGTGATCGGATTTGACGGCCGCAGCTCGAGCCTCCGTCGCTTCGGCGGGTTCGAGCTCGAGACCCTGGGTCAGGGCAACGACCTGCTCTGGTTCGACCTGCCGCGCGCGGCAGGGGATCCTGAGGATGCCGACCTTTCCCTCTACTTCGGGAGCGACCACTACGTGGCGCTGATCAGCCGCCCCGACGCCTGGCAGGTCGGCTACGTCATCCGTCCCGGCGGCTACGCGGAGGCGCGCGAGGCGGGTGTGGCTCCGATCCGGGACTTCGTGTCCGCGCACGTGCCCTGGCTGGCGGCACGGGTGGCCGAGCTTCGCGAGTGGGGCCAGGTCACGCTGCTCAACGTGGAGATCGCCCGTGTCCCACGGTGGCACCGCGACGGCCTGCTCCTGCTGGGCGATGCCGCCCACGTCATCTCTCCGGTGGGCGGGAACGGCATCCTGATGGCGATCCAGGACGCGATCGTGGCCGCCAATCGCCTCATCCCCGCCCTCTCGGACGGCCGGGAGCCGGTGGCGGAATCCGTCCTGGCCGAGATCCAGGCCGAGCGCGAGCCCGCCATCCGGAAGGTGCAGGCGGAACAGGTGCGGGCGGAGCAACGGACCCGGCGCCTGCTCACGGAGGGCAAGCCCCTCGCCCCCGACGCCGCGTTCCGTCTGCTCGGTCTGGTCCCCGGCCTGCGGCGGCGCGCGGCCCGCCACAACGCTTACGGACCGGACACCCCTCGCTTCGACCGGCGGCTCTTGGAGAGGAGCGTGTCGCGCTCGGCGGCGTAGTTCCGGATGTTCCCGCGCCGGCGAGGCGGGCGCAGGATGGGACCATGAGCTTGACGTTTCGAGGCGCCCCGCTGGCCAGCCACCTGCCGGCAGAGGTCAACTTCACCATCGACGCTCCCGCCCACCGCCTCTTCATGCACGCCTTCCCACGCCGGGTTCGCGCTTGCTTCGGCGGCGAAACGGTGCTCGACACCGAGCGGGGGCAGCTGCTCCACGAGTCGAACCTGCTCCCCCGGCTCTATGTCCCCTGGGACGACGTCCGGCGCGACCTGCTCACTCCGACCGACCACCACACCTTCTGCGCCTTCAAGGGGGAGGCGAGCTACTGGTCCGTCTCGGCCGCCGGGCGCACCGCCGAGAACGCCGTCTGGAGCTACCCGACGCCGATCCGGGAGGTGGAGTGGCTGGCACCGTACGCCGCCTTCTACTGGGATCCGCTCGACGCCTGGTACGACGAGGAGGAGGAGGTCTACGGTCATCTTCGGGACCCGTACCACCGGACCGACGTCCGCCAGTCGGGCCGTCACGTCCGGGTGACCGCCGGCGGCGCCCTCCTGGCCGAGTCGCGTCGGGCCCAGATCCTGAGCGAGACCGGGCTGACCAACCGTTGGTACCTGCCGGCGGACGATTGCCGCCTCGACCTTCTGACTCCGACCGCGACCCGATCCCACTGCCCTTACAAAGGCTGGGCCTCGTATCGCGCGCTGGAAGCCAAGCCCGGGGCCGGGGACGTGGTCTGGATCTACCCCGAGCCGTTCAACGGGGTCCGCGAGATCCGGGCGCACCTCAGCTTCTACGGCGACCAGGTCGTGGTGGAGGTCGACGGCCAGCCGGTGGACACCGCCTGGCCCCCCAAGAACCGCTGACCGCCAAGGGCGACGGCGGGGTGGCGGGTGCCGTGCCGGGTCGCCTGCTCGAAGGCGTGGCCGACCTGCAGCACCCGGAGGTCGGCACGCGGCGCACCGACCAGCTGCACCCCGACCGGCAGGCCGGCGGCGGTGAACCCGCCCGGGACGGAGAGGGCCGGGCAGCCGGTGGCGCTGATCAGCGTGCAGGATCGCATCCAGTCCAGGTAGGTGTTCATCGGGACGCCGGCGACCTCGGTCGGGTACTCGATCTCGATCGGGAAGGGAGGGAGCTGGCTGACCGGCACCAGCAGGATGTCATAGGAGCCGAAGAACGCCACCGTGCGCTCGTACAGCGCCGTGTGCAGCACCTCCGCCCGGCCCAGGTCGGCCCCGCTCAACTTCCGTCCCTGCTCCGCGTTCCAGCGGATGGTCTCCTTCACCTGCGGGGGCTCGGCGTCGAGCAGCGGGCCGAAGGAGACCTCGAACGACCAGGCTCGGAGCGTCAGGAAGACCTCATCCGCCCCCGCCAGGTCGGGGCACGCCTCCTCCACCTCGCAGCCGAGATCGGCGAAGACTTCCGCCGCCCGCCGCACCACCTCGGCGACCTCGGCCTCCACCGGGACCCGGCCTCCCAGGTCGGGCGACCAGGCCACCCGCAGGCCGCGGAGGTCGCGCTCCAGGGCCCCGCCGAACGTGCCCCCCGGCGTCTCCAACGAGATGGGCGCGCGCGGATCCGGGCCCGCCACCGCCGACAGCAGGAGGGCGGCGTCGGCGACCGTCCGGGCCATCGGACCCTTGACGTTGAGGGTGGTCCAGCCCAGCTGATTGGGCCAGTTCGGAACCCGTCCCGGCGAGGGCCGGAACCCGACCACGTTGTTGAACGACGCGGGATTGCGGAGCGAGCCGCCGGTGTCGCTGCCGTCGGCGACCGGGAACATCCCGCAGGCAAGGCCGGCGGCCGCCCCGCCGCTGCTCCCCCCGGCCGAGCGGGTGGGGTCGTACGGGTTGCGGGTGGGCCCGAACACCGGGTTGAAGGTGTGGGAACCGGCCCCGAACTCGGGCACGTTGGTCTTCCCGATCGTCACTCCGCCGGCGGCCCGGATCCGCTCCACGATCAGGTCGTCGCGCTCGGGGACGTGGTCCGCCCACAGCGGCGACCCGTAGGTGGTACGGATGCCCGCGGTGTCGTGGAGGTCCTTGTGGGCGACCGGGAGCCCCCGCAGCGGCCCCAGCCGCTCCCCCGCCGCCAGCGCGCGGTCGACGAGCTCGGCCTCGGCGAGAGCCCTCTCCGCGACCAGGGTGACGACGGCGTTGACGCCCGGGTTCACGCGCTCGATCTGCTCCAGGTGCGCCTGCACGATCTCCCGGGCGGAGAGTTCGCGCCGGTCCAGCGCGGCGCGGAGCTCGAGCGCGGTCCAGTAACAGATGCCCGACATGCTCTCCTTGTAGGTGAACCCTAGGGCAAGGTGAGCGGGCGAGACGGGCGGCCGGTCCGCTCCAGGCTCAGCAGCCACGCCTTGCGGGGTAGGCCGCCCCCGTACCCGACCAGGTCCCCACCGGCGCCGGTCACGCGGTGGCAGGGGATCACGATCGAGATCGGGTTGCGCCCGTTGGCCGCGCCCACCGCCCGTGCCCGGTCGGGCCGGCCGACCTGGCGGGCGATCGCGCCGTAGGTCCGCGTCGCCCCGTAGGGGATGGTGAGGAGCGCCTGCCAGACCGCGCGCTGGAACCGGCTGCCGGCCGGCGCGAGCGGCAGGTCGAACTCGCGCAGGTCTCCGCCGAAGTAGGCGTCGAGCTGCCTCCGGGCCTCGCGGAAGAGGCCGTCGTCGCGGATCCAGCCGGAGGGATCCGGACCCGGGTGTGCGTCGGGCCGCATCCAGAGCCCGGTCAGAGCCTCTCCGTCCCCCGCGAGGAGCAGCTCTCCGATCGGCGAAGGCACCCGGGTGAAACGGGTAGGGCCCGGCTGTGGCCAGGCCAGGTCAGGGGCCGGCACCGCAGGTGCTTCCAGCCTGGACGGGAAGAGCATCGTCATGCCCTCATCAACACTCACCGCCTCGCTGCCGTTGCGGTCCCCGACCACCTTCTCCGCCACGACTCTATGGTGACCGGATGGCACCGACTCCGGAGGACCTGCTGGCGCTGATGCCATTCACCGCGCTGATCGGGACGGAACTGCTCTCGGCCACCCCTGAGGCGGTGAACGGCCGGCTCTCCTGGTCACCCGAGCGCTGCACCGCGGGCGGCATCCTCCACGGCGGCGCGCTGCTCACCCTGGCCGACTCCCTGGGCGGAATCTGCGCCTACCTCAACCTGCCGGAAGGGCGGCGCACGGTGACGCTGGAGTCAAAGACCAACTTCATCCGGGCCGTGCGGCAGGGACACGTCGAGGGGACCGCGCGCCCGCTGCACACCGGCCGCACCACCATCCTGGTCGAGACGCGGCTGGTCGACGCCGAAGGGCGGCTCGTCTCCATCACGCTCCAGACCCAGGCCGTGAGCGGCTGAGCAGACCCGTTCACGCCCGCAGCAGCCAAAGAGCGGCTTCCTCGGGCGTAGGTACTGGCGGCAGGGAACGGGGCAGCATGCCCTGCTCCGGGCCCGGACGCCGGTCCCGCGCCGCCCGCGGCCACTCGCGATTCCGTGATCGGCGGTTGCCCCTGCGGAGTCGAGCGGGTAACCGCCTCCGGTTCGAACCGATGCCTGGGGGACGCCGCGCGCGGTAGTCTTTCCGGAGCGTGCTCGACGCCATCCACTCGCCCGCCGACCTGCAACATCTCAGCCATGCGCAGCTCGAGGAGCTCTGCCAGGAGATTCGCCGGCTCCTGGTCGAAGGAGTCGCGCACAACGGAGGGCATCTCTCGCCCAACCTCGGCGTCGTCGAGCTGACGGTCGCGCTTCATCGCGTGTTCCAGAGCCCACGGGATCAGATCGTGTGGGACGTCGGCCACCAGGCGTACGTCCACAAACTCCTGACCGGACGCGCCGAGCTCTTCGACACGCTCCGCCAGGAGGGTGGCATCTCCGGGTATCCGAGCCAGGCCGAGAGCGAGCACGACGTGATCGAGAACAGCCACGCCTCCACCTCGCTCTCCTATGCGCTGGGACTGGCCGAGGCCAAGCTGCGGCGTGGCGAGCCGGGGCACGTGGTGGCGGTGATCGGGGACGGCGCCATGACCGGGGGCATGGCCTACGAGGCGTTGAACCAGATCGCGTACCACGAGCCGGGAAACCTGCTCATCGTCCTCAACGACAACGGCCGCTCCTACGCCCCCACCGTGGGCGGGCTGGCGCGGCACCTCCAGCAGCTCCGCCTCGATCCGCGCTACGACCGGGTCAAGGCGGAGCTCGACGTGCGCCTCAAGGATCTGCCCGGCGTCGGGGACACCGCCCACGAAGCGGCGCGGCGGATGAAGGAGTCGGTCAAGCAGCTGCTCCAGCCGGGGAACGTCTTCGACGCGCTGGGCCTGACCTACGCCGGCCCCGTCGACGGTCACAACCTGCCCGAGCTCGAAGGCCTGCTGCGCCGGACCAAGCAGCGACGGACCCCGACGCTGCTCCATGTGATGACCGAGAAGGGGCGGGGGTACGGGCCCGCGATCGACGACGAGATCGACAAGCTGCACCAGGTGAGCCCGCTCTCGGACCCGCTCACCGGACGGCCCCGTTCCACCTCCTTGACCTACTCCGACGTGGCCGGGGCGGCCGTGATGGACGCCGCGCAGCGCCACCCGGAGGTGATCGCGATCACCGCCGCCATGGCCTCCTCGACCGGGCTCCTCGACTTCCAGCGCGAATTCCCCGATCGCTTCTTCGACGTCGGGATCTGCGAGCAGCACGCGGTCACCTTCGCCGCCGGCCTCGCGCTGTCGGGCTTCCGCCCCATCGTCTGCGTCTATTCGTCGTTCCTGCAGCGGGGCTTCGACCAGGTGCTGATGGACGTGGGGCTGCACCACCTGCCGGTCGTGTTCCTGCTCGATCGAGCGGGCGTGACGGGCAGTGACGGGGCGTCCGCGCAGGGCACCTTTGACCTCTCCTACCTGCGCATGGTGCCGGGCCTGCGGATCGCGGCCCCGGCCGACGCGACCGAGCTGTGCGCGCTCCTGGAGACGGCGCTCGCCCTCGAGGGGCCGATTGCCATCCGGTTCCCCAAGGGCGTCGCCCCTGCCACACCCGACCTCCCCGTCGAGCCGCTGCCGGTCGGGCACTGGGATTCCGTGCGTCAGGGTAGCCAGGCCGCCATCCTCGCCGTCGGTCGGATGGTGGAGGTGGCCGCGGTGGCGTCCGACCTGCTCCGGCAGGAGGGCATCGACTGCGCCGTCCTCAACGCGCGCTGGATCAAGCCGCTGGATGCGCGCCTGCCCGAGCTGGCCGCCCGCTACCCGTTGCTCGTGACCGCCGAGGACAACGTGATCACGGGCGGCTTCGGGGCGGCGGTGCTGGAGGCACTGGCGCCACACGGACTGGCAGGACGGGTGCGGCTGGCGGCGCTCCCCGACGAGTACATCGGACACGCCAACCCGGCTGACATCCTGGCGCAGCGAGGCCTCGATCCGGAGGGGCTCGCACACACCGTCCGCGAGTCGCTGCGCGGTCTGGCCGACGGGGTGCCGGAGTCATTGAGCGAGCGTCCCCGCCGGGGCAGCGGGCACTGAGCTAAAGCGGGGGGGCGCGAGGAGGCACGATGAGGGTCCCGCGCTCGATCCGCCCGCTGGCAAACCTCGCCGACTCGCGGGAGCTGGCCGGGACCTGGGCCCTGGGGGCATTGATCGCGTTCCTGATCAGCGCCGCCGCTGCCGGTCTGCTCGTGTTCCTGCTCTACCAGACCGTTCAGATCTCCTGGCTCGACGCGCTGGCCGGCCTGCTGGTGACGATCGCGGCGCATGAAGCGGTGCACGCGCTCGCCCTGCTCGGCGTGGGCGGCCGGCCGCAGGTGATATGGGGTGTCCGCGGGATGGTCCCCTACGTTCATATCGCCGCCCGGAGCCGGGTCAGCCGGACACGGTCGCTGGTCACGCTGCTGCTGCCCTTGGTTCTCATCGACGTGGCCGCGCTCGCCCTGCTCTTGACGCCGGCCACCGCGGGCGTGGCCGTCGCCATCCTGGTCGCGAACACCGTGGCGTCGGTCCCCGACCTCTGGCGAGCCGGCCGGCTGGCACGGCTGCCTGGGTGGGTCCAGTGCGAGCACCGCGGCGCGACGGTGCTGATCTGGGCACCTGAGGAGCGGGAGGAGGCACAGCTCCGGCTCGACTCCGGGCGCGCGCGGGCCATGCCGTTCCTGGTCGGCTGGCTCGGGACCTGGGCCCTGTGCCTGCTGGTCGCGGAGGCGGTCTGCGCCGGCGGCGTGCGGCTGCTGGCGCTCTGGCAGGGCGGCGTCTTCATCGGAGGGATCCGGCTGGCGTCGACCGACCAGTTCGTGTCCGGCCCCGACGTGATCCTCAATTTCGTGCCCGTGGTCGGCGCCGGCGCCGCGCTGGGCACGCTGGCCGCGGTCGCGTGGTTGGCGGTGGCCTCGACGCTGCCCGGCGCCGGCCGTCGCCCGCACGCGGCACCACCGGTGGCCTATCGAGAACCGTGAGGAAACCGCCACGCGGCCGTGGCGGTTTTGTACGGGTTGTCAAGGAGCGGGTGACCGGCCCTCCGCCGGCCGCCGTATCGTGACTTGGCGACGAGAGCTGTGGAGCCTCTGAATTCAGAGGAGATGAGTTGATGCCAAAGACCGCGCTCGGATGGCTCGAGGTGGTGGTGGTCGTGATCGCGGGTGCCTACACGCTCGTCCACATCATCGTGGGCGAAGTACACCCCGTCTCTGACGATGGTTGGGGCTGGGCCCTGCTGGTGCTGTTCCTGATCGCGCTGGTCCTGGCCTTCGTTCGCTTTGCGAGAGAGCGCGCCGGCCTGGCACCGCGCACGGACGAGGCGTTTCCCGAACCCGCCCTCTCGCGCTTTTTCCTCGGGTCCGGCTCGTCCGCCCCGATGTGGTTCGTCCTCCGCATGGACGTCGGCGCCTCCTGGCTGTCGGGCGGCCTGGAGAAGATCGCCTCGCCTGCCTGGGGCACCAGCGGCACGGCCATGAAGGGCTTCGTGTCGGGAGCGCTCAAAGGGACCTCGGGCGCCAACCCGAGCGTTCAGGGTTGGTACGCGTGGTTCCTCCAGCACGTCGTTTTGAACGCTCCCGGCCTGTTCTCCTTCGTCATCACGTGGGGGGAGTTCCTGGTCGGCCTGGGGGTCCTGTTCGGTGTGTTGACGGGCATCGCCGCCGCCTTCGGTGTGCTGATGAACTTCAACTACATGCTCGCCGGCACCGTCAGCATCAACCCGATTCTCGGCATGTTCGGGATCTTTCTGGTCCTCTCCTGGCGGGTGTGCGGCTGGATCGGCGGCGACCGCTGGCTGCTGCCGGCGCTCGGCCTGCCGTGGAAACCAGGCGCGATGTTCCAGCCTGCCGAGCGCCCACGGGTCGCCAGCCCCTGAGTCTCTTCACTCCCCGGGGGCGGCCGCGACCGCCGATCAGGGCAGCGGCTGCCGGCTCCTGAAGCCGCCGCCCAGCGGGTGCCAGTGGCCCACCTCTGGCTCACCCACCCGCCAGCAGAGCTCGATCAGCCGGTCCTGGCGCACGGACGGAAAGTCGACCACCCCGTCCATGGCGTCTTTCAGCACCACGCCGGCCCGGCCTAGATCCCGCAGGGCCTCCGCCAGATCGGCTTCAGCCCGGCGCAGGTCGGCGGCGGCGAAGGTGGCGGTCTCTTGGTCGCCCTCGGTGGCGCCGGGCCGCCGTGCCCGGTAGGTGCGGATCCGGAGCTCCTCGTGCAGCTCCGGGAGCCGCCGGCTCCGCTCCACGATCCGCTCGGTGAGGCGGCGCACCTCGGGCAGGGCGGCGTTCGCATCCTCGACCGAGAACGTGCGGCGGAGCATCCGCCCATCAAACCAAATCTTCTGTGCGGTTACCCTTCCCTCGATGGCCACGGACTCGGCGAACCTGCCCGGGCCGCACGACGATCCCTACTCGCCGTACGCGGACTTCAGTCGCGAGCAGTGGGCGCGTCTGCGGGCGGCGACCCCGCTGACGCTGACCGATAGCGACCTGCAGCAGCTGCGGGGTCTGAGCGACGTGATCTCGCTGGACGAGGTGCGTGACGTCTACCTGCCCCTCTCCCGGTTCCTCAACCTGTACGTGGGAGCGGCGCAGAACCTCAACGTGGTGGCCGACCTCTTCCTGGGCACGCCCGCCCGTCACGTGCCCTTCGTGATCGGGCTCGGCGGCTCGGTGGCGGTCGGCAAGAGCACCTCCGCCCGCATCCTGCAAGCGCTGCTCGCCCGCTGGCCCAACCACCCCAAGGTCGACCTGGTGACGACGGACGGGTTCCTCTACCCCACCGCCTACCTGCAGCCGCGAGGGCTGCTCGACCGCAAGGGTTTTCCCGAGACCTACGACTTGAGGAGGCTGCTCACGTTCCTGGCCGCCCTCAAGAGCGGCCAGGAGGAGGTGCGGGCGCCCGTCTACTCCCACCTCGTCTATGACATCGTCCCCGGCGAGTACCAGGTCGTGCGGCGCCCCGACATCCTGATCCTGGAGGGACTCAACGTGCTCCAGGTCCCTGACCCCCAGGCCGCGGACGGCCCCCACACCTTCGTATCCGATTTCTTCGACTTCTCGATCTACGTGGACGCGATGGAACGTGACATCAAGAGCTGGTTTGTCCAGCGCTTCCTGGCCCTGCGCGACTCCGCGTTCCAGAACCCCCGCTCCTTCTTCACCCGCTTCGCCAAGCTCGACGACGAAGAGGCGATCGCCACCGCGGGCACGATTTGGGAAAGCATCAACGGGCCCAACCTCCGCCAGAACATCCTGCCCACGCGCGACCGGGCGCGGCTGGTGCTGGTCAAGGGACCGGACCACGGGGTGGTGGAGGTGCGTCTGCGCCGGCTCTGAGTGGCATCCCGCCCGGGGCCCGTTGCCACCCCGGAGCGTGCTCTACGCTGGCCGCATGAGCCACGATCCGCAGGTGGAGGCGTTTTTGATCCATCAGGCCGAGGCGGGGTTGCCCGGCTATCCCGACCTGACCCCCGCCCAGGCGCGCGCGCAGAACGAGGCCGGCGTGGCCGCCGTGGCCGGTCCTCCGACGCCGGTCGCCTCGGTCCGCGACGACACCATCTCCGGAGTGCCGGTGCGCCGGTACGATCCCAGCCCGGGCGCCACGCTGCCGACCCTGGTCTATCTCCACGGCGGCGGCTGGGTCATCGGTTCGCCCACCACCCACGACTCGACCTGCCGGGCGCTGGCGGCACGCACACCTTGCCGCGTCGTCTCGGTGGACTACCGGCTAGCGCCCGAGCACCCGTTCCCCGCTGGGCTGGAAGACGGCTGGGCCGTGCTGCGGGCGGTGGCCTCCGACGAGCCGGGCCCGGTGGCGGTGGGCGGGGACTCGTCGGGCGGGAACCTGGCCGCGGTGCTCGCGATCCGGGCCCGAGATGCCGGCCTCCGGCTCGCGCTGCAGGTGCTGATCTACCCGGTGACCGACGCCGACCTGAACACGCGCTCGTACCGCGAGTACGCGAACGGCCATGGGATGTCGGCCGCCGACATGGAGTGGTTCTGGCACCACTACATGGGTGACCGCGACCGCTTCCATCCCGAGGCGTCGCCGTTGCGGCAAAAATCGCTGGCCGGGGTGGCACCGGCTCTCGTCGAACTGTCGGAGTACGACGTGCTGCACGACGAGGGGCTGGCGTACGCCAACCGGCTCAAGGAGGATGGCGTCCCGGTGGACGTGGTCGACCAGGCGGGCATGCTGCACGGGTTCATCCGCCAGGCCGGAATCTTCGATCGCACGGCGGTGGCCTGGGACCAGATCGAGACCGCCCTCCGCGAAGCGTTTGCCCGCGCGGGCTGAGGTGTCGCGGCCGCCGGTCGACGATGGGCCGTTGGTGCACCAACCGCCCACTTTCGCCACCTGGAATGGGCCCTTGGTGCACCAATCGCCCTTTTGCGCCACCGCCCCTCAGGCCGCGACGGTGATGGCGTGGACGTTCCGGTTCCCGACCGGGTCGCCCTGGTTCGGCCCGACCGGCTCCCAGGTCTCCCCTCCGTCCGTGGAACGGAACACGCCGCGGTTGTTCGCCGCAAAGAAGGTCCCACGCCGGGCGGGGTCGGCGGCGAACAGGGTGCGGAGCGTGCCCTTGGGGGTGGGAAGGCCGTCGCGAACCTCGATCCAGGGACCGGTGCCGGTGCGCCGGTAGACGAACGACTCGGCGACCTGGGGGTTGTGGGCGTGCTGGGCGGTGTCCGCGGCCGACACCACGACGGTGCCTGGATCCCCGGAGTCGACTGCCAGCCCGTAGAGGTAGTGGTGCTCGATACCGGCGTCCGGCTGCGCCCAGGTGTCGCCGCCGTCGTGACTTTCGTTGTAGCCGTGTCCCGGCATCCCCATCCCGTCGCCGGCCGCCGAGTACAGCCGGCCCGGGGCGTCTGGATGCACCCCCAGCGTGTGGGTGTCCCACGGTCCGCCGGCCACGCGGTCGGTCCACGTCCGGCCGCCGTCGGCGCTGCGCACCAGAGCGCCCGCCTCGATGCAGACGTAGAGGTGATGGGGCCGGCCGGGCTCGAGCGTGATCCACCGGACGTGGCTGGTGTCGGGACGGGGCGGAAAGCTCCAGGTAGGGGCCGAGGGCAGCGCGTTGAGTGCCGTCAGCGCCTCCCAGCGCCGGCCTGTGTTCTCGGTCCGCCACATCGCGCTCGGGTCGCTGCCGGCGTAGACCGCCCTCTCGTCGGGCGCGACCGCGACCGCGCTCAGGGACCGGCCGCTCATCTCGCCGCCGGCTTCGTGCCACCCTTCTCCGCCGTCGGCGCTGCGCCAGAGACCGGCTCCTTCGGTGCCGCACCAGACGCGCTCGGGGTGGGAGGGATCGACGGCCAGGCAGCGCGGAGCCAGGCCTTCGAGCCCGCGCTCGGCGACCCAGCCGCCGCCATGGCTGCGCAGGATGAGAAGTCCGTCGTCGAGTGCCACGTGGATCGTCGTCATCTCGCACCTCCTGTTGCTCATCAATCCTCTCGCACTGGGGGGGTGGAGGGCGCCACTCATGCCACCTCCGCCAGCCACTCGGTCACGGCGTCGACGAACGCGTCCTGCCTCTCCACCCACGGAAAGTGGCCGGCGTCGTCGAGAACCACGCGCCGCACCACCGGCAGCCGCTCCTCCAGCTGGTCGCAGGCGGCCAGCGGGCGGGGGTCCGCGGCTCCCTGGACCACCAGCACCGGCGCCCGCAGGTCCTCGAGACCGGCGAACACATCCTTCGAAGGGTCCTCCACCTCGGCGCTCAGCACGCGATTGCACTCACGGTTGACGCTGCGGCCGGCGTCGAGCATCCGCTGGACATGCGGGGCCGCCACCTCCGCCGAGATGTAATCCGTCGTCCACTGGAGCCGGTTGGCCTCGCGCTCGTCCCGGGTGGAGGAGAGCCGCTGCCACTGCTCTTGGCCGAGCCGCCGCTCCACTTCGGCCCGATGCAGGGGTCTCCACCGTGACCAGTCGACGCCCGGTCCGGCGACATACAGGACGCCCCGGACCTGCCCCGGGTGGCGCAACGCGTAGAGCAGCGCCAGGTTGGCTCCCCACGAGTGCCCCCCCGCCACCCAGCGCTGAGCACCGGCAGCTGCGCGCACGGCCTCCATGTCGGCGACGAACCGGTCCACGGTGTACGGGCCACGGGTCGACGAGCGGCCCCCACCTCGCTGGTCCCAGCGGTGGACGGTGACGTGAGGTTCGAGCAGGGCTGCCAGCGGCGCCAGGTAGTCCCAGAGCCCGGGACCCCCGTGCGCCATTGCCAGATCTGGACCGCTGCCGGTGCTCGCGGTCCACAGCTCGGCGCCATCACCGGTCAGGACCATGGCCGACGTAGATCGTCCTCCCCTGGCAGGTCGCGGTGCCGGTAGGCACTATGAGAAGGTCCTGTAAATGTCCGGAACATGCGTTCGTTCTCTGGTAGAATTGAGGCATGTTGGCGGAGGTTCCGGAGAGCACCGAGAAGGTCTGGCTCGGGTCTGACGACGACGACCTGACACGGCTGCTTCGCGACCTCGAGCAGGTCCACCTCCCCGACCACCCCCTGAGGGCCTGGGGCCGGCTCCAGATCCTCCACCGGATCAAGAACTGCATCAATGCCATCGAGCTCGACCACATCAAGGTGTTGAAGCGGATCGAGAAAGGTGACCCCTACGGCGTCGACAACGCAGCCGACTGGCTCGCACAGTCCATGCACATGCGGCCCAATGCCGCCTACGCCAAGGTCTGCACCGCCTGCGAGCTGGAGGAGTTCCCCAACCTCTACCGAGAGGTCCACGCGGGCGAGGTCTCACCCGAGGCCACCACCGTCATCCTTCAAACCCTGCGCCGGGTCCGCCGGCACCTCACCTCCGAAGACGTGGTCTGGATGGAGGCGGAGATGCTGCACGCGGCTCATGAGATGGACCACGCCCAGCTCCGAGCACATGGGTCCAAGCTGTTCCACCTGCTCGACCGGGATGCTCACAACGAAGCCCTGTGCGACGAGCGGGAGCGCCGCTTCTTCGATCTCAAGCGGCAGGCGGACGGCTGGTTCACTTGCAATGGCGAGCTGGACCCGGAGGGCGGCACCTTCCTGCAGATCGCGCTCAAGGCAATCGTCGCCGAGGACAATCGTGTTCTGCCCTCGGACGACAACCGCACCCCCGGTCAGGCTCGTGCCGACGCGCTGGCGGAGCTGGCCCAGCACCGGCTGGCGTTCGGCGACCTGCCTGAGCACGGGCAGGAGAAGCCGCATCTGACCATCGTCGCCAGCGCCGAGACGCTGCGCGGCGACGCGGGGTCAGCGGCACCGCAGATCGACTGGGGGACGCCGGTCTCGGGCGAGACCGCAAAGCGCATCGCCTGCGACGCCATCGCCCGCATCGCGGTCGTCGGGGATCGCGGCGACGGGGTGGTCGACGTGCTCCACATGGGCAGAGCATTCCGCACCACCACGGTGGCGCAGCGCAAGGCACTCGACCTTCAGGACGGCGGCTGTGTCTGGTGCGGCCGTGACATGAAAAACTGCACGCCCCATCACTGGGAGGCGTGGTCGAGAGGCGGGTCTACCGATCATGAGAATCTGGGACTGGTCTGCCCTCGCCACCACTACGCACTCCACGAGGGCGGATACCGGACCGCCGAGGTCACCCCCGACCGGGTGGTCATCCTGCGCCCCGACGGAACCGAGTGGGGCGCCGTCCCCCGCCACCGCTGGCGCCGCGTCCGCATCCGCGACGGCACCGGCCAGGCTTGAGCACCCTGCGCTGAGCGCGCTGGCCCGCTGGCAGAACCGTGAATGTCGAGCTGGACGTCACCAACTCTTCGCGGGACGGGAACTACCGACATGAGGAGGCGTTATCAACGGGTGCCAAGCACGCTCCTCATCGCGGACCCAATGACCGTCCGCGCTCACGACGCCGGTCCAACGACGGCTCTCGTTGTACGACCTCTTCCTCATGGGCGTGAGCGCACGTGTAGCTCGCCTCACCTTCCGCAAAATGCTCACCGCAGCCGTCTCCTCGGTTCACCGCTCGACCCGCAACGCCGGCCCGATCGTATCGCCGCGTCGTTGCCGCGGACAATGGGTCGTTCAGTCCCCGGAACAGGACATTCGCGGACCGCCGGCGGGGGGACCGGTCCCACCGAGCTGTCCGACCGCGACGGCAGCGGCTAGGCTTGAGGATCAGATGACGCGCATCCTGGGCACCCTGCGATCGTCAGACGGAAGGGGCGTCGTGCGCATCGAAGATCGGTACGTGGCAGGTATCGATGACCTGTGGTCGGCAATCACCGACCCACGCCATCTGGGCGGTTGGTACGGCGACGTGGAAGGCGACCTCCGGCCGGGGGGAGCCTTCCACCTGCACATCGAATCCGATGGCTGGGACGGCACCGGGCGCGTGGACGCGTGCGACCCCCCGCAGCAGGGGCGAGCTCGTCCCTCTCTACCAGCACCTGGCGGCCGGCATCGTCTAGCGGGCACGGTCTCGCTTGAAAGGAGGAGCAGGGGATGGCGGCGAAGCGGCCCACGGTTGACCAGTTGTATCCCATCGCGGATAGGTATCAGCTCGACTTCTCGGACGACGACCTGGAGTCGTTCCGCGGCTTGATGGGGAACGTGCTTGCGTCCTACGCCCGGATCGACGAGCTGAGCGAGCCGGCCCCCAGCGTGAGCTACAGCCGCAGCCCCGGCCGGCGCCCGCAGCCGCAGGACAATCCCCTCGGCGCGTGGTACTGGCGCAGCGAGATCCACGGGGCGTCGTCCGGGATCCTCTCCGGCAAGACGGTCGCGATCAAGGACAACGTCTGCGTCGCCGGCGTGCCGATGATGAACGGCGCCAGCGTGCTCGAGGGCTACACCCCTGAGATCGACGCCACCATCGTCACCCGCATCCTGGACGCCGGCGGCACCATCCTGGGTAAAGCCGTGTGCGAGAACCTCTGCTTCTCGGGCGGCAGCCACACCTCGGACTCGGGACCGGTCCGCAACCCCCACGACCCAAGCCGCAGCACCGGCGGCTCGTCCAGTGGCAGTGCGGCGCTGGTGGCGGCGGGCGAGGTCGATCTGGCGGTCGGGGGCGACCAGGGTGGATCGATCCGTATCCCCAGCTGCTGGTGTGGCGTCTATGGCCTCAAGCCGACCTATGGCCTGGTTCCCTACACCGGCATCTTCCCCATCGAGCTGACGCTGGATCACACGGGTCCCATCGGCGGGACCGTGGCCGACGTGGCCAGGCTGCTGGAAGCGATCGCCGGTCCCGACGGACTGGATCCCCGGCAGACGGGGTCGCCTGCACCGCAGCCGTATTCAACCCTGCTCGGTGAAGACCTTTCCGGCCTCCGGATCGGAGTGGTCGGCGAAGGCTTCGGCTGGCCCGGCCTGTCGGAGGACGACGTGGACGGGGCGGTGCGCGAGGCCGCCCACAAGTACTCGGCGCTGGGCGTTCAGGTCCGCGATGTCTCGGTGCCCTGGCACCGCGACGGCATTCACGTCTGGAACGCGATCTCCGTCGAGGGCGCCGCCATGCTCATGGTCGCCGGCAACAGCATGGGCACCAACTGGAAGGGCCACTACACCACCAGTCTCCTGGATGCCTACGCGCGCGGCCGCATGACGAGGGCCAACGATCTCTCGGAGACCGTGAAGCTGGTGGTGCTGCTTGGCCAGTACATGCAGGACCACTACCACGGCCGCTACTACGCGAAGGCTCAAAACCTGGCCCGAGACCTCGGCGCGGCCTATGACCACGAGCTCAGCGAGGTCGACCTGCTGGTGATGCCGACCCTCCCACTGAAGGCGACCGTGATCCCGGGCCCCGATGCCAGTCGGGAAGAGTACGTCGCCCGCGCACTGGAGATGATCCCCAACACCTGCCCCTTCGACGTGACCGGGCATCCGGCGATGAACGTCCCCTGTGCCACCGCCGACGGTCTGCCCATCGGCATGATGCTGGTAGGCCGGAGGGGTGACGAGGCCACGATTCTCCGCGCCGCCGCGGCCTTCGAGGAGCACATCTTCAGCAGACCCATCCCCACTCGCAACGCCGGGTGACGCGCTAGTCCTCCTCCTCCGCGTCGCCGTCGCCCCCGGACCAGTTGGCGACCCAGTCCTCGAGCAGCGTGCGCAGCACCGCGACAAACGTCGAGTCGCGGAGCTCGGCCGGTGCCGACGTGCCGGCGCCGGCCGCGATGCGAGTGAAGGCCGACAGGTTGGTGACGTCCTCCTCGACCAGCTCCTCGGTCCCGTTCTTGGACCAGTCCCGGAGGATGGCGATGATCAGTTCCTGATGCGCGGTTGGGTTCCAGCTCGGGGCAGCGTCGAGCGGAAGGGCGGTACGCGCCACCTCCTGCGCCACCTGGGTCGCCTGCTGGACCCGGCCCTCCATGGTGGCGAAGGCAGCCTCCTCGTCCTCCTCCTCGCCCTCCAGATCGTCCTCGTCGTCCTCGTCGTGGTCGGAATCCGCCGACCTGGACAGCTGGTCGTCGTGAGGCGGTCGATAGAGGTCGGACACGGCGGTGCTCCTCAGCGAAATGCGCGAAGTGCCGGGATGGGGGCGGGGTGCGGTCCCGGCGCCAAATGCTACTCGGCGCCGGGACCGCTCGCCCCAGGCGCGGCCTAACGGCCGGCCGGCCCGGCGGCAGCTTGATCGGACGGGGGTAGCGCCGCGGTCTCGGGCGCGGTGCCGTTGGGGGACGCCGCCGGTCCCAGCAGCGAGCTGAGCGCGGACGTGGCCCCGAGCAGCCCCGCCGTCTCCACCGGGACCACGACCTTGGCGTTGTCGCTCGACGCCACGCGGCCCAGGGTGTCCAGCTGCAGCACGGCGATCAGCTCCTTGGTCGGATGCTGCGCCTGGATCGCCGCGTAGGTCTTGGCGATCGCGGCCGCCCGGCCCTCCGCCTCCAGGGCCTGGGCCTCCTTGCTGCCCTCGGCCCGCAGGATGAGCGCCTGCCGCTCCGCCTCGGCCCGCAGGATCCGGGACTGGCGGTCACCTTCGGCCTGGCGGATCGCCGCCTGCTTGGCACCCTCGGCGATCGTGACCGACGCCTGCTGCTGGCCCTCGGCACGCAGGATCGCGGCCCGCTTCTCCTGCTCCGCCTGCTTCTGCATCGCCATCGCCTGCAGGATCGGCTGTGGCGGCGTGATCTCCTGGATCTGCACCCGGTTCACGCGGATGCCCCACTTGTCGGTCACCGACTCCATCGCCGCCTGCAGCCGGGTGTTGATGAGCTCCTGCTCGCTCAGGCACTCGTCGAGGTTCATCGCCCCCATCACCGACCGCAACGACGTGCGGGCCAGCTGATCGATGGCGAGAAAGTAGTTGCTGACCCCGAACAGCGCCAGCCGGGGATCCACGACCTGGCTGAAGACGGTGATCAGCACCGCGAGCGAGACGTTGTCCTTCGTGATGACGTCGATGCGCTCGCCGGTGCGAGGCGTCTCGCGCATGTCGACATAGACCAGCTTGTCGACGTACGGCATCAGTGTCGCCAGCCCCGGATTGCGGACCTGATGGAACTGTCCCAGCCGCAGCACGACACCCACCAGCCCCTGGTTGACGACCCGGATGGTGCGCGCGATCGACACCACGACGAAGAGGCCGACCAGCACGATTACGGCGAGGATGACCAAGGACGCGACGGTCATCGCCAGCTACCTCCGATGCGGCGCTTGCGCCGCGCTACTGACCCGGATCATCCGGGTCGGGATGGTCGGAGCCCGCCGGGGCTCCGGGAAGCGCGGGCGTGCCTGCCGGTTCGACGACCAGCGTGGCCCCGCGCAGTTCGACGATGCGGACCTCCGTGCCGACCTCGATCGACTCACCGCCGGCGGACAGCGCGGGCCAGTTCTCGCCGAAGATCTGGGCATGCCCGCGATGCTGACCACCGTCGATGCGCTTCACGACGACGGCGACGTTGCCGAGCATGGTATGCGCTCCGCTCAGGGTCTCGGCCGCCACCGGATGGCGCAGCCTGCGCATTACGACGGGACGGACCGCGACCACTCCGAGCCCCGAGGCGACAACGAACCCGGCGATCTGGAGCACCTCTTGGCTGGGCAGGATCGCCGCGATCACGGCGGCGACCACGGCGCCGATGGCGACGAACCCCGCGTACAGCGAGACGGTCGCGACCTCGGCGATCGCGAACCCGAGCGCCACCACGATCCAGAGCAGCAGCATGGCTAACTCTCCATCAGTGAGAACGCTCCAGCTCCGAGATGAGTCGCTCTCATGCCCCGATTGTCGTCCCTCTCCAGAAAAGCTGGGGCCCGCGATCTTGCACACTCGTTGAGATGAGCCCGGAAGAGGCGAGACGCCGCGTCACTCGTGCCCGTGTCGCGACGCTGGCGACGCTGAGGCGGGACGGCACCCCCCACCTGGTCCCCTTCTGCTTCGCGCTCGACGGCGACTCCCTGGTCTCGGCGGTGGACCAAAAACCGAAGCGGACGTCCCACCTCCAGCGGCTGGCCAACGTGGCTCAGGACGATCGCGCCACGGTCCTGATCGACGAGTACGACGAGCGCTGGGACCGGCTCTGGTGGGTGCGCCTGGAGGGATCGGCGCGCGTCCTCCCGGAGGGAGCGGTGGCCGATCGGGCACGGGTGCTGCTGGTCGCGAAGTATCAGCAGTACCGGGACCGGCCGCCGTCGGGCCCGGTTCTGTGCCTCACGATCCGTCGCTGGTCGAGCTGGGAGGCGGCATCGCCTGGACCGGCTTCGGGCTGACCAGACGCCGCGCCGCGATCCCGACCCAGGCGCCCGCCAGCGCGAGCAGGACCGCGACCAGGAGCGTGAGCACCACCGCAGCCGCCGCGGGGACCCCGAGCAGTCCGCCCAGCACATCCGCCACCGACCCCACCGGTGTGTCCCGAGCCTGCCAGAACAGTGGTATCCCCCACCCCAGGCCCCCGGTCAGCAGTGCTCCCAGCCAGGCCCACCGGCCACGCAGCAGGAGCCCGAGTCCGAACCCGGTGACCAGAAGGATCCACCAGAGCCCGGCCGGCAGCGTGACCACGGTCAGCACCACCGCCACCGCCACTGCCGCCCCGGTCAGCGGACCCCGGAGGTGCGGGACCCTCATGGCGAGACGCTCCAGAGTGCGGGGCCGGGTTGGCCCGCGGCCGCCTGTTCGGTGCGCGGGAACACCAGATAGGACCCGCTCAGCCATCCCGGCACCCGGTCGTCGTAGTGCGGGGAGGCCGGGTTCTCGCTGGCGCCCCCGGGATAGGCCGCGTGCATCGTGCCGCCGCTCCCCCAGTCCACGATCATCCGCCAGCTGGGACCCGAGGTGGAGGGGCTTCCGGGCGCCGCGTCAGGGGTGTACTCGTCCCCGCCCGCGCTCACGGGCGCGAAGCCCAGGCTTGGAAACCCGGCCAGCGAAGCGATCTCCCGGGTGTGGACCCGGCCCCAGTGCCAGCTGCTGGGCGCGCCACCCAGCCGCTTCGCCAGCGTCCGCACCGCGTCGCCGAACGCGGACCGCATCACCTGCGGCGCGCTGCGGGAGGTGCCCTCGGGCAGGTCGAAGGCGGGATTGGTCGGGTCGCTTGCGGTCCACGCCTGCAGGTCCTGGGAAAGCGGGGCGGAAAGCGACCGGACCGAGGTCTGAGGGGATACATGATCCTCGGTCCACCAGGGGTCGAAGGTCGCCCCCAGAAAGTCGTCCCAGAACTGGTTCCAGACGGTGGCCGCGGCCGATCCCGCGTCCATGCGCCCATCCCAGCCCACGAGGACTGCTCGAGCGGCCGCCTCTTCGCCGGTTACCTGGCCCGAGGTCGCCCCCAGCAGGTAAGGCAGCATCTGCACCGCCAGTTGATCCTGGGTGTCGAGCTCAAGATTCTCGAAGTCCTGTACCGTCCGCGGCCCTGGCCGGCTCAGGGCCTGCTGGATGGTCTGCGCCCGGTAGCCGGGGTCGAAGTCGAGCGTGGTGCCCAGCGGGTACGGGTAGCCGCTCGAGACCGGGCGCTGGTTGGCCGACCAGACGATGTGGTCGGGCGGGTCGTAGACCGACGGCACCTGGTTGAGCGGGATCGTTCCGATCACATCCTCGGCCCCGGTCCCCGCCAGCGGTAGGAACGGGTCGCCGCGGTTGAGGAGTGGGTAGTAGCCCGGCGCGTAGAGGCCGATGTTGTCGTGGTCGTCGGCGTAGACCCAGTTCTGGATCGGGCCGCCCCAGAGGTCGAGGGCGGACCTGAACTGCTGCCAGTCGGCGGCGTGCAGGATGCCGAGCAGCGCGTCGAACGCGCGCGGGTCCGGCGTGTTGGCGACCCAGTCGACGGCCAGCGTCTCGCCCATCTGTGTGATGACGGGCCCGTGGACGGAGATGCGCACGGTGTCGGTGACGGGCGCCGAGCCCTTGACCGCGATCTGGTAGGTCACGGTCTTGAACGGCGTCCATTGGCCGTTCCAGTAATACTCGCCGGGGTGCTGCCCGCTCGTCTCCTCCTGGTAGTAGTAGGTGGTCAACTCCTGCCCGTCGGTGGCTCCCCACGAGATGTGCCCGTTCTCACCGATCGGGACCAGCGGCTCGCCGGGGATGGTGACCCCTGACACCTGAAGGCCGGGTGCGGTCATCGAGACCGGGTACCAGATCGAGGGCAGCGTGAGCGAGAGGTGCGGGTCGTTCGCCATCAGCGCGCCGCCGGTGGCCGACTTGGGCCCGTTCACAGCCCAGTTGTTGCTGGCGCCCAGGGTCCGGTTACCCACCAGCAGCGGCTGCACGGACTCGAGCGCCGCCGTCACCGCCTGGGTCTCGACGGCGCCGACCGTGCCCAGCTCCGGGATCGGCGCCGCGCCCTGGTTCTGGTGGGAGCCGGTGTCGTAGGGGACCTGCGGGTTGGGGGGCAGGACGGGCAACCACTGCTCCATCCGCTGCATGCCCAGCGTGCCCGCCAGCTGCGCGCGCACCAGGGGTGTCGTCGAGTACGAGAGGTCTTCGTTGAGGATGCCGAGGATGATCACGGTGTCGACCGGGTGCCATCGGGCCGGCTGATACCCGAGCATGTCGACCAGGAGGGGCCAGTGGCCGGACGCCCGGTCCTGATCGATCGTCTGATTGACCCCGTCGGTGAAGGCAAGGATGTCGGTACGCGCCTCACCCGGCGGCAGGTGTTCCCGCTCGTAGGTGGCCGTGCGCAGGAGCCCGAGGTCGAGCTGGAACTTGTCGCTCGAGAGCGCCGCGGAGCCGACGATCGCGGACAGCTGTCCTTCCGCCTGACGGCGCTCCAGGTCCATCTCGAACAGCCGGTCACGGGCCTGCAGGTAGCCGAGGACGTACATCGCGTCGCGCTCGCTGTCGGCGTCGATGTGAGGTGTCCCCTGGGCGTCGAAGGCGACCGCCACCCGTCCCCGCAGGCCGGGCAGGTGTGAAACCTGCGGTACCCCGGTGGCCGCGTCGGCGGCGGAGGTCCAGATGCCCTGGCCCGGGTTCAGCGCCGGGCCCAGCGCTGGCACCGGGCCCACCCCGGCCGAGGCGACGTAGACGACGAGGGCAGCGGCGACCAGCGCCAGCAGGAGGTTCAGGCCGCGACCGAGCGCCCGCGGGAGGCCGTCGCGCACCGGTCAGTCGCTCAGGAGTCGTTCAGCGCCGGGAGCGGCTCGGTGGCGGTTGCACGCTCTCGACCGGCGGATCCTGCGCCCAGACCAGGAACGCGACCGCGGTCGCCAGCCCGAGCGCGATCATGCCGATGTCCGAGATCAGGACGGTGGGCGCCGCCACGCGGATCACGAAAGAGACGACGAGAAAGATGCCGGCCAGCGTGAACGCAACCCGGAACCGGCGCTTCATCAGGCGCAGCTGCAGGCGCAGCCCGCCCGGACGCAGGGAGAAGACGCCCGTGATGAGCAGGCACCCGAGGACGATCGCGATCAGAAAGCCGCGCATCGCCTCGCAGTTTCGCACGTTCGCTCCTTCTCGTCGTCGCGTACGCTCGGCTGGCGTGTGGTTGACCTGTTCCGCCCGCTGCGGTGGAGATTTGTTCCGGGCCATGTTCGCCGAGGTCGACGTGGATCACACCGGCCAGTACCAGAATCACCGGATCGTGCAGCAGGGCTACCTGTGCCTCAACTGTGGAGCGCCCGCGATCGACATCGGCCAGGTTCCGGCGGCGATGGACGAGGAGGCGCAGGGGGAGGAGGCCCCGGTGCGTCAGGACATCCTCTGCCCGCACTGCGAAACGCTGGTCAGCGTGCTCCCCGACGAGGACTGCCCGAACTGCGGGATGAGCCTGGAGCTGTCCCGGCCCTGAGCTCGGCCGGCGGCGTGACGTCAGGCCGGCTGCGCGGTAGACGGGAAACCGCCCGAGCCGTCCGAATTGAGCTCCCGCACCGCCGCGTTGATGCGCTCCACCGCGGTCGCCGGGTCATCGACGCCGATCACCAGCTTGGCGTACTGCTCGTGTCGCAGCTCGACGGCGATCGCGCCCTCCGGTCCACGCACATCCCAGAACACGAGGTCCCCATGCTCGAGGAAACGGCCGGCGGTGAGGACGTGGGGCACGTCGACTCCCGGCTCGCGGACGCCGTGCCACCACCGCTTCGCCTCCACCTCGTCGGGCGCCGCGCCCAATACGTGCGCGAGGGGCACCTCGAGCCGCGTGGTGAGCGCCAGGATCCGGTCCACCCCCCTCACGTGGACCACGATGCAGTCCTCCTCGACCAGGATCTCGGCCATCGCATCGAAGCGTACCCGCGAAGAGCGGTAGCGTCGTAGGGAGCGATGTCGAGTGGTTGGGCGGACGGTCTCGACGAGGTGGTACGGGCGGCGGCGGACGCGGAGCACACCGGCCTGGAGCTCGACCAGCTGCTCGAAGATCTGGCGGTGGTGCTGGAGACGACGCTGCCGGGGAGTTGCGTGGTGACGCGGGCGGCGCGCGGTGCCGGCCCCCTGCGCCGGCTCCAGGTGCTGGCCGGGAGGGACAGCCTGCTCTGCGAGCGGCGGCCCGACGGCTCCTGGACGACCTCGATCGCGCTGCTCCACGGCAACGTGGTCGGGCAGGCACGCCCGGTGCCGCCCAACGTCTGGGTTCGCACGCTCCGGCAGCGCCTGCGAGAACGGGTGCGCGACCAGGGAGACCTCGCCAACCAGCTGCGCGGACTGCTGGACGAGTAGAAGCTCCGTCAGACCAGGGCCACGTCCCCGAGCAGGATCGATCCCATCCACCGGGCCGCCGGCACGTCGCGGGCGCGGATCGCGTGGCGCAGCGCCCGGATCGCCCGCTCCACGTCGAGATCGGCGTCGAGCGCACCCGCGAACTCATCGCTCAGCGCTCCAGCGGGCCGTTCGGCGCCGCCGAGCGCATTGGTGCCGAGCAGGGAGGCGAGCGCCGCCGCGACCCTGACCGGCTGCTCGACGCGGTCCCAACGGAACTCCCAGTCCCGCCGGTAGTGGTGGCTCAGCAGCGCCAGGCGCGCCGCCGCGGGACTCATCCGTTCCAGCAGCTGCCGGACCACGACCAGGTTGCCGCGAGACTTCGACATCTTGCGGCCCTGGTAGCGGACCATCCCCGCGTGCATCCAGGCACCCGCGAACGGTGCCTTCCCGCTCATCGATTCCGACTGCGCGCGCTCCGACTCATGGTGCGAAAAGGCGAGGTCCCGACCCCCGCCATGGACATCCAGCTGGGGACCCAGATAACGGAGCGACATGGCCGAGCACTCGATGTGCCAGCCCGGGCGCCCGCGGCCGAACGGTGCCGGCCAGGAGGGTTCGCCGGGCGCGGAAGGGCGCCACAGCATGAAATCGAGCTGAGCGCGCTTGGAGGTCGGAGAGACCTCGCCCAGCGACCCCTCGTCGCGAAGCTTCATCAGCATCGACCGGCGGGTGCGGTGTGAGAGACCCCCAAAGTCCGGGTAGCGGGAGGTGTCGAAGTAGACGGCATCGGTCTGGTAGGTGAAACCGCACTCGACCAGGCGCTTCACGGCCGCCTCGATCCCCTCGATCTCCTGCGACACCCGCGGCATGTGATCGGGCGGGCGCCACCCGAGCGCGTTCATGTCGGCGGTGAACGCCCGCACTTCGCGGTCGGCGAGCCGGTCCCACCGAATGTGGTCCCGGCGGGCGCGTTCGAAAAGGGGGTCGTCGACGTCCGTCACGTTCTGCACGTAGAGCACGCGGAGGCCCTGCGCCTCCGCCCAGCGGACGAGCAGATCGAAGGAGAGGAACGTGAACGCGTGTCCGAGGTGGCCGGAGTCGTAGGGCGTGACGCCGCACACGTACAGCCGGAGCAGCCGCCCCTCTCGGTCCGGGTCGGCCGAGGTGGGCAACGGCACCCGCCGGCGACGCCGGGAATCCCAGACCTGGGTCCGGATCTGTCGATCCTCCCCCACGGTTTCCACGAGCCGCCCTTAAAGAGCGGCTTGGAGAGCCTCGACCTTGTCGGTGCGCTCCCAGGGCACGTCCAGGTCGTCGCGGCCGAAGTGACCGTAGGCCGCGGTCTGGCGATAGATCGGACGCAGAAGGTCAAGCTTGTCGATGATCGCGCCCGGGCGCAGATCGAAGGTGTCGCGAACGACCTGCAGCAGTTTCGCCTCCTCCACTTCGCCGGTCCCGAACGTCTCGACCGCGATCGAGGTGGGACGGGCCCGTCCGATCGCGTACGAGACCTGGACCTCGACCCGGGTCGCGAGACCGGCCGCGACCAGATTCTTGGCCACGTGGCGCGCGGCATAGGCAGCCGAGCGGTCGACCTTCGAGGGGTCCTTGCCGCTGAAGGCTCCGCCACCATGACGCGCCACCCCGCCGTACGTGTCGACGATGATCTTGCGGCCGGTGAGGCCGGCGTCGGCGGCCGGCCCGCCGAGCTCGAACCGGCCGGAGGGGTTCACGTAGACCTTGAGGCCGCCGTCCACCAGGTCGGCCGGCAGCACCTTGTCGATGACGGCGGCGCGAACCGCGTCCTGGACCTGTCCCAGGGAGACGCCCGCTTTGTGGTGGGTGGAGATGACGACCGCCTCGATCCGCTTGGGCCGGCCGCCGGAGTACTCGACGGTGACCTGGGACTTCCCGTCGGGAAGCAGCCAGGGCAGCTCGCCGGAGTGACGGACGGAGGCCAGGCGCCGGGTCAGCCGGTGCGCGAGCGAGATCGTCATCGGCATCAGCTCTGGCGTCTCGTCGCAGGCGAACCCGATCATCATGCCCTGGTCGCCGGCGCCCTGCAGCTCGTAGCGGTCCTCCGCCTCCTGCTCTCCCTCCCGCTCCTCCAGCGAGTGGTCGACCCCGCCTGCGATGTCCGGACTCTGCTCCTTCAGGTAGACGCCGAGCAGCGCGTGGTCGGGGTCGAAGCCTGTCTTCTCGTCGACGTAGCCGATCCGCCGCACGGTCTGACGGATGATCGACTCGATCGGGACCTCGGCGGTGGTGGTGACCTCGCCGATGACGGTCAGGAAATCCTTCGTGACCGCCGTCTCGGCCGCGACGCGGGCGCGGGGGTCCTGCTCCAGGATGGCGTCGAGAATCGCGTCCGAAACCTGGTCACAGAGCTTGTCCGGGTGACCTTCGGTGACGGATTCGGACGTGAGGAGATACGACTTGGCGTCGCTGAACGAGGTCATGGGCGCTCCAGGCTATGGCTTGGGGAAATCCCCAGCATGCTAGCAGGAGCGTGCGCGGGGGGCGCCGGCTCAGCTGACGGCGTCGAGCTCGGCCGAAGGCCCGAGGATGAGCTCCTGGAGGTCGAAGATGTCGTCGAGCACGCGCTGGACCTTGCGACCCTCGAGACGGTGATCCGGGATCAGGCCGGCCGAGCCGAGGAAGGTGCGCAGTTGAACGCCGAGGGCGGCGTCGATCCGGGTGCGGCCTGCCAGCAACGCGTCTTCCAGCACCTGCAGGCAGGCGTCGAGCGAACGCATCCGCATCCGGTTGGCATTGCTGATCATTGCTCTTCTACCCGCCCCTGCGGGCGCGCCAGTGCGATCCGTACCAAATGATGCCTGCTTCTCGGTCTAACCATCCGACTACTCCCCTGACGTAACGATCTTGGCGAGTCACGCAGTGCGAGTTGTCAACCATCCGTAAAGCGCGCTGCAGAGTTCCGTATGCGCCGGATGCAGCCGATAAACTCGCGGCGTGCGACGACGGTCGCGTCCGGTCACCTCGACGCGATTGCGCCTGCCGGTCGGGCTGGCGCTCGGGCTCGTCGTGGGTACCGCCGTCTCAGTCCGGTTTTCGGCCCCCTTCGGCCTCCTTTCGGGGTGGCTCGCGGGGGCTCTCCTCGTGGATACCTGGCTGTGGCTCACGATCTGGCCGCTCGACGCCCGTGGAACGCGATCCCATGTCACGGAGGAGGACCCCGGGCGCCGTACCGCGGGTGTCATCGCCGTGTTCTGCTCGCTGGCCAGCGTGGGGGCGATCGGCTACCTGCTTCTGCAGCGGGCGCCGACCACACGCCTGATCGTGATCCAGGCGGCGCTGTGCGTGGTCGCGATCGTGGTGGCCTGGTTTACCGTTCACACCGTCTTCACGGTCCGCTACGCCCACGTCTACTACTCGGAGCCGGAGGGTGGCTTCGACTTTCACCAGCACCAGTCGCCCCGGTACAGCGACTTCGCGTACGTGGCGTTCACCGTCGGTATGTCCTATGCCATCTCCGACACCGACGTCGGGAAGCCCGAGATCAGGCGCGAGGCGCTTGTACACGCGCTCATCTCCTACCTGCTGGGCGCGGTGGTGCTCGGAGCCACCATCAACCTGCTGGTGAGCCTGCCCGGCTGAGCTCCGCCTCCCTTACCGCCCCCCGAAGTCCGGCGCCCGCTTCTCGACCACCGCCCTCAGCCCCTCCGCATGATCAGCGGTCTCGGCGCAGAGCTCTCCAGAGCGCCGCTCGTTGCGCAGGGCCGATTCCAGGGAGAGGGTGGCGTTCTCACGCAGGTTCTCCTTCGCCAACCCGATCGCCACCGTGGGACCGGCGGCCAGCCGCCCCGCCCACTCGTCGACGGTGGCAGCGAGGAGCTCGGGCTCGACCAGCGCAGTCAGGAGGCCGATACGGTCCGCCTCCTGGGCCCCGATGATGCGACCGGTGAAGATCAGCTCGGCCGCCCGAACCGGCCCCACCACGCGTGGCAGCAGGAAGGACGCCCCGCCGTCGGGACAGAACCCGATGTTGACGTACACGGAGCCGAAGCGCGCGCTGGTGGAGGCGATCCGCAGGTCGGCGGCGAGCGCAAGGTCGAGGCCCGCACCGACCGCGACTCCGTTCACGGCCGCGATCACCGGTTTCGGCAGGCGGTAGAGCCGCGGCATCAGCTGGTGCATGCGCTGCACCCAGTCGTCATCCTCGGGATTGCTCGACCCGGCACTCCACTCCTTCACGTCGGCCCCGGCGCAGAACCCACGGCCGGCTCCCGCCAGCACCAGGCAGCGGACGGAGGAGTCTCGCCAGGCCCGGGCCAGGACCGTGTCCAGTTCGACCAAGGTGGCTCGGTCGAGCGCGTTCAGACTCCGGGGACGATTGAGCGTCACCGTCGCCACACCGCGTCCGTCGATCTCGAACAAGACCCGCGCTTCTGTGTCCATGCTCATCCCTCCTCGACCCCGCTCGGGGGCCGCCCTCAGCGGACGCCGATCCCGTGCCTGAGCAGCGCTCGGGCGATGATCGAGCGCTGGATCTCCGACGTTCCCTCCCAGATGCGCTCGATGCGCGCGTTTCGATAGATGCGCTCCACGACCGTCTCCTGCATGTAGCCCATCCCACCCAGGATCTGCACCGCGCGGTCCGCGATCCGGCCCAGTGCCTCGGACGCGAACACCTTGACCATGGCGGCGGCGGCGTTGACCTCACGCACGGAGGCGCCCCGGTCGACCAGGCGTGCCGCCTCGTAGGTCATGGTGCGGGAGGCGAACAGGTCCACCGCGCAGTCGGCCAGCATGAACTGGATCGCCTGGAAGTCGGCGATCGGGCGGTTGAACTGGCGGCGGTCGAGCGCGTACTCGCGAGCGAGCTCGAGGGCGCGCCCCGCCGGCCCGATGCACCGGGCGGCGGTCATGATGCGTCCCTCCCGCAGCCAGTCCCGGGCCAGGTCAAACCCCTTGCCCACGTCGCCCAGCACGTTCTGGTCGGGGACCCGGCAGTCGGCGCAGACCAGCTCCGCCTGCCGGTAGCCGCGATGTCCCATCGTTTCGTGGATCTGGCCGACCGAGAAGCCCGGCGTGCCCTTCTCGATCAGGAACGCGGTCACCCGGTCCCGCTCCGCTCCGGGGTCGGTGACCGCAAAGAAGATCGCGAAGTCCGCGGTGTCGCCGTGGCTGATGAATCGTTTGTTCCCGTTCACAACCCAGCCGCCGTCGATTCGGGAGGCGTGGGCCTCCATGCCGGCGGCGTCGGAGCCTGCGTTCGGTTCGGTCAGCGCGAAGCAGTCCTGCCGCTCGCCCCGCACGCAGGGCAGCAGGAACCGTTCCCGCTGCTCGGGGTTGCAGGCGAGCAGGATGTTGGAGGGATTAGGGGCGACCTCGGCGAGCCCCGAGCCGGCGCGCGACAGCTCCTCCTCGACGATCGCCTGGCCGAGCGTGGAGAGGCCTCCACCGCCCACCTCGCGGGGCATGCCGACGGCGTTCAGGCCCAGCTCCACCGCCTTGGCCCGCAAGGTCCGCTCGACGTCGTCGGGAAGGCCGTCGTAACGCTCGACGTGGTCCTCCCAGGGCAGCAGCTCGGTGTCGACGAAGCGCCGTACCAGCGCCCGCAGCTCCTCCAGCTCGGGAGGCAGGTCGTACTTCATCTCGCTTCTTCTTCCTCACCCGCGAGGACGATCAATGCATCCACGGCGACGCAGCCCCGCCCGCCGGGCCCGGGCAGGATCGGATTCAGGTCCAGCTCGCGCACCTGGGGCAGCTCCGTCAAAAGGTCGCCGACCGCGACCAGGACGTCCGCCACCGCGTCACGGTCGATCCCGCGTCGCCCGCGCCGGCCCTCCAGCACCGACGCCGCCCGGAGTTCCCCAACCATCTCCGACGCTTCCTCGCGATCCAGGGGGGCCAGGCGGTGGGCGGTGTCCGCCAGGACCTCCGTCAACACACCCCCCACGCCGACCATCACAACGGGCCCGAACTGAGGATCGTTGCCTCCCCCGACGATGACCTCGGCGCCCCCTTCCAGCTGTCGCTCCACCAGCACCGACGAATCGTTGAAGCCGGCCTGCCGGCCCCGCTCGGACAGCTCCTCGAAGGCAGCCCGGGCCTGGTCGGAATCCCCCACCCCGAGCAACACCCCACCGACGTCGGACTTGTGCGCCACCTCCGGGCCGTGCAGCTTCATCGCCACCGGGAAGCCTAGCTTGCGCGCCGCCGCTTCCGCGGCCTCCGCTGAGGTGACCACCGAACCAGCCGGAATGTCGACGCCGTAAAGGGCGACCAGGGCCTTGGCGGTCGCCTCCGCCACCAACGGCCGGCCGGTGTCCAGCAGCCGCCGTGCCTGCTCCCGGCGGCGGTGGTCGGCGACCATCGGGCGCCTGCGCCTGCGTTCCCGAGCCGCCATCGCCTGCGCTCGACCGGCGGCGTAGGCGAGCGCTGCCAGACCCGGACGGAGACCGGCCAGCGGGACTACCCCCAGATCCTCCAGCGCTGCCATGTGCTCGCCGCGGACGTCCCCGATGGTGGCGATGCTGACCACCGGCTGGCTGGTTTCCGCGGCGCCCGCCGCCAGGCCCTCGAGGATCCGCCGCCACGCCCCGTCGTCCTCCGGAGCATGGGCCGGCCGATCCCCCAGATGGACCACCACGTCCACCCCGGGCGCGCCGGCGAGCGCGAGGACCGCGCTGCGGTACACGTCCGTGTCGCCCCACGTCGCCGCCGTGACGTCGAGGGGATTGGTGGGGGCGATGAATGGCGGCAGCCGGGCCGCGAGCCGGGCGGCGGCGGGTGCGGGCAGCGGCGGCAACCGGAGGCCCTCCTCGGTCGCCAGGTCCGCGAGCAGTGCGCATTCGCCCCCCGAGGTGCTGAGCGCGCCGATGCCGGCTCCTCGGGGGCGCCGGGCGGCTCCCAACAACGCGCAGGTGGCCAGCAGCTCGTCAAGGTCGTGGACGTCGACCGCGCCATGGCGGCGCAGGAGGGCCCGCATCAGGTGATCGGGCCCGGACAGGCTGCCCGTGTGGGCGAGCGTGGCGGCGCGGCCCAGGCGGGTGCGACCCGCCCGCAGCACCACCACCGGGACGTCCTGCTCGGCGGCCCGGGCCAGTACGGCCGAAAAGCGATCCAGATCGGGTACGCCCTCGAGCATGGCCGCCACCACGGTCACGTCCTCGGCGTCGAGGAGCCGGTCGATGAGCTCGGTGGCGGTCACGTCGAGCTGATTGCCGCAGGAGACCAGCTTGGCGAAGCGCACGCCCCGGCCGCTGGAGACGAGGGTCAGGGGCATGTTTCCGCTCTGGGCGATCAGCCCGACTCCCCGCTCGGTGCGGAGGCTGGCCGAGGGCAGCACGACGGGCCAGAGCGCGCAGCCGCCGGCGAAATCGATGGTTCCGAGGCAGTTGGGGCCGACCACTCGCAAGCCAGAGGTCCGCGCGCTGCGCCGCACGGCTTCCGCCCAGTCCGCCCCGGCATGGTCGGGGCCCTCGCCCATCCCGCTCGCGTAGACGATCGCGACTTCGCTTTTGATGGCCGCCGCCGATTCGATGACCGCCGGCACCTGGGCGGCGGGAACCGCCACCACCACGGTCTGGACCGAGGCCGGGACCGCCTCCAGGCTGGGATAACAGGCCAGCCCGGCGACCTCGCGGTACCGGGGATTGATGGGGTAGATCGAACCCCCGTACGCCATCGAGCGGAGATTCTGCATCGTGGTGAGGGCGTACCCGTCCCGCTGCGACGCGCCCACCACCGCGACCGAGGAGGGATGGAACAGGGCCTCCAGGCTGCCCCCGGTCGTGGTCGTCACGCGTCAGCCCTGAGGTGTCTGCTTTCGACGGGTGCCTCCCTCGGTGGGGCCGGCGAACGAGGTCAGGGGGCTCAGGTGCGCGGGCTGGTAGAGGTGCAGCTCGCCTCCGCCGGGAAGGCGGAAGCCGGCCAGGCGGCCGAAGCCCTCGTCGGCGGCCGGACCGGTGAACTCGACGCCGCGGGCTTGCAGGGCCGCCATGTCGGCGTCGAGATCGTCACTCATCAGGTAGAGCCGATGCACAGAGTTCTCGGTCCACGGGTGCACGGCCAGCTCGGCCGGCGGTTGGGCGAAGATCAACCAGCCGTCGTGCGCGTCTACGTGGTCCCAGCCGAGCACGCTGCGAAAGAACTCCCGATCGGCCTCGGCGTCGCGGCTGAAGACGATCGCATGGACGCCTTTGATCACGGTGCGGGAGTATAGGGGCGCCCGGTGGAGGCGACGATCACCCTCCGCGGTTCTAAAGGCCGGGGATCACCTCGCGGGCGAAGAGGTCGAGAGATCGCAGCGACTGCTGGCGAGTCAGGCTCCCGAACGCGAACGCCCCCAGAAAGTAGTTGCCGCCCCAAACGGGCAGGTATTCCTGCAGCCGCCGGCGGACGGTGGCCGGCGAGCCCGCGACCAGGTACCCGTTCTCCGCGAACGCCTCCAGGTCGGAGGGCCAGTACTCCTCGCCCCGCTCTCGCAGCCAGAGGTAGTTGAAGCTTTCGAACCACCTCGCCAGCGCCGGCATGGCTTCGGCGCGCGCTTGAGCGTCGGTCTCGGCCACGTAGATGTGCCTGGCGTGACCGTAGAGCGGCTCCGAGACGTGCGCGTTCAGGCGCCCGGCGTCGGCGCGGTGGTCCTCCCACGCTTGCCGGTAGGCGGCGGTCGCGGCGTCCGGTGCCACCCCCTGGCGGGCGAGCAGGAACGCGAACACCGCGTTCAGCCCCTGTTCTCCGGCGAAGGAAATCGACTGCGGGCTCGAGGTCGGGTACCAGAGCGGCGGACAGGGCTGCTGAAGTGGACGGAGTGGGGTGCTGGCCCGCCGCGGATAGAGAGCACCCTGGTGATCGACGCGACCGTCGAGGAGTCCCTGACGCAGGACCTCCCACACTTCCAGGTAGCGATCGCGGGCCTCCTCGGCCGCGATCCCGTAATTGGCGAGCTCGTAGGGGTTGCCACCCCTGCCGATGCCGACGTCGAAGCGCCCCCGGCACAGGTGGTCCAGCATGCAGACCTCCTCCCAGAGGCGCACGGGCTCGTAGAGCGGCAGCACGTGCACCAGCGCGCCCAGACGGATCCGCCGGGTGCGCTGCGCGGCCGCGGACAGGAAGACATTCGGTGAAGGAGCCAGTCCGAGCGGCGTGCCGTGATGCTCGGCGAGGTGATAGCACCAGAACGGCCCGCGATCCGCGTGCTCGAGCAGATGAAGGCGGTCTTCATAGAGGTCCTCCGGCGGCCGTCCGGCGTCGTCGAGCCAGTCGAAGATGCCGAAACGGAGGGCCATCGCGTGTGCACTGTAGACCTGCGACCCCGCGGGCCCGGCCGGCGGTGTCGCGCTCAGGCCCGGAGAGCGTCCGCGACCGCGCCGGCCGTTGCTCGGTAGGTGAGCAAGGAGTAGTCGAGGCTGGCCAGCGTCCGCGTTGCCGCGTCCGGCTCGACCACCGCGCAGGCATCCTCCACCACCACGGGCAGGAAACCGAGATCGGCGGCATGCCTCGCGGTCGGCTCGATGCCGATCTCCAACACCGCTCCGATCAGGATCAGGGTGGTAAGCCGTCGGTCGCGGAGGGTCGCCTCCAGCGGGGTCCCGACGAACGCCGACATGCCCAGCTTCTCGAACACCGGTTCACCGTCGCGCGGGCCCAACTCCGGGTCTAGCTGACTGGCGGGCGCGTCGGGTGGGAAGGCCGAAGTCACTCTGGTCGCGTCCGTGAGGCGCTGCCAGGCCATGGCGGTGCGGAGCGCGGCCACCCCCATGTGCGAAGGCGGCAGCGAGATATGCCTGGCGTAGAACACGGGCGCGGCGACCTCGCGGGCCGCTTCCAGCACCAGCCGCATGCGGCCTATCACTTGGGCGCGATCCCTGACGTGCTGGAGGATCCCGACCTGGGCGTCGTAGACGAGCACCGCCGCGACGTCTCGCCGGCACATCTCGGGCACCGTCTCAGGAACCGTCATGCCAAAGGCGTGCTGCACGGGCTCAGTGTCCCAGAAAGACAGGGACGACTGGAGACGGGACTCGGACGCCTGGCGGGTCGCTCTTATGGATCAAAACGACAATCAACAGATTTGCGTAAAAGTGGCAGTGCCCCTTCACCATTTGCGGTCGGCGCTGATGGCGCCCGCAGGACAGGAGCCCAGGGCATGCCGTTCAAACCATTGCCTTGTGGGTCGCGATCGGCGACACTCGGCTGGTGAGGGAGGGGTTACCTTTGAGCTTTCACGAATTGACACCTGATCCAACTGGTAGTCCGCGATGAGCCGGATCGTCCTGATCGAAGACGACGAGGGGATCGCGGAGATGCTCGGTTTCAATCTCGAACTGGCAGGGCACCAGGTGCTGGCCGCGCACGACGGCGTCAGCGGGCTGCGCCTGGCGAGGACCGGCGCGCCCGAGATGGTGGTGCTGGACCTCGACTTGAGGGCCGAGGGAATGGACGGTATCGAGGTGGGCCGGCGTCTGCGCCACTGGGGTAGGACCCCGGTCATCATGCTCACCGCTCGCGAGGGAAGCGACCGCGACGCGATGTTGCGGCTCGAGCTCGGTGCCAGCGACTTCATCGACAAGCCGTTCTCCGTCCGCCAGCTGCTGGGGCGGATGGCCTCGCTGCTGCACCCGGCCGAGCTGTCCGCCCCCAACGCCGGCAGGCTGACCGCCGACAGCACGACATGAGATCCCGAGCGTTTTGAGGTCCGGGCCGGATGCCCGACCCTAGGCCTAGAGGGCCTGCCGAAAAGTCGGCCCTGATGCGAGAATGAGGGCGCTCGCCACTACCACACTATCGACTCAGCAGACGTTGGAGCAAGGGCCTTGCTTGGACGACAGGATCCGCAAACGACGATGTTCGACGGGGACCAGGTGTACCTGGATCACGTGGGTCGGAACACCTTCTACGGGTATCTCGCCAGCGAGAGACACAACCTGTTCCGAGACGAGGACTTTGCCGGCCTTTACCACGAGCGTTGGGGTCGGCCCAGCGTGCCGCCGAGCAGCCTGTGCGTAGCGCTGGTGCTGCAGGCGTACGAGGGCGGCTGCTCAGATCGGGAGGCGAGTGACCGTGCCGCCTACGACCAGCGCTGGAAGGTGGCGTTGGGGTGCGGTGAGATGGAGCGCCCGTTCGTGCGCAGCACGCTGCAGCTGTTCCGGGCGCAGCTACTGATCCACGACCAGGAGAAGGCACTGTTCGAGGCCAGCCTGGAGGCGGCGGGTCGGTCGGGTCGTCTGCGCCGGGATGGAGAGATCCGTGTGGCGCTGGACACGACCGGGATCCTGGGCCGGGGGGCGGCGAAGGACACCTACAACCTGCTCTCGGACGGGATCGTGACGGTGATGCGAGTGCTGGCCAAGCGGAGCGGTCAGCCGCTGGAGAGGTGGGCGCGGAGCAAGGAGCTGGCGCACTATCTGGGCAGCAGCCTGAAGGGTGAGGCGGACCTCGACTGGGATGACGCCGAGGCTCGCGCGGCGCTGCTGGGCCAGCTGGTGGAGGACGCCGGGCGAGTGCTTGAACTGGCGCGGCGGGCACGCGCGAGTTGCGCTCCCGAGAGCCCGGCGGATGGGCGTCTGGTACAGGCCTGCGAGGTGTTGGGGCAGGTGCTGGGCCGGGACGTGGAGCGCACGCCGGATGGCGGTGTGCAGATTCGCACGGGGACCAGTGCAGACCGGGTCTGCTCGGTGCACGATCCGCAGATGCGGCATGGGCGGAAGAGCAAGTCGACGCGCTTCGACGGCCACAAGCTGGCGGTGGCGACGGACGTCGAGAGCCAGATCATCACCGCGATCGAGGTGATGGAAGGGAGCGCCAAGGACGACGAGGGCAGTCTGGAGCTGGCCCAGCAGTCGGAGGCGAACACCGGGCTGGAGGTGGAGGCGGCGCTGGGGGACTGCGCGTACGGGACCGGTTCCAACCGAGAGCGCTTTGCCGAGGCGGGAGTTCGGCTGCTGGCCAAGGTGGCGAGGCGACCGAGTAGCGAGTACTTCACCAAGGACCAGTTCGAGATCGACCTGGAGCAGATGAGTTGCCGCTGTCCAGCGGGGCAGGTGACGACCAAGTTGGTGAAGCACAGTCGTGGGGAGCAAGCCTTCCGGTTCGAGCGTGCGACCTGTGCCGTCTGCCCGCTGCGGCAGAGCTGTTTCAAGCCCAGCGTCAAGGGCGGCAGGCGCGTCAACCTGCACCCCCAGGAGGCACATCTTCAGGCGGCCCGCGCCTGGCAGCGCAGCCCCGAGTTCGAGGTCTTCCGCCAGCAACGCCAGGTCATCGAGCATCGGATCGCACGCCTCATCCAGCTCGGTGTGCGTCAGGCCCACTATGTCGGGCGCGGCCAGGTCCGGTTCCAGGCCCTGATGGCGGCGACGGTGGCCAACCTGACTCTGATCGCTGGCCAACAAGGCAACTGGAACCAGGCGCGCCAGGCCCCAGCCGACACCGACCTGGCTTCGAGGCTGGCTGACATCCTCTTCGGACCCCTCAGAACCAGGATGGCGGCCTGCCGGAGGTGGTTCGCCGCTCGCGGAGCTCGCTCGCGGCTACCCCTGGCTCCGTACTCGGGTGCCGCCGAGAGGGCCTATTCTCGGCAGGCCTTCTAGGGACGCGGCCCCTAGGCCGGTTCGAGCAGTCGACCGTTCCGGGACAGATCGGGGTCGGTGCACGCGGAGAGGTCGAAACAGCACGGCCGCCGCTTCCGGCTGCTCATCTTGGAGATGGTCACTTGGACCCGCCGCCGGCGCGTGTCCGGGTTCTTGGTGGCGTTCACCCACCGAACCCACTCCCAACGGGCCATGGGAGTGATATCTCGCCACAGAGCCTGGATGTCGCGAGGAGCCGCTGCCAGAGATGTCTCCAGGTCCGCGGGCACGTCCGGCTCGGGCCAGTCCTTGGTCGTTTGAAGCTCGAGGGTCGCTGTGTCCCCCCCGCCTATGCCGGCGGCCTGTCGTAGCTCTTTATCAATCCTCAGCCAGTGTCCCGAACAGCCATCCGGTTCCAAGACGGTCTCGAGAGCATGACCGTTGATCGTCCCTTCTACGGCAACCTGTCCCCGCGATGGCAGTTTCGCGCTCGCATCGGGCGGGAGCCGGAGGATGGTCGAGCTGTCAATGGTGCACAGTGAAGCGGCGAAGTGTATTGTCGACCGCTTTGCGCTTGGGGACATCACCGTCATACTACCGTCCGCCCGGGGTTAGGAAGTGGCCGACGCCGGCGGAGTCCTGATTGTCGTCCCGGCTGGGGGAGATGCTCACGAACGCGACCACTCTCTAGTCGACAATGGCCACCAGCGTTCCAGCAGCAGGCCAGGCGGTGGCGGCGAGGCTCCGCTTCCAACGCTCCACCCTGCGTGCGTCGACCTTCCTCTTACGTGATCTTTCGGCGGTAGATGACCATGGCGATGACGTACGCGACGACGAGGATGCCGACGCACCAGGCGAGCGCGACCCAGATGTCGCTGCCAACCGGCTGCCCCGTGAACAGATTGCGGATCGAGTCGACGATCGACGTCACGGGCTGATGCTCGGCGAACCACCGCACCGGACCGGGCATGGTCTCCGTGGGCACGAAGGCCGAGCTGATGAAGGGCAGGAAAATGAGCGGGTAGGAGAACGCGCTCGCGCCGGCCACACTGGTCGCGGTCAGCCCGGCGATAACGGCGATCCAGGTCAGCGCCAACGTGAACAGGAGCAGGATGCCCGCGACCGCGAGCCAGGCCGGCACTCCCCCGCCGGACCGGAAGCCCATCAGGACGGCGACCAGCACGACTATCACGAGCGAGATCAGAATGGCGATCAGCGAGGTCAGCACGTGCGCCCACATCGCGCCCGACCGTGCGATCGGCAGGGACTGGAAGCGTTCGAAGATCCCGCTCTGCAGGTCGCTGAACAGTCGAAATGCGGTGTAGGAGATGCCCGATGCGATCGTGATCAGCAAGATGCCGGGCAGCATGTAGTTCACATACGAATCCGATCCGGTCTTGATCGCCCCACCGAACACATAGACGAACAGCAGCATGATGCCGACCGGAATGATCGCGGTGGTGATGATAGTGTCTACGCTGCGAGTGACGTGTTTCAGGGTTCGTGCCGTGAGTACGGCGGTGTCGCCGAGGAAGTGCCTGTTCATGATTGTCCCGTAGTTTTTATCTGACCAGAAGCTACGCCTGGTACTGCCTTCTCGCGTCGACCGTGGTCGGCGTCCTTGGGGTCGTCACCGACGAGGGCCAAGAACACGTCCTCGAGGGTTGGCTGCTTCTCGACGTATTCGGCCTTGGCCGGCGGGAGCAGCTGCTTGAGCTCGGCCAGAGTCCCGTCCACGATGATCCGGCCCTGGTGGAGGATCGCGATCCGGTCGGCGAGTTGTTCGGCCTCGTCCAGGTATTGCGTCGTCAGCAGGACCGTGGTGCCCCGCCCGGCGAGGTCCTTCACCGCGCCCCATACCCCGTTGCGAGCCTCGGGGTCGAGCCCGGTCGTCGGTTCGTCGAGAAAGATCACCGGTGGACTCCCGAGCAGGCTCATGGCGATGTCCAGGCGGCGGCGCATGCCACCCGAGTAGGTCGACACCTTTCGCCTCGCCGCGCGGGTCAGTCCGAAACGCTCCAGCAGTCCATCCGCGGTCTTGCCCGGATCCTTGAGGTGCCGGAGCTGGGCGACGAGCACGAGGTTTTCTCGCCCGCTGAGGATCTGGTCGACGGCGGCGAACTGTCCCGTGAGGCTGATGGACTCCCGCACGCTGGCCGGCTGTTTGGCGACGTCGAACCCGCCGACGCTCGCGGTCCCAGCGTCTGCCTTGAGCAGCGTGGAGAGGATTCTCACGATCGTGGTCTTGCCCGCCCCGTTGGATCCGAGCAGGGCGAAAATGCTGCCTCGCGCGACGTCGAAGTCCACCCCGCGCAGGACGTGTAGTTCTGAGTAGGACTTCCGCAGGCCCTGCACCCGGATGGCCGCATCGGTGGTCACTTCTGCTCCCCTCGCTCGGCGTCCTCGATCGCCTTGGTCAGGCGGGCGCGTTCCTTGTCGATCCAATGCGGGCCGGCATAAGCCTGGGTGAAGGCATCGGCGAACTCGACCGGGTTCTCTCCGACGATCTCGCGCACCGGCGTGCCGTCGGCGGCCGCACGCTCCCAAAGGTCGACGAAGTCGCCCCACATCTTGAGGGCGGTCTCGCCGTCGGTGACGCCCCCGTTGTACATGAAGTACCGCTCCAGCGCTTTCGCGGCCGTGCGGTACGGCTCCGGAAGGGCCTGGATGCGGGCCCGGTACTGCTTGTACTGCTTTTTCTGCTCGAGCGACCCGGTGACCAGCTCGATCCACTTCGCCGCCATTTTCACCTGCCTCCTTCGTGGAGCTGTTCAACACGTTCCGCGAGGAAGCTCCAAGTCCTCCAGAACTCGTCGAGGTATTCCCGTCCGTGCGCGTTGAGCGAGTAGACCCTGCGCGGCGGCCCCTTCTCCGAGGGCACCTTTTCGACGTCGACCAGGCCGCGCTGCTCGATCCGGATCAGCAGCGCGTAAACGGTGCCTTCGGCGATGTCGGAGAAGCCGCGCTCCCGCAGCGACGCCGTGATCTCGTACCCGTATGCGGGCCGGCGAGACAGGATCGCGAGGACGATGCCCTCCAGGATTCCCTTCAGCATCTCCGTCGCCTGCTTGCTGACGGAGCTCTTGCCGCTACTCAATGACACTGACTACCAGTATATAGCAACGCTGAGTAGTCGGGGGTGGCGCGGTGGGAACCCCGGTGCCGCCACCCTCCGGCATCAGATCCCAGGTGACCGTCTTGCCGGTCCAGGCAGGACCCAGGGCCAGGTCATGCAGGGGTGTCCACACGACCCGCCGGGATTCCGGAGTTCTTCGAGGCGGAAGCCGACCGCGAGACCGGCCGGATCGTGGCGCATCCGGATCACCGAACCGACGACGGGTTCGGCCTCGGTGTCTCCGAACCAGAATGAGGGCAGGCCGGTCGACCGGGACAGGGCCTCGAAGACCTGCACTGGGTGGGCGTTGACCGGCGCCGAAAGAGCAATCGAGGCAGCCGTCTCCTTGTCTCCTCTTGCGTTCGCCAGACGTTTGCGTGCTTAGGGGACGTTCGCGCAGCGGCAGGATGGCCACCCGCAGGGTGCCCCAGGAAGGCTCGCGGTACTCACTCCTGTCCGTAGGACAGTATCCTGACTTGGCGGGACAACCATCCCGTTGCCCTTGCTTCGGGGTGGGGCGGAGTGTTGCGAGACATCGCGACACGGGCGGACGCCCGAAGGAGGATCCTGACTTGATCTTGAGGAAGTTCGGGCGATGTCGACTGCCGCCGTTGTGTTTGTTACTCCCGCTTTTGATCAGCACAACGTTCGTGGCGCTCACCACCTTTTCGAGCCCGATGGTCGCGGAGGCCGCCGCCGGCTGGAGTACCGCCACGCCCCTGCCAGCCCCTACCTACTGGCCGGCGACGGTTGCCGGTCTCAATGGCCGCATCTACACCATGGGTGGAGCGACAACCGCCGGTTTGACGGGCTCGCTGGAGGTGTACGACCCGGCAACTCAGGGGTGGACCGGTGTCGCGTCCATGCCCACCCAGCGCTTCGAGCTCGCGGCGGCGACCGGAGCTGATGGTCGTATTTATGCGATCGGAGGGCAGGAGAACGTCGGTCCCGCAGTCAACACGGTGGAGGCTTATGACCCAACCTCCAACAGCTGGACGGAGGCCGCGCCAATGCCTACCCCGCGTCAGGCTTTGGCAGCGGTGGCTGCGCCTAACGGCCTCATTTACGCGATAGGTGGATTCAACGCGAACAGCATCGCCCTCAACACGCTCGAGGCGTACAACCCGGCGACACACAGTTGGACGACGCTCGCGCCGATGCCCACCGCACGTGCGGCCTTGGCGGCGGTGGCCGCGAACGGTCTCATCTATGCCATCGGCGGCAGCGTTGACGGGGGATTCAGTTCTCTCGACACCGTTGAGGCGTACAGCCCAGCGACGAACACCTGGAGCTCCATCGCACCGCTGCCAACTCCGCGCGACGGATTAGCGGCGGCTGTCGGAACTGACGGCCGGATTTATGCAATCGGTGGCGAGGATCACAGCATTCTGCAGAACACGGTTGAGGCCTACGACGCCACCACCAACAGTTGGGCCACCGCCCCGCCCATCCCTACTGCCCGGTTCGGGCTCGGAGCCGCAACGGGTGCTGACGGCCGCGTTTACGCCGTCGGCGGCACTCGGGACACCTCTGGCGGGATTAACGTCGGCGCGTTCCTCAACACCGTCGAGGCGTACACGACCGGGCCGCTCGCGACTCGCACTGCTCTGACCTCTTCGAGCACCGCCGCGCAGGCAGGTCAACCGGTCACGTTCACCGCGACCGTGAGCCCGCTGCCCGATGGCGGCACCGTCACGTTCTCCGACAACGGGACGGCGATCTCGGGTTGCACCGCGGTGACAGTCAGCACGGGGACCGCTATCTGCACGACAACCTTGACCATCGCTGGTTCCTATCAGATCACCGCCGGCTACTCCGGCAACGCCAACTTCGCCGCCTCGACGTCGGGTGTTCTGAACCAGCTCGTCGCTCAACCGCTGGGCGGTGGCCTGGCGGCCGGCTCCGGGCCGGATGCCGCCTCCTGGGCCAACAACGCGACCTCGGTGTTCATCCGCGGGGTCGACAACGCGCTCTGGTACCGCACATGGAACGGCACCACGTGGTCTAACTGGCAGTCGCTGGGAGGCATCCTGACCGCCGATCCGACCGCCGTCTCCTGGGGTCCGAATCGAATCGACGTCTTCGTGCGAGGCCGCGACAACGCGGTCTGGCACATCTGGGGGAGCGGCAGCACGTGGTCTGGATGGGAGTCTCTGGGCGGCGGCTTCAATACGGGGCCGGACGTGGCCTCCTGGGCTCCGGGCCGGCTCGACATCTTCGCGGTCGGCCTCGACAATCAACTCTGGCACCTGGCCTGGACCGGCAATGGCTGGTTCGGCTGGCAACCACTGGGAGGAGGTCTCACGTCGGCTCCGGGCGCCGTCTCCTGGGGACCCAACCGGATCGACGTCTTTGCTCGTGGCCTCGACAACCAGCTCTGGCACCTGGCCTGGACGGGAAGTGCGTGGTACGGCTGGCAACCGCTGGGGGGCTACCTCGCCGGGGCACCGGACGCGGCCTCGTGGGCGGCCGGGGGCCTCGATGTAGCGGTCCTGGGCTCCGACCAGGCGCTCTGGCACCTGAGCTGGAATGGCAGTGCCTGGGCGAGTTGGCAGTCGCTGGGAGGGCAGTGGACCGGCAGCCCCGGGGCGGTTTCGCCGCCCCAGACCGGCACTACGGACTACTTCCTGCGCGGCACCGACGGGCAACTCTGGATGACGGCGCTGACGATGCCCTGAGCATCTCTGTCCGCGCCGCGGGTAGACGACCGACCACGGCCGGTGCCGCCGACTGTCGTCCGGCGGTGCCATGACCGAGTAGGTCGTGATCACTCTTACGACTCCCCGGGGAACCCGTCAGCTCGGTGCCAGGGCGCCGAGAAACTCAATGAGAGCCTGGTTGATCTTCTCCGGTCGCTCCTGTTGCGTCCAGTGTCCACAGCCGTCGAGGACGATCGAACGGGTCAAGTTGGGAACGAAGCTGCCGAGCTCGTCGAGTGCCCGACGGCCTCCCGGGAAGTGATAAACAAGGTCGCGGTCTCCGACGATGTAGAGCGCGGGCGCTTGCACTTTCGCATCCTGCCAGGGGGCCAAGTGCTCCCAATTGTGGTCGATGTTGCGGTACCAGTTGAGGCCGCCCGCGAAGCCGGTGCGCTGGTACAGATCTGTCCAATGGTCGAGGTCCCGCTCGGTCAGCCATGCCGGCCGACGCTCCGGCACCGGGAGGGCGGCGAGCAAACCGTGCTCACCAACCATCATGTCGCTTACCTGCGGGGCGTCGCCAGAGGCGCCGGCGAGAAGCGTGTACATGGTCCGCCGCACGTCGCGCTCCAACTCGCGCTCGGCCACACCAGGCTGCTGGAAGTAGATCTGGTAGAAGCGAGGACCCAGCAGCTCCTGGTAGGCGTCGAGCGGAGGCCGGCGGCCGCGCGGCCGGTGCGGGACGGAGAGCCCGACCACCCCGCGGACAAGGTCAGGCCGGAAGAGGGCCGTGTTCCATGCCACGGGTGCGCCCCAGTCGTGGCCGACGAGGACCGCTCGTCCTTTCCCGAGTGCCGCGATCAGACCGACGACATCGCCGGCGAGGTGGAACATCGAATAGGCCGATATCTGGTCCGGACGCGTGGTCTCTCCGTAGCCGCGCTGGTCGGGCGCCACGGCGTGGTAGCCCGCGGCGGCGAGAGCGGGCAGTTGGTGCCGCCACGAGTACCAGCCCTCGGGGAAACCGTGAAGCAGGATGACGGGTGGGCCCTCGCCGGCCTCGGCGACGTGCAGCGTAATTCCGTTGGTGTCAACGCTTCGGTGCCGGATGCCCTCCATGGCCAGAGAGTAGCTGCGCCACCCGTGGTCAGGCGCGGCCGGCGGCCCGCCGTGGTTACGAAGTGGAGCGCTCGGTATTCCGTGACGCGCTCGGTGGATCTGAGGCTGGGGGTGGCGTCGCCTCGCGCTGGAAGCTCTCGAGCAAGTCGCTGACGTCCTCGAACCAACCGTCCTCGCCGATCAGCGCGACCAGGCCGTCGCGATCCAGCTCGGCCCGGACATGGTCGGAGATGCCGACCATCACCAACCTGACCCGGTGCTCCTTGAGCTCGCCCTGGAGCTGGACCAGGGTCACCCCGGCGGTGTAGTCGACATCGTCGACGGAACGGCCGTCGAAGCAGAACCAGCGGAGCGGCGGGTCCGCCCTCCTGACCAGGTCCAGTACCTGCTCGGTGAGCTGCTCGGCGTTGGCGTAGTACGCGCTGTGGCCGAAGCTGTAGGCCATGAGCCCCGGGGCCAGTTGCGCGCCGGAGTCGACCGGTTGGGGCCGAGAATGACCGTCGGCGTCGCACGTCAGGAGAGTGTTCCGCGGTCTGTAGCCGTGCCGGACGTGGATGATCATCGAGAGGACGATCGCCAGCAGGATCGCTTGCTCCACGCCGATGATCACGACCACGACGGCGGTCACGACCGCGACCCAGAACTCGACATGCCGCGCTCGTAGCACGCGACGGAGCCCGGCGATATCGATCAGCTCAATGCCGATCAGGAACACCACTGAGGCGAGGACAGCCTTGGGCATGTACGCCAGCGGTCCGGTCAGGAACAGCAGCACGATCGCGACCAGGACCGCGGTGGTGAGCGTCGCGAGCTGGGAGCGGCCGCCGGCGCTGTCCACCATCTGCGTCTTGGTCGGGCTGCCGTTGACGGTGAAGGTGCCGGTCAGCCCGGCGGTGACGTTCGCCAGGCCCAGGCCTACCAGGTCCTCGTCTTCGCTGACGCGCTCGTTGTAGCGGGCTCCGTAGGCCCGGGAGGTGGCGGCGCTCTGCGCCAGGATGACCAGGAACATCGAAAAGCAGGTGGCGAACAGCTGCGGCAGGGCCTTCGCGCCGGCGCCAGGCAGGGCGATCTTCGGAAGCCCTCCCGGGATAGTGCCAAGCACCGCGACGCCATGAGCGGCGAGATCGGCGAAGTAGGAGACCGCGATGGCTCCGATGACCGCGATCAGGGCTCCCGGGATCTTGCGGTTTATCGCCCGCGCGCCGACCACCACCATCAGGACGCTGACAGAGACCGCCAGCGTGGCCAGGTTGGTCTTGGGGATCTCGCTCAAGGCGGTGAGGAACTTGTCAATGGTTTGGCTCAGGTCGAGCGACTTGAGCAGCCCGTCGAGCCGGCCCCCGCTGGTGCCGCCCGACACCCCGAACATCTCGGCCACCTGACCCATGGCGACTTGAATGCCGACCCCGGTCAGGAAGCCGATCAGCACCGACCGCGACAGGAAGTCGGCCAGGAAACCGAGCCTGACCAGGCGGGCCAGGATCAGGATCGCCCCGGTGATGATGGCGGCCAGTCCGGCCAGCGCGACGTACTGCGGCGATCCGGTGGCCGCCAGGCCGACCAGACCGGCCGCCAGTATCGCGGCCGTCGCGGAGTCGGCGCCCACCACCAGGTGCCGCGACGAGCCCAGGATCGCGAAGACGGCGATCGGGATCAGGATCGTATACAGGCCCGTGACCACCGGCATGCCGGCGATGCTGGTGTAGCCCATCACCTCCGGGATCGCGAGGGCGGCCAGCGTGATGCCCGCGACCAGGTCGAGCGGGACCCGGGATCCCTCGATGGGCAGGATGCCGTGCATGACCGGCAACCGGCCCAAGCGGCGGGCGGCGGCCGTGGTCCTCGGGTCCGTGCTCACGGCGCCATTCTCAAGGAGAAGGGTCCGGCCGGCGAAGGGGACGCCCTCGATCGGGTAGCCATTTGAGGCGGGGACCCGGGCAGAGAGCGCCGGTCCGCCTCAAAGAAGACCCCAGCAAGGCCCCTTACGGCAAGGTTCCTCGGGCTGGATCCCCCAACCAGACCGGGACTTAAGGCGATGGGACCTGCTTGGACGTGGCCGACACGGAGGCCAACGAGAGGGCCTTCGGCCGCCCAGGAACCGGCCGCGGGCGGACGGCCTTCCCCCAGCTGCGGATGGTCGGGCTGGCCGAGTGCGGGACCCACGCGGTGATCGCGGCCGAGCTTGGCCCCTGCTGGCGCGGTGAGCAGAGCCTGGCCGAGGATCTCTGCCACAACCTGGGGCCGGGCATGCTCTGCCTGGCCGACCGTGGCATCTACAGCTTCCGGCTTTGGCAGATCGCCAGCGGCCAGCGCGCCGAGTTGCTCTGGCGCGTCGGCAACCTCCGCCTGGAGCCGGATCAGGTGCTGGAGGACGGATCCTGGGTGACGCGGATCTACGACAGCAGCGATCAGCGGCGAGAGCGACCCCAGTCCGTGCGAGCGATCGAGTACACGATCGACGATCCCGGCCGCTCGGGTCTCGAGCGCTACCGACTGTTGACCACCATCCTCGATCCCGAGCGGGCGCCGGCTGCCGAGGTTCACGGAACCCAATGCATTGGGACATTTGTCCTATGGACCGGGCCGGCTTGGACCCACTAGGCTCCGCCGCTACGGTTCGGCCCATTAGGAATGGAGGACGGTCAATGAGGTGGCTCTTCCGAGTTCTGGCGGCGGCCGCGGTGAGCTTGGGGTCGGCGTTCTTCCTGTTGGCGGCACCAGCCGCCGCTCAGGGGCCGCCGCCGAACCCCGAGGTGAACGTCTTCGAGATCGAGGCCAAGACGAACTACTGCCAGGGCGGGGGGACGAACTGTGTACCCCCGACGGGGACCCTGTCACAGCTGCGCTTCGCGGACATGACCGTGTGGCGCTTCTCCCCCGTTCCCTCAGACCAGACCGGAGATTGGGGCAAGGCTCCGAACCGCGTCACAGGACAGCCAGAGCTTTTGAACGTCAAATGCGCCTGGCATCACTACATCGATGCAAGCGGTGACCTCCACGCGTACTCGATCAGCCTGACCGGTGCAACCGCTGCCTCCGGGCTTCCCTTCCCACCCATCAAGATCGCCGGCACGGCGACGGTGGAGAATGGTGCGGAGACCAGCACGAACGCGGTCGGGCGCGTCAACCTCTGGGCGACGGACGGGCAAGGAACGACGGCGTGGATCAATGGCATCCAGGTCACCAACAACACGGCCACACCGTTCCCGACGCTGACCTGGGGCGGGTTCGTGATCTTCATCTCCGGCACGATCATGGACGAGAACGTGACGACCCAGACCAGCACCCCGGTGGGTCCCGGTTTCACGAGTTGCCGGACCAACGTGCAGTCAGTGGTCGTGCCTGGAGGGGCGTCGCCTCCAGACTTCGAGAGCGAGATGAACGACGACGGCGACGCCTCGTAGTTCACGCAGGTAAAGAAGGCCTGCCGTCACTGATTGACGGCAGGCCTTTCTTGTGCCCGGGATGCTGGGGACGGCAATGACCGGTGGGTGACTATTCCGCCGGCCCCGCCGCGGATCGGGCCCCGTACCCGCTTCTGCGGCAGCCGGCGACGGAAGCAAGGTGCACCCTTGGCTACGCGGGCCGCGGACAGCGTGCGGTTGCCCCATCAGTGGACACCTCATGGGGTCACCATTGAGACAGCCTCTACCGGCGCTCATCGACCCGACAGTCGACGGGCATCGAATACACCGTGGAGCTGGACAGCGCGGCGCCGGCTGATGATCTGGAGGCACTGCTGGTAGCCGTAGACGGCGTTGCCGAAATCCCAAAAGCCATCCGCGCCGGCGCGGCCGTCAATCGGGTCGGCCGATAAGGCGGTTGGCTTGGGCTACGGCTCGCCGCCTTGCCATCTCTCACAGGGCAGGCGCAGCCGGGCGGTGGCCGTCGCACCGCGCAGCGGCATGCGCCGCTGTGACCGGCCACGCCGACCACGTGCATGCAGGCCCCGCGAGAAGAGATCCAGATCGCCTTGCCGCGATCCTTCACTGGCCCCCGCGCGCTTTAGGATCATCCTTAATGACTAAAAAGTGATATCGTCGATGTCGCTTGGATTTCAAAAGGCCTGGACGAAGCTGGGCATCGGGAAACTGGAGGAACTATGGTGTTTCGGACATGACGCTCGGGTTCGAGGCTGACCAGCGCGCGTCTCACCACCAGGGCTTCGCCCGGCATGCCTGAGCCCATCGACGATCCGCTTCTCGAGGCTACCGCGCTCGGGCCGGATGTCGAACCTGACCCCAACGAACTTGCGAAAGGGTCGGGGAAGGTCCCCGCGACCGGCGGCCCGGAGGTGGGTGAACCTGCGATCGAGAGTCGGCCCCGCCGGCTAGTCTCGTTTCTCCAGATACTAGGTCCGGGACTGATCACCGGGGCCAGCGACGACGATCCGAGCGGCATCGGGACGTATTCGCAGGTCGGGAGCCAGTTCGGATTCGGCATGCTATGGACCGCTCTCTTCACTTTCCCTCTCATGGTCGCCATGCAGGAACTCTGCTCTCGCATCGCGCTACAGACCGGGGTCGGCCTTGGCACGTCCTTGCGCCGACGGTTTCCAGTCCCGCTGGTCGGCGCGTGTATCCTGGCGCTCGCCCTCGCCAACACGCTGAACTTGGGTGCGGACTTGGGAGCGGTGGCGGCGGGCGGTTCGATTCTTTCGGGCGACCGCATCCCTCCGATCTATCTCGTCGTGCCGGTGGCGGTGGCCGTCCTCTTTCTGCAACTCTTTGCGACCTACCAGACGATTTTTCGGATCTTCAAATGGCTGACGCTGGTACTCTTCGCCTATGTGCTCGCCGGCGTACTGAGTCGGCCGCCGTTGCTCGAGGTTTTGCGCTATACCTTCATACCCCATATCGAACTGTCAGCCGCCTTCGTGACCGGCCTGGTCGCAGTCCTGGGCACGACGATCTCACCATACCTCTTTTTCTGGCAGGCGTCCTCGGAAGTGGATAAGATGCGCGCCGCGGGCCTGCGCAGCGAGAAAGAGAGGCGCGGCGTCGAGCCGAAAGGACTCCGCGCGGCCCGGGTCGACATCATTACCGGGATGCTGTTCGCCCAAGTGGTGACTTACTTCATCATCCTGACATCGGCGACAGTCCTTCATGCGCATGGCAAGACCGGTATTCAGACGGCTTCGCAGGCAGCTCAGGCCTTAACTCCCTTCGCCGGTCGCTTCGCATCCGTCTTGTTTGCGTTCGGTCTGATTGGGACGGGGCTCCTTGCCATTCCCGTCCTCTCGGGGTCAGCGGCGTACGCAATCCGAGAATTCGGTGGGTTCCGCGGAGACCTCAGCGCCAAGCCTCGATACCGGCCGACATTCTATGCCGTGATCGCTCTCGCCACCGTCGCAGGCCTGGCCATGAACCTGGTCCGCATCGACATTATCAAGGCTCTCTTTGTCAGCGCCGTGATCAACGGTGTCGTCGCTGTGCCACTGATGGTGCTCGTCATTCTCCTCGGCTCAGACCGGATGGTCATGAAAGAGCATGTCAGTAGACCTTTTGGTCGGGCCGTGACGTGGGTCGCAGCAGCCGTGATGGGGGTTGCCGCCGTGGCGATGATCGCCACCATGCTGAGTCCGGTGTTACCCCGGCTATAAGGGAGACCTCAGCCGCGTCGCGACTTCCGAGGTCCGGACCGGTTGTCGTGCCGGGGCGTTCGGTTGCCCGTTCGGACCCCACCGCACGGCTGGGCCGGACGTACCCGAGCGGACGGTCCAGCTTGGCGGCTACCCCTGCTCGCCTCGAATGCCGCCGTGAGCAGTTGTCCGGCCGCGGCTGTTGGCGAACACGAAAAGTGAACAGTGCTGATCGCGAAATCTGAACAGGTTCGCGCAGGGCAGAACCGTTCGGAGTCGCCGTCAGCGAGGAGGTCCCCTGCGAGGCTGTGGGTGTCCAAGACCACGCCGAAGCAGGAGACCTCGCAATGCAGTCTGGAGCAACCCAGGTGGAGTTGAAAGCTCTGCATCGTCTGGGATGATCGGTGAGCGCGTTGGCGCGAGTTCGGCCTCAGCCGGAACACCGTCTATCGCGAGTTGGAGAGTCCAGAGCCCCGTCGGTACGGCCCTCGCCTACGGCCGACGGCGCTGACGCCCGCCCAGCTGGCGCACGTCGAGCGGCGTTGGCGGTATGCCCACAGATCCGCGGGACCGATCTGCACGCCGAGCTGCGGCACGGCTACGGCTACGAGGGCAGCTATCCCGCCTTCGAGCGCCAGCTGCGAGTGGTGCGCCGGCGGTGGTGCGTGCTCCCGAGTGGAGTTCCCCGATTCGGTTGGACACGTGAACACTTAGGGGCACGACCATCCTGACGCGATCCCCTCCCGCGAGCGGTTGCTGTGGTTCGCTCATGTTGACCGCCTTGTGGGTGCTCCCCGGGGCGGTTTTCCGTTCAAAATTTCGAGGTTGATGGCAACGCCGCCCCCTGAGGGCCCTCACGAGAGCAGGTGTGCGCCCTTCGGGACTGGCACGGTCGGGAACGTTGACTCGGCAACGGTCGTGGCCAATGAGTAGCTCCCTGGTGGGGGTCTGCCGGCTCAGGCGAAGTCGGCCTTGGTAATGCCGTCGGCGTGGCCGTCTGGCCACTGGACCACTTCGATCCGGTAGCGGTCCGGGTCGGTAATCCAGCAGGTCCGCGGCCCGGTGGGGCCGCCGGGATACTCGAGGAGCCCGGGCTCGATCCCTTGGCGGCAAGATCGGCGCGGGTTGCGTCCAACGACTCGACCTGGATAACCAGGTGGTTGATGCCAGCGCCGGGACCGGCCTCGCTCTTTGACGGGTCGTAGACCAGCTCGATGGTGACGAAGTCGTCGCCGGGTAGCTGGAGCATGGTCAGGCTGCCGTACGCCGTCCCCTCGATGATCCCAATGACTGTGTAGCCGACGGCGGTGTAGAACGCGAGTGAACGTTCCAGATCGCTGACCCGCAGACCGAAGTGCAATGTGCGCATGGTGGACCGTACCTGTACCTAGTGGCTTAACCGACCCTGTTGATGGGGCGACGCCCACACCTTCGACTCTTGCGTCGCGCAGAATTGGCCTCTCGCGAATGAGAAGGTCAGGTGCGTCGACAATTGCTTGACGCCATGACCACCTGGTTCGGAGGCGTCGGTCTGGTGGGGCATGACCATCATCAAAAACAGAGTCACCTCAACTCTCGGTCAGTAAGGTTTAGCGGCGCACTTTGAACCTGAGGTGTAGCACTCGATCGCCCTGGATGACCACGTGGGGATCCTCCAGAAGATGCTGCCCGTCGATGCTTCCGAAGTAGCGTTTGCCCGACCCAAACACCACTGGCACCATGTCCATCGCCACCTCATCCACGAGGCCGGCCGCGAGGACTTGGCTCCCCACATCGCCAGCGTTCACAGCGATGGTTCGCTCCCCAGCGAGCTCCTGGGCCTTGTCCACCGCAGCCTTCACGCTATCGACAAAGAAGTACGACGCCTCGGGGTGCCAGCTCTCGGGCTTGGGTCGGTGGGACACCACGACCACATGCTCCCCCGTGGGCGGCTGACCCTCCCAGCCGTTTACCAGATCGAACAGATGGCGACCCATCACGATCACGCCGATCGAATCCCACATAGAACGAACGTACTCGGCGGATGCAGCTGAGACCTTGAAACCACTTCTAGCGCCGGAATGATCGAACTCTTGATCGCCTCCCTCAGTGATCGGGGCGTCCCCACTGAAGTACCACTCGTGGAGTGGCCCAACATCGTCGTTCTCGTCCGCGATAAAGCCGTCCACCGACACGACGTTGTGCATGATTACCGTGCCCACAACATCTCCCGATGATTCCGGTGTTGCTGTTCGTCATCCCGCCTCGGGCGGCGGGGGTGGCGGACGTCGTGGTGTAGCCGCTCGCCTGTCGTCGGCCGACCACCAGCTGCTGGTGCTGCTGAACGTCCACCGGGTGCTGACCACGCCACGGCTGATCGCACGGGTGGCGACGCGCGTGGAGACGGCGACCTCGATTGTCTCGCGAAGCCGGCCGCCCTCACTCCCGATCCAGGAGCGGCAGGCGGCTCTCCATGAAGGGCCCCACGGACCCGGCGGGCCACTTCGCCACCCCGCCCCACGCGTAGAAGACGATGTTGGCGGCCAGGTGCAGCCGGAAGGCGTCGAGGCCGGCGATCTGTGCGCCCCGCCGGGCGACCCGGTCCACTGCCGCGGTCTCGGCTTCGAACCAACCGGCGGCCATGACAAACGTGGCCAGGTCGTAACCGCGGCATCCCCTGCCGAGGCTCTCGACGTCGATGACCGCGACGACCTCGCCGCCCCTCGCGAGCAACTGGCCCTGGTAGAAGTCGCCGTGGACCAGGTCGTCCCGCCGAGTGGCCACGTCTTCCATCCCGGCCACCCGGGCCTCCAGTTCCGAAAGGGCGGCCGCAGCGCGTGCCGAGTGCCGCCGCAATTCGGCCCGGGCGGGGTGGCCGGGCTCGAACAACAGGGCGCGGGCGCGGGCGCTGAAGTCCCCGCCGCCGCGCTTGCCGGTGTCGCTCGGCCTGGTCGCCTGGCTGGGGGCGAGGCCCTTCTGTGACTCGTTGAGGGCGATGACCGCCTCGACGTGGGCCTCTTCGAATGGCCGCGTCTCGAGGCACTCGCCGTCCACGAAGTCCTGGAGCAGGAAGTACCGGTCGCCGCTCGAGCCCCAGCCCAGCCATCGCGGCGCGGGCCACCCCGCCGCCCGCGCGCGATCGAGCGTCGGAGCCGCCGCGGCAAGCCTGGCCCGCCAGGCCGGGTCGGGGGAGACCTTCAGGACCGCTCTGGTCCTGCCGGCGCCGACCAGGAACGCGCCCTCGGACCGGCCTCCGAGGTGTCCCAGCAGGGCCCAGTCCTTGCGGGTGCGCCGCCTCAGCACTGCGAGGACGCCGCCGAGTTCTTGGGTTGTGGGGTGCCATGACACGGCAAAGAGAACTCCTTCTCTTCACTCCGAGATGGGAGCGCGCCGCGCCGGGTGGTGGGCGGCACGCGGTGACAGGTCTTGCGATCTATTGCGTCAGCGCGTGCCTCAGCGGCCGGGTGTCATCTGGCGCCTTGGAGTATCCCACCCGAGGCGCTCCACCGCGGGTGGCGTCAGGACTGCGCCGCTCGGGATCGGGGACGTCCGGTTGCTCCCACATGGGGCATTACAACGAGGGGACTTCCCGCGCCGCCCGCCGGTCTTTGACACCTTCGAGGAATGGCGGACCTGGCCCCGGACGACCCGGCCCGCGAATGGTACGGGACGCGGCCCTTGCGCGGCCCTCATCGGGCCAGTGATGCCTCAGCGGCCGCGGACACTGTTACCGAGAAGGGTACTTTGCAAGTTCTAGGATGCGATCGCAAATACCTTGGGGGAGCCCACCTCGATCCGGGGCTTCTGCTTGCGTGCTTCCAGCGGAAGCGCCACGACGAAGGACCCAAGCTATGACACCACCTCCGCCATTGCCCGGCTGGTTCGGGCCAAGGGCCAGCATCGATGACCCCGCGGTCGCAGCGCTGCTCGATCAGGTCGCGCCTGCTAGGACGTGGCAAGATATCGGCGGCTCGTTCAACCTCAACGTCCGGCTCGACGCCGCTGAACCGCTCGTCCTGCGTGTGCATCGACCATGGGCGACGCGCGGCCGTGTGGCGGGGCTGCGCCGGCTGCGCGAGCGACTCCAGCGGGCAGGGATTCGGGTCGCCCAGCCGGTGCCGATCCTCGGGCGGGACGTCGCCAGGGTCGGTGGCCGCTGGGCGGAACTCGAAGAATTCGTCCCGCACGTGCAACCGAACCCAAGCCAGGAGTCGTACCTGCAGTTGTTCGGGGAGCTCGGCCGCCTTCACGCGGGGCTGCGCGCGACCTGGGAGCCGGACCTGCCTGAGCCGCTCGACGACGGCCGAACGCACCGCCAGTTGCACTACTGGCTCGGCTTCACGCGTCGCCGTCTGGGCCCTGGGGCCGAGCCTCTGGTGCGCCGAGCCAAGCTCCTCCTCGACGAGCTGGGCAAAGTCCGGCGCGGCGTCGAGCTCCCGCTCGCTCCGATCCACGGCGACTTCAGGCTCGGCAACGCGGTCCAACTGCCGGATGGCTCCTGGTTGAATCTCGATCTGGATTTCGTGCGCATCCGGGAGCGGCTCTTAGACGTGGCCGCCAGCCTGTACTGGGCATCTGAGAGTGGCGCCAACGTCGACCTCCGCGAACTCCGCGACGCCTACGACAGTTCCGCTCCCCAACCCGTGACGCCCGACGAGCGCCGGTGGCTCCCGGCGCAGATCACCCTGATTCCCCTGCATTGGGTCGCCACGGCCGGGTTAATGGATGAGACAATCGGAGTTCCTGGAACAGTGGGCGTGCCCGAGGCGGAGAGAGCGATGGACGCCGCCGAGGCGTGGTGGGCACGGCGGGAGGAATTGACGTGGTAGTCCGGCCAACGGTCGACGGCGTCCCCGGAGTGGCCACCTCGAAGTCCTCTCCGCAGCAGCAGACCGGGACGCCGACATCGAGCCACGTCGGGGTGGTGCGGATCACGTACCCTCAGCCGGGGCCCTGAAGCTTGAGCATCCGCGTGGACTGCTTGCGCTCGTGGGGAGGCGGGGCTGTCGGTTGCCTTCGGCCTGGGTGTTCCCGAGCAGGGCCGGGACGCTGACGGAGCCTCGCAACGTGGTCCGGGCCTTCAGGCGACTGCTGGTCGAGGCCGAGCTGCCGACCACGACGCGGCTGTACGACCTGCGACACGGTTTCGCGAGTCTGCTTCTGGCGGCCGGGAGCATCCGAGGGTGGGCGTCTGACCTGCTCGGACACAGCACGACCAGGCTGACCCTGGACTGCACTGGCGTGCGGCCGCTGCCCACGGGGAAGGCCCCGCGCTAGGCTCCTTCTGCGGCCGGCGGGCAGCCCAAGACTAGGATCGCGGGGATGACCCCCTTCTGGGCACCGTGGGAGGACGCTGAGAACGCTGTTGGCTATGCGGCCTTTTGTCTACGGTTCGGTCTGTACCGCCAGGGGAGTGAGGAACTCGCTCGCTTGGTGGACCTGGCCGGTGCTCAGCGCGTTATGGACTTGGCCTGCGGGACCGGCTGCACAACCGCGGTTGTCCTTTCCAAGATCGCTGATGATGCGTCGGTGGTCGCCGTCGACGTCTCGGCAGCAATGCTTGCTGAGGCCAGGCGGTCGATCAACGATCCACGAGTCAAGTGGGTGCGAGCCGAGGCGGAAGAGGTTGACAAACACGTGGAACCGCTCCTTGACGCCGTGCTGTGTAGCGCGGCCATGTGGCAGACGGAACTGGGACGGACGTTCCCGGCAGTCCGGCGGTTGCTGAGGCCCGATGGTGTCCTGGTGTTCGACATTCCGGCCGGGTTTGTCGAAGTGCCGGAGCCCACATCTGCCCTGCCCCCCACCTCTCTCGTGTTCGCCTATATGGACGCCGCGAACGAGCTCTATCACCTGGAGCCGGGGCAGCGACGACGGAACCCGTACACCGTGGAAACGGTTCGCGATGCGCTGCTTGCGGCTTCTTTGGAGCTGCGAACGGTACGTGTAGTGGACTTGGAGGCGACCCCCGAAGAAATACGTGCCTGGCTGGAGATCCCCATCATGAACGATCGATTCGGCGGTCAGCTGACGCAAGAGCAGCGAGCGGCCGCGATGGAACTGGCCTGGGACCGGCTTGCAGCGGACCGACCCCGGGAGGTGGTTCGCGACGTGTTCTTCTCGGCAACTGCCGTCTGACGTCGCCGCTACGCGGCGAAACGATACATGCGAGCCTTGCTGGTTCTGGTGAGCGGAGCACCGGGCTCTGGCAAGACGACGCTGGCCCGTGAGCTTGCCCGCGGGTTGGGCGTCCTGCACCTCGAACGGGACAGTATCAAGGACGGCCTCAGTTTTACGGCCGCCAGGGGCGGGGGTGAGCGCCCGGGTCACCAGGTGCTGGTTTGGTTCGCGACGGTTTCGTTTTTGCTCCGTTCGGGTGTGAGTCTGGTCGCGGATGGAACGCTGTATAGCGGGTGGGATGAGGATCACGTCCGACCGCTGCTCGATCAGGGCCAGGTGGTGAACGTGCACTGCCGAGCAGAGGATGCTCTTGCGCGGTTCGCGTCTCGATACCGACAGGACGGTGTGCCAGAGGCCGAACTCAGTGGCATGGTGTCCACCGCAGAGGCGGCGCAGAGTCGCGTCATCGAGCCGCTCGATCTCGGGTGCCTGCGGTACGAAATCGACACGTCCGACGGATACGATCCACCACTCGCTGAGCTGGTCACGACGCTGCGGGGACTGTATCCATAGCCGTGCCGTGCGGTACGGAGCCGCGGAGACGCCGACCTCCTGTCCTGGTGGGAAGCCACGGACCAGCCGGTTTTCGAGTCCTCGGAAAGAGACGGGGACGGTGTGGCCCGGCGCGGCCGCGAGTAGAGAATCGTCCGTCTGGTGTGGACTTGGTGGGCGCACTTTGGGCTATCTCGGACTCGCGTGCAACACGGCTGGGGGCCGCGCATGATCCTCTGAACATGGACCCGATCGATCGCGCGCGCCAATGGGATCCGCTGGAATCCGGCGATTTGGCGACGGTGCTGTCCGGCTTTGGCGCGCGCTGGTGGGTGGGAGGCGGGCTGGCGCTCGACCTGTTTGTTGGTGGGAGGTCGAGGGAGCATTTCGACGTGGATGTGTGGATCCTGCGACGCGACGGACCGGAGCTCCGTCGGCATCTGGCGGGCTGGGACCTTCGGGCGGGACTTCCGGGGCAAACCGACGAGAGCAAATTCCCTGTATTCGCGCAGCAATTCGACGGTGACCGAGCAGCGTACGGAGTTTGGGCTACGCCACCAACGCGGTTCGCGAGTCGGCTTGAATTTCTATTGCAGGATGCGCTCGGAGAGTGTTGGCAGTCGAGATATTGCCCGAGCGTGGTGCTCCCGCTAACAGAGGTCGGCCTGGAGGGAGCTGGTGGCGTGCCAATCGTGCGGCCCGAGTTAGTGTTGCTGAGCAAGTCACTACGGCGTCGTGAGGTGGATAGTCGGGATTTCAGGATGATCGTTCCCGAGCTTGAGCCAGCTCGTCGCAGGTACCTGGCGAGACTGCTGACGCAGATTGACCCAAGGCACCCATGGCTTTCAGCTCTGGAAGACGTGGGCGACGGGCCCAGCTAGTGAGAGACCAGGGGTGCGGTAGTGTCTAACGCTTCGACCGGAGTACGTAGATGATGGGAAGCAATTTGCCGACGAACTGGAAAAGCTCCCAATGAAGATTGGCCTCTACATGGTCGCAGATGTCACGGCCGAACTCGGCAACGATATCGCTGCGCCGGCGCCGCAGGCGCGCGAGTTGCAGCAGCTTGCGTGACACGATCGGTTCCCGCTCTTCGCGATATTCTCGCCACTCGGTACCGATAGGCTCTCGCCGGTCGACCGACAGTCCGGCGCGGTGGAAGCTCGACAAGAGGTGGACTTCGTTGAGGTTGCGAAGGCGAGGACCGAGCGCGTCCCGTTCGATCATTTCGGCTTCACGCTTGTCTAGGAGTTCTGTTGCGACCACTGTGAACACGAGAAGTAGTGCGCCGGGTTTGGTCACACGGACCAGCTCCGCTAGGGCTACGTCCAGGTTGTCGATTAACTCCAGCACGTCGCGACACCAAACGAAGTCGAAGTGCCGATCGGGGTATGGCAGATCCTCGACGACGCCGCTCCGTAGGGCGATGCGGTCGGCGAGCCCCATGGCCTGAACCCGTTCACTCCCTTGCTCGATTGCGCGTGCCACGGGATCAATCCCAACTCCGGTGACATCGTTCTGTTGCACGAGTTGAATGAGGTAAGAGCCATCCCCGCACCCCGCGTCGAGAACCAGGTCTCCAGGTCTTAGCAGTTCCGAGGCGAGCGTAGTTAGCCAGTCCGGGTTCCGTGGCTCAAGGGTGACGTCAAGTCGGTCGTACAGGTCCCAGGTGCCGGGGCCGTAAACGCGGGCAATCATCTCGGGGTCGGGCATCTGGGGATCGTATCGCTACGTCGCCATCTGAAAGTCTGTCGGCCCTACCGTCTGCCTGGCTCTTCCCGAGCAGGGCCGGGAGGCTGACGGAGCCTCGCAACGTGGTGCGGGCCTTCAAGCGTTTGCTGGTCGAGGCCGGCTTACCGACCGCGACGCGGCTCTACGACCTGCGCCACGGTTTCGCGAGTCTCCTGGCTGCGGGGGAGCACCCGAAGGTGGTGGCTGACCTGCTCGGCCACAGCACGACCAGGTTGACGCTAGACACCTACTCGCACGTGCTCCCGGAGCTGATGCGCCAGGCTGCCGACCACCTGGACGCGATCCCCTCCCGCGAGCGGTTGCTGAAGTAGGCCCATGTTGACCGCCTCGGGGATGGTTCCCGAGTCGGCTTTCAGTTCAAAGAGCTGGTGGGCCCGGTTGGATTCGAACCAACGACCAGAGGATTATGAGTCCCCCGCTCTGACCGGCTGAGCTACGGGCCCCCGGGGACACCCCATGCTATGGGCCCGCGCTCCCGAGGTGCGCGGCGAAGAAAGCCTCGATCCGGTCCCAGGCGTCGGCGGCCGCCTCGGGATCCGGCCCGATCCCGGTCACGCGCAGCAGGGGACGCAGGAGAGCGGGTCCCGGTGGCTCGTCGTCGAGGAAGGCGTGGCCCGCCCCCGGGTACTCCTTGACGTCGTGTTCGACGCCCGACCGTTCCAGCGCTGAGGCGAGGGCCGCCGCCGCGCCTCGCAAGGCCAGGTCGCGCGCGCCGTAACTGCCGACCACCGGGCAGGCGCCGTCGAAGGCCGCCTCCGGGTCGGGCGGCAGCTGCCCGTAGTTCGCGGCGGCGGCGTCGAAACCGGCCGCCGCCGTCAGGAGCGCGAACCCACCGCCCATGCAAAAGCCGATCACACCCACCTTCCCGGTGCAGCGCGGATCGGTGCGCAGGCAGAGCTGGGCGGTCGAGATGTCGATACAGGGCCGCCCGGCGCCACGCCGTAGAGCTCGCAGGGTGACCACCACACAGCCCGGGCCCCCGGCGCTGAACAGGTCCACCGCGAGGGCCAGGCAGCCGGCGGCCGCCAGCCGGTCGGCGTGGCGACGGGTCTGCGCGTCCAGCCCCATGATCTCGTGGATCACCACCACCCCCGGCCACGGGCCGGCGCCGTCGGGCACCGCGAGGTAGGCCCGCAGGGGCTGCGACCCGCCCCGCTTGGCACTCGCCTCCGTGAGGTCCAGGTACTCGCTCCGCACGTCGCACCGATCTTGGCAGGACGGGACAGAAACCGCGCGCGGCCGAGACCGGATCCAGGGTGCCCGAGGCTATCATGGCCGCGATGGATCAGAAGCCTGAGCTGTCCTTGCCGGCGGTCCCGCCCCCGCCCACCGGCGAACGCATGGAGATCCGCGCGCGCGGGCTGGCCGGGCTCATCGCCGGCCAGGAGAGTGCGGTCATCTACCATCACTCGGACCGGCTGACCGCGATGGTGATCGTGATCAACGGCCGGGTCGTGGACGCGGTCGCCGAGACCAAGACCGAGACCGTGAAGGGCGTCGACGTCCTCGACGAGCTGGGAGAGGTGGCGATGGCCGACCTGCAGGTGATCGGCGTCGAACCTCGCATCGCGCGCGCCCTGCCCGTCTACTGGCGTGCCCCGGGAGCGACCAAGGAACTGGTCGGCACGCTGGTGCAGCCCGGCCGGCGCGGTGCCGTCCTGGCGAGCTCGCCCACCAAGGGGACCGGGATCGTCGTCTTCGACGAGCGGGGGATCGTGGCCTCCTTCGTGAACGGGGAGGCGCGAGAGGGAGCGATCGACGAACTTCTGGACGACCCGGCGACCGTGATCGCCCCCCGAGTCGAGGCCCGTCCGGGGCAGAAGCCGGTCGATCTGCACCCGGCCCAATCCGAAGAGGAGCGGCGGCCGGTCACGCATGGGGCGGGCGAGCCACCGGCCGGAGCGGGGCCGGCGCCGGCGCCGCCGGACGCGCCACCGGCCTCCGCCTTCGACTCCCCGTCTCCCATCGGGGATCGCTACGGAGGCTTCGGTACACCACCCGGATATGGCCCCGGCGGCGAGTTCCATCCTCCCGCCGCCGGCCCCGCGAGTACGTTCGGCGCGCAGGGCGACCCGTTCGGCGGCTGGGGGGCGAGCGGATTCAGCCCGGCCGGCGCCGGCGCACCCCCGAACGCTCCCTACGGCCCGCCCGCGGCCGAGGCCCAGTTGGAGCAGCGGCGCCAGGCCATCGTGGACCTCCTGCAGCGGGAGCTGGGCCGGCATGCGGAATCGGTGTCGGCGCCGTTCCGGACCGCGCCCACCCTCGACGCCCTGGAGGGAGCGGCGCAGGGGCTGTCGAAGGAAACCGTTCGCCTGGTCTCCAGCACCCGGATGCAGAACCTCTCGCTGCAGGCGACCGCCATCGCGCGAGGCGAGCAGCCGCCGTCGTAGCCGGCCATGGTAGCCGGACCTGCTCCGCGGACGGTCTTCGTGCTGCTGCTCGGCGGTGGGCACGCGCGCGCGGCGGCCCAGGTGCTCCGGGCCGAAGCGCCCGCCGCGACGATCGTCGAGCCGCCGGTAAGCGGTCTCGGGTTCTTCACCGCGGAGGGCGACCAAGCCCGGGTGCTCGACGAGTGGTACGCCCGGACCGATCTCGGTGAGGCACCGCCGCAGCTTCTGCTCTGGCACGACCCCGAGCTCGCGGGTTGGGTGCGGGGCACCGACGCCGAATTCTGGGTGGCCGCTCCCGACCAGGAGGTTGCGAACTCCTATCGCGAGCATCGCAACGTGCACGCGGTCGCCACCTGGGACGCGCGCGAGCTCGCCCGGCAAGCCGGCTCCGCAGCCGCCGTTCCGCCATCTCGGCCGCCGCCCGGGAGTCCCACCACCGACCCGTTCGCGTTGCTGGCCGCCGCGGGACCGCTGGGCGCGGCTCAAGAGCCGCCGTCGACGGCCATCATCCCGGTTCCGGTCCGGCACGTGCCGCCGCGTCCCGGGTTGCTGCAGCGGCTACGGGACCGTCTGCGGGCCCGGGCGGACCCCCGGTCGAGCCAGACCCTGGGGACGCAGCTCGTCGCCGCGTCTCCCTTCAGCGTCGCGGTTCTGGGACGTGAAGGCGGTGCCGCCCGCACCGGGAGCGCAGCCTCGCTGGCGGCGGTGCTGGCCGACGCGGTGCGCGCGCTCGGACGGCCGGTGGCGCTGGTCGACGGCCACCTCGGCGATCCCAGGGCCTGGTCGGGTCTCTCTCTGAACGGAAGCCCGCCCACGCTGGAGACCCTGGTGACGGCGCTCCGGGACGGCCAATCCCCACCCAGCCCCGGCTACGGAGGTCTGGCGTCGCTGCGGGTCTATCCCGACGCCGGCGCCACCTCCGACGGTTACGCGCCGGCCGATCTCCATCGCGCCGCCGAGCATCTGCGGCGCGAGGATCTGGCCGTGGTAGTGGATCTTCCTCCGCAGGTTCCCCAGGTCCTCGACAGCGCGTCGGCAACTCGCGCCGCCTGGCTCGCCGAGGCTGACGTCACCGTCATCGTCACCGCGTCCGACCAGGAGGGCCTGGCCGCCGCCCAAGGTCAGCTGCAGGCGGAGGTCATGCGAGGAAAGCGTGTGATCGCCTGTCTGGTGGGGCGGCGTCCCCGTCCCGGGCGTGACCGGCCCGAGGTCGTCGCGCTGTTCCAGAACCTCCGCTCCCACGTGGCCCGGGTGGTGGAGCTCCCGGATGATGACGCCGGCGCCGCCGCCCTGCTTCGCCATGATGCGGGCGACCCGGTCCGGCCGGCGACGTTGAAGGCGTACACGCGTCTGGCCGAAGCCGTGGTCGAGGTCGCGTCGGCGCCGTGACCGCTCCCGAGGTGCCATCACAGCTTGATTCAGCGGTCTTGGTCGACGGGTTGGGCCGTGCGCTCCTCCTCGATCTGTGCGCATGGCTTGGGGCCTGGCCGGGACCGGTGCCCCCGGAGGTGCCCTACGCCCCGGCGTCGGGTCGCGGCGTCGACGGGGGCCGTTCACGTCTCGCGCGCTATCTGCCGCCCGAACTGCTCCGGCGCTGGGACGCCGCCCTCAGCCCGCTCCTGGCCGGCGGGCAAATGATCGACGTGCGGTTGAGTTCGCTCACGTTCGAGCCGACTGCCGGCGACGGCGGCCGCATCGAGTTCACCGACGCCACCGCTGGTGCCGCCCAACGCTGGCGGCTGGAGATTCGCGTCGACCCCGACCGGGGCCTGATCCGCGACGCCTGGTTCGCCCGGCGGGAGTCCTGATCCGGCCAAAGAATCGCCTCGTTCGGCTCCGGCGGCGTACACTGATCGTTAGCAATGCTAATTAGATTGGCAAAGCAATGGCGGTAGCCGCCCCCAACGTCGAGCTGCTCGCGATGCGGGTGCGCCAGTCGACGATGCGGCTGCGCCGGCGGCTGCGCACGGAACTGCCGAGCGGCCTCTCGCAGACCGACTTTTCCGCGCTCTCGACGGTCATCCGCGAGGGCCCGATCGGACTCGGGGAACTGGCCCAGAGAGAAGGTGTGAAGCCACCCAGCATGACCCGGATCGCCGCCGCCCTGGAGCGCGACGCCCTGGTCGTGCGCCGGACCGACCCGGCCGACCGGCGGCGCGCGTGGCTGGAGGCGACGCCGGCCGGCCGCCGGCTGGTGGAGCGGAACCGGCGCCAGCGCGACGTTTATCTGGCGACCGTCCTCCGGGACCTGCCGCTCGACGACCTGGCGGCCCTGGAGCGGGGCGTGGCGGTTCTGGAGCGCCTGATCGAGGCACCTCGGTGAAGGCCTGGGCCCAGGTCAAGCGCACCTTCCAGTCGCTCTCCGTCCGCAATTACCGCCTCTATTTCATCGGGCAGGCGATCTCCGTCAACGGGACCTGGATCCAGACCGTGGGACAGGCCTGGCTGGTCCTGCGCCTGACCGGGAACGCGGTCGATCTCGGCATCACGACCGCGCTCCAGTTCCTCCCGGTGCTCATCCTGGGCACCTGGGGCGGCGCGGTCGCCGACCGGGTGGACAAGCGGCGAGCCCTCTTCGTGACCCAGGGTGCCTTCGCGGTCAACAGCGGTGTCCTGGCGGTGCTGGTGCTGAGCGGACACGCGACGATCTGGAGCGTCTGGGTGTTCGCGCTCGTGAGCGGCTTCGTCCGCATCTTCGACAACCCGATCCGGCAGTCGTTCGCGTCCGAGATGGTGGGCCCCAAGCTGGTCGCCAACGCGGTTTCGCTGAACAGCTCTCTCTTCACCTCGGCCCGCATCATCGGGCCCTCGATCGCAGGCGCGCTGATCGCTCTCGTGGGCACCGGTTGGTGCTTCGCGCTCAACGGCGTCAGCTTCGTCGCGGTCCTGGTCGCGCTGGTGCTGATGAACCCGTCCGACCTCTACCGGTCGCTCACCCACCGTGTAGGCGCCGCCGGCGTGCGGCAGATCACCGAGGGGCTGCGGTACATCTGGCGTGACCCCGAGCTTCGCGTGCCGCTGACGATGATGGCCTTCATCGGCCTGCTCTCGATCAACTTCAACGTGGTCCTTCCGCTCATCGCCACCCGCGTCTTCCACGGGGGCCCGGGACTCTACGGCGGCCTCTACGCGGCGATGGGCGTGGGTGCCTTGTCCGGTGCCCTCTACATGGCCAACCGCGGGCGGCCCACGATGCTGCTCCTGATCACGGCCGCCTTCATCTTCGGGATCAGCCTGCTGGCCGCGGCGGGACTCCGAATCCTGCCGCTGGAGCTCCTCGTCCTGGTGCCGGCGGGAGCGGGGATGACGCTCTTCCAGGCCGGGACCAACTCCAGCCTTCAGCTGCGCGCGAAGCCCGAGTTCCGCGGTCGCGTCCTGTCGATCTACGTCCTCCTCTTCAACGGCACCACCCCGATCGGCGGGCCGCTGATCGGGTGGGTCGCCCAGCAGTTCGGCGCCGACGCCGCGCTGGCCGTGGGCGGCGCCACGGCGGTGGTGGCGGCGGCGCTGGCCTACCTCTGGCTGCGCGGGTACCGGGGCCGGACGTCGCTGAAGACGTCCACCACCGAGGTCACCTGACCCCTGGGCGGTAGGCTTCGGCTGCGATGGAGCTGGTGGGGATAGCCGCCTCCCCGGGCACGGCCACCGGTCCCGTGTTAACGCTCGTCGAGCCCCCCTCGCCGCCGATGGCGACCCCGAGGGCAATGGACAGCGTGCGCGAAGCGATGGCCCGGGCCGCGGCTCAACTCGAGGATCTCGCCGGCCGGGTGCGTGAGCGGAGTCCCCAGGGGGCAGAGGTCCTCGCGGCACAGGCGCTGCTGGCGAGGGACGAGGCGCTTGAGCCCGACATCGAGGAGGGGCTGGCGGACGGACTGGACGCCGTCACCGCGGTGCGTGAGGCCTATGAGGAGCAGGCCGCGCAGCTGGAGGCGCTGGCCGGCGACGGCTACGTCGGATTGCGGGCGGCGGACTTGCGCCAGGCCGGACGCGCGGTGGCGGCCGCGCTCGGCGGCGAGGGGCCGGCGCGCCTGCCGGGCCTGACCTCCCCTGCCATCGTCGTCGCGCACGACCTGAGCCCGGAGGCCATCCTGGCGGGGGCGCCGGAGTTGCTGCTCGGCATCGTGACCGAGGTCGGTGGGGCCACCTCGCACGCGGCGATCGTGGCCCGCGAGCTGGGCGTGCCGGCCGTCCTGGGAGCAACCGGGGCGGTGGCCGCGGCGGCGGGGGCCGGCGGGGCGATGATCGACGGCGGCACCGGCCTGGTCCGGTTCTCGGCCGCGACCGCCGAGACCCGGGGGGGCGAAGCCGGCGCGGCCGGCGCCCCACCCGCGGTCTGGCTGCCGCTGCTCGCCAACGCGGGCTCCGTGCGGGCGGTGGAGGCGGCCGCCCGGCAGGGCGCGCAGGGCGTGGGCCTGCTGCGAACGGAGTTCTTCTACCTCGGGCGACCCACCGCACCGTCCGAAGAAGAGCAGCTCACCGCCCTCTGCCGAGTCTGCGCGGCGATGGCCCCCCAACCGGTCACCGTGCGCACCTTCGACGGCGGCTCCGACAAGGTCCTCCCCTACTTGACCCGACGGCCGGAGACGAATCCCGCCCTGGGTTCGCGCGGAGTCCGCCTCTGGCTCGCGCACCCGGACCTGGCGGCGGCGCAGGCACGAGCCCTTCTGCGCGCTCGGGCGGAGCACCCCAACCTCCTGGCGATGCTCCCGATGGTGGCCGCGCGGACCGAGGTCGAGGCCGCCCGCGCGCTGTTCGAGCGGGAGGCGCAGGCGCTCGGCCTGCCTCTCCTGCCGCTCGGGATCATGGTCGAGACGCCGGCCGCCGCGGCTTCGCTCCCTTCCTTCAAGGGCCTCGTCGACTTTGTGAGCGTGGGCACCAACGACCTGGCCCAGTACGCGGCGGCCGCCGACCGCGAGCTGAGCTGGGAGGAGGACCTGCGCGAATGGAACCCGGGCACGCTCCGCCTCATCCAGAGAGCGCTGGCCGATGCCCGCTCGCTTGGCGTCGACGGCGGCGTGTGTGGCGAACTGGCCGGCTCACCGCCGGGCGCGGTTCTCCTGGCCGGCCTGGGCGCGACGTCGCTGTCGATGAACGCGGCGTCCCGGCCGGCGGTGGCGGAAGCGCTGAGAACAGCCGGACCTGGGGGCTGCGCCGCGGCCGCCGAGGCGGCGCTCGTGGAGCGCACGGCCGGCGCCGCGCGCCGCGCCGTGGAGCGATGGCTGGTCGATCTCTCCTGACCGCTATTCCTGGGCCAGACCCGACTCGACCAGCGAGCGCAGCTCGGCCACGGCCCGCGACGCGCCCTCGCCCTCGGCTTCGATCCGGATCCGATGCCCCTGGTCGACACCGAGTCCGGTGAGCGCGAGCAGGCTCCTCCCGGACGCGTGGCGCTCGGGGTCGCGGGTCAGGTTCGTGACCTGCACCGGCAGTTCCAGTGAGGCCGCCAGCCTGACGAACCGGGCCGCCGGACGGAGGTGCAGCCCGTGAGGATAGGAGACGACCACTTCGGTCTGGGCCGCGCTCATCCCCGGCGGTGCTTCATCGCGGTGCCTCACAGCTTCCGCGCCTCCCGGGCCCCCTCGGCCACCGCCAGGACCTCTTGCAGCGAGCTGCCCAGACCCGCCTCCACCACCGCCGCCACCGACCCCTCGACGAATGGGGCGTCGGCGATCCGGACACGCTCCGCGAACCGCTTCGGCAGCAGTTCCAGCGCGGCGTCGGCGGCCAGCACCGCGCTGCCCAGATCGACCAGGATCAGGGCCGACCGGTCGCTTTCACCGCAGGCCCGCTCGACGGCGCGCTCGACGGCGAGGGCATCGGTACCCAGGCCTCCGTTCTCGGCGCCGGCGGCAATGTCGACCGGTACCGAGCCCTCACTCAGCTGGTGCAAGAGCTCGGTGACCCCCTCTGCCAGCCGCCGGCTGTGCGACACGAGGACCAGACCCACCCTCACCCCGGCACCGTAACGCAACCGGCGGTGTTATCCGGGAGGCTCCACGGCTCCGGACGGTCCCACCCCGGCCGGCCCCACGAAGGAGCTCTCAGCGCGGAGTTCGCCGCCGTTCAGGTAATGACATTCCTGACGTGCTTCCTCTCTGGTCTTGAACCAGGTGACCGCCCGCAACTCGTTCTGGACCGCGAACCCGACCGAGTATCCGTCGCCGTCCTCTTTCTCCCAGAACACCCACATCAGGCTGTCTCCTCTCAGGTTGGCTTTTCTGGATCGCTACGCTTCTAACTGAGGATAGAGCGATCTCGGGAGCGGGGCTGTCAACCACGCCTCACGACCCTTCCGATTCGTCGCAGCTGCCGCCAATCACCGACCACAGGACCTCCACCGGGTGCCGGGCGGGAAGGCCGGTCAGGTGCTCGATCTGCCAGCGGCAGGTCTCGGAGTCACAGGCCACCAGGTCCGCGTGATGCTCCTCGGCCCGCTCCCGGATCGGCGCCCCGACCCGCTGGGCGATCGCGTACTTCTCGCGCTTCAGCCCGTAGGTGCCGGCGATGCCGCAGCACTCGACGTTGGTCTCCGCGAGGTCGACCCCCCGCAGGTCCTGCAGCAGCTCGGCAGCCGGTACCCCGATACCGTGGGAGCGCAGCTGGCAGGGCGCGTGGTAGAGGACGCGCCGGTCCAGCTCCCCCTCGAGGGGCGCCAGGCGGCCGGTCCAGACCGCTTCCCGCAGCAACTCCATGACGTCGAAGGTGGCCGCCGAGACCTCTCTCGCCTCCGGCGTGTCGAGGCCCAGCACCTCGCGATACTCCGCCTTCAAGGTGTAGCCGCAGCTGGTGGAGGTGGCGACGATGCGCTTGCCCGCGCGCACCGACGGCAGCAGGTCCTCGATGTTGGCCTGGGCCGCGCGCCGCGCGCTGTCGAACTCGCCATTGGAAATCATGGGCAGGCCGCAACAGCGCTGGGCCGGGATCTCGACCGCGATGCCGGCGTGGCGCAGGACCCCCATCATGGCCTCGCCCACCCACGGTTCGAAGTAGTTGGTGGAGCAGCCGTGGAAGTACGCGACCGTCTCTCGCGGCCGCTCGGGCTGCGGAATGCCGGCGAAGCGGCGGCGGAAGGTCCCCCGGTGGAACCTGGGCAGCGGCGCGTCGCGAGCGATGCCGATCACCCGCTCGGCGGCGAGGCGCCCCAACCGGTTCGAGAGCGCGAGGTTGGCGAGCGGCGCCACCGGGTCGCCGAGCCGCCCCAGCAGCTCGGTGCGCCCGAGCAGGCGGTTGCGGACCGGGATCCGTGTGCGCTCGTAGAGACGGGCGCGGGCGCGGGCGTTGAGCTCCGCCACCTTGACCCCGGAGGGGCAGGCGCGGGTGCAGGCGCCACAGCCGCTGCAGTAGTCGACCCAGGCCTCGACCGGCCGCCCCTCCCGGAAGCGCTGTGCCTGGGGGCCGCAGTACTTGGGGCCGGGGAAGAGGTCGGTGGCGGGCAGCACCGGGCAGGCGGTGTTGCAGATGTTGCACTTGATGCACCGGTCGGCCGAGAGGTCGACCTGGTCCAGGCGGAGCGGGGAGCTGGTGGTCATGCCGCGGCCGTAGCCTCCTGCGCCGCCAGGTGACCGGAGGCGACCGCGATCCCGTCCGCGGACCGCTCGACCGAACGCCGGGCGCCGCTCAGCAGGCCGCCGCAGCAGAACACGTTCTCCACCGGCTGGCCGTCACCGATGAGCGGGTGGAGGTGCCGGTCGAATCGAAGTCCCGCCCGGGCGATGGGCTGCGCAGGCCCCAGCACGCCTTCGCGGTACCACTCCTCCACCGGCTCCTCGGGCTGCCGCACCGGGAGCGCCGCCACCGTTTCGCACACCTCGCCGCGCTTCCCGTCGACGATCAGACCCCCGGAGGCGACGCCGCCGGTGGCCAGAACCAGACGGCCGAGCGGCAGCCGCGTGTCGCGTGCGGCGCCCTGGATCCGGAGCGCCGTCGCCCGCCCCTCTTCGCGCTCCACCAAAAGACGGGGACCGACCTGGATCCGTGCTCCCCGGGCGCGTGCCGCACGCTCCAGTGCCTGCGCGAGCCGGATGCCGGGGATCGACGGAGGCAGTGTCGGCACCTCCACCACCGGCGTGCCGAGGTCCTGCTCCAGGGCCGCCAGGGCGCCCCCGGGATCGTTCAACCCCAGCACCGCGGGCAGGCAGAGCAGGGTCGCGCTGCCGATGCGGGCTCGCAGCGCGCTCGCCAGCTGACGCCGAAAGACCTGACCGTCGAAGAGGCGGGCCAGGGTCATCCCGTCCAGATGATGACGGTGGAGCTGAGGCAGGTCGACGCTGGTCGCACGGACCCGGACCGTCAGTCCCCGGCGCCGTGCCCGCTCCGGGAGCACCGCCGCGAACAGCTCCGGCTCGAAGTCCCGATAGCCGTGCAAACCGACCGCGAGCACGCGCGCCCCCTGCCAGCGCGCGTCCAGCGACTCCGGGACCAGGCAGGCCGGGCGGTACGTGCCCGCGGCGGTCGCCACCCGGCGGTTCTCCGCCATCGAGCCGACCGCGTCGATGCCCGCTGCCGCGAGCGCCCGCCGCACCTGGTCCAGGCCCCCTTCCAGCGCCGGTGCCACGGTGGCGTAGGGGTGATCCGGAATGTCCGCGATCACCCGCTGGATCGCCTCCCCGGGGTTACGCACCTCCGCCCCGTCGAGGTACCCGAGCACATCCACGGTGCCAGAGCGAAAGTGCGTGGTGCCCCAACCCTTGCCCACGCACAGGACCCGGGCGCCCCGCTCGGCGGCGGCCGCCGCCGCGGTCAGACCGGCGAGCCCGAGACCGGCGACCACCAGGTCGTACGGCGCGCGGGCCCCGACGCTCACCACGGGCCCCACTCCGCGCCCGTGAGAGTCCCGTTTTTACGTGAAGGCGGGGTCATTGGTCGAGCGCCAGGACGTCGCGGTAGATGATCTCGGTGAGAGCGTGCTGCCGCGCCTGGTCTCCCCACAGGATGGAGCGGGTGCCCCGCATGCGCTCTTCCAGGAAGTCCCGCAGCGGCGCCAGCCCCTCCTCGGCGCCAGTCGCCCCCGTGGCTCGGATGCCGGCCGCCCGGAGCGCGCAGAAGCAGGCCTGGCAGGGTCCCATCCCCAGCCGGAGGGCACGCAGCGCGTCGTCGAGCGGCGCTCCCGGGCGCTCGGCGAAGAAGTCCTCAAGCATCCCGCGGGTGACCAGCTCGCACTCACAGACCAGGTCCGCGTCGGCGCCCGCGCGCGCCGGTTCCTCATTCGCCTCCAACCGGCCGCCCAGGACCCACGAACGCCCGTCCCCGGAGCCGGGCAGCGGCTCCTCCGCGGTCTGGCAGGGCGCCGTCAGGCCCAGCTTCCCGGCCACGGCGCCGGCGGCGTCCTCCGCCATCAGCCGGTACGTGGTCAGCTTGCCGCCGACGACGGAGACGAAGTTCTCGATCCCGTGTTCTGAGTGATCGATCACCGTGTGGCTGCGGGAGAGAAAGCGCGAGGGGTCGCCGCTCTGTCTCCCCTCCGGGTCGTAGATCGGCCGCGCCCCCGCGAAGGCGCGCAGGACGCGCGCTGAGTCGAGGGCGGGAATCAGCTCCGCGCTGCCCTCGACCACCTCGCGCACCTCCTGGCGCGTGATCTCGTAGTCCTCCAACCTCTCGAGCGTGCGGTCGGTGGTGCCGGCGATGCAGACAGTCCCCACCGGGACCACGATGTCGGCGTCCCCCGGCGGCCGGCAGCGGTTGATCACCTGGCGACAGAGCCGCTCGTTCATGATCACCATCACGCCCCACCCGGGATCCATCGCGATGTCGTCGCCGGCCATCCGGGCCACCGTCCCGGCCCAGATCCCGGCCGCGCCGGCGAGGCAGCCGATCTCGACCCGCCGGAGGTCGCCGCCGGCGTCGGTCAGTTCGGCGGCCACCACTCGCCCCCGCTCGACCACCACCCCGGTGAGTCGGGTCCGCAAACTGACGACCGCGCCCTCGGCGATCGCGGCGCGGGCGTTGGCGGCGGCAAGGTCGAACGACTGGACGGCCGCGTCGGGAACGCGGAAGACGCGCTGGGCCGCGGGGTTGAGCAGGGGCTCCTCGCGGCGGGCGGTGGCGACCGGGATCTCTTCGCATTCGATGCCGGCCGCCCGGCAGCCGGCGACGAGCTGCGGCGGGTAGTCCTCAGGGTCGTCCCGGAGCCAGGCGAAAAGGCCCCCGGTGTCCTCCACACAGGCGGCCGCTATCCGCCTCAGGATCCGGTTCTCGCGAATACACTCCTGGGCCGCGCGTGGATCGCGAGTCACGTAGCGGGCGCCGGAATGAAGGAGGCCGTGGAAGCGGCCGGAGGTGCCGTGGCAGAGGTCGCCCTGCTCCACCAGGAGCGCCCGGGCGCCGCGCAGGGCGAGGTCTCTCAGCAGCCCGCAGCCGGTCACGCCGCCCCCCACCACCAGAACGTCGAACGACCCGGTCACGGCGAATCCTTGACGGCATCGGCCAGCGCGCGCAGCAGGATCGAGGCCGACGTCGCCCCCGGGTCCTGATGTCCGGCGCTCCGCTCCCCGAGGTAGCTGGCCCGGCCTTTGCGCGCGACCAAGGGCACGGTCCCCCGCGCGCCCTCCTCGGCCGCGGCTGCGGCCGCCGCCGCCGCCACCGTCAACCCGTCGGCCTGCGCCGCGCGGTACGCCTCCAGCGCGGGCAGCAGCGCGTCGACCATGGTCTTGTCGCCAGCCTCCGCCTTGCCACGCTGGCGGATCCCGGCCACGCCCGCCTCCAGCGCGTCGCCGGCACCAGCGGCGTCGATCGCCGGCGCCGCCCCGGCGGAGGCCGCGGCGCGCAGGAAGAAGGTTCCGTACAGCGGGCCGGCCGCGCCGCCCACCGTCGAGAGGAGCGTCATACCGGTCTGCCGGAGGACCTCGCCCGGGGTGCCCGGCGCCGACGCCAGGACCCGGTCCCGGACCGCGTTCAGGCCGCGGGCGAGGTTGGTGCCGTGATCCCCGTCGCCGATCGCGGCGTCGAGCCCGGTCAGCTCCGCCGCCCGCTCGAGGACGCGGTCGGTCCCCACGCGCAGCCAGCGGCAGACGCCGGCGGAGTCCAGCGATTCCACCATCAGCCCCCCCAACGAAGGGCCGCGGTCACCACCGGCGCGTCCCAGAGCCGGACCAACTCATCGTCCAGCCGCAGCAGCGTGATCGAGCAGCCGGCCATCTCCAGCGACGTGATGTAGCTCCCGACCAGGGAGCGCTCCAGCCGGAGCCCATGCCGGGACAGCACGTCCGCCGCGTGCCGCATCACGACGAAGAGCTCGATCAGCGGCGTCCCGCCCATGCCGTTCACGAAGCAGAGGACGCGGTCGCCGCTCCTGAAAGGGAGGTCCTCGAGGATCGGCTCCAGCAGGCGGTCGACGACCCGGTCCGCGGACTCGGCCGGCATGCGCTCGCGCCCTGGCTCGCCGTGGATGCCGATCCCGATCTCCATCTCGCCCGCGCCGAGCTCGAAGGTCGGCCCGCCCGCTTGCGGCACCGTGCACGGCGTGAGGGCCATGCCCATCGACCGCACCGACGCGTTCGTCCGTCTGGCGAGCGCTTGCACCTGGTCCAGCGTCCCCCCTTCCTCCGCCAGCGCCCCGACCAGCTTTTCGATCAGGACCGTGCCGCCCACCCCACGCCGGCCGGCGGTGTGGAGACTGTCCCTGACCGCTACGTCGTCGTCGACGACGACCGACCGCACCTCGACGCCTTCGGCGGCCGCCAGCTCGCCGGCGATCTCGAAGTTCATCAGGTCGCCGGTGTAGTTCTTGACCAGGTGCAGAACACCTGCCCCGGCGGCGACGCGCCGGGTGCAGTCGCCGATCTGGTCCGGCGTCGGCGAGGTGAAGATTTCGCCCGGGCAGGCGCCGTCCAGCATGCCCCGCCCCACGTACCCGGAATGCATCGGCTCGTGGCCAGAGCCTCCGCCGGACACCACCGCGACCTTGCCCGGCCGCGTGCCGCCCCGCCGCACCACGTAGTGCGGATCGAGGTGCACCTCGACCAGCTCGGGCTGGGCGAGGGCAAGGCCCTGCAGAGCCTCGCGCACCACGTCCTGCGGCGCGTTGATCAGCTTCTTCATCGGCTGAGGGGGAGCGGGATCGCTGTCACCGTTCGCTGAACCCTACCTGTCGACCCAGTCGCGGGTGCGCTCGACCGCCTTCTTCCACCGGCGGTAGCCCTCCGCGCGGGCCTCCGCGGTCCCGGCCGGCTCCCAGCTTCGGTCGATCGCCCAGTTCTGACGCAGCTCGTCGAGCGAGGACCAGAAGCCGACCGCGAGCCCGGCCGCGTAACAGGCCCCGAGTGCGGTCGTCTCGGAGATCGTGGGGCGGATCACGGGCCGTCCCAGCACGTCGGCCTGGAGCTGCATCAGGAAGTCGTTGCGGGTCATCCCGCCGTCGACCTTGAGGGCCGTCAGCCTGACGCCGGAGTCCGCCTCCATCGCCTCCACCACGTCCCGTGACTGGTACGCGACGGCTTCCAGGGTCATCCGGGCCAGGTGACGGCGATCGGTGAAGCGGGTGAGGCCGACGATCGCGCCCCGGGCGTACATGTCCCAGTGGGGCGCGAAGAGGCCGCTGAACGCGGGCACGAAGTAGGCGCCCCCGGTGTCCGCGACCTCCATCGCCAGCCGCTCGGTGTCGGCGGCGTCGAAGATGACCTTCAGGCTGTCGCGCAGCCACTGGACGGCGGCCCCGGTGACCGCGATCGAGCCCTCGAGCGCGTAGGTGACCCGGTCTCTGCCCAACCCGTACGCGACCGTGGACAGCAGGCCCGACTTGCTGGCCACCGGTTCCGGACCCGTGTTGAGGAGCAGGAAATTGCCGGTCCCGTAGGTGTTCTTCGCCTCGCCGAGCTCGAAGCAGGTCTGTCCGAAGACCGCCGCCTGCTGGTCGCCGAGGTCGCCCGCGATGGGGATCTCGGCCCCGAACGGACCTCGCCCCGACGCGGTGGCCAGCAATTCCGAATCCGAGCTGGGCCGGATCTCTGGCAGCAGTGCTCGCGGGATCTTGAAGTAGCGCAGCAGCTCCGGGTCCCAGTCCAGGGTTCGCAGATCCATCAGCAGGGTCCGCGACGCGTTCGTGTAGTCGGTCACGTGCCGGCCGCCCTGAGGCCCTCCGGAGAGGCACCAGATGAGCCAGGCGTCGGTGTTGCCAAAGGCCAGCTCGCCCGCTTCGGCCCGCGCCTGGGCGCCTTCCACATGGTCCAGGAGCCAGCGGATCTTGCCGGCGCTGAAGTAGGTGGCGGCGAGCAGACCGGTCTTCGCCTTCAGTACCGGCTCGAAGCCGTCGTCGACCCAGCGCTGGACCAGGTCGATCGTGCGCGTGTCCTGCCAGACGATCGCGTTGTGGATCGGACGGCCGGTCTTGCGATCCCAGATCAGCGCCGTCTCACGCTGATTGGTGACCCCGATGGCCGCGATATCGGCCGGTTCCGCTCCCGCCTTGTCCAGCGCGCCCCGGATGACAGACTCCACGCGGGCCCAGATCTCGAGCGCGTCGTGCTCCACCCAGCCGGGCTCAGGGTAGATCTGCGTGTGCTCCAGATAGTCGGCGCCCGCGATCGTTCCCTGATGGCTGAACAGGATGCAGCGGCTCCCGGTCGTGCCCTGGTCGAGGGCGGCGACGTACCTGGCGCGGCTCGGCATCGCGCCGGAACGTACCTGAAAGGGGTGCTGCCGCGCATGGACAATGCGAGCATGAGATTCGACGAGCTGGCGCGGGACCTTGACCGGCTGGAGGAGGCGACCAAGCGGAACGAGCTGGTTCGCATCCTGTCCGAGATCTACACGCGCTGCTCCGAGGACGAGATCGAGCCCCTCACTTACCTGGTGCAGGGGCGGCTGGCGCCGTTCTTCGTCCCGGTCGAGATCGGGCTCGGCGAGCGGCTGCTGCTCAACGCGATCGGGATCGCCTATGGGCAGGACAAGAACGAGGTCCAGGCCGCCTACCGCCGGACCGGCGACCTCGGCCTCACCGCGTTGGAGCTGGCGCCGGCCGGCGATTCCACCCGCCTCTCGCCCACCGTCACCGACACGCACCGGCGGCTGCTGCGCATCGCCGAGACGGGCGGCGCGGGCAGCCTGCAGGCGAAGCTGGATCAGTTCTCGGGCCTGCTCAGCGAGATGGGGCCGGCGGCGGCGAAGCACCTGGTGCGGATCACCTCGGGACGGATGCGGCTCGGGATCGGCGACCCCACCGTGCTCGACGCGCTGTCCTTCGCCAAGCGCGGCGACCGCTCGCTGCGGCCGGTGCTGGAGGGCGCCTACAGCCGCACCTCGGACCTTGGGTTGATCGCCCGCACGCTCTGGGTCGAGGGCATCGACGCGGTGGCCGCGCTCGCGGTACGGGTGGGCCGGCCGCTGCGCAGTCAGCTGGCGGAGCGGCTCCCGAACCCGGAGGCCGTCGTGGCCAAGCTCGGTCGCATGGGCGTGCAGCCGAAGTACGACGGCTTTCGGGTCCAGATCCACGCCGACCATGGCGAGGTCGGGATCTTCTCGCGCAACCTCGAAAACCTGACCGCGATGTTCCCGGAGCTGGTCGAGGCGGCGGCACGGCTCCCCGTCGAGAGCGTCATTCTGGACGGCGAGGCGATCGCGTACGACCCCGAGTCCGAGGAGTACCTGCCGTTCCAGCTGACCATGGGCCGGCGTCGCAAGCAGGGGATCGACGAGTTCGCGCAGCGCGCTCCGCTCCGGGCCTTCGTGTTCGACGCGATGTATCACGACGGCGCCGATCTGACTCCGCGCCCCTACGAGCAGCGGCTGGCGACGGTCGACGACGTGGTGAGCCGATCGGAACGCCTGCTGGCGGCCCCGCTGATCGTCACCGACTCGGTCGAGGTGCTGACCCGGGAGCTGCTCGACAACATCAGCCGGGGCCTGGAGGGGGTGGTCGCGAAGCGGATGGACTCGCCCTACCAGGCGGGGGCCAGGAACTTCAACTGGGTGAAGCTGAAGCGAAACACGAGTGGCCGGCTCAACGACACGATCGACGTGGTGCTGCTCGGCTATTACCGGGGCAAGGGACGGCGGGCGGAGTTCGGAGCCGGCGCCCTGCTGGCCGGGGTCTACGACGCGGAGCGGGACGACTTCCCGACCATCAGCAAGATCGGGACCGGGTTGTCGGACCTGGGCTGGCGGGACCTGTACGAGCGGCTGCGCCCGCTGGAGGAGGAGCAGCGACCGGCGCGCGTGCGCTCCCTGGTGACCCCGGACGTCTGGCTGCGGCCGGAGGTCGTGGTGGAGGTGCTTGCCGACGAGATCACCCCCAGTCCGCGCCACACCGCGGGCATGACCGCCGACCGCCCCGGCCTGGCGCTCCGCTTTCCGCGCGTCGTGTCGTTCCGGTCCGCCGACCGGAGGGCCGAGGACGCGACCACGGTGGCGGAGGTGCTGGAGATGTTCGAGCAGCAGCGTGCCCGGCCGGTGGCGGAAGGCGGGGAGGCGGAGGCGTCGACGTAGCGCCGGGCTTTCGCCCGCCCTCCTAGGATGGATCGATGCGGGAACTCGATGCCGCGCTGGTACGCGAACTGCGCGCCATCGTCGGTGACCGGCACGTGATCAGCGACCCCGACGACCTCCGCATCTTCGAGCGCGACGGCTCGATCAGCGGCGCTCCGCCCCAGGTGGTGGTGCTTCCGGCCGACGCATCCGAGGTCCAGCGCGTGGTCCGCCTGGCCGCCCGCTTCGCGATCCCGCTGGTCAGCCGCGGCGCCGGCACCGGCCTCTCCGGTGGGGCGGTCACGCTCCAAGGCGGGATCGCGATGCAGATGAGTCGCATGCGCGGGCTCCGTGTCGACCCACTGACCCGGACCGCGCTCGTGGACCCTGGCGTCGTCAACTGGGACCTGCAGCAGGCGGCGGCCCGGCACGGGCTCTTCTATGCCCCCGACCCGTCCTCTCAGAAGGGCTGCACGCTGGGGGGCAACGCGGCCGAGAACTCGGGCGGTCCGCACTGCCTCTCCTACGGCGTGACCACGAATCACGTGCTGGGCATGGAGGTTGTGTTCCCGGACGGAGGGCGGGCCTGGGTCGGCGGCGAGGGGCCGGACCGGCCGGGACTCGATCTGCTGGGGGTGCTGGTCGGCTCCGAGGGCACGCTCTGCGCGATCACCAAGATCCTGGTCAAGCTGCTGCCGGTGCCCGAGCAGGTGACCACGCTGATGGCCGCCTTCCCGACCATGGAGACCGCCGGCGAGGCGGTGTCGGCCGTGATCGCCGAGGGCGCCATCCCGGCCGCGATGGAGATCATGGACCAGCCCTGCGTCCAGGCCGTCGAGCAGACCTACCGCGCCGGGTACCCGACCGGGGCGGGCGCGGTGCTCCTGATCGACGTGGACGGGATTCGCGAGGGAGTCGCCGAACTGGCCCCCCAGGTGGCCTCCGTCCTCCGCCAGCAGGAGGCGACCGAGGTGCGGGTGGCAGAGGCGGTGGCCGAGCGCGACCTGCTGTGGTCGGGGCGGAAGGGAGCGATGGGGGCATTGGGACGGATCCAGCCCAACTACTACCTGCACGACGGCGTGGTTCCGCGCACGCGGCTGCCGCAGGTGCTGCACGAAGTACGCTCGGTCGCCGCCCGTGAGCATTTGCCGCTCGCCAACATGTTCCACGCCGGTGACGGAAACCTCCACCCTTGCATCCTCTTCGACCTTCGCGAGGGCGGCATCCTGGAGCGGGTCGAAGCCGCGGGGGCGGACATGCTGCGGGCGGTGGTCGAGGCCGGGGGCACGCTCTCCGGTGAGCACGGGATCGGGAACGAGAAGAACGCCTACATGCCCTGGATCTTCGGTCCCGACGACCTCGACGCGATGCGCCGGGCGAAGGATGTCTTCGACCCCCGCGGCCTCCTCAATCCCGGCAAGATCTTCCCGCCTGAAGCGGCCACTGACGGCGACGGTGCGCACCCGAGCGTGCGCGCCGGCTTCTGCGCCGAGGCACGGTGGTGGTAACCGCGGTCCAGGAACCGGCGCCGGCGCGCCGTCTGCGCCCGCGCAGCGCCGAGCGGGTGGCGCAGGCCCTGGTCGAGGCGCGGCGGGCGGGGCAGTCGGTGATCCCGGTCGGCGGCGGGCGCCTGCTCGGGATGGGGGACGTCCCGGAGCGCTGGGACCTCGCCCTGCAGACAGGCGGGCTGAACCGGATCCTGGCGGTGACGCCGGCCGACCTCACGGTATCGACGGAGGCGGGGGTGACGCTGGAGGAGATCGACGCCGCGCTCGCCCCGGTCGGGCAGCAGCTGCCGATCGACCCTCCGGGCGGTCCGGGTCAGACCGTGGGCGGGGTGCTGGCGAGCGGCGTCACCGGGCCGCTGCGCCAGCGCTTCGGCGCGCCCCGCGAGTTCGTGATCGGCCTCCGCGTGGCACTGCCCGACGGGCGGCTCGCCGCGTCCGGCGGTCGCGTGGTGAAGAACGTCAGCGGTTACGACATGGCCAAGCTGCACCTGGGGGCGCTGGGCAGCCTGGGAGTGATCGTGGCGGCCGGCTTCAAGGTCTTTCCCCGGCCCCGCGAAGACGTGACCGTGGCTCACGCCGGCGGCGATCCCTGGGCGGAGGCAGCCCGGGCCCTGGCCCTGCCGGGCCCTCCGGTGGCCCTCGAGATCGAGCGCGGAGGGACGGTTCGGGCGCGTTTCTGGGGCCACGGGCGCGGCCTCGCGCGGATGATCGAGGAGTTGGGCTGGGAGGGGGTGCCGGGTGCCGACTGGAACCGAGGTCCCGCCCAGCCGGGCGCGGTGTGGGCCCGGGTGGCGGTCCCACCCCGGGCTCTGCGCGAGGTGGTCGAGGGCGTACCGGACCAGGTCGACTGGTGGGCCTGGCCCGGGATCGGCATCGCCCACCTGCGCGGCCCGCTCGGTCCCGATGATGTGCGGTGGGTGCGCGGGGCGGCGGAGGCGGCGGCCGGCAGCCTGGTTTTGCTGGCGGCGCCGGCCGGCCTCAAGGCGGAGGTCGGCGCCTGGGGCACGCCGCCGGAGACGCTGGCCTGGATGGACCGGTTGCGCGGCGCCTTCGACCCCGACCGGACGCTGGCGCCGGGGAGGTTCGTCACGCGATGACCGTCGAGCTCGACCTCCGCGACCCGTCCACGTTCGCGCAGCGGGTGTTCACGGGCCCCGACGCCCCCGCCGACGACGACCTGGCGCAGTGCGTGCACTGCGGGTTGTGCCTCAACTACTGCCCCACCTACCGCATCACCGGGCTGGAGACGGAGTCACCGCGCGGCCGTATCGCGCTTATGACGGAGTGGAAACGGGGCGGCCTGCCGCTGACCGGCGAGCTGGCGGCCCACATCGACCGCTGCCTCGGCTGCCGCACCTGCGAGGCGGTGTGTCCCTCCGGTGTCCCCTACGGCCGCATCATCGAGGGTGGCCGCGCGGAGCTCGACCGGCTGCGCCCTTGGGACCCGGTCCGTTTTGGGGTGCGCACGGTAATGCGTGAGACCCTCCCCCACCCCCGCCGTCTGCGGCTGGCGGGCGCGGTGACCCGGATCGCCCAGCGCGCCCACCTGACGGGCGTGGTGCCGCCCGGGCGCGGGCTGCCGGCGCTCACCGGAACGTTCCGGCCACCGCAGAGCGGCGTCGCGCCCGCGATCGGCCGCCGCCGGTACCGCGTCGCGTTTCTCGTCGGGTGCGTGATGCCGGTCCTCTACCGGCGCTCGCACGAGGCTTCGGTGCGGCTGCTCCAGCTCGCCGGGTGCGAGGTGTGGTTCGCGCCCCGGCAGCGCTGCTGCGGCGCCCTGTTCGCGCACAACGGTGACCTCGAGGAGGCGCGGCGGCTGCGCGACCTCAACTCTCAGGCGTTCGGTCAGGAGGGGTTCGACGCGCTGGTCGTGAACTCGGCCGGCTGCTCAGCCCACCTGAAGGACTTCTACCCCAACCTGGGCCCGCGGGTCCGCGACCTGAGCGAGTGGCTGGTCGAGATCGGCCTTCCCCGACCCGACCACGAAGTGCGGGTGCGCGTCACGTATCAGGACCCCTGCCACCTGGCCCACGCGCAGCGCATCACCCAGCAGCCGCGCCGGTTGCTGGCTCAGGTGCCGGGGCTGGAGCTGGTGGAGATGCGGCACCCCGACATCTGCTGCGGCGCGGCCGGCCTCTACAGCACGCTCCAGCCGGCGCTTTCGAAGGAGATCCTGGCGGAGAAGCTGGAGGACGTGCGGGAGACCGGCGCCGAGGCGGTGGTGACGGCCAACCCCGGCTGCCAGATGCAGCTGGACGCCGGCCTCCGCGGCAGTGGGATGCCGGTCCTCGACCTGACGGAGGTGGTCGCGCGGGCGTACGCCTGACGACGCGAGAGTGTCCGCAGTGGGACCCTGATATGGTGCACCCGTTTGTCAAGTCGGTGGTTCGTGGGCATGGGTGATCGCCGGCGGCAGCAGGCCGGATAGGGGTGTCAATAGGGGGAGGTCCGGGGGTCGGAGTGCCGAGCACGTCATCGGCGGTGCCAGTCTGAAATGCGGGGGTTGGTTACCCCAGGGCCCTGGTTCCTGCTGCCAGCTTGCGCGGGTCTACCGATCGGGCGTGGCCCCGGAGGGCTGCCCATAGGGTCGTCGCGCGTGCTGGCCGCTTCGCGGCCCGGCACCCCGACCTCCCGGCCGGACGCTTGGTGCGGAAAGGTGTGGTCAGGGAGCGATGGCAGCAGCCCACAGGAAGCAGGACAGCTCACGGGCACAGGCCACGGCGATCACGTTGTTGGGCTTGCCCCGCGAGCGCATCCGTGTGTAGACACGATGGACCCGGTACTGGGCTCGGTTGGCGATCTGAAGGATGTGATCGGGCTGGCCTTGCTGCCGGCTGGCCAGCCTCTCTCCGATGCGAGGTGGGCGAGCGTACTGCCAGGCGGCCTCGATCAGCAAGCGGCGGGCGAGGCCGGAGCCGGTCTTGGTGATCGAGCCCTGCTGGTCGGATTCCCCGGACTGGGAACGTGATGGGGTCAGCCCCAGCCAGGAACCCAGTCGGGTAGCTCTCTGGAACCGGGCCCAGTCGGCACTGAGCTCCAAGTGAATGCTGAGGGCAGTGAGCGTATCCACCCCACGGAAGCAGCGCAAGCGAGCAACCGTCGGCCAGTACTGCTCCTCCAGTGCCAGCAGGGAGATGCGTTCGGCCAGTGCGGCTTTGCGACCGGTGAGCCCGTCGGTGGCTGCCATCAGGTCGGCATAGACAAGCTCGCTGATCTGGTCGGGGAACTGCTGGCTGACCAGCCAGCGCCGGTGCCTCTGGGTCCAGGTGGTTGGTTTGGGGTAGATGAGGCCGTAGCGCAAGAGCATCTTCGACAACCGGTGACGGGCGGTCATCAGATCGCGACGGCAGCGGTCATGGGCACGGGTCAGATCGCGCGCCCCCTCGACCTGCAGCGAGGGAACCTTCACCGGCGTCAGCGAGCCCGCGATCAGACAACGGGCGAGCAGCTCAGCGTCCTTGCGATCGCTCTTGACCCGGTCCGCCGGTCCGCGTGGGGTCTTGCCCGGGGCGATCACGTCGACCCGGATCCCCGCCTCCGTCGCCGCCCGATAGAGTCCGAACCCGGTTGGCCCCGCCTCATAGCAGGCCCACACCGGCCCGGGCAGAGACCCCAGCCAGCTGATGGGGGCCAACAACCCCTCTCCGAACCGAACCCTGGTCAGCTCTCCCGTCATCACGTCGACCGCCGCCCCGTGCGTCGAGCGGGCGTGGACATCCAGCCCCACAAATGTCACAGTTCCAGTCATGGCCGGGCCTCCTCATCACATTGGGGTCAGCCGGAGCTTTGCTCTCCGGTCAGACAAACCCCCGCGAGGAGTGTCCGGCCTCTCAGCCCGGCAGGCGACCCCTGGTTAGGGCTGCCCACGCCATAGGGTCTACCCGGCGCGGTTTAGGGTCGTAGTGCGGACACTCTGCCCCCTGACGGCGGCTGCCAGGGCCGGCGCCAGGTCGCCGCGCGGGACCACGTGCACCCCGTCGAGCCCGAGCCAGCCGGCGACCAGCTCCAGCTCCTCCCGCAGCGGACCTGCGACCCGGGCCGCCTCCACGCCGTCCTCGACGTGGGCGCTCTGGACCAGCAGCGTGCCGGTGGCGCGGTCCGACTTGAGGTCAACCCGCGCCACCAGGCGGTCACCGAGCAGGAAGGGCAACACGTAGTAGCCGTACACACGCTTGGGCGGCGGCGTGTAGATCTCGATGCGGTAGTTGAAGCCGAAGAGGCGCTCGGTCCGCGGCCGAGACCAGACCAGGGAGTCGAACGGGGAGAGCAGCGCCCGCGCCTCCACCGAGCGCGGGCGCCGGGCTCGGGGCCACAGGTAGGCCGGCGCGCCCCACCCCTCCACCTCCACCGGGACCAGCTCCCCGCTCGCCACCAGCTCCGCGACCCGTTGCCGGGACGCGCCGCGGGGGAGGCGGAAGTAATCGCCGAGGTCGGGCTCGGTGGCCACCCCGAGCGCGCGGGCGGCGATCCGGACCAGCTCGCGCTGAGCGTCCGCAACCCCCGGCGTGGGCGCGTCGAGGATGCGCGCCGGCAGCACCCGCTCGAGGAGGTCATAGCGGCGCTCGAAGTTGACGCGTTCGATCGCGCCCAGCCGCCCCGCGTAGAAGAGATACTCGAGCGCCACCTTGCCCTCGTGCCAGTTCCACATCTCTCCCGGCGTGCGCGCACGAGGGGCGACGCCGGTGTCCTCGGCACGGATCGGCCCCCGGTCGGCCGCCAGCGCGAGCACCTCCCGGACCAGATCCGGGTGCTCGTTCGCGGTGCGGACGACGCCCGACCAGGCGTAATCGTCGACCGCCGACATCCGCCATCGAAACAGCGGGTGGAGCTCGGTCGGGATCAGCGAGGCCATGTGCCCCCAGTACTCCACCAGCGCCCGCTCGCGGGGCGGCCGGCCGCGCCGCGCCCCGGCGGCGATGCCATTGCGGTGCACCGCCAGCCGGTCCAGGGCCTCGCGGGGGTAGGGGCCGAGCCGGGCGAAGAAGGGCAGGTAGTGGGTGCGGCAGAAGACGTTCACGGAGTCGAGCTGGATCGCGCCCAGGCGATCCGCCAGCGACCGCAGATGACGCGCGGTGACCGGGCTCGAGGGACGGGGGTCGGCGAACCCCTGGGCGGCCAGCGCGACCCGGCGGGCAGCGGCCGCGGAGAGCCGAGGGGTTTGGGGGGCAGTCACTCGTCGCGCGGCGTGGCCGGCGGCTCCTGCGCCCCCGTCCCGTGTCGCACCGCCGCCTGCGCGCCCAGCCGCCGCTCTTCCCGCCTACCCTGCCGCCGCGCCAGCACCGACGTCACCAGGAAGAGGACGAACGCGATGGCCGAGACCACCAAGAGGCCCGCGATGACGACCCTGTGGGTGGCGGGGATGAACCAGAACACCGGGCGCCACCCTACCGCTCGGCCGCGGTCCCGAGTGGGCTGTGTACCCGCACGCGGCCGCTGGCGATGCCAGGCAGCGTCAGATCGACCTCCAGCTCATGGCCACGCACCTCGAGTGGGGACGGGACCTCCACGAAGATCGTGACGTCGCGCTCGAGCGGGAGCTCGACCCGCCGCGGCAGGGGGATCCGGCCTGCCCCGCTCAGGAGCAGCAGCCGCGGATGTGGCAGCGGCTCGCCGTCCAGCCGCACCTCGCCGACCGCGCTCAGGACGGCCGGTTGGGTGCGGTTGCGGAGCGTGAACTGAAATCCCTCGGGGGACTGCACCAGGCTGTCTTCGAGCACGATCCGGCCCGCCACATACCCCGGGAGCAGCGGCCGGCGGCGGACGTTGTCGAGACGGTCGGCGATGCGGAACAAGAGCTCGGTCACCAGCGGCTCGCGGTCGGCCATCCGCAGCTCGGCGGAGAAGGTGTAGTCCCCCTCGGCGTCGATCGGCAGCGACAGAGTGTCGACCTGGAGCGCCGGCTCCTCGGCGGTGGGCAGCGTGAACGTCACCGTCCCGCCTGACGATTTGCGGCGGAAGCCGTCGAACAGACGCCCCACCCCGCGGCCCTCAAGTGGCTGGTCCCGGGTCACGGTCCAGCGGATCTCGGCGTCGCCTTCCAGGTGCGGGTCGTCGTTGACCACCACCAGACGAACACCGATCTCGTCCTCCGGGTGCCACCCGACGCCGAACGGAACCAGGGGCGAGAAGTCGACCGGGTCCACGATCAGGCGGAGCGCGCTGAAGGCTTCGCGCACGGCCGCCAGCGCCGGTCTCGGATTGCGCGAGCTGTCGAGCAGCCCGAAGCCGACGCCCGGAAACGGATCCACGAGCGTGAAGACGAGCGCCCCCCGGCAGGGCTCGAACTTGCGCTTGCGGAACTGGTCGATGGCGTAGGAGAGGAGCCAGGCCTGGTATTCGTGGCTGGCGTCGACGTACTCCTGCAGGCTGTCGTAGTCCTCGGTGAGCCCGATCCCGTGCTCCGCCCAGTGCGGTGACTGGTAGCCCGCGAAGAGCCAGGTCGGGTCGTCGCCGGAGACCGGCCACCGCGACCGAAGAGCGGTCCAGGCGGACGATTCCCGGGGCGGCAGCGCCTGGGCTCCGAACGCGCTCACGAACTGAGGCAGGACGTCGGCGAAGCGCTGCCAGCTGCCCTCACGCCACCCCAGCCAGAGGTGCTGGTCGAACTCCCCCGAGGCCGCGAGAGCGGGGCGAGTGCGGTCGAGCGACTCCAGGGAGGCCTTCACCTCCTGGTCGATGGTGTAGTTCTGCCGCACCGCGTGCACGTCCCCGAGTGCCGAGTTGGCCTCGATCCAGGGCGGATCGTCGTGCGCCACCCAGAGCGCGATCGAGGGCCGGTTGACGAGCTGACCCACCAGTTCCGGGACCTGGGCCCGCACCGCCTGCTCGAAGAACCGGGTCTCCTCGGCGTCGGCGTGATAGGCGTAGGAGCGGGTGAGCGGGAAATCGGCGATGACCAGCATCCCGACCTCGTCGCAGAGCCGGTAGAAGGCCTCGGGCAGCACCGCTCCCGGCACTCGCAGCAGGTCCAGGTTGGCGTCGCGGGCCACCCTCAGGTCGCCCGCGAACGTCGTCTCGCTGAGCTGGTCGAGCTGCAGCGAGGGGGTGTAGTCGGCGCCGCGCAGGAAGACCGGACGGCCGCCGACCGACACCTCCCAGCCTTCCGGTCCGGCGTGGAGCGAGGCGTCGCGGAAGCCGAACCGATCGTCCCAGCGCACGCTCACGCGCCCCCGCACCACCAGCGTGAGGCGGGCGGTGTAAAGCGCCTGCTTGCCGAAGCGCCAGGGCACCCAGCGCTCGACGTCCATCACCGTGAGCGCCATCTGAACGGTCCGCTCCGATCCGCCCGACACCGTGAGCTCGCGGCGCAGGCGCAAAGGAGGGGCACCGGGTGGCTCGAGGTCGAAGATGATCTCGCCCGACATCTCGCGCCCGTCGAGGTTTCGCAGGTGGGCCGACAGTTCGACCCGGCCCACGTCGCCGGCCTCGATGTGGGGTCGGATCTGAGCCGATTCGAGCACCACCGGGCCCGTGTACTCGAGCTCCACCGGCGCCCAGAGGCCGATCGGGACCTGCCAGCGATACTCGTCGGGCAGGCTGAACCAGGTCGAGCTGGGGTAGGGCCGGCTGTCGCCGTCGTTGAAGATGCCCATCACGTGGCGCTTGCGGGTGAGATCCCGCTCGATCGGCGACTCGCAGCAGATCACGAGCAGGTTGGCGTCGCGCAGGTAGGGGGTGACGTCGAAACCGAAGGGAGCGAAGTACCCGTAGTGCGAGCCCAGAAAGCGGCCGTTGAGCCACACGTTGGTACCCAGGAAGGCGCCTCCCACGCGCAGGATGACGCGCCCGTCGACGTCCGGACGCGGGAAGACGGTGCGGTACCAGATCGCGGTCCGCTCCTCCTCCGCCCACTGCTGCTCGGGGACCGTGATCGGCGCCCACCCTTCCCCACCGCCTTTGGCCAGGCCCTCCGCCTCGCCCTCGCCGAGCGGCAGCCAGATGACCTCCCAATTGCCGAGCCGGCGGGTCCCCCCTCCGCCCGGACGCGGCGGCAGCTGGAGGCAGTCGTTCACTTTCCGGGGCCCCTTTGACCGGGGTCCCCGCGAGGCGGAGCTTGCGGAGCCTCGCGGGGTGGGCGTAACGGAGCTTGCGGAGTTTCGTGGAGTGGTCGCGCGGCCTCCTCGCGCGCGTAGGGGCCGGACGCGCTCTCGCAGAGGATGGCGCGGTCGGGGAAGGCGGCCATCAGCGCTCCCGTGGCGTCTTCGTCGACCAGGGCCACGACGCTGCCGCCGAATCCGCCTCCCATCTGGCGGGCGCCGTGGCACCCGGGGAGCCCGGCGACGCGCTCCACGATGGCGTCCGTCTCGGGCACCGTGACCTCGAGGTCGTCGCGGAGGCTCTCGTGCGCGGTGAGCAGCAGACGCCGGAGACGGGGACGGTCGTCCCGCTCCAGCGCTTCCACGAACTCCCCCACCCGGGCGATCTCGGATTCGACGTGGCGGCGGCGCCGTGGCACCCCGGCCTCGATCTCAAGGCGACGCTCGTTGTAGGGCGTCTCCGACAGGCGGTGATGAACGCCGGAGTCGATGACCGCGATCCGCAGCGTCGGCGGGAGGGGCACCGGGCGGAAGCCCAGCGTGGCGGTGTCCAGGAGCAGCGCCGCCCCCCGGATCCCGTTGGCCGAGACGAACTGGTCCATGATCCCCACCTGGACGCCGGTGGCCTGCTGCTCCGCCCGCTGGCAGACGCGAGCGATCTCGGCGCCGTCCGCCTCCGGGCGCAGCCCGGCCGCGAACGCGACCAGCAGCGCCGCCGAACTGCTGAGGCCGTCGCCGACCGGCAGGGTGGCCGTGATCGAGACCTCCTGCGGGCCCACCTCCAGTAGTTCCGCCAGCGCCCGCAGGTAGACCTCCCCGCCCGCGGTCTGGCTGCGCACCGACCAGTGGGCGGCAGCGTGTCCTTCCAGGCTCACGAAGCGATCGATCGCCACCGGCAGCACCGGTCCTCCCACGTAGTCCACGTGCTCGCCGATCAGGTTGACGCGGCCGGGCGCCCGGCCCTTCCACGTCTCGGCCCGGATCATGCCGCGACCTGACGCAGGCGCTCGGCGGCTGCCTCGGGCGTCACATCCCGCTGGGCTTGGGCCAGCATCTCGTAGCCGACCATGAACTTGCGAACCGTCGCCGACCGGAGCAGCGGCGGGTAGTAGTGGGCATGGAGGTGAAACGGAAGCCCGCCGGGGGGACGCTGGTGGATCCCCATCGAGTACGGGAAGGCGACCCCGAAGAGCCGGTCGTAGCCGGCGACCAGGCGCCGCATGGCCCGTGCCCAGTCCCGGCGCTCCGACCCCTCCAGCTGAGCCAGATCCGTCCGGTGCGCGGGCGGCAGCAGCATCGCCTCGAAGGGCCACGTGGCCCAGAACGGGACCAGGCAGACGACCGCTCCCTCGCAGAAGACGAGGCGCGAGCCGTCCTCCAACTCGCCCGACGCGTAGTCGCAGAGCATGCAACCCTGCCGTCGGCCGGCGAACGCCGCCTGCTCGCGGGCCGGGATCGTGGGAGTCGTGCCGTCGGCCCAGATCTGGCAGTGCGGGTGCGGGTTGCTGGCGCCCATCATCGGACCCCGGTTCTCGAAGATCTGGACGTGGGCGACGCCGGGACGCGCCATCAGCTCCTGGTACTGGCACGCCCAGAGCTCGACCACGCGCTCGACCGCGGGCTCGGACAGCGTGGCGAGGTGCAGGTCATGGCGAGGGGAGAAGCAGAGCACCCGGCAGACGCCGGTGGCAGGACGGACCCGGTAGAGCGAGGCGGCCGGAGTCTCTTCCTCGGCTGGGGGTGCCGGCCCGGCCTCCAGCGCCGGGAAGTCGTTGTCGAACCACCACGGCCCCTGGTAGTCGGGATTGCGACCGCCGCCCGCGCGTTCGTTCCCGGGGCAGAGATAACAGTCGGGGTCGTAGGCGGGCGGGGAGGGCTGCGGCGGCCCCTCCTGAGCGCCCCGCCAGGGCCGGCGGGTCCGCTGCGGGGAGACCGTGACCCACTCGCCGAGGAGCGGGTTGTGACGCTGATGCGGCCGCTCCCACAGTGTCTCGTGGTCTGGAGAATCCCGGGACCGGAGCATCGGTGCCCGGGAGTATAGGGCGCTCCCGGCCGGCGCCTGACCTCGGGGCCGGCCCCTTATACTGTGGGTGCCGCGGCGGTGCCCGGGGGGTGCCACGCGAGTTCAACGCCCGTGTGGCAAAGGAGGTGAGGCCGCGTTGGATATACCGAGTCGTAAAGCCAACCGCCTCGTTTGCCTGCCGGGAGTGCGGGGGGAGACCCTCTAAGCGCTCTCGACATTCCACCTCGGACTCCTGGAGTCAGAGGCGGAGGCTTTGCGTGAGAGCTCCGGGCAACCGGAGGGGATACGGCCGGGACCCGAGGGGCCCCGGCCGTTCCTCGTCCATGGGGTTCCCCGCCGGTACGCTTCCCGGGCATGAACGAGTCGATCACCGCCCGGCTGGAGGAGCTGACACGGCAGGGCTGGGTCGCGGAGCTGGGCCTGCGCGTGGTGGAGGTGACGCCGGACCGGCTGGTCGGCGAGTACGACATCACCCCCAAGCACCACCAGGCGTACGGGATCGCTCACGGCGGCGTCCACAGCAGCGTGGTCGAGACGCTGGCGTCGATGGCGGCCGCCGTCTGGGCGGAGCCGCGGGGGCTGGCCGTGGTCGGGCTCGAGAACTCGACCAGCTTTCTGCGGGCGGTTCGCTCCGGGCGTCTGCGCGCCACCGCCACGCCCCGGTCGCGAGGCCGCACCACCCAGGTCTGGGACGTCGCGATCGAGGACGAACAGCGCCGGCCGGTGGCCGCGGGACGGGTGCGGCTGCTGTCACTGGACCCGGCGCGGGCGCTGGACGGGACCGCGGTCGGCGACCACGGACTCTGAGCGTTTCGCGTCATTACAATCGCGGACATGGCTGAGGACACCTCCCCGATCAACTCGCACGCCGCCGCGATCAGCCTCGACAATCGCCTCGCGGCGGCGGAGATCCTCCAGGAGCTGGTGGTCGACGTGACCGACCTGTCCCTGGTCGGCAAGCAGGCACACTGGAACCTGCGGGGCCGCTCATTCCGCGACCTGCACCTGCAGCTGGACGAGATGGTCGACGTGGCGCGCGAAGGAGCGGACACGCTGGCGGAGCGGCTCCTTCAGCTGGGGGTGGCCGCCGACGGCCGGGCCGAGACGCTGTTCAAGAACTCGCACCTGGACAAGTTCCCGGAGGGACGGATCAGCGACGACCAGGCGGTGGACCTGACGGTGGCCGCGCTGGCGACGGTCTCACAGGTAGGCCATTCGCGGCTGGGCCAGCTGGGCGAGCTGGACCCGGTGTCGCAGGACCTGGTGATCGCGGTTCTCGAGGGCATCGAGAAGCAGCTCTGGATGTTCGAGGCGCACCGGGAGGTCGAGAAGGACAGGTAGGTCCGGCTCCGGCAGGTGGGTTCGCGCTGGCGCGCGAGCGCTTCGCGCACGAGGGTGGAGGGACCGTGCGTGCCGGTTGTGGGGGCGCATTTGTCTTACTGGGTGGCTGCGCCCCGTTCGGCGGCCTCTCGCCAACGGTGGTCGCGCTGGCGCGCGAGCGCTGCACGCACGAGGGTGGAGGGCCCGTGCGTGCCGGTTGGAGGGGCGCATTTGTCTTACCTGGGAGGGCTGCGCGCCCCCTTCGGCGGCCTCTCGCCAGGGTGGTCGCGCTGGCGCGCGAGCGCTTCGCGCACGACGGTGTAGGGACCGTGCGTGCCGGTTGGGGGGGCGCATTTGATTTACCCAGGGAGGGCTCGCGCCCCCCTGGACCCCCCGGCGGCACTCGCCGCCGATCCCTGCCGGGCCCGCACTTTGGCGTGCTCTCGTGAGGGTGGACCGAGGGCTTGTTCGGGCTGGCGCCCGAGCGCTTTGCGCCCGCTGGTGCGTGTCCGCAGGGGCCCTCCGGACCTCAGTGGTGGGCTGCGGGTGGCGAGGGGGCTGCGAGAGTTGGGGGCCCGAGTGCCGGCAATCGGGCGGGGCCGGGAGGGGTCAGGCGACGCCGAGGAGGCGCGCGATCCGGCCTACGTTGAACGTCCAGCCGACCCCGAACGGCTGGCGGGTGATCACGCGCTCGGAGTCGGGGTTCCAGTACCGCTGGCGCATCCGCTCCAGCGTCGGGAAGCGCAGGTCGTAGGGGATCACCCCGCCGATCCGGCCTTCCCAGGTCCGGACCGAGGGCGGCTTCGCGAGCTCGGTCCCGATGGCCATCCCGACCAGGCCGGCGCCGATCGCGATCCCGATTGCTGAGCGCAGCTTCATCGCCGACAGTCTACTGTCCCTCCAGAATCGGGAGGTCGACCGCGGAGGGATGCGCCGGGTCGTGGTGGAGTCCCACCGACTGGACCAGCATCGTGGTTCCGGTGGCCAGCGGCTCCCCGCTCCCCAGGTTGCGCGCGTAGCGGGGATGCGACCCGCTCGACACCTGCAGCCGCACGCGATGCCCGGGAAGGAACCGGTAGGCGGTCGGGAACAGCCGGACGGCCACCCGCTGGACACCCTCGGCATCCGGGGCGGCGTGGCCGGGGCGGAGGCGGACCAGTCCGTCGGTGACGTTGTGGGACCGGCCGCGCCGATCGACGTCGCACAGACGCGCGAAGAGGTCGAAGTGCGGCCGGTCGCACTCCACGTACAGCTCCGCGGTGAGCGCGCCCACCACCGTCAGGGGTTCCCGAAGCGGCCGGGTGCTGAAGGTGAGCACGTCGTCCCGCGCCTCCAGCCGGCTGTTGTCCCGGCGGCCGGCGCTGGGCGAGAGCATGCTGCCGCCGACGGCCGGCGTCGGATCGGCGGGGTCGTAGCGATAGCGGGAAGGCGGACCGGGGGGCGGTGTGTGCCCGTTGAGCGCGCCGTCCGGCCACAGATGCCAGCGATGCGGGGTCGCGGACGGCCACCGGTCGCCTTCGATCCACCCTTGTCCGGGCTGCAGGGCGAGCCGGACCGGGGGCGCGGGCTGAAGCCGGGGGCGGCCGCGCAGATGAAGGTCGAACCAGTCCAGCGCCTCCCGCAGCGCGGCCAGCATGCCGCGGCCGCTGGCGTGCTTCCAGGGACCCACCACCAGCTGCACCGGGGCGCCCGCGCGGGAGAGCGCCTCCCAGTCGTCCAGCTCGTAGGGGAGGTAGTAGTCGTACCAGCCGGCGACGAAGGAGGTCGGGATCCGCAGCTCGGGGATGACCCGTGTGAAGCGCACCGGCTCCCAGTAGGGATCACCCGGCTCCGGGTGCTCCAGCCACTCCCGGTAGTACGTCACCTGGTGCCCGGTCGCGGCGACGTCGGCGTCGCGCAGGGGAAGCACCATCCGCGCCGCCTGGCCCCGGGTTCGACCTTCCCGGAAGTAGGCCAGCCGTCGGTTGGGCTCCTCCTGCGTGGAAATGCCTTGCACCCACTGCAGCGCCGTGTCGAGCGCGAAGGAGCCGCCCGGGTAATACGAGTTCCGGCGATCGGAGGCCATGATGTGGATCGCCATCGCGCGCAGCTGCGGCGGCCGCGTGGAGGCCAGAGCCCACTGCGTGAAGCTCAGGTAGCTGGGCCCGAAGGTCGCGATCGTCCCGTCCGACCACCTCTGCTCGACGATCCAATCGGCCACGCTCCGGCTGTCGCCGGCCTCGCTCGGGAAGTGGATGACTCCACCCGACCCGAACGTGCCTCGCGTGGACTGGATGACCAGGTTGTAGCCCCGCTCGGCGAAGGGAAGCGCGAGCGCCGCGAGCGGGGAGGAGCGTCCGTAGGGCGTCCGGACCAAGACCGTCGGCCGGGCTGCCCCATCCGCCGGCAAGTGGAGGTCGGTCAACAGTTCGACGCCGTCGGGAGCCCGCAGGCGCACGTCGCGCTCGACCAGGACCTCGGGCGTCTCCGCCGGGCGGAGACCGGCGAGGCGTGCGACGGCCCTGCTCAGCAGCGTCATGGTGCCCGAACCGTACCGCGTGCCGGCGCGGGCGCCGTTGGACGACGCAGGAACGCGAAGCCGAGGGCCGCCGCGCCCAGCACCACCAGGAGCAGGCCGGCGCCGGCGAACGTCTGCGCCGTGCCGAGGTAGGGGATCGTCACGAAGACAGGCACCAGCGCCCCCAGGATGCTCCCCGCCGTGGCCAGCGCGTAGACGCGGCCCGCGGTATGGCCCCCCGCCTCCACACGCGGCAGCAGGAGCCGGATCGCGAACGGTGACGCGCACCCGAAGAGGACGGTGGGGACGGCGAGGAGCACGATCACGGCGGCAAAGGTGGAGGCGACCGCCGCACCCGGCAGCCCCTGGAACGCGTGCAGCGAGGCCGCGAGCAGGGGGCCGCCGGCGGCCGGGACCAGCGCCACCCAGACACCGGCCAGGGCCTGCAGGAGGAAGAACAGCCAGGGCCGCGGCCAGCGGTCCGCGATCCAGCCGCCGAGCACGTAGCCCAGGCTCAGGTAGACCAGCACCATCCCGATCAAGACGCCCCACACGTTGACGCTGTCCCCGAAGTACGGGGCCAGCAGCTGGGACGCCGTCAATTCCACCGCCAGCGAGCACGCGCCGCAGCAGAACGTCATGGCCAGGATCAGAAAGCGCATCGGCCCCCTCAGCCCCCTCCGATCGCGAACTGGAAGATCACGGAGTCGGTCAGCTGCTCGATGGGATCCAGGTTGTCGGTGTAGACCGGGCCGCGGTACGGCGAGCGCCGGAGATCGCTGTCGAGCACCTCCCGCGCCACCTGATCCGCCAGCGGGGAGGTGATCAGGCCCAGGTTGTGCCGCACCGCCGGCAGGTCGGTGGGAACGGTGGTCCCGTAGATCTCGGTGTTCGCGGACCCGGGCGGATCGGCGAGAAAGACGTCGTCGAAGACCGGCCGCATGGTGCTCGCCAGCGCCGCCACCAGCCGGTAATCGGTGGCCGTACGCCCGGCGTTGACCATCACCACCCCGCCCGGAGCCAGGTGCTGGCGCACGAGTCGGAAGAATTCCTCGGTGGTGAGCTGGAACGGTATGTAAGGCTGCCGGTAGGCGTCGATCACGATGACGTCGTAGCGGTCGTCGGGTGGTCGCGTCTGAAGCCAGTACCGCGCGTCGTCGATGTGCACGTGCAGGTTGGGCTCGTTCTCGTTGAAATATCGCCGCCCCACGGAGACGATCTCGGGGTCCTCTTCCACCCCGTCGATTCGGACCCGGGAGCCGTAGGCCTGGGAGAGCTCGCGAGCGGTGGTGCCGGCCGCCAGGCCCAGGATCGCGACCCGCCGCGGCGCGGGTGCGGCCCCCTGCCGGGAGGCGAAGGCGGTGGCGACCACGGGATAGTCCCACTCGTTGCCGGTCAGAGGCTGCCCAGGGTCATACATGGAGTGGACGGTCTGCGCCTCGTTCAGCGTCAGCTCGGTCCGTGAGCCGACCTGGACCACCTGGATGTAGTTGTATTCGGACTCGCCCTCGAACACCAGGCGCCCCGCCACCGCCGGCTTGATGTGAGGCGGGAGCAGCAGCGTCGCCGCCAGGATCAGCACCAGCATGGCCGCCGCCGGCCAGCGGCGCATGGGGTAGAGCCCGATCGCACTGACAACGATCAGGAGCACACCGAGACCGACCAGCGTGGCGCGCGTGCCCCAGGTCGGGATGGTGACGAAGACGGGCAGGAAGGTGCCCGTGATGCTGCCCGCCGTGGAGAGGGCGTAGACGCGGCCCGCCGTGCCGCCTCCCGACGTCACTCCGCGCAGCAGCAGTCGGGTCGCGTAAGGCGACGCGAAGCCGAGACCGATAGTGGGGACGGCGAACAGCAGCAGCACCCCCAGGCCGGTGGCCAGCACCAGCCCCGCAGAGAGGGTCGCGAAGCCGTGGAGGGCCGCGAGCAGGAAGGGGGTGGCGAAGAGCGGGATGAGCCCGATCCAGAGGCCGGCCACCAGGTTGATCTGAAAGAAGACCTCGGGGTGAGGCCAACGGTCGGCCACCCTCCCCCCGATCGCGTACCCGATGCTCAGGTACAGGAGCACCAGCCCGATCAGGACCCCCCACACATAGAGGCTGTCGCCGAAATAAGGCGCGATCAACCGCTCGGCGCCAATCTCGATCGCGAGCGCCGACATTCCACAGCAGAACGTCATCGCCAGCACCAGCCGGCGCCGGGCTTCGATCACTGGTTGAGGCTACTGGGGGCCGGGTCGGCCAGGGCCCGGCGGAACGGCGATGAGGTGAGGGCCGGGGTTCAGCCTTCCTGCCGAAGCGACTCCGCGAACCGCCGGGTGCGCTCGTCGAGCGGGAGCGGCAGCCTCACGTCGACCTCGGCGATGAGATCGCCGGCGGTGCCACCCTTGGCGGCCGGCATCCCCAGGCCCCGGAGGCGGAGCCGCTTCCCGTTCTGCGTCTCGCGCGGGATGCGGAGCTGCACGTGGGTCCCCTTGGGGGTGGGGACGTCTACCTCCCCGCCAAGCAGCGCGGTCGCGAGCGGAACCGGGACCACGACCCGCAGGTCGTGACCCTCGCGCTGGAAGACCGGGTCGGGGCGGATGCGGACCCGCGCGCGCACGCCGGGAGCACGCAGGATGGTGCCGTCGGCCACGCCGGGTGGGACGCTCAGCTCGAGGGAGCGGCCATCCAGCGTCTGGACCCGGCGATGAGTCCCGACGTAGGACTCGTGGAAGCTGATCGAGAGGTCGACCTCCTGGTCGAGCTGCGGCGCCGCCCCGCTCGCGGTCCGGCCGCCAGTGCGATTGAACATGTTCCCGAAGAGGTCGGCGAACGACGCCGAGCCGCCGGACTGACCGACGTTGAAGTTCCGGAATACGTCGCGCAGGTCCTCGGGGTCGAAGTCGACCGTCTGGTAGGTGCCCCCGGCAGGACCGCCCGTGGGAGCACCGGCCGCGCCGGCCTGCTGCCACTGGTCGCCGTAACGGTCGTAGAGCTTTCGCTTCTCGGGATCGGAGAGGACGGCGTGCGCCTGCGACACCTCCTTGAACATCTCCTCGGCTTCCTTGTCGCCGGGGCGTACGTCGGGATGGTATTGACGGGCGAGGCGCCGAAACGCGCTCTGGATGTCCTTCTGGCTCGCGCTCCGCGAGACTCCCAGGGTCTCGTACAAGTCCTTCGTGGCTGGCATTTGGATAGTTGGTTTGTACCAAAGAATCGCGGGGCTCAATCCACCGGGATGACGCGGGCCCGGATCCCGCCGGCGTCGATCTCGAGGACGCCCACGGTCGGACGCTGGAGACTGACCCGGTGCCGGGCGACCTGGAGCCAGGACCACTCGAACCACCCGGGCCCCCGCTCCAGCCGCCGCCGCGCGGCCGCCGCGTCGACCAGGTAGACGGCACCCGGGTTGAACAGCACCGGCCTCGAGCTGGTGTCGAACAGGGGCCGGTGGGTGTGGCCGAACACCACCAGGTCCGCGTTCGGGAACTGCGCCCGGAGCCAGGCGCGGTGGCCGGGAAGGGGGGCGACGAGACCGAGCGAGACCGTGCCCACGAAGGTGAGCGGTTCCTCGTAGAGATGGCCGTGGTTGCCGTGCACGAGGCCGATCCGGCACCCGTCAAGGAGGAATTCCCGCGTCGCGGGAAGACGATCCAGGGCGCGGTCGTGGTCACCGCGGACGGCGATCACGGGTGCGATCCGCTCCAGTTCGCGGAGCGTGGCCTCGCCCTCTTCCCCGCCCACGTCGCCGGCGTGCAGGATCAGCTCCACGCCCTCCAGCGCGCGATAGAGGCCGGCGGGGAGGCGATCCAGAAACTCCGGGCAGTGGGTATCGGCGACCACGCCGACGCGATGCATCCCACCCATTGTCCCGTCTCACGCCCCCCGCCGCCCCACGTCGAAAGCAACACGCTCGCGCAGCACCGTCAGCCGCCCGCAGCCCACTCGTGCGGTCCGGAGGCCCCCTGCGAATACGCACAAGCGGGTGCGAAGCACTCGGGCGCCAGCCCGACGCAAGTCCCCGCCCGAACCCCACGAAAGCACGCCACACTGCGGGCCCGGCAGGGAACGGCGGCCAGCGCCGCCGGGGGGTTTGGGGGCGCAGCCACCCAAGTAGATCAAATGCGCGCCCACAACCGCCACGCACGGTCCCTACACCGTCGTGCGCGAAGCGCTCGCGCGCCAGCGCGAATCTATACATCACCTTGACAAATTGGGACTTCTATTTTCTAAACTGGCAACATGGAAGACCGAAGAACAATCCTGCAGCGTGTCGCCGCCGGCGAGTTGACGCCGGAGGAGGCCGCCGAGCAGCTGGACCGCCTCGGCAACCAGGCGCCACCTCCCGCGGTGCCGCCCGAGCCCGGCGAGACACCTCCCTTCGAACCCATCGGCGAGTCCCAGGCCACCTCCCCCGACGCGCCCCCACCGCCGGCCTCCACCGGTCTCGCCGCCAGCCCGCTGGAGCGGGTCCGCGTCGTCCGCAACCTGGGCGCCACCCGCATCGTCGGCGACCGCGAGGTGCTGGAGGCGGTCGCCGAGGGGCCGCACCGGGCCGAGCGTCTCCCCACCGAGCTCGTCATCCACAGCGACTTCGACGAGGAGGGCGGCTTCAACTTCAGTCGCGTCCAGGGCCAGTGGGGTCGTTACCGCAACGCCCGCCTCAACGTGCGCATGCGGCCCGATCTGCCGCTGACCGTGCAGGCGCAGGCGTCCAGCGTCCAGGTGCAGGGCGTGACCGGACGCATCTCGGGCGACGTCCAGGCCGGCTCGCTCTCCATAGACGGCTCACCGGGTCCGTTCGACCTGACCGTGCAAGCGGGCAGCCTGACCATCGTCGGCGCCATCAGCAAGGGCACCTCGAGGGTGCGCTGCGAGGCGGGGTCGGTCCACATCGTCCTGCGTCCCGGGTCCAGCGTTCGCGTCGTCGCGCATTCCACGCTCGGCTACGTGAGCCTTCCGGAAGAGGGCGGGCGGGCCGACGACTTCGTCATGGGTGGGGGCACTCGAGAGACCACGGTAGGTGCCGGCGACGCGCGCCTCGAGATCGAGTCCACCATGGGCTCGGTGCGAGTCACCCGGGAGTGACGGCTTCATGTTGAGCACGCAGCGCCTGGCTCCCCGCGACTGCCCCGTGTGCGGGGAACGCCTGGCGCTGACCCGGCTCACCTGCCACGAGTGCGGGACCGAACTCTCGGGGGACTTCGCCTCCTGTGAGTTCTGCGCGCTGGGGGCCGAGGACCGGGAGACGCTGCGGGTGTTCCTGCATTCCCGCGGGAACATGAAGGAGCTGGAGCGTCACCTCGGTGTCAGCTACCCGACCGCCCGCGCGCGCTTCGACACCCTCCTCGGCAAACTCGGGCTGGGGCCGGCGCCGGACGCGCGACTCCGCTCCCCGCTCTCCCTCCTGAGCCGTCTGGCCCGCGGCGAGATCGGCGTCGAACAGGCTCTTGAGGAGTTGAGCTAGAGGACCGTTTCTCGGCCATCCGGTGCTAAAACGGCCGCGTAGGCCCTGTTTGCAGAGAAACGGCGCCCGTTCAGCCGAGCCGGCGGCGGACGGCGGCGCCCACCTCCTGCGTGGTCAGCGAACCACCGAGGTCGGGCGTCGTCTCCCCGGCACGGATCGTCTCCCCCACCGCCCGCTCGATCGCGGCGCCCGCCTCAGTGTCGCCCAGGTGGTCCGCCAGCAGGCCCGCGCTGAGGATCGCCCCCACCGGGTTGACGATGCCCTTCCCCGCCAGGTTGGGCGCGCTGCCGTGGATGGGCTCGAACAGGCCGCGCCCCGTCTGGGGGTTGATGTTCGCGGACGGCGCCACCCCCATCCCGCCCACCAGCGCGGCGGTCAGGTCGCTGAGGACGTCGCCGAACAGGTTCCCGGTCACGATGACCTCGAATTGGCTCGGGTCCCGGACCAGCTCCATCGCCGCCGCGTCGGCGTAGAGGTGCCCGGTCTGGATCGCCGGATGCTGGGCGCGCAGAGCATGCCAGCGGTCCTGCCAGAGCCCGCCCGCGAAGGCGAGCGCGTTCGACTTGTCCACCATCGTCAGCCGCTCCCGGGCCCGGGTGAACGCGTGCTCGATGACCCGCGTGATGCCCAGGTAGGTGTTGACGTCCTCCTGGATCGCGACCTCCTGCTCGGTCCCGCGCTTGAAGCGACCTCCCATCCCGATGTAGGCGCCCTCGGTGTTCTCGCGCACGATGAGGAGGTCGACCTGGCCCCGCTCGGGATCCTTCAGGGGTGAAAGGCCGGGCGCGTACAGCCTCGCCGGCCGCAGGTTGACGAACAGGTCCAGCTCGAAGCGGAGCTTGAGCAAGACGTGGGCGGCGTACCCGACGTCGGGAACGCGCGGGTCTCCGATGGCGCCGAACAGGATCGCGTCGGCCTCCGAGACCTCTTTGAAGGTCTGGTCCGACATCGCGGGCCCGCCTCGCAGCACCGGGCCGGCGCCCACCTCGAACTCCTCGAAGGCGTAGTCCAGCCCCAGGTGCTCCAGCACCCCTCGTGCCTGGGGGATCACCTCCTGCCCGGCCAGGTCGCCGGGAACGACCGCGATGTACCTGGTCACCGTCTTTCCTCCTGCGCGCGGTTCGGACCCGTCGTTCAGCGAGCCGCGTAGCGGTGCAGGCGCCGGACGACGTCGGCGATCACCTCCTCGCGCTTGCAGAAGGCGAATCGAAGGTAGGGCCGGCCGGCCGCCTTGGCGTCGTAGAACACCTGGCTCGGGATCCCGAGCACCCCCGCGTCCTCGATCAGCCGGAAGGCGAAGTCTCGTGCGTCTTCCTCGCCCAGCGGGCGGACATCGGCCTGCAGGAAGTAGGTGGCCTGCCCCGGGTGAACCAGGAACCCCGCCTGCTCAAGTCCGGCCGCCAGCTCGTCCCGCCGCGCCTCGAGCCGCGCGCGAAGCCCCTCCACCCAGTCCAGCTCGTGCAGCAGCGCGAACGCCACCGCCCGCTGGAAGACGCCGTTGACAGCGAAGCTCAGGAACTGCTTGACGGTACGGACCGCGGCCACCAGCTCCACCGGCGCCAGCACCCACCCCACCTTCCAGCCGGTGGCGCTGAACGTCTTCCCGGCCGAGGAGATGGACACCGTCCGCTCACGCATGCCCGGGAAGGTCGCGATCGGGACGTGATGGACCCCGTCGTAAGTGAGGTACTCGTAGACCTCGTCGGTCACCACCAGCAGGTCGTGCTCGACCGCGAGGTCCGCGACCACCCGCAGCTCGCCCTCGGTGAGGACGGTTCCGGTCGGGTTGTGGGGAGAGTTCAGCAGCAGCAGGCGCGTGCGCGGGGTGATCGCGCGGCGGAGCTCGTCAGGGTCGAACGTGAAACGCCCACCCGGCCGCTCGGGGCGCAAGAGGACTGGGACGCGCCGGGCGCCGGCGAGCGCGATCGCGGCCACGTAGGAGTCGTAGTAAGGCTGGAACAGCACCACCTCGTCGCTGGGCTGGACCAGCGCCAGGATCGCGGCCGACACGCCCTCGGTGGCCCCGACCGTGATCAGGACCTCCGCCTCCGGGTCGTAGTGGAGGCCGTAGCGGTCCTCCCGCTGGCGGGTCACCGCCTCCCTCAAGACCGGGAGACCGGCGAGCGGCGGGTACTGGTTCAGGTCCTGGTGGAGTGCTGTGGCGGCCGCGTCCAGCATCTCGGGAGGCCCGTCCTCGTCCGGAAAGCCCTGCCCCAGGTTGACCGCCCCGGTCCGCTGCGCGACCGCCGTCATCTCGGCAAAGATCGTGGTCGTGAAGTCGCGCATGCGCGTGACGAGGAGTTCGGCTGCCACCTCGCCCAGGGTAGCGGAGCGCCGCGCCGGGGCCGCTGGTAGCGTCGAGGCGTCATGCGCGAGGCGACCCTGGAAACGCTCGAGTACTTCAAGATCCTGGAGGAGGTCGCCCGGCACACCTCCTTCTCGGTCGGTCGCGAGCTCATCCTCGCGCTTCGTCCCGTAACGGCCTTGCCGGAGGCGGAGGTCCTGCAGGACGAGACGGCCGACGCTCACGCGCTGCTCGAGGAACGACCGCGCGCGGGGGTCGGCGGCGCGCGCGACGTGCGGCAGACGGTGGGTCGCGCGGCGCGCGGCGGCGTCCTCACCGCCGAGCAGCTGGGTGACGTGCTCGGCACGCTGCGCGCGGTGGCCGAGGTGCGGCGGCTCCTGGGCGGCCTCGACCTCGAGCGCCTGGTCACTCTGCGCGGGCTGGAGTCGCGCCTGCCCGACCTCGACGACCTGGCGGGCGGCCTGGAGCGGCTGATCGACGACGACTCGCGGGTGCGCGATTCGGCAAGCCCGCGGCTGGGTCACCTGCGCTCGGCGCTGGCACAGCAGAATCAGCGCCTTCAGGAGCGGGTGCGTACGCTCGTCTCCGAGCACCGCACGGCGCTGCAGGAGGCGATCGTGACCATGCGGGGTGGGCGCTACGTGATCCCGGTGCGAGCCGAGGCGCAGGGCCAGGTGCGCGGGATCGTGCACGACCAGTCGGCGAGCGGGGCCACCGTCTACATCGAGCCGATCGCGATCGTGGAGCAGAACAACCGGCTGCGCCAGCTGGAGGCCGACGAGCGGGCGGAGATCGAGCGGCTGCTGCGGGCCGCCTCGGAGGACGTGGGCCGGCACCAGGCCGCGATCGCGGACGGAGTCGACGCGCTCGGCGAGCTTGACGCGCGCCTGGCCCGTGCCCGTCTGGGGGTGGCGTGGCGGGCGTCACGTCCCCGTCTCAATCGCGAGCGCCGGCTCGTGCTCCAGGGGGCGCGGCACCCGCTGCTGGGCGAGGACGTGGTGCCGATCGACTTCCATCTCGACCAGGAGCAGTTCATGGTCGTCATCACCGGCCCCAACACCGGTGGCAAGACGGTGGCGCTCAAGACGGTGGGGCTGCTCACGCTGCTCGCTCAGTCCGGGCTCTGGGTCCCGGCCGAGGAGGGCAGCGAGGTCGCGGTCATGGACGACGTCTTCTGCGACATCGGCGACGAGCAGAGCATCGAGCAGAGCCTGAGCACCTTCTCCTCGCACCTGGTGCGGATCATCGAGATGCTCCGCGCCGTCGACCGGCACGCGGGCTCCGGGGCCGAGCCCGACGAGCTGTGCCTGCTCGACGAGCTGGGGTCGGGCACGGATCCCGACGAGGGGTCGGCACTGGCGCGCGCCATCCTGAGCCACCTGCGTGACCTGCGCGTGCCGACGGTGGCCACCACCCACCAAAGCGATTTGAAGGCCTTTGCGTACGAGTCAGAGGGAGTCGTCAATGCCTCCGTCGCGTTCGACGTCGCCACCCTCTCACCGACCTACCGGCTGGAGATCGGGGTGCCGGGGCGCAGCAACGCGCTCAGCATCGCCCGCCGGCTGGGACTCGACCCCGAGATCGTCAGACAGGCCCAGGAGCACCAGGGGAGCGCGGGCGTGCGGCTGGAAGGGCTGCTCGGCGACCTGGAGCGGGAACGAGCCCAAGCGCGACGGGAACGGCAGCGGGCGGCGCAGCTGCGGGCCGACCTGGACCGGGAGCGGTCCACGCTGGCGGAGGAACGGGCGCGTCTCGACGACCAGCGGGAGGCGATCCTGGAGGAGACCCGCCGGCGGGCCCGGACCGAGCTGGCCGAGGTGGAGCAGGAGCTGCGGCAGATCCGCAACGCCGCCCGCCGCGGCCGCGTCGACACCGGCGGCGCCGCCCGCCTCTCCACCCGTGCCCGGCGGGTGGGTGACCGCGTCGCGCCCAGCGGCCGCCGCACCGCGCGCCACCGCACCGAGGCTGCCCCGCGGCCGCTCGCCGGCGCGCCGGAGGTCGGCGACCGGGTCCGCCTGGCGCGGTGGGACCAGGTGGGCGAACTGCTCGGTATCACGCCCGACGGCAGCGAGGCCGACGTCCAGCTGGGGTCGCTGCGCACCCGTGTCCCGATCACGGAGCTGCAACGGGTGGAGGGAGGTTCGGCCCCCGAGCCGGACGGGCCTCCAACGGTGGTCCATGCCGTGAGGACCCCTGACGCGCCCTCGCTGCAGATCGACCTGCGCGGTCAGCGGGCGCTGGAGGCGGTGGACAACCTGGACCGGCACCTCGACCAGGCGGCGCTTGCGGGCACACCGTGGATCCGGGTGGTCCACGGCGTCGGCACCGGCGCGGTGAAGGCGGCGGTACGCGAGCACCTGCGCGGTCACCCCCTGGTGACCTCGGTGGAGGACGCGCCCCAGTCGGAGGGCGGCGCCGGCGCGACGTTGGTCCACCTCAGGTAGACGGGCGCCGAGCATGGCCAGACTCCGGAGCTACGCGGCGCTGGGCAGCGCCGCAGTGCGGACAGTCCGGGGTTAGAACGTGGCCCCTCGATCCAGCTCGGCGGCGAAGTCGGCGGCCCGGATCTCGGTCGCGAAGGGCTGCCCTCCGTCCGCGGGCAGCTCGGTCGCGGTTTCGTACACGAACGCGTACACGTTGTCCAGGTTCCAATCGCCGTAGCCCCGCACCCGCAGCCGGCTCCGGAGCTCGGGCTGCCCCTCGCCCCGCCGGAGCAGCGCCTGCGCCTGGTCGTAGATCGCCTCCAGGAGCTGGGCCTGCAGCTCCAGGTCCGCGATCAGCTTCGGGTCCTCCTCGGCCTCGACCATCTGCTCGACCTGGGTGCGGAGTTCCTGGATCTCGGACTGGTACTCGTCCATGACAGGGTCAGGCTAGCGCGCCGCCGCACGGGGTCCGGCAGGTACGGTACGGGGCCATGGCGGAAGCACCCGAGCTCCTGACGCCGCGCCTGCTGCTGCGCCACTGGCATCCAGATGATCGGGAACCGTTTGCCGCCATGAACGCGGACCCCGAGGTGATGGAGCACTTCCCGGCGCTCATGTCGCGGGCGGAGAGCGACACCCTGGCGGAGCGGGCGGAAGCCGAGCTGACATCGGCCGGCTACGGGCTCTGGGTCCTCGACGAGCGGGCGACCGGCCGCTTCCTCGGGTTCACGGGTCTGCACCGGGTGACGTTCGAGGCGCCGTTCGTCACCGGCGCGACCGTCGAGATCGGCTGGCGCCTGCGGCGCGGCGCCTGGGGCCGGGGGTACGCCCAGGAGGCGGCCCGGGCGGCGCTCGACGTCGCGTTCGGCGCCGCGGGGCTGCCGGAGATCGTCTCCTTCACCGCAACCGCCAACCTGCGCTCCATCCACGTGATGGAACGGATCGGCATGGCGCACGACCCCGCCGACGACTTCGACCACCCCCGGCTGCCGCCGGGTCACCGGCTGCGGCGGCACGTCCTCTACCGGGTGCGTCCGGCGTAGGGCGGAATCCCCAACAACAGGCCTGCTGCTACGTCTTGCTTACCGTGAGGTGGTCCAACCGGGGGAGCACGGAGATGCGAAGGTGACGGCGAAGGTCCCCGCCGTCCACGCCCGCGGGCTCCGCAAGGTGTTCCCGAAGGGGCGCCGCACGCTCCTCGACCGTCTGCGCCGCGCGCCCGACCGGCGCGGCGTCTACCTGGCGGTCGACGGCATCGACCTCGACGTCGAGCCGGGAGAGATCTTCGGCGTGCTGGGACCGAACGGCGCCGGCAAGACCACGACCATGCGCATGCTGGCGACGCTGCTCGAACCCAGCGGTGGGACGGCATGCGTCCTCGGCTTCGACGTCCGTTCCCAGCCGCGCGAGGTGCGCCGGCGCATGGGAGCCGTCCTGTCGGGGGAACGCAGCCTCTACTGGAAGCTGACGGCGCGGGAGAACCTCGAATACTTCGCTGCTCTCTACCACGTCCCTCCCCGCGCCATCCGGCCGCGCATCGATCGAGCGCTCGAGGTGGTGGGGCTGGCCGACCGCGCCGACGACTACGTCGAGCGGTATTCCACCGGCATGCGGCAGCGCCTGGTGCTGGCGCGCGCGCTTCTCCCCGACCCCCCGATCCTCCTCCTCGACGAGCCCACCGTGGGCCTGGACCCGCAGTCGGCCCGGCACCTGCGCCAGGTGGTGAGCGACCTGCGCGGTGAGGGCCGGACCGTCCTCCTCACGACCCACTACATGGAGGAGGCCGATCACCTCTGCGACCGGATCGCCATCATCGACGGAGGACGCATCGTCGCGCTCGGGACCCCGTCCGAGCTGAAGCGCCAGGTGCGGACCGAGCAGGTGGTGAAGCTGGAACTGGTGGGCGGCGACCCGGACCACGTCCAGGCGCGACTCGGTGAGCTCGGCGTCGTGGCTCGGCGCGGCCAGGAGGAGGGGGCGCTGGCCCTCACCCTGCACAGCGAGTCGGCGCGGGACCTGGTGCCGGAGGCCTTCGACGCCGCCCGTGCGGTGGGGGCGAAGCTGAAGCACGTCGAGGTCGTCCCGGTGACGCTGGAGGACGTGTTCATCGAGCTCACGGGCCGGGAGCTCCGCGAATGAGCGCCGATCTGCGCGCCTTCTGGGCCGCCACGCGGAAGGAGTGGCGCATCCAGATGCGCTATCCGCTGGCGTTCGCATCGATGCTGTTCTTCCCCCTCGCCCTGCCTGCGGTCTACGTCCTCCAGGCCGACGCGTTCGCCGGTGGGAGCCAGGCCGCGCTCCACGCGTTCGGGGCCCGGACCGGGACGTCCTCGATCGCCGGTTTCATCTATGTCGGCTGGTCGATGTACATGTGGCTGAGCAGCGTGCTCTGGGGTCCTGGTACCTCCCTCCGCCAGCAGCAGGTGGAGGGCCAGCTGGAAGCGATCTTCACCACTCCCGCCTCCCGTGCCGCGGTGCTCTTCGGTCCGGTCGGCACCGGGCTGGTGGTCGCGCTCTGGATGTTCGGCGTCGTCGGCCTGGTGCTGCGCGTCGGCTTCGGGGTCATGATCGAACCGGCCGAAGCGGTCCGGGCGCTGGTCGTCCTCATCGTGGGCACCCCGGCGATCTACGGCCTGGGCATGCTGTTCTCGGTCGCGGTGCTGCTGATCAGGGAGAACGTCGCCCTCGTCCAGATGACCCGCGGCCTGTTCACCGTGCTCTGCGGCATGAGCTTTACGATCGCGGTGCTGCCGGGGTGGGCGCGGGACATCGCGCTGCTCCTGCCCCCGACCTACATCATCGCCGACGTCCGCCGGGTGCTCCTCGAGGGGACCCCGCTCTCGGGCGTGGGCGGCGATCTGCTGTGGCTGACGGGCGCGGGCATCCTGCTTTGCGGCGCGGCGGCCTTCGCCTTCGGGGCTGCCGAGCGCAGGGCCCGCGCGCGCTCCGGGTTCGCCCAGTACTGAGTGATGACAGCCCTGGTGAGCGACGCACGGCGGGAGCTGCGGGCGATCCTCGCCACCGCCCGGAGGCAGCTGCGCATCCGGGCCCGCTACAAGCTGGACACCATCAGCCTGGTCTTGATCTCGCTCTACCAGGGGTTGATTCCGAGCCTCTTGCTCAGCGCCACGTTCCTGGTCCACGGTCGGGCTGTCGGGTTTGCCCATTCGGCGGGCACCGGCGACGTGGCCGGCTTTTTGTTCCTGGGCGCCGCGGTCGGCAGCTTCGTGTTCGGAGCGTTCTGGGGCGTCGGGTTCGCCCTGCGGACCGAGATGATGCAGGGAACGCTGGAGGCGGCCTGGGTGACGCCGACCCGGCGCCACGCGCTGGTGATCGGCTACGCGCTGGCGGACTTCACGCTCTCCTGCTTCACCGGGGTGTTCCTGCTCCTGCTCGGGACGCTGGTCTTCGGAGCCAGGTATCTGGGCGCGATCGTGGAGGCCCTGCCGGCGCTGGCGCTGGCCGAGGTGGCGCTGCTGGGCGTCGCCTACCTGATCGGCGCCATGGCGCTCCTGGCCAAGGAGGCGAACTTCTTCACCGACGCGCTGTCCTTCCTGTTCTCGACCGCGTCCGGGTCGGCGTTCCCGCTCTCGATCCTGCCGGGAGCCCTGATCGCTGTCTCACTGCTGGTGCCGACCACCTATGCGCTCGACCTGCTGCGCGTCGATGCCCTCCACACGCGGCCCCTGCTGCCGCCGCTGGGTGAGTACGGGCTGCTGGCGCTGCTGGCGATCCTGCTGGTGGTCGGGGGCGCGTACGCGTTCGCCCTCGCCGACCGGCGCATCCGCCGCCGGGGCACCCTCAGCACCTACTGAACGGTGTGGACGCTCGCGGCCCGGGTCAGGTGCCGGTGAACTCGGGGGTCTGCCGGGCCAGGAAGGACATGATCCCGATGGCGGCGTCGTCGGTCAGCGCGGCGGTCGCGAAGTGGTCGGCCTCGAGCGCCAGCGCTTCCGGCAGCGGGAGGTCCTGGCCGCGGTTGACGGCGTCCTTGATCAGCTGGAACGCCCGCGTAGGGCCGGCCGCCAGCCGCTCCGCGAGCCGTCGCCAGGCCGCTTCGAACGCGTCGGACGGGGCCGCCACGTCGACCAAGCCGAGCGCCTGCGCCTCCGTCGCCGACAGCCGCCGCGCCTCCAGCAGCAGCGGCAGCGCCCGGGCCCGCCCGATCAGCCGTACCAAGCGCTGCGTGCCGCCGGCGCCGGGGATGATGCCCAGCGCCGACTCGGTCTGCCCGATCTGCGCGTGCCCGTCGTCCACCATCACCCGGTAGTCGCAGCAGAGCGCCAGCTCGCAGCCTCCACCGAGCGCGTGACCGGCGATCGCGGCCACCACCGGCTTGGGGCAGGCGGCGATCGCCTGGTAACCGCGATGCACCCGGCCCAGGAATGCGATCACCTGGGCGTGCGCGTCGGGCGCCGAGCGGTCGATCGCGGCCATCCCGGTCAGGTCGGCCCCCACGCTGAACGCGCGCTCGCTGTCGCTGGCCAGCACCACCGCGCGCACCCGGGGGTCGGCCCCGACGGCGGTGAACGCCTCCGCCAGCTCGTCGGTGAGATCGGCCGCGATCGCGTTGAGACCCCCGCGGTGCATGCGCACCTGAGCGACCGGCCCCTCACGCACGACGTCGACGTTGGCAGACATCACCCGGGGGTCCCCGCGAAACGGACCCGGGGCCCCCGCGAAGCCGAGCTTGCGAGGCTTCGTGGGGTGGGGAGCCGGGTGGCGAGCCTGCGGAGTTTCGTGGGGCAGGTCATGCGGTGAACAGCGACATGCCGCCGTCGACTCCGAGCACGGCCCCGGTCACGTAGCCCGCCTCGTCGCTGCACAGATAAGCGATCGCGGCTGCCACATCCCCTGGCTCGCCGAAGCGCTTGAAGACAGTCCGGCTCTTGAATCGTTCGTACATGGGATTGCTCGCCTCCGCCACACGCGCCGCCTCCGAGAGCGCGATGCCGGGCGCCACCGCGTTGGCCGTGATCCGGTGGCGGCCGCCCTCCAGCGCCGCCGTCTTCATCAGGCCGACCACCCCCGCCTTGGTGGCGGCGTAGCTGGCCTGCCCGAAACCGCCGATCGAGCCCGCGATCGAGGACATGTAGACGAGCCGCCCCCACTGCTGCTCGACCATGTACGGCCACACCTCTTTGGTGCAGTTGAAGGACCCCGTGAGGTTGACCGCGAGGTCGCGGTCCCAGAGCGCGTAGTCCTGCTTGGGGATCTGGGCCGTGTTGTCGAGCGTGGCGGCGTTGTTGACCAGGATGTCGATGCGCCCGAACTCCTGCCTCACCTGGGCGAAGACCGAGCTCACCTGCTCGCGGTCGGTGACGTCCATCTTGATCGCGACCGACCGCCGCCCCAGCCGGCGGATCTCGTCCGCGGTCGCGTTGGCGTAGACCCAGCCCTGGGACGCGGCCACCTGCGCCAGCGCCGAGTGCTGCGCCTCGGCCGTCTCCGCGAGTGCGGGGTCGTCCTCCAGCAGGACGTCGGTGATCACGACGTCGGCACCCTGTCGGGCCAGGGTCAGCGCATCCTCACGACCGAGCCCGCGCGAGGCGCCGGTGACCACCGCGACCTTCCCCGAGAGATCGATCATGCGAGCTCCTCCGCACCCGAGCGGCCGGTCACAGCGGCACCCGCATCGCGCGCCGCTGCCCCGCGATGGCGCGGGAGATGACGATGCGCTGCACCTCGGCCGTGCCCTCCCAGATCTGATAGATCTTGGCGTCCCGCATCCACTTCTCGACCGGGTACTCGCGGATGTAGCCGTAGCCACCCAGGACCTGGACCGCGTCGACGGTGACGTCCATCGCGGTGTCGCCGGCGAACAGCTTGGCCATCGAGCCCTCGGCCCGCCCGAACTCGCCGCCGTTGGCGGCCATCCAGCCCGCGCGCCAGATCAGAAGCCGGGCGGCGTCGATGCGGGTCGCCATGTCGGCCAGCTTGAACGCGATCGCCTGGTGGTAGATGAGCGGTTTGCCGAACTGTTGGCGCTCCTGCGCGTAGTCGAGCGCGAACTCGTAGGCCGCGCGGGCGATGCCGAGCGCGCCCGCGCCCACCCCGGGCCGCGTCGACTCCAGGGTGGTGAGTGCTCCCAGCGCGCCGGGGCCCGCGTCCAGCTCGTCCGGCTCGCCACCCAGCCGGTGGTCGAGCGGCACGAAGCAATCCTCCAGCAGGACCTGCGCGGTGTGGCTGGCGCGCACCCCCAGCTTCTGCTCCTTGCGGCCCATGGTGAGCCCCTTGGTCCCCTTCTCGACCAGGAAGCCGGCGATCCCGGCCGGGCCCAAGGAGCGGTCGGTGGTGGCGAAGATGACCGTGTAATCCGCGATCCCGCCGTTGGTGCAAAACTGCTTGACGCCGTTCAGCACGTAGCCGGGGACGCCCTCCACCGTGGTCCGCCGCGCGGTCGTCTCCATGGCCAGCGCGTCCGATCCGGAGTTCGGCTCGGTCAGGCCCAGTCCACCGAGTACGACCCGATCGGGATTGCAGAACTCGGGCAGCCAGCGCTGCTTCTGCTCCTCCGAACCCATGGCCGCGATCCCGGTGATGGCGAGACCGGGGCTGATGATGCAGACCGCGATCCCGGCGCAGCCCCAGTGCAGCTCCTCGGCGACCACCAGCTCGGTCACCCGGTCCAGCCCCTGGCCCCCGTACCGCTCGGGGACGAAGGCCGAGGGCGTGAGGCCCACGCGCTGCGCCTTGGCCACGATCTCGTAGGGGAATTCCTCGGTCTCGTCGAAGTGGGCGGCGACGGGCCGGATCTCGCGCTCCGCGAACTCGTGGGCGAGCGCGCGGATCTCCTCCTGTTCCGAGGTCAACGAAAAGTCGAGTGGCATCGCAGTGGCTATGTTCGGCCGTTTGCAGCCGAACAACCACTCGGGACACTGTTTTCGAAGCCCCTGGGCACGTTTTCTCGACAACCCGGGCCTACAGCGCGCCCGGTAGGGCCGGAATGTAGAGAAACGGCCCCCGGACCAACAGGGCGGCCAACGGTTGATGATGGTCGGGCATGGCAGCAGTAAACGTGCGACGTCTGGCCGCCCTCGATCTGAACGGGATGAGCGGGCGTCCCCGGCGCCGCCGGTTGGTGCTGGGTGAGTTCGTGCTCGCGACCGTGCTCGGGGTCGCGCTCGGGCTCTGGATCCTGGTCGGAACCACCAACCCCGGCGGCCGGCTGATCGGGGCCTGGGCGGCCGGCATCGGGCTCAACTACCTGCCGCTGGCGCTCCATGCCCTGTCGCTCCTGCGTCCCGGTGCCCTGCGGGCCGAGTTGGCCGGCGTCGATCTGGGGCGGGAGCTACGGCGCTACAGCGTCCTGCAGGCATGGGTCCTGGTGCCGCTCCTGTTCGCAGTCCTCGCGCTGCTGCAGCTTCGCACCCGCCCGGCGACCTAAAGGTGAGGCGGGGTCAGGCGCCGTCCGTCAGGCCGTTGCGGAAGGCGTAGCTGACCGCCTGGGCGCGATCGCGAAGGCCGGTCTTGGTGAGGATGCTGTTGACGTGGCTCTTGACCGTCGCCTCCGTCACCGAGAGCCGCTCCTGGATCTGCCGGTTGCTCAGCCCCTGCGCGATCAGGCCCAGGACCTGCGCCTCACGGGGCGTGAGCCCGTCCGGCAGGCGCGAGGCACGGGGCGGCCGCGCGCCGAAGCGGTCCAGCAGCCGGGCCTGCACCGCGGGATCGAGCAGGGCCTGCCCCGCGTGCACGGTCTGTATCGCTCGCAGCAGCTCCTCGGGACCCGCGTCCTTGGTCAGATACCCGCGCGCCCCGGCCTGCAGCGCGCCGAACACCGACTCGTCGTCGGCGTACGTGGTCAGGACCACGACGCGGGTGGCGGGATGCCGCTCGCGAATGCGCATGGTGGCCTGGACGCCGTCGCACCGCGGCATGCGGAGGTCCATGAGCACGATCGCGGGCGCCTTCGCGGCCACCAGCTCGAGTGCCTGCTCCCCGTCGGCGGCGGCGCCCACCACCTCTACCTCCGGCATCAATCCCAGCATCGTGAGCAGGCCCTCCCGGACCAGCCGCTGATCGTCGGCGACGGCGACGGTTATGCGGGCAGCCACAGCCGGACCCGCCAGCCGTCCTCGTTGGGCCCGGCCTCCAGGCTTCCGCCAAGCAGCTCGGCACGCTCGCGCATGCCCTCGAGGCCGTAGCCCCCGCCATCGCGGTGTGAGGGCGGCGGCGGTGGTCCCGAGTCCTTCACCGTGAGCTCGGCGCCGGTCGGGCCGTATTGAAGGTGCACGCGCACCGGGTTCCCGGGCGCGTGTTTCCGCACGTTGGTGAGGGCCTCCTGCGCGGTGCGATAGAGCGCGAGCTGCGCCCGCGACGGCAGGTCCACCACCTCCCCTCCCACGGAGAACTCGCAGCAGATCCCCGAATCTCGTTCGAAGTCCGTGACCAGGCTGGACAGCATCGCCGCGCCCGGCACCCGGTCACCCCGCAGCGTGCCCACCGCCCGCCGCGTCTCATCCAGGCCTTCCTGCGCCAGATGGCGGGCACGCTGTACCGATTCGAGGGCGGCCCCGGACGCCTCCTCTCGCTGCAGGAGCATGCGGGCGCTGTCGAGCTGGACCACGAGCGCGGTCAGGCTGTGGGCGAGGACGTCGTGGATGTCGCGCGCGAGCCGCGTGCGCTCCGACACCTTGGCCGCCTCCAACTCCCGCCCCCGCGTGGCCTCCAGCTCGACGAGCAGCTGCTGGCTTCGGTACTGCTCCTGGCGCAGACGCTGAACCCCGTACAGCACCAGGAAGGCGAAGGCGAAGAACCCGGTGTTGACGGCGATGTTGAGGTAGCCGCCGCCGGCCGGACTCAGGAGCGCGACCACGATCCAGAACCCCGCCACCGCGCCCGAGGCGAGCGCCGCGATGGGGAGACGGAAGTCTTGAGTGGACTCCAGGATCACCATGTAGACCCCCACCGGGGCGACCGAAAGGTTCCTGATCAGCAGCGTGATGCCGACCGTGGCGAGGGCCATTACGCCGATCCGGGGCAGCGATGGAACCGCCGGGCCGGCCAGCCCGAGTGCGATCAGCGTCAGCGTCAGCGCCGCCATCGCGAGCGCTTGGGAAAGGGACCACTTCTGCATCTCGCTCACGACCAGCTCGAGCACGAGCAGGGCGCTCAGCACCAGCATCGTCAGCCGGCGCTGCTTGACCGACATCCAGGGCGGTGCCTGGCCCTCCACGTCCGGCACCATATCAGGCGACTTCGGGCTGCGCCTCGTGCTCCTCCGGCTCACCCACCGCCCGGGGCCCCCGCGAAACGGACCCGGGGCCCCCGCGAAGCCGAGCTTGCGAGGCTTCGTGGGGTCGGGAGCCTGCGGAGTTTCGTGGGGTGGGTCCGGCACCATATCAGGCGACTTCGGGCTGCGCCTCGTGCTCCTCCGGCTCACCCAGGTTGAGTCGCCGGTGCACCCAGCGCAGCGGCGCGGGCGCCCACCAGTTGAGGTCGCCCAGGAGGCGCATCACGGCCGGCACCACGATCGCCCGGACCAGGGTGGCGTCCACGAGAATCGCGATCGCCAGTCCGAGCCCGAGGGCCTTGATCAGGACTGTGCCGGAGCTGAGCCCGAAGCTGGCGAAGACGGCCACCATGATCGCGGCCGCGCCCGTGATCAGCCGGCCGCTGCGCTGCAGGCCGATCCCCACCGAGGCCCGGGAGTCGTGCGTGCGCAGGTACTCCTCCCGGATCCGGCTCAGCATCAGGACCTCGTAGTCCATCGAGAGCCCGAACAGCATGCAGAACACGAGCACCGCGATGCTCGGGTCCTGCGTCTGCGGTGTGAAGTTGAGCAGGCCGCTCAGGTGCCCCTGCTGGAAGATCCACACGATCGCCCCAAACGCCGCCCCCAGCGAGATCAGGTTGGTCAGGATCGCCTTCAGGGGCAGCAGGAGCGAGCCGGTGAGCAGGAAGAGCACCAGGTAGGTGACGCCCACCACGAAGGCGGCCGCGGACGGCGTGCGGCCCAGGATCCACGCCACCACGTCGACGTTCGCGGCCGTGGTGCCGGTCACCAGCTTGCGCCCCTCCGGCGGCCTGGCCTGGGCCCGGATCGACGACACCAGTGACGTCGCCTCGTCGCTGCTCGGCGGGTAGGCGCTCTCCACGTTGAGCACCACCAGGTGGGGGGCGAGCCCTGCCTCCCGGACCGAGGCCGGGGCGCCTGGCGCGAGCGGATCCACCACCCCGATCACCCCTGACATCTTCCCGATCTTCGCCGCCAGCTGGTTCGTGTAGGCGATGCGCTGGGCGGTGACCGGACTGCCGGTGCCGTAGTCGAGGACCACCGGAATCGTCTCCTGGTCCTGCTTGGGGAAGTCCTGCTGGATCCGTTCGTAGGCCTGTCGCGAGGGAGTCTGCGGCGGGAGCAGTTTCAGTCCGCCGCTGCCCAGCTGGAGGTCGTGGACCGGGAACGCCAGCACCGCCAGGACCGCCAGCGCCGGCAGGAGCGCGACCACCGGCCACCGCATCACCGTGTCAGCGATCAGCCGCCAGATGCCACGCCCACCCTGCTCGCGACCGACCAGGGGCAGGCGCAGCCAGTTGACCCGGCGACCCAGGATCGCCAGCAGCGCCGGCAGCAGCGTGAGCGCGAAGATGACGGCCGAGAGGACCGCGAAGGTGCCTCCGATCCCCATCGTGCCCAGGTAGGACCCCTGATAGAAGAGCAGCCCCGACATGCCGATCGCCACCGTCAGACCGGAGAAGATCACCGAGCGCCCGGAGGTGGACACGGCCACCTCGAGGCTGCGCTCGGGGCTGTCCCCGCGTGCCAGCTGCTCCCGATAGCGACTGACGATGAACAGCGAGTAGTCGATCCCGACGCCGAGGCCGATGAGAGCGGTGAGGTCGGTCGCGTACTGCGAGACATTGGTGAAGTGGGCGAGCGCGAAAAGGCCCCCCAGGCCGCCCAGCACCGCCACCGCCCCCACGCCCAGCGGCAGGATGGCGGCCACCACGGTCCCGAAGACCAGGAGCAGCAGGGCGGCGGTGATGGGAAGGGAGTACCTGCCCGCGGCCCCCAGGTCGTGGGCCAGCTGGGTCTGGAACGCGGCGTTGATCGCGAGGCCGCCGGTCGCGGTGACCTGTAGTGGTCCGCTGGGACCCAGCTCGCCTTTGAGGTCGGCGTAGGTGACCTTGTTCGCCTGGGGCGTGTCTTTGAGCGTGACCACCGCCAGCGCCTGGCGCCCGCTGTGGGAGATCAACCCGGCGGCCGCCGGACCGGCGTCGTAGGGCGTCTGCACCGATGCCACGCGGGCGTCGGCGCGGAGGGGCGCGACCGAGGACAGCAGCGCCGACTGGAAGGCGGGCCGGCGGGCGTCCAGCGAATCGCTCTCGTAGAGCAGCAGGAGCGTGCTCGCGTTTTGGGCCGGGAAGGCGTGGTTGAGCAGTGTCTCCGCGGTCCCCGCCTCGGTGCCGGAGACCGTGTTCGGGTTGTAGTTGGGGCTGGTGCCCTTGACCAGGCAGGTGAGCGCGAGCGCCAGGAGAACGATCGAGAACACCAGCACCGGCCAGCGCCGGCGATAGACGAAGCGTCCCCAGGTGGCGAGCATGCATCCAGTCTGGCGGCCGACCGGTCCCGGCGCATCGCCTCCTGGTATGAACTTTGCGGGCGCCGTGGCGTCCACCCGGGGTTGGAGTTGACGTCCAACCGGGCGCCGGGCACGCGCCAGCCCCAGGGACAATCTCCATGGTTGCCACAGCTACCAATGAGCAGCTTGGGCGGAGGTCCCTCAGCGGTAGCGGGCCTGTCCTTTGGCGAGCACCGTCTCGCCGCGCTGATTGACGGCGGTCAGCGTCGCCCGGCCGTCGTCGCCGTCGGTCGCCGTGAAGGTCACGGTGTCCCCGGGCCGGACCATGGCCGCGAACCGGCAGGAGAGGCGGGTCAGGGACCGACCGGCAGGCGCCGCGACGCGTGCCAGGAGTCCCATCTGCAGCATCCCGTGGGCGATGATCCCGGGCAGCCCCACCGACCGGGCGACCGCCGCGTCGACATGGATCGGGTTGTGGTCGCCGGAAGCCTCCGCGTAGGCCGCGATCTGCTCCTCGGTGAAGGTGACCGTAAGGGTCCGGGGCTCGCTCATCACCCGACCTGCCCGGCGGCCGCCGCCGCTTTGGTGATCGCGAACCGTGCCCGCGCCCGGCAGAGGGGCTCGTCGCCGACGCTGCAGGCCGTCTCCAGGGTGACCAGGCGCACGCCCCGGCGGGTCAGGTCGGCGGCGATGTGGGCGACCGCGGTGACCGTCTCCCCCACCTCCGGTTGCCGCGTCCACTCGAACTCCTGCTCCACGTGCAGCAGATGGGACGCGTCGATCGCGGCCTCAGGATCGTCGAACAGCTGCGGCGCCGTCGCCTCCAGGGCGTAGACGGCGGCGTAGGTCGGCGGCACCCCATCCGCCAGGTCGGCCCCCAGTGCCCGGGCGAAGGCCTCCACGCGGTCTCGCTCGATGCGGGTTTGGCGAGGAGGGTAGACGCGTCCGGCGATCTCAGGCACCCCGCGATGCTATCGGGCGAAGCCCCGTTGGTGCACGTCCGGGGGGCAACCAGATCGAACCGTCAGGCCGCGGCCCGGAACCGGCGTAGGCGCAGGCGCCGGCGCACGGCCGCCCGCAGCAGGTGCACGCGGATGGTTTCCCATCCCTCGCCCGCCCCTCCCGCGGGCTGCGGCGCCGTCCCGGGCGGAGCGTACGCGGCGACCGTCACCTGCTCGGCCAGCGCCTGCACCGCCGGAGCCAGCGCCGGCACCGCCTGCCCCAGCCGCCGGGCGAACTCGCGGGGCGACTCGGACGGATCCGCCGGGAGGCCGGCCAGCTGGGCCAGCCGCAGCGTGCGACGCCAGGTGGCGGCCAGCGTCGAGGGGCGCAGCCACCAGGCGAACACGACCAGCGCCGCCAGGAGAAGCATCCCGAGCGCGCCCAGCACCGGCCAGCCCCACGGGAAGCCGGCGTGATGCGCCGATGGCGCCACGCGGCCCGCCGAACCGTGCGAGAGGTCGCCGCGCCCCGCGATCGGATTCTGGTTGCCGAGCCCGCCGGCCGACGCGCCCGCTCCGCAGATGTCGCTCGGGCAGCCGATGGTGGTCCCACCGCGCGGGATCGGTCCGTACCCCGCCTCCGGTGTGGGTTCGAAGGAGATCCAGCCGTAGCTCGGGAAGAAGACCTCGGGCCAGGTATGGGCGTCCGAGGCGCGCACCACGAACTGCCCGGTGCTGGGGTTGAACGTGCCGGGGCCGAACCCGTTGGCCAGGACGACCGGAATGCCGAGGGATCGGAGCATGTCGGCCATCGCGGTCGCGAAGTAGACGCAGTAGCCGCCGGTCTGATGGTTCAGGAAGGCCTGGACCGGGTCCTCCCCCCGGGGCACCGGCCGGGGTCGCAGCGTGTAGGCGTAGTTCTCGCGCAGATAGTTCTGAATGGCGGTCGCCTCGTCGTAAGGATCGAGCTGCGCCACCGAGATCGCCTGTAGCGCCAGCGCGTGGATCCGGTTCAGCACCGACCGCGGCAAGTAGCCGGTGTCGAGGGGCTGTGCGTAGCGTTTGACCCAGGACGGATAGTCGGCTCCCGCCGCTGCCAGCTGCGCGGCGGTCGCCGTGGAGCCGGCGACCGTCACCTGGTACCGCTGAGGGACTCCGTCCACGTCCTGGGCCTGGTCGACGGCGACCACGTTCTCGGGGGCGACACCGTACCGCACCAACAGCTCGGTCGGTATGGTCGCCTGCTCCAACTGCCCGGGATAGAAGATCGTCCGCGGGGCGGACTGCTGCGGCCGCTGCATGTTGATCTGAAACCGGGTGCTCAGCTGCTGCTGCACCGGGATCTCCCAGGGCAGCTGCGTGTTCTTGCTCAACACTCCGGTGTCGTCGCTCCCGTCGGCCGGCAGCCAGGCCCCGTCGGTGGCGTTCGACGCCGTGTCCCCGGCGAAGTAGTAGGGGCCCGGGAAGGACAGATCGCTGGTGTAGGTGAAGACGGTCTGCCTCGACTGCTCGAGCGGGCCGAGCAGGCGCACCATCCGGCTGTATCCGATCACCGTCCCCGCGCCCGGCTCCGCTCCCGCCTGGCCCGCCGTGGACTGACCCGGGCCGGCCCCGGGGAAAAGCGTGTTCTGCAGCGCCAGAGTGCGGTCGACGGTCGACACGGGCGGCGCGAACGCGGCCACGGCGAGCACCAGGACGCTCACCGCCACGCCCATCTCCCAGAAGTTCCACCGCACGTCGTCGTGCAGCCAGATGCCGCGCCGGCGGGCGCCCGCGACCGAGCGCTCGTAGGCCGTGACCAGGAGCAGCGTGCAGCAGCAGACGACCAGACCGAGCACGTAGGTGGCCTGATCCTGCGGCACGTTGAGGACGTCGGTGACGATGATGGCCACCGACGGCGCCATCGCGATCAGGGGCCGCCGGGCCCGGATCGCGAACCAGCCCAGCCACGCGGCGTTGGCCCAGAAGGCGACGAAGAAGAGGAAGTCGGGGAAGGTGGTGTCGCCCGCGGTGCCGCTCTCGATCATCCGCACCATCTCGTGCAGCTGGCGGAGACTCTGCGAGAGCGGCTGCCAGGGGTCCCACCCGGCGGCCAGCAGGGAGATCGGGATCCCCACCAGGAGCGAGAGGGGCAGAGCCCAGCGCAAGCGCCACCTGCTGAGGGCCAGCCCGGCCACGGTGACCGCGCCCAGGAACGCGACCGTCGGCAGCCGCGAAAGGCCGAGGATGAACGCCGCGGTGGCCGCCGATCCGGCCGTCAAAGCCGCCAGCAGGATCGAGGTTCCGGCGATCGCGAGCCGGCCCGCGGGACGGGCCGGCACGGCCTCAGACGAAGCGGACCGCATCGCGCGTCCTCACCAAGCGACTCAGATCCTGACCGCGGCGCACGACGTAGAGCTCGACGTCGGCGCCGAGGTCGAAGCCGCGATCGGGCTCGGGGGCGCCGAACGTGGCGGCGTCGATATAGAACACGATCAGCGCGCCGCCCCGTTCGCGGACGGTGCGGGCGGCCGCCACCCAGTCGCCGCTGGCGCTCGGGGTCACCACCACCACCGCCCGCCGGTCGAGCCGCCGCAGCTGCTCCCAGACCCGCGACTCGCCGAGCGGGCGCGAACCATTGGCCTCCACCACGGCCAGGTAGTCGAGCAGCAGGCGCTCGGAGTGGGCCCCGTTCACGGTGTCCAGCAAGGTGCCCCGGGCATCGCTGGCGATCAGGCCCACCCGGCGGCCGCGCTTCAGGATCTGCGCCGCGACCGAGGCCGCCACCGTGACCGCGGTGTCCTCGGTGGAGTCGCCGGGTGTCCCCCAGTGTGCCTTCCGCTCCAGGTCGAGCACCAGCCAGACATCCGCCGTCATCGGCTGCTCGAAGGTCTTCGACATCAGGCGGCCGTGCCGGTAGGAGAGCCGCCAGTGGATGCGGCTCATGGCATCGCCGGGGGCATAGTCGCGCACGCCGCCCGCCTCCGGCGGATAGTCGGCCCAGCTGCCGAGCCGCTCCGCCAGCCCCGAGTGGTGGGCGGCGGGCAGGGCCAGCTGTGGCAGCTGGTGGGCGCGCGGCCGGACCAGGATTGAACGCCGTCCCTCGAGGCGGATCTCCGAGGACCAGATCCCGAACGGGTCTCGAGCCACCAACGAGGTCGGCCCCACGCCGACCCAGCCGCGCTTGAGATGGATCCCCTGCGCCACCCACTTGACGGGCTCGCGGCCCAGCGAGATCACGCGGCCCGGCCGGTAGCCGGGGATGGTGCCGTGGTCGATGACCTCGATCCAGGGGGCCGGCAAGAGCCCTCGACGGCGGACCACAAACCGTTCCTCGAACGCCTCGCCGACCACCGCCACGCCGTCCCGCAGCTGCCTTTCGAGGCGGACGCTGCGGGCGGCCAGGGTCGACCACCCGACTGCGATCGCGAACAGGGCGATGAGCGCATAGGCAAGCGCATACGCCTCGCGGACGCCGGTCGAGTAGGCGAGCAGGAAGAGGCCGATCAGCACCGCGACCAGGGCCGCCCGAAGCATCGTGCCTGTCCTCGCTAGGTGTCGGCCAGGTGCGGCACCGGCTCCCGGAGCACGATGCCGTGCAGGATCTTTGACGCCGTGGTGCCCTGAAGGTCGGCGTTGGGCCGCAGGATCAGCCGGTGGGCGAGGACCGGCTCCGTCAGCTCCTTGATGTCCTCCGGTATGACGTAGGTCCTCCCCTCGATCGCCGCCCGCGCCTGGGCCGCGTGATAGAGGTGCAGCGTACCCCGGGTCGACGCGCCCAGAGCCACGTCGTTGTGGTAACGCGTCGCGGACACCAGCCGCACCAGGTACTCGCGCAGCGACGGGGCCACGTGGACGTCCGTCACCGCCGCCTGCGCCTGGCTCAGCTCCTCCGGCGAGATCACCGGCTGGAGCTCGCGGAGTGGCGCGTCGACCTTGCTCTTCCCGAGCAGCGCCGTCTCCCCGTGCAGGTCCAGGTAGCCGAGCCGCACCCGCATGAAGAAGCGGTCGAGCTGTGCCTCGGGCAGGGGGAAGGTGCCCGCGTACTCGATCGGATTCTGGGTCGCCAGCACCATGAACGGCTGCGGCAGGTCCCGCGTGTCGCCGTCCACCGTGACGGTCCCTTCCTCCATCGCCTCGAGCAGGGCCGCCTGGGTCTTCGGTGTCGCCCGATTGATCTCGTCGGCGAGCACGATCTGGGCGAACACCGGCCCGGCCAGGAACTCGAACTCCTGCAGCTTCTGGTTGAACGCACGCACGCCGGTGATGTCGCTGGGCAGCAGGTCGGGCGTGAACTGGACGCGCTGGAAGGTGCAGTCGAGCGAGCGGGCGAGCGCCTTGGCCAGCATCGTCTTGCCCACGCCGGGCACGTCCTCGATCAGCAGGTGCCCGCGGCAGAGCAGGGTGATCAGGCAGTGGCGGACTTCCGAGTCCTTCCCCACGACCGCCCGGCGGACGTTTTCCAGGACCGGGTCGACGACCCGCCGAACGCTCTCGACCGCCTCCTCCTCGACCTTCACGTAAACACCCTCGCGGCTGGTGGAAGCGTGATAGAGCACATGCTGGAACCCCAAGCCTACGAGTGCCCGCCGCACCGCACAATGGGGCGCGTGCCACCGGCCATAGTGGAGCCTATCGCGCCCCGTTACGGCGAGGCCGCACTGTCGGATCTGGTGCCTTCGATGCTCGCCGGCCTGGGCGTGCCCGGCTTCCGTGACACGCTGGCGATCGGACCGCTCCGTCAGGCGGTGGTGCTGATCGCCGACGGCCTCGGCTTCGAGCTGATCCGCCGTCACGCCGAGCTGGCTCCCCTTTTGAGCGGCGGGCTGGCCGCCTCGAGGCCGCTCACGACCGGCTTCCCCTCCACCACCTCGGTCAGCCTGAGCTCGATCGGGACCGGGCTGCCGCCGGGTGAGCACGGTGTGGTCGGCTACACCATGGCCCTCCCGCCGCTGCCACGGGCGATGAACACGCTGCAATGGGCACTCCACGGCAAGCCTGCGGACGACCTGCGTGAGGTCGTCGTTCCGGAGACCTTCTTCCAGGGGCCGACGGCCTTCGAGCGGGCGGTCGCGGCCGGCGTCTCGGTCGACCTGGTGGGGCCGGTCGAGCTGGCGCACACCGGCCTCTCCCGATCCACGCTTCGGGGAGGCCGCTATCGGGGGACCCGGGGCGGCGGGGCTCTGGTCGAGGGCGCGGCCGCGGCGCTCCGCGAGGCCGGTCCACGCCGCGCGTTCGTCTACGCCTACCACCCGACCCTGGACGGGCGCGGCCACGCGTTCGGCGTCGACAGCCCGGAGTGGCGCGACGCCCTCGGTGAGGTCGACCAGATCGCCCAGCGGCTGGCCAACGCGATGCCTCCCGACAGCGTCCTGGCGGTGACGGGCGACCACGGGATGGTCGACGTGCCCAGGCAGAACCAGATCGACATGGCCGACCACCGGGAGCTGCGGGCGGGGGTCCGCTTCCTGGGCGGCGAGGCCCGCGCCCGGCACGTCTACACCCGACCGGGCGCCGCCGGCGAGGTGCTGGCCACCTGGCGCCAGGTGCTGGGCGGCGGCTGGTGGGTGCTCCCCGGTGAGGAGGCGATCGCGGGCGGCTGGTTCGGGCCCGTGCTGCGAGATCCGATTCGGGAGCGGATCGGGGACGTGGTGGCGGCGGCGCGGGGCCCGTACGCGGTGATGCAGCGGGAGGTGTTCCGCCCCGAGACCGAGCTGATCGGGCACCACGGCTCGATGACCGCCGACGAGGCGCTGGTGCCGCAGCTCATCTTCCGCCGCTGACCCATCGTCCCAGCACCTCACTCCTCACCGCCCCGAAAACCCCCGTTTCGCACGGAACGGGTGTTATCGGGGGCGGAATAGTGTCCCTTCCGGGAGAAACGGGGGATAGAGCGGGGGAGCTGGGACAGATTGCCTGGAGCGGGCCGGGACCGGGGGCCGTGGGCGCGGGGCGGCCGGGGGTGCGACGATCGAGGGGAATGCGTTCCCGACGGCTGCTCCTCGTCGCGACCGCGGTAGTGATCGTGGTCCTGGCCGGCGCCGGCGTGGTGGTGGGCCGCTCCCTGCTGTCGACACCGGCGCCGGAGCCGAGCCAGCCGCCCGGCACGCCGACCGCGCACCACTACGACGGCACCCCCACCGTGGGCGCCATCTTCGTCAACGGGCTGCACCAGCAGCACACCTGCTCGGGCAGCGTGGTCGACAGCCCGCAGGGCGACGTGATCCTGACCGCCGCGCACTGCGTCGCCGGGATCACCAGCGAGATCCAGTTCGCACCCGGCTACGTGAACGGTCACACGCCCTACGGGGTCTGGCGGGTGGTCGCGACATTCTCCGCTCCCGAGTGGGGTAAGGGTCCGGGCGAGCAGCGCTACGACTACGCCTTCCTGCGGGTCACCGACCAGGAGGTGGAGGGCGTCCAGCGCAGCCTGCAGAGCGTGGTCGGGGCCAACCGGCTCCAGGTCAACCCCTTGATCCAGGGCGAGGTGACGATCACCGGGTACCCCCAAGGACGGGGAGGCAGGCCCATCACGTGCACCCACTCGCTGTACCTCTATCGGGGCTTTCCCGCGATGAACTGCTACGGCTACTACCCCGGCGTCAGCGGCTCCCCCTGGCTGGTGGGCGGGCCGCCCGGCCACGCCACCGTGATCGGCGCCCTGGGCGGACTGCAGGGCGGTGGCTGCAGCGACTCCCCGTCCTTCACGTCCTACTTCGACCAGACCACCGAGGCCACCTACCAGCGTGCCAGCTCGGGCGCGGCCGGGGCACCGGTCAAGCCGATGGGCTACACCTTTCAGCAGATGTGCTGACCGGTCCGGCTCAGCCCGCCTCTTCCGACTCGTCGACCAGACGGAGCTGGTTCGCCTTCAGTCCCAGCGTGCGGGAGAAGAAGCCGGACACCCGTTCGATGTAGAGCGTGCGGTCGTCGAAGTAGCCGGCGCAGTGACCCACCCCCTGCAGGATCCAGATCTCCCGCGGGCCCCGGTAGGCGTCGTAGAGATCCCGTGAATGATGGACCGGGGTGGTCCGGTCGTCCGCCCCGTGGATGAAGAAGAGGGGGCGCTTCTCGAGCCCTGACATCACCGGCGGGATGCTGGCGTCGGCGAGCCGCACCCCGTGTCGCAGCCGGGCGTAGGCGGCGACCGCGGGGAGGAACAGCCAGCCCGGGACATGGCCGGCGGCGCGGATGTTCTCCTTCACCACCTGACGGGCGTCGCGGAACGGGCTGTCCAGCACCAGCGACTGCACCTCGGGATCGCCCGCCGCCGCCAGCAGGCACACCGACGCCCCCATCGAGTACCCGAGGAGGCCGATGCGCGGCTGGCGGATCCGGCTCCGGACGAAGGCCAGTCCGGCGGCCACCTCCTGCACCTCCCGGGCGCCCATCGTCACCGGGACCCGGTCGCTGCCCGCCATCCCCCGCAGCGACAGCGCGAGCACGTTGAACCCCTTGCGCCAGAGGGCGACCGAGATCGCGAGCGTGTCCTGCCGCCGCGACTTGTGCCCGGGCGTGACGATCACGACCTGGGGCGTCCGCGGCTGCCGGAAGTACCAGGCCGCGAACTCGACGCCGTCGGCGGTGCGCAGGTCGACGTCCTCGTGATCGGCCTTGAACTCCACCGGCGTGAACTGCAGATCCTCGATCACCGTCGGCCGGCGGGGCACGAACAGCCGCCGGTAAAGGACCACGCAGCCGATCAGCCAGAGCGCCGCTGCCAGCAGGACGAGCGCCTCCAGGACGGTGAGCGCGGCCGCCGTGCTCACGCCGTCACCTCCCGCGCGGGGACCGCCCGGGTGTGGGCGCGGGCCTCGTCGAACCGGGCCAGCGCGAACAGCACCAGGGAGAGGCGATTGAGGTAACGAAGCGCGGCTCGACCGCCCCCGCCGCCACTTCCGGGTTCGCGATCGAGCAGCTCCAGGCAGCGGCGCTCCGCACGACGCGTCACCGTGCGCGCCAGGTCGAGCGCACCGGAGGCCGGGGTCTGCCCGGGGAGCACGAAACCATCCGGCATCGGCGCCTCCGCCTCCAGCTCCCGGAGCCGCCCGTCGAGCCGCTCTACGTCCCCGTCCTCGATGGAGCCGAACGCGACTCCCGCCCGGGGATTGGTGGCAAGCACGGCGCCCAGCCGGTAGAGGTCGCGCTGCAGCTCCTCGGCGATCTCCCGCACGCGTGCATCCGCTGTGAGCGCCTTGGCCAGGCCGAGCGCCGAGGAGGCCTCGTCCACGGTCCCATAGGCCTCGATCCGGAGATCGGTCTTGGAGACCCGACCGCCCCCCAGGAGGCCCGTGGTTCCGTCGTCGCCGCTTCCGGCCAGCTCGTGCAACGCCTTCTGTCGCCGCGGCATCCAGGTTAAGTATCGGACTCGCGGCCCCGGTTACGCTTGCAGGCCATGAGCGGCCAGAGGTGGGCGGAGCGGGTGCGGGCTTTGACCCAGCAGCTGGTGTCGATCCCGAGCGTCAACGGGACCGCGGGGGAGGTCACCTTCCCGGACCGGCTGCGCGAGCTGCTGCTCCAGAGCCCGGCCTTCCGGGACCATCCCGAGCGGGTGCGACTGCTGCCGATCGAGGGCGATCCCCTGGGCCGCCGCAACCTGGTGGCGTGGGTTCCCGCGCCCGGCAGCGGCGCCGCCGGGGCCGGCCGCCCCACGGTGGTGCTGGCCGGCCACTTCGACGTCGTCACCACGTCCAACCTGGGGATCCTCGAGCCGCACGCGTTCGATCCTCCCCGCCTCGCCGAGGCGGGCGCGCGCCTACTCCGCGAGGAGGCGGAAGCCGGTCAGCCCGACCCGGTCGCCGCAGCCGACCTGGCCTCCGGCGACTGGGTGTTCGGCCGCGGCGCCCTGGACATGAAGTGCGGCCTCGCCGCCGGCATCGCCGTCCTCGAGCGGGCGGCGGCGGAACCCTCGGGGGGCGGGCTGCTGCTGCTCGCGACGCCCGACGAGGAAGCCACCTCGGTGGGAATGCGGGCGGCGGTGACGGCGCTGCCGGCGCTGGCCCGGGAGTGGGGGCTGGAGCCGGTGGCCGCGCTCAACCTCGACATCTCGGAGGACCCGGCTGACGGGTCGGCGGGACGGGCGGTGTTCCTGGGCTCGGTGGGCAAGCTGCTGCCCTTCGTACACCTGGTGGGCCGCGAGGTCCACGCGGGGATGCCGACCTCGGGCCTCAACGCGGTGCTGCTGGCGGCGGAGGTGACGCGCCACGTCGAGCTCAACCCGGGCCTGGTCGACGCCTCCGGCGGCGAGGCGGCCCCGCCGCCGGTGACGCTGCACCAGACCGACGGCAGGCAGGGCTACGACGTCACCACGCCGCGGACCGCCTGGTGCTACTACAACCTCCTCCGCTACGTGGGGAGCGCCGCGGCGGCGTTCGACGCCTTCTGCGAGGTGGTCCGCGAAGGAGTCGCGGCGGCGGCGCGCCGGACCTACGAGCGGGCGGAGGCCTACGCCCGCCGGTCGGGGGGTGAGGAGCCTCCCCGCTGGGAGCCGCGGGTGCTGACCTACGCGGAGCTGCGGGAGCGGGCGGGCGCGGCGGCCGCGGCGTGTGAGGCCGCCGGCGAGGGCGCGGCCGACCTCCCGGAGCGGGCCCGCCGGGTCACCGAGGCGCTCTGGGAGGCGTCCGGGCTGCGCGGCCCGGCGGCGGTCGTCGGCCTCGCCGGGGTGCCCTACGCGCCCGTCCACCTGGGGAATGGCGAGCGCGAGCGACGGCTGCTTGAGGCGGTCGAACGGCAGGCGGCGGCCGTGAGCGCCGAGACGGGCGCGTCGATCAAGCTGCGACCCTCCTTTTCGGGGATCTCCGACATGAGCTTCTTCGCCGCCGATCAGGCACCCCCGGACGAGGAGCTGCTGGCCGGGAACACGCCCGGCTGGGGGACCGCCGTGCGCATCGACACCACCGCCGCTCGCGAGCTCGCGCTGCCGATCGTCAACGTCGGCGCGTGGGGCCGGGCCGCTCACGGCCGGCTGGAGCGGGTCTACGCCCCCTACGCGTTCGAGACGGTTCCCGAGCTGGTGTGGCGGATCGCCGGCGATCTACTGCGCGAGCAAGGCTGACGCCGCTCCGCTGAGACGGCGCTCAGAGGGGCCAGTCGCCGGCCGGGACGTACTGCGGGCGCCGGAGCAGGCGCCAGCTCCAGGACGGGACGTGCAGGGCGGCGGACGTGACCAGTGGCGTGCTGACGGTTCCCGCTCCGAGCGTGGCCGTCAGCGTCCCGACCTTGCTGCCCGGGCGTAGGGGAGCGGTCAGCGGCCGCAGGTGGATCGAGATCCGCGCCTGCTGCCCGCCCCAGGCGACGACACTGAGCGCGTTCTCGGTCGAGATCGGAATGTCTTCGTTCCAGGGTGCCTCCGCGCTTGCCACCACCGTGCCCGCACTGACGACCGTGCGCACCGCGAGCGCCTGCTGGGCGGTCCCGGCCAGCGCCACTCCATCCCGCAGCGCCTGCCCCAGACTTCCCTCTCCCATCACGGCACCCACCACCATCGCCCCTCGCGCCGAGGCGTCCTGGGCCGCGTAGAGGAAAGCGCCTTGCTGGCCGGCGGTATTGCCGGTCTTGATGCCCACGATGCTCGCCTGGCCGAGGACCGAGTTCACATTCTTGAGGGTGCCCGCCACCGGCAGCGTGACCTCGGACTGCGCGACGATCTCCGCGATCACCGGGTTCCGCATCGCCTTCGTGCCCAGCCTCACCAGGTCGGCGGGGGTGCTCACGGTGGTCGGGTCGAAGCCGCTGGGATCCGTGAAGTCGGAGCCTTGAAGGCTCAGCGCTTGCGCCTCTGCTTGCATCGCCGTGAGCGCGGCCCCTGTAGAGCCGAAGGCCCAGTCCGCGAGCAGGACCGCCAGGTTGTTCCCGGAGGGGATCAGCATCCCCTGCAGCACCTGGTACTCGGTCAGCATCTCGCCCGCCGTCACCGGGACCGTCGACTCCCCGGCCGCGGCGGCCTGCTCCTGCAGCGCCTGGTCGGCGCCGGTGATCGTGATCGACGGCCCCTGCCGGCCCGGCGCCAGTGGCAGCTTCTGAAGGGCGACCAGCGCGGTCATCACCTTGGCCACGCTGCCGGTGGGCTCCGGCGTCTGGCTCGGCGACTGCGCCAGCACGCCGAGGCCCGCGACCCCGATCGCGTCCTCGGTCCCTTCCGGCCAGGCCAAGGTCGGGGCCTGGCCCATCGTGACGTTCGCCGCCTGGAGGGTGCGGGGGTGGAGGACGGGCACCGGGCGGACATAGTTGAGAGCTCCCAGCACGACCACGCCCAGCAGCACCACCAGCGCGCCGATACCAACCACTCGTAGCACGCCGCGCACGGCGCGATTGTGCCATCTGTCGACAGACGGCCCGGATTCAGGGTTCAGCGGGGTGCATCTGTCGACAGATGGCCGGGCGGGCGAGGGGCCTTTGGGGGGCGGTCGTAGCCTGGATCGCTATGGACGGTGCGACCCCGACGCTGCTGCTCCGCCTGAGCGGCGAGCTGGGCACCAAATCCACGCGCACGCGGCGGCGCTTCCTGCGGCAGCTGCTGGACAATGTGCGCCGGGCGCTGGCCGAGGCCGGCGTCGGGGGGCATGCCCACCACACCTGGAGCCGGCTCTGGGTGGAGACGTCCGACCTCGAGGGTGCTGAGCGTGCGCTGCGCGGCGTGTTCGGCATCCGCGCGCTGAGCCGCGGGGTGCGCATCCCGTTCGAAACCCCCGACGAGCTGACCGACCGGCTCGCTGGGCTGGTGCGCGAACGCGTCCGCGGCCACACCTTCGCGGTCCGCACGCGCCGCCTGGTGGGAGCCTCGCTGACGGCGCACGACCTGGACGTGTCGCTGGGCGCGGCGCTGCTCGCCGACTCCTCGGGGGTCAATCTCGACCATCCCGAGGTCACGGTGCAGGTCCTGGCCGGCGCCGGCCACGCCTTCTGTTCGGTCGACGCGACCGACGGGCCCGCCGGGCTGCCGCTGGGAACGGGGGGCCGGGCCCTGGCCCTGCTCTCCGGCGGCTTCGACTCACCGGTCGCCGCCTGGCACGTGCTGCGGCGGGGGGTCGAACTCGACCTGGTGCACTTCGACCTCGGCCCCGGGGGCAGCACGGCGGCGCTCCTGGTGGCGCGGACGCTGATGGAGCGCTGGGCCCCGGGTTTCCAGGTGACCGTGCACGTGGTCGATTTCCAGGACCTGGTGCTCGGCTTGCGGCAGCGGGTGCCGGCCAAGATGCGTCAGATCCTGCTCAAGCGGGCGATGTATCGAGGCGCGGGGACCCTCGCGCGCCGACTCGGCACGGACGCCCTGGTGACCGGCGAGGCGCTTGCTCAGGTGTCCACGCAGACGCTGCGAAGCCTCACCGTCTGTGAGCAGGCGGCAGGCGGCGTCCCGGTGCTGCGCCCGCTGATCGGCCTCGACAAGCCCGACATCATCGATCTTTCGCGCCGCATCGGCACCCACGACGCCTCCACCCAGGTTCAGGAGCTGTGCGGGATCGCCGACGGCGAAAAGGTCGTCACCTGGCCCTCGGTGGAGCGGGCGGAGGCCGCGGAGGTGGAGCTCGCCGGGCTCGGCGACCAGGCCTGGATGGACCGCCGGCTGGAGCGGCGGGAGATGGTCGACCTCATGAGGTGGGTGCCACCCGCGCCCCTGCCCCCGCTCGCGCCCGACCTCGAGCTCGACGTCATCCCGGCGGGCGCGCTGGTGGTGGATGTGCGCGAGCCCTTCGAAGGAGTGCCGGTCGGAGACCTGCAGCTGCCGGGGAGCGTCGCCCTCGAGCTTCTGGGGCGCCTCGACCCCGACCACACCTACGTCCTGGTCTGCCCGCGGGGTCAGCGGTCGCGCGCGCTCGCCGGTTCGCTGCGGGGCCGCGGATATCAGGCCTGGAGCCTCCGCGGGGGCCTGGCGGCGCATCCGTTGCACCCTCTGGCGGGGGCCCGCTCGTAGGAGCCGCAACCCTCCGGAAGCACCGCGGCGGCGGGTGCAGGCGCCCTCACGGCCTCCCTATCATGCGCCCATGGAGAGCCGCCCCACCCCTCGGCGCGACCTGGACGGCCCCGGCGGAGCGCGGCTCGATCCGTTTGACGCCGGCCCCGAAGACCCCGAACCGGCGCCACTGTTCGAGGCTCCGGACGAAGAGCTCGACACGCCTGAAGAGCACCGCCCGACGGGGGCCGGCTTCGACGGCGACGACGATGATTTCCATGGCCCGCGCGTGGTCGTTACCCACTCGCTGCACGACCGGTACCCGGAGTGGAGGCGGGAGGCCCCTGACCCCGAGGCGGAGACGGGCGGGGAGGCCACGGAGATCCGGGCCCCGGCCCGGCCGGCCTCGACCGCCGAGAAGGAGGACGACCTGACCCAGGAGGCGCCCCCGATCGCCGCCCCCGCCGCCGACCCCGCGCCGCCGGTCCGCCCGCCCCAAGCGCAACCCGATACCGCGGCCGTCACGCCGGTGGCGCCCACGCACGCGCGCTTCTCCCCCGACGGCGAGTGGTGGTGGAACGGAGCCAGCTGGCTCCCGGCGGTGAGCCACGACGGCCTCTGGCGGTGGGACGGGTCGAGCTGGGTCCTCCAGGTCGCGTCGGGCCTGGAGCCGGAGCGCCTGGTGGAGGGACTGGACGAGCTCTCCATGGTGCGGTACCGGCGGCGTGGCCTGCTCCTCGCCCGCCACGCGAACGACTGGCCGGTGCCGCCCGACCTCACGCAGGTGATGGCGGAGGCGACCGAAATCCTGGAGCAGCGCCTCGCGAACGAGCGGAGGCTGCACGGCCTGGAGGCGCCGGTCGGTCCCCAAACGCGTCGGATGGGAGGCCTGCTCGGGCGAGTGGCCGGTTCCGAGGACGAGCACCGGCGCCTGCGCACCGAGATCGCCAACATGAACGCCCACCTCGAACCCCGGCTGCTGCGGATCGGCCGCGAGGCACCCCGGCCCACGTTCCGCGAGTCGGACGAGGTGCTGGACACGGCCCAGCACCTGGACGCGGCCGCGCGCGAGGTGACCGCCGCCCACGAGGCGGTGCTGGCGGCGCAGGCCGAGTGGCAGGCCCGCGTCGCGGCCGCGACCGCCGACCTCGAGCAGCGCATCGCCGAGCGCGACGCGCGGATCGCGGAGGCCGAGGTCGGCGTGCGCGAGGCGGAGGCCCGTCGCGAGCACCGGATCGCCGACGCCTGGCGGCGTCTCGCCGAGGTGCGGATGCCGGGCAAGGGCGAGCACCTGACCAGCTTTGGCCCGATCCACCTGTTCGCGGCCCGGATCGAGATGCCGAACGCGGCGGGTCCGACGGCGGGTGCTCGGGCCGTCATCGGCAGCGCGGCGGATCTGACCGCGGCCGAGCCGGGCGCGCTCGAGGATCTCTTCCTGGTCGGCGACAGTGGCGCCGCCGATCTCCACTGGGCCGAGACCAACGGTGACCCCACCCCCTACCTCTTGGTCATCACGGAGTCGGGGTCGGCGCTCCTCGCGTGCGGGGAGAACGAGGGGGAGGCCCGCCGCTTCGCCCGTCAAGTGGCGTCGGCGGCCGCGACCGCGGACGCGATGCGGGACGCGCGACGAGCGCGGCTGGCTGAAACACGCGATCTTGTGCGGCAGGCGGAGGACGACCACACCGAGGTCGAGGCGGCGGAGGCCCGGCGGGCGGCGATCGAACAGGACCCACAGCTGCTGCAGGCGGTGGAACGCGCCCGTCACCGGCTCTCGGTCGAGCGCGACCAGACGGCGGAGATCGACCAGACCGGGGCCGCGCTGCAGGGGGTGCTCGACCGTCTCACCACCGCCCCCACGCCGCTCCCCACCGCCGTGGGCTGATGGTGGACGCCCGCCGGCGCCTGCCGGTGTGGTACCTGGGGCTGGCGGCCGCCTCCGGTGCCCTGCGCCTGATCGAGCTGCGCCACTCGTCCCGCAACGAGCGCGCGCTTGGTGCCGGCGATTCCCCGGCCGCCGGGCACTTCGGGGCCATGGTGGTCCTCCACGTGGCCCTGCACATCGCGCCCCTGGCCGAGATCCTGGTCTTCCGGCGCCGGGCCCGGTGGCCCTGGCTCTGGGCCGGCATGCTGGGGTCGGCGACCGCTCTGCGCTGGTGGTCGATCGCGTCTTTGGGTGCGGCCTGGAACGGGCGCGGGGCGGTCCCGGAAGCGCTGCCGGTGGTCACCAGCGGGCCTTACCGGTTCATCCGCCACCCCAACTACGTCGCGGTCGCGGCGGACTTTCTGGCCCTGCCCCTGGCCGGCGGCGCGTGGGTCTCCGCCCTGGTCTTGAGCGCGCTCGACGTGCTGCTGCTCGCCGAGCGCGTACGAGAGGAGGAGCGGCGCCTCTTCGCCCAGCCCGCCTACCGCGCCGCCTTCGAGGCTCGCAAGCGGTTCATCCCCGGGGTGTGGTGACCCTCGGGGCTCAGGACTGCTTGAGCTCGAGGACGACGACCTCGAACTCCTGCACGCGGACGTCGCCCGCACCGGCCGCCTGCGCTGCCTCCCGGCGCGCGCCCACCACGGCTTGGGCGCTGGCGGCGCGCGCCTCGGCACTGGCCCAGGTCGTCGTCACCACCGTCCGCCCCGTCATCCGGTTCAGGAACGCGACGACACTGATGAAGCCCTCCATGCCGGAGACATGCGGCACGACGTTGCTGCGCAGGTGCTCGATGGCGGCGTCGGCGCGGGAGGGATCGCCATAGAGTTCGTTGATGCGGCTGAAGCTGGGTACCGTCGCCCCCCGCCGCTCGGCGAGAACGACCTCGAAACGGTCCACGTCCAGGACCTCGGCGCCGGTCGCCTGCGACGACTGGCGACGGAAGTCACGGGCGGCTTGCTCCGCGGCATTCATCGAGGCCAGGTCGGACCAGTAGGTGCCGGCGTAGCCCTCTCCGGAGTCGCGATCGAGCATCAGGACCGCCCCCGCGTAGCCGGACATGGCTCGCGCGCCGGGCATGAACGTCTCTTTGAAGTTCGCAATCCCCTCCTCCAGCCTCGCCGGGTTGGTCATGACGTGCGTCGCCCGCAGGTACACCACGCCCACCTCCTCTTCAGAATTGCCGTCAGCGGGTTCACGACCGCCGCGGCTTCGACGCTACTCGGCACCCCGCCAGTGTCAATAGGCAAGTCGGGAAGCTGCGGCTCGACCCCCGGCTGACGGCTAGGGTGCCCTCGACAGCCGCGCCAGTTCGATGCTGACACCGGGACCGAACGCCAGCGCCAGGCCCTCCCCCGCCGCCTCGCTGCGGGCGACCTCCTGCAGGACGAACAGGATCGAGGCCGAGGAGAGGTTCCCGGTCCGCAGGAAGACGTCACGTGACGGCTGCAGCGCCCGGCCGTCCAAGCCCAGCGCCGAGTCAACGGCGTCGAAGATGCGGAGCCCGCCCGCGTGGACCGCCCAGAACGCAGGCGCCGCCCGGGGCCAAAAGCTCTCCACGACCTCCTGCAGTCCTCCCTCCAGCAACCGCGCCAGCCCCGGGTCGAGCACCGTGTGGAACCCCCCGTCGCGGAGCTCGAAGCCGAGGAGCCGCCGGCTCTGGGGGAGCAGCCGCGTTCCGACGCCGCGCACCGTCAGCCGCCCGGAGGCCTCACCGCGTCCCACCACCGCCGCCCCCGCGCCGTCGCCGAAGACGATGGTCGCGGTCAGGTTGTCGATCGAGCGGTCCTTTGGCTGCAGGTTGACCGATGGGAGCTCGACCGCGACCACCAGCACGTAGCCCCCTCCATCCGCCTGCAGGCGCTCGTGGGCGATGCCGAGCGCCGCCAGACCCGCCGAACAACCGAGCTCGGTGATGGGGACCCGGCGCACGTCCTCCCGCAGCCCGAGACGCGTGATGAGATCGACGTCGAGGGCCGGCACCAGGTAGCCGGTGCAGGAGACCGTGATCACGGCCTCGACCTCGGTCGGGTCGATTCCGGCGTCCTCCAGCGCGGAGCGGGCCGCCTGCACCGCCAGCTCGGGGGCGTAGGTCCGGTACGCCTCCATCGCGTCACCAAGCCGGCGGCCTTCGGGATCGACCGGGAGCACCGTGTAGCGGGTCACCGAGGGCAGGGTGACCCGGCGCAGGCGGGGGAACAGGTCGATCAGGGTCTCGCGGGCACGTTCGGGCGTGAGCCGGTGTGGAGGCAGGGCCGTGCCCAGGCCCAGCAGGGAGGTGGGACGCTCGGAGCCGCTCACCATCCGGCGAGCGCCATCCAGTCGCGCGGGCGCAGCGCCGCGAGGCCCGGAGGCCCCGAGGCCGCCAGCAGGAGGCGGTTGACGGCAACCGGCCGGCGGGCGGCTCCGTGCAGGGCGCGTTCGGCGAGCCGGGCTGACCCGCAGAGGCGCCGGGCCAGCGCGCTCACGTGGCGGCGCTGCCGCCACTGGCTCCTGAGCTGCGCGCGATACCGCTGCTCGGCATGCTCGGCCCCGCCGGCCAGGAGCGAGGCCAGGTGGGCGGCCTGCAGAAGCCCTGCCGACATCCCGTCCCCGGTCAGGGGGTCGAGGAAGCCGGCGGCGTCTCCGCACAGGTACGCGCCGTCCCCGGCGACCTCGAGGGCCGACACCTGAAAGGGGCCCGCCCCGCGCACGGGGCCGGTGAGTGGGGTCGACGCGAGGTCGGGATGCGCGAGGTCGCGGACGGCCAGGTAGGAGGCTTCGACCGAGCGGCCGGGCTCGCGGAGCGTCCCCCGTTCGCCCAGGACCGCCAGGAGGAGCTCATCCTCACCGGCTGGCGCCAGGTACGTCTCGCGTCCGCCCAGCAGGGTGATGACGATCTCGCGGACGCCGTGCCGGGGAGCGGTCAGGTGGCCGACCAGCCCGTAGCGCCCGTGGGAGCGGCCGGCGCGCTCCCAGCCCCACCAGCGCCGCAGCGGCGAGTGGATGCCATCGCAGCCGACCACCAGGGGTGTCCGCAGCATGCCCTGCGGGGTCGTCAGCACCCAACCTTCGCGCTCGCGGCGCACACCGGTGACCGCGAGCCCGGTTCGAGCCCGAGCCAGTCCGGCGAGGTGGGCGTCAAGGTGCAGCCGTCGCACACCGTAGGCGGGACCGGCCAGCTCTCCGCGGACCCACCCCTTGCCCGGCAGTCGGAAGCGGGTGGCGCCGACGAGCGGGAAGCCCAGCTCACCGAGGTTCACGCCGGCCGAGCGGAGGACGGCGGCGCCGGCGGGCAGCATCCCCTCACCGCACGGCTTGTCGCGCGGAAAGCGGGCTTTGTCGAGCAGTTCGACGTCGAGCCCGGCCCGGCGAAGCAGCAAGGTGAGCGCGCTCCCGACCGGTCCCGCCCCCACGACCACCACCTGCGCGTCCACCAGAGTGGACGCTACCAGTCACGCTCTACTACGTGGCAACTGTCAGACGGTCGGCGATGGCTCTGGTCGGAGCGTCCCACCCGGAGGCGGTCCTCACCGTCACCATCCTGGCCGCCGCGCTCGCGGTCGCCGCCGGCCGCGGTTGGGGGGCGCTGGTGGTGACCGCCGCGGTCGGCCTCGGACAGCTCGCCCTCGGGTGGTCGAACGACTGGATCGATCTGCCCCGCGACCGCGAGCGCGGCCGGGACGACAAGCCGCTGGCGGCCGGCCAGATCGGCACCGGCCCGGTGGCGGTCGCGATCGCCATCGCGCTGCTCCTGCAGCTGGGGCTGATCCTGCTCCTCGGGGTGCCGGCGACACTGGTGCTGCTGGGAGCGCAGTCGGTCGCGTTCGCCTACAACCTGGGCCTCAAAGACCTGCCGCTCTCGGTGCTGGCGTACGCGTTCTCGTTCGGGCTCGCCCCGGCGGTAATCACCCTCAGCCTGTCGCCGCCGCGCCTCCCCGCCGCGTGGGCGGTGGCGGCGGCGGCGCTGCTCGGCGTCGCCGGTCATCTGACGCAAGTCCTGAGCGACATCCCGACCGACCGGCGAGCAGGGATTCGCGGCCTCCCGCAGCTGCTCGGCGCTCGGGCTTCGGCGGCGCTGGCGGCGGTGGCGATGGTCCTGGCCGGGGCCTGCGTCGCCGTCGGCACCCACCTGGCGGTGCTGGTGGCGCTGACCGCGGTGCCGGCGGCCGGGTCCCTGGTGGCGGCTCAACGTGGCCGGCCGCGGCTGGCGTTCCGCCTCACCATGCTGGCCGCGCTGGCGGTGGTGGGCGGGATCCTGGTGGGCGGCCGGCGCCTGGTCGCTTGATGAGTGCTCACACGCCGGCGGCTCACGTGCCGACGGCCGACTCCGGTTTATCCCGGCGCCCTTTCTCTACATTCCGGCCCTACCGGGCGCGCTCTGTGTAGGCCCGGAATGTAGAGAAAACGTGCCCTCATGACTTGCTCGGTGCCTCACCACCCTGGAGGCGGCTTCCGGGGGAGCGACCTCGGAGTCTCCGGGCCTTACGGAATTCCGACCACGGCCGCCAGGCGGGCCAGCTGGTGATCCAGGAAGGCGGCCGGATGGTCGACCGTATTGCGGTACTGCCCGAAGAGCTCGAAGCTGACGATCCCGAAGAGGGAGGTCCAGGCGAGGATGCCGGCGGCCAGCCGGTCGTCGGAGATCGGGCTCGGGGCGAGGGCACGGATCTGGTCCAGGTCGCGGCGCAGTGCGGACGGTGCCGCGGGGCCGGCGAGTAACGGTGGCGCGACCGCATCCACGTCCGCGACCAGCTGCAGCAGAAGCAAGGCGACGCGGCCGCCCGGACCGCTGGTCCGCTCGGCCGGTGCCGCATACCCGGGCACGGGAGAGCCGTAAAGCAGCGCCCACTCGGCCGAGTGCGCGATCGCCCACCGCCGGACCGCGCGGCCGATCGCGAACCAGCGCCCGCGTAGATCGCCCCGCCGGCGACGCCGGTCCGCGCTCTCGGCGGCATCGCCGAGCGCGTTGTAGGCATCCACGATCAGCAGCGTCAACAGCTCGTCCCGGCTGGGGATGTACCGGTAGATCGCCGAGGAAACCAGGCCCAGGTCGCGTGCCAGCTCACGCAGGGAGATCCCCGCCGAACCGTCGCGGGCGAGCTGCGCGAGCGCCCGCTGCTTCACCTCCGCCAGGGTCCGTTGGTGGGCCCGCTGCCGCGGCGTCGATCGTTCGTCCGCCATGTGGACATTCTCGCACTTTTGTGAGCACTGCTCTTGATTTTCATGAGCGACGGGCTTATACTCAGGTGCATGGAGTCGAGAGCACCGCTCACAAAAAGGAGCAATGAACCAATGGCCTCCAAGCCCTGGGTGTACCCGACGGTCACCGCCGGCGATCGGGTCTTCGGCCGGCTCATGGTGCTGGCCTCGCGCCTCGGCATCTCGGTCGCCGGTTCCCGCCTCCTGCGCGTCCGCGGCCGCACCAGCGGTCAGTGGCGCGAGGCCCCCGTGAACCCTCTCCCCTTCGACGGCCACACCTACCTGGTCGCCCCGCGCGGCCACGTGCAGTGGGTCCGCAACCTCCGTGCGGCGGGCGAGGGGGAGCTCCAGCGAGGCCGGCGTCGCCGGCGCTTCACCGCCCGCGAGGTCCCCGATGCCGAGAAGCCGGCGATTCTGCGCGCCTATCTTCGCAAGTGGTCATTCGAGGTCGGACGATTCTTCGAGGGCGTCGGCGCAGAAGCGAGCGACGACGACCTGGCGCGCATCCTCCCCAAGCACCCCGTCTTCGTAGTCACGTACCAGGACGCTCAGTAGCCGACCCTGCCGGCACCGCTACGGGCGGCCCGGTTCCACGATTCCAGCCTCGTACGCGAAGATCACCGCCTGGACGCGGTCGCGCAGCTGCAGCTTGTCGAGCAGATGGCCCACGTGCGTCTTGACCGTCGTCTCGCCGACGCCGAGCGCGGCCGCGATCTCCTGGTTCGCGAGTCCGCGGGCGAGCAGCTGCAGGACGTCGCGCTCCCGCTCGGTGAGCTGTTCCGCGCGCCGACCCGGCACCGGCCGCCGGCGCCCCACGTACGTGCTGATGAGCCGCCGAGTCACGGTGGGCGCCAGCAACGCCTCCCCGTTCGCCACCACCCGGACCGCCGTCGCCAGCTCCTCGGGCCGGATGTCCTTGAGCACGAAGCCGCTGGCGCCGGCGGCGAGGGCGTCGTACACGTATTCATCGAGGTCGAACGTCGTCAGCATCAGCACGCTCGCACGCGAGCCGGCCTCCGAGAGCCGCCGGGTGGCCTCGATGCCGTCGACGCCAGGCATGCGTACGTCCATCAGCACCACGTCGGGGTCCAGGCGAAGTACCAGCTCGACCGCCTCCCCGCCGTCGGCCGCCTCCCCCGCCACCTCGATGTCCGGCTCAGGCTGCAGGATGAGGCGGAAGCCGGTTCGCACCAGCGCCTGGTCGTCGACGAGCAGGACCCGGATCACGGCTGGGACGGGAGGGGAAGGGACGCCCGGACCTCCCACCCGCCGCCGGGGCGGGGACCCGCGACAAGATGGCCGGAGAACAGCTCGACTCGCTGCCGCATGCCGACCAGGCCCTGGCCCGCACCCTGCCCGATCCGGATCTCGGCTCCCGGACCTTCGTCGAGGACCAGGATCCGGAGCTCGTCACCCTGGCAGGCGACCGACACGTCGACCCGGCTTCCGGGCGCGTGCTTGGCACAGTTCGTGAGCGCCTCTTGGATGATGCGATAGGCGCAGAGGTCGAGGTCCGCCGGCAATGGCCCGGAGGAGACCGTCGCCGGGGCCAAGGCGGAGACGCGGAGTCCGGCATCGCGGAACGACTCGAGCAGAGCAGGGAGCTGCGCCAATCCCGGCTGTGGCGAACGGTCGTGCGAGACGTCGTCGGGGTTCCGGAGCAGGGTCAACAGACGGCGGAGCTCGGCCAGCGCCTGGCGTCCCGACTCTTCGATCCGTACCAGGGCCGTCTTTCCCTGCTCAGGGTCCTCCAGCACCAGGCGGCGACCGGCACCGGCCTGGATCGTGATCAGGCTCACGCTGTGCGCCACCACGTCGTGCAGCTCGCGCGCGATACGAGCGCGCTCCTCGGCGGCGCCCCGCTTCGCCGCCTCCGTTCGCGCCGCCTGGGACGAGCGCGCCAGGTCATCGAGCGCGCGCGCCAGCTGTCTTCGGCTGCGCAGGCTGTCCATGAAGGCCCAGGTGGCGCTGATGAGCGCAACCGAGAACAGCGACGTGATGACACCCGCGGTGTGGGTGACATAGAGCGAGCCTCCGGCCATGATGGCTGCCAGGGCGATGCCCGTGCGCCGCCCGGAGTGCACGACCGCCGTGTAGAGCAGGAGCAGAAGTGCCAAGAGCTTGACCGGCGAGGGTGCGAAGCCGGCCGCGGCGGCGACCAGGTTGGCGGCGGCAGCGATCAGAAGCATCGGAACCGGCTGCCAGCGGCGACCGGCGAGCGGCAGCGTGGCGGCCGCCGAGAGCACGATCAGCGGCGCCAGCGGCCCTGTGCGCCCGGCACCGAAGTCCGGCTGCCACCACACATCGAGGGCGAGGAGGCCCAGCGCGAGCACGGCGTCGACCGGCCGGCTCGTCAGCACTCGAAGCAGGGCGCGGGACCGCTCCACGGCGTGGCGAGAGGTTACCGAGCGGGGACCGGGCGAGGAGAGGGCAGCGTACGGCGTTCGCGCCCAAGGAGGTACTCGGTGACGACGAGGTTGATCAGGGGGGTCACCCACGCCCCCACCGCGTAGGCCTCTTGGAACGGGAGCTGGAATCCGACCACGACTCCCACCCAGGCGCGGAAGGTCACGGCTGCGAAGATCATCGCGTACGAGCGAGCCATCCACGCGCGGTGACTCGCGATCCGCCGGCGGAGGATCGCGATCAGCCCGGCGCCGGTGAACAGCATCCCCATCACGCCGAGCACGGTGAACCCGAGGTGGGCCATGATTCCGCCCTGCGCGATCTGCGCCATCCCGATCCCCGCCAGCCCCGCCACGCCGGCGCCGGCGACGTAGGTACGGCCGATCCAGCGGTGCAAGGTGGGGAACCGCCGGCGCAGCCCGCTCAGGAACTGGAAGGGTCCAACCGAGAGGGCGACGACGCCCCCGGCCACGTGCGGCAGGAGCGGGAACAGATGCGACTCGTAGACCGAGCGCTGGATCGCCAGGAAGAGGTTCGGGTCGAGCGTGAAGTAGCGGGCGGAGTAGCCGGCCACTCCGAAGGCCGGTACGGCGAGGAGCAGCCAGGGGATTCTGCGTCGCATGCCACGACCGTAGAGCCGTGCCTCCTCGCCCGGCATCGGCCCCGAGCACGAAATCTCACCTCCTTCTCGCGGAGGAGGCTGTCGCATGGCTGCAGGAAATCCTCCCAAGCACCCCGTCTTCGCCATCACGCTCGAGGACGCCCGGTAACCAACTGACCGTTTCCCTGCAATCCGGCTTTACAGCGCCACGCGTAGGGCCGGATCGTGGAGAAACGGCGCTCAGCGCGTGTAGTTGGGCGCCTCGACCGTGTGCTGGATGTCGTGCGGGTGCGACTCGGTGAGCCCCGCCGCCGTGATCCGGATCAGCTCCCCGTGAGCGCGGAGGTCGTCGATGGTGCGCGCGCCGGCGTAGCCCATGCCCGCCCGGAGCCCGCCCACCAGCTGGTGTGTGACCGCCGCCACCGGGCCCCGGTAGGGAACCTGGCCCTCGACGCCCTGGGGTACCAGGTCGTCGTCGCGGGCCACGTCCTGCAGTCCGTAGCGGTCCTTGGAGTAGCCGCGCTCGCCGCCGCGCGACCGCATGGCGCCCAGCGACCCCATGCCCCGGTACGACTTGTACTGCTTGCCGTTGATGAAGATGAGCTCGCCCGGCGACTCGTCGCAGCCGGCGAGCAGCGAGCCCAGCATCACCGTGTCGGCCCCGGCCACGATCGCCTTCGGGATGTCACCCGAGTAGTGGACGCCGCCATCCGCGATCAGCGGCACGCCCGCCGGCTTACAGGCCAGCGACGCCTCGTAGATCGCGGTGACCTGTGGGACTCCGACTCCGGCCACCACGCGCGTGGTGCAGATGGAGCCCGGCCCCACCCCCACCTTCACCGCGTCCGCCCCCGCGTCGATCATGGCCTGCGCCCCGGCGCGGGTGGCCACGTTGCCGCCCACGATCTCCCTGCCCGTCTCCCGCTTCAGCCGCGCCACCATCTCGAGCACGTCCCGCGAGTGGCCGTGGGCGGTGTCGACCACGATGAAATCGGCCCCCGCGTCGATCAGGAGGTGCGCCCGCTGATAGGACTCCTCGCCGACCCCGATCGCGGCGCCCACCACCAGCCGCCCCGCCGCGTCCTTGGTCGCCTCCGGGAACTCCTCCGACTTGGCGAAGTCCTTGACCGTGATCAGGCCCGCCAGCTGCCCCTGTTCGTCGACCAGCGGCAGCTTCTCGACTTTGTTCCGAGCCAGCAGCGCCAGCGCTTCGGCGCGGCCGATCCCGGGGCGGGCGGTGACGAGCGGCATCGGCGTCATCACCTGGGCCACCGGGCGGCTCAGGTCGCGCTCGAACCGCATGTCGCGGTTGGTCACGATTCCGACCAGGCACCGGGCCGCGTCGACCACCGGCAGGCCGGAGATCCGGTACCGCGCGCAGAGCGCCTCCGCGTCAGCCAGCGTCGCCTCCGGCGAGCAGGTGATGGGATTGGAGACCATCCCCGCCTCCGACCGCTTGACGAGGTCCACCTGCACCGCCTGGTCCTGCGGAGACAGGTTGCGGTGCAGCACGCCCACGCCGCCCTGCCGGGCGAGTCCGATCGCCATCCGGGCCTCGGTGACGCTGTCCATCGCCGACGAGACGAGCGGGATGTTGAGGCGCAGCCGGCGCGTCAGCCGGCTCGAGGTGTCGACCTCGCCGGGCAGCATGTCGGAGGCCGCCGGCAGCAGGAGGACGTCGTCGAAGGTGAGGCCAAGGCGGGCGAACGGCGGCGCAACCTGGGCCTCGTCGGTCGCCGCGGCGACGCCGGTCTCGGTGGCGATGCTCGTCATCGACCCCTCCTTCTCATCAATTGACCCCACATGCTACGGATCGACCGCGGCGGTCCGCTCGAACGTCCGCAGCAGCTCGTCGGCCGCCACCCCGGCCGGCAGCTCTCCCCGCTCCACCCGAGGAGTGAGCTCGGCCGCCAGCTCTCGCACCCGGTGGGCCCGACGCATCCGGGACAGCAGCTCGCTCTCGGCGGTCGCCCACATCCACCGCACGCGCTGGCGGCGCCGGCGGGCCTCCAACTCTCCCGTCGCCTGGAGCGTCTCGCGATGTCGCTCCACCGCGGCCCAGACCTGGTCCAGGCCCCGGTCCTCGAGCGCGCTGCACGTGAGCACGGGCGGCGTCCAGCCACCGCCGCCACCCTGCAGGAGGTGGATCGCCTGCCGCAGCTCGGCGGCCGCGCTCCGCGCGTCCCCCTCGTGTCCCTGGTCGGCCTTGTTGACCGCGATCACGTCGGCGAGCTCGAGGACCCCTTTCTTGATTCCCTGCAGCTCATCGCCGGAGCGTGCCAGGGCCAGCACCAGGAAGGTGTCGACCATGTTCGCCACCTCGACCTCGGCCTGGCCGATGCCGACCGTCTCCACCAGCACCACGTCGTGGCCGCCGCCCTCCAGCACCCCCATCGTCTCCCGGGTCGCCCGCGCCACCCCGCCCAGCGTGCCGCCGGTGGGCGAGGGCCGCACGAAGGCGCGCGGTTCCACGGCCAGACGCGGCATGCGCGTCTTGTCCCCCAGGATGGAGCCGCCGGTGCGGACCGAGCTCGGGTCCACCGCGAGCACTCCCACCCGGTGCCCCGCCTCTACCAACCGCATGCCGAGCGCGTCGACGAAGGTCGACTTGCCCACCCCGGGCACCCCGGTGATACCCACGCGTCGCGCGAGCGCCACGCCCTCGCCCAGCTCCACCAGCAGCGAGGCGGCGGTCGCCCGGTGGTCGTCACGCGTCGATTCGACGAGCGTGATCGCGCGCCCCAGGGCGGCCCGATCCCCCTCGCGCACCCGCTGCGCGAGCAAGCCGGCGTCCACCATCAGGACGCTTGGTCCAGCCGTTGCCGGAGATCGCGCAGCAGCAGCAGAGCGGCGTCGGCGATCACCGTCCCGGGTTGGAAGACGGCGCTCACGCCCATCTTCCTCAGCGTCGGCACATCCTGGTCGGGGATCACGCCGCCCACCACCAGCGCCATGTCAGAGCGCCCCAACTCGGCCAGCGCGCTTTGAAGGTCGGGCACGAGCGCCAGGTGGCCGGCCGCCAGCGACGAGACCCCCACCACGTGGACGTCGTTCTCCACCGCCTGCTGCGCCACCTCCTGCGGCGTCTGGAAGAGGGGGCCGACATCGACATCGAAACCAAGATCGGCGAAGGCGGACGCGATCACCTTTTGCCCGCGATCGTGCCCGTCCTGCCCGACCTTCGCGACCAGGATCCGCGGCCGCCGGCCCTCCGCCTCCGCGAAGGCCGCGGTCTCCTCGAGCACCCGGTCGACGTTCGACGCGCCCTCCACCTCCCGCCGGTACACACCCGAGATTGTGCGGACTCGGGGCACGTGGCGACCGAAGACCCGCTCCAGCGCCTCCGCCATCTCTCCCACCGTGGCCTGCGCCCGCGCCGCCTCCACCGACAGCGCCAGCAGGTTCTGGTTCAACCCGCCCTCCCGCGTGCCGTCGAGAGCCGCCTGCCCCGCCGCCGTCAACCGGCTCAGGGCCTCCCGGGTCCGGGCGTCGTCGCGGTCTCTCCGCAGGTCCCGCAGCTTCTGCACCTGGCGCTCCAGGACGGCCGCGTTGTCGACCCAGCGGACCTCGAGGTCGCCTGCCTCCCGCGAGGGGTATCGGTTGACGCCGATCACCGGCTGCAGGCCGGCGTCGATGCGGGCCTGGGTTCGCGCGGCCGCCTCTTCGATGCGCTCTTTGGGCACGCCGGCCTCGATCGCCCGGGCCATCCCACCCAGGCTCTCGACCTCCGAGAGATGGCCCCGCGCGCGCTCGATGAGGTCCGCGGTGAGACGCTCCAGGTACCAGCTGCCGGCCCAGGGGTCGATGGTCCGGGTGGTCCCCGACTCCTCCAGCAAAAAGAGCTGGGTCTGCCGCGCGATCCGGGCCGAGAAGTCGGTGGGCAGCGCCAGCGCCTCGTCCAGCGCATTGGTGTGGAGCGACTGGGTGCCGCCCTGGGTCGCCGCCATCGCCTCCACACAGGTCCGGGCCACGTTGTTGAACGCGTCCTGCGCGGTCAGTGACCAGCCCGACGTCTGACAGTGCGTACGCAGGCTGCGCGACCGTTCATTGACAGGTTCGAACCGGCCGACCGCCTCCGACCACAGAACCCGCGCTGCCCGCATCTTGGCGACCTCGGTGAAGAAGTGCATCCCGATCGCCCAGAAAAAGGAGATGCGGGGAGCGAAGTCGTCGATGCCGAGCCCGGCGTCGATGCCGCAGCGCAGGTATTCGAGCCCGTCGGCGATCGTATAGGCGACCTCCAGATCGGCCGTCGCCCCCGCCTCCTGCATGTGATAGCCCGAGATCGATATCGAGTTGAAGCGGGGCATCCGCTGCGCCGTGTAGGCGAAGATGTCGCTCACGATCCGCATCGAGGGTGGCGGCGGGTAGATGAAGGTGTTCCGGACCATGAACTCCTTCAAGATGTCGTTCTGGATCGTGCCCGCCAGCTTGTCCGGCGGGACCCCCTGCTCCTCCCCCGCGACGATGTAGAGGGCGAGGACAGGGAGGACCGCCCCGTTCATCGTCATGGAGACGCTGATCTGGTCCAGCGGGATCCCCTCGAACAGCTGCCGCATGTCGAGGATCGAATCGACGGCGACGCCGGCCATCCCCACGTCTCCGCGCACCCGGGGGTGGTCGGAGTCGTAGCCGCGGTGGGTGGGCAGGTCGAACGCGACCGAGAGGCCACGCTGGCCCTGGGCCAGATTGCGCCGGTAGAAGGCGTTCGACTCCTCCGCGGTCGAGAACCCCGCGTACTGACGGATGGTCCAGGGCTGGGTGCGATACATGGTCGGGTACGGCCCGCGCAGAAACGGCGGCCGGCCGGGGATCGTGCGCAGCGTGTCCAGGCCCTCGGAGTCGGCGGTCGTGTAGAGCACCCGCCGCTCGATCCCTTCCGGCAGCGTGTCCGCGGCCTGGTCCGGGCGCCGGCCCAGGGCCCGTTCGAAGCCTTCCTCCCAGCGCTCACGGGAGGGGACCGCGCCCGGGCGCCCGAGTTCGACGCTTGAGAAGTCGGGAACCCGGGTTTGGGGCTTCACCGGCGCGTGGCTCCCGCGCCCGCCGGTTCCAGCGCCTGCAGCAGGGCCTGCAGGTCGCCGAGCGCGTCACCGCCCGGAAAGAGGAAGCGGTCGACGCCGGCCGCCCGCCACGCCGCCTCCTGCTCGCCGGGCCGCCCCGTCAGCGCCACCAGCCGCGCCCCCCCTTCCTTGAGGGCCGCGGCGAGCGGGACCCCCTGCTCCGCGTAGTCGGTGTCGGCACCGCACAGCACCGCGACCGGGTGCCGCCGGCCCCGGTAGGCGGCCAGGACCTGGGCCGGCCCGGAGGTGGCACCCGCGGCGTCGACGCCGATCCCCCCTGCGGCCAGCAGGTTGCGGGCGAAGAGGGCGCGCTGATGGTGGCGGGCGGGCGGTCCCAGTGTGGCCAGGAAGGCGGTGGGCCGAAGCCCGGTGGCGGCCTGCTGCGCGTCGGCCCGGTCGCGCAGCGCCTCGAAGGGCTCGGCGTAGCGCATGGCGGGCAGCCCGGCCGCGGGCGCGACCTCACGCGGCCGCCGCGTCACCGGGGCTCCTTCCAGATCGGAGAAGGTGCTCACCCCCGTGATCGGGTCGCGCCGGTGGCGGATGCGGTCGTAGCGCGCGGCACGCGAGCGCTCCAGACGTTCGGCGACCAGGCCACCGCGCAGGGCCGCCTGCTGGCCTCCCGCCCGCTCGATCTCCTGCATCCAGACCCAGGCCGCGTGCGCCACCTGGTCGGACAGCTGCTCCAGGTACCAGGAACCGCCCCCGGGATCGAGGACGCGGCCCAGCTCCGACTCGTCCTGGAGGAGGGCTGCCGTGTTGCGAGCGAGGCGGCGGCTGAACGCGTCGCTGTACCCCAAGGCATGGTCGAAGGGAAGGGCGGTGACGGCGTCGGCGCCCCCGACTCCGGCCGCGAAGACGGCCACCGTGACGCGGAGCAGGTTGACCCAGGGGTCGCGCCGGGTCAGCATGGCCGGCGAGGAGACGGCGTGCACGCGGGGTGGGCGGGCCTCGCCGGTGACCTCGGTGACCCGTGCCCAGAGCCGGCGCAGGGCACGAAACTTGGCGATGGTCAGGAACTGGTCGGCGCCGGCCACGAGCCGGAACTCGAGCTGGTCTGATGCCTGCGCCGGGGTGAGCCCGCGCTCGACCAGCGCCCGCAGGTAGGCGATGCCGGTCGCGATGGCGCACCCCAGCTCCTCCGTCTCGGTCGCACCGGCGCCGGCGTAGGGCAGCCCGTCCACCACCAGTGTCCGCACCCGCGGGTAGCCGGCGGTCACCTCGGCGGCCAGGGCGGCAGCCCCCTCCAGGTCGTGCGGCGCCCCGTCGCGTGCTTCCAGGCCGAGCGGGTCCAGGCCCAGGACACCCGGCAGGTCAGCTGGCGCGACTCCGCGCGCCCTGGCCAGCGCCAGGTACCGGCGGGCCGCCTCCTCGCCCGCATCGCCTGCCTCCAGCACCACGGTCGCGGCGTCCAGGACCACGCCGGCGAGCACCTCCTCGAGCGCCGCCACCGGAATCGCCCCCGGTCCCAGACGCAGCCAGACCGAGCGCACGCCGTGCTCCAGGTCGTCGACCACCGCGGCGCGGGTGGCCGCGAGGTCCGGATCGTCGTGCAGCTGGCGCACTTCCCAGCCCGCCGGCAGCGGCCCCGCCGGGGTACCGCCGCGAAGGTACGGCCCCTGTCCCGGCAGCCCGGGATCCGGTGCCTGGCCGGGGTCGAAGTAGAGGGCGCGCACGGCGATGCCATCAGGGAGCCTCGTCCGCAGCCGCGCCTCGGCGTCCGCCGGCGTCGCGTCCTCGCCCAGCGTTCCGGACCTCTGGAGCACGCCGAGAGCCAGGTCCGCCCACCGCTCCGACGGCTCGGGTCCGGGCTCCGGCGCCATAGGACGATGCTACGTCCCCTCCACCGCCCCGCCCGGGAACTTCCCGAACGTGCACCAAGGGGGCCTATCCGCCGCGTGTGTGTGGGGCCTGGCAAGCGACAGGCGCCGGTCCACGAGACCAGCGCCCGTCGGCACGTTGGGGAGGAGAGATGTCGAAGACTCCGCGGTCACCGGCGCGCTCAACGGCGAGTTGCGGAAAACCTCACCGTCTAGCCGGCGTCACAAACCAAGCGCCCTTTCCTCGCGTCCCATTGCCGCAGCCTTCACGAGACGGGTGAAGAGTGCCTTGACGCTCTCCCTCCGTCGGACCGCATGTTATGACATTCTTCCAGGGCGCGCAAGCACCCACTGACCGGCGATCGGCGGACCGCCTACTTCTCGACCAGCGTGATCTCGAACTCGTACAGGTCGGGCCGGTAGCAGTGACGGCCGTATTCGACCGCCTGGCCGGAGGCGCTGAAGGCGGTGCGCTCCATGGTCAGCACCGGGCCACGCCGGCGGATGTCGAGGAGGATGCATTCCTCCGCCGTGGCTTCCCGGGCGCCGATCTGCTGATAGGCGACCCCGATCGAGGTGCCGCGTGCCCGCAGCAGCTGGTAGAGACCGTGCGAGCGCAGCTCGTCGGCGGTCAGATCGAGGAACTGCGGGGCCAGATAGTTTTCCATCACGGCGAGCGGCACCTCCGCGCTGAGGCGCAGCCGGCGCACGTGCAGGACCCTGCTCGAGGCGGAGATGCCAAGGCGCTCGCAGGTGTCGGCGCCGGGAACCACCACCTCGTGCAAGAGCACCATGGTCGACGGTTGCCGGCCGTCACCGGCGAGGTCATCGTAGAGGCTGGTCAGCTCGACCTTGCGCGACAGGGGCCGTGGGACCACCTGGGTGCCGATGCCCCGGCGGCGGACCAGCAGGCCCTTGTCCACCAGCTCCTGAATGGCGCGACGCATGGTGGGTCGGGAGAGGCCGAGGCGCTCGCCGAACGCGATTTCGCCCTCGAGCCGGGAACCCGGCGGCAGCGCGTTGGACCGGATCGCCGATTCGATCCGGCTCGCGACCTGAAAATAGAGGGGAACCGGCCCCGAGCGATCGAGATCCATGAACAGATCCCGCGGCAGGACTTGCGGCGCGGTCAGCGCGGGATCGTCCCCTGGGTTCGCGTCGGACGCGGCCGCCTCCACCCGGTGCGAGGCAACCTGCGATGTCACGGACCCATTGTGCCAGCAAAACCGCAGGAGGTAGTAATGTCGTGACAATGCCCGAAGGATCTCGAGAGGCGGCCTCGCCTCCCCTCGATCTGATCACCGTCGGGCGCGTCAGCGTCGACCTCTACCCCCTCCAGGACGCGGTCCACCTGGAGGACGTGCGGTCGTTCGGCAAGTACCTGGGCGGAAGCGCGACCAACGTCGCCGTGGCGGCGGCGCGCCACGGCGTCCGCTCCGCGGTGATCACCCGGACCGGGGACGATCCCTTTGGACGCTACGTGCACCAAGAGCTGCGCCGGCTCGGCGTGGACGACCGCTTCGTGAGCCCGGTCGCCGGGCTGCAGACCCCGATCGCGTTTTGCGAGATCTTCCCGCCCGACCACTTCCCCCTCTGGTTCTACCGCGCGCCGATCGCCCCCGATCTGGTGATCCACCCCGAAGAGCTGGACCTGCCCGCGATCGCGGAGGCCAGGATCTACTGGTCCACCGGCAGCGGACTCTCGGCCGAACCCAGCCGGAGCGCGCACTATGCCGCCTGGGACGCGCGCGGGCGCCGGCCCCTGACGGTGCTCGACCTCGACTACCGGCCCACCTTCTGGTCCTCGCGCGAGGAGGCGTCGATGCATGTGGGCCGGGCGCTCGAGAAGGCGACGGTCGCGGTCGGCAACACCGAGGAGTGCGAGGTCGCGGTGGGCGAGACCGACCCCTGGCGAGCGGCCGACGCTCTGCTCGAGCGCGGCATCCAGCTGGCGATCGTGAAGCAGGGCGGGCGGGGCGTGCTGGGAAAGACCCGGGACGAGGCGGTCGAGGTACCCGCTTACCAGATCCAGGTCCTGAACGGGCTGGGGGCCGGTGACGGGTTCGGGGGCGCGGTCTGCCACGGGCTGCTCCAGGGCTGGCCGCTGGCGCGGGTCCTGCGCTTCGCCAACGTCGCCGGCGCCATCGTCGCCGGACGGCGCGAGTGCTCGACCGCGATGCCGACCACGGCCGAGGTGGAATCGATCCTTGACGGCGCGGCCGGCGACCGCGCGCGAGGCACCGTCGGGGCGGCCCCGTTTAAGGAGACCGCGCCAACCCTTGAAGCGGAGGAGGATGGGCAGCCATGAGCGCCGAGACCAAAACCACCGTGGCGGAGGTGCCGCACTGGATCGCGGGCGCCGCCGAACCGTCGGACGGCGGTCGCACCGGCCCCGTCTTCGACCCCGCGCTGGGAGTTGAGACCAAGCGGGTCGCGTTCGCCGGCAAGCGCGAGGTGGACCGGGCGGTGGCCGCGGCGCTGGCCGCCTTCCCGGCCTGGCGAGAAACATCGCTGGCCCGGCGGCAGGCGATCCTGTTCCGCTTCCGGGAGCTGCTGGAGGCACGGAAAGAAGAGCTGGCGGCGGTGATCACCTCGGAGCACGGCAAGGTGCTCTCCGACGCCCTGGGTGAGGTGAACCGGGGCCAGGAGGTGGTCGAGTTCGCCACCGGCATCGCCCAGCACATCAAGGGCGAGTACGCCGAGCAGGTGTCCACCGGGATCGACGTCTTCTCCCTCCGGCAGCCGCTCGGCGTGGCGGGGATCGTCGGCCCCTTCAACTTCCCCGCCATGGTGCCGGCCTGGTTCTTCCCGGTGGCGATCGCGACCGGCAACACGGTGGTCGTCAAGCCGAGCGAGAAGGTCCCTTCGGCGGCGCTCTGGCTGGCCCGGCTGTGGCAGGAGGCAGGCCTGCCCGACGGGGTCTTCAACGTGCTCAACGGGGACCGGGAGGCGGTCGACGGACTGCTCGAGCATCCCGACGTGGCCTCGGTCTCCTTCGTCGGCTCGACCCCCATCGCCCGCCACGTCTATCAGACCGCGACCTCGCACGGCAAGCGCGTGCAGGCGCTGGGAGGGGCGAAGAATCACCTGCTCGCGCTGCCCGACGCGGACCTCGATCTGACCGCCGACGCCGCCGTCAACGCCGGCTTCGGGTCGGCCGGCGAGCGCTGCATGGCGATCAGCGTGGTGGTCGCGGTGGAACCGGTCGCGGACCGCCTGGTCGACAAGATGGTGGAGAGGATCAACCAGCTGCGGGTGGGGGATGGCCGCCGTGGCTGCGACGTGGGGCCGCTGATCACCGCCGAGCACCGCGACCGCGTGGCGTCCTACCTCGACGTCGCCAGGGCCGACGGCGCGACCATCGTGGTCGACGGCCGGGGAGTCGAAGCGGACGGAGACCCCGCGGGCTTCTGGCTCGGGCCCTCATTGGTCGATCGCGTCCCGCTCACCTCCCGCGTCTACCGGGACGAGATCTTCGGCCCCGTGCTCTCGGTGGTGCGGGTCCCCAGCTACGAGCGCGGCGTGGAGTTGATCAACTCGGGCGTCTTCGGCAATGGCACTGCCATCTTCACCAACGACGGCGGCGCGGCCCGACGCTTCCAGCACGAGGTGCAGGTGGGCATGATCGGAATCAACGTCCCGATCCCGGTTCCCGTGGCCACGTTCTCGTTCGGCGGCTGGAGGCAATCGCTTTTCGGGGGCGCCCGAGCCTACGGGCTGGACGGCGTCCGCTTCTTCACCCAGAGCAAGGCGGTCACCCAGCGCTGGCTCGACCCCAGCCACGGTGGCATCGACCTGGGCTTCCCCCAGCACGACTGAGGAGGGCGGCGGGATGGAGGGGCGCCGGTGGTTCCATCCGCGCGGCTCACTGGCGCGCGACGGGTGCCTGGTGGTGATGGAGCCCACGCACCCCGGCTGGCGCTACACCGGACTCCGGGTGGCGGACCTGGACGGCGGCCCGTGGGAACTCCCGGCCGGCCCGCTGGAGCGGGTGGTGGTGCCGCTGGCCGGCTCCTTCGAGGTCGACCACGGCCAACACGGGGTGGGCACTCGCGCCGCGCTGGAGGGCAGAGAATCCGTCTTCGACGGCCCCGCCGACGTCCTCTTCCTGGGGTGCGGACAGGCGGCATCGGTGCGCGGCGTGGGCCGGGTCGCGGTCGCCGAGGCCCCCGCGGCCGAGCCTTACCCCGCGCGGTACCTGCGCCGGGAGGAGGTGCCGGTCGAGTTCCGTGGCGCCGGAGCCTCCAGCCGGCAGGTCCACAACTTCGGCATCCCGGGCGTGCTCGACGCCGACCGTCTCATCGTCTGCGAGGTGCTGACCCCGGCCGGCAACACCTCCTCGCACCCCGCCCACAAGCATGACCAGAGCCTTCCGGGCCGGGAGAGCCGGCTGGAGGAGATCTACTACTTCGAGGCGGCGGTGGCGCGGGGTATAGAGGCGCCGGCGGCGGCGGAGCCGTACGGGATGTTCGCCACCACTTCCTCCCCCGCCGGCGAGATCGCCACCAACGAGCTGGTGCGGAGCGGCGACGTGGCACTGGTCCCGTTCGGTTACCACGGCCCGGCGGTCGCCCTCCCCGGGTACGACCTCTACTACCTGAACGTGATGGCGGGGCCCGACCCGGTCCGGGCCTGGCTGATCCAGGACGACCCCGGTCAGGCCTGGCTTCGGGACACGTGGACGGGACAGCCGGTCGACCCCCGCCTCCCCTACCGCGCGACGTCGAACGACCGCAGTCGATGAGAAGGAGCGTGCGATGACCAGCAGGCGCATGACCGTGGGGCAGGCGCTGGCCGCGTTTCTCGCCCACCAGTGGACGGTCGACGGCGACCTCCGCGAGCGAACGGTTCCGGCCGTGTTCGGGATCTTCGGGCACGGCAACGTGGCGGGGCTGGGTCAGGCGCTGGTGCAGCTGAACGCCACCGAGCCGGAGCTGCTGCCCTACCACCAGGCGCGCAACGAGCAGGCGATGGTGCACGAGGCGGTCGGGTACGCGCGCGTCCACCGGCGCCGCGCCACCTATGCCTGCACCTCCTCGATCGGGCCCGGCGCGACCAACATGCTGACCGGAGCCGCGCTCGCGACGGCCAACCGGCTGCCGGCGCTGCTGCTCCCCAGCGACACCTTCGCCACCCGGGTCGCCGACCCGGTGCTGCAGCAGATCGAGCTGCCGCAGGAGCCCGGCATCTCGGTCAACGACGCCTTCCGCCCTCTCTCGCGCTTCTTCGACCGGGTGCAGCGGCCGGAGCAGCTGTTCTCGATCGCGCTCGGAGCGCTGCGGGTGCTGACCGACCCGGCCGAGGTGGGGGCGGTGACGATCGCGCTGCCCGAGGACGTTCAGGCGGAGGCGATCGACGTGCCGGTCGAGTTCGTCGGGGACCGCGACTGGCACCTCCGGCGGCCGCTCCCCGAGCGTGGTCCCCTGGAACGCGCGGCGGCGGCCATCCGGGGCGCCCGGGCGCCGTTTCTGGTCGCCGGCGGGGGCGTTCTCTACTCCGGCGCCGAGGAGGAGCTGCGGCGGCTGGTGGAGGCGACCGGCGTCCCGGTCGGAACCACCCAGGCCGGGGGCGGCTCGCTCCGCTGGGACCATCCGCAGTACCTGGGCGGCGTCGGGGCCACCGGCACCACCGCCGCCAACCGGCTGGCGGCCGCGGCCGACGTCGTGATCGGTGTCGGCACCCGCTACAGCGACTTCACCACCGGCAGCCGCTCAACCTTCCAGCATCCCGGCGTCCGCTTCGTCAACGTCAACGTCGCTCCCTTCGACGCCGCCAAGCACGGGTCGTCGCTGCCGCTGGTCGCCGACGCCCGAGAGGCGCTGCGCGCGCTGCGCGCCGAGCTACGGGACTTTCGCGTCGGCCAGGAAATGGTGGAACGGATGCGACGAGAGAAGGCGGAATGGGACCGGGCGGTGGACCAAGCGCTCGCCCCCTCCGGGCGCCCGGTTCCGGGGCAGGCGGAGATCATCGGCGCGGTGCACTCGGCGGCGGGTCCGAAGGACGTACTGGTCCAGGCCGCGGGTTCCCTGCCCGGCGACCTGCACAAGCTGTGGCGCGTGCGGGACGCGCTCGGCTACCACGTCGAGTACGCCTACAGCTGCATGGGCTACGAGATCGCCGGGGGCCTGGGGGTCAAGCGGGGCCTGGAGGCGCTGGGCGACGACCGGGATGTGATCGTGATGGTGGGGGACGGGTCCTACCTGATGCTGTCCTCGGAGCTGGCGACCGCGGCCGCCGAGGGCCTGAAGCTGATCGTGGTGCTGGTCCAGAACCATGGCTACGCCTCGATCGGGAATCTCTCCGAGCGGGTCGGCTCCCAGCGCTTCGGGACCCGGTTCGCCCCCGTCGACCTGGCCGAGAACGCGCGCGGCTACGGGGTGGACGTGGTGGAGGTGGACACCGGGCCGACGGCGGCGGATGAGGTGAAAGCGGCCGTGGCCCGGGCCCGTTCTTCGGCGCGCACCACCGTGATCCACGTGGAGACCGACCCGCTGCTCACGGCCCCCGACGGCGAGGGCTGGTGGGACGTGCCGGTGGCCGAAGTGTCCGACCTGGAGAGCACGCAGCGCGCGCGTCAGACCTACGAGGAGGAGCGCACCCGCCGGCGACCGCTGGTCGGATGAATGAGGAGATGGCATGAGTACAGTGACCGGCCGGCTTCGCTTCGGCAGCGCGCCCGACTCCTGGGGAGTCTGGTTCGCCGACGACCCGAAGCAGGTGCCATGGCCACGCTTTCTGGATGAGGTACGGCGCGCCGGCTACGAGTGGATCGAGCTGGGCCCCTACGGCTACCTGCCGACCGACCCGGAGCGCCTGCGGGAGGAACTTGCCGCGCGAGAGCTCAAGGCCGCCTCGGGCGTCGTCTTCACCGGCTTCCACAAGGAGGACGACCAGTGGCGGCGCGCCTGGGACCAGGCGCTCGCGGTCGCCCGGCTGGCCGGCGCGCTGGGTGCCGAGTACCTGGTCGTGATCCCCGACCTCTGGCGCAGCGACTCGACCGGGGAGGTGATCGAATCGCGCACCCTCTCCGATGCGCAGTGGGAACGCCTGCTGAAGGGTCACGACCGGTTCGGCAAGGCGCTGCTGGAGGAGTTCGGGATGCGGCAGGTCTTCCACCCCCACGTCGACAGTCACGTTGGCACGCAGCGGGAGGTGGAGCGCTTCCTCGCGGGCAGCGACCCCGACTACACCAACCTCTGCCTCGACACCGGCCACTTCGCCTTCTACGGCGGAGACAACCTTTCGCTCCTGCGCGAGCACCCGGACCGGGTGCGCTATCTCCACGTCAAGCAGTTCGACCCCGGGGTGCGCTTCGACCTGCTCAAGAACGACATCCCCTTTTCCACCGCGGTGATGGAGGGCCTGATGGTGGAGCCGCCGCAGGGTGAGCCCGAGCTGCCGCCGATCATCGAGGCCGCCGCTGCCCTCGACCCCGAGATGCCGGTGATCGTCGAGCAGGACATGTACGGGTGCCCTCTGGACCGGCCCTTCCCGATCGCCGAGCGCACGCGCCGCTATCTGCTGGAGGCGCTCCGGCTGCCGCTCGGTGCCGGCCGGTGACCGGAGAGATCCCGCTTCGGGTCGCCGTGGTGGGCGCGGGCGCGATGGGAGGCGACCACGTGGCCCGGCTGGCCTCGAGGATCCACGGCGGCCAGGTGACGGCGGTGGTGGAGCCGGACCCGGACCGGCGTGAGGCCGCAATTGCCAAAGCGCCCGGAGCAGGAGGCTTCGAGGGGCTGGAGGACGCGATCGAGGGTGTCGCGCCCGAGGCGGTCCTGATCGCCACCCCCGGCCCCGCGCACGAGCCGGCACTGGTGACGGCGCTGAACGCGGGCCTGCCGGTCCTGTGCGAGAAGCCGCTGGCCCCGGACCCGGAGGCTGCCCGCCGGATCGTGGAGGCGGAGCAGCGGCTGGGGGCGCCGCGCATCCAGGTCGGGTTCATGCGTCGCTTCGACGCCGAATACGTCGGGCTTCGCGACCTGGTCGAAGCCGGGACCGCGGGCGACCTGCTCCTTTTGCACTGCGTCCACCGCAACGCGCAGGCGATCCGCGGCTTCACCCAGGAGATGATGATCACGGACGCGGTGGTCCACGAACTCGATATCGTGCCCTGGCTGGCCGGCTCGCCGATCCGGTCGGTCGAGGTCCGGCGGGGACGCTGCAACTCGCTCTCGCCGGCGCACCTGGGAGACCCGCTGCTGGTCCTGATCGAGCTCGCGAGCGGGGTCCTCGCCGACGTCGAGATCAACATGTCGGCGCACTTCGGCTACCAGGTGGCGACCGAGGCCGTGTTCGAGCGCGGAGTGGCCCGGATCGGTGAGACCGCGGGGCTCCGGCGGTGGCAGGACGGTCAGGTCGCGACCGCCGAGCATCAGGGCTTCATCACTCGCTTCCGCGACGCATACGACCGCGAGGTGCAGGCTTGGATCGACGCCGCCCAGAGGGGCACCATCGGCGGCCCCAGTGCGTGGGATGGGTACCTGGCCGCGCTCGGCTGCGACGCCGGGGTCCGGGCCCTCCACTCCGGCGCTTCAGTGCCCGTGCACGTGCCCCCGACACCCGCCTTCTACTCTTCCGGAACCGCAACCGTCTGACACGCCGGCAAGTGGCCATCTGCCGGCACATGTACCGTTTCGCGCCCTGAATTACGGCCATCTGCCGGCAGATGGCCGGGGGGTGCGCCAAGGGGGTCAGGGACGGCGCAGGACGAGGAAGAGAAACCCGGGAGAGGTGGATAGCCGGCCGAAGTCATCGGGGAAGAGCTCCGCCATCTCCGGTGCCGGTGCCGGCTCGACGATCCGCTCGATCGAGAAGCCGGCGTCGGAGAACGCACCCGTGATTGCCGACAGCGGCCGGCGGTAGTAGCTGATCGGGACCGGGTGACCGCCGACGGTCCAGGTGTCCTCCCACAGCTCGGTGGCGAAATAGTTCGCGCTCCCGGAATGACGGTAATCCTGGATCGGATGGTGGGTGGAGACGACGAGACGGCCGGCTGGTCGGAGCACCCGGCGGAACTCGCGCAGCGGGGCTGACCAGTCTTCCAGGTAGTGAAGCGTGAGCGAGCACAGGATGGCGTCGAACTCCCCGTCCTGGTAGGGCAGCCGCCGGGCGAGGTTCACCTGGTCGAGCCGGGTCCCGGGCGCCAGGCGCGCACGGGCGATGGCGAGTTCGGCGGCGCTGCGATCACAGCCGGTCACCAGGGCGCCACGCTCCTGCAGTGCCCGGGCGTGGGCACCGGGGCCGCAGCCGGCGTCGAGTACGCACTGCCCCGCGACCTCCCCGAGGAGGGCCAGCACCGCGGGACGCTCGTAGAAGGCGTTGAACGGTTCGGTTTCGTTCTTGTCGGCGTATTCGTGCGCGTACCGCTCGTAGAAGTCCGCCATCGCGGAGGAGTATCCCCCCAAACCGCACGTTGCTCGCAACACGCCCTTATCGCGGACAAAATGAGGTCACTTTGCCAGCAGTGTGACGGTTGCTCGCCCGTGCGTCCGCGTTGAATGGTGGGGTGAGCAGTGGTGTCAACGTAGTCGAATCCGGAACCATCACCCTGGGCGGAGAGCTGACCGTCAACCGGCTCGGGTTTGGCGCCATGCGTGTCACCGGGCGAGGCGTCTGGGGGTCGCCGCCGGACGAAGACCAGGCTCGCGCGCTCCTGCGGCGTGTGGTCGAGGCCGGCGTCAACTTCATCGATACCGCCGACTCGTACGGGCCCGAGGTCTCGGAGCGGCTGATCGGCGAAGCGCTGCGACCCTATCCCGACGGTCTCGTCATCGGCACCAAGGCCGGCCAGGTGCGGCCCGGTCCCAACCGCTGGGTGCCGAACGGCCGTCCCGAGCACCTGCGCGAGGCCTTGGAGGGAAGCCTGCGCCGGCTCGGACTGGAGAGGATCGACCTCTATCAGTTCCACCGCCCCGACCCCAAGGTTCCGTTCGAGGAGTCGGTGGGCCAGCTGGTCAGGTTGAAGGAGGCGGGCAAGATCCGGCTGATCGGGCTCTCCAACGTCACCGTGAAGCAGCTGCGGGCGGCGCAAGCGCTGACCCCGATCGCCTCGGTCCAGAACCGTTTCAACCTCGAGGACCGCAGTTCCGACGCGGTCCTGAAGGCGGTCGAGGAGCAGGGCATCGCGTTCCTGCCCTGGGCTCCGCTGGGCGGCACCTCCGGGAGCACGGGCGCCGCGCTCACAGAAGTCGCCCGGGCCCACGGCGCGACCGTGAACCAAACAGTGTTGGCCTGGCTGCTCGCGCTCTCGCCGGTGATGCTCCCGATCCCGGGGACCGGCTCGCTGGAGCACCTGGAGGAGAACCTGCGCGCCGCGTCGCTGCATCTCACCGACACCGACCTCGCGAAGCTCAACCAGGCCCGCTAAACCTCAACCGCACCCAGCAGCCGCGGCCCGATTGCCGGCACTCGGGGCCTTACGGGCGCCTACTGCGGATGGTCCCGCTCCCAGTCCCGCCCCAGCACCTCGGTCAGGATCTCGTCGAACCAACGCCCGTCGCGGTAGAGCTGCTCTTTGAGGCGCGCGAAGGGGCGATATCCGGTGCGTTCCAGCGCCTCGCGGCAGGCCGTGCTCTCTTCGGAACAGGCGGAGTCGAGCTTGTGCAGGTTCAACTGCCGGAACGCGCACTCCGCGCGAAGCGCAAAGGCGTCGGCCGCGATCCCCTCTCCCCAGGCCGAACCCTCCCCCAGCTGCGTCGCCGTCCAGCCCATCCGGGCCTGCCAGTCGAGATGGAGGATCGCGGTGCGGCCCACCAGCCGGCCTTCACACTCCAACCCCCAGTGGAAGGCATCCGGCACGGTGCCCGCCTGCTCCCACCACTTCTTCAGCTCAGACGGCGCGATCGCCTGGTAGTCGAACTCCGCCAGCCGCAGCACCTCCGAGTCGGCGCCCCAGTCGAGGAGCGCCGGCAGCTCCGATTCCGTGATCGGCCGCAGCAGGACCCTGCGGCTCTGGAGCCTGGCACCCCACATCAGTGGGCCGCCTCCCAGTCCGCACGCATCAGCTCGGTCATGATCAGATCGGACCAGCGTCCGTCGCGGTACAGCTCTTCGCGGGCGCGGCCGATGACCCGGTACCCGCAGCTTGCCTGCGCCCTACCGCTGGCCACGTTGGGCTCGTAATAGCCGGAGACCAGCTTGTGCAGCTGCAGCTGCCGGAAGGCATACGTCGCTCGCAGCCGCATGGACTCGGTGGCGACTCCCTTCCCCCAGGCGTCGCGGTCGCCGATCATGGTCCCGGTCATGGCGTTGCGATTGGGCCAATCGATGCGGAACATCGCGCTCGTACCCACGAGCCGGCCCTCGAACTCCACGCCCCACAGGACCGAGTCCGGTTCGGTTCCCGCCTTCTCCCACCATTCCCGCTCGGTCGCGGGCGAGACCGCGTTGAAGGCGGCGCCCAGGTAGCGCAGCACGCCCGGGTCCCCGAACCACTCCAACATGGTCGGGATCTCGGCCTCGGCGACCGGGCGCAGGAGCACGACCTGGCCCTGGATGCGCGGACCCCACATGGGCGCCCGATGCTAGCACAGCGTCTCTTTGTCGCGTTTCTCCCAGACCCGCCTGCTCCCCGCCCTCTACGGTGGTTCACATGAGCATCGACAGCAGCGCATCGCCGGCCGGAACCTTTGAGGTGTCCGGCTGGGATTCGCGCGACTACGAATCGGCGAACGGAGTCACGCTGGCTCACGTGACGCTGAACAAACGGTATGTGGGCGCGCTGCAGGGCACGAGCACCACCACGCTCCTGACCGCGACCGGCCCCGGTGGCCCCGCGGCCTATGTCGGGCTGGAGCGCTTCACGGGGACGCTCGAGGACGAGCCGGGGTCGGCCGTCCTGCGGCACAGCGTGGCGGAACCGCCCGCCACCGCCCTGCTCGTCCCCACCGCCGGCCAGGGCGTCTTCGCGGGCCGGGAGGGCGTGCTCACGATCGAGATCGACGCCGAGGGCACGCACCACTACACGCTCGCCCTCGGCTAAAGCCCTGAACCCCTACCCGCATTCTCGCGAGTGCCGGCATTCGGGGCCCACGACCCACCCTCAACTCCCCGAGTGCGGGCGTTCGGGGCTCGACCTCGGGCCTCGCCCGAGGCGGGATGGGTCAGGCGGCGAGGGCGCGGAGGCGGGGCAGCGCGTCTCCGATCAGATGCGCCGAGCGCGGGGCGTCCTGTTCGGGCAGGTAGATCATGTGCTCGCTGAAGCCGTCCTCGATCGCCGCCTGGAGGTCGGCGATCAGCTGGGCCACTCCGCCCTCTCCGAAGCGGGCCAGCGAGGCGAGCCGGATCTCGGAGGGATCGCGCCCGATCCGCTCGCAGGCCTCCCGCACCTTTCCCCACGCCGCCGTCGTCTCCTGGCGGGCGGCGCCGCTCGGGTTCCAGACGTCCGCATACCGCGCCACCAGCCTGAACATCTGCTCCCCGCCGGCGCCGATCCAAATCGGCGGGTGAGGTTTCTGCACCGGCTTCGGGTTGGCGATGGCATCACGCAGCTGGTAGTAGCGGCCCTCGAAGGTGACGCGTTCCTCCTGCCACAGCGCGCTGATGATGCGCAGCGACTCGCTCAGCCGCCCGACGCGGTGGTCGAGGCCCTCCCAGCCGTACATCCGGTGCTCGATCTCAGCCCATGCAGCGCCGATGCCGAACTCCAGCCGGCCGCCCGAAAGGTGGTCGACGGTGGTCGCCAGCTTGGCCAGCTGCACCGGGTGGCGATAGGTGTTGCCGGTGACGTTGCACCCGATGCGAACCCGGGACGTCGCCTCGGCCATCGCCGCCTGCAGGGCCCACCCCTCGAAGACCGGCTTGTCGGGGCCGTTGGGCCCGATCGAGGCGAAGTGGTCGAAGTCCCAGATGTGGTCGAAGCCGGCCTCGTCGGCGGTCTTCCAGACCGCCCGCAGGTCGGCGACGGTCGTGTTCTGACCAGAAAGCTTGAGGCCGAAGTGCTGGGCGTGCGGAGGCTGCGTGCTCATCACGTGCGAGCCTAGGCGCAGCACCCAGTCGGAGGCGCCGCGAGCCACATCCTCCGGCTTGCGACCGTGCTGCCGATGTGCGAACCTTTGTTCGTGGCGATGCCGACGCCGATCCTTCACGCCGACCTCGACTGTTTCTTCGCGTCGGTGGAGATCCGGGACGAGCCCTCCCTGCGCGGCCGCCCCGTGATCGTCGGTCCCGGCGTCGTGATGTCGGCCAGCTACGAGGCGCGAGCGGCCGGGGTGCGCTCGGCGATGTCGGAGCGGGTGGCACGGCGGCTGTGCCCGGACGCCGTGGTCCGCGAGCCGCGGATGAAGGCCTACTCGCAGGCGAGCAAGCAGGTCTTCGGGATCTTCGACCGCACTTCCCCTGTGGTGGAGGCGATGTCGATCGACGAGGCGTTCATCGACCTCCACGGGCTGGAGCACATCCGTGGCAGCGCGGAACAGATCGCGCGGCGGCTGCGGGAGACCGTGCGACACGAGGCCGGCCTCCCGATCACGGTTGGCGTCGCGCGCACCAAGTTCCTGGCCAAGGTGGCAAGCGGAGTGGCCAAGCCGGACGGCCTGCTGGTGGTGCCGCCGGACAGCGAGACGGCGTTTCTGTATCCCCTGCCGGTCGAGCGGCTCTGGGGTGTGGGCGCCGTCACCGCCGCCAAGCTGCACCGGCTGGGCGTGCAAACGGTGGGAGATCTCGCCAAACTCGACGAGCGGGCGCTCGTCCCCACGCTCGGGCCCCACGGTGGGACGCACCTCCACCGGCTGTCGCAGGGGCTCGACGCGCGCCGGGTGCGCACGGGCCGGCGCCGGGCGTCGGTCGGGGCTCAGCACGCGCTGGGCTGGTCGGCGCGGGCGCAGGGGGAGGTCGACAAGAGCCTGCTCGAGCTGACCGAGCGGGTCTGCACCCGTCTGCGTGGCGACGGGCGCGCCGGCCGCACGGTCGTGTTGCGCCTCCGGTTCGAGGATTTCGGCGTCATCTCCCGTTCCCGGACGCTGGGACGCGCGACGGCGGAGACGGCCACCGTCCTCCAGGCGGTGAAGGAGCTCTTCCAGGCCGAGCAGGAAACCATCCGCCGGCGCGGACTCACCCTGGTCGGCATCGCGATCGAGAACCTGGATGCCGGCTCCGAGCAGCTGGAGCTGCCGCTCGACCGGGCGGCCAACCTCGCCCTCGACCGCGCGCTCGACCGCCTGCGCGACCGCTTCGGCGAGGATGCCGTGACACGCGCCTCGCTCCTCGGCCGCGAGCGGCGGGACTGGGTGCCGGTGCTGCCCCGGTAGAAACAGGGAGTGGACCCCCTCCCGGCGGCCGCCGCCAACCATCAGAGCTGGAACGCGGCGCTGGCCGCGGTCGCCGGCGGCACCTCGGAGCGGCTCGGCTCGGGGACCGTCACATACCTCCCCACCGGGGGCGGCGACCTCCAGGTCCTCTACGCGGACGAGCAGGGCGACGTCGGCGCCGTGGTGGATCGAGTGCTGGCGCAGGCGCGGGCGCTGCGCTCGGTGCGGGAGGTCGGCTGGTGGGCGGCGGGCGCCGGCGGCCCATTCGGGGGCCGCCTGCTCGCGCGTGGGTTCCAGTGGGGATGGCGGCCCCGCTGGATGGTGTGCGAGCTCGCCCGCTGGTCAGGCGACTGGGGCCCGCCGCCCGGCGTCGTCGTGGAGGAGGCGGACGGCGACGTGCGGTGGAACGCGACCGACCTGCCCTATCACGACGTCCCCTGGGAGCGCCGCTTCGGCGCCTTGCTCCGGCACCGGCCGGGCTGGACCCGGATCCTGTTCGCCCGCCGGCAGGACGCGGTGCTGGGAAAGGTCGTGCTTCACGTCCAGCCTGACGGCGCCGTCGCCGGCCTCTACGAGTGCGGAGTGGTGGAGCCGGAACGCCGGCGCGGGATCGGGGCCGCGCTCACCACCGCCGCCCTGCGCGCGGCCCAGGAGATGGGCGCGCTGCTGGCGGTGCTGAACGCGACGCCGATGGGGGAACGCCTCTACGCACGGGTCGGGTTCGTCCCCGCCGGCTGGGGGCAGACCTGGTGGCTCCTGGACGGGCGCGCGAGCGGGCCCCCTCCCTCACCGCGGCTGGTCGCCCTGGTGGACGCGATGGCCGAGCGGGACCCGGACCGCGTGCGGGCTGCGCTGGCGGCGCTCCGTGCCGGCGGCGGAAGCTTCGACATCGACGCGACGCTGGACTGCGGTCTGCGTCCGCTCCAGGTCGCGGCGCGGCTCGGGCGCCCCGACTCGGCGCGGGTACTGGTCGAGGAAGGCGCCCGCCTCGACGTGCTCACCGCCTGGGATCTGGGATGGCGAGAGCAGGCGGCGCACCTGGTGGAGGCCGATCCGGGCGTGTCGGCACGCCCCTGCGGCGAGGAAGGCGCAACGCTCCTCCACCGGGCGGTGGAGCGCGACGACGAAGCCCTCCTGCGCCTGCTCCTCGCGGCCGAGCCCGATCTCGGCGTACGCGACGGGGTCTATCAGGGCACTCCGCTGGGGTGGGCGGAGCACCTGGGCCGGTCGCGTCTGGCCGCCCTGCTTCGGGAACGAGCCCCCTCAGACGGCTGATCGAGCCTCAGCGCGGCTGTCCGCCCGGCGGTGTGTAGACGGATGAGAGGCGCTTCGCCTCCGCAAGGCGGTCGTTGAGTTCACCGGCAGGGATCAACTCGTGCGTGGTGATACCGGTGATGGCCCCAGTGCTGCTCACGGCCAGAGAGAACGCCGCCATCGCTTTTGAATCCGGGAGGTCGACGATCACGAAGCCGTCATGGTCACCGAACATCCAGTAGTAGGACTCGAGGTGGCCGCCCGCCTCGCGGCAGACCCGTTCCACCGCCTGTGCCCGGTCGGTCGGAGTCTCCATGGCAGCCGCGATGCTGCTGCTCGGGAGTCGGAAGAACGCCGCGTACTTGGGCATGATCTCCTCCTGCTCGACGCCGTTGAAGAGAGGGCCGTGTGACCCTCGGATGATGCCGACCGTACGAGCGGGGACCCCCTGGCGCCATAGGACAACCGTCCCGATCTGCCTCCACCCCTTCGTTGCGGCCGCGCCGGGGTATCGTCAGCCTGTGGACGCGCGGCGGCCGCTGCGCCGGATCCTGCTTCTGGCAGCGCTCTGCCTGGTGGTCGTGGGCTGCGGGACGGCCGGGCGCTGCTTGCCACAGCCGGTCGAGCTGATCGGTAGCGCGGTCACGCCCGCGCAGGTCGAACGCTCCGTCGGCGCCGTCACCACCTGTCTGCTGCCCGGCGTCGGATGTGAGCGGGGCACGGCCTTCCCGATCGGCGGCGGCTACTGGCTGACCGCGGCGAGCATGGGGGAGAATCCGGCCGTCAGTCTCTTCCCCACCTCGCCCAAGTGGTCGGTGGTCACCATCTCTTTCGGGGGCCGTCACTACCGAGCCGCCCCGTCGCGGGTCTCCCCGGCCCGGGGGTACGCACTGCTCGCCGTCCCGGGGACGGCCGGAGTTCGCGGGCTCCCGCTGGATGCCACCTCCCCCCAACCGCTTGACGACGCCACCGTCGTCTGCGCGGAGCCGGCACGAACCACCGCCTACTCAGGATCACTCTTCCTGAACACACCGCCGGTGCCGGACGTGGACCTCTTTCAGGTGAACAGCGGCCGGGTCATCTCCGGCTGTGCGGGGGGTCCGGTGCTGGACCGCGGCCTGGTGGTCGGCATCCAGCTGTTCGCCCTGCGTGACGACGCCTGGGCGGCGCCCACCTTCGAGATGACCGGCCTGCCCTCGCCCGCGACCGCCGTCTGCACCTCGTAGCGATGCCCGCGGACAAGCGCGAGCGGCTGATCCGCGTCTATGACAGCTACGCGCCCGGCTACGACCGCGGGATGGACGCCCTCGATCGGACGCTCTTCCGCGGCGGGCGCGACTGGGTCTGCCAGCAGGCTCGGGGCCGGGTGCTCGAGATCGCGATCGGGACCGGGCGGAATCTCGCGTACTACCCGCCCGGGGTCAGCCTCACCGGCATCGAACAGAGTCCGGGGATGCTGGAGGTCGCCCGGCGGCGAGCCGCGGACCTGGCCATCGGCGCCGACCTGCGCCTGGGCGACGCGCAATCCCTCGACTTCCCGGACGGAAGCTTCGACACCGTCGTCTGCACGTTGTCGCTCTGTTCGATCCCCGACGATGCCCGCGCGGTGTCGGAGGCACGGCGGGTGCTCCGGCCGGGCGGGCGATTCCTGCTCCTCGAGCACGTCCGGAGCCCGGTGCTGCCGGTCCGGATGTTGGAGCGCCTGCTCGACCCGCTCGCCGTCCGCACGCAGTGCGACCACCTGCTCCGCGAGCCGCTCGATCACCTGCGGCGGGAGGGGTTCGAGATCGAACTGGTGGAACGGTCGCGTCTCGGACTGGTGGAGCGGGTCGCGGCGCGCGTGCCGTCGCCGCCGCCCGACGCTACGACCGGCCGCTCCTGAGGCCGGACCCGGAGCGGATTACGAGGCGAGGAGCTTGGCCTTGAGCCGGTCGTACTCCGCCTGGTCGATGGCACCGTTGTCCAGGAGATGCTTGGCGGTCTCCAGCTCGGTCGCGGGGCCACCGGTCCCGGCCGCCTGCTTGACGGCGTTCTGGAAATCCGCCTGCGCGACCTGTTGATCCTTCAGGCGCCGCTCGCTCATGCCGCGGTGGTTGAGCAGAATGTAGAGCAGCACACCGAGCCACGAGAAGATGATCACCACCAGGGTCCAGACGACCTTGACAAAGCCCGACATATCGTCGCGCCTGAAGATGTCGAGGAGGCAGGTGACCGCAACCCAGATGTACAGCACCCAGGCGAACACGAAGAGGACCGTCCAGAAGATGTCGAGAAGCGGATACGTGTTGGAGACGAACATCTCAATCCCATGCTCAATGCCCGTACACACGGGCTCGGTTGTCAACCCGGCCGGCCACGATCGTGGCCGGCACGGTCATCCCTCGCCGATCCGGCCCGTCAATCATGCCACCAATCGTGACTGTCGGGGAACCGGGTGGACCGCTCGTCGCCGGCCGCGATGACAGCACCCATGCCCCTGCCGCCCCAGTCGGTGTCGGAGCGCACAGCGAGCGGGCGCCGGATCCGGGCGCAGCTCCCCCGTTCCCACCACGCGCGCTGGAGACCCGGCAGCGACCGCCCGGACCCGGTGGCACTGCTCGAGGAGCAGGCCGCAACTCGAGTCGCGGAGCTGGTTCCAGTGCGCTACGGACGGATGCTGGTTTCCCCCTTCACGTTCTATCGGGGCGCGGCGCTGGTGATGGCCTCTGATCTGTCGAGTGGGCCCCACACCGGGCTCACCGTACAGCTCTGCGGCGACGCCCACCTCGGCAACTTCGGTGTCTTCGCGTCGCCCGAGCGCCAGCTGATGTTCGACATCAACGACTTCGACGAAACGCTGCCGGGTCCGTGGGAGTGGGACCTGAAACGGCTGGTCGCCAGCTTCGAGATCGCCGGACGCGAGCGCGGCTTCTCGGCCCCCGACCGACGTTCGATCATCGAATCCGGGGTTCGCGAGTACCGGCGGTGGATGCGTCAGTCCGTCAAGCTGGGCACGCTCGACGTCTGGTATGCGCACCTGACCTCCGTCGAGATTCTGGAGTTGATCCACGCCGAGGTACGCCGCAAGCGTTTGACCGAGGGCGACGCCCGCGCGATCCTCGCCGCCCTCGACAAGGCCCGCCGGCGTGACAGTGCCCGTGTCTTCTCGAGGCGGGCTCGGGACGTTGAGGGCGACCTGGTCTTCCAGCCCGAGCCGCCTTTCATCGTTCCTATCGAGGACCTGCTGCCCCCAGGGATGACGAGGGAGCGGAGCGAGCGGTCGATGCGCCGCATTCTGCGCGCCTACCGGCGGACCCTGGCGCACCAGCACCATCCCGTGGAGGCGTTCCACTACCTGCATCTGGCACGCAAGGTGGTCGGCGTGGGCAGCGTCGGCACTCGCTGCTGGCTGCTGCTGATGATGGGTCACGACAGGGGCGATCCGCTCATCCTCCAGGCCAAGGAAGCCCAGCCCTCGGTGCTGGAGCGCTTCCTCGGACCGAGTGAGTTCGCGAACTCCGGCCGGCGTGTGGTGGCCGGTCAACACTTCATGCAGGCGGCCAGCGACATCTTCCTCGGGTGGGTGCGGGTGCGCGACCTGGACGGCGAGTGGCGGGACTACTACCTGCGCCAGTACCACGACTGGAAGGGGTGCATCGACGTGGAGACCCCGAGCGGGGTGCCGAGCGCCATCTTTTACGCCGAGTTGTGCGGCGCCGCGCTGGCTCGCGCGCATGCCAGGTCGGGCGACCGCATGGCGATCGCCGGCTACCTGGGGCGAGGGGCGGGTTTCGACCGGGCGATGTCCGGCTTCGCCGCCGCCTATGCCGATCAGAACGAGCGCGACTACGAGGTGTTCGCGGCGGCCGTCCGGTCGGGGCGGATCGAGGCTTCAGCCGAGGGGTGACGCTCCGATCGAAGACCGTCCGGCCGGTGGGGTGCGGTAGACCATGACGCCGGCACGGCAGGACCGGAGCCGGGGGCTGGGAACTGCGGCGCGGCACCCGACCTTCAGACTCGACTGACACCACCGGGACCGGGTGCCCGGGCGAGAAGATCACGACGGCTCCCAGCGCGGCGGTGACGATCCCGAACACGCGGATCTACTGGATCGTGACCGGCGCGGTCGACCTCTTCACCGTCATCACGCACCCTCGACTGCCGGGCCGCGGAATGACCGCCTTGACAGCGATCGTGAGCCTGGTCGTAGGCATGATCGTGCTCTTCAATCCCTCGGTCTCGATGACCGTTGTCGCCTGGGTGCTGGGCGGCATTCTCCTTGTGCTCGGTGTGTTGACGATCGTGCAGGTGGTCCTCTTGCGACAGCGCCGGGCGCGCGCCGCGGAGGGGCAGCCCGCCGGCTGAACAGACCCTCAAGCGCCCTGCGACGGGGAATCGACAGTCCTCAGGTACGCCCGGCCCCGAAGGCATGGTATTGACACGGTCGCCGGAATACGAAAAGCTCTCTGAAAACCTTAGGAGGGGGGAAGCATGGCGACGACGGCGGGCGAGCAAGGGACAGTCGAGCGTACGACCCTGGCGTCAGGGTCGATAGGTCTCCCACAGGCCCTGTTCACGGCCATCACCCACATGGGTCCGGGGGCGGCGGTCGCCTTCTCACTCCTGATCGGCTTCGCCTTTGCCGGTCCTGTGATGCCGTTCTCGGTGCTGATCACCGTCGTGGTGGTGATGCTGATCGCCAACAGCGTGGGGCAGATGGCGCGCCATGTGCCGGCCGCCGGCGGGGTCTACGCCTACGCCGCCAATGGCGCCGGACCGGCGCTGGGATTCCTGGTCGGCTGGTTCGACGTCCTGCTCGAACTCATCGTGCCGCCTGGCATCACGCTCGTGTTGGGCATCATCGTGCAGGACGCGTTCAAGGCCGGCGGGATCAACGCCCCGTGGTGGATCTGGACGGTGGCGATGCTGCTGATCTCGGCCTTTCTCAACTTCCGCGGGATCCGGCTGAGCACCAACTTCGGTGTCTTCTTCGGGATCTTCGAGATGGCCGTGTTCCTGGCACTGGCGTTTTTCATGATCTTCAAGGCCGGCAGCGCCAATACCCTCCAGGTCTTCAACCCGGCGCACGCGCAGGGAGCCTGGTCAGGCGTCTTCAAGGGGGTGGTCTATTCGATCCTTGCCTTCCAAGGCTTCGAGTGCGCGGCTCCGCTGGGCGAGGAAGCGCGGAATCCGCGGCGCACGATCGTGCAGGCGACGCTCTTCTCCGCTCTGATCGTCGGTGTCTTCTACTTCATCTGTTCCTATGCCGCGGTCGTCGGCTGGGGCTTCGACAAGATGTCCAGCTACGCCACCAATTCCAACCCCTGGCAGGTGCTGGCGATGCGCTTTTGGGGGATCGGCTGGCTCCTGATCCTGCTCGCGCTGCTCAACAGCGCGCTTGGCAACGCGAACGGCGGCTTCACGGCGGCCACCCGCATCGTCTTCGCGATGGGCCGGGTCGGCGCGCTGCCGCGCAGCCTGGCACGCACCCATCCCACCTATCGCACCCCCGACGCGGCCGTCCTCTTCCAGCTCGTCTTCAGCCTCCTGGTCGTGCTCGTGCTCGGTCTGTGGCTGGGTCCGTTCCCCGCGTTCGAGATCGTCGGCACCGTGCTCACGGTCCTGGTGATCGTGGTCTACATCATCGTGTGCTGCGGCAGCGTCGCCTACTACCTGCAGAAGCAGCGAGAAGAGTTCAACGTGATCCTCCACGCGGTGTTCCCGATCCTCGCCTCCGTGGTCCTGCTGGCTCCCCTCTATTTCCAGTTCATCCCGACGCCGCCGTCGCCGATCGAGCAGGCGAACTATTTCGCGCTCGGCTGGATGGGGGCCGGCATCATTCTGATGGTGGTGCTGATGAGATTCCGCCCCCGGGCTCTGCGAGACGCAGGCGCGATCTTCGTCCAGGACCAGGACCAGCCGGCAACGGAGGACGTGCGTGGCACGCCTTGAGGGCAAGGCCGCGATCGTCACCGGCGGGGCACGCGGAATCGGTCAGGCGATCGCGACCCGGTTCCACGAGGACGGGGCGCGGCTCGTCCTCTGGGACGTGCGCCCCGACGAGCTGCGCGCGACCTGTGCCGAGCTTTCCGCCGCCGGCGCAGAGGTGCACGGAGAGGTCGTCGACGTCACCGACCGGAGCGCCGTGGAGGCGGGCGTGGCGGCGGCGCACGCGCGCCTGGGACGCATCGACGTCCTGGCCAACAACGCCGGGATCGGAGGTTTCACTCCCTTCCTGGAGATGAGCGACCGGGAATGGCAGCGCATGCTCGACGTCGACCTCACCGGCGTCTTCATCTGCTCCCAGGTGGTGGCGAGGCGGATGCGAGACCAGGGATCGGGCGCGATCGTCAACATGGCCTCGACCAACGGACTGCTGGGCGAGGCACTGGAGGCGCACTACAACGCCGCCAAGGGGGGAGTGGTCCTCCTCACCAAGACGATGGCGATCGAGCTGGCGCCCTATGGGATCCGGGTCAACTCCGTCTGCCCGGGCTTCATCCTCACCACTCTCGCGCGCGAGGCCGGTCTGGCCCAGGCGGAGATCGACGCCTACGCCGGCAAGATCCCGATGGGGCGAACGGGAAGGCCGGAGGAGGTGGCGGCGGCGTTCTCCTTCCTCGCGTCGGACGACGCGTCGTTCATCACCGGGACCGAGCTGGTGGTCGACGGCGGGCAGATCTGCCAGGAGTGAGGCCCGGGCGCGCGGGCGCTTGTATACAAAGCGACCTCTCGAGCGCCGTCTTAGCGTCCGCCTGTAGACGAACGGCCCTGGTGGCGCACGCGGTCCCATACTGGCTCGCGTAGTGGAAGCGTCACTGGATCGGGCTGCCTCCCCGGGCCCCGAGCCGGTTCCGGGCGCCCGCCGCTACGTCATCTTCGGGGTCACGACGCTCGGCATCCTGATGGCGTCGATCGACGGCACGATCGTGGCCACCGCCTTGCAGACGATCACACGCGACCTGCACACGACGGTCGGGTGGAGTACCTGGACGCTCACCACCTACAACCTGGGATCGATCGTCGCCATGCCCATCGCCGGCAGGCTCAGCGACAGCCTCGGCCGGCGCCGCATGTTCCTCATCTTCGTGGCGATCTTCACGACCGCATCGCTGCTGGCAGGCCTCTCGACGAACATCTACGTCCTGATCGCGCTCCGCTTCATTCAGGCGATGGGCGGTGGCGGGCTGATGCCCTCCACGATGGGGACCGTCTCCGATCTCTTCACCCGCGACCGCGATAGAGCCATCGGCCTCATCAGCTCGGTGTTCCCGCTGGGAGCATTGATCGGCCCTGCGCTCGGTGGATTCATCGTCAGCAACTGGTCCTGGCGCTACGTGTTCTTCGTCAACGTCCCGATCGGGATCGTGCTGCTGGTCCTTCTTTACGTGCTCCTGCCCCGGGATCGCCTCACCGCCCGGCCGCGGATCGACGTGCTGGGCGCGGTGCTGATGGGCGGCGCGCTGGTGACCCTGATGCTCGGCATCAGCAGCCTCGGCCAGGGCGTGGGACCGATCGCCTGGGCGGTGGTGGCGCTCGGTATCGGCCTCGGGGGCGCCTTCCTGTTCGAGCAGCGCCGGGCGTCTCAGGCGATCCTGCCGCCGGCGCTCTTGCAGCGACGCGAGTTCCTGGTCATCAACGGGATCAATGTCTTCTACGGCGCCTGCGCCTTCGGCATCTTCTCGCTGGTTCCTCTCTATGCCGAGATTCGCTACCACCTGAGCCCGCTGGTCGCCGGCACGCTGCTGTCCGTACGCGCGGTCGGGATGGCGGTGCTGTCGGTCTCGATCTCGATGGTGCTGCACCGGACCGGGTACCGCAAGCCGATGATCGCGGGCTTCCTGCTGCTCTCGCTCGGCCTCTTCCTGCTGGCGGTGCCCGCACCGGGGGACCGACCCTTCCTGTGGCTCGGGCTCTCCGCGCTGATCTGCGGCATCGGCGTCGGCACCGCCGGCCCGCCTTCAAACAACGCCGCGATCCGGCTGATGCCGGACCAGGTGGCCGCGATCTCGGGCCTGCGGGCGATGTTCCGCATGACCGGGGGCATCCTGGCGATCACGATCACGGCCGCGCTGATCGGCACCGGCGGCAACGAGGCGGAGGCGCTCGGCCACGCCTACGCGGTCTTCGGAGCGATCGCGATCCTGGTCGCCCCCGCGATCCTCGCCGTCCCCGAGCGCACCGCACGGGCCCGGCGCGACCTCGCCGGCCAGGGGTGACCGTGCACGCGACGGGGCCGCTGGTGCACCGCTCGCCCTGGTTGCGTGCTCCGGACGGGCCCTTGGTGCACCAATGGCCCGGTTTGGGGGAGAGCCCGTGAAGATCACCCGCATCGACACCGTCCAGGCGGATCGACACGACAACCTGCTGTGGGTGCAGCTTCACACCGACGAGGGGCTGATCGGCCTTGGTGAGACGTTCCGCGACGTCGATTCCGTCGCCGACTACATCCACCACACGGTGAGCCCCTATCTGATCGGTCAGGATCCCCTCGCGATCCAGCGACATTTCGCGGCGCTGGGTGGGACGATGGCGACCCGCGCCATCGGCTCCGAGATGCGAGCGCTCTCCGCCATCGACATCGCCCTCTGGGATCTCTTCGGACAGAGCGTCGGGCTCCCCCTCTACCGCTGCCTGGGCGGCCCCGTCCGCGAGAGCATCCGCATCTACAACACGTGTGCCGGCCCCGGGTACAACTCGGGGCAGGCGGCGGTCCCGGGCCAGTCGTTCGCCACCGCCTGGGGCCTCGAGGGTCCGGCGGTAGGCCTCGAGGACCTGCGCCTGTGGCTCCTCGAGGGAAAGGCCGGCGAACTGGCGCGGTCCCTGCTCGAGTCGGGCATCACGGCGATGAAGATCTGGCCTTTCGACCAGTTCGCCGATGAGACCGGGGGGCAGCACATCACCCCCTGGCAGCTGGAGCGGGCACTGCAGCCGTTCCGGGACATCCGGGACGCGGTGGGGATGCGGATGGAGATCGCGGTCGAGCTGCACTCGCGCTGGAACCTTGCCTCGGCGATCACGATCGCGGAGGCCCTGGAAGAGATCCGGCCGCTGTGGTTCGAGGATCCGATCGTGATGGACGACCCCGACGTACTGGCCTCTTTCGCGCGCTCGACCCGGGTTCCGACCACGGTGTCGGAGACGCTGGCCGGCAGCGTCGCCTTCCGGAAGATGCTCGATCGCTCGGCGGTCGGGATCGTGATGTTCGACCCCGGCTGGGTCGGCGGTATCACCGAGTCCCGACGCGTCTGTGAGCTGGCGGCGACCTATCAGCGGGCGGTCGCGCCCCACGACTGCACCGGTCCCGTCGTCTACGCGGCGGGCACGCACCTCGGTCTGGCGATGCCCAACGCTCTCATCCAGGAGGGCGTGCGGGCGTATTACCGGGGCTGGTACCAGGAGGTGGTCACCGAGCTGCCGGCCGTGGAGAACGGCCTGGTGCGGCCGCCCGAGGGTCCGGGCCTGGGGACCGCGCTGAGAGCCGAGTTTCTGGAACGGCCGGACGTGTCGGTGCGCCGCAGCGGAGAGTGAGCCTCACCTCTGGCTTCAACACCAGCGCCGGTCAGGCGCTCAGTCGCGACGCGGTGCGCGGGCCCCGCGCAGGACGATGAGAAGTGCGTCGGAGACGTGCCGGCGGCTCAACTCTTGCGCCCGGGAGGCGTCGCCCTTCGCAATGGCTTCGGCAATCGATTGGTGGTCGGCGCCTGCCTTCCGGTTGTCGTCCGGCGTGTACAGCGCCGCCACCCGGTGATTGAAGTAGTACTGACGGCTTTGAAAGATGGTGTCAGCCAGGTGTCGATTGCCCGCCGCCGCGATCACCGCGTCGTGAAATGACTCGTTCCAGACCACGAAGTCGAAATCTGTGCTGTCAGCGGGCAGCCGCTCCGCGGCCTGGCCGAGGATGGCGTCGCGGTGTTCGGGGCTTGCGCGCCCGCTGGCGAGAAAGGCCGCGTACCCCTCCAGACAGGCCCTGACTTCGTAGATCTCGGAGATCTCTTCGGGCGTGTGTTCGTGGATGAACCAGCTCCGACCCCGGTGTTCGACCAGGCCGTCGGCGGCCAGGCGCTGCAGGCACTCCCGGATCGGAGTCCGGCTGACCTTCAGAGCACGCGCGAGATCGGACTCCACGAGTCGGTCATTCGGTCGCAGGTCTCCTTCCACGATCGATCGGCGCAGACGTCGATACAGCGACCCGCTCCGAGAGTCTTCGTCGAATGCGCTTCGACGGCTCGCGGCCGCGGCCTGAAGCAGTTGACGGATACCATCGCCGTCGGCCCCGTCGTCAGTCGCCGGCACCGGCCAGAGGTCGGGCATTCCGACCGCCGCGCCGAGCCGGGCTGCCAGTCGCGTCGACGGCTGTCGCTTGCTCCGCTCGATCAGACTCAGATGTGCTGTCGACATCCCGATCCGTCGAGCCAGCTGATCCAGGCTCAGACCGAGAGCCTGTCGCCGTTCGCGCAACCTCGAGCCCGGCGGGACTTCGTTGTCGACCATGCTCCTTCTTCGCCAACAATTGATGATGAGGTCGTCCGCGCTCGACTCACGGTGCAGAGCGGAGAGCCCACAGTGGGTTCAAATCGATCGTTTGCCCAAGCGTTGACATCGGATGCCAGTCAGTATACAATGTGTGTGAACCGCGGATTGGTGTTCTGCAGCGGTCAGGAGGGTGTTGGCGCCGTGACTCAGCAGCAGATCGACTTCGCGGTCATCCACGCAAGTCAGTTGGTGCGCGTCGGCGAGGGTTCGTCGGGGCCGCGCCGGGGGACAGAGCAGGGTCATCTCGACGTTATCGACGACGGCGCCCTGGTGGCATCCGGCGGAGTCATCACCGCGGTCGGGTCGACGGCGGACATCCTGCGTCAGTACGCACTGGATGGAGCGCGAGTGATCGACGCCGGCGGACGCGTTGTGATGCCGGGCCTGGTCGACGCCCACACGCATCCGGTCTTCGCGGGGAGCCGGCACGCCGAGTATGCCGAGCGACTGGGCGGGGCGTCGATGGCCGACGTGGCAGCTCGCGGAGGCGGCATCTGGTGGTCGGTACAGCGCACGCGCGAAACCGGCGAGGAGGAGCTCCGGCAGCTGGTGGCACGCCACTTTGGTGACCTCCTGCGGTCGGGGACGACGACCATCGAGGCGAAGAGCGGATACGGCCAGACGACGGAGACGGAGCTCACTCATCTACGCCTCATCGACGAGGTCGCTCGCACCCTGCCGCTGCGGGTGGTTCCGACCTTCCTGGGAGCCCACATCGTCCCTCGCGAGCAGCCGAGCGCGGACGCGTACGTGAGGGTGATCGTCGACGAGATGCTCCCCCAGGTCAAGGAGCAGGGGATCGCCGTCTTCTGTGACACCTCCTGCGGGGACTCGTTCACCGTCCCGCTCGCCGAGCAGGTCCTTCGAGCGGCGGCCGAACACGGACTTCGAGGGCGGGTCCACGCGGACGGCGGCAGCGTGACCGGCGGCTGGGAGCTCGCGAACCGCTGCGGGGCCGCCAGCGGCGATCACCTCACCGCTCTGACCCGGGACCAGATCGAGCGAATCGGCGCCGGTGATACCGTGGCCGTCCTGCTCCCGGTGGCTGAGCTCTACTACCTGTGGCCCCGCGCCGACGCCAGGGCGCTCATCGACACGGGCGTTCCAGTGGCGATCGCGACCGACCACTGTTCCAGCATTCACGCGCCCTCGCTGCTCCAGGCGATGACGATGGCCGCGCCCTGGTTCCGGATGACGCCGGCCGAAGTCATCTCCGCGGTGACGGTCAACGCCGCCTACTCGCTGGGCGTACTCGACCGGGCCGGGACCCTGGATCCGGGCAAGAGCGCCGATCTGCTGGTGACGACCGTCGAGGACTACCGGATGCTCGTTTTCCAATCGGGCACCCCCTTGATCGACAAGATCGTGGTCGGGGGCCGGGAAGTCGACCCCTCAGGAACGTGACAGGCCAGGCAGGTTTTTGATCACCTCGGCGAGCAGCGCCCCCTTGGTCGCCAGCGCGTCGGGGTAGACGAACTGTCGATCGGCCTCCGTCGCCCCCAGCGCACCGAGGCCGTCGAGTGAGGGGAGGCCCATGGCGGCGCCGAAGTTTCCATCCGAGCCGCCGATACTCATGGGCGCCTCGGACACGTCCACTCCCAGCTGAGCGCCGGCCGTGGTGGCGAGTCCGAGCATCGACAGGTTTCCCTCATTGCGACGGAACAGAGGCCGGGTGATACCTCCCTCCATCTCGGTGCGGCTGCCCGACAGCTCGACCTTCTCCGCGATCTGCCGCACGCCACTGACCAGCGCCTCGCCGTCTTCCTGGCTTCGGGCTCGAAGGTCGACACTGAGCCAGGCCTTGAGTGGGAGAGCCTGTCGAGAAGTGCCGGCTTCGACGATGCCGACGCGGATGCGACTCCTTCGCTCCGGCGCCGACAGCGCCTCCAGCTGAGGGATCTTTCGTGCCGCCTCGGCGATCGCACTGGTGCCGTCCATCCCACCCGGCGAGCTGCCCGGCTCTCCGTGCACCGTCAGATAGATCGCTCCCACCACCCCTCGCGAAACCGTGAGATCCCAACTCCGGGACGGCTCCATGATCACCTGCCAGTCCGTCTCCCGGCAGAGCTGCTCGATGTGAGGACGCCCGGTCGGGCTGCCCAGCTCCTCATCGCCGCACATGAACACGGTGACGTTCCCGAGACCATCCCAGCCGTCCGCCGCCAGCGCTCGAAACGCCGACAGCAGCACGACCCAACCACCCTTCATGTCAAGGATGCCGGGACCGTAGAGTCGATCCCCGCGCTCTTCGATCGGCTCCGCGTCGATCGTCCCTTTCGGTTGTGTGGTGTCAAGGTGCATGTGACAGAGAAGGCGCCCTCGCCCCTGGCCTGGCCGGCGGGCCACGATGTGGTTGCCGGCGCTCGGCTGAGGCAGCACCTCGATCTCGAACCCTTCCGTCTTCCACGCCTCGGCGGCGAGCCGCCCCACCCGATCGACGCCCTCCTTGTCGCGCGAGCAGCTCTCGATGGCACAGTACCCCTTGAGCTCCTCGACGGCCTTCGGGAGCCGGCTCTGGAGGAATTCACGGTAGTTGACGACAGTACCCACGTCACATTTCTCCTGACGATCCGATTGATGGACGTCTCTCGACGGTGCGCGATCACCACCGAGTGGCTTACGCGACTCCGGAACCGGGGGCAAGGTAACTCCCGAGCTCAGCTTTATCAGTACCGTCGAGGACAGCATCGGCGACTCTTGCCATATAGTCGAAGTCACGATGGTGGAGCGTGAACGTGCGGATGTCCCGATAGATCATGTCGAACGGGAAAGTCTTGAAGGAGGCCCGGGCGCCACAGATCTCGAACGCGCGCGAGGACACGTTGAGGGCGATTCGCTTCGACACGTGGAGCGCTTGTAAACCCAGTACCTCTGCTTGCTTGACACGATCGGGGTCCCAGTCGTGAACGGCCGCTTCCTCCCACTGCGCCGCACAGGAGTACAGCGCCGCCCGCACAACCGCCAGGTCCGAGGATATATCGCCGATCGCAAACCGGAGAATGGGATTCTCGGCCAGGTACTGCCGCTCTCTGAGATAGTCCTTGATGAGCTGGAAGGCGCCTTCAGCGGTGCCGAGATGGTTGCTCACATAGCCAAGAGTGAAGGTGCGGGGATCGGACGCCCACGCTCCTGGCTTGCCGATGATGGCGTCGTCGGGAACCTCGTAGTCCATAAGTTTGACGGCCCAGCTCACGGTGGCTCGCATCCCCATCGTGTCCCACTCGTCGATGAGCTCGACGCCGGGCGCTTCCCTGGGAACCAGCACCCAGAGCTGTCGCTCCGCCCACGTTCCCAGACCCGGGACCGCCACCCAGATGAGCATGTAGTCAGCGCCCGGCGCCAGGGAAGCGAAGTGTTTGTGACAGGTCACGCGCCAACCGTTCGGCGTTTCTCTGAGTTCCGCTCGTCCGGCTTCGGGGCCTTTGGCGGCGACGTCGGCCTCGCTCCCGACGGAGGCTATCAACAAGCCCTTCTGGAGCACCTCCGGAAGGTACTTCTCTCTCTGTGCCGGGGTCGCATGCCAGGACAGCATGCCGGCCCCGTGCGTCTGAATTTGATAGAGCTGCGCGGTCGAGCTGTCGACGGCGGCTATCCGTTCATAGATGTCGTAGTAGTCGGTGAAGTTGGTCCACCAGAAACCCTCTCCCCCGAACTCAACCGGGACCGAACTGCAGAGCAGGCCCGCGGCGCGCAGCTCAGCGAAGTTCTCCGCCGGGAAGGCCGCGTTGTCGTCGTACTCGCGACGCCGCTCGCGGAATCGCGGGAGCAGCGGCTCCAGCGCCGCCAGACGCTCCTTTTGATTCTTCGGCCTCGCGACGCTGGCAACTTCCGGCATGACCCCTCCACTGCACCCAGACGCAATCGCCGCCATCGTATCCTGCGCTGCATACCGTGTCAACCCGATTGCCCGCCCCCCCCGGCGCTGGACTTCGTCCGCACTGAGAAGGCGCGCGAGTGTCCGCACTCTGGCGCTAAAACGCGCGGGGTAGCGCCAGAGTGTGGACATTCTGGCACCACCCCCATTGCCACCACCGCGGGTGACCGACCTACTGTTGGGCGATGCCCGATGACACGCTGGTAGAGACGGCGCTGGGACGGCTCCGGGGTGTGCGCCACCAGGGGGTGCTCCAGTTCCGGGGGGTCCCCTACGCGCTCTCGCCGCTCGGGGAGCGGCGCTTCCGTCCCCCCACCCCGCAGCAGCCCTGGGTCGGGGAGCGGGATGCGACCCGTCACGGTCCCATTTCGCCGCAGCTTCCCTCCCGGCTGCGCCCGGTCATGGGCGACGCCGAGCCGCTGCCTCAGGGCGAAGACTGTCTGACGCTCACCATCTCGACCCCGGGTTTCAGTGGCCGCGCGCGCCCGGTTCTGGTCTGGCTTCACGGAGGCGCCTATCTGACCGGTTCCGGCTCGCTCGCGTGGTACGACGGCGCCCGACTGGCGCGCGAGGGCGACCTGGTCGTGGTCGGCGTCAACTACCGGCTGGGCGCGCTCGGATACCTCTGCCAGCCCGGGCTCAGCGACGGGGCCCAGGGTGTCGACGACGTGCTCGAGGCGCTGCGCTGGATGCATGCCAACGTGGCGGCGTTCGGCGGCGATCCCGACCGCGTCACCCTGATGGGGCAGTCGGCGGGAGGCGGCATGATCTGTTACCTGCTCGCGCGCGGGCAGGCGCCGAGCCTCTTCCGGCGCGCGATCCTGCAGAGCGCGCACCTCGGGCGGCCGCCCCTTACCCGCGCAGAGGGGGAGGAGCGGACGGCCCGGCTGGTGCAGCTTCTGGGCGTTGAGCCGGGGAACGCCGAAGAGGTGAAGAGGCGGCTCCGAGAGGTGCCGGTGGCGGCGCTGCTCGACAAGACCGCCGCGCTGGCACGCGAGTTCGCCCGGCCCGGTGACACCGGGCCGCCCTTGCTTCCGGTGGTGGACGACCTGAGCACGGAGGACTCGTTCATCGGCCGGACCGCCGCCGGCGCGGCCGGAATCGAGCTGATGATCGGGACCACCCGGGACGAGGCCCGGGCCTACATCGGGGGCCCCGCCTTCCCGACGGACGGCCCCGAGGTGGCAGGGGTCACGGAGGCCGTGTTCCGGGCGCCATCCGTCCGGCTGGCGAAGGCCGTCCCCGCCGCCTGGGTCTATCGGTTCGACTGGTCGCCGTCCGCCTCCTCGATCGGCGCCTGCCACTGCATCGAGCTGCCGTTCGTGTTCGGGACCCTGGAGGCCTGGACGGGAGCCCCCATGCTGGCCGGCTCGGACCCGGCGGAGGTGGCCACCCTGACGGGCCGGATTCAGGAGGCTTGGATCGCGTTCGCGCACACCGGGAATCCCTCTTCCAGCGGCCGCGCCTGGCCGGAGTACCGTGCCGGAGACGGACTCACCAGGTGCTTCATCGGCGGTCCCGAAGTCGTTCGCGATGTGAGCGAGGGGGTGCCGGCCTGAGCAGGATTTGGTCCGAGCATTTCTCCAAGACCGCATCGCCAGCGTTGTGCTGCTATTCGAACCGGAATGATCACACGTTGCAGGCAATGTGCTGATACGGACCTAAGTCGGACCTTTTCTTACATCATCTGTTCGGTTCCCACCGAGTGAGCGTCGATCTCGAATCCGATCCCGACGATCGGAGGTAGGGATGGGTACCAGCGCACGCCCCGCAGCGCCGCCTCGCCGAACCGCGACAGGGTCGCGGCGTCGAGGTCGCAAGCCTCACCGTAGATCGTGATCGCGGTCGCCTGGCCCCAGGTCGCCCCCAACTCGGCGAGGTGTTCGTCCAGGGTGTCCACGATGGTGCTCAGGCGCTCGGCGGTGGTGCCGTCGCTCCGTGTCTCGGTGGCACCGGACAGGCGGTACGCGATCCCGCGCGCTCCGTCGCTCGGCACGGTGTACGTGAACGCCAGGAGCGTGGGCTCCGTGACGCCGGCCACGGTTGGCGACACGTTGGTGCGCGTGGTCACCAGCCCTTCGCTGGTCGACAGTCCGAGCTCGGTCATGCGCTCCACGTAGGGGCGGTTGAACGCGGCGAAGCCCTCGGCAGTCAGCGGCCCCGGGATGCGCAGCTCGAAACCGGCCAGGGCAGTGGCCCGCCGGCCCGCGGCTTCGACGTGCCGGCGGGCCTCGTCGAGCGCTTCGTACAGCGGCCGCGGTCTCGAGAAGACCGCCCGGACCAGGTCGTAGCCGGGGTCGGCGACGATGCCGTCGCTGAACGGACGGCCGGCGCTGGCCAGGGTTCGGTAGTTACCGGGCGCGAATTGGGTGAGCACCCGGCCATGATCGCGCACCAGGCGAGCGCCGCGCCACGTCGGCCCCGCGGCAGGCCCTCGGCAGCCGATCGTCGACGTACATCGCTCTGACTGTGCTGCACCGGTGTATGCCAGCGTCGCGCGATCGAGGAGTTCGTCCACCTGGGGTCGTTCCGGGCAGGATCACGTGCTCGACGAACAGCACCCGCTCACTCCGCTCGCCGTCGGTCACGCGGCTCCCTCCAGGCTGGGTTGACCGCCTCGCTCAGAGGCCGGCCGAGCCGTCGATGGCCTCGCGGAGCAGGTCGGCGTGCCAGCCCCGGTCTGCTTCGTCGAGGTCCGCGCCTCCCAGATAGCGTTCTTTCGTGACGGGACCACGCGGACGATCGTGGCCGGCCCCCCCCACGGCGGGAGGCGCGCGGCTCATCGTCGCCACCCGCTGCGGTCATTTCGGCTAGGCTGCCGGCGTCCGGGCGTCCGGGGATGACGGCCGGAGCGGTGGGGTCGCGGGAGTGCACCCCTGGCCGGGCCCGGTCGCGGGTGGAGTATGGAAGGGATGATCACGATCGAGCAGGCGGCGCGATTGCGCAAGGCCGGGGTGCAGTGGACGCCCGCGGCGGGGGATCGTTTCGTCGTACCGGACCGGAACCTGGACGACGACGTGTTCGTGGTGAGCGATATGACGATCGAGGTGGGCGACTACCAGGGCCGCAAGATGATCGGGTTCAACGGCACCACCGAGTGGGCCCTCGACAGCATCGAGCAACGCGAGGTCATCTGGCTACCCCGCGAGGGGCAGCTCCGGGCCCTCCTCGGGGACGCCTTCCGCACCCTCGCGGCCGTCCCTGGCGGCTACCGGGTAGAACTCGCCGACACCGCCCACAGTGCCGAGGATGCCGAGCAGGCTTATGCCGACGCGGTTCTCCACCTGCTGGGCGCATAGACCGGACCAAGATTGCTCGCTTCCGGCACGCCAACCTGAGCGAAGCCTTCGACTATGCCGCCCGCGCGATGCTCGCTCCCGACGCGCTAGGGTGCGGTCGTGCGCGACTTTCAGGAACAGATCATCCGGGAACTGCATGTCTCGCCGTCGATAGATCCCGCCCAGGAGATCGAGCAGCGAGTGTCGTTCCTTGCCCACTACGCGGGCCGGACCGGCGCCCGCGGCTTCGTCCTGGGGATCAGCGGCGGTCAGGACTCGGCGCTCACGGGTCGGCTCTGTCAGCTCGCGACCGAGCGCCTGCTGGCCGGCGGTGCGGACGTCGAGTTCATCGCGTTTCGCCTGCCGTACGGGACACAGTTCGACGCCGAGGACGCGCAGCTCGCGCTGTCCTTCGTCAAGCCGCAGAGGTCGGTCGCCTTCGACATCGCGCGCGGGGTGGACGGGTTCGTCGCGGAGTACCGGGATGCGCTCGGCGACGAGATGAGCGACTTCACCAAGGGCAATGTGAAGGCGCGGGCGCGGATGGTCGCCCAGTACGCGGTCGCCGGTCAGCGCCGTCTTCTCGTCGTCGGCACCGATCATGCGGCAGAAGCGGTGACCGGCTTCTTCACCAAGTTCGGTGATGGGGGCGTGGACATCGTGCCGTTAACCGGGCTCACCAAACGGCAGGGGCGTGCACTCCTCGAGCACCTCGGTGCGCCCAGCCGGCTCTACCAGAAGGCTCCCACAGCCGATCTTCTGGACCACATGCCAGGTCAGACCGACGAAGACAATCTCGGTTTGCGCTACGCCGACATCGACGACTATCTCGAAGGTCGCCAGGTGCCGGATGGCGTCGCTGCAGCCATCGAGCAGCGCTATATCGCGACTCGCCACAAACGGACGGTTCCCGCCGGGCCCTTCGAGGACTGGTGGCGGGAAGCGGGGACCTGGAGCGCGTAGACGGCGACCCCGAGAGCGGTGCCGGTCGCGGGGTAAAGGCGCAGCGCCGGCGACAGCAACCCGCAGCGCATTGCGAGCGCTCCCCGCGCGGGTCGCTCGGGATGGCATCCGCCTTCACCCATGTGAATCCGGCGATCCATAACGAGCCCAGAGGGCGCAGGGCGCAGAATCGGAGTGCAGGATGCGCATCCACAACGCGGGCCGGCTGCAGCGGCAGACGGTCGGATAACGATCGGGATCGCCCGGACCCAGAGCGCTCGGTCTGACGCGGAGGAATGGATCATCGATGTTGCGCGGTAGACGACAGGACCGTCGAGACGAGCGGCGTGGAGGTGGTGCCGGGTCAAGACGACGTGATCATCCTGGCGCTAACCGGCGCGCTCGACACGATGGCCCACCCGGGCCGGTAGTTCGGATCTAAGGAGGACTGAAGGAATGGCATCGCAGGCTGAATCCGGGACCCTGCTGGACGCGCTTGTTTCTATGACGGCGGCTTCTGTGGAACGGTCATCTCTGGACGCCGAGCAGCTGATGCTGGTCCGCATCGCCGCCCTCGCGGCGGTGGACGCACCTCCGCTTTCCTACCTCACCAACCTGGAGGCGGCGATCGATTCCGGCGTCACAGCCGATCAGGTGGAGGCGATTTTGATCGCGGTGGCCCCCATCATTGGAGCTCCGAAGGTCGTCTCGGCGGCAAGCAAGATCGCGCGGTCTCTCGGCATCAAGATCGCACTCGAAGAGGACGCCAGGGGAAACGAGGGCGCGCACGAGTAGCTCTGAGCGTCGCCGTCAGACAGAGGGAGATTCGGACATGAGCACAGATCAAGCGAGCGAAACGCTGTCGCTGATGTCGGTTGCCGGGGTCAGGTGGCGCGAAGAGCGAGGGGCGTTCAGGCGCTAGGAAGAGCCCGCGCCCGACAGAACGGCCGTCGACGGGGTCCGCTGCTTCGGCGGACCCTCAAGCCCGCTCGGGTGAACGGCGGGCAGGTGGGCCAGGCGGAGACCTTGCGAGGTCGGTGTCGAAATCGGGCCTTGCCGTTCGACGGGGGTTGAGTCAGGGTTGAGACGGTCCGCCAGCGGTGGGTCGGCCCGGTCGACGATCAAGGAGCAAGGTCATGCGAGTGATGGTTCTGGGGAAGGCGACCGAGGACACCGAGCGCGGGACCCCGCCCACCACCGACGAGTTCGCCGAGATGGCGGCCTTCAATGAAGAGCTGGCCAAGGCCGGCGTGCTCGTGGACGCTGGGGGCCTGAAACCAAGCGCGGTCGGCAAACGCGTGGCCTTCGACGAGAAGGGCGTGTCGTCGGTGCTCGACGGGCCGTTTGCCGAGACCAAGGAGCTGGTCGCCGGGTACATGATCTGGGAGGTGTCGTCGCTCGAGGAGGCGCTCCAATGGGTGCGGCGCGGCCCCGTTCGCGGCGGTGTCGTCGAGGTGCGGCCGCTCTACGGTGCCGAGGACTTCGGCGAGGCGGCGACGCCCGGGCTGCACGAGGCCGGCGGCCCGGCGGCCTGAGGCGACCGGCCTGTCGGCGCGGTCAGAAAGTGCGCGCGCGGGCCAGTCGGGCGCCCTCAGATCTGCCGTGAGCGCTGCTGCCGCCCCAGTTCCCCGTAGGGGTAGTCGCCTACGCTCGGCTCGCTGACCACATCGAGCCGCTCCAACTCGTGCGCTGAAAGATGGAGTCCGGCGGCACCGAGGTTGTCCTCCAACTGCTCGACGGTGCGAGCGCCCAGGATGACGGAGGTCACCGCGGGCCGGTCGGCGAGCCAGGCGAGTGCGACCTGAGCCATCGAGGCACCGCGGCCTTTCGCGATCTCACCCACCGCATCGATGACGTCCCAGGTTCGTTCGACCGCACCCCGACGGTCGTAGGCCTCAACCCCGCGGTTCGGGTTCTCGCCGAGCCTGGTCGCCCCCGTCGGACGCTCGTCGCGGCGATACTTGCCGGTCAACCAGCCACCGCCCAGCGGCGACCACGGGAGTAGTCCGAGACCGTTGGCCTGAGCGGCGGGCACGATCTCCCATTCGACTTCACGGGCGACGAGGCTGTACTGCGGCTGCACCGTCACCGGGCCGGCGAACCCCTTCACCTCGGCCACGTCGACGGCACGCTGCAGCTGCCAGCCGGTGAAGTTGGACAATCCCAGGTAGTGCACCTTGCCCATGCGGACAGCGTCGTCCAGGAAGCGCAGGGTCTCCTCCAGCGGTGTCCAGGCGTCGAAGGCGTGGACCTGGTAGAGGTCGATCCGCTCCATACCCAGGCGGTGCAAGGACGCGTCGAGCGCGGCGGCAAGGTGGCGGCGTGACAGGCCCACCGCGTTGGGTCCGGGGCCGGTCGGAAATCGACCCTTGGTGGCCAGGACCAGTTCCTGCAGAGCACTGGAGGGCTTCGTCGCCAGCCAGCGGCCGATGATTTCCTCGCTCGCGCCGGCGGCGTAGACGTCGGCCGTGTCGATGAGCGTGCCACCGGCCTCGACGAAAATGTCGAGCTGGCGGTGAGCGGCGGCCTCCTCGGTCTCGGCTCCGAAGGTCATGGTTCCCAGAGCCAGAACCGACACGGCACAGCCGGTACGCCCCAGTGTGCGGTATTCCATCCTTACCCCTTCAAAAGAACCAGGCACGACCGTGCCCGGCGCCAGAAAACTGCGACATCGATGGGCCAGTCGCAAGAGATTACCTCTCTCTGGTGGGGACGCCTGTGGTGTCGCGTGTGACGTTGTTCGGCCCGGCGTGCTGAGCGACGAATCTGGACGAAGTCTGCGGCGCCGAAACGGCTCACGCGGACGCCTCCCGGTAGAGGTATCGTCCAGGTACCTGGGCCCCTCTGTCGAGATACCCGCCCCCGCAGCTCACAACCGGTGCCGGAGGAGCCAGGAAGGAGGATGACATGACGGATCTGACCCTGGAGGAAAGAGTCTTCACGGGTCCCGACGGAACTAGATTCGCCTATGTCGACTTGGGCCGGGGAAGACCCCTTGTCCTCCTCCACGGTTGGTCCAGCAGCCTTCGCTGGTTCAACCGCAACCTGGCCGAGCTGGCCGGCCGCCACCGCGTGCTGGCCCTCGACTTCCGGGGCCATGGCAGCTCGGAGAAGACGGCTTCGGGGCACACGATGGAGCAGTACGCGCGGGATGTCCACGATTTCATCGAAGGCGTCGGCGCCGCGAACTGCGTCCTCGCGGGCTGGTCCATGGGCGCCATCGTGCTCTGGAACTACGTGATGCAATATGGCGCCGGCCAGGCCAAGGGCATGGTGTTCGTCGGCCAAAGCGCGAGTGACCTGATCACGCCCGAGTACCAGCACGGGGTCTTCTCGGAGCACGACGTGCACCAGTTCATGTACGACCTGCAGATGACCCGGGAGGGAAGAGTCCGGGGACACATGGAGCAGATGGTCAAGCATCCGCTCTCCGAACAGGACCTCAGGTGGATGGCTGAGGACTACCTCCGCTGTCCCGCCCACATCGCCGCCGTGGCCTTCTACCACCAGACGATGGTCGACTCCGCCCCCGCCTTCCCGATGATCGACTTTCCTTCTCAGGTCTACTTCGGCGTCGACCCCAAGATGTACAAGCTCGCCCACGGTGAATACCTGGCGAGCGTTATCCCGGGCTCCGAGCTTGTCGTCTTCGAAGACAGCGGGCACGTACCCATGTGGGAGGAGCCCCAACGATTCAATCACGAGCTCCTTAAGTTCGCCGCCCGAGTGCTTCCCGGCTAGCGGTCGACCTCGTCGTCCGCTTGGTCGGCCTGGTCGGGCCGACCGCCGGCCTCCCGTGCGCCACGGGCGCGCGCGCCGACACCAAGCGCCTCTACTGCCTCAACCTTCAGCTGAGCGGACCGGGCGCGGCGATCGGCTCTGCGGCGGCCGTGAGTGGACCATCCAGTGCCGAACTGGAAATGCCGTACCAAGGCAACACGATGGAGCGTCAGCACAAACTGACTGGCCCATGCCGCCGGGATCAGGATGGGGGGCCCGCGGCGAGCTCGTCGGCGAAGGCCGTGAGCGCGTCCACGAACTGCTCGTAGTACGCGGCGCCGGGGCGCGCCGCGATCGCAGGGATGAGGTGCCGGCGGAATGCCTCCCACCCGAGGCCCTCCCGTTCGAGGAGCGCCACCGCCATGCCGAAGGCACGTGCTTGCCAGGGCGCCTCGAAGACCAGCTCGCCGTTCGACCGGGGCGGGGCCGACGGTCCACCCGCGTCGATCGGGATCACAGCCGGGCTACGCCGATCATCGAGTCGCGTGTCACCAGGTCGACGAGCCGGTCCTCCGCCAGACCCTCCGTGTCCGCAGGCCGCTGAGGCACCACAAGGTACCGAGTCTCCGCGCTTGAGTCCCACACGCGGATCTCGACGCTGTCTGCCACGTCGCAGCCCATTTCCCGCAGCAGAGCCCGCGGTTCGCGGACCATCCTGGCGCGATACGGGGGGCTCTTGTACCAATTCGGAGGCAAGCCGAGGACGGGCCACGGGTAGCACGAGCAGAGCGTGCAGACGACGACGTTGTGAACGGCGTCCGTGTTCTCGACGACCACCATGTGACTCCCCTCGGCACCTCCGAAGCCGAGCTCGGCGATGGCCGTGGTCCCGTCGGCCAGGAGCCGTTGTTTGTAACCGGAGTCCACCCAAGCCCGCGCGACGACCTTAGCGCCATTGAGCGGACCGATGTCTTCTTCGTACATCTTGACAAAGCCGTCGATCGCCTCCGAGGTAAGCCAACCCCAATCGACGAATAGCCGCTCTAGGGCCGCGACTCGCCGCTCGATCGGCGACGGCGGAGTCGGATGGTGGTGGTGTTCATCCGCGGTCATAGCGCCTCCAGGTAGCTCTCCCAAAGGTCGACGTGTATAGCCGCGCCGGTCTGGCCGTCCCGCCACAGGTCGGCGGCCTCGAAACGCACGCTGTAGGTCGGCTCGTGACGACGCTGGTCGCAGTGGGCCTCGACGTCGGGGACCGACCACGAGCCATCGAGACGGACGACGGTGCCTGTCTTGCCCCGCACGTACCGCGGGCAGCGGGTATGGCCGCGAGGATGGCTCTCCCGCACCCGAACCCGGCTGCCGATTTCGAACCGGGGTCGCGAGACGTCATCGCCGGGGGCGGCTAAGCGATCGGCCAGCACCGGACCAGACAGCGGGAACGATCCGCCCACCATGCGCTCGAGCTCATCGACGTCGACGCGGCCGGTTTCAACCAGCCGTGAAGCCACCGCTGTGATCCAATGCTCGTAGTAGGGAGCGCGAAGGTAATGACCGGGTTCCATGCGCTCGATCGCATAGCGGAACTCCCCCTCATTGGACAGCGTGGGGACCAACGTCAGCCCGAACGCCCGGCGCTCCCAGTCCTCGTGGAAGATGGGTTCGTCCGGCTCGACCTCCACCGGGCCGAAGCCGTCCATTCCTCCCAGGTCGTGGATGCCGTTCACCGGCCAGAAAACTACGCCGGGGCGGCCGACAATTGTCCCAGTCCTACCAACGCGCTCATCAGGTCGGCAAGCCCGTGACTGCGAGACGCATCGGCGACATCCGGCAGTAACGACGTGTTGCAATCGTGTTGCGTACAGCGCAACACGCACCGGCAGGCAGCGACCTCGCACTGTTCGCCAATCAGTTCTCTGGCACCCACCCAAGCGCGGGGGCAACGTGGGCGGCGATGAGCTCGAGCGAGCGCAGCACGACCTCGTGCGGCGGGTCGACGGGATGGGGCTGAAACACGATGTCGGTCGCGCGCGACAGCACCGGGTCTTTCGTGAGCGTGGCCAGCACTTGGTCAGGAGTGCCTACGTGGAGATCCAGATACGCGGCGAGCTCCGCGTCCGACACGCCCTCGGGGATCGCCACGCCCGACGCCGAGAGCATGCGCCGGGAGCGTGCGATGCCTCGTGCCCGCCAGCGTTGCACCTCCTCGTCGGCCGCCACCACGAGCAACGAGCGCGACGCCATCACCCTTGGGACGACGCCGGTGGGGCATGCTGCCTCGTACCGCTCCACCATCGGCACCTGGTCGCCGGCAGAGCCATGACCCGTGTATTGGTGACGCGGCTGGGTGCGTGAGAGCATGAGGCCGTGCCCGTCGCGGCCGATGCGCTCGGCGCCACCGGCCGAGAAGGTCGCCTCCCACAGCGTTTGGGCGAGCGGTGAAGCCGGCGGATACAAGGCTCCGCCATCGGTGGTCAGCACCCCGCCGCGCAGCGCACGCAGCAGGGTTTCCTTGTGGGCCGCGTAGAGTGCCGGTCGCTTCTCGGCCTCGTGCCCGAAGGGCGGAAAGGAGGTCGCGGTACCCCCGGATCCGATGCCAAGCTCGAAGCGACCGTCCGCGAGCAGCCACAGCACGGCGGCGTCCTCCGCGACCCTGAGTGGAGCCTCGAGAGGGAGCGTGACGATGCCGGTGGCGAGTCGGATGCGAGTGGTCGTGGCCGCTGCCTGCGCCAGCAGGACAAAGGGAGAGGGAAGGCCCCCTTCGTCGGCGTGGAAGTGATGCTGTGCCACCCAGGCCGTGTCGAAGCCGAGCTCCTCGGCCCGCACGATCTGCGCAAGAGCGTTGCGGTAGCGCACGATCGGCGCGGCGTCGTCGAGCAGCCGCGTGAAGAAGCCGAGTCGTGGGCGGTTCACCACGTCCCCTTTCCGGGGTGATCGGGCGGAGGTTTGACCGATCGTCCCGTCATCGGGCGTTCCCTCGAAGGTAGGGCTCCTGGATCCGCGGATTGGCGGTCAGCCCGGCCGATCGCCGGCGATATTGGGGTAACGGCAAAGGAGCTCGATAGTGCTGCGTCAGGCGCGCTGCGGGACCCGGGCGTCCGTCATCATCACTTCTCGCTCGGGGCCGCCGCATATTCCTCATCGGTGACGTGGCGTCCCCAAGCCACCGGACGCCCGCTCTCGTCGCTTTGCTGCATCGCGATGTGCACCATGAAACGGTCGGGAGCGGCGCCGTGCCAGTGGTTCTCGTCAGGTTCGAAGAAGACTCGATCCCCAGGACGAATGATCTCGACCGGGCCGCCTTCGCGCTGGCATCGGCCGACTCCCTCGGTGACGAAGATCGTTTGACCGCGTGGATGGACGTGCCAGGCAGTACGGGCGCCGGGCGTGAAGTGGACGTTGTTGGCGGCGAACGTGGAACTGCCGGCGGGATCCGCGACGGCGTCGATATAGACGTCTCCCGTGAACCAGTCAGAGGGGCCCTTCCGGGTCGGGATCGTGCTTCTTGTGATCTGCATGTCAGCTACTCCAACTGATCGTAGTGAGTTCAGGTTGCCGCCTGGCTCTCGGCGCCCCTTGCCGAGCCTCCGTGCACTCCTCCAGGGTCGCACCTGATGGTCGCCGTCTTCATGCTGCGCGAACGCCCGGTGCGGGCGATGAGCAGGGCGTGCGTGAGGGCGGCGAGCAGCACCGAGGCTGCTGTCGTGACGCCGAGCGGCAGCACGGTGTGCGCGCCACCCAGACCGACCAGCGGAGCCGCGACCCCTCCGAAGGCGAAGCGTGCGAGGCCGAGGATGGAAGACGCGGTGCCGGCAACCTCGGGATGGTCGGCGAGGGCGAGCGCCGTCGCTGGGGCCGAGCTGAAAGCAGCGCCGCTGACCATGATCAGCAGCGACAGAATGACCACCACCAGCGGCAGACCGAAGACGCCGGTGGCGAGCAGGCCGAGCGCGCCCGCGGCACACATCCCGATTCCCACCACCAGGCTCGGTCGTTCGGACCGTCGCCTTGCGGAACGACCCCCCAGGTACCCGAACGTCATGTACCCGAGCGAATTGAGCGCGAAGGCAAAAGCGTACCCCTGGGGCGAGAGCCCGTAGATCCCCTGGAGGATGTAGGTGGCCGCACTCAGGTAGGCGAACAACGCGGCGTTCAAGAAGCCGGTAACGAGGACGGCGCCGAGGAAAAGCCGATCGGACAGGAGGCGCCGGAAGTCGCACACCGTCTGCCCCAGACCGCCATTCGTGCGCTGCGCGGTCGGGAGCGTCTCACGAAAGACGAGAACCGAGGCCACCAGCAGGATTCCGCCGACCGCAGCCAGGAAGAGGAAGAGACCTCGCCAATCGGTGACTCGCGCCAGCTGACCGCCGATCACCGGCCCGACGGCCGCGGCCAGCCCTCCGAGAACCGCGAGCCTGCCGTAGAACCGGATCAGCGTCCCGCCCTCATACAGGTCCCGACCGGCGGCCTGCGCGATCACGATGCCGACCGCACCGGCGAGGCCCTGCACGAGTCGTGCCAGCACCAGGATCGCGATGGTGGGGCTCGCCGCGCACAGCCCTGAGGCCGCGATGTAGGCCCCGATTCCGATCAGTAGTGGGACGCGCCTCCCGAAGCGATCCGAGAGCGGGCCCGCGATCACCTGGCCGGTGGCGAGCCCGATGAGGCACGCCGTCACCGTGAGCTGCGCGACCGACGTCGACGCGCCAAGCTCCCGTGTCAGCGCGGGAAGCACCGGAAGGTACAGGTCCATCGAGATCGGGCCGAAGATCGTGAGAAGCAGCAGCAGCGCCATGACCGCCCTTCCTACTGACGGCCTCGGTGAGTAGGGGGTCACGCCGACCTGGCGTGGTCACGCGCCGGTGGCCGGCCCGGGGATCCGGATACGTGTTGTGTGAGCGGGCGGCTCATGGGGTGAGCAGCACCTTGGTCGCGCGCCGCTCGTCCATCGCCCGATACCCTGCGGCGGCGTCTTCCAGGGGGAGTGTCAGGTCAAACACCCTGCCGGGTTCGATCGCGCGCTCCCAGACGAGCCGGATCAGCTCGGGAAGGAACCGACGCACGGGGGCGGGGCCACCGTGCAGGTGGACGCTGGAGAAGAAGAGTTGCTCGCCTGGCAGCTCGACGCCGTGCGCGACCCCGACGTACCCGACATGGCCGCCGGCGCGGGTGGAGCGGATGGCCTGCATCATGGACTGCTGGGTGCCGACGGCCTCGATGACCGAGTGGGCGCCGAGCCCGCTGGTGAGCTCTTTGATCCGCGCCACGCCGGCATCGCCGCGCTCCTCGACGACGACCGTGGCGCCGAATTCGCGCGCAAGCCGCTGGCGGTCAGAGTGGCGGCTCATCGCGATGATGCGGTCCGCGCCGAGTTGTCGCGCTGCGAGGATGCCCAACAGGCCGACCGCGCCGTCGCCGACGACGGCGACGGTTTTGCCTGGACCGGCCTCCGCGGCGACCGCGGCAAACCAGCCGGTACCCAGCACGTCGGAGGCGCTGAGGAGCGAGGGGATCAGATCCGAGGGTGGCCGGCCTGGAGTGGCAACCAGGGTGCCGTCCGAGCGCGGCGCTGGCGCCCCTGGACAACCTGCCGGTTGTGTTCCGCAAGAGGTATCTTCCAGGTATATGGACCCCTCTTCCCAGATCGTCGAGGCAAGAAAGGCGGCGGGCCTGACCCAGGCAGCGCTCGCGCGCAGGAGCGGGACCACGCAATCGGCCATCAACCGATACGAGCGCGGCCAGGTGCGACCTCGTCCGGCGACCTTGCAGCGCATCTTGCGGTCCTCCCAGAGACGGCGCCCATCAGAAGTTCTGGCCGAGCGTCGTGAAGAGGTACTCGCATTCGCCCACCAGCGAGGTATCGCGAACGTTCGCGTATTCGGATCGGTGGCGCGCGGGGACGACGATTCCGAGTCCGACGTCGACCTGCTCGTGGACATTCCACCTACCTACAGCTGGTTCGGCAGGGTCGGTCTTCAGCTCGACCTGTCGGACCTGCTCGGCCTCCCGGTGGACCTCGGGTCTGAGTCCGAGCTCCACCCGAGAATCAAGGAGCGGGTGCTGGCCGAGGCACGCCCTCTTTGACAGGCGCCAAGCGCGGCGATGCGGACCGTATAGCCGACCTGCTGGAGGCGGTTGAGCGAGTTCGGCGCTGGAGCGGGCGGGGTGACGACGACATGTACCGCGCCGCGGTGCTTCACGAACTGATGATCATTGGCGAGGCCGCGAACGGGTTAAGCCATCAGTTTCGCGATGCGCACCCTGAGGTGCCGTGGCGACAGATGATCGGCCAGCGCGTGATGCTCGCCCATCACTACTGGCGGACCGACTGGGCGCAGATCGAGCGGACGATCGCGGAAGACCTACCCGCACTGTCGAAGGCGCTGGAGCAGATCACAAGAGGCGGCTGAGGTTCGACCACGGACCAGGGGTCTGGCCTGGCCTGGCCGAGGCCGCCGGCAGCGTCACCTTCGACAGTCAAGCCGCCATCCGGTACGCGTCCCCCAGCCAGCCCTGGATCGCGGCGTCGACTTCGTCGGCGGAGGCGATTCGGACCCGGTGCGTAAACAGCGCATTCCACTTTCCCGCCGGCTCCAGGCGGCCGCCGGGCTCCACGCCAGGGAGGATCCGACCCAGTTTCCCGCACTTCGCGGGCCGGCTGCAGCCCTCGGTCTGCACCCCCGTGTTCACCGCGAGGGCGAAGTTCTCGGCGCCGATCGCGAGCGAGAGCGGCGAGCGTTGACGGCAGTCAAGGGCGCGGGTGGCGCAATCGCCGGGGCAGCTGAGGCCGGTGGGGGCTTGGCGTCGCCGTCCGTTCAGGCCGAAGGTAAAGGATCGGTGGGCCCCCGTCCGCCCCACGGACGGGAGTTGTCGCAGCCCGACTGGCGACGAGCTGTGAACTGCTGGACGCGGCACGGTTTGGGTCACTCGCGGCGGGGTTCGCGGCGACACGCCCTGGGAGGCAGGCCTGCTACCCGACGCTGGCAGAGCTCGAGGCCTGGCAACCCGATCCGGCTTCGCCTGAGCTTCGGTAAAGACCGCCGATCAAGCCGGCGGGTCTTTCTCTCGGTTGTCGCGCGCCTGGTCTTCGCCGGTGTGCCCCTCGTCCTTCCCGCTACCGGCGGGCTCGGACCGGGACCCCGACCCCTGTTGGTCAGCGGTCGCCGACTCCTGCTGGGTCTCCTTCACCGACTCGCGTGAAACTTGGTTCTCCGACATCCTGACTCCTCCTCTACGAGACGCTGCCCAGAAAGGGCCCCTATAATGATACCTGTAATATCATCTTATCGGATGGCGGCCATATGGCGCTCGATTTCGTTCATCTCACTCGCGGTGCCAACTCAAATACGGTGGAGACAAGTAGCTCAGGGCTCGATCAATCCCCGGAGACCGTCTCGATCCACTGACGACTTGATAGTACCTTCGCGAAGCCAGACTGCTGAGTGACCAGGATCGCATTGTGTAACGCAGCACCGTCGATTCGGCCTGCTTCGTTCTCAACGTCGAGGGTCCCGGTGGCATCCGACAGAAACTCCACGTTGAGACCAAGATGAGATGCTTGGCGAGCGGTCGTGTCACAGCACATGTGCGACATGTAGCCCACCACCGCGACCGTGTCGACATGACGCTCTCGCAAGAAGACTTCGAGGTCGGTGTTCGTGAAGCTTCCCGGCAAGTGCTTGTCGACAAGGTGATCCCACCGCTGGTCCGATACCTCGGACCGAAGCTCCCACCCTGCCGTCCCGTGCTCGAAAGCCCCTTCTCCGCGTGGTTCCGTATGGCGAACGACGACCACCGGTACCCGAGCGGCGGTGGCGGCTTCCATGATCTGAAGGATGCGCGGCAGCGTGTCCGCGGGATGGGTCACGGGGAGTGCACCACCCGCGAAATACTCGTTCTGGACGTCAATGACGAGCAACGCACGGTGACGATCAACGTCCGACATGGTTCTGTCTCAACTTGCTCATGCGCGTAACGGCCGGGGTAGGGTCTTCCGCCCATCGCGGCCGACCAGTTCGGAGGCGAGGTGCTGAGCCCGAGGTGCGCCGCCTCCGCTACCGCCGCTGATTATGATCCCGCCGCCCCTGCCGGCTCCTGGACGGCAAACGCGTGACCTGGCGGCCGGGGGCGGCCCGCAACCCGCGCCCGGTGGGGATCGGGAGAGACGGCGCCGGCACTTGAAGGGTGCATTTTCACCGGCGGAGGCCTGTGAGAGACTTGGCGGCATGACGCCGCGGACCATCGGCTTCAACCATGTGGCGACCTTGACAGCAGATCTCGATCGCTACGTGGACTTCTACCGTCGCATCTTCGGCGCCATCCTGGTCTCCATCAGCGAGGCCCACGGGGATCACCCCAGGATGGCGATCATTGACGTCGGCGAGAACGCGCACATTGGAGCCTTCGAGGTCGCGTCCAATTCGATCGTTGGTGACCGGCGACGAATGGGCAGCCGCGGGCCGATCGACCACTATGCGCTGGCGGTGCCGTCCGTCGCCGACCTCGAGGCCGTGCGGGATCGTCTGGTGGCGGAGGGCGCTTCCCCTGGCACGATCACCGACTTCGGGTCGGGCCTCTCCGTCTTCTTCCGCGACCCCGACGGCGCCGAGCTGGAGGTCTGCTGCCCGAAGGACGACCATTAGACGCCGCGGCGAACAATGGGTCAGGGTCTTGTCGCAGCAGCCGGTCGAGCTGCGACACCAGGTGCCGATCGTGGTGCGCGACCGTCCCACGGCGACCTCCGTGATCCTCAGGCTCGCACCGTCCGCGGATAGTGGCCGCCGACCCATGTCGAGTGTCTGTGTCAGGCGGCGCATGTCAGAGCCCTTGGGTTCAGACCCTGACGGGACTACCGCGCACGCCTTGCTCCGAGCCGACGGCCCGGTAATCCGGACGCCCGTGCCCGGACGTCCAGGCGCGGAGGAAGCGCAGCTGGCCCCTCATGTCCTGGACGTCGATGTGAGCCCGGAGTACTGCGTTCGCGGTGCGTATCGGATGGCCGGTGGTAGCCACGTAGCGGGACTCCCACCGGGGCAGGAACTTCGCCTTGAAATGATGCAGCGAGCGACTGTGCCACATCCCGCCCAGCCACCCATAGGCAAGCCTCAGCGGGTAGGCCGCCGCATCCTCGGGCTCAAGGTGAAAGGGAACCAGCCCCAGGCTCAGCCCGGCGAGGTTGCGCTCCCGGGCCTCCAACGCCGCGTGCGCAATGAGTGCCGTCGTCGCCCCGTAGGTGGCGTCGTGACGCCGGCGCATCAGGTCCAGGGTCCAGCGCCGGGTGGCGGGGACGGGCAACCAGGATGCAAATGCCTCAACCCGTCCCTCCGACGTGACCGCCAAACTGACAAGAATCCGTGGATCCCGCAAAGTGTCGAGACCTCCAAGGCTGAAACCCATCTGAGGCGCACCCGACCTCCCGAGCCAGTTTCGGCTTACGGCCTCGAGCTCGGCGCGAAACGCAGCCCAAGCGCGGGCACCCGGCAGCTCCATCAGGGAGAGCCCCGCTCGTCCCGCGCGGGCCAGCGCATGCCGGAGCTCCGCCCGGTCCCGCCCCGCGAGTCGGAATCCGTCCAGGTCGATGATCGCCTCGCATCCGAGCCGTATGAGTCGGAAATGCAGGCTGTCGTACGGTTGCCGGCTCTGCGTTTGGAAGAAAGAGCACGCGAGGCCCTGCTCCAGGATCTCGGACCGAAAGCCGGCAACCAGCGATTTGGTGTCGGTCTCAACCGAGATGGGGTCACCCAGCGCGATCGCCGTGCCGTGCCTGACCGTGTAAGGGACACCCGAGTCGGGCGCGGCCCACCAGAAACGGTCGGCCCCGTAGGCCGCCAGATGCCCGATTGAGTTACGACCGACGGTTGCCGTCAAATCCCGGATGCGACGCGAATCACGCCCCCCAGCACCAAGCGCATCTAAAGTGCCTTCGCGGAGTGTCAAGTTCGCCGATACGTCGGTCAAAGCTGCTTGCGACTCCTTGATCGCTCTCCCGGCCGCGGCCAGGCCCATGACCAACGGGTCACCGAGACACCGAGAGGAACATTGCCGCGAAGAGCGCTCGCCGCATGGACAGCCGAGATCCGGCGCCCTCTCTCGACATCCTCTCAGCCGCCCTCGCGAGCGGCTTCCTCCGGGCGCGGTTCGGAAGCCACCTCGGCGGCGGCGGCCGCCGCCAGCGGGTCCTCCTTAGGCGGCACTTTGCGGCGGCGCGGCGCCCCCGGCTCCTGACGGGGCGGCTCTAACAGGTCGGAGCGACGGAACTCGCGCCAGCCGGCGATCACGAACGCCTGGATGAGACCGGCGGCGGGGGCGCCGAAGAGCGCGCCCCAGATCCCGAACAGGTCGGTCCCCACGATCAGCGCCATCAGCGAGACGCCGGGGTGGATGCCCACCGCCTTGCCCATGATGCGGGGCCCGACCAGCTCCCCTTCGATGAAGTGGAGCGCGACGAACCCGCCCAGCACGATGGCCGCCTTCACCAGCCCCACCGTGCCCAGCGCCAGGAGCACGCAGATGGCACCCGAGATGAAGACGCCGAAGACGGGGATGAACTCCATGAAGAACGCGATCACGCCCAACAGGACCGCGTACGGCACCCCCAACGCGAGCATGAGGATGGTCACCAGCACGCCGACCAGCAGGGCCAGCAGCAGCGTTCCCCGGACATACCCGCCCAGCACCTGGTTGAAGACGGCGATGAAGCCGGAGACGCGGCGTCCCCAGCCCACCCCGGCTCCGGTCGCACGGAGGCTGCGCGCGATGCGGGGTCCGTTGGCGGTCAGGTAGACGCTCAGGATCAGCGCCACCACGGCGTCGATCACGCCCGCCAGGACCGTGCTCACGGTTGAGACGGCGCCGGCCGCGATCGCACCCCCGGTGGCCCTGGCGTCACCGATCAAGGAGTCTCGCAGCTGCTGCAGCTGCTGGTGCTCGATGCCCCACGGCCGGAGCAGGGCCAGCGCCCTGGGCTCCAGCCGCTGCGCCTCGTTGATATAGGCGGGGAGGTGGCGGACCAGCCCCTCGATCTGGGTGGTCGCGGTGTAGCCGACAACTCCCAGCATGGCGGCGACGATGAGGAACCCGATCAGGTAGGCGATCGCGATCGCGACCCCACGCGGAAGGAAGGGAACGTAGCGCACCAGCAGCGACACCAGCGGTGTGATCGCGTAGGCGATGACCCCGGCCAGCACGAGCAGGATCACGGCGTGGATGACCCGGCCCAGCGCCATCCCGACGACGAAGATGACCGCGAACCAGGCAAGGATCAGGATCGGCGCCAGGACGGCCCGGAACCAGCTCCACTGACGTTCGGTGAGCATGACGGAACCTACCGGGCCCGCCGGGGCGAAGGGGCCTGAGTCATCTTGTCGCCTCCAAAGTCGCGGTCGAAGTGGTGACGCGCCTTCCTCACCGGATCGCCGACGCCGGCCCGACGCCGTTCGCTCATGCCGCGTCGTCCCAGGGCGCGATCTCGGCGCCCACCAGGCGAAAGACGGCGACACGGTCGAGGCGGTCGTGGACGGTCTCGGGTGGGGCGCCGGGCGGGAAGGGGAACGCCTCTCGTGCCCAGGGGGCACGGACCACGTCGAGGTAGAGAAGGGCGGCCTCTACCGCCTGGTCCGGCGTCGCGCGCACCGCGCGGCACTCTTCACGTCGTCCGCCGCCGAGCAGTGCGCATTCCGGGTTGGCATCCAGGTTTCGCACCCAGGCCCGCGCGGGCTGCGGTGAGATGAGGTAGCTGTGCCCCTCCTGGCGGACGACTCCCAGGGGAGTCCGCCGCACTTTCCCGGACTGCCGTCCGTGGGTCTCCACCACGCGCAGCACGAGCCCACCCTCGACCAGGGTCTGAGCCGGCTCGCGCAGCAGGCGCTCCACCACCGGGGAGTTCATCTCCACCACGTTCGTCGCCCGCTCGCCGCCGGCTTGGCCTCGCTGGTTCATCTCGCATCTCTCCTCGCTTGCAGCCACGCCTTGGCCTCCGAAATGACCGCCGCGCTCGCGCCGGAACGCATGGGCGGCGGCATCATGGTTCACGATCCGGTTCGGGTAAGCCAGGCGCTTCCGCTCCTCCGCCGGCAGCCGCCAGGGTTCGTGCACGGCCGGCCCTTCCACCTCGCGCAGCTCGGGGATATAGCGACGCACGTAGTCGCCACGGGGGTCGAATCGAAGCGCCTGGCGCAGCGGGTTGAAGACCCGGTTGGGTCGCGGGTCGTTGCCCGTCCCCGCGACCCACTGCCAGTTGCCGGCATTGTTGGCTGCGTCACCATCGACAAGCCACTCGAAGAAGTGAGCCGCGCCCAAACGCCAGTCGATGCCGAGGTCCTTGACGAGGAACGAGGCGACCAGCAGCCGGGCGCGGTTGTGCATCCAGCCCTCGCGCCGCAGTTGACGCATCCCGGCGTCGACGACCGGACAGCCGGTCCGGCCCTCCCTCCAGGCCGCCAGGCTCGCCGGGTCCTCCCGCCAGCGGCCACCGCGCCCGCGGTAGTCGCGAGTCGGGAGGTCGGGAGGAGCCGCCAGCACCTGCTGGTAGAAGTCCCGCCAGCAGAGCTGCCGCAAGAAGGCCTCCCCGCCGCCCCGGCGCTCGACCCGCCGCGCCACCTCACCGGGCGAAAGGCTGCCGAAGTGCAGGTACGGGCTCAGGCGCGAGGTGGCGTCGTCGGCCATCGCGTCGTGCAGCGCGGCATACCGATCGCCATCTTGGCGGAGCCAGGCGTCGAGGCGCCGGCGGCCCGCCGCCTCTCCACCGCGGGGCAGGCGCGGGGAGCAGGCAGTGGTCGGTTGCGGCAGCTGTTCGAGGCCACCCTGAGAGCCGAGCTGTTCGGGGACGTGGAGCCGGCGAGGGGCGGGGAGCTCGGGCCGGTGGATGGTCGACTGCCAGGCCCGCCAGTACGGCGTGAGGACCTTGAAGTGGTCGCCTCCCCCACCTGGGAGAACCGAGCCGGCAGGGACGATGGATATACCGGCGTGCTCGAGGACGGCGCAGCCGGTCGCCCGGCACGGCGCCTCCAGCCTCTGCCGCCGGCGACCGGCGTAGGCGCTCACGTCGCGCGCCAGGTGCAGCTTGGAGGCGCCCCACTGGCGCACCACACATACCGCCTCCTCGACCGGGTCACCCGAGCGGAGGACGAGCCGGCCGCCTCGCGACCGCAGAGCGCGATCGAGGTCGAGAAGCGATTCGGCCAGGAACCGGGCCCGATTGGGTGATTTGGACCGGCCCTCGAGCAGCACCGGATCCAGCACGAAGAGCGGGATCACCTCGCCGGCGCCGGCCGCGGCCGCCAGTGCCGGGTTGTCATGAACGCGGAGACCGCGCGTGAAGAGCATCACCGACCTCTCGACCCGCCTCTGCCGGCCGCTCATCCTCGGAGGTCCTCACAGACCAGGCCGGCAGTGATCTCGGCGGTCAGCAAGACGCCCGGGATGCCGGCACCCGGGTGCGTACCCGATCCCACCTGGTAGAGACCCCGCAGACGCCGATATCGGTTCGGCTGGCGGAAGTAAGCGGACTGGCGAAGCAGCGGCTCGGGACCGAACGCGTTCCCGAGCTGAGCGCCGAAACGGCCGGCGAAGTCGAGCGGCGTCCAGCGCCGTTCAAAGGCGATCGCCTCGCGGAGCCCCCCGAGCTCGAGCCCGGGCGCCGCCTCCAGAGTGTCGAGGATCCGCTCGCGCAGGGCATCCCCGGCCCCGGGCCAGCGGAGGGACGAGTCGAGGTTGGGCACCGGGAGCAGCACGCTCAGGGCCTCGCACCCCGGGGGGGCCATCGAGGGATCGGTGCGTGCCGGGGCATGCACGTAGAGGCTGACCGAGGGCGCGAGGCGTCGCCGTCGCGTCGTCGAATCGATGAAGTGCCGGTACCCGGGGCCCACGATCAAGGTGTGGTGGGCCAGCTTCGGATACGGTCGAGTCGTTCCCAGGTAGAGCAAGAAACAGCTCATGGTCATGCGAGGCGACGTCGCGCGCAGGCCGGCCAGACGGCGGGTGACGACAGCGTCGGCGTTGCTCACCACCGCGTCGCAGCCGACCACTTCACCGCCGCCAAGCCGCACCGCATAGACCTCGCCCCGGCGGCGAAGCACCTCCGTCACCTCGGCGCCGGTGCGGACCTTGCCCCCTCGCTCGACGAGCCGCGTCATCGCCTGCACGAGAGCGTGGACGCCTCCCTCCGTGTACCAGACTCCACCGGTCATCTGGAGGTAGGCAAGGGCGGCATAGACCGCAGGCACCCGGTAGGGGTCGCCCCCGATGAAGAGCGGATGGAAGTTGAAGGCTTGCCGAACGTGTGGCTCCTTGAAATAGCGGCCGACGAAGTGGTCGACCGAGCGGAGGGCACCAAGTCTCGCCATCTCCGGCACCAGGCCGAGAAAGTCCGCCAGGCGGAGAAAAGGGCGTGTTCCGGCATCCAGGATCGCCTGCTCGTAGACGAGCCGGCTCCGACCGTAGAAGTCGAGGAACCGATCACTGTCGGCGGCGCTGAAGTGACCGATCTCCTCACGCATCGCCTCGAGGTCGCCGTTGAACGCGAAGGAGCGCCGGTCAGTGGACCAGTGGATGCGGTAGAAGGGGTCCAGCGGGCGAACCCTCACCGCGTCCTCCAGCCGGCTGCCGGCCAGTGAGAAGAGATCTCGCATCAGTTCCGGCATCGTGATCAGGGAGGGGCCGGCGTCGAACGTGTAGCCGCCGCCGGTGATCTGCGCGGCGCGGCCGCCAGGCGTCGCCTCACGTTCCAGGACCGTTACCCCGAAGCCGGCTGCCAGGAGGCGGATGGCGACCGCCAGACCCCCGAACCCGGCACCGATCACGGCGACGTGGCGCCTCACGAGACTGCCTCCGCCCGCGGAGCGCTGCTGCGTGAGGCAGGGTGCTCCCCGAAGAGCCCGTCGGCCACCGAGAGCGCCTGCAAGACCGGGATGACGGCGAACGTGAGCGGATGCCAGATCAGCGCCCGCCAGCTGTCCCCCTCCCGCCAGATCATGAGCGTTCTAATGAGCAGAACCGCGGCAACCCCCCAGAGGGCGCCGATCAGCGCCGGCAGGTCGCCGGTCGCCAGGGCACCGAGAGCCAGAGCCGGCGGCAGCAGCAGCATCGCCGGTGGTCCCAGGAGGCCCAGCAGCGCGAGGGGTAGCGAGCGGCCGCAAGCCGAGTAGTAGGCGCGCCGCCACCGAGAGGCCGCGACTGACCAGGTGCCGATGTCGTGCCTGACGCCGTGGACCTTGCCCCTCACACTCCGTGCCGAGACCCCGGCGCGAACCAGCACGCGCGCCAGCTCGAGCTCCGGTGCGTCGCTGCTTCTGAGGACCGGGTCGGCCGCGGCGCGGCGGTAGTCCTCCGCACCGAGCAGCTGGCTGGGTCCGAATCCGCCGGCCGTCCACCGTCCCACACGGGGCAGAGCCAGCGGCGAGCAGCAGAGCTCGAACAGCAGACCGGCCGGCGCCAGGCAGCGCTGCGTGGGCGTCGTCAGGAGGGGGCGCGCGACCACGGAGAGGAGCCCCGAATCGCGTCGCTGATGCTCCATCACCAGTGAGACCAGCGATGTCGATGCCAGCCGCGTACCCGGATCCAGGAAGAGCAACAGCTGACCTGACGCCGCGCTCGCGCCTGTCCACCGCGCCCAGCTGCCCCAGGACCAGCCGGGCGGCGGCGGGGCTGCCGTCACCACTCGCCCGATCCCTACCTGCTGATTCCACCCGGGGGCGCCGGGGGCGACGATCACGATCTCCAGCCGGCTCGGGTAGCACTGGGCCGCCACCGAGCGCAACGTCCCGGCGACGAGTGGGTCGGCATCCCGCGCGACGATCACCACGGTCAAGGAAGGCAGCGCGTGAACGCTGCCGCCCCGGGGTCGCAGGCGCACCTCGCTGGCCAGCGCCCAGAAGAAACCGAGCCAGCAGACCGCGCCCGTACTCCAGGCGACGACCATGAGCGTGTCCCGGGGACCCACGCCCCAGGCATGGAGCAGGAGCTGGGTCAGGACGAACCCGCAGAGCAGGTTCATACCCATGAACCCTCGCCACGCCTGGCGAGCACGGCCGAGGTCGCCACCGAGGCAGGAGGCGGAAAGCAGAGCGTAAGGAAGGATGACGAAGCCCGCGAGCAGCGCTCCGCCGCCGGCCGTCGCCACGATCGCCGCCGCGGCCAGGTAGAGCACGGTCGACAGAGATGCCGTTCGCCTGGTGCCGAGCCAGGTGGCGATGGAGCGTAGACCCGCCGCGCGGTCATAGGCGACGTCCTGGATCGCACCCAAGGATTGAGAGGCGACACCCCAGAGGAAGAAGGCGGCGAGGAACCGCCAGGGCAGCTCCGGCAGCGCGGCGCCGGCGGCCAGAGCCCCGCACAGCGCGGGCAGCGTGAAGTGCAGCGAACTGGTGATCGAGTCGAGCCCGGGAAGCACCTTGGTTCGAAGCGGGGGTGCCGAGTAGGCGAGGGCAGTGAACGCGGTGAAGGTGAGGGCGGCACCGGCCGGCGGACCACCGAACCACCAGGCGGCGCCCAGGAACGGAAGGTTGGTGACCGCCACCCCGGCCCACAGCCGGGCACCGCCGGCGGGCGGCAGCAGCGCTCCCTCGACGCCGCCCTTCCGCGGATTGCGGCGATCCGATTCATAGTCGAAGAGGTCGTTGACCCCGTACATCAGCAGGTTGAAGGGGACCAAGAAGTAGAGGGCCCCCAGCAGCACCGGCCAGGCAGTGGCGTGGCCGGTGGCGATGGCGGCGGCCAGAAACGGCAGACAGGTGTTGATCCAGGAGAACGGCCGGCTGGCGACGAGCAGCGCCCTCACCTCGGTTCTCGACCCGGATGCCAGGTCCAGACCGCGTTCGCGATCAGGTAGAGCGCGCACCCGTACAACAGATCCTCGAGCGGGATCGCCAGGATGTCGATCCCGCTCCGGGTTCCGGCCGCGTAAACGAAGACGCCGACTCTGACGAGTACCGAGTCGGCGATGACGGTCAGGGCGGCAAAGCAGAGCAGACCGAGCCACAGCGCCAGGTCGCCGGCGGCACCGCGCAGGGCCGTGATCGTGAGCGCGAAGAAGAGGACAGCGGCCGAGGCGAACGTGTACTCCACCTCGCTACCCCACCCCCCTCCGCCGGCTGAAGAGTCGCCACAGGACCACCGAGAGCAGACAGAGGAACCCGAGGAGGACCGGCTCCTCGATCGGAACCCCGGGCGGGACGATGACCGAATTGAAGCGCGGGCTGCTGGCGAACCAGCCGCGAGCGGCGCCTGCCAGGTCGAAGATCAAAAAGAGGGGGACGGTGATCGCGATGGTCCGGGCCAACGGCCACCCGAACACCCGAAGCCTCAGGCGCCAGGACAGAACCAGCACGCCCGACCAGCCGAGCAGAAGGAGGACCAGATAGGCGTAGCGCTCCATCGCTCAGCGCCCCCGGCTGGCGCCGGAACCGCAGCTGGACGCGCGCGCCTCGAGCACGCGAAGGGGGACGCGGGGGTGGTAGCGGATGCCTGTCACCTCCCGCCTTCTGAGAACGCGTTCAGTCGCAGTTGCTCGGGCGCCCCGGCCGGCGTCTGAACCTGGGGAAGGAGCGCGCACAGGATCAACCAAAGCCGGCGTGGTCGCGACACGCGCGCACGCCATGGGCGCCGTCGGCCCCAGCCGTCGCGGGCCAGCTGGCGCAAGATCTCCCGGTACATCATCGTCGCCGCCTGGATCGCGAACCGTCCCCGCGGGAGGAGCGGGAGCCCGCACATTGCCTGCGCGTACCACCACTCCGCGATCGCCGCCTCGACCCGAAGCACCATTGAGCGATCGCCGCGGGCCAGGTCCCGAACGCCCGCGAGCGCCAGCGTCTCCCGGGGGATATACACCCGTCCGAGGGCCAGATCCTCGTCGACGTCGCGGAGGATGTTCGTGCGCTGCATGGCGATGCCGAGCGCGCGAGCAGCGCGGTCCGCGCTGGGGCCGCGGGCACCGAGAATGGCGGCCATGAGCCGGCCAACGGTGCCGGCGACCTGGTAGCAATACCGGTCCAATTCGGCTTCGGTCGAGAAGCCTGCCTCGCGCAGGTCCACACGCTGGCCCTCGCAGAAGTCGACGATGGCATCCAGAGGTAACCCCGGATGGCGGGAAGCCAGGTGCTCGAATACCGCGGTCTCGCGGCAGGTCACGGCGCCGGTTTCGGCCCAGCGCTGCACCTGATCCAGTCGTTTCGACGCGTCGGGGCAGCGCTCATCGACCAGGTCGTCGAGACCGCGGGCAACGAGGTAGAGCAGCCTGACGTCTGGCCGCACCTCTGTCGGCAGCAGCCGTGTGGCGCTGGAGAACGTCCGCCCGGCGCGGTTCAGCACGAGCGCAGCCTCGGCGATCGGCAGCGTCTGCGCCGGGTGTGGGTCCTTCATCTAAACTCTATTATAGAGATTCTCGATGTTAGAGGCAAATGCCCCAAGCCCTGCCGCATCACCGGGGTGGGGTCCCGAGTGAGCGGGCGGAACGGGCAACCGGCCCGGGAACGCGTCCTCTCTCATCTGCGCGTGCTCGGTCGTGAGCTGGGGGCCGTGGGGCGGACCATCTCACGGGGGCTGGGGCTGAATCTGACGCAACTGGAGGCGCTCGAGCTGCTCCTGCGGCGCCCGGGCCTGACGGCGGGGGAATTGGCCCGCCAGCTCGGGATCAGCACTGGTGCCACGACCGCGCTCGTCGACCACCTCGAGCGGCGAGGCTGCCTCCGCCGGCTGCGCGACCGCGTGGACCGGCGCCGGGTGGTCCTGGTCGCGACCGAAAAGGCGCGCCGCCAGTGTGACCTCGCGTTCAGCGGCTTGGGCCGCCGGCTGGAGCTGATCATGGGCGCGTATACCCATGTCGAACTCGTCGTCATCGCCGGCTTCTTGGCAGAGCTGCGGGCGGCCATCGACGACTACGAGCGTGCGCTTGAGGACGGTTCCTAGGCTGCGGATGCATGCCGGCGGCGGGCGATGCGAGCCGCGTCGGAGCCCGGCTACTCGGGCGAGGGGGCCTCGCGCGCTCGGGGCCGGCGGCCCTCAGGACAGCCATGGATGCGGCATTCGAGGCCTGGACGGCTTATGGGGCCGGTTCGCGCGATACTCGGATCCGTGACATGACCGTGCCTTCCGACGTGGACCCGTCTGATTCCTCTCTGGTGACAGCGGGCACCGCCGATCGCGACCAGACTCAAGAGGAGGTGCTGTCGCATCTGCGCTTCCTGGGTCGTGAGATGGGGGCGATGAGCCGGGCGGTGTCCCGCTCGATGGGACTGCACCACACGCAGCTGCGTGCACTCGAACAGCTCCTGCGGCGCGAAGAGGTGTCGCCCGGCGACCTCTCCCGCACTCTGGGGCTCAGCACGGGTGCGACGACGGCCCTGGTCGACAACCTGGAGGCGATGGGACATCTCCGACGCGTGCGGCGTCCCGGCGACCGGCGCCGGGTCGTGCTCGAGATCACGGACACCGCCAAGCGGGAGAGCGAGAGCGCGTTCCGCCCGCTGGGAGCACGCTTCCGAGAGATGACGGACGCCTACAGCGAGGAAGAGCTCCGCGTGCTGGATCGTTTCCTGGGGGATCTGCGCGACGCGATCCGGGAATACGGCGCGGAGGTCGGGCGTCGCCCCTCGACGCGGTAGCTCCACCGGGTGCGAGCGTTGTAAGACCCCGATGTGTGTCGACAACCGTCCGCGGGCGGACCCGATCGTTGCCCGGGTGTTTGGAGGGCCGCTCCTCTACCTGACCGTCGGGACGGTCTATCTCTGGGTTGTAACCGCGCACCCGTCGACTCCACGGCTGGCCGGGAAGCTCGCACTGGCGGTCGCCGGAGCCGCATCCTACTTCCTGCTCTCTGTGGGCGATGCGGCTGCCGAGGAGGTCTACCGATGGACCTGGTGCCGGCCGCATCCGTGCGTCGCCCTCCCGGTGGATTACGTCTCGGCGAGCCTCTGAAGCGCGTAGTCAGGCAGGCGGGGTGAGCTCTGGCAGCGAGAGCTCGAAGACCGCGCCCCAACCCGGCTCCGCAGCCAGCCGCAGATCGCCGGCTTGCGCACGCATGAAGGCGCGGCTGAGCGGGAGCCCGAGCCCGGTGCCGCCGGCGACTCGGGAGCGAACCCGGTCCGTCCTCGCGAACCGCTCGAAGACACGCTCCCTCGGGTTCGCGGGGATGCCCGGCCCCTAGTCCAAGAGCTGAATCAGCCAGGCGCCCTCCGCACGCCGTGCGCGAACGCAGATCCGCGACCCTGCGGGCGAACAGCGGTGCCCACCGGCACGAACCACCAGGCGAAGTGTCCGATCACCGACCACCTGCCTGCAGGACGAAGCCCGGTCCACGCGGTGCGGCCCGACCCAACGGAAAGGAGAGTGGAAAGCTCCCAGGGTCGTTTGCCGTTGGCTACTGGCCAGGGATCGGTTCGGGATCTGCCGGTGCGATGGTCCCTCAGATGAGGGGCGGCTGCGGGGCGTTTGTGGTGGTGCTCGTCGCTGAGGACCAGCCGGCGACCGTCGTGGACTCGTCCAGCTGGGCGGCCACCTCGTCCCGCATCGCCTCGGTGACGACGTCGGCGGCCTCGGCTCGCAGCGCTTTCTCCACTTCCGCGACCCACCGCAGCTCGACGATCGCGACCAGGGTTGAGGTCCCTGGCTTCAGACCCTGGCCGATCTCCCGGAGACGTTGATCGGGGAACCCGGAATCTCGAAGCCGCTGCGCCAGTGCCCCGACTCCGACGCCGCCCAGAGCCAACCAGCCGACCGGGCCCGCGACGAGGCCGACGACTCCACCGGCGATCCCGCCGAGGACGGCACCTTTGGCGACGTGATGGGACTCCTCGATCTTGAGCTTGCCGCCACTATCACGGACGACGACTGCCGCCTCGTCGACGTGGAGCGTGTCACGATCGACACTCTTCAACTCCTTGAGGGCGGCGGAGGCGCCGTCCTCCGTGGTGAATGCGGCCACGACTGCCGCGAGTGGGCCTTTATCGCTCATGGTGGGGTATCTCCTTCAGTACTTGTGGAACAGGCCGGGCCCCGATGGGGCGCGCAAATTTAGTGCTACCTCGGACGGAGGCCGGATCGCTGACCATGCACCGCCACTGCTAGACAAATCCGGCCATCCCCGGGCGGGCGGGGAACCTGCAGGAGTTATCTCGGCGGTTTGTCGGGGCTATTGGTCGTGTCCGCGGCCTCCTCTCCATCACCAAAGCAGGGACCTCAGCACCCCGCAGCTGATCATTGCGTTCGGCGAGGCGGTGTTCCGGCATCGCCATCGCGGCCGCCGGACCGGAGCGCCCGGTGACCTGAGATCGCGGGCCTGAGGCCGGCCGACGAAAAGGAACTTCGCCAACACGTTGGAGAGGTGGTTTTGGACCGTCTGGAGCGGGACGCCGAAGTGGCTCGCCATCTCCTGATTGGTGAAACCGCGGGCGTCAGGTCCAAGACCTCGGTCTCAGTCGGCCTTCGGGGAAGGGCGTCGGCGCCGTCGACCGGTATTGCCGCGGAAGAAGGCGGCGAGGCGCTCGGCGACCGCGGGACCGAAGACGTCGCCGCGAGCCACAGAGGCCCGGGCCCGGGCGAAGTCCTCCGAGGTCGCGTCCTTCACGAGATAACCGCGGGCGCCGGCCGGAGCGCGGCGAAGACGGACCCGCTGGGAAGAACCGGAGTGGTGATGGCGCTGGGGGTGGCGGCGGTCCAGGGCCTCTAAGGCGCTTGCATCCGCAAGCCCGTCGTGCACCAACGGGCCCGGGTCCTGTGGGCATTTGTTACTCCACGCGTGTTGTCGCAGGTCCATCCGATCGCAGCTTTCGACCTGACTCTCGGGGGTCTGTCCAGTCGGCTCGACGCTCACCCAGCACCGCCCCGCAACATGCGGCCACGACCATGACGAGGCTGAACACAAACAACCAGGACAGGATCGTGAAGGTGACGCCTATCAATCCGTAGCGGCGGACGTTCACCGACACGCTGTGGGGGAGATAAAGGCTGGAGTATGCATTGAACCCAGCGAAGAGGATGGCGCTCGCCACTCCCCCCGGGATGAGCACGCGAAGTCGGACACGGCGGCCGAGCAGGATGAAGGGCGTGACCAGCCATAGGACTGTCCCTAGAAGCAATGAAACGACGATCCCGCTCACCCGCAACCCGCGCTCATCCAACATTTGTGTAAGTGGCGTCGACAGTGAAAAGTAGGCCGCAAAGGCGACGATCCAGACACTGCCCCAAGCGATGCCGCTGGATCGTAACCGCGGCAGGTGCCATGCGTCCTCGTAAACTTGCTGTAGTGCGCGGGCGAAGCTGATCAGTGAGTAACCCAAAACGAGCACACCGATCAGGCTGAATGCACTCCCCACCTGGGCGGACGGGACGTCGAACAATGCCCTCATCGCATTGGCTCCCTGCCCGGTAAGGCCAAATTGATCGATGAGGCGCGACGAGAGTATATTCCGCTTGCCCAAGAGGGCGGAAAGGAGGATGGAAAGCGGTACCACGGTAGTGAAAAGCTTCGACCCAAGGCCCAAACTACGCTCGAACGCCCTCACCTCGCGTATGCGCTCGATGAACTTGCCGACGAGTGTTTGGTCGAGTCGATCGCGAACCGATCGAAGGTTCATAACGATGTGGCTCCCTGGATTCTGCGCCGCAGGTGGTTAACCGACTCATCATACCTGCGCTGTCCCCTGAAGGTCGCGGTCACTCAGTGACTTGATCGCATGAAAGAGCATTAGAGATCGAATATGCATCCGTACGGCGCCAACCAATCTGATTGATCTCACCTCGCAGTTCATTACAAAGCCGGAGGTGCACAAGCACGCGTACCCATGCCTTGATTGTCATCTAACCGGCTTGACGCCGACGGTTACGATTGGGCACGGCCCTCCTCGCGTCGCGGCGGATGACATACCCGCTCGAACTCCGACGGCAACCAGCTTGTCCCATGGAAACCCGCTCGCGCGAACCGTTGCGCCATTCCGGTCCGCCGCACCGTCAGGAGGGGACGCGGATCGACGACGGACCGCCGATACCCTGCCTATCTGCGGCGCGTGCTCGATCCTCATCCACGGACTCTGCGAAGCCGGCAGCGACAGTAGCGTCCAGTCTCGTGATTTCGCTCGCCACCTCCTCGTCTCCGAATCTCCCGATCACGTCCTCCGCTCACGCCATCTGGCCCCGTCCGCCCCGGTCGGCTCTTACAGACCGGCGTTTGCGCCCACCGCGTCATGGGCGGCCCGTGGCGAGCGCACGTACTCCACGAGCAAGGGAACCTGCTGAGGGGTGCGGTGGTCGTTGGCAGTGCCCCTCACGGTCCGGCCCGACCACGGCGTCAGCCAGCGTCGATCACGAGGGCGGTGTGATGGGCGAGAGTGTCGAAATCAGTATCCGTGTGGAGTACCGGTGTGCCGGCCCGGATGGCGTGCGCGGCAATGAGGCAGTCGAGGATCTTGCTAACCGTCGCTCCCTGGCGCCGGCAGGTGCGGTAAAGCGCGGCCGCCTCCTCGTAGTCGGCCGGAAGGGTTTCCAGGGTCGTGGCTCGGGCCAGCAGGCCACGAAGGCCGCGGAGGTGCGCCTCGTCGCGGGCGCCCGCGAGAACCTCCATGCGCACCGGGAGGCAGGTGGCGACCTCCTGAGCGAGCAGCTGGTCGACTCGGGCGCATACCGGGCTCCCCGTATCTCGCAGGAACTCGACCCAGGCCGAGGTGTCAAGGAGGATCACCCGGCGCGGCCAGTGCGAAGCTCGTCGAGGTCGCCCTCCCACCCGGACCCGCGTAGCCGGCGCGCTTGGTCGAGGTCGAGGGCCTCGGCTGCCACCGTCCGCAGCGCAAAGTTCACGGCCGCCCGCTTGGTAGCGAGGCGGTAGCGACGCATGACGAGTGGCGCACGCCTCCTCATCAACGTCGATGTTGGTGCGGGACATACACCAACGATACACCTCGTTCCGGCTTGCGGGTCACCGGATAACTCGCACGTTCTGGGGATCAGAGAGAGTTCGAAGCTGTTGCCCCGTTGAAGGAGGTGCGTTCGACACCACGCCATATCCCGGGCCCCGGAACGGCCCTTGGAGGTCGCGCGCCCCCACTATGAATCGCCTCCGCGGCACCGGCCGCCGTGCACGCATGATCGGTAAGCGCTATAACGGTGCTGGGCCGGGTGCCGAGCCCGGCACCTTTTGAAGCGTGTGGAGGTCACGATGGCCGAGGGCTATCTGGGAGCGGTCTTCGACGTCGACGGGGTGCTCGTCGATTCCCCGCACGAGGTGGCCTGGCGCGAATCGTTGGAAGGTCTCTCGACGTCTCCGGAGTGGACCGACGTGCTAGGGCGCAGTCGGTATCGACCTGAGTCGTTCACCTCCGAGGTCTACCAGTCGGTGATGTCGGGGAAGCCGCGGCGCGCGGGCGCCTTGGCCGTACTTCAGTACTTCGGCGTCACCGATGCTGATCGCCTCGCCGATGTCTATGGGGAGCGTAAGCAGGCCCGACTCGTCGAGCTGATCGACGAGGGCAGGTTCCACGCCTTTCCCGACGCCGTCCGCCTCGCCCTCCGCCTCAAGCAGCGTGGCATCCGGATCGCGGCCGCATCCTCCTCCAAGAACGCGCGGCGCTTCCTGGAGCGAATCTCGGTTGGCGCGGTGGCCGGTGAGCTCGGCTTCGCCGGCGACCAGGTGACCGAGGACGCGACGATGCTTTCGATCCTCGACGCGGACGTGAGCGGGCGGGACTTCCCCCGCGGCAAGCCCGACCCCATGATCTTCCTTGCCGCGGCCCAGGAGCTCGGCTACCGGCCGGAGCGCTGCTTTGTCGTCGAGGACGCAGCGAGTGGGATCGAGGCCGCCCGGGCCGGTCACATGGGGGCGCTCGCGATCAGCCGCGCCGACGACGAGAAACCGCTGGCGGCGGCCGGGGCCGATCTGGTGGTGAAGAGCCTTGACCTCGTCGACCTGGAGGCCCTGGCCCAAGGCAGACTGCGCACCGTGCCGGCAGAACGAGCCCAGCCCGGCGGGTCCTGAGACCAGCATGGGCGACGGCACCGCTGTGACGTCACCGGTGATCGAGCTTTCGAGCGCGCTCTCGCCCGAGTTCGCGCGAGTCGCCGCGAACCGCCGGCCGGCCGTCTTCCTCGACTACGACGGCACGCTGACCCCGATCGTCGAGCGCCCCCAGGACGCCATCCTCTCGGAGCGCATGCGGACCGTCGTCTCCGAGCTCGCGGAGCGCTGCCCGGTCTGCGTCGTCAGCGGGCGCGACCGCGAGGTCGTGCAGGCGCTGATGGGGATCGGCAACCTCACGGTCGCCGGCAGCCACGGCTTCGACATCTGGACTCCCGACCGTGGCGTGCTCGAACGCCGGGGGGCCGAGCAGGCGGGTCTGATCCAGCAGGTCACAGAGCAGCTGCGCCGCGACACGTCATCCATCCCGGGAGTCTTGATCGAGCCAAAGGCGGTGTCGGTCGCGGTGCACTTCCGCCAGGTCCCGGACGGCCGCCGCGGGGAGGTGCTGCGCCTCGTGGACACGGTCCTTCGCGAGCGCGCGGGTGAACTCAAGGTGACACCGGGCAAGATGGTGCGCGAGATCCAGCCGAACGTGGAATGGGACAAGGGGCGGGCGGTGCTCTACCTCCTCCAGGTGCTCGGGCTCGAATCCGGTGACGTGCTGCCCATCTATCTCGGCGACGACGAGACCGACGAGCACGCGTTCAAGGCCATTGGCGCGCGGGGGATCGGGATCCTCGTCTTGGGGGGCGGGGAGCACGCGCAGGCCACGGCCGCCCGCTTCATCCTCCGGGGTATGGCCGAGGTAGAGCGGTTCCTGGACAGCGTCGGGCGATAGCGAGGACACTTTCTCCAAGGGGGAGCGGCGCATGCAAGGCCTGGGAGACGACCTCGAGCTGGAGCCTGAGAGGAGGCTGCTTTCTTTCCGCGGGTTCCTTCCCGAGAGGGAGGGGCTGCGTGAGGCGCTGACCTCGACCGGCAACGGCGTGTTCTGCACCCGCGGCGCGCTGGAGTGGACCGATGCCGACGCGAGCCACTACCCGGCGACCTACCGCCACGGGGTCATGAACCGCGAGACCACGATCATCGCTGGCGAGCCGGTCCGCAACGAGGACTTGGTCAACCTACCCAATTGGCTCCTGCTCCAGCTGCGGATCGAGGGGGAAGAGCCGCTCCGACTGGACACGATCGACTTGATCGAATACCACCACGTGTACAGCGTTGCCGACGCGTTGCTGACCCGCCGCCTCCGCTTCCGGGATCGCGCCGGGCGCACCACCTCGCTGGAGAGCCGGCGCTTCGCGAGCATGGCCCGGCGCCACCAGGCGGGGCTGGAGTGGACGCTCCTCGCGGAGGACTGGTCGGGGAGCGTGCAGCTGATCAGCGCGCTTGATGGACGCGTCACCAACCGCGGGGTTGCCCGCTACCAGGAGCTCGAGGGCCGGCACCTGGACCCGGTGCAGACCCGGCAGTCGGGGCCGGACCTGATCTCGCTCCGCTCGCAGACCCGCCAATCCGGGATCTATGTCGCTGAGGCGGCACGGACGCGCGTGTTCTCGAACGGGCGTGAAATCCCGGTGAGCCGCTCCGGGTACGAGCTGGAGGACTACGTGTGCCAGGTGCTCGCCTTCGAGGTCCGCCAGGGCGAGCCGGTGCACGTGGAGAAGATGGTCGCGATCTTCACGTCCCTCGACCAGGCGATCACCGATCCGCAGAGCAATGCCGAGGCCGCGGCACGCCGTTATCCCTCGTTCGCACCTGCTCTCGAGCGCCATCGCCGGGCCTGGGGCGAGCTCTGGGCGTCCTGCGACGTGCGGTTCCCCTCCGACTCCGAGGTCGAGCTGCTGCTGCGCTTCCACATCGCGCACGTCCTCCAGGTCTGCTCGCCATACACCGCGGACCTCGACGCCGGCGTCCCAGCGCGCGGGCTCAACGGCGAGGCGTACCGGGGTCATGTCTTCTGGGACGAGCTCTACATCTACCCCTTCCTGAACCACCGCCTGCCGCAGATCACGCGCGGGCTGCTTCTCTACCGTTTCCGCCGGCTGGGTGAGGCGCGGGCGTTGGCGCAGGACGCTGGGTATCGCGGTGCGATGTACCCCTGGCAGAGCGGGAGCGATGGGAGAGAGGAAACCCAGACGGTGCACCTGAACCCCGTCTCGGGGCGCTGGGACCCAGATCTGAGCCACCGGCAGCGTCACGTCAACGCGGCGATCTTCTACAACATCTGGCACTACTACCGCGCGACCGGCGACATTGAGTTCCTGCTCGGGTTCGGGGCCGAGATGATGCTCGAGATCGCACGCTTTTGGGGATCCCTGGCGCACTTCAACCCAGAGCGTGGGCGCTATGAGATCCACGGCGTCATGGGCCCGGACGAGTTCCACGAGACGTTCCCGGGAGCTGAATCGGAGGGCCTGCGCAACAACGCCTACACGAATGTGATGGTGGCCTGGCTGCTCGACGTCGCCGGTCAGGTGCTGCAACGCCTCCCCGAGGGGCGCCGGGAGGCGCTGCGGGCAGCGCTTGATCTCGGCGACGACGAGATAGACCGCTGGGCGGACATTAGCCGTCGCATGTTCGTGCCCTTCCACGACGGCGTGCTCAGCCAGTTCGAGGGCTACGAGAGGCTGGCGGAGTTGGACTGGGAAGCCTATCGGACGCGCTACGGTTCGATCCAGCGGCTGGACCGCATCCTGCGCGCCGAGGGCGACACGCCCGACCGCTATCGGGTCTCCAAGCAGGCGGACGTGCTGATGCTGTTCTTTCTCTTCTCGGAGGACGAACTACGTGAGATCTTCGAGCGGCTCGGCTACCCGTACCCGGACGACACGTTGCGGCGCAACCTCGACTACTACGCCGCCCGCACGTCGCACGGCTCGACCCTGAGTTTCGTCGTCCACGCCTACCTCTTCGCGCAGGTGGACCCAGAGCAATCGTGGGAGCTCTACCGGGTGGCGCTCGCGAGCGACACCGGCGACGTCCAGGGAGGGACCACGAAGGAGGGCATCCACATGGGTGTGATGGCGGGGACGCTCGACCTCCTGCAGCGGGCCTACCTGGGCGCCGACGTGCGCGGACACGTGCTGCACTTCGCACCGCGCCTCCTGGACCGTCTGCAGGGCCTCGTGTTGCCGATGCGCTTCAGAGGCATGCAGCTGCGAGCGGAGATCGACGGGTCGGAGCTCAGCGTCTCGGCGGGGACAGAGCCGACTGACCGCTCGGTCTTGGTCGCAGCCGGGGGCGAGACCCGCGAGCTGCGGCCAGGGGACCGGCTCACGTTTCAGATCGCGGCACCGACAGCGGCGACGGATTAGTTCCGGGGAGCTGCCCCGCGGCATGTTCGCAAGGGGCGCTTGAGCTGACGTCGATCAAGCTCCTGCAAGACGCGATGGGGGCCGCGGAAGCCCTCGACCGTGAGGGGTGGCGCGGAGGTCCAGCCGCCGTTGATGAGCCGGTAGAGCACCAAGGTTCCCGCCGGCTTTGGGGACGGCGGCATCCCTCCAGTGCCTGACAGCTCCGAGACTCAAAGGAGCCACTCGGCCCCGACTCTGAGGTAACGGTCGAGCTCAACAGTGGCCAGGACGAGGAGGAGGAGCCGGACGGCCTACTCCTCGACAATGGATGCAGAGATCCCCCTCGGACGTCAAAGCTGCACGGCCCCCACCAAGCCCAAGGCCAGAGTATCGCGACCGGGGTGCAGTTCCCGAGGTCCGCGGATGTGGTTTATCAGGCCAGGACGACGACCAGCGCGATCGGGGGACTGGCAGGGAGGTCGAACAATTCTTCCCCGGCGAGGACCAGGAGGCCGACGCTGGCGGCCGCCTCAATGGACTGGGTGACTGCGTGTTGACGGAGAGGGAGCCGGAGGTCGACGTCCGGAGCCGTCCCTCCCAGCCGCGCGCGGTGAGGATCGCCACGCTGGCGACTGCCGCGTGGGATTGCTCGGCGAAGGCAAATGGGCCCGGTCCTTGGATAGAGCGTCACCTCCCGGCGTCGTGTCTCAGATGTCCCTGAGAGAGGTCGTCGCCCAGGGTGACCACGTAGTCGCCGCCGCGGAGGCTGATGGCCACCGCACCCCGCACGCCGGGCGCGTACGACCGGTCGTTCCAAGATTCGCGCAGGTGGTCCAGCAGGAGCAGACCTTGGGGTTCCACGTCGCGAGCCCTGAGGCCGGGATCTGGCTGCTGCCGGCCCGAGTCTGTCTACACTTCGAGCCGAGATGGAGAACCCGGTCTTCGAAGCGGCACGGACGGTGCTGGCGGTGCGCGAATACGACACCCGCGAGATCCCGGATGAGGTGCTGCACCGCATCGTGGAGGCCGGGCGTCTGTCCGGCAGCGCGGGTAACAGCCAGCCCTGGCACTTCGTCGTCGTGCGTGAGCGGGCCGCCCTGGAGGAGCTTGGACGCCTGGTCACACACGGTCGCTACGTCGCAACGGCGGCCGCCGCGGTAGCGGTCGCGGTCGAGAAGGCGAGCGACTGGGGCGTGTCCGACGGCAGCCGTGCCATCCAGTCGATGATCCTGACCGCCTGGGGAGAAGGGGTCGGCTCCAACTGGACCGGGTCGCCGGATATGCGCGAAGTCGCGGACTACCTCGGACTGCCCGACGGGTACCACGTGATAGGAGTAATCCCGCTCGGCTACCCGCGGCGCGCGATCGGCCGAGGCCGGAAGAACCGCAAGGACGCCAGTCAAGTCATCTCCGCGGAGCGCTACGGCACCCCCTACGGCTAGGATTCACTGCCTGCGGGGGTGGTGAGCGACCGGCGGGGTCATGAGAGCCAGACCTCGGGCCTGCCGATGTCTTCCTCAGGTGTCTGACTTTCGCTGGCCACGGATGCGGACCTTACGCTGGCCCCGCGCAACTGGGGATCCTCCGCTCCGCCGGGTTCGAGACTCGGGCGTGGTCCGCCTCCTTGGGGGCCGGTGCCACGGCGTCGTGCGACGACTTGTTGCAGGCAGTGCGATGCGAGCCTGACTGCCGGGGATGGCGCGATGGCGATCGGCGGAGTGGCATTTAGCCGGAGGGGGCGCCAGCGGTGACTTCGTCGTGGTCGTCGCTTTCGAGGTCGGCTCGAGCACTTGCGACGCGGCCGAGGTGTCTCCGCCGGCTTCGTCCCCTTCACGATCCTCATCGCGGTTGAGGTGATCGACCGCAGTGGCGTGCGGCCTCAGCGGGTTATCACCGCCGAGTGCCGTCGGGTCCGACACCACTGGATCGGACGCCGCGCCATCCGGTCGTGACGACCAGGGCACACATCGTGGTGAGTCCGCAAGCCGAACGCCGTGGGCGCGCGCATGATTGCAAGCCCAGGTGTACCGAGGGATCTGAGTGCATATTCCGGCGAATCCGTTCACGTAATCCGGGCGAAAGCGTTCACCTCGACGAGGCTGTGCAGGGCCGGCAAGGCGTGGTCGGGGTGGGAGCCGGTCGACGTCCAAGAAACGGACACGCTGAGACGGCCGTAGGGGCCCGGAGAGAAGCGCCCAGGTCATTTGATACTCGGGTTTTTGGGGGCTTCCTGGGGTGCATGGTCGGCGTCAGGGTCGCGGCGACGCATGGAAGGACCGGCGAGCTGGATGCGGTAGGCACGGTTGAGGAGCCGGTCGAGGATGGCCTCGGCGAGGGTAGGGTCGGCCATCGCCGCGTGCCAGTGGTCGATGGGCATCTGGCTGGCGACCAGGGTCGAGCGCAACTGCGCCCGGTCCTCCACGACCTCGAGAAGGTCTCGGCACTGCTCGACCGAGGCGGGGGTGAGCAGGAAGTCATCGAGGACCAGCAGCTGGACACGGCGGAGGGCTGCGAGCAGACGTGCGTAGCGGCCGTCGGCTCGCCCGAAGGCGAGGTCGTCGAGCAGTCGCGGGGCGCGGACGTAGAGCGCAGAGTGTCCTTGACGGATGGCGGCATGGGCCATGGCGCAGCCGAGGAAGGACTTCCCGCATCCGGTGGCGCCGGTGATGATCAGGTTCTGCTGGCGGGTGACCCAAGCGGCGCCGGCGAGGCTGAGCACGGTGCCCCGGTCGAGTCCCCGCGGTGCCCGGAAGTCGATTTCCTCGACGGTGGCGCGGTAGCGCAACTTGGCGGCCTTGAGGCGGGTCTGGATGCGTCTTGTCTCGCGCCAGTCGGCCTCGCGGTCGACGAGGAGACCCAGACGGTCCTCGAAGCCGAGGTCGGCATAGGGGCCGGGGTTGTCGAGTTGGTCACGCAGGGCGGTGGCCATGGCGCCAAGCCCGATCGACTCCAGCTTGGCGATGGTGGGCTGTGGATGCATCACGCTCCCTCTTCGGTGTAGTAGTCGGGGCCGCGCAGGTTGGAGTGAGTGGGCGGCGGCGGGATCAGGGACAGCTGCGGCGGTGGCAGCGGCTGCCGGTCGAGGTTCTCGGCCAAGATCGACTTGACCGAGGTGTAGGAGACCGAACGGATGACGAGGGCGCGCGTGCACGCGTTGCCGAGGCGCTCTCGACCGTAGCGCTTGGCCAGGTTCATCAGGCCCAGGCAGGCGCGGTAGCCGTGTTCGGGATGTGGCTTGGAGTCGAGGATGACCTCGACCGCCTCGGCGACCGATGGGCCGGTGCCGGCCGCCCACTGAACCAGGCGGCTGGGGCTCCACTCCAGGTGAGCGCGATGAGACGCCGGCATGTGCTCGGGCTTGGTGATGTAACGCTGCTTGCCGTAGGCGCGGAGGTGGGAGGCGACGCGCTGTCCGCGGTGATGGATCTCGACCATGGAGCGTGAACTCCAGACCTCGACCTTCTCCTTGACCAGGCGGTAAGGGACGGAATAGAAGCGGCCGTCGAACTCGACGTGGTAGTCAATGTTGACGGTGGCGCGCTTGATCGTCTGGAACTCGTAGCGCTGGGAGGGGAGCGGTCGCAGCGCCTCCCGCTCCACCTCCTGGAAGAGGTCCCAGCGGCTGCTCGGCATGCCCCGGAAGGAGCGGCGGTTGACCTCATCGACCCGCTCGCGGATGGCGCGATTGAGCTCTGCCAGGCTGAAGAAGCGGCGGTTGCGCAGGGGCGCGATCACCCACCTCTCGACCACCTGCACAGCCGCCTCGACGGCGGCCTTGTCGCGGGGCTTCCCCGCCCTCGTGGGCAGGATGACGGTGTCGGTCCGGCGCGCCAACTCGAGGTAGGTGGGGTTGATGTCAGGGTCGTACCAGCAGGCGCGCGTCACCCCGGACTTGAGGTTGTCGGGCACCACCGCCTCGGGCACGCCGCCGTAGAACTCGAGGGCGTGGACGTGCGCCATCACCCAGGACTCCAGATCCTAACCTGGCGTCGCCTCGGCGTAGATCAGGCCGCTGGCGCCCAGCGCCGACACGAACACCTCCCCCGGCACCGTCGTCTTCCGCTCCGCGTCGTACCAGCTCATGCGGTCGCCGGCGAAGTCGACGAACAGCCGCTTGCCGCCGGCGTACTCCATCCGCAGCACCGGGTCACGGACCGCGAGCCAGCGCTCGTAGTGGTAGCAGAACTGGCTGTACCCGAAGCCCTTCGGCTCCTGCTCGCGCCACTCCAGCCAGAGCAGCTTGATCGTCACCCCGTGGCCCCTCTTGAGTTCCTAATGGACCCTCTCGCCAGTCGCGAAGCTTTGTGCGCAACGCAACGCGTCATAAGCCTCCTCGGCCGCCCCTCCTCCGCACTCGATCTCCGCTGGTACCTCCCGGATGAGCCGTCAACGTGACAGGTCCTTGCCGACGCCTCGGGGAGGTGCAACTGGGGCTAATCCGCGGTATCCACTGGAACCACCCATTCCATCCGTTGATTGGTGATGCTGGCGATTCGCTCGAAATCTCGATCGTAGTGCAGGACCACCAGGCCGGCGTGCTCGGCCGCAGCGGCGATAAGCAGATCACCGATCTTCACCGCGCGGTGGAGTCCCTGGTCGGCCAGCGCGCCCTGCACCTCCAGCGCACGATCCAGCACCTCCTGATCAATTCGCGCCTGCGGCCAGACCGACCGCGCCGACCGGGTGCGCCGCCAGTCGGATCCGCTGCGAGCGCTGACTCCCGCTTCAAGATCGGTGATCGTGCAGCCGGCGACCAGGCCAGCCTCCATCAACGGGCGTAGCCGAGCTCCGATTGCTGGTTGCGCGCTACGCGCAACGGCGGAAGTATCCGCCAGGAAGTACGCGTTCAGGCCCACGCCGCGCGCCGCTGCTCCTCATGAGCCAGATCCGAGCTGCCGGCAATCGCGTCGCCCTCGAGGAGGGCCCGGCGTCGCGCGGCCAGGGCGAGTACCTCCTCGAGGGCACCGTTCACGGTCGCCTTGGTCGTCGAGGTGCCCAGTATCGACCGGACCTGTTCGAGCTTCGCGTCGTCCAGGTCCACCAATCGCTTCGTCATAGCCATGAGTATATCCGATTCCGCCGACTAAGATATACCGGGCTGGTCGATGGAGCCAGCGATGGGACGGGACGTCACCGAGCGCGCAGACCACGTCTCCTCCGAGCTCTCCGCCCTGCCAGAGCGTGTAGAACCCGGCCCGTTCTAGCTCGTCCCGCAGAGCCGGCGCTGTCAAATGGCGCCGGTGAGGCCGGTACCAAGCACGATCCCTCTGGACGTCGCCGTCCACATGTCGCTCACCGCCAGGGAGCAGCGCATAGCAGACGCCGGTCGTGGCTTCGTACAGCTCGTCCTTTCCGTAGCGGCGTGCGGGGTCGTACATGGCAGTCGAAATCACGTAGAAGCCGGCCGGCTTAAGGCGGTGCCGGACGCAGGCGAAGAGCTTCCGGCGATCGGAGTCGGTCACCACCGACTGCAGGCAGAAGCTTTCGAGCACCAGGTCGTAGCCCTGCCGAGCCGCTTCTCCAGTCAACTCGCAGATGTCATTGACTTCGAACTCGACCACCAGTCCCCGCGCCTTGGCCATGCGGTCAGCCAGCTCGATCGCCTTGGGCACGAAGTCGATAGCGTGGACGCGGTGTCCGAGGGAGGCCAAGTAGCAGGCAGCGGGGCCCGTCCCGCAGCCGTATTCGACAACGTCCGCCGCGTCGGGCAATGCCAACCGTGGAAGGATCGTCTGGAGGAACTGACGGTTTGGGAAGTTCTCGAAGCTCCCGATCCCGTGCAGTTCACTCCACGTGGTCAGCCCTTCCTGCTCCATGAGCCGGTAGGCAGCCTCGTGTTCGCCCCTTGAGTAGTTCATCGCAACTTGGAAGCTCGCACCTCGGAGGAGGCCGCTGACTGTACCGCGCGGCTGCCCGAACCCTCGGGCCCCGCGGTGTTGCCGATGACGATCCGCTTACGCGCACACTCCGAATCGTCGGATACTCGGCCCTGCCCATACTTTGAGACGTGGCCCATGAGGTGCTTCGGTTTGAGATCCGCCCGGTCACCGAGGAGGCGACATACGACCTTCGACAGCGCGTCTCGGCCGATGGGCTCGTCCTCCGCTCTTGGCACCATGAGTTCGACGATATCCCTGGGGCCAGGTATCTGGGTGCTCAGACGGCGGAAGGTAGCGTGATCGGGACGGCCAGCCTGTATCCAACGCCCTTTCCGGTGGACTTGCGCATTACCCCCGCTGCGCGGCTGATGTTTATGGCGGTCGAGCCGGGCCTGCAGCGGTGCGGAGTTGGAAGCTCGCTCATCGAATGGATCCTTCAGGACCTCCGATTGCGAGGCGTCCGCATCCTATGGGCGACCGCACGAGAATCAGCGGTTCCGTTCTACCGTCGGTTCGGGTTCGAGCTCGGAGAGCCCGCGCACACACCACCCGGGTTCCGTCTCCGCTACTTCATTTATCGGACCCTGGCCGGCTGATCGGCACACTCAGGGATCGCCCTGCGAGCAGCATCCGCGACCGCGTTATGCAGCAGCAGCGATGCTGGGTGCATCGCCCCCGCCGGGTTTACGAGAGGGCTGGTTTTCCAGTACAGCGGGTTGCACTGCTGCCGTGGCTCGTGTGGGAAGAAAGCGAACCCATCTGGTTTTTGACCGACTGAGGCCATGATTACCACCAGGCCCAAGCGGTGGCGGGCAGAGCGATGTCCAGGGTGAGTTCATCGATCACGCCGGCGTTGAGTGCCTGTCCGACTGTCGAAGCGCTAGCTTAGCTGGCTAGCCCGGCCTCCTGGTTGGGACGACCAATCCCGACTCGTAGGCGAAGACGACCACTTGGGCGCGATCGCGGGCGCCGATCTTGCCCATCGCACGGGAGACGTGCGTCCGCGCGGTCGCCGGGCTTATGGACAGCCGGTCCGCGATTTGTGGGTTGGAAAGCCCGGTCCCGACCAGTCTCACGATCTCCTGCTCGCGGGCGGTGAGGTGCTCGACCATGGACGGCGGCGCGACCGCTGGCTCAGGCCGCGCGACGAACGCCTCCACCAACCGCCTGGTGACGCTCGGCGCCAGGAGCGCATCACCTGCCGCGAGCACTCTCACCCCGCCGACCAGATCCTCAGGGTCGGCGTCCTTGAGCAGGAATCCGCCCGCCCCTGCGCGAAGGGCCCGGAACACGAGCTCGTCGTCGTCGTACGTCGTGAGCACCAGGACGCGGGTGGCCGCGAGGTCCGGGTCAGCGGCCAGGCGGCGCGTCGCCTCGACTCCATCCATCACCGGCATGCGGATGTCCATGACGACGATGTCCGGATGCAGCCGGCGCACCAGCTGCAGGGCCTCCATTCCATCACCCGCCTCGGCCACGACGTCGATGTCGTCCTCCGCGGCGAGCAGCGCGTGCAGACCGGAGCGGATCATTGCTTGATCGTCGGTCAGCAGCACTGAGATCACAGCGTCCCCCCACCTCCCGGGAGCCGCGCGCTGACCCGAAATCCTCCGTCCGGTTCAGGCCCTGAGGAGAACCGCCCGCCCAGCCCAAGCACACGCTCCCGCATGCCGATAATGCCGTGTCCGGGAGTCCTCGCGGGCGGTGTGGCGTTGTTCCCCGATCCGGTGTCGGAGACCTCCACCATCACATCGCCGCCTTCGCGGCTCACCGCCACCGTCGCCTCCGCGCCCGGGCCGGCATGCCGCATCACATTGGTCAGCGATTCCTGCACGATCCGGTAGGCGACCGAAGCGATCTCAGGCGGGATGTCCTCGCCCCCGAGCGCGACCGACGTGTGGACGACGAGCCCGGTCGACCGGACTGAGCCGAGCAGCGCGTCCAGCCCATCCTGACCCGACCCGGTAGGCTCGGCCACGTCCACCGGATCCCGGATCGCCGTCAGGGCCGCGCGCGCCTGCGCCAGGGCATCACCGCTCACCTGTCGGATGACCCCCAGCGCCGCTTCCGCGTCGGCCGGGCGCGTCTTGAAGAGCCGCATCCCGGTGCCCGCCTGGAGACTGATGGTGGCGAGGCTGTGAGACAGGACGTCATGCATCTCGCGGGCGATGCGCAGCCGCTCCTGCACGACGCGATGCCGGGCCAACTCCTCGGAATGGCGGCGACTCGCCTCCGCCACGTACGCGGTGAACGCGGCGATCGGCAACCACGCAAGGAAGACCGTGACCATCCGCACCGGCTGCCAACCTTCCGGCCGCCCGGAGGCCAACGCCAGTGCGGCGCCGCCCGCGAGCGCGAGCGGCCAGCCCGCCCAGCGGGTCGCGCTCATGTACGCGATGAGCGCGAACGCGGCGCCGATATACACCGGCCAGCCCGGATACAGGAGACCGAGGTAAGCAACCGCCGCCCCGACCCCGACCAGATACGTCGCCAGCGGCCACCGCCGTCGCACGGCGAGCGAGAGGCCGCAGAGGGCGACGAGGGCGTATCCGGGAACCCCTATGCGGACGGCGTGGGCCTGGTACACCCGCGTCGTCGGCGTCAGCAACACGAGTGCGGCGGCGACCCCCACGCCAGCAAGCACATCGAGCACATCGCTCACCGGCCGCCGCCGCGTACGTCCGCGGACGTATGTCAAAATGCCGCCCCCAGGCCGACGACCCAGCGGGGCCCCTGGATCGACCATCGAACTCATGATGAACCTCGCGCAGAGCGCCCCCACAACCGGCGCGGGCCGAACCAGAGTTCGGCTGTCCCCTGCCACGTTCAGGAAGGCCGGTTTCGCGGCCGCGATCCTATTGGCTCCGCTCATCCTGATTCCGGGGACGGTCTTCAATCCCGCCATCGGCGGCATCGGCGCCGGCGCCGCGAATATCGCCGCGAACGCCTCCGCCGACCCAACGACGAATCAGATTCACGTGTACGCCTACGTCGTGCTGTCGTTCCTGCTGCCGATCAGCGCGATCGGGATGTCGGGCCTGGCGATTCGCCGATCCCCCTGGCTCGGGACGATCGGCGGCGCGCTCGGCATCATCGGGTGGCTGCCGTTCGCCGCCCTCGCGGCGCAGGACGACCTCACATTCCGGATGGCCGAGATAGGCGGAGGGACGCACCTCGTCGCGCTGTGGGACCGCTTCACGACCGACCCGACCATGTTCGGTTTTCTGCTCGTGTACATCGTCTGCCACCTGGTGGCGTACGTCATCCTTCCGGTCGCGCTGTGGCGCGGGCGGTACATCCCGGCCTGGGCCGCCTGGGCGCTGGCACTGACGAGCCCGATCACCATCGTCGGCTTCGCGACGCGCCAGATCGCGCTGGTCGGCCTCGTGATCTGCGGCCTGCTCCTCATCGGCTCGATACCCACCGCTTGGGCCGTCTGGCGCAGTGCCGACCCTTCGGCCTGGCCGATGGCAGGGTCGCGGTCCAACCCCTTGACGTCACCGATACCGATGCGCTCCTCGCCCTCGCCGGTCGCCACGAACAGCGAGATCTCTTGACCACAATCACGACCTCCTCCCGGAGGCCCCGATCGGAGGACTCGACCATGCGACGTATCGTCAACTCCACGTACATCACCCTGGATGGGGTCATCGAGAATCCCCAGGACTGGCCATCGGGTCGCCACCAGGACGACGGGCGCGGCGGCCAGATCCAGACCGAGCTGCTGCTCAGCTGCGACGCGCTGCTACTCGGGCGCCGTACATACGAGGCATTCGTCCCCGTGTGGACTGCCATGTCTGGCGACCCCTACTCCGATCACATCAACGCCATGGAGAAGTGGGTCGTCTCTGACACGCTCAGAGAGCCCAAGTGGCACAACTCCGAGGTGCTGAGCGGGGACGTGGCGGCGGAGATCGCCCGGCGCAAGGGTCAGGAGGGCCGCAACATCGTGCAGTACGGTTTTGGGCCTGTCACCGACCTGCTTTTGACTCACGGCCTGTTAGATGAGCTGCGGCTCTGGGTGCACCCCTTCATGCTGGGCTCGGGCAACCCGAATGACCTACTCTTCCGACCGGAGCGCGCCGCGCACTTTGAGCTGGCAGACGTGACTCCGTTGAGCTCTGGCAACGTGGTCCTGACCTACCGCCCGGTCTGACTCGCATGCTGGGCGGTGCAACCTTCGGTCGGCGCCAGAGCCAGGCGCACGGCACTCCCGAAAAGCCAACCCAGGTGGGCGTGACTGGCGCTTAACGCTCTCGCACGGGGAAGGGCAAGCGAGCCATCCGGCGGGGCGTCCGCAAGCGGATCGGCTCGCGGACCGCCGATTGGACGGGTCGGCCCTGCCTGCCGCGCTCGTCGTGGCACCATCCCTTGAACTGCCAAACCGGGTGCCGGCGGCGGCCAGGACGAGGGCTCATCATTCCTGCCCAACCGCGCGCCGGTCGGCGAATCCCGGAATGCGCTCGAGTGCGCGCCTGTCCCCGACCTCAGCGACCTGTCCGCCTGGTCATGAACGGCTGCCTTGGACGACGAGGTCAGACATGCAGAGTAGGTCGGTAGATGAGCTCTTGGGTGTTGCCGTCGAGCGTCCGACTCTCGATTAGCTCGAGATCGAAGTCGGCCGCACCCTTGAAGATCGGTTCCGCTCCGTTCTGACCGGTGATCACAGGGAAGAGCGTTACCTGGACGCGGTCGACGAGGCCGGCGGCCATCAGCGCGCGATTCATCGATAGGCTGCCGTGCGAACGCAATGGCACCTCGGACTCCTCTTTGAGCCGGGCGATGACGTCGACGGCGTCGCCACTCACGACTGTCGCGTCCGGCCAGTCGAGGGGTCCCTTCAGAGTCGTCGATACCACCGTTGCCGGCAGGCTCCTCATCCGAGTGACCCATGGGTCGCGCACCTCGGACTCCTCGGTGCTCGAGGCCAGCATCCGCGCGAACGCCCGATACGTATTGGCGCCAAAGACCATCCGCTGCTCCTCGCCGTACAGGGTCAGGCGGTGGTCGAGCAGCTCCGGGCCTTGCTTGCCCCAGTAGCCGCCCCAGTTGCCGCCGCTGACGCTCCCGAAGCCGTCGAGGCTAGAAAAGACGTCAAAGGTGTAGGTAACGGTCATCGTGTCCTCCTCGATCCACTGGGTGCCATGAATCGTTCCTCCTTGCCGGTCGGACCCTTGATGCGGTGAGACTTCCCCGGCAGGTCGCCCTGGCCCCTACAGGGTGTCAAGTAAGGCGTCGAACGTCCCGACAGGCTTTCGACAGGTCGCGAGAAAACTCTCAACGGCCGGCGACGGCAGGGCATGCAAGGGAAACCCCGGTCGGCGTCGGAGCCGGAGCCGGCGGCCGCTGGAACATGGGCTGGCCGGCTCGGTCAGTCAAGCCCCCCACCTCTACCCCGGCTGCGGATGGCCGATCGGGCTTCTAGGGTGGAATGTATGCGCATCATCGTGATCGGAGAACGGTGAGGATCGTCGTCATCGGCGGCAGCGGCCACATCGGCACGTTCGGTGCTACGGTGCTCGCGCTGGAGCCTGACGTCGTCATCGACCTGGTCTGCTTCACGATCGGATCCGCTACAGCGCTCGTCGACGCGCTCCGCGGCAAGCTCGATCATCTGATGCGTGGCGGATCGATCTGGCGCTACGAGCCGAGCGGAAGCTGCCCATCGCGGAGGGCAGCAATTGCGCCGGCTCACCCGTCAGGGCCGGGCCCCGCTGCACGGTGGCCCCGGGCCGCAAACGGGACAGCTCAGCTGAGCCGCGCGGGCAGTCCTTGAGACAGAAGCGCGTCCGGCATCAGAAAGGAGGTCACGGTCTGGATCTGCTCACCGCGCAGCGTGAGCACATCGAGTGCGTAGGCCTGGTAACTCTTCTCTACCTCGCTCCACAGATAGCAACCGACGGCGAGCTGCCCGTTGGCCCGCGCGGGCACGTTCCGCCAGCGCAATGGCACCGACCACTCTGCCAGGAAGGCAGTCACCGCCTCGATGCCCTGATACCACGTCGAGGCCGGCGGCATGGACCAGGTCGCGTCTTCCCTCAGCATGGCCACGAGAGCTTCGACGTCGGCCCTGTCCCACGCGTCGATGTAGCGCGCCACGATCTCGCGCTGGCGCTGGTCGCCCAACGAGCGCAACGTCGCCTGCTGGGTCGGCCTGGGCACGCGTTCGGCTACCACGTCGCGGGCGCGTTGCACGGCACTGTTGACCGCCGCCACGGTCGTCTCAAGCCACTGCGCAATCTCCCGAGCTGAGAAACCCAGCACGTCGTGCAGGAGCAGCACCGCACGCTGACGAGCAGACAAGTGCTGGACTGCTGCCACGAACGCCAGTTCGACGCTCTCCCGCTGCTCATAGCGAGCCTCCGGCGCCGCAAGGCCGTCCACCACGCCCATCCGCTGGTCCGGGTATGGCTCGATCCAGATCGATTCAACGAGCGGCTCGCCCGGGGCGTCATGCACTGCCGCCGCCGGACCGTGGTCGAGCGGCAGCAGCCGCCGAGGCCGCCGCTCAATCAGCCGCAGGTTGGCGTTGGTCGCGATCTGGAACAGCCACGAACGCACGGGGCCCCGGCCCTCGAAAGTCGGTAGGCCCCGCCAGGCACGCAACAGGGTCTCCTGCATTGCGTCGTCCGCGTCGTGGATCGACCCCAGCATCCGGTAGCAGTGCGCGTGCAACTGCGCGCGATAAGGCTCGACAAGCGCCTCGTACGCACGCTCGTCGCCGCCGCGAGCGGCGACTACCAGCTCAGGTTCGCTGGTGGGGGGGCTCGGCACCGGTCCAATGTAGGGAGCTGCGATGAGTTCTGCCGCCGGGCCGGATCACAGAAGCATGAGTCTTCCAGAGATCGTGGCCCAAGACGAGTGGCTGGTCGCTCGCAAGCAGCTGCTGGCGAGAGAAAAGGCGCTCACGCGCGCGCACGACGCCCTGAACGCGGACCGGCGCCGGCTGCCGATGGTCGTTATCGACAAGGAGTACCGCTTCGACGGACCAGCGGGCCGGGTCACGCTGGCCGGACTCTTCGAGGGCCGGCGCCAGCTGATCGTCAAGCATTTCATGTTCGGCCCTACGTGGGACGCGGGCTGCGAGGGCTGCACTTCCGCGGCGGACGAGATTTCAGGTGGTCTCCTGGAGCATCTGGCGGCCCGCGACACCACGCTCGCCCTCGTGGCCCGTGCCCCGCTGGCCAAGCTCGAGCAGTACCGGGCACAGCGAGGTTGGGCGTTTCCTCTTTACTCGTCGTACGGAAGCGACTTCAACTACGACTTCCACGTCAGCTTCGACCCGTCCATCGCCCTGGTCCAATACAACTACCGGACTGGCCAGTACGCCGAGGAAGACGAGGGGCAGGGCTTGAGCTGCTTCCTCCGCGACGGCGACCGTGTCTTCCATACGTACTCCGCCTTCGCTAGAGGGACCGAGTGCGAAAATCCTTCGTACGGATTCCTCGATCTCACGGCTCTGGGGCGTCAGGAGGATTGGGAGGAACCGAAGGGCCGGGTTAGGTCACCACACGGGGCGGCTCCCGTATTCACCGACTGAGCGAAGGGGGGCGCGCCAACGCGATGTTGGCCCTCCACGCGGTAGGCGCATCCAGCCGAGGCGATGCAGCCGGTTGCCCGTGAAAAGAGCGCCGCGGTTCAGGACCGAGCCTTTGCAGCCGCGCGCGGGGATGGCTGCCGTCGTTCACTGCAGACTGGTAACCAAGTCCACTGCCCCGCGCATCGTTGCGGTGTGGAATCTGGTGCTCCGTAAAGGGAACCCTCAGCTTTGGGCGCTCAGGGCAAGGTGCCGACCGCTCGTTCGAGTTCACCTCGGTGGATGATTCTCGCCACGCGGCGCCCTTGCTTTTCACCAGGGGGAAGCTCGTCAGCGGCGAGAGGTCGGTATAAGAGGCGCAGCTCGCCCACGCGCAGCCGCCGCCAGGGAGGACGTCCGGTGAGAGCCTTGTCGTCCGCATTGGCGGGCATCGGCTCAGCGCCGAGGGTCTGCCGCAAGGCTACAGCGACGCGTCGATAATCGGGCGGCCTGAGCCGGCGTAGGTCGAGCTCGGCCGCACGGCCGAGCTCGACAAAGACAGTCGAGCCACCGCGTGTCACGTCCGCTTGCTGGGATCCTCGGCCTCGATCTCAGCAATCACATCGGCCGCGGAGCGGGTTCGGCCCGTGCGGCCGTCTTCGTCCGCCTCTTCCATGCTGGCAACGTACTCGGGCGCATTGGCGAGGACGTAGTCCTCCAGCGCTGCCGAGTCGATTGGCAACAGCACTGCGGTGGGTTGGCCGTGGCGAGTCACGAAGGTGGGTCGGCCGCTCCGCTCGAGCTCGTCGAGGACCCGCCCTGGGTTGCGCTGCAAATCCCGGACACCGATGGTCGGCATGACGACAAGTCTACGTGCATGACCGCCACAGTGTGTCGATAGCCCATCTTCCGGCGGACAGCCGCCCGCAGTGCGTCAGCTCTAGGTTTCGTTGGCCGGGTCGATGAGCCAAGGGAGCGCCCCGGGGAGTTCGTTCTCCCACCACACGGGGTCGTGACCGCCACCCCACTCGTGGTGGTGATATTCGAGTCGGGCACGTGCCAGCCGCTCCGCCCATTCCTTCGTCGACCTCCGAAACCCCGGCTCGAGAACTCCGGCGGCGAGGTATTGGCGCAGACCCTCCGCTCGCGCGCGTCCCGAGAGCCGACGCGGCACGACTCCGACGCTGAAAGCGGCGACGCCCTTGAAGATGTCCGGCCGCCGTTGCCCGGCACCGTTCGCCCAGGCTGTCCCGTTGGAGAACCCGGCCGCAAGCCACGATGTCCGGTCCGCGCCGACTCTCCTCGTCACCCAGGGGATCCCGTCTTCGATCACCCAGTCGAGATGGGCGTCGAAGCTTCGTACGAGTGCAGTGCGCTCATAAGCCTCCCCGCCGAGCCATGCCGGCAGAGGAAGCGACCAGGACGGCCACCCATCACGCTCCGCCGGGAACCGGCTGTCGTGTTCAGCCCTGGACTACTTCCGGAGAATCATCTGCCGGGAGCATGAGCGGGAGCCCGACGACCATCGCTTCAGGTTGGGTCGCGGCGAGGAGCGGCTGTGCGAGATGACCGATCAGTGCCTCGTGGAGCCGTCTAGCGAGATCACACTCAAGCCGAAACTCCCCCGCGTCCGGGGAGCTTGCGGAACGGCGGAACTCCACAGGCGAGCGCCACCACGAAGGGCCGCTGATTCGAGGACTTGCCCGATCCGTCCTGGGAGTGCATGATGCGCAGCGTTCGCACCCTGGGGGGCGTGGGTTCGTGACGATCTGTAAGGAGGCTTGCAGCGATGTCAGAGCTGTGGCGAAGGCGGATCAGCCGTCGTGACGCGTTACGGGGAGGGGCGGTGGCCGCGGGCCTGGCGGCTGCCGCGTGTGCAGCGCCGGGCACAGCGAGCAAGCCGACCCCGGCCAGCAGCAGCAAGAGCGGCCTCGGTAGCAGCACGCAGCTCAAAGTCCTTCAGTGGAGCCATTTCATCCCCGCCTACGACACCTGGTTCGACGGGTTCGTCAAGGACTGGGGGGACGCCAACGGCATCACAGCGACCGTCGACCACATCAACACCTACGACCTTCCCGCCCGGATCGCGACCGAGGTCGCCGCTGGAACCGGGCACGACCTCGTCGAGATGAACGCCCAGGTCCTGACCTATCTCTACCGCAAGGACCTGGTCAACATGGACGACGTCGTCAGCTACGCCGAGCAAAAGCTAGGCACCCCTGAACCGCTGGTCCCCAAAGTCGCGAAGGTGCAGGGAGAGTGGCTGGGCTGGGTGGACTTCTACATCGCGATCCTGCCCATCGTCAACCGGACGCTGGTACAGGATGCCGGCATGGACGCCACCAAGCTGAAGACCTGGGACGACTACCTGAAGCTGGGCCAGGCGGCGAAAGCCAAGGGGCACCCGGCCGGGCTCGCGATCTCGCACTGCAACGACTCCAACCACAACTGGCGCGCGATCATGTACGGGATGGGGGCTAGCCTGGCCGAGGCCGACGGCAAGACTCTCGCCATCCACAAGCCGGAGTTCAAGACGTTCCTCGAGTTCGCCCAGGAGTTCTATACCAAAGCCAACACCCCAGAGGTGTTCGCCTGGATCGACTCGTCGGACAACCAGTGGCTGGACTCTGGCCAGGGTGTCATGATCCACGACGCGATCAGCTCCATGCGCAGCGTCGAGAAAACGAACCCACAACTCTACTCAAATCTCGTCCTGAACCCGCCCGAGGCGGGGCCGGCCCACCCTCAGGGGCTCACGGTCGTCGACCCCAACTGCTACGTCATCTATAAGTTCTCACAGAACAAAGAGGCGGCCAAGGCCTTCCTCAAGCACTACATCGATAACTACCACGAGGCCTTCATCCAATCCCAGCTCTACAACATGCCCAGCCATGCGAATCCCTGGCAGCACCAGCTGTGGACGGATTCCGCATATGGTGGCCAGTGGGCCGAGCAGAAGCTGGCTGCCCTGCAGGGGGTGCGGGGCGACAAGGCCGTGGTCTTCGGCTACCCCGGGTCGCCGAACTATCAGGCCAACCAGGCCCTCGCCGAGTACGTGCTGCCGGACACCGTCGCGACCGCCGTCAGGACGCCGGGCAACGCGGGCATCCAGCAGGCGATGTCGTTTCTGCGCGGCAAGCTGGCCGGAATCTACACGTAGCGACTGGCGTGACGGAGGCGCCGGGCGCCGCTGCTGCCGCCTCGACCTGCCACCGGCGGGCGGCGTTCCCTTACGCCCCCTCGACGAGTGAAGCCCGTAGGCCGTGAACGAAATAGCGCCCGAGCGCGGCGCAGGCGACGATGAAGGGGAGCGCCGAGATGATGATGCCGGCCGAGGCGCTCCCCCACTCGCCCAGGTCCAGCGAGCTGATGCCCAGCCCGACGGTGATCGTCTTGGTGCTGTTGGTGAGGGAGAACAGGGATCCGTAGAGGATGTCGGACCCCATGATCCCAACGTTGAAGAGGGCGGCCGCGATCACGATCGGCCAGGCCATCGGGAGCACGATGTGTACGAAGACCCTCAAGCGGCCGCCGTCGAGCCACGCGTGCTCCTCGACGTCGTGATCGAGGCCGAGGAAGTAGGAGTAGAAGAGCCAGGTCGAGAACGGTACCGCCATCGTCAGGTAGGCGAGGATCATTCCGGTCAGCGTGTTGTCCAGCCCCACCGCGGCGTAGATGTGGTAGAGGGGGAGGATGACCGCCATCTGCGGCACGAAGTAGAGGCAGAACATGAGGCGAGCGAGCCAGCGGGCGCCCGGCGGGCGAAACCTGGCCAGCGCATACCCGGCCATCAAAGAGCAGGAGAGGCCGATCAGCAGCACGCTCCCGAAAACGACCAGGGTGTTTCGCAGCCACAGCAGCAGCACGGGGTCCTGGATCTCTTGGACCACCGGGCCCCAGTCGGGATGGAAGGCCCAGAACGGCATGCCGAGCGGGTACTCGGTGACTCGACGGACGGCCTGGATAGCCGTGTAGTAGACGGGGAAGATGTGAAAGGAGAAGACGGCCAGCGCCGCGATCAAACCGGCGGCCAGTCCCGCCCTGCGCACATGCCGGCGATGCCACGGCCGACCAGAGGGTCGGGGCGACGAGGGGGCGATCCCACCGGTACCTGAGCCGGCTCCGGAGGCGGCTGCCGCCGGCAGAGACCCGGTCAGGCGGACACCGCTCATCTTCCAACCGTCGATCGTCGCCGGCATCCGCGTTGGCGGTTCCCGCTCCACGAAGTGCAGTACCACGATCGCAAGCACGAACGCGACCGGGAGTTGTGTGACCGAGAGCGCTGCGGAGTAGCCCGTCTCACCGCCGAGGATGAGCGCCAGATAGGACAGAGTGCCGATCACCGGCACCGTCGCCTCGCCGCCGGTCTCGGAGTACATGGCGACGAAGTCGAGATACGTGATCGTGAGGGCGACGGCGACCGCGAGCACGGTGATGCGGCGGTTCAGGGGCAGGACGACGTGCCACAGGTAGCGCCACACCGATCTCGCCTCCAGCCGCCCATAGTCGAGCAGTTCGTCCGGGATCGCGTTGAGGCCGGCGAGCAGGAAGATGGCGATGATGGACGATCCGCGCCACACGTTCATGACCGCCAGGCTCACGACGTCCCAGGCGCCCAACCCGAAGATCCCGTTGAACCACTCCTTGGCTTGAATCGCCTGCTGTGTGTAGAAGGTGTGGAAGGGCGGCAGGAGGAGCCAGAACCAGGAGAAAGCGGCCAGTGAGCTGGGGACCGCCCAGGGCACAAAGACGGCGAGGAAGACGATGCTGCGGCCCCAGAACCGCCACCAGAGCAGCAGGGCCGTGAGCACGCCGACCACCAGCTCGACGGCCGCGGTGGGAACGATCATCAGCACCGTGTTCCGCGCCGCATTCCAAAAGCTGAGGTCGGTCAGCAACTCCCGGTAGTTGGCGAGGCCGACGAACGATCCCGAACCCTGGAAGTTCGCGGCCCCGGTGAGGCTGAGCCAGAGGTCGAAGCCAAGCGGGTACAGGAGGAGCCCGAACACGATCGCGAACGCGGGGAGGCAGAGCACCACGCCCGTGAACCATGCCGGCACGGCACGTCGCGTAGGCGTTCCCGCCCGGCTCATCCGGGTCACCGATTGACTGACGGCGTGCACGTCGCTACCCTCCACCTATCCGGATGGAAGCCCCCGTCCATGGTAGTGCGTGACCACCGTGAGGTCATCCAGGGTGGGGGAGGCCCCGGGTGGAGGGTCGAGCCCTCACGGGGCGGGAGGTAGGTGCTTGACCAGCGTGACGCGTCCGGAATTCGTGAGAGCAGAGCGGCGAATACACCGTTGGCGGGTGTTCGTATTCGGAAAGGATGCGTTCTGGGGCTACTTGCTTGTATCCCCGGCCGTCATCTACATCCTCGCTCTGGTCGCGTACCCATTCCTGCTCTCGATCTACTTCAGCCTCAGCAACGAGACGGTCGCGGGGGGCGACGCCGGTTTCGTCGGGTTGTCGAACTACAGCGCGCTGGTCCAGGACCCGACCTTCAGACAGGCGCTCTTCAACTCGCTCTCCTTCACCCTCTTCTCCGAGATCGGGAAGGGCGTGCTGGGGATCGGCCTCGCCTTCCTGCTCCTCACGGCGATCCGGGGCAAGAAGGTGATCCGGGTGCTTCTCATGATTCCGTTCACGATGCCACTGGCGCTAGCACTACAGGGCTGGTACTGGCTCTTCAACCCGCAGCTGAGCGTGATCAACCGGGTCTTCGGCGACATGCTGCACCTGCTGCAACAGCCCTACCCGGTGTGGCTCGGCGACCCGTTCTACTCCTACCTGGCGATCCTGATCGTCAACATCTGGCGCGGCTTCCCGTTCGCCGCGATCATCGTCCTCGCAGGCCTGACGTCGATTCCACCCGACATCCTCGACGCGGCCCGGGTCGACGGAGCGGGGTTCTTCCGCCGCTGGCACTACGTGATCACGCCCATGATCGCCCCCATCCTCTTCATCGGCCTGATCTACGACATCACGTTCACACTCGGTGACATCACGATCGTCAACCTGCTCACCCAGGGCGGACCGAACGGCGCCACGCAGATCCTGCCCATGCTCTCTTACCAGACCGGTATCGAGGGCGGCAACCTGTCACGCGGAGCCGCCACCGCGCTGATCCTGTTCCCGATCCTGTTCGCGGGCATGATCGTGTTCCTACGCATGCTCCATCGCCGGGGGGAGATGACATGACCGTAGCTCAAGCGCCCGGATCGGTCGTAGTCGCGACGTGGCGACGCCGCGACGTCCGGCGGGTGCGCAACCGCGTGTTGATCTATCTCGCGTTCCTCTTCTATGTGATCATCGCCATCTTCCCGGTGTTCTTCATGGTCGTAACCACGTTCAAGGCGGACTACGACCTCATCGACCCCACCGTCAACCCGTTCTGGTTCAAGCGGACGCCCACGCTCGGTCACTGGGGATACCTCTTCACTCAGACCAACTTCCCGGTCTGGGCCATGAACACGGTCGTGGTCGCCGCCTGCGTGGTCGGCATCACGCTCCTGGTCACGCTCCCCGGGGGCTATGCTCTGGCGCGGCTACACTTTCGCGGCTCCCAACTACTGGCGATCGCTCTCTTCCTCACCTATCTGGTGCCCCCGATCCTGCTCTTCATCCCTCTCAACCAGATCGTCACAAACGTTTTCAACCTCGAGAACACACGGTGGGCACTGGTCCTCGTCTACCCCACGTTCACGATCCCGTTCTGCCTCTGGCTGATGATGGGCTTCTTCCGTCGCGTGCCCTTCGAGATCGAGGAGGCAGCTCTAGTCGACGGGTGCACGCGCTGGCGCGCCGTACTGCATGTCGTGCTCCCGGTCAGCCTGCCCGGGATCCTCACGGTGGCTATGTTCGCATTCACGCTCTCTATGCAGGACTTCCTCTACGCGTTGGTCATGGTCTCCCCTTCCGCGCAGAAGGTGCTCAACACTGGCGTTCCGACGGAGTTGATCCGGGGCGACGTCTACTTCTGGGGCGAACTACTGGCGGCGGCCGTGCTCCCGGGGATCATCATCGCGATCGTCTACAACTTCTTCCTCGACTACTTCGTGGAGGGGATCACGGGCGGGACCGGCCGGTAGGGCCTGCCACAACGCGAGAGTACGACGCGCTGGGGACTCCCTTACGACGACTTCGGACCTCCGGTCGCCAATCTCGCAGATGCGTGCACGCTGATCAAGCGGTTGTGGACCGAAGACGAGCCGTTCGACTTCGACGGCGCGTCCATCCACCTCCGGGGCGCCTTCACCAACCCCAAGCCGGTGCAGCGTCCCCATCCCCGATCCTCATCGCTGGGTGGACCACACCACTCCTGCAGGTGGTTGCCGAACACGCCGACATCTGGAACCTTCCAGACGCCGACGTGGAGGACGCGATCCAGCGCAGCGTCGTCAACCGGGTCTCCGCCTACGGAACCACGCGACGACCCGGTCGCTGCACGCAGATGGTCCCTAGAGAGTAGGGACCGCTCGACGGCGGAGGGTCGCCCCATCCCGCGCCGATCGGGCCCTTCGGTGAAGTCTCGGTCCTTCACGTGGACCTTCACTCGCGGGATCCGTAGGGTGAGGCGTTCGGGGCCGGTGGGGCCGGCTTGACCCCCTCCGACTACCTGATTGATCGCTCCTCGCGGACAGGGCGCATGAATTCCCGCGGGCAGCCTCGAGACCGGCGTGGCCTAGATCACGTTCGGGTACGCTGGCCGAGATGAGCGTCATCCTGGTCACGCCACAGGTTCGGCCGCCGGTGGCGGGGGCCGAGGACGGCCACGTTCGTGCCCGCTGACGACACCCGGGGTGCGCGCTTCGTACGGCTCGAGCACGCCACCGTCGTTGATACCAACTCCGGGCGGCTCGCTCGGGAGATGACGATCAGCATCGAGGACGGCGTAATCACTGACGTCGGGCCGACCACCACGACCGTCGAGCGTCACGACGCTGTGCGGGTCGACGCGTCAGGCAAGTACGTCGTTCCCGGCTTCAACGACATGCATGTGCACGCGTTGCAGCGGCCGAACGCGTCCGCCGCGTTGGCGCTGATGCTGGCCAGCGGGATCACCGGCATCCGCCAGATGGCGGGGTCATTCGACCTGCTCGAACAGCGGCGGCGGGGAACGCTTCCGATCGGCGCCCACGCTCCCGAGCTGCTCGCGATGCCGGGTCAGATTCTGACCCCACTCAACGCCGCCACCCCGGAGGCAGCTGAGTCAACCATCGACGAGCAGCGAGAGGCGGGAGCCGACTTCATCAAGCTCATCCTGGTACCCCCCAATGCGCTGTTGCCCGCGCTCCGGGCGGCCACCGCAGCGGGAATGCTCGTCGCCGGCCACCTGCAGGATGGTGTCCACCCCGTCGCGCAGTCGCACGCCGGGTTTCGCTGCATCGAGCACCTCGGCACCGGAAGCTGTAACTCGCTTTGGATCGCCTGTTCGAGCGAGGAAGCAGCGCTCGCGGACGAGATCGCCAAGCGGCCGGCACCGGAGCGACCGTTCGGGGAAGGGGTAGATCCCGGGACCCTCGCCAGATCCCTGATCAATCCGCTGGCCCGCACGAAACCCAGCGACGGGGCCCTCCGCCGGCGAGCTCTGGAAACCTTCAGTGAGGAGAAGGCCCGGGCGCTGGCGGCCACGCTGCGGGCCGACGGCACCTGGCAGGTACCCACACTGGTCAGGTTGCGCGCCATGGAGATGGCAGACCTTCCCCGCTATGCGGACGATCCCAATCTGCGCTACGTGCCCTCCGACACGGTCGCCGACTGGCGCCAGGTCACCGGAGTCTTCGCGCGCCTTGATCCGGACACGCACGCGACCTTTCGCGTCCAGCACGACCACGAGCTCAAGCTGACCCGGATCTACGACGAGACCGGGACGCTGATGATGACCGGCACCGACGAAGGGGGCGGGTGGCTCATTCCCGGCTTCGCGCTGCACCAGGAGTTCGACGAACTGGCGTCGGCGGGTTTGTCACCGCTCAGAATCCTGCAGATGACAACCTCGCTCCCCGCCCGCTTCCTGAGCCGGGAGGACACGATGGGGTCGGTAGCGCCCGGCCGTGGAGCGAACTTGGTGCTTCTCGACGGCGACCCGACCGCTGCGGTCGAGAATTTGCACCGAGTCCACGGCGTGGTTCGCGCCGGAAGGCTGTACACACGCTCCGACCTCGACTTGCTGCTGGCTCGAGTGGAGGCGGGCGGAGGGAAGCCGGCCTGAACGACCGCCGGCACGCGACATCGGTCTAGTTCAAGGCAAGTGACGCCAGGTTGGCCGCGTCGGGCTGCCTCGGCTCGTCAGAGCGCGAACAGGCGCTCAGCGTTACCGTGAGCAATCTTTTCCTTATCGGCCGGGCTGAGTGGCGCGTCTCGTAGAAACGCGGTGGCTTCGGAGCTGTCGGAGAATGGGTAGTCGACCGAGAACATGATTCGGTCCACACCCAGCACCATCACCGCGCACAGCAGCGGCGGAACTGTCGTGTAGCCGGCAGTCGTCACGTGGACATGCTGGCGCACCGCGTCGGCGACGCTGGTGGAGAGTCCAGCCAGGGGACTGAGGCGTCCGTCGGCGCGCGCAAGCGAGAAGGGCAGATTCTCCCCCATGTGCCCGACGATGAGCTGAAGACCGGGGTGCCGTTCGAAGGTCCCGCTGACGACGATGCGGAGGACATGCATCCCGCATTCGGCGTGCCAGCCCCACGCGAACGTCGCGAGAGCGTCGGCGATCGCCGGCGGAAGGTCGGAGAAGTACGCCTCGCGCACCGAGGCGGGCGGCGGCGCCGGATGCAGATAGATGGGAAGGTTCAACCGCTCGGCGGCCGCGAGCACTGGCTCCACCGACGGGTGGTCGAGGAATACCCCTCGCGTCTGACCGTGGATCATGGCACCCACGCATCCCTGCTGAACCGCCGCCCGGGTCAACTCGTCGGCGCTCGCGGAGGGGTCGGACATGGGCAGCGTCGCGAAGAATCGGAAGCGCTCCGGGTGGGCGGCGACGGTCGCCGCCATTCGGTCGTTGAGATCGCGTGCCACGGACAGCGAGCGCGCAGGCTCCAGCTGCTGGATCGTACGGCCGACTGCCGACAGAACCTGCATGTCGATCCCGGCCGCATCCATGATCCCCAACCGGAGCCCGCCGACGTCCGCGGCTTCGTCGGCCCGGCCCAGAAGCGTCGCGGGGTCGATCCCCAGGTCTGCAACGACGTCCCTGGGCAGCACGTGCTCTTCGACTGCGATGAATCTCATTCCGGACATCCCCCTCCGACCGCGTTCGCTCAGCTTGTGGTGGTTGAAGCCTCTCTGACGGCCGCGCAACGAAGCGCAAACGCGAGCTCCTCCAGCTGGAACGCAGCGGACTGGCGATGGAAGTCGATGCAGTGACCAGTCGCTGCCTGCAACCTGGCATCCACGCTGGGCGCTCCCGTGAATGCCTTCCCGAACCGCTCCACCTGATCGGCGTCGGTGACCCACAGCGCGTCGAACTCACCCTGCCGGTGGAAGACGGGAACCGATACGCGCGACGCTGTCTCCTGAACTCGAGCGATCCACGTCGTCGTGATATCGATGAGCTCCGCGCGCGGAACTGGCGCGTCCGCTGGATGACTGGCGGCCGGCATTGCTTCGTCGTAGGTGCCGGCCGGCCCGAACATGACCTGGTCCTTCATGGCCGAAGGCAGGTCGATCAAGGGGACCTTGGGCAGCGACGCCCAGGCCTCCCGGGAGTCGCCGGGCACGTCCAGGAGGCAGCCCGACGTCGCCAGCCCCAGCAACGGCCAGGAGGGATGCCGCGCGGCCAGAGCTGTGGCCACGGCCCCGCCGATCGAATGCGCGACGAGGACGATCCCGCGAAGGCCCTCACCATGGTCTTCCCAGACCTCGCCGACGATCTGGTCGAGCGCCTCCGCGTTGGTGAGGATGATCGAGTCCGACTCCGGGACCGGCGTGCTGCCCTTATATCCCGGCCGATCGAGCGCGATGATCGGGATTCCGACCGCCGCGGCACGGCCGAGCAAAGAGTAGCCGGGGATGTCGAAGTAGGTCGAGGTGTAGGTCCCTCCGTGCAGAGCGACGACAAGAGGAACGTCGCTGCCGGCGCGCGCTCCGTCGAAGCCGGCGATCAGGCCCGTCACCGCCATGGCGGCGGCCGGCCCGGAGCCGCGGACGGCGTGGGCGAACTGCTGAGACGCCGGTGCGTCAGACATGGGATCCTCCAAGTGGGTGGTCGGATTCGTTCGGGAGCGGCGCAGCGCGGGGACTTACCGCGCCGTAACGCTGCTCCGATAGGCCTGGCGAACGGCCGGAACCAGGGCCAGCGCGGCCCCCGGATCGCGCCGTTCGCCGCGCAGCTGCAGGATGTTGCCGGTGCGCCGCTCGGGCGGGATTTCGTCTGTCCGCGCCACAAACAAGCAGTGGAAGTGGCCGTAGGACTCGCCGAAGTTGAAGAGATACGTGGTTGGGGCATCCGTCACCACGGTGATCGCCTCGACCAGCCGCTTAGCCCGCTCACCGAAGGATGCCAGCTCTCCTTCATCGAGCTCCTGCCAGCCGAGCGCGTGGCGACGCACCCGCAGAAAAAACCACCCCGGCACCTCGTATCCGGGTGTCACCTCACACGCCCAGAGGTCATCGCGGAAGACCACAGCGGCATCATCTAGGTTCTCGGACGCGCAGATCAGACAGTCGGATCGATCCACGACCGCGCCATCCGGAAATCGCCTCGCCCGTGCCTGGTTCGGTGTGGTCATGCCGTGGCCTCCACGAGCGCGGCCGCGTTCTCGGCGATGTAGTCCTCCACGGTCCGCGGTGCGTGACCCGTGACCCGCTCCACCGTATCGGTGACAAACTCGGACTCCCCGTCGCGGAACAGTTGGTACATCTCCTGGAAGTGGTCGGCCTCCCAGTCCTCCAGCCCGCGCGCGACCAGCGAAGCGCGCACGCCGGCCGGATCCGTCTCGATCAGCCCGATCTCGCGGCCCGTGGTCTCGCTGACAAGCCCGGCGATCTCGGCATAGGTGACCGCCCGGGGACCCGTGAGCACGAGGGTTTGGCCGTCCCAGCGATGGCTGACGAGGACCCTGGCTGCCACTGCCCCCACGTCGCGCGCGTCGATCAGGCTGATGCCGGCCGTGCCCAGGGCATTGGGGATCGAGCCTGTCGCGCGCAGGGCCGGCAGCATGATCTGTCCGATCAGTACCTGCATGAAGGAGTTGGGCCGCAGAATGACGAACGGCTGTCCGCTGTGGGTCAGGATCTCCTCGACCTCCCAATGCTGCCGCAGCGCGTGGGGGCCGTTCGGGTGCACCGCCGAGCTCGTGCCCGAGAGCTTGACGATCTTTACCGAGCTGCGACGGAGCGAGCGGATGACCCGCAGCTGCAGCTCCGCCATGGTGAAGGCGTGCGAGCTGAGCAGGAACACGCTCTCGACGCCTTCGAGCGCGGCGTGCAGGTCGTGATCGTCGGCCGGATCGCCGGCGCGGACCTCAACAGCCCGAGGCAGCATCGCTCGGGCTCGTCCCGCATCCCGCGCCAGCACCCGGACGTCGGCTCCGTCACCGATGAGCGAGCTGACCACGTGCGGGCCAACATTGCCAGTCGAACCGAGGACCAGGACAGACATGATCCCTTCACCTCCCTCCTTGGCTACGATATATCATTCTCGCCTGCCGCACGAAGGCTGCGACCCACCGCGTGCTTCGCCTCGAGCGCGCGGATCGCGGTTCGGATCATGCCCTCATTGGAGACGAGGTGCTGCACCAAGGCTGCCTCCATGAGACGCGCGTCTGCCTTGCGTGCGGTCGTCAGCAGGAGGGCGTGCCGCTCATAGCGCGCCTGGCGCTCCTCCTCGGAGATGTTCGTGTAGTCGAAGACGAGGTGCGTGTACCGCTCGGCCGCCATCCAGAGGGTGCCGAGAACCCGGGTGTCCCACTCGGTGGCCGCAGGCGCGACAAGGGCGCCATGGAACGCATAATGAGCACCCCAGGCAGCCTCGGGATCGCCCGATTTCATCTGTTCGAGGAGTTCGGTGAGTTCGGCGAAGTGGTCCTCGGTATGCAAAGCCGCGGCCTCGGCGGCCAACTGCGGCTCCAGGCGCAGGCGCAGGCGATAGATCGCTTCCATGTCGGCCACCGTGAGTGATGCGACCTGAGCGCTCCGCGCCTGGTTGAGGATGATCAGGCCCTGCGCTTCCAGGCGACGCAGGGCTTCACGGATCGGGATGTGACTCACCTCGAGCTGCCGAGCAAGATCGCGGATGGAGAATCGTTCGCCGGCCGGAAGCGCGCCGGTGAGGACCGCGCGCCGGATCTCCGCCGTCACCAGGTCGACTGCAGAGCTGTTCTGTGCCGCTACCGATCGTACGGCCGGTTGGATCGACACCAACAACTCCTTCGCTCGCTGACCCTGGTCCGTGGTGAGCAGCACAAGTCGCCGCTTGAAGCAACCAAAATATACCGTATATAGTTTAGGGCGGCCGTGTCGCCGATCGCTGTGATGCCGAGCCCCACCAATCCGTTCACGTCGTCGCGCGAACCCTCCATGGGAGAGAAGAGGTGAGCGGCGCAGCACGCGCCTCCCGCGACGAAGGACCGGCCGAGCCGCGCCTTCCGGTCCTGGTCGTCGGCGGCGGCCCGGTGGGACTCTCGGTTGCCCTGGAGCTGGGCTTCCACGGCATCCGGTCGGTCGTGGTGGAGCCGCGCACGGTGGTCTCACACGCCCGACCGCGGGCGAAGACCACCTCCGCCCGCACCATGGAGCTCTTCCGGCGCTGGGGGCTGGCCGACGAGATCCGCTCCCGCGCGCCGCTCTCGCCTGACTATTCCAGCGACATCGTGTTCTGCACATCGGTGACGGGGCGAGAGATTTCCCGATTCACCGGCACGCTTGGCATCGGGATCGACATCACCGGCCTCACCGCTGAAGGCGGCCAGCAGGTGGGGCAACACCTGGTGGAGGAGACCCTCCGCGATGGCGTCCTGGCTTCCCGATACGCGTCACTTCTGCTCGGCTGGCGCGCGACCGCGGTCGCGGAGACCGGCGAGTGCTGCACGGTGACACTGGATGACGGCTCCGGCCGCAGCCGCGAGGTGCGCTGCGGCTACGTGATCGGGGCGGATGGAGCGCACAGTGTGGTTCGCGCCGCGATCGGCGCCCGTTACGAGGGCTCCCCCACCGGGCGCCCGAACCTCTCGATCGTGTTCCGCACACCGGGCCTGGCGGAACGGATCCCTCACGGGCCGGCCGTGCACTACTGGGTGCTTAATCATGTGGCTCCCGGCGTGGTGGGGCCCATGGAGCCGGCGAACGACGTCTGGTGGGCGATCGCGACCGGCCGCACCGCCGCCGACGCACCGCAAGCGGTCGACATCGTCCGCAGCCTGATCGGCGCCGATGTCGTGGTCGAGGTGCTCGGCACCGATCCCTGGCAGGCAAGATCGCTGCTGGTCGACCGCTACCGGCGCGGGCGAATGTTCCTGGCCGGCGACGCCGCCCATCAGAACCCGCCCTGGGGCGGCCACGGCTTCAACACCGGCGTGGGTGACGCGGTCAACCTGGGCTGGAAGCTCGGCGCCGTGCTGAACGGCTGGGCACCGGAGGCGATCCTGGACAGCTACGAGGCGGAGCGACGCCCGATCTCCAGGCAGACCATCGACATCGCTGCCCAGAACGCGCGGACGCTGCCCAGCGACTTCCAAATGCCGGCCCTGATGAGTGACGGCAGCGAGTTCGAGGCCGCCCGCGAGCTGGTCGCGAAGCGCATCCAGCGGGAGAAACGCATCGAATTCCATTGCCTCGGCCTGGTGCTCGGCTACGGTTACGGGCCGCGGGCGACCGAGCAAATCGTCGAGGGATCGGACTACCGACCGATCCCGGCGCCCGGCAACCGACTGCCTCATCGGCGCCTCCCCGACGGCTCCTCGATCTTCGACCACCTGGGCCGTGAGTTCAGCGTGATCGGGTCGCCGACGCACGTCGCTGGCCTGGTGGAATCAGCCGCCGCTCTGGGCATTCCTTTGGAGGTCGCCGACACGGACGCGTCGCCGTTCGACGCCCAGGTAGTGCTTGTGCGCCCCGACCAGCACGTCGCCTGGCTCGGGACGGCGGTGAGCGCCGGGGATGCGCGCGCGATCCTCTTACAGGCCCTTCGTGGCTTTTACGATCCGGTCGCGACCGGTCAGCCGGCACCCGCCGCTCACCCACCGAGTTACCGTCCGCCCGCTCTCGAACCGTTCAATGACGAGAAGGAGAACCTCAGTGCCCAGTAACCGAGCCACCGATCGACCCATCGCCGCCCCCAAGCTGCATCACGCCACGTTCACGACCTTGCGGCTGGACGAGATGGTGGAGTGGTACGGGGTGGCCCTCGGAATGCATCCGGCGTTCCTCGGTGAAGATGCCGCCTGGCTGACGAACGACGAGGCCAATCACCGTATCGCCTTCCTCTCCCCTCCCGCGGTGAAGCACCCGGTGGACAAGGGCCATACGACGGGGCTTCACCACACCGCGTTCGAGTTCGAGACCTTCGACCAGTGGTTGAACAACTACGTCCGGCTGCGAGGTCGGGGCGTGCTTCCCTTTCTGTGCCTCGACCACGGCATCACGATGTCCTTGTATTACCAAGACCCGGACGGCAACGGCGTCGAGATCCAGGTCGACGGCTTCGGCAGCTGGCGCGACTCCGCGCAGTGGATCTCGTCCTCGCAAGACTTCGCGGAGAATCCGATCGGAACCTGGTTCGATCCCGAGAAACTCGTCGAGGCGCGCGGAGAGGGCCTGAGCTTTGAAGAGATCCACCAGCGGGCGCGTGCCGGCGAATACCTGCCGGAGAGGATTCCCGAAGACATCTTCCTACCCGAGGTCGAACGACCGGCGGTGGCGGTTGGCCCTTCTCCGGCCGCGGCCAAGCGAGAGGAAGGAACGAGGGCTTGAACATGCCAACGGTCGGGAACTGTCGTACAGCCTGCAGTCCGTGCAGCAGGAGCCAGCGCGCCGGCTCGACTCCGCTGGCCGGCACGTAAGCCCGATTCAGGCACCCAGCTCTATCTGAGGACGCGGGGCATATCGGGCGGTCGGGGCGGATCGGGCCAGGTGGCTCACCGACCAGGTCGCGCATGTCAACCAGGCGGTCAGCGACATCGCTTCCTGTGCTGCGATCTCGAAGGCGGCGGAGGCCTCGTCCAGCCGAACCCGTTGGACTGACGATCTCCGGCCGACGGTGTTAGCTCGGCTGTGGGCTCCGCGGCAGCATGCTTTCCTCGAAGGGTGGTAGCGGCCTGATGCCAGGCGCGAGCAGTTCCGCGGCGCGGGCCGTGGTCATCACATCCGCCGGGTCGAGCTTGATCAGCGCATGGGCCGAGGGGTCGAACTCCCACACGTTCTCTCCGATCAGACGGCCCCGCTCGTCATAGGGCCAGATCATCGCCACCCGGCCCCGAAGCAGGTACATCGCGTCGGGATCGACGTCAAGTCCGGCGGCGGCGAGCTCGGCTCCCAGCACCTGCTGGTAGCCGACGGTGGTGCTGGTGACCATCCAGTCGCCGACCGCGACCGACTCTCCCTCGTTGTAGAAGATCGTCTGGTTGGTCTCGGTCCAGTGATGGTAGAGCGGTTCGACCTGCTCGCGCCCGTCGAGATGCATGGGCGGCCGGCCGAACATGTGGAAGCGGTAGACGGGCTGCTCGACCGTCATCTCGGGTGCGAAGATCTCCGGGTAGCGTCCGGCGTGCTCCAGGTTGCGGTGCCGGTCGTAGGCCTGCAGGAGATAGCGGTGCCGGGGGTTCTCGGTGACCTGGATCAGCCGCTGGACGGCGATGTTGGTCTTGGTGATGTCGAGCTGTTTGACGTCGAAGGTTTCCATGTGTCTTCTTGCTGGTGGCGGATTGCCTACCACAACGGGTCGCCCCACTTGACGCCGTCACGCAGCTGGGCCTTGAGCACCTTGCCGCCGGGGTTGCGGGGGAGCGGTTCCCCGTTCAGGGCGAGGTACTGCGGGACTTTGAAGTCGGCGATCCGCTCGCGCAGGAAGGCGATCACTCGATCGCGATCGAACTCGGGTCCGGGCACGATCACCGCACCCACCTTCTCCCCCATCATCTGGTCGGGCACCGCAAGCACCGCGGCTTCGAGGACTCCAGGTGCCGCCGCCAGCGCCGATTCGACCTCGATCGAATAGACGTTCTCGCCGCCGCGATTGATCATGTCCTTGAGGCGGTCGACGATGTAGAGCAGGCCGTCATCATCGATTCGCGCCACATCACCGGTGCGCAGCCAGCCGTCGATGAAGGTTGCGGCGGTGGCCTCCGGTTGGTTCCAATAGCCGGGCACGACGTTCTCGCCGCGCACCAGTAGTTCGCCCACGTCGGAGGCCGTGTCGAGCTTGTCGATCGCCAGGTCGACGACAGGCATCGCGAACCCGACGCTGTCGGCGTGGTCGGTGGCCTCCTCATGGGGGAGGTAGGAGGTCAACGAAGAGGTTTCGGTGAGCCCGAAGCCGTTGCCGACGCGGGCGGACGGAAAGGCCTGCATGATCGTCCTCACGGCCGCGGACGCGATCGGGGCGCCACCGTAGGAGACCCAGCGGACGTGGTCAAGCGCGGTTTGGGCGAAACGGGGATGTCGGATCAGGGCGTGGTAGATGGCAGGCACCGAGGTGAGCATCTGCACGCCCTGCTCGCTCACGGTGGTCAGGAAGCCGTCGAGATCGAGGGCGTTTGGAAGCACAAACGTCCGGCCCCCCACCTCGAGCATGGCCAGCAGCTGCGCGTTGCAGCCGGTGACGTGGAACAGGGGCACGTTGATCAGGGTCGCCATCCCCGGGCCCTCCGCGCGGTCGACGCCCACGCACCGGATCGCGTTCTCGTTGTTGGCGAGAAAGTTCGCGTGCGTCGTCATCGCGCCCTTGGGAAAGCCGGTGGTGCCACTGGTGTAGAAGATCGCCGCGAGGTCATCGGATTTCAGGTCCTCCATCGCCAGCGGGCTTCGTGACGGGAGGCCGGTTTGCGCGGTGACGACGTGGTTGGCGCCGGAATCCCCGACGATATAGGCGACCTCGCGCTCCGTGAGGCGCGTGTTGATGGGCACGGTGACCGCGCCGGCAAGCTGGGCACCCCAGAACGCCAGCACCCAGTCGGTGCCGTTCGGCAGCCGGATGCCCACCCGGTCGCCGCGCTCGACGCCGAGGCTTCGTAGACCACCGGCGACTCGAGCGGCCCGATCCCATAACTCACGGTAGGTGAGCTCCGCGCCGCCCACCTCGGCCACCGCCAGCGCACCCGGATCCCGCTCGACGCTGGTCCGCAGCATGTGCACCAGCGAAGGGGGCCGATCGACATAGCGAGCGATCCCGTCGGCGTCGCGCCTCACGCCGGAAGGGTCAAACGGGTTACGGCCACGGCCGGCTGGTTCTACGGCCATCAGTCATGCTCCTCCTCCGGTCGTCGGCGGTTCACCAATGTGCTTAATGCAGCCACCAGCGGGCGTGGCGGAGAAGCCGGTGGGTGGGATACGCCTCGGGGTCGGTCAGAACCAGGCGCGCGTACTCGTCCGCGATGCCGGAGAGCCCACGCGCCGTGAGCTCGGCGTCGGGGGACCCGGGGGCGCGCGCCAAGGCGGGACGCACGGCACGGATCATCTGCGCGAGGATCCTGGCCCGGCCGAAGGCGATGCGTGCGTGCAGCTCTTGGGGCTGCGCCTTCCGGCGGCATGAGCACGAGCCGCCAGCGGACCGGGTGCGAGCGGACCGCTTCCAGGTACGCTGAGCAGCATCGCTGCTAGGGCCGCGACCCCGCGAACGATGCCGAACAGTCGGTCCGTTGATTTGGACATATCATGAAGCGTTGCACGTCGTCCATGGCGACGGACCTCGGAAACCGGCGAGCCTAGACCTATCTTTGGCCGCCGTGGCGGCTAGATTCCTGCGCCGGGTGTGCCATCCGCGTGCCACACGGTTCTTCATCCACCGAACAGGGAGCGTGTCCTCCGGCAGCGAACACGGATCAGCCGAACGTGAGCTGCGCACCGCCAACTTCCCGTTCTGAACTCGAAACCATTGCCGCACCATGAGGGTCACGAGAGGGGTCACGCCCGCCGCGGCCACGGAGCGAGCCGGCGAAACCCCACGCACACCACTCGCCGGGCTCCACGACGAGGCTCGTCTGGGCGTGGCGACGAGCCGATGCTGAACGGACGGCGGCGCACCTTCGTCGAAACGTGCAATCGCCGCCGCGAAAGCGAGCACCTCGAGACCCTGGCATCCGGGGAATCCGGCGGGTAGAACCCAAGCCCCTTTATCAACGATCCCTGAAGCTAGCCAGACCCAGGACGCTCCGGAGCATCCATACTATTCACCGGGTTCAGCGCCAGCAGGCGCCACGTCACCGCCCGGTCCATCGCGGTGGACATACAACAGCGATGGGGCCGAATAACAAAGGGGGCCTTCGTCTTGCGGCTCCCTGCTCACCCCGATCGCCCACCTGCTGGTCGTCGGAGCAGACCCTTCATCCGATCAGTTGTTGGCGAGGTTCTCTCGCGCTTCCTCTGTCGCCTGCTGCACCTTCTGTTGGGCGCTCTCTTGGAACTCACCGGCCTGCTGGCTCGAGCTCTCCTTGGCCGTCGCGATCGCTGACTGAGCAACATCCTGCGCGACCTGGCGACCGCGATCGAGTGCTTCTTGGCCGGCCTCCATGGCGCGATCCTTCAGCGAGTCAGCCGCAGCACCGAACTTCTGGTTCTCGACCTCCGTCATCGGCAGTACCAATCCCACCAACAGACCCACGGCGGCCGCACTGGCGGCCAGGGCCAGCGGGTTGTCCCGGACCAGGTTGGTGGCCTGTCGGCCCTCTGCTTCGACGTCGCCGCCGCTCGGCGACTGGTCACGCGCTCCGCCGAAGAACTGGCTCACCTGCGCCTTTTTCTCCTTGATGTTGTCGCCAACGCGGGCCTTCACGTCTGCCTTATAGGTGAGGGCGTCGGCCCGTTCATCCATGCGTTTTCGTGTCTCGGCTATTTGTTGCCGGATCTGATCCGGTTCTGTACCCATTCCACATCCTCCTTTAACGTCTCTTGGGTCTGCGTCGGGGTTAGTGGCAACGCCTCTTTAAGCTGTCGACGTCCGATCAGTGCCAGCACGCCGGCTATCAGTGCGTAGACCGCGCCCACGATTAGGGCGGCGAGCCACACCGGCAGGAGCAGCGCCAAGGCCGCGATGGCGCAGGCCGTAAGGGCTCCCAGCGCGTACAAACCCAGCAACCCGGCCGCCCCCAGTTCGCCAAGCCCGAATCCTGACTTCTTGGCCTTGACGGTCATCTCGGCCTTCGCCAGGTCCAACTCCTGCCGTACCAGCGTGCTGGTCTCCTGCGCGAGCTGCCTCACGAGCTCAACGGTCGGCAGCCCCCGTAGATCCCGCGCTCGCGCAGGGGCCAGGGGGTCCATCGGCTCTCCGGTAGGTCCGCTCATGACGGTCGCTCTTCGGGCCGGTACGGCGGCGTTCCACCGGGAGCTGGCGGCGCCGGGTTAGGAGCTGCTCCTTCGGTAGGCCGAGGCGGCGCCCCGGGACCCGAACCGGCGTAAAAAGTGGCGGCGCTCCTGGGGGGCAGGGCCCGGGTCGTGGCCGGAGCGGCGCCCCTGGCAGACGCCTTCAGCAATCGCGCGAGCGCGACCCCCGCCGCGAGTCCGAGCGCCGCCACCAGCCACGGCTGCTCACGGGCGAACCCTTGGACGTCCTCCAGGATCTGGCGGCCATCCGTGTCACGCAGATAACGTCCGAGCCGCTCGGCGCGTACCGCCACCTGCTCGGTGAGAGCAGCAGGGATATCGTTCCCCTGGCTTCGCAGTTGCGCGGACGCGCCACGCATGGCCTCTCCGAGCGCACCGACCTGCTCAGCCGCCTGGGTCGAACGAATGTCTGTCTCCTCGGCCACCCGACTCTGGATCGAATGGCTCGCCTGCTCGGCCTGTTCCACGACCTCTGAGGCCCTCTGTTTTGCGGCCGCCTGCAGACCGCTGGGATCAATCCCCTGATTTGACATCGCAAATCCTCCACTTGACGGGAGTGAGCTTCCGGAGACCCCTGTTCATGGATTCCGACAGCGGAACGTTCGACCCCCGCGCCGCGCGTTGGGCGAGATGCGAACGTAGTGCAGAGAAGGAGATGGCTGCCCTGACCAAGGATCCCAAGGCGCAGCGGCAACTCCTCCCCTGTTCGCGCTCCTTCGTGACCGAGGACGCAGCCCACATCACCGGGACCGAGTGTGAGCACCTTCGACGCTGACATTGGTACCCGCATCGCCCTTCACGATGGCGCCGATCTGCTCCAGTGAACCGATCGCTGCGCGCTTTCCCGTGCTGGAGGCGAATCGCACCGCTGCCTCCACCTTTGGGCCCATGGAGCCGGCCGCGAACCCTTGCTTGGCGAGTTCGTCGGCCTGGACCCAGTCCATCCGCCTCTGTTCCGGGGTTCCCCAGTTGGCGTAGACGCCGTCGACGTCGGTCGCCATGACCAGCAGATCCGCACCCACAGCCTCCGCCAGCAGCTCGCTGGCCAGGTCCTTGTCGATGACCGCCTCGACGCCTACCAGGGCCTGGGCGGCGTCGCGCGAACGCATGACCGGGATGCCACCCCCTCCCGCACAAATGACCACCGCCTCCCGATCCAGGAGCCAGGTGATTGCCTCGATCTCGAGGATTTGCTTCGGCCGCGGAGAGGGCACGACACGGCGCCAGTACTGGCCGTCCTGCTTCACGGTCCAGCCCCGCTCCGCGACCTCATCCTGAGCCTCCTCGCTCCCGTACGTCGGCCCCACGAACTTGGTGGGATTCGCGAAGGCAGGGTCGTCGGGATCGACCTCGATCATGGTCAGCAGCGTCGACACGTGGCGGCCGAGCGGCAGCACATTGCGGAGCTCCTGCTCGAGCATGTAGCCGATCATCCCCTGGGTCTCGGCGCCCAGGACGTCCAGTGGGTAAGCTCGGACCTTCGTGTAGGACACCGCCTGCAGTGCCAGCAGTCCCACCTGCGGGCCGTTTCCGTGTGCGACCACGAGCCGGTAGTCGCGGGTCAGCGGCGCGATTGCAGCCGCCGCGACCTTCACGTTTTTCCGCTGCACCTCGGCGGTCATCGGCTCTGAGCGGCGCAACAGTGCGTTGCCGCCCAGGGCCACTACGATCGTCGGCTGCGTACGGGCCGGCGTATCTGTCACTTCATCGCTCTCCAAGCGTCGCCACCAGGACTGCCTTGATCGTGTGCAGGCGGTTCTCGGCCTCGTCGAAGACGATCGAGTGCTTCGACTCGAAGACCTCATCGGTTACCTCGAGGGCATCCAGGCCGTACTGCTCGTAGATCTGCTCACCGAGCTTCGTCTGGCGGTCGTGGAGCGCCGGCAGGCAGTGCATGAACATGACATCGGGGTTGCCGGTCTTGCGGAGCGTCCCCATGTTGACTTGATAGGGCAGCAGGAGGTCGATGCGATCTTTCCAGACGCTGGGGTCCTCCCCCATCGACACCCAGACATCCGTGCAGAGATAGTCCACGCCTCTCACCGCCGCGTCGACATCCGCGGTCAGGTCGAGCTTGGCGCCCGTCTCGGCGGCGATGGAGCTTGCGGTGGCGATCAAATCGGCTGATGGCCAGAGACTCTCGGGTGCGCAAATGCGGACATCCATGCCCAGCTTGCAGCCCGTCACCATCAGCGAGTTGCCGGTGTTGAAGCGCGCGTCGCCCAAGTAGCAGTAGGCGATCTCCTTCAAGGGCTTTTGCGAGTGCTCACTCATCGTGAGCATGTCCGCGAGCATCTGGGTGGGATGGAACTCGTCGGTCAGTCCGTTGTAGACCGGGACGCCAGCGCAGGCGGCCAGTTCTTCGACCACCTCCTCGCCGAACCCCCGGTACTCGATCGCGTCGTACATTCGGCCGAGTACCCGTGCCGTGTCCTTGATCGACTCCTTGTACCCGATCTGTGACCCTTCGGGGCCCAGATAGGTAACGTGTGCGCCCTGATCGTATGCCGCCACCTCGAATGCGCACCTGGTCCTGGTCGAGGCCTTCTCGAAGATGAGTGCGACATTTTTTCCCTTCAGCCGCTGCCGCTCCTCGCGAGCTTTTTTCTCTGCCTTGAGCTGAGCTGCCAGGCCGATCAGTGACATCAGCTCGCCAGGAGTGAAATCAAGCACCTTCAGCAAACTGCGTCCATGGAGACTGAACTCTGACACTTCATTGGTCACACTCATGGCACACGTCCCCTATTCGATTGCCGGCTGGTCGATGTCCGCCGCCTTCCCCACGTCGGTTGTTGTCCCGGCCGGCTCTGACGGCTGGAGCCGGTCGATTCGGAATCCGATCAGGCCAAAAAGGATGGCCATCAAGGGATTGATAATGTTGAAGAACGCGTACGGGAGATACTCGATCGTGGGGACGCCAAGGACGCCGGTCATGTACGCCCCACAACTGTTCCAGGGGACGAGTGGCGAGGTGACGGTCCCGCTGTCCTCGACCGTCCGGGACAGCATTCGGGGGCCGAGGCCCGCCCGCTCGAACGCACTCCGGAACGCGCGGCTCGGTAGTACGTCGGCAACGTACTGATCGCCGGCGATGACGTTCAGTCCGATGCACGTGCCGACCACGCTCACGATCAGGCTTCGAGGCGACTTGGCGACGCGCAACAGCGGCGCCATCAGCCGGTCGAGAAAACCGGCGTACTCCATGATCGCGGCGAAGCTCAGGGCCCCGAGAATCAACCAGACCGTCGACAGCATGCTGACCATGCCGCCGCGTGAGAACAGGGAGTCGATCTTCTCGTTTCCAGAATTCAACTCGAAACCGGTGGCCGTCGCCTTATAGATGGCCTCGATTCCGGTGAGAACGGCACCCTGCTCAGGCTTGCCGACGAACGCCCGCACCAGTTCGGGCTGAGTGAACGAGGCCAGGATCCCCGTCAGCAGCGCGGTTCCGAAGATAGCAAGGAACGGCGGCGCCCGCAGGATCGAAAGCACGACCAGCAAGGCTATCGGTAGCAGGTTGATCGGTGACAGCCTGAAGACCTCGCTGAGCTTGTCCTCGACAGTCTTCACGTCCACCGTCGATGCCGCCGGATGATGCAGCAACCCGATCAAGAAGAAGATCACAAGCGCCGCGATGAAGGATGGTGCGACCGTCGTCAACATGCCGCGGATGTGCTGGTTCGTGGTCACGCCACCCACGATGGAAGGGACTAGCACGGTGGTCTCAGATAGAGGGGACATCTTGTCCCCCATGTACGCCCCCGAGATCACCGCGCCGGCGGCGATCGGCTCGTTCAGCCCGAGCGCCGGAGCCATCCCGACAAATGCCACTCCCAGCGTGCCGGCGGTCGTCCAGGAACTGCCGGTGACGGCACCGACGATGGCGCAGATCAGCGCCACGATCGGGTAGAAGATGGTCGGGTTCAGCAACCGGAGGCCGTATGCGACCACGATCGGGATCGTGCCAGCCAGGTTGAAGGTCCCGATCAGGGCGCCGACGGCCAGCAGGATGAAGATCGCGCCCATGGCCGTGGACACGCCGCCCACGGCCGCGTCGCGGATCTCGACGGTTGTCACCCCGTTCTTCAGGGCCACCAGACCGGCGGCCAGGGCGGAGGTCAGCAGGGCGACCTGCAACGGTCCATCAGCGGATCCCGTGCCAAAGAGGATGATCGTGAGCGCGATGAGGCCCACCAGGACGACGACAGGTATCAGCGCGTCCAGCAGGCTGGGAGCGCGGCGGCCCCTGTTGATGTGCGTCGACCCGGTGTCCATGCCCGTCAGCTCGGGAGGGCGGGGCGCAACTCGACGGTCTCTTTGGGTAGTGTCTCCTTCGGCGGCAGTCGTCGCAGCACCAGCTTCCAGATCTCGGCCACGACCACGATCGAAAGTGAGACGCCGAGACAGATGCCCCACTGCGCGAGCCTCAAGTGCGTCGTCTCCAGCAGCCGCTGAAACAGTCCCAGCTCGGTTGCGAGGATCGTGCTTATGACCGAAAGGAAGGTCATCTTGATGAGCTTCCCGTTCTCCAGGATCAGACTCCCAAAGATGGTCCGCCGCTCGTCCGCAGCCTCGAGCGCGAACAGGATGGCGAACAGGTTGAACGTCGCGAAGCCCATGGTATGGGCGAGGACGCCGCCACCCTCTCTCTCGGCGATGACGATGACGCACAGGGTCCCGACGGCGATGACCAGCCCGATGACGATGACGTAGATCATCCGGGCGCGGGGCAGGATGCGCTCCGCCGGATCCCTCGGTGGACGGTCCATCAGGCCCTGCTGGGTCTCACCGAAGCCGAGACCGATGGCTCCGAAGATATTGGTGGTGAAGTTGATCCAGAGCGTCTGCAGGGGGATGAAGGGCGCTCCTCCCAGGATGTTGAAGATGCCGGCCCCGAGGAACACCAGGATGAACCCGAAGAGGCTCCCCATCTGGTAGCGGATGTACCGCATCAGGTTGTCGTAGATGCCGCGGCCAAGCTCCACCGCCTTCACGATGGTGGAGAAGTTGTCGTCCGTGAGGATCATCACCGCGGCCTCTTTCGACACCTCGGTTCCGGTGATGCCCATGGCCACTCCGATGTCCGCTCGCTTCAGGGCGGGTGCGTCATTGACGCCGTCTCCCGTCATGGCCACCACGTCGCCGCGCGTCTTGAGGAGGTCGACGAGATGGACCTTGTCCTCGGGCGCGACCCGGGCGATGACGCCGATCTCGCCGATCTGGCGCAACGCCTCGTCGTCGCTCATGGCCGCGAACTCAGCGCCCGTGATCGCCCGCCCTTCGATGCCTAGCCGCGTCGCGATGGCCTGAGCCGTCACCGCATGGTCGCCGGTGATCATCCGGATCTTGATCCCGGCCGCCTTGGCTTTGGCGATAGCGTCGGCGGCCTCGGGCCGGGGCGGATCGACAATTCCGACCAGAGCCAGCAGCGTCAAGCCCGTGAGCTGCGCTAGCAGGTCTCCGGCGGGGTCGAACTGTGCGGGGTCGAAGTCCTTGCGGGCCGTGGCCATGACCCTCAGACCCTCCCGGCCGAGCGCCTCGTTGGCCTCCAGGTACCGGCTGCGCACCTCTTCGACGGGGACCTCGATGCCGTCGGGGTCGTGCGCGCGCGTCGCCCGCCCCAGCAGCTGATCGGGCGCTCCCTTGACGAAGCAGCGCACCACGTCCCGCCCGCTGTCGTCCTGCATGTGGTGGAACGTGGCCATCAGCTTGTAGGCGGCGTCGAATGGGACCTGCGCGATGCGGGGATAGGTCCGGCGGGTCTCGTCCGGGTCGACCCCGCCCTTCGCCGCCAGGACGATGAGGGCCCCCTCCGTGGGATCACCGACCAGCTTGCCGTCCTTGACCTCCGCGTCGGAGGCGAGCGCCATCGGTAGCAGGAATTGATCGAGTGACGTGGGCGGCTTCCCGCCCACGTGTTCGATCTGGCCGAGAACGGAGTAACCCTCGCCGGAGATCGAGTAGCGGCGTCCGATGATGAACATCTGGACCGCCGTCATCTGGTTCAGCGTCAGGGTGCCCGTCTTGTCCGAGTTGATCGCGGTCGTCGAACCCAGCGTCTCCACCGAGCGCAGCCGCTTCATGATCGCGCCGGCCGCTGCCAGCGTCGTGGTGCCACCGGCGAGGATGGCGGTCACGACAGCCGGCAACCCGGTCGGCACGGCTGAAACCGCGAACGCGACCGCGGTGAGAAAGAGTGTCGAGAACGGGACACCACGAATGAGGCCGAGACCGATCGAGATGATGAGGGCACACGCGGCGATGACCAGGATCTGGGACGTGAGGCGATTGAGCTGCTTCGTCAGCGGAGTCTCCGCCTCCGACTTCGACTGGAGCATGCCCGAGATCCGGCCCACCTCGGTGGCCATCCCGGTCGTCGTCACCAGCAGCCGGCCGGCACCTCTCGTGACCGAGGTGTTCATGTAGGCCATATCCGTACGATCACCAAGGGGCGTGTCAACCTCTGGGACCGCCTCGACGCCCTTGGAGACGGGCGTGCTCTCGCCGGTCAGGGCGGCCTCGGCAATCTCGAGCGTGGCAGCCTCGACGATCCGGCCATCCGCAGGGACCAGGTCCCCTGCTTCCAGGAGGACGATGTCCCCCGGCACCAGATCGGTCGACTCCACCTGGGCGAGCGCGCCGCCGCGAACGACTCGCGCCTTGACGATCAGCATCTTCTCGAGCGCCGCGACGCTCGCCTCCGCCTTGCCCTCCTGATTCAGGCCGAGCACGGCGTTGAACAGAGTGAGGAAGATCAGGAGGAGTCCGGTGGCGAACTGCTCCGGCAGGAACAGGCTGAGTACTCCGGCGCCCAGCAAGACAATCTGCATGGGATCGCGATACTGGCGCAGGAACGCCCGCCACTTCGGCTCAGCTTTGGCGGCGGCAAGCTTGTTGGGCCCGAACTTTTCCCGTCGAGCCCGTACCTCGTCTTCAGTGAGCCCTGTGGCAGCGTCGACACCCTCTGCCTGCAGCGCGGCACTGCGGCTGAGCGTGTGCCAGACGGGCCCCTCCGGGAGGACCTTTCCGTCAGTCGACGTCGAGCCTGGCATGCCGGACGCGCTACTCGGGCCGGGCGTACCAGCGGGACCGGGTGATGATCCTGGGGCTGTCTGCACGGCTTGATTGAAGGACCGCCGGTAGCGTACGGCCTTCACGGCCGAGTGCCAGACTAGACAAATTCCTCAGCGTCAGCGCGCGCCGGTGCTCACTTCATCACCTCACTTTGTCTCATGACCTCGGCACACACCGGGCGCACCAGTATGGAGGCGGCCGGCAGCCGTCCTCCCGGTCCCGGGCGAGTCCGATAGACAAATTTCTTGCCGGCCGCCACGGCCGACCGCATCGGCCCGCAGGATCGGCGCCGCCAGGTTGGGGCCGGTACGGAGCCGCTTCGCTGCCTCTCGGGCGGGGCGACGGCGGTCACGTAGGAGCATGAAGCGGCCGACGATGCCGCCGATGATGGCGATGATCGCGGCCGCGTAGATCAGGACCACGCCGGTGAAGAGGGTTGTGCGTCGAAAGGGGGCGTCAGCAACCTGGGGTATTTCGCGAGGGAGTATTACCGCGCGTTCGGAGAAGAGCCGTCCCGACGCAGGCCCTCCGCGTTGAGGCACAGGATCAAGGGCCGTCTGCGTATAAGGTGCCCTTCCTAGGCGCGAATGAGGTGCCTACGTATACAAACGTTTCGCACGAGTCCGGTTGGACGCCTGCTCCGCCGGGCAATGAATGTGACGAATGTGTCTAACGATCCCAGTCGTGATGTCTCCCGCGGGCCACCCTGCGGGCGATGATCGGCGCGCTGGACAGGTCGCCGGATCACGGCCGACGACGCCGGCACCCAGGTGATGGCGGAGATCCCGTGGGACACGCCGAGTGCGCGGATTCACACATAAGCGTTGACGCAGAGGATCGATGAGATGGGCAAGCTGGGCGTTCATTCCGAGGTCGGCAAGCTGCGCAAGGTCCTGGTCCACCGGCCAGATCTGAGTCTGAAGCGACTTACCCCCTCAAACCACGACGAGCTCCTGTTTGATGACGTACTGTGGGTCGAACGCGCTCAAGTCGAGCACGACGAGTTCGTCGGGGTGATGCGCGACCGGGGCGTCGAGGTCTACTACCTGCAGGACCTGCTCACGGAGGCGCTCGCCGCGAGTGAAGAGGGACGGACGCAGCTCATCGAGTCCGTGATCGACGAGTTCACCGTCGGCACCTCGCTGGTGGACGAGGTGCGCGACATCATCGCTAACCTGTCACCCGACGAGCTCGCGCGGCACCTCATCGGCGGCCTCACCATGTCCGAGCTCGATCCCGAGTGGGAGCGCTTCCGGGAGCGCTCGCCGATCGTCGCCGGCCTCCAGGAGGGCGATACGTTCATCCTCCCACCGCTCCCCAATAGTCTCTTCACGCGTGACTCGTCAGCCTGGATCTTCGGCGGGGTCACGGTCAACCCGATGTTCTGGCCGGCCCGGCGCCGCGAGTCCCTGAACCTTCTCACGGTGTACCGGCATCACCCGATGTTCGAGGAGTCGGGCTGGCAGTTCTGGTACCCGGGTCTCGAACGGACGAGCGAACGGCCCATCAGCCGAGACGTCTTCGGCCAGGCTTCGCTCGAAGGTGGCGACGTGCTGCCCATCGGCAACGGCACCGTCCTGATCGGTTTCAGCGAGCGGACCACCGGCCGGATGATCGAGGAGGTCGCCGCCGCCCTGTTCCGGGGGGGGGCCGCGGAGCGAGTCATCGTCGCACTGATGAGCAAGGACAGGGCCCACATGCACCTGGACACGGTGTTCACCATGCTCGACCGCGACACAGTGACCGCCTATCCGGAAGTCGTCAGGAACATGAAATCGATCAGCATCCGGCCCGCGAACGGTACCAGCGCGTTCCACGTCACCGACGAGCCCGACTTCATCTCCGCGGTCGCGGACGCCCTCGGGGTCAAGCGCCTGAAGGTTGTCGAGACCGGCGGTGACAAGTACCAGGCCGAGCGTGAGCAGTGGGACGATGCGAACAACACGATCGCGCTCGAACCGGGCGTCGTCGTTACCTATGAGCGCAACACGTTCACGATCGCCAAGATGCGCCAGGCCGGCATCGAGGTGCTCCCGATCGCGGGGTTCGAGTTGGGCAAGGGCCGCGGTGGCGGCCACTGCATGACATGTCCACTCGAGCGTGATGGGATCTAGGGCGGGCTTCTGAGCGGCGCAGAGGACAGGAGGATCACCGGTAATGTCTGACAACGGAGTGCCAGGCCAAGCGCCACACGCTCAGACGCCGGCCAAGATGCCGGCTTCGACGGGCGAGAAGACCAATCAGTTCGGCCTCACCACTGCGATCGCCCTGATCATGGGGAGCATCATCGGGGTCGGCATCTTCAACCTGCCGACCTCACTCGCGCCACTCGGTCCCATCACGCTTATCTCGATGGCGCTGACCACCGTCGGCGCGCTGGCGCTGGCAGTCCTGTTCGGTGCGCTGTCGCGACGCCTTCCCGCCGACGGCGGCCCCTATGCGTACGCACGCGCGGCCTTCGGCAACCGCTTCGGGTTCATAAACGCCTGGTCGTACTGGATCACGGCCTGGGCGGGAAACGCCGCGATCGCCGTCGGTTGGGTTCTCTACGTCGAGCGTTTCGTCAACAAGAGCGGGAATGTATGGTTCTCCATCCTGCTCGTGCTGATCGGGCTCTGGCTGCCAGCCGCGATCAACCTGTCAGGCGTCAAGAACATGGGCCTCATCCAGGTCGTGACGACGATCCTGAAATTCATCGCGCTCGCGTTCATGTCGACGGTCGGTCTGTTCTATATCAAGGCCGCCCATTTCACGCCGTTCAACGTCAGCGGGCAGAGCGCGATCGTCGCCATCGGGAGCGGCATGGCGATCGCGCTGTTCAGCTATCTGGGCGTCGAGACGGCATCCGTCGCGGCCGGCAAGGTGCGCGACCCGGACCGCAACGTCGCCCGGGCGACGGGCCTCGGCACGCTCGCCACCGCTGTCGTGTATATGCTCTCGCTGATCGCCATCTTTGGGATCCTGCCGAGCTCGCAACTCGCGCACGAGACCGCGCCTTACTCAACCGCTGTGGACTCGATGTTCGGCGGCAACGCGTGGGGCAACATCATGGCGATCCTCGTCATCATCTCCGGCCTCGGTGCCCTCAACGGCTGGACCATGATCTGCGCCGAGATGCCGCTGGCGGCCGCCAAGGACGGTCTGTTCCCGGATCGGTTCAAGCGCATGTCCAAAGCGGGCGTCCCGGCGTTCGGCATCGTGACATCTACCGTGCTGGCGTCGGCCGTGATGATCGTCAACTACCTCGGCGAGAACGGCGCCAGGGCGTTCACCACCCTGGTCCTGATGACCGGGATCACGGCGGCCATCCCGTACGCCTTCTCGGCGCTCGCCCAGATCAGGTGGCGCCTGGCCGACCGTCGTGCGATGGTCACGACCAGGTTCGTCCGCGACACGGTGGTCGCGGTGATCTCTCTCGTGTTCTCGATCGCCTTCATCTGGTACTCCCGGAACACGGGCGCGAAGAACCCGTTCACTTACTGGGCGCCGTTCATCCTCGCGGGCGTTGCCCTGGTGATCGGGATCCCCGTCTACATGGCACAGCGCCGCCGGATGACGCCTCCGGAGCCGGTCCCCCCCTACCGGTGAAGCCGTTGGGTTCCGGTGTCAGAACCGCTCATGAGGCCGCGTCTGCGCCTCCGGGCTCACCTCGTGCCAATACTTGAGCAGGATGGTGCTCGGCACAACCGCCCGCCCCATGTAGCCCGTGACGGCTCGACGCCGGCGCCGGATGCCCCTGTAGCACGTGGCCCGCGGCCACGGTGGCGGCTGGTTCGCGAGTTGACCGAGAAGTGGATACGTCGCGGCACTCACCGCTCGGTGCGCGAGCTGGAGTCGTCGATTCGGCAGTGGATCGCTATCTGGAACCAGCAGCCGCGTCCTTTGTGTGGACCAAGTCTGCCGAAGAGATCTTCGCACTCTGGCTTCTTTCTTCAATGAATTTCTGGGACGGCAGCCTCCACAGAAATCGTCCCGAGGTGGAAGCTCAAATCTTGTCGTGGACATGACGACTTCCGAACCCGACAGCCGCGCGTGCACGCCTCAGCCTGTCTACGCCTGTGACCCCGGAACGCGGCGAACCGGGTCCGGAGTGGTAACGGCGGTTCCCTGGCCGGCGGTGACCCCACCCCCCGGGCTCGCTGGGGATGACCCGCCGATGAGGCCGAGCCGATTGAGCTCTGCGATCCGGCGCACCGTGAATGGATGCGACAGCGGGAGCTGCGCCACGGTGTTCCAGAAGCCGACGTTCGTCCGCACCTCCCTTTCCCAACACAGTCCTAGCGATCCTCGTATTCGGTGGGTCGGCCGCTGGGGCCACCTGAGACGGCTCATTGCCCCGGGTGCCCGCGCTCAACTGCTAGGGCTGGCGCTGGGCGACTTCAGCACGATGATGATGTAGGTCTTACCGCTCCGATCAACTACCGTCACAGACCCGTTGTAAGGCGCGGTCACCTTCAGTCGGCCAACAAAATGGTTTCCAGTGCCAGCGGATCTGGCGCTGGTGCTGGACACATCCGAATTCGATTTGTAAAAGTCGAATGTCTCTGGCGCCGCTCTGTTTGTCGTGTATACGGCGACCATCGCAGTCGAGGCGGAGCCACCGAGCGAACCTGAACCGGCGACGTCGGCGCCAGTTGGGATCGGGAAATCGCTGGGCCAGTTCGGCGGGAGTTTGCCATCGAGAGAGACCGATACCTGACCATCGGGGGTCGTCACGTCGAAAGTCTTGGACGACGACTGCTGACCGGACGAACTCGACGATGACCCGCAGCCGACGATCAGGAGCAGCGTCGCTGCGAGGACCGCGACCCCGCGAACGACCCTGAGCAGCCGGTCAGTTGATCTGGACACATGTTGAAGCGTTGCACGCCGTCCGGGGCGCCAGACCTCAGGAAACCGTCGGGCCTAGACACATCTTTGGTGCGGCCCACGCTGGAACGTTCTTCATCTACAAGTGATAAGTGGCGCTTCAAAGCGAAGTGGGGAGTAGCCGGGTAGCGCGATGTAGAACGGCGAAAAGGTCGGGAGCCCGCCATCATCGGGGGTGTGCTGCACCTATGACGGGAACTCCCGACGTGGCTGATGCCATGAAGAGAGGAGCGGGGGCTCCGCTCCCCTGGACCACGGGCTGGCACTCGTGGTGTCCCCAGGTCAAACGGCCGCCAGGGTTAGGAGGCCCACCCTTCAGGCTGCTGCCCAGGTAGTGCGCCAGCTCCTTGCTCCGCGCCCACCTCTCCAGCGGCTGACCGCTCCGCTTGGCCAGCACTCGCATCACCGTCACGATCCCGTCCGAGAGCAGGTTGTAGGTGTCCTTCGCCGCCCCCCGGCCCAGGATCCCGGTCGTGTCCAGCGCCACACGGATCTGTCCATCCCGGCGCAGACGACCCGACCGACCCGCCGCCTCCAGGCTGGCCTCGAACAGTGCCTTCTCCTGGTCGTGGATCAGTAGCTGCGCCCGGAACAGCTGCAGCGTGCTGCGCACGAACGGGCGCTCCATCTCACCGCACCCCAACGCCACCTTCCAGCGCTGGTCGTAGGCAGCACGGTCACTCGCCTCCCGATCTGAGCAGCCGCCCTCGTACGCCTGCAGCACCAGCGCTACGCACAGGCTGCTCGGCGGCACGCTAGGCCGACCCCAACGCTCGTGATAAAGGCCGGCAAAGTCCTCGTCTCGGAACAGGTTGTGTCTCTCGCTGGCGAGATACCCGTAGAAGGTGTTCCGACCCACGTGATCCAGGTACACCTGGTCCCCGTCGAAGATCGTCGTTTGCGGTTCCTGTCGTCCAAGCAAGGCCCTGCTCGAACGTCTGCTGAGTCGATGGTGTGGTAGTGGCGAGCGCCCTCATTCTCGCATCAGGGCCGACTTTTCGGCAGGCCCTCTAGGCCAGGGGACGTGGTCGCGGTGCTCGCCCGGATGCTGAACCATCTGCACTTCCGGCTCAGCCCGACCGAGCTCCAGTTCATCCTCGACAACTCAGGACCACGGTCCTGCTGGTCGATGACGCGTTTTTGAAGATGGCTTGTGCGCTGGGCCGAACGGTGTCAGTGGGTCGAGCACATCGTCTGCTTGGGCAAGCGCGCGACTCCCGGATGCCTGCCGTTTGACGAGCTCATGCAAGGAGAGGCCAACCCGAGGCCGATGGTCGATCCCGAGGCGGTGGCCGGCATCTTTTACACGGGCGGCACCACCGGGCTGCCGACGGGCGTCATGCTGACGCATCGCAACCTGACCGTCTACGCGAAACACCTACTGATCGCCGTCCCGCTCACCGAGGAGGACAGCTACCTCCACGCCGCCCCCACGAGGTTCGGTCGGACTGCTGCGATGGCCCCGGAGGGAACGTGCCCGAGCATTGGCTCGGCCACACCTGACGCACCACCCAGTCAAGCGCCCAACCGGCACCTGATGGTGCCCGCAGGTCCGGCCACGGACCCGAGCCGGCTGAACCGTTCGGCTCTGCGGGTGCGTACCCCTGCTCATCGAGCCACCTCGTCATCGCGTCGTGCGGCGCGACCCGGCGCGCCCGGACCCGGCGCGCCCGGACCCGGCGCGCCCGGGGCCGGCGAGGCGCACCAAAGGATCGCACCAGAGCATGCAAACTGCCGTCCTTGATCAAGCGACTCTCGAGTACGAGGTTCGTGGAGCCGGCGATCCGGTCGTGCTGATCCATCTCGCCCCCTATGCGGACTCGTTCTTGCCGTTGATGGATCAACCTCGGCTGGTGAGTTACCGGCTGATCCGCTACCGCAGGCGCGCTTATGGCAGCACTTCGAAGCAGGCTGCCCGCGTCAGCATCCCCGAGAACGCGCGCGACCTGGCCGGCCTGCTGCAGTTCCTGGGAATCGGGCCGGCACACGTCGTCGGGCATTCCTACGGCGGCTTGGTCGGGTCGCAACTCGCGGTGGATCGCCCGGACGTGGCTGGCTCGGTGGTGCTGATGGAGCCCGCGCTGCGTACTGCGGCGTTGCGCGCTAACCTTGCCGATCCCGCGGTCGAGGACCTGGACCGGCGGATGTCGGCTGGCCTTGAGCGATATCGCGACGGAGACCGTGAAGGCGCCGTCGCCGGATTCTTGGGGGCGACGTTCGGGCTGGGCTACCGGCAGCAACTGGAATAGGTGCTGCCCGGGTGGTGGGACCAGACCGTCGGTACGGCCGACGCGTTCTTCGGCGCCGAGGCGCCGGAACTCCCATCCTGGGACTTTGGCGCCAGCGAGGCCCGGCAGGTCACCGCGCCCGTGCTCTCGGTGGGCGGCAGTTCCAGTGATCCCGCATTCGTGACATTCGAGCAGCTTCTACGCGAGTGGTTTCCCCAGCTTGAGATTGCCGAGATAGCAGGTATCGATCATCGTCTGCATCTGCAACGACCGGAGGGCGTCGCGGCTGCGCTCGCGGAATTCTTCACCAGGCACCCGCTCGAATGAGGGAAACGGGGACTGGCGCTGGGCGATCAGTACGGGGTACCGACCACCCGAATCCGCGCGGCCAATTCGGATATCCGAATCAAGCCAATGACCGCCCCTCGGGGGGTATCGCACGTCCGTGCTGTCCCGGCCGCGACAGTGCGTGACCGTGCTAGTCGTCACCGGGCCGCCGTGTCGGCGGCGGGCGTCATCAGCCCGCCTCAGCATCAGCGGTGACTCGCAGGGCTGTAGCGTGCGTCCGCCTCCACCTCCGAGTCGACTTCCACCGGTCGCTGGGAACCAAGCCCGTCAGGCGCGCTCGGAGTGATCGAAGCGTAACGGTGTGAGGCGGCTCGCTAGCTCGCCACGACGCGACACGCCGATCTTGTCGAACGCGGTCGAGAGGTAGTTGCGCACGGTCCCCTCCGCCAGGTAGAGACGGGCCCCGATCTGGCGGTTGCTGAGCCCTTCCGCGGCCAGCAGCACGACGTCACGTTCGCGGGCTGTGAGCTCGCCAATGGGCTCCGGCCCCAGCTTCGCGGTCGACGCAATCCGGTCGGCGACGGCTGCAACCCGGGCCAGCCCGTGGGCCGCACAGAGACGGTGGGCTCTGTCGAGCGCTGACGCCCGCTGATCCGAAGAGCACGCCGTTCGTGCAGCCTCGCACCACATCTCGGCGGCCAGCACCGCTCTCGGAGCTCGCTCGTAGAGCGTCGCCGCCCTGACGAAGCGGTTATATATCGGTCCGCGACCTGCGTAGGCCTCGACGGCCTCGGCCGTTGCTGCGACGTTCGGGCCCGGGGCCACCGGCTGGATCACAGCCAGACGCCGTTGTCCGGATCTGATCGCCTCGCGGTCGCCGAGCGCCGCTCCCGACCTGGCCAGCACGTAAGCAAGATCGGCGGTGACATCGTTGAAGGGCTCGGGACAGAGCGCCGCGATCCGGCGCACGGTCGCCAGGGCCGCTTGAGGCCGGTTCCCGTGCACTTCGCTGAGCGCGGCCTTGAGCCGCCGAGAGGCGAGAACACCACGGCCGACGGGATCGGACTCGAGCTCGGTGAGGATGCGATCAGTCGCTCGTTGCAAGCCATCGAGGCCCCGCTCCACATCACCGTTCTCGAAGCGAAGGTGCGCCTCGGCAGCGTCGACCAGCCCATTCATTCCACGGGCTCTCCCGGCGTCGGCCAGCATCTTCGTGCCCTCGGCGATGTTGCCGGTCTGCAACAGGACGTCGGCGAGGCCGAGATGGCCCGTCCAGAGCAACGCTTCCGGCTCGCGGCTCCTGAGTCCGGCGCCCCGCCGCATCAGGTCCAGGGCCTCCTGCGGATACCCCTGCGCGAAGCGAGAGCAGGCCCGGATCGTGAGCAGCCGGCTGGAATAGCTCGGATGGTCCGCGACGTCAGGGAGCGCTGAGGCCTCGTCGAGCAACGCCTCACCACGCTCGAACTGGCCCAGCCCGAAGAGCACCAGCCTGGCGGCGCGTGCCAGCCCCACGCCGTCGCCGCGCGTCCGAGCCAGCTCGACGGCGGTGTCGATGAGCTCACGGGCGGCCACGGCATCAGCCCGGCCCAGCGCACTGTAGGCATCGACGAGCAGACGCTCGGTGGGTTCGTCTCGGATCGAGCGTGAGCGGCCGACCGGCAAGTAGTCGAACGTAGGATCGAGCAGCATGCGAACGGCTCGGTCGGCGCGGCCCGTCTCCCGGTATCGGCGCTCGGCGATCGCCAGCCACGCCCGCATCGCGTCGTGCTCGCAGATGCGGGCCGCGGTCAGCGCCGCACACTCGTGCAGGGCGGCCGCGGCCGGCGCTTCGGACGGTGGGTGCCGGACCGCGAGCCGGTAGCACTCGAACGCGCGCCTAGTGGCACCGGCGGCGCGCAACTCGGCGACCACCGACTGGGCGATCGCTGCCGCCCGCATGGTATCACCGGCGGCGTCCCAGTGGTGGGCGAGTCGGTCCTTGGGCACGTCTTCACGCTCGAGGGCAGTGGCGAGCCGCCGATGCCAGGCAGCTCGCTCCGAGGGGCCGAGGGATGCCTGGATTGCCTCCGCCATCAACGCGTGCCGGAGGCTGAGACCTGTTCCATCGTCCCGGCCGAGGCCGGCGTCCCGGAGTGCGGACCAAGCACCGTCCAGGTCGGAAACGATGCCGTCCGCGGCGGCCGGCGGCACCGGCTCCTCGGCGACAGCCAGAGCACACGCAAGCTCGCGTGCTGGCGGTGCCAGGACATCCAGCTGGGCGGTTACCGCCTCGACGGCGATCCACGGCACCCCGGCACCACCACGGAGCACCTCCTCCGCCCAAAACGGAATCCCTCCCGTCCGGCGGTAGAGCTCCTCGGTGCCCTCCCGGCCCATCGCACTCGCCATCCGGTCGATCCCGGCTCGAGACAGGGCTTCAAGGGGCATCTCGTGGGCCCGGGGGTCCCGCACCAGGGCCGAGAGCGCGCGCATCTCGCCGCCACCGGCGCGGTGCAAGCCGAGGCGGAAGGTGAGGATGAGGAGCACGGGCTCGTCGGCAAGCGCGTCGAGGCGGGCGATGAGCCCCTCGATCGCCGTGGGGTCGAGGAACTGGGCGTCGTCGATCAGCAGGGCGAAGGGCCGTGAGTCCGGGATCGTGGGAAGTGCGGCCCCACTCCGCGTGACGCGCACGATGCGCGCCCTCCATGGCTGCTTCAACGACACGAGGAACTCCTGGGCCAGGCGCGACTTACCGCACCCTGCCTCACCGGTGATGATGACCGCACGCGCGCCTGCGCGACCGAGTGCGCCGTCCGCGAGCGCGGAGAGCATGTGAAGCTCGTCGTCCCGTTCGACCAGCACCGGGCAGCGCCCGAGTATGGTCACCTCGCGGCGACTATAGCGCGTCGCGAACGGCCACGCTCTGGGACCTGGCACGCACCTGCGGAATGGATCGACACCGGCGAAGCCGACCACACAGAGTAAGTGCGCGCTATGACACGGTGTTTCCGGGCTGACCTGCCGGCCCTCAAGTACATACTCGTCACCGCCCACCGTCCGTCGTGACCGCGGATAAAATGTCCCACCCAAGAGCCAGGCCTTGGTCTTGGGCGCCGAGCCCACCCGCCTCGTGAGAGTCGGCGCTGGGGGGCCGTCGACATCGCGCGCCCGTACTGACCCCGGGCTCATCGTGGAACAGTCGCCGACCCAAGGGACTCCCGGCCGACGGGCCGCTCAGCCATACAACGTCATATGACGAACGTCACTACCGAAGCCGGATTCCCCTCCCTAGGCTCCGACCCATGGAGGGCGCCCTGTGACGCGGCACGAGGCCGGCGACGGACATCATACCAGCGTTCGTCGACGACGAGGTCCAGCGAGAGGCGAGTTGTGCGTCTGTACTTCTGAGGACGACGGCTCTGTACCGGGCCGTCCATGCTCGGGATTCGCGATCCGGATTCTGAGCAGCCCTACTCATGACACGCCCCCCTCCGTGAACGCTGCCGCCCAATTACGGCGCTCAGAGCAGTGGTGTGCTCCGGGGAGAGTGAAGCCGAAAGAGGCAAGGTGCACTCACTTGATAGGGAACGAAATCAGGGCACTACTGAGAGAGGGCATCGCCAAGGTGACGGCAGGGACTGGGAAGCTGTGCTGAATGATTGTGCGGATCCGGTGGCCCTTGAGAGGCGCCGACTAGGTCTGCACAGCGGTTTCCCACGACAGCCTCGGCTTGGAGAGCCAGGTGAAGCATGTTCGAGGTCGATCACAGGATCCTCCCTTCCAAAGGAAAAGGAGAAACGCAATCATGGGTCAGAATGTCTTTACCCGAGCGGCGATGGCCTGGAAGGGCATCGACGACGACTCCGGTATCTGGTTCACGACGGGAATGGAGACCGATCCCTTCCCATCCACCGCCTGGGCGCCGCAGCAGAACGTTCAAACGCTCATGTTCGTCGCTGGACCACCCGGCGGTGGGACGTGGATCCTGGCCCCGGTCGGCACCACCGACCGGCCTGCGCTTGCGCTGTACAACGGCCTGCTCGTGATGGCCTGGAAGGGCGCCGGGAACGATGCCGGTATCTGGTTCTCGACCTACGAGGGCAATGGGGGCGGAACCGGCTGGGCACCGCAGAAGCCGGTTCTCGGCGTCGGTACCAGCGCCGCGCCGGCGCTGGCGGTCTATAACGGCCTCCTCTATATGGCGTGGAAGGGGGCCGGCGACGATACCGGTATCTGGTTCACAACTGGCGTACAGGCTGACGGTTCCATCAACTGGGCGCGGCAGCTGAATGTTACCTTTTTCGACTCTCAGGGCACGCAGCAATGGATCCCCGTCGGCACCAGCGATCGACCTTCCCTAACCGTCTACAACGGCCAGCTCTACATGGCCTGGAAGGGCGCTGGGGATGACGAGGGAATCTGGTGGACGAGCTTCCAGAGCTTCGAAGGCAATGTCCCGGGGGCGCCCCCCGGTGGCCTGGGTCAGGCTCAGGTTCCGGGCGTCGGCACCACCAACGGACCTGCCCTCGCTGCCTACAACGGTCTGCTCTATTTGGCCTGGAAGGGTGCCGGGGACGATACCGGTATCTGGTTCCGAGCCGCTGTCAAGGGTGACCCGTTTCTGTTGTGGCAGACGCCCCAGCAGAATGTTCCCGGTGTGGGCACCAGCCTGGGGCCGGCACTGACGGCCTACAGCGGCCTGCTCTACATGGCTTGGAAGGGGGCGGGCGACGACGAGGGCATCTGGTGGACGGTCTATGACGGCAGCAACTGGGCGTCCTGGGTACAAGGCAACGTTTCCGGCGTCGGCACCAGCGTCGGCCCTTCCCTTGCCCTCACTCAGCAGCCCTTTATGGCATGGCGAGGCGACGGAACTGATCAGACCATCTGGTTCAGCAACTTCGACACCGACGTCGGGAATTGGACGGGGCAGCAGCAGAATCCCAACGTGGGCTCGGAGATCGGTCCCGCGCTCGCGCTCTCCAGCGGCAAGATCCACATGGCGTGGAAAGGGGTCGCCGGAGATACGCGCCTCTTCTACAGCAGCTTCTTGGCTAGCTCGAGCGGGATCGAGTGGGCAGACCAGCAGCAGATCCCCGGTGTCTTCTCCAGTGTGGGCCCGGCGCTCACGGTCTTCGGCGGCTTCATCCACCCCGATCCGAACAGCCCCGGCAACTTCTCGCTAGGCGACGGACTCTTCGCCGCCTGGGGAGGCGACGGAACCGATACGAGCATCTGGTTCGCCACCTACGACGGCAGCCAGTGGTCCGGCCAGCAGCAGGTCCCCGGACCGGTCTTCACCAGTCATCGCCCGGCCGTGGTCGCCTTCCAGGGCAAACTTCTGATGGTCTGGAAAGGCGACGGCGAGGATACGCGCCTCTGGTACACGACCTACGACACCGATACCTCCAGCTGGGCAGCCCAGCAGCAACTCCTCCAACCGGATGGCTCGAACGTATTCTCCAGCGCCGGGCCGGCGCTTACGGTCTTCGCTGGCCAGGCGGTCGCCGCATGGAGAGGCGAATTTTCCGATACCCGCATCTCGTTCACAACCTATAACGGCATTCAGTGGTCGCCCCAGCAGAGCATTCCGGGTGCTTCCAGCAGCGAGGGGCCGACCCTGGGGGCTTACGACATCTACCTTGGTTCGAACAACGTGTCGGACTACAACGGTGTGCTCTACATGGCCTGGAGGGGCGCCATTCAGGACGGAAGGGACGACACCCGTATCTTTTACACGACCGCGCGCCAGCAGCAAGGCACGATCAACTGGAACACCCCGCAGCTGATCCAGGGCATCTTCTCGAAGGTCGGCCCGGCTCTGGTGAACCTGTGCTGAGACTGTCCATCCGGAGCTCACTGATAAGGGACGACCGATCGATGCGGGCGTACTCGCTCGGGGCCGAAATCCGATCTGACGCGTCTGGACACGCAAGCGGCTACCGTAGTCATGCCGACGGCGCTACTCCTGCAGATGAGTTCGACGTGAGTGGCAGGCATGACTAGCAAATGTGATGTCGCAGTTGTTGGCGGGGGCGTGGCGGGCCTGACCCTAGCGACCAGCCTGCTGCAGAAGTCGATATCGGTGGAAATATTCGAACAGGACACCGAGCTCCGAGAGATCGGCGCAGGAGTCGCGATCGCAGGTAATGCAACTCGTCTACTTGAGCGCCTCGGTATCGATCTCGATGGGATGGCCAACGCACCTCCGGCAGTTGAGTTCCGCCGCTGGAGTGACGGAACGCTGTTGTGGACCCACCCGATCGGAGAGTGGTACCGGGAGGAGGTGGGTGCACCGTTGCTCACCCTCCATCGCGCCACGCTTCAGTGTCTCCTGGCGACCGGCGTTCCATCCACTCATATCCACTTTGGTCACCAGCTGACGGGCCTGTCAGAGGAGCAAGACAGGTTGCTTATGCAGTTCGAGAAGGGCCCCGACGTGCTGGCAAGCCTTGTCGTCGGCGCAGACGGGGTGAACTCGGCGGCCCGCCAGTACGTCTGTGGAGATGTCAGGGCAACGTATTCGGGTGAGATCGGTTTCCGCGGTGTGATCCCGGTCGACAAGTCGCAGGCGTTGCCGAACCCCACGTCCTTACACATATGGTGCGGGCCCCGAACACACGTGGTCTACTACGGGCTCGACCGGGGCGCATCGGTGAACCTGCTCGCCGTGTACAGGCCAACCCACCTTCCTAAATGGACGGAGGAGTCGAATCGAGTGGAGGCCAAGCGGGAGGAGGCGCTCGAGATCTTCGAAGCCTTGGGTTGGGATGGCCGCGTCCTCGACCTGGTGCGCAACACCGAGGGTGACACCAGCTTTTGGGCTCTAGTCGACCTGCCGCGTCTGCCTCGCTGGAGCCGGGGCCGCGTCATTCTGGTTGGAGACGCCGCTCATGCCCCGCTTCCGCATCAAGGGCAGGGTGCAGGATTGGCGATCGAAGATGCGTACGCGCTCGGTGAGCTCCTCGGCGGCGCCGGATTGGACAACTACGCTGCTGCATTTGAAACGTTTGAGGGACTTCGCAGAGGGCGGGCGCGAAGGGTTCAACTCTATTCACAACTGAGCGGGCACGCAATGAAGCTCACTGGTGAGGCGGCTGAACGCCGGGATGCGACCTGGTCGTCGCTTCCGGATCAAATTGCCTGGATTCACACCTACCGTTTGGAGGAGCTGGTACGAAGTGCCTGGACCCCGGTCTCCGCGGCCGACCTCACAACCACCGCAACTGATCGGCGATGATGGACCCCGCCCGGGGATATGCGTTCCCTCACGCCAATGCCCAGGAGAGCCGCCGCCTGGAACTGTTGGAGCAGCGGCTCGACCCGATCACGACTCGCCGCCTCGAGCGGTTCGGGCTGCCTTCCGGAGCTCGCTGCCTGGATGTCGGCGCTGGCGGGGGCTCGATCGCGCGCTGGCTGTGCCGTCATGTCGGCTCCACCGGACGCGTCACGGCCACCGACCTCGAGACCGACTTTCTGGCCGCGAAGCCGCCTCCCAACCTCCGCGTGCTGCGGCACGACGTGACAACCGACGCGTTCTCAGAGGAGTCGTTCGACCTGGTGCACGTTCGCACCGTCCTCACGCATATCGGCGAGCGAATGGCCCCGCTGCGACGGATGGTCTCCTGGCTGGCGCCGGGCGGCTGGCTGCTTGTGGAGGAGGCCGACTTCGGCCTCTGGATGCGCGACTCGGACCCGCTCTGGGGCGCACAGCCTCGCGCCTGGCACGAAGCGTTTCCGAGTGGGTCGCTTTCACAGGGGCGTGCTACGCTCAGGCAGGTCCAGCATCTAGGCCCGTTTTCCGCAGTGCTTCAAGGCACTGATGGCCCCTCGGCTGGGGGCAATGGTGATGGGATTTGGAGTGCCGCCAGCACGCTACGCTGAGCCTCGGTGAGGGGATCAGGCACCAGGGTGAGGCCTTTGGGTCCGCGCAGCCGCTGGTAGCCCATGCCGGCGAAGGCGGCGAAGATGTTGGTCGCCGTCGGTCTTGCTGCACGAGCCTCGGGAAGGAGTCCCGGGAGGGTTCGGCGGGGGGCGATGGCGCGTCGGACTTGGCTCTCGATCAGACCGTAGACCATGACCGCGATGGCGCAGACGGTGACCAAAGCGGCCGCCCGATGGTTGGAGTGCAAGAAGACCGGGCGCACCTTGAGTGGTCCTTTGAGGAAGTTGTGTGCGCGCTCCACGATCGCCTGCTCTTTGAACAGCCGCAGCAGTCGTGAGGAGGAGGCCTGGCGCGGCGACAGGTTGGTGACCAACGCGTAGAGACCATCACCTCGCTCGGCCGCCCTCAGCGCCGACTCATCTCGCCACCAACTCAGCCGGCCGGTTTCGACATCGATCTCGGTATGCAGGAGCTCGCCTACCCGGCCCCTGCTCACTGCCTTGGCGACGCGCCTGGCAACCTCCTCCGGATCCTGACGACGTCGACTCTGGCACAGACCTCGGGCAATCCTCTCTAGTTGCTGCTCGGCGCGGGCCAGCAGCTTGGCTCGGCTCTTACGGGCTGCCTCCCGTTCCTCAGACCCGATCACATAGAGGACCCGGGGGTTGAGGTGCCTGCCATCCTCGAGTTCGACATCGAGGCTGCCCTCGGCCCCCCAAAAGCGGGGACGGTCGGCGGGCGCTCGCCGTCGTGCCCGCTGCGAGCAATAGCGCAGCCGCACAAAGGCCTCGGACGGTAGAGCCAGGGCGGCCGGCTCATAACCGAACGTCCGAGGCAGCCGGGCGACGAAACTGATTCCACTGTCCTCGGCCATACAGGTGGCCAGGTCGGACTTGGTGATCAGCGCCGAG